>CAWCOF010000001.1:0-36862 GCA_963797005.1 uncultured Alphaproteobacteria bacterium
CACCCAACGCCTCTCCCTACCGCGAAGCGGTTTAGTGCAACATCTTTTTTGCGACATTAAACCACATTATTCTATTAAGTCAACGGCCTCCCTATCTTATTTGAAAAATGAATTTCTTCTGCATATTACTGTTTGTATATTATTAATACTGTATATTCTTATATAGAGTGAGCGGCAAATTTTGCCGCTCAGACCGGAAACCGTTGCCGCTCCAGACCGGCAAAAATTGCCGGTCAGTGGAGGCAGGGTATGCGTTATCCCCTCACTCTTCCCTTTCTTGAGACGGTGAGATCCAGCTTGTAGAGACTGGTCTTGCCGAGACCGCGCTGCGTCACCTCGAGGAATCCGACGTCTTCAAGTTCCTTCTGATAACTGCGGACGCTGCGCTCAGATGAGCCCATATCGTTGGCGAGGGTTTGCTGGCCGGGAAAGCAGTAATCCTTCTCGCGCGCGTACTTCAGGAGCATTGCGTAGTAGAGTTTGGCGCCGACGCTGAGGTCCTTGTTGGTGAGGATGAAGTTGGGGACCTGTGTGAAGCCGTGCAGGCTGACGAGGTCAGCGCCCACAATCTCGATGTTGCGTTCGATCTTCGCCAGATTGCCGGCGATGTGGTCCATTGGCGCATTATACGCCCACTCCTTCGTTCATTGGCTGTGAGTTATCAACACCATCCCCTTTCATGAGCGGATCGCCGTCGAAAACGTCTGCATCTGGGGTGCGGCCAGGCTGGAGGCGAAGCACCAAGTTTTGCAATCCACGAATGAGCAAATTGGTCTCGCGTTCGCGTTCACTGTGCCGCGTGATCTGTTCGTCCTTGGCAACGAGCTGTCCTTTGAGAAGCGTGATCACGTCGTCTTTTTCTTCAATGCGCTTCTCGAGCTGGCTGACATAGCCCGACACTTCCCTGTCCTGTCGGTCACTGTCCGCCAATGTCCGACTGGTGTCCGACTCTGACACCTTGTTTTTGTCGCTCGGTTGCAACTCGGCCATGTCCGGCCGTGGCTCGCCATGTCCGGCCGTGTCCGACAGCGAAAATGCGCGCTTGAGTTCGTCGATAGCGCGGACAACAGAGGGCTCGGAAATTCGCCATTCCGGCCCGGTCGGTCCGTCCACAATGGTGGCGTCGAGCCGTTGGCTCTTGCAATAACGCGTAATCGAGCGAACGGACCGGGGGAGCTGAGCCGCATCGAAGAGGAGCTTGCACTTGATGCACATCGAGCGTGTAGAGCTGTCCGTCTTTGTCCGACATAGTCGGTCTATGACCGTCTTCCATGCTGCAAGTGTAGCAAGGCGCCAGCAGGCGACCGCCGAGTTATCCCCATTTCGCGGGAGCTGAGAGCGCGCCAGCATGCGGCCAAGGCGGCAAGACACGCCATCTAGAATGGCCGCTCGAGCCGCATGATGCCGAGCTGGCAACGGCGAGAGGGTATTAATATTTGGAAGCAAGGCAGCATGACGCCAGAAACTGCCTTAGATTTGAATGCCTTATATCTTGACTGCCCCTAGGCACAAGCCTATTTGAAGCTGCAGCTCGGAGGCGGTCGTGCCCATCGTCGTGTCGTTCATTTCGCAGAAGGGTGGGGTCGGTAAGTCGACCCTGGCACGCGCACTGCTCGCGGTAGCAGGCCGCGTCATGACAGTGCGGCTGGCGGACCTCGATCCGCACCAAGCCAGCGTGATCGCATGGGAGAAGGTGCGCGAGCGCAACGAGGCCGGCCCACCTTACGAGGTTGTCGCCTACAAGAATGCCGCCGAGGCGATCGCCGCGAGCGCAGACGTCGAACTCCTGATCCTCGACACACCGGCGCGTGCCACGCGCGACACGGTGTGGATTGCTCAGCATTCGCACCTCGTCGTCCAGCCAACGGGACCGAGCGCCGACGATTTACGCCCGGCCATCCTTACCTTCCACGAGCTCGTCAGAGCCGGTGTGCCGAAGGATCGGCTCGTGATGGCGATCTGTCGAATTCTCTCCGAGGACGAAGAAGAGGCCACCCGCGCCTACATCGAATCGGCGGGCTACGACGTCCTCGACGGGGCGATAGCGGAGAGGATCGCCTACCGCGAGGCGCAGAACCGCGGCCAAGCCATCACTGAGACAAAGTCACGCCAAGCTCAACAAGCAGGCGGACATGCTGATGGAAGACCTGCTCGTGAGAGTGACAAAGGCAATCAGAGCGCGGGTTCACGTGCGACGAAAGAAGAAAGTGGAGCGACGATGATGGCTACGCGCGGCGCACTCAAGCAGCTGAAGAACGTGTGGGGAAAGGCCGGTCTGGAAGAGGCGCCGACGGCCGAGGACACCGTCGGGAGCCTCGAGCCACCCAAGGTCGGCCGGCCGAAGAGCAATCGGAAAGCGCAATTGAATTTGCGCATCACGCCGGACGAGAAGGAACAAATCACGCTCATGGCCGTGCGTGCCCGCGTGTCGATCAACGAGATCTTCTCGCGCATGCTCGCCCACTACCAGCGCGAGCACGGCCGGGTCGAGCTGAAAGCAACGAAGGAGTAGTGCGTAACACCGGCGGCTTTCACGCAAGCCGCCTCTGTCCGTACACTGCACACTGGGTGCACGTTGATACGGAGGCAGAGATGATAGTGCAAGGAAGTCAAACAATTCGGTGGGCCGTTATTGTCGTTCTCGGCGTTGCGACGCTCGGGATGACCGCGGTCTCGATGCGCGCGAACTATCTTTTCGGCTACGGCTTCGGGCAAACACCAGAAAAGGCGGAAGTGTTCGGCTACGCAAACGTTGCGGCCGATCTGTGGAAGGTGGCCGGTCTCATCGTGATCACCGCTTGTGGCGAGGGCGGCAGAGGCGCTTTGCGCTGACCTTGACGCCGATTTGGCTGATCTGTCTGTTGTGGGGTCTTGTCGGTGCGATTGGCGTTTACGCGCAAGATCGCACCGCGCTTATCGGTGGCCGCGAAGCACGCGCGGCAACTTATACCGATGTGGTCCACGAACTTGACGAAATTGATGCGAAACTCAAAGCACTGAAGACACAGCGCAGTGTCGTGCAGATCGACGCGGCAGCTGCGGCCGTCCTGGCACGCCCGGTGATGATTGATGATCGCATTCGCGGCACGGTCGGCAAGATCTCGGACGGCTGCAAGAAAGACGTTCGCTTGACTGCTGAGGCCTGTTTGGAGTTTGCGACGTTGCGCGAAGAGCGCGCGGCGGCCGAAGAGCGCGCGCGAGCTTGAAACGCGGCAAGAAGCTCTGCGATCGCGTGTGGCCACACTTCGAGACGGTGGAGGCGCATTACCTGCCGATCCCGTTGCCGAGCTCTTTTCCTGGCTCTCTCGCGGCCAGCTTAGCGTGCGCGATGTGAGCTTTGGGTTCCCGCTGGTGTTTGCATTTCTGATCGAGATGGTATCGGCGTTCGGTCCAGCAGGGATTGTCGCCTACGCGGACGCGACGCGTCGCGCTCCGGCTGAGCGCGGCGAGACGAAGCTCGACGCAGCCGGCCATGTCCGGCCAGAGCCGGACACGTCGGAGCAGGGCAGTGTGCTCGACTGGGTTGCCGATCGGGGAACACCGACGAGCGAACGCCAAGAGGGATCAGCTGGCGAGGAGCTGCACGACCGACTATGTGCGCTGGTGCCAATCAAGCAATGTGAAGGCGCTCGACCTTGAACGATTTGCTGCTGAGTTCGATCGCGTGCGCGAGATGCCGGAGCTGCGCGGCAGGATCAGGAAGTTCGGGACGCGGTACTACGGCATCAAGCTGGGCGATAAGGTCGCGATGTTGTCGGTGCGGAAGTGAGTTGAGGGCGACGCGTCATGCGTCGCCCTTTCTTGTTGGAGATGACGACATGGAGAAGGCCGTTTAGTATCGTGCCTGATCGAAGCGACATTCTGCCCTTGAGCCTCCCACCACGCGGTTTGTCGCGCGTGCAGTCCGCTGCGTACATCGGGGTTTCTCCGTCCTTGTTTGATGAGATGGTGAAAGATGGCCGCATGCCAAAGCCAGCACGCATCAACTCTCGCGCGGTCTGGGATCGCGTGAGGCTTGACGAAGCGTTTGCAGGGCTGGCTCATGACGATGCACCCGAAGGATGGTCGGCGCCGCAGCTATGAAACCCTATCCCTACGTTCACCGATATAAGGACCGACACGCTAAGGTTCGCTACTACTATCGACGTCATGGCAAGCAGATCGCGATTCCGTTTGAGCCAGGTACGGCGGATTTTCAACATGCTTATGACCTGCTCAATGATTCATCGGTCGTAGCATCGCCGAGTCCTATGAAGACCAAAGTGGGGACGTGGCGCTGGCTATGCGCGCAGTACTTCTCGTCTATGGACTTTCAGGACCTTGATCCGCAGACGCAGCACGTACGTCGCCTCATACTCGAATCCACCTGCCAAGAACTATGGCATCCAGGATCTTCGCAATTCTTTGGTGACGCTCCACTGCCGGCGATGACGCCTCATGCCGTTGCGGTCCTCCGGGACCGGAAAAGAGGTTTGCCCGAAGCGGCGAGGGGACGGCTGAAAGCGATCAGCCGCGTTTTTGATTGGGCGATGCTGCCAGAGAGCAAGATAAGCGGGGTGACTTCCAACCCAACAAAATCCGTGCGCCGCCCGAAAGAGAAAGCGGATGGCGGCTTTCATAGTTGGACACCCGACGAGGTGGTCAAGTACGAACAGCATCACCCAATTGGCACGAAGGCTCGACTGCACTCGCACTCTTCCTCTTCACCGGACAGCGGAAGTCAGATGTGGTGCTGTTTGGTCGGCAGCACGTTCGCGACGGCATGTTAGTCTTCACGCAGCAAAAAAATCGGAACCGCAAGCCGATGAGGTTGGAGCTTCCCATCTTGCCTGTCCTGCAGAGCATCATTGATGCGAGCCCGTGCGGAGATCTGACTTTTCTTGTCACGCAGACAGGTAAACCATTCAGTGCAAAGGGCTTCGGTAGCAAAATGCGTCAATGGTGTGACGAAGCGGGTCTGCCGTTGTGCACGGCGCATGGTCTGCGAAAAGCAGGCGCTGTCATTGCCGCCCATAACGGAGCCACCCCTCACCAGTTGATGGCGATCTTCGGATGGCGAACACTCAAGGAGGCCCAGCGGTACACGAAGGCAGCGGAACAGAAAAAGATCGCAGTGGCGGCCATGCCGCTTCTCATCCCGGACCGGAATAGGAACGAAAGTGGCTAACCTAAGCTAGGAAAGTGGCTACCCTCGTTGATTTCATTGGCAATTAGGTGCCATTGGTGCCCAGGGGCGGAATCGAACCACCGACACCGTGATTTTCAGTCACGTGCTCTACCAACTGAGCTACCTGGGCAAACCGCGGATCACAGCAGGCCTCGGTGCCAGAGGCCGGGCAAAACCCTCAAGTCCCGTGTCGCGGGCCTTTGCATAAGGGAAGCTTGCGACAACCGCAAGGCCCAGTTGGCAACGGGCGGGGCGGGTCAGGCCCGCGGCGCAGTCGCGTAGCGGCGGCCGATGCGGCCCAGCGCGTCCAAGGGGAGGAAGAGGGCGATCTCGCGCGCCAGGCGCGGGCGGAAGGTCACCACCAGCGCCGCATAGACGATGACGCCGGTGCCGATCTCGACGCCCAGCGCCACATAGTGGTTGGCATCGGCGAGAAGCCCGGCGAGGAGCGCGACGACGACGGCCATGGCGGCTGCCATCGCGAACGGTACCGTGAACGAGGCAAGGAAGCTTGGCAGGCAGGGACCCAGCACGCGGCGCGTGACGAAGAGGTAGTAGGGCAGCACGGTCGCCAGCGATACGAGCACCTGGCCGATCGCCACGCCCTCCGAGCCGCCGAGCCGGGCGCCGACCAGCGATGCGGCGAGCACGGCGGGCGCCTGCATGCCGGTGAGCGCGAAGGCTGCCTTCATCCTGCCGGTGCCGAGCGTCAGTGCGGCGCCGAAGAAGTAGATGGCGTGGAAGGTGAAGGAGAGGCACAGGTACTGCAGCGTCGGCACGGCCGAGGCCCAGCTCTTGCCGAGCACCATCGGCACCACCAGCGGCGCCGTCACCATGAGGCCGAGAAAAGCCGGCGCGATGATGGTGAGCGTCAGCTCCAAGGAAATAAAGTAGGCGTTCGCCAGCCGCGCATGCTCCTTCTGCAGGCGCGCGAATACCGGCGTCACCATCAGCAGCGCCACGCTCATGAAATACTGCAGCGGCACGGTGATGAGGTTGCTGGTGACGGCGTAGATGCCGACCTGGGAGGCGTTCTGCAGCCAGCCCAGGCACAGGTGCGGCGCGCGCTCGTTGACGGTGCCGGCCAGCCGCTCGGCAATGGTGACGCCCGTGAAGCGAACGAAGCGCGCGAGCTCGGCCGTCGAGAAGCTGAAGCCGATGTGGCGCGCCCCCCACCACGAGGCCAGCGCCATGCGCAAGGCCCGCTGGACGATCAGGCCGATCACGAGCGCCCACACGCCGTCGCCGGTGGCCGCGATCGCCAGCGTGATGGCGGTGCCGGCGAAGCCCGAGACCGTCTCGGTAATCGCGTGATGCTTGTAGGCAAAGTCGCGGATGAAGATCGCCATCATCGGGTTGGAGATGGCGTCGAGGATGAGGACCAGGGACAGCACCTGCAGGGGACCAACCAGGCGTGGGTCGCCGAGCAGCGTCGCCAGCGGCCCGGACCCCAGCACGGTGAGCAGACAGAAGAGGGCGCCGGAGGCGACGCTGAGCCAGAACAGCCCGGACACGACCTCGCGCCGCGCGTCCGTCCGAAACAGGAGATACTGCACCGTGCCGAGCGCGGAGAGCGCGCCGATGAAGAGCAGGGCCGCCGTCGCCAGCGCCACCAGGCCGAACTCCTCGGGCGAGACGAAAAAGCGTGCCAGGACGGCGACACGGGTGACCTGCACCACCCCGGAGCTGGCGACTTCCAGCGTCACCCAGCCGGCTCCGGCTTTGGCGGCTTGCTTGAGGTCGAGCGATGACATGGCGTGTCGCGGGTCGGGGCACGTGGCGGTGGATCGGCTCCGTCCGCCATGCAAGGCGCTCGCCAAACCCGCACCGCGAGGACACCCAGGGTTAAGAGCCTCGGGAAATAGGCCCCGCGGCATCTACACTTCGCCGCGTCTTTACTATATTGAGCATCGAAACCGCCGCTCACCCTACGCCCAAGAGGAGAAGCCCATGCGGGCCGAGGCCGAAAAGCTTGTCGAAGCCATCCGCGACTCCCTCGAGCTGTTGCGGAGGCATCTTTGACTGGGATACCGCGCCCGCCCGTCTGGCCGAGCTGAACAAGCGCGCCGAAGACCCCAACCTGTGGTCGAACCCGCAAGCCGCACAGAAGGTGATGCGCCAGCGCCAGGCGCTCGAGCGTTCGATCGAGGGCTTCAAGAAACTGGAGCGCGACTTCGAGGATGCCGTCACCCTGATCGAGCTGGGCGAGGCGGAAGAAGACGAGGCCTCCGTCGGCGAAGGCGAGGCGTCGCTCAAGAAGCTCGCCGAGGAAGCGCGCCGGCAGGAGGTGGAGGCGCTGCTCTCGGGCGAGGCCGACGGCAACGATGCCTACGTCGAGGTGCACGCCGGCGCCGGCGGCACGGAGAGCCAGGACTGGGCCGAGATGCTCTCGCGCATGTACCTGCGCTGGGCCGAGAACCACGACTACAAGGTGTCGCTGGTCGAGCAGAGCGCGGGCGAGGAGGCGGGCATCAAGTCGGCGACGCTGGTCGTCAAGGGCGAGAGCGCCTACGGCTGGCTGAAGACGGAATTGGGCGTGCACCGGCTGGTGCGCATCTCGCCCTACGACAGCAACGCGCGCCGGCACACGAGCTTTGCCAGCGTGTGGGTCTATCCCGTGGTCGACGAGAACATCGACATCGAGATCAAGGAGAGCGACTGCCGCGTCGACACCTACCGCGCCTCGGGCGCGGGCGGCCAGCACGTCAACACCACCGATTCCGCCGTGCGCATCACCCACCTCCCCACCAACATCGCGGTGGCGAGCCAGCAGGAGCGCTCGCAGATCAAGAACCGGGCGATCGCCTGGGCGATGCTGAAGTCGCGCCTCTACGAATTGGAGCTCAAGAAGCGCGAGGAGAAGGCCAACGCGGAAGCGGCGAGCAAGACGGAGATCGGCTGGGGCCACCAGATCCGCTCCTACGTCATGCAGCCCTATCAGATGGTGAAGGACCTGCGCACCGGCGTCCAGAGCTCCGATCCCCAGGGCGTGCTCGGCGGCGACATCGATGCCTTCATCGAGGCAGCGCTGGCGCAGCGCATGTCGGGCAGCGGGCCGGCCAAGGTCGAGGACATCGACTAGACGCCCGGCCTCCGGCAGGTGGAGCACGCCGGACGCGGTCGCCGGCAAGAGGCGTCCCTCGATTCGCTATCGACCATTGCGATCGATCCCGCGGGGCTGCAACGCCATCGCGGCGCTCCGCCACGGACGGCACGCGCCGAACCCGTCGCTTTCACACGACTGCAATCGTTCTTTCATCTGGCTGACGGGTAGCCGGGGCATAGCAGCGAGGAGAAAGATGAGTCGAGTCGAGCGTCTCGCCATCCAGCTCTCGAAAAGCCCGAGCCCATGCGAGCTCCCGACTTTACGCAGCCCCTCACCGCTGCCGGACCCGGCCAGCTCACGTGGCGGACCGCGCCGCCGGGCCTGATCGTCGGATGCCCTCTGCCCCATCTCGGTTTCGGTGACCGCCTTTTGCTGCGTGCGCTCGCGCTGCTCGCCAGCCGGCACGTCACCGCCATCCACGGGCTGCAGCACATCCGGCCGGCGATGGACCCGTTCATCCTGGCGGCCAATCACAGCACGCGGCGCGAGTCGCTGCTGGTGCCGGCCATGTTGTTCCTGCATCGCGGCGGCCGGCTCCTTCACTTCCTTGCGGACTGGAACTTCAGGCTGATCCCCGGCGTCGGCCTGATCTACGCGCGCGCACAGGTCGTGACCGTGACGCGCAAATCCGCCAAGCCGCGGTTTCTCAACGTTTTCAAACCGCTCTACAAGCATCCTCAGCCGACGATCGAGCGCGCGCGAGCGCATCTGGCAGCGGGCCGCGCCATCGGCATCTTCCCCGAGGGCGAGATCAATCGCGACCGCACGCGGCTGCTGCGCGGGCGCCGCGGCGCCGCCCGGCTCTCTCTCGAGATGGGCATCCCCGTGGTGCCGATGGGCATCCGCTTCCCCGGCGGCGATCCGACCGGACCGATCCCGACCAATGCGGTGATGGAGCTCCACATCGGCGCGCCTCTGCGGCCGCCGGGCGCCGCCGGTGGCGAGGCCGCGATGACGGCAGTGAGCGAGTGGCATTCGGTCATCATGACCGAGATCTCCAACCTTTCAGGCAAGGCCTGGAAGGGAACCTCGAAGGAGGCCAGCGCATGATCGATGAGAGCCGGATCAGGGCGGAGCGGATCGGAGACGACAAAGGTCGCAAGGCCGCGCTGCAGGTGTTGAGCGCAACCTATCAGGACGAGAAGCGCTGGATCATCGATCCCGCGCGCCAGTTCCCCGCGGGCGATCTGGAGAGTGCGGAGATCGCCTGGTTCATCGTCCACCTCGACGGCAGGCCGGCGGGCGTGATGCGCACGCTCTACGATCCGCCGCTGCTGCAGTACGCCAAGTACGATCTGAAGCCCATCGACCTCGGCGCGCGCATCGACGTGGCGGGCTTCCTCGAGCACAACCGGATCGCCGAGGTCGGCCGCTTCGCCGTGCTGGCCGAGCATCGCGGCAACGTGCTCCTGGCCGCCGCGCTGATGCGGGCCGCCACCGAGGAGATGGTCGACCGGGGCTACACGCACGTCATCACCGACGTGTTCGAGGACGACCCGCACAGCCCCTTGGGGTTCCACACCCGCGTCATGGGCTTCCTGCCGGTGGCCACCCACGACCACGGCGAGCTCAACTGCAAGAGCCGGCGCATCACGCTGGTGCTCGACCTCAAGTCGAGCTACCGGCGCCTGAAAGCCCGCGGCAACTGGGTCTATCGCTATCTCACGGCGCGCTGGCCCGAGGCGTTCCACCAGCGCCTCGCGGCCTGATCGCGCCGATCGCCGAGGCGAGGGGCATGATTGGCTGCCCATCACGCGGGGCCGGCAAGAGGCAATACGCCCGTGTCGGCGGCGTTTCGCCGGCGCGCGAGAGCCTCTAGGATGTGGCGAGTAGCCCTCAGCCGACGGTGACCCCGAATGCGCCCTCTCTCCAATTTTGCCGCCCGCGACGTCGAGACCCTGCTGCATCCCAGCACGAACCTTGCGGCCCATCGCACCACCGGCCCGCTGGTGCTGGAGCGTGGCGAGGGCGTCTACGTCTACGACACCGCCGGCAAGCGCTATATGGAAGGGCTCGCCGGCTTGTGGTGCACGGGGCTCGGCTACGGCAATGCCGAGCTGGTCGAGACGGCGCGCGAGCAGATGTCGCGGCTCTCCTTCTCGCACCTGTTCGGCGGCCGCAGCCACGAGCCGGCGATCGCACTCGCCGAGAAGATCAAGGCCATGGCGCCCTGCCCGACCTCGAAAGTGTTCTTCACCAACTCAGGGTCGGAGGCCAACGACACGCAGGTCAAGATCGCCTGGTACGCCAACAATGCGCTGGGCCGGCCGAAGAAGAAGAAGATCATCTCGCGCAAGCGCGCCTACCACGGCACCACCGTTGCTGCGGCGAGCCTGTCGGGTATCCCGGTGTTCCACAACGACTGGGACCTGCCGATGGCGCGCGTGCTGCACACCGAATGCCCGCATTACTGGAAGGAGGCCGAGGCCGGCGAGAGCGAGGAAGGATATGCCGACCGGCTCGTGCGCAACCTCGAGGAGATGATCGAGAACGAAGGGCCGGAGACGGTCGCCGCCTTCATTGCCGAGCCCGTGATGGGTGCCGGCGGCGTGCTGCTGCCGCCCAAGACGTATTTCCAGAAGGTACAGACCCTACTCGCCAAGCACGACATCGCCTTCATCGCGGATGAGGTGATTTGCGGCTTTGCCCGCACCGGCAACTGGTGGGGCAGCCAGACGCTGGGCCTCGAGCCCACCACCATCACCATGGCCAAGGCCGTCACCTCGGCCTACGTGCCCATGGGTGCGCTGACCGTGCCGGAACCCGTCTACCAGGCGCTGGTGGCGGAGAGCGAAAAGCAGGGCATGTTCGCCCATGGCTTCACCTACTCCGGCCACCCGCTCGCCTGCGCCATCGCGCTCAAGACCATCGAAATCTACGAGCGCATCAAGATCGTGGAGCACGTGCGTCGCATGGCGCCGATCTTCAAGCTTCGGATCGAGGCGCTGGCCGACCACGCGCTGGTCGGCGAGGCGCGCGCAGTCGGCCTCCTCGGGGCGCTGGAGCTCGCCAAGGACAAGCGCGCCAAGGAGAGCTTCGAGCCCAAGCTCGGGGTGGGCGCGCGCTGCGTCCGCTTCGCCGAGGAGGAAGGCCTCCTGTGCCGGCCCGTCGGCGGCGACAACATCGCGCTCTGCCCGCCGCTCGTGATCGAGGCGGCCGAGATCAACGCCATGTTCGACATGCTCACCCGCGCACTCGACAAGACCGAGGCCTGGGCCCGCAAGGAGGGGCATTTCTGATCAAGTCCTCCAGGCTGCGCGCTCAGTCCACGCCCATGACTGTGTGAATCGGATCGAGCGCGTGGAAGTCCGCGCGGAAACGCGTTAGGCTGCCGGCGCCAAATCCGGCCGCTGCCCCGATGCGTGCCAGAGGCGCGCTCGGCCAGTGCCGGGAACGCGAAAGTCCGGCCCGACGGCCCCGCGTTTGCGCAATCGCCAAGCCGTTCGCTCCGTTGTCGCGGTTTGCCGCAGGAGACGGAACAATTCGCGGCCTACTGAACCAGTCGGAGGGTCCGTGCAGCTGCGGGGCCCTTCGATGCGGAAATTGGGGAGCATTCGATGGATCCAAGCACGATCACAGCCAACCTGGACGCGTTCGGCGGCGCGCTGGCCGCCTGGGCGGCAAGTGCCCTGCCGAACCTGCTGGCCGGCATTCTGCTGCTGGTCGCCGGCTGGTGGGCGGCCTTCTGGGCGCAACGGGCGCTCGGCCGCGTTCTCAACTCGCGCCTCGACGTAACGTTACGGGGTGTCGTCCTCTCGCTCGTTCGCTATGCGATTCTCGTCGTGGTCATGGTCGCCGCGCTCGGCCAGTTCGGCGTCCAGACCACGAGCGTGTTTGCCGCACTCGGCGCCATCGGCCTTGCCATCGGCCTCGCGCTGCAGGGCACGCTCGCCAACGTCGCGGCCGGCTTCATGCTGCTGTGGCTGCGGCCCTTCAAGGTGGGGGACTACATCGACGCGGGCGGGATTACCGGCACGCTGCGCGAGGTCGGCATCTTCGCCTGCCAGATCCACACCTGGGACGGGATCTTTCAGTTCGTGCCCAACGCCGAGCTTTGGAACAAGCGCGTGATCAACTATTCGCGGCTGCCGAACCGGCTGGTCGACCTCAAGTTCGGCATCGCCTACGACAACTCGATTGCCGAGGCGCGCAACGTGCTCATGAGGATCGCCACGAGCGACGAGCGCGTGTACCGCGATCCCGAGCCACAGGTGTTCGTGGAGGAGCTCGGCGATAGCGCAGTAGTGATGGCCCTGCGGGTCTGGGCGGACACCGCCAACTACTGGGACGTGCGGCGCGCCCTCACCGAGCAGGCCAAGCTGCAGCTCGAGGGTGCGGGCCTGACGATCCCGTTTCCGCAGCGCGACGTGCACCTGCACGATGCACCAGTCGACGGGGCCCGGCGCGCGTCTCCCGCCAAAGCGGCTTGATCTCGCGCCAGGCCCGCGGGGCCACGCCGCTCGACGTCAACCCCATGTCGATGCCTGCATATCCGGCCGATTTGACCTTGCGACCGTCTTTCGGCAGGCTCCCCTGCGCTGGGGCACGGGTGACACAATGGGGCGCTACACCTAGCCGTTCATCGAGCAGGCAGGGCGCGTTGGGAGGAACGTGAGAGCGATCGGCCGTCTTCGGGGGAATCGGCCCCTGTCAGTGGTGCGTGGTCCAGCGCAACGCTTCGCTCTCCCGGTGCTGCCGGTGGCGATACTCTTCGTCTGCCTGTGCCTGGCGATGATCCTGCCCGCACGCCCGGCGCGTGCGCAGGCGGCGGCCGCGGCCTCGCCGCCCCTCTCGATCGCCGTCTTCGTCAGCTCGCGCAAGGACCTCTGCTTCGAGTCCGGCCACGTGCCGGCGATCAGGCAGCTGACAACCGCCGAGAAAGACCGCATCAACGCATCAGGCGGAATCCTGCGTCGCCCGATCGAGCTGCAGATCCTCGACGACGACAGCAGCTCGGAACGGACGATCGCAAACGTCAAGCAGGCGCTCGCAAACCCCAATACGGTCGCCATGATCGGGCTTTCCAGCTCGAACCGCGCCAAGGACACCTTCAAGGCGATCGGCGGCGAGATCCGAGCGAGCGGCATCCCGTTCCTGTCGGAGATCAGCGTCAACAGCATCTTCCAGAAATATCCCAACGTGTTCACGATGCGCCCGTCCCAGGACGACGAGCGCGTGCCGGTGATGGTGGCGTTCGCCAAGGCGCGTAACCTGCAGCGGCCGGCGTTCGTCGGGCTCAAGGACTTCGTGTTCACCTCGAGCCTGGGCGATGGCCTCAAGAACCCCAGCGATGGCGCGCCCCTCGTCGCCGACCACCGGCTGAGCCTGGAGAACGGCGAGCTCAAGACGGCCGAGGTCGACGCCATGATCGCCGACCTCAAGCAGAAGAACCCCGATCTGGTCTACCTGGCCATCGGCTCCCGGCGGACCGCGGTGGTGCTGGCCTCGTTCGTGGCCGCCGGCCTGACGCCTGCGCTATTCGTGACGGGCCGCATCGAGACCATCTTCGAGGAGGGTGCGCCCGAGTACCCCGGCGATATCTTCCAGCTCGCCTGGGACGATCTGCCCGACGTTTTCAGCGACCGGCTTCGCGAGCGCATCATCCGCAACGGCCTCGAGAAATGGATCTTCGAGGGGGCGAAGGTACCGGAGGCGCCGGGCTGGAAGAACGGCAAGTGCAAGCCCCGCCCCGAGGACGCCGCACCCAGCGTCTTCGACAGCGCCAACCTGCGGGCCATCGGTCGCGGCACTGCGTACGCCGACATGGTGGCGCTGGTGGCGACGGCATTGAAGTCCGCCGACCCGAGAGCCGACCAGGCAAAACTGCGCGCGCACCTGTTGAAGGAGATCAAGACGACCTACGCGGCCGGGCGCGGCATGTTCCGGGGCAGCTTCGAGAACTGGTCGTTCAGGCCCGAGGCGCGTGCCGCCGACCGCACTCCGTTCGTCGTCATGCGTCCCAACGGGCTCGGCGCCTCGCAGCTCGCACCGCTGCAGTTCCTGCGCCTGCGAACCGACAAGCTGCGGCGGATCGATACCCTCTACCTCGACATCGACCTGGTCCGGACCTTTCGCGTCGACGACAACGAAAAGAGCTTCTATGCGGACTTCTATCTTTCGATGCGCGGCAACAATGCCTCCATCGACAAGATCGAGTTCGCCAACGGCTTCCTCGACCCCAGGACCAACGACCGCCAGATCACCATCCGCAAGCTGCACGACGGCGGACCGAGCGACGTCTACCCGCAGGATATGCAGATCTATCTGGTGTCGGGCAAGTTCACCTACGAACCGCGCCTTGCGACCTATCCCTTCGACACCCAGCGCTTCGCCATCAACATCCAGCCGAAGACGCGCGATGCGCCCTTCATCGTACAGCCGCCGCCCAATTCGCTGCGCGACAAGGCCGTCGACACGGACGGCTGGCTGCCCAAGGAGCAGTACGTCGGCTACGACGAGGACTTCGTGCCGACCATCGACGCCTGGACCTTCCAGCAGAGCGTCGTGCCGTTCTACAAGTCGAGTTTCGTGTGGCTGATGAAGCGGCGCACCACCGACTATTTCCTGCGCGTCGTGGTGCCGCTCGCCTTCATCCTGGCCGTGGCCTACTTCTCGATCTTCATTCCGCTCACCCACTTCGAGGCGATCGTGACCATCCAGGTCACGGCCTTGCTGTCGGCGGTGGCCCTCTACCTCGCGCTGCCCAAGATCGATGCCGACGAAGGCACCACGCTTTCGGACCGGATTTTCCTCTACGTCTACACGGCCGTGAGCTTCATGATCGTCCTCTCGATCCTCAGGGTGAGCCGGCCGAGCGCGCGCTCCGCGTCGTTGAGGAAGGTGCTCGGCTTCTTGCACATCGTGATCATTCCCGTGACGGTCGCCGGGATGGCGCTCTACGTGCATCGCTCGAGCCTGGGCGAGCAGGCCGGCCCGCTCTGGTCGCTGCCGAAAGCGATCGCCTCGCGTCCCTCGGGCTAGGGTGCCTATTGAACATGACCGAGACAAACACAGCTCTCCGCAACGCACCCGCCGAGGCGGTCCATCCCACCACCTGCTGGGAGTGCTCGACCTGCTGCGGGGCGCTGGCCACCGTGCGCGACGGCCGGGTGGTCGACTTCGCGCCCAACCCCGGCCACCCCTATTCCAAGGGCGCGTTCTGCATCAAGGGCATCCGCGGCGCGCCGGGCATCGCCTATCACCCCGACCGCCTGCTGCATCCCATGCGCCGCGGCGGGCGCGCGCGGCGAGGGCAGGTGGGCGCGCATCTCCTGGGACGAGGCGCTGGACGAGATGGCCGACCGGCTTCGCCGAGGTGCGCCGCCGCCACGGGCCGGAGGCGATCGTGGGCGCGACCAGCGGCGCCTATTTCAGCCGCAGCGTGATCCTCGCCCTGATGCTGCGCTCGATCGGCTCGCCCAACTTCATGATCAACCAGGACCTGTGCGGCGGCTGCCGCGCGGTCAGCGCCCGCATCACGGGCCTCGACATCACGCGCGGCGAGGACATCGACAACACGCGCTGCGCGCTGATCGTCGGGCGCAACCCGTCGATCGCCGATCCCGTCGAGTGGGCGGCGCTGAAGGCCGCCAAGAAGCGCGGCGCGCGCATCATCACGGTCGACCCCAAGCGCACGCAGGCGGCGCAGATCGCGGACCTGTGGCTGGCGCCGCGCGTCGGCACCGACGCGGCCCTGGCGCTTGCCATGACGCACGTGCTGATCAGCCGAGGGGCGCACGACCAGGCGTTCGTCGAGCGCATGGTGCCACGGCTTCGACGAGCTGGCCGGGCGGGCGGCGCAATTCACGCCGGCGGTGGCGGCAGGGATCTGCGGCGTGCCGGCGGACGACATCGTCGCCGCGGCGCGGATGTATGCCGACGGGCCATCGACCTTCCTCAGCGGCCACGGCATCGACGCCTTCAGCGCCGGCGTGCAGACCTTCCGCGCCTATCACTGCCTCGTCGCCGTCAGCGGCAACCTCGACCGGCCCGGCGGCAATCTGCGCGTGCGCACGCCGAAGGGCTTCAGGAACTACCTCGAGCTGCTGCACGACCCCGCGTTCCGCCTGCGATGCGCAGACCGAGGGCAAGACCATCGGCGCCGACCGCTTCCCGCTGTGGGCGGGGCCCGAAGGGCTGGCAGACGGCCTGCCACAACCCCTCCGTGATCGAGGCGATGCTGACGGGCAAGCCCTATCCGGTGCGCGCGCTCTACGCGAGCGGGGTCAACATCCTCGTCACCTATCCCGACACGCGCCGCACGATGGAGGCCCTGCGCGCGCTCGACTTCGTGGCGGTGGCCGCGCACGCCATGACGCCGACGGCGGAGTTCGCCGACCTCGTGCTGCCCAAGACGGCGACCCTGGAGGAGGAGGAGGTGTCGTTCATGCCGTCGGGGCCGACGGTGCTGTTCACGCGCGCGGTGGTGGCGCCGCAGGGCGAGGCGCGCTGCGAGCTGGATATCGCGCGGCCGCTGCTGGAGAAGATGGCCGCGCGGCAGGCGATCGCGAGGCACCTGGTGCCGTGGCCGACGCAGCGCGCGTTCAACACCTATCTGCTGGGCGACAGCGGCATCTCAATCGAGGAGCTGGAGCGGACGGGCTACGCCGAGGTCGATCCCGCGCCGGTCACGCCGGCGGGGCGGCCGTTCAAGACGCCGAGCGGCAAGGTCGAGCTGTTCTCCACGACGCTGGAGGGGCTGGGGCTCGATCCGCTGCCCGGCTACGAGGCGCCGAGCCGCGAGGCGCTGCCCGAGGCCATGCGCGCGGACTATCCGCTGACCCTGGTCACCGGCGACCGCGAGAAGAGCTATCACCACTCGCGCTTCCGCGATCAGGCCTGGGCGCAGAAGGTGTCGCCCGACCCGCGGCTGACCGTGCACCCGGACACGGCGCGCGCGCTGGGCCTCGCCGACGGCGACTGGGTGCGGCTGGAGGTGGCGCGCGGGGCGGGCGCGTGCCGGCTGCGCATCAAGCTCTCCGACGCGACGCCGCCGGACGTCGTCAACACGGGCATGGGCTGGTGGCGCCCTTCCGAGCCCGCGCCCGAGCGCGGCGCCCTCGACATCAACATCAACGCCGCGCTGACCTATGGCGGGCCCGTACGACCCCATCTCCGGCTCCAGCGACATCCGCGGGCTGTCTTGCCGGCTGGTGCGGGTGGGGGGTGAGACGGCGGACAGGGCGAATCCGAGGGACGCACGGCCTCCGCGAGGGCGACCAGCCAATTGGTGCGGACGGGAATTAGTGAAGATAGATAAAGAAAGAAATGGTGAAACTAATGAGAATGTAAGTAAGAAAAAAAAGATAGTAAAATAAAAGTTAAAATGAAAAAAAAGAAAAAAAGAGAAAAAAAAAAGAAAAAAAGTGATCGCATCGAGGAGGGCAATCCATGAATAGTCCGTGGCGAATATTCCGATATCGCTCTGTTAACAACTTTCTTTGGCAAGAACTGGAGTTAGCTCACTTCTACTGCTGCTCGCCCCTTGCTCTCAACGACCCTTTCGATTGCCGCATCGATTGGGGCGCATCGTTGGAAAGAGCATTCGCGTCACCAGAGATGACCCATGATCGTCGACCTCAGCTCTTGACTATTCGTGATAGATTTCTTGTGGCGGACCCGACATCTGAAGCTGGCGTCTGTTGCTTTACGTGCAAAGTGGACGATCACCTGATGTGGTCCCACTACGCGAAATTTTCACCGTGGCGTGATGACCCTCACCGTTGTACGAGATTACCTCAGGACTACTTCATGAGCAGATATAGCCCTGAGGCAGACAAGGACTTCTTCTTCGTCGGCGGAGCGCCAGTGCGATTACCAACGCAAGAGCCGCTTTCTACGACTGGCTAGTAACCGGCGATCCTCATCGATATCCGCATGCCGGAAGCGTCGCTGAGAACGCCTTGACGGTGCTATTCACCGCACAAGGCACCAGAGTGGAACCATGAAAAAAGAATACCGAACATAACACGTCGTCCTGGGAAGATGTCTTTTGAACCGGGTTTTCTTAGGCAGGTGGTCTTCGGATTGCAAACGCCGGAGCAGAACACCGGAGACTTGTGACGCAGGTCGCCAGGCGCGCCAACAGGGACCTCGTGCTCTCTGAAGTCCGGCGAAGCGCCGACAGCGATCTCGGGATGACATTCCCCGAGATTGCGGACTAATTTCTCAGCACGTAGGGCGGATTAGCGAAGCGTAATCCGCCGCCTCGCGGCACAAGCGGCGGGTTACGCCTTCGGCTAACCCGCCCTACGGGCGAAAGACGGCGCGGTCGGGCGGACCGCTTGCCCTCGTGACGAGCATCGCCTATAGATATCACCACTGTGGTCATATTGGAGCGACAGGTGAAAGAGCTACAGCTCAAGGACGCGAAGGCGAGCCTGTCGGCTGTCGTCGACGACGCCGTGCGGGGCACGCCCTCGATCATCACGCGCCACGGCAAGCCCGAGGCCATCGTTCTCGGGATGAAGGACTGGGAGCGCCTCTCGCGCGTGCCGTCGCTGGCGCGGCTCTTGATGTCGGCCCCGATCGAGAAGGGCGACCTGCCGCGCCGGAGCAAGTCGCCGATGCGCGGCTTGCGCGCCTGAGGCCTTGTACCTCGTCGACACCAACATCGTCTCGGTCGGCTCGCCCGTCTGGAAGGGCGCCCCGGCCGCGCTGGTGTCGTGGATGGAGGCGAACTCTTCGGCCCTCTATCTCTCGGCCGTGACGGTCGCCGAGATCGAGGACGGCATCGCCAAGCTGCGTCGCGAGAAGGCGGGCCGCAAGGCGCAGCGGCTGTCCGCGTGGCTCGAGGCCCTGCTGCATCTCTATGGCGAGCGCGTTCTCGCCTTCGGATTGCAGGAAGCGAGGATCGCCGGCGTGCTTTCCGACGGCGCTCGCGCCAAGGGCAGGTCGCCGGGTTTCGCGGACATCATCATCGCGGCGACGGCCAGCGCTCACGGCTTGATCCTGCTGACGAGGAATCAGCGTCATTTCGAACCGCTGGGCGTGAAGACCATCAATCCCTTCGACGGCCTGCCGTAACGAGCGCCGAGCACGCGGTTGGATGGGTGGTCGGGCCGGTGGATTCACAAGGTGGCAGCGGCGCGGGGCCGCATTAGACTGGCGGCGCCGTCTCGCCTGCCGCTGCAATCGCCCAACCCCTTCCACCTGAGGACATGCGCCATGCCGATCTACGAAAGAGGGCCCGTTCGGATCTACTACGAGGAGGCCGGCGCCGGCTTTCCGTTGCTGGTCATTCCCGGCGGCGGGCTGAATGCGACGATCGGCTATCTGTCGGAGCGAACGCCCTTCAACCCGATGCGCGTCCTCAACGACGAGTACCGCTGCATCACGATGGATCTCAGGAACGCCATCGGCGGCAAGTCCTCCGGGCCCGTGGAGGTCGACCGGCCATGGGATGCCTATGTCGACGACCAGCTCGGACTGATGGATCATTTGGGGATCGACAAGTTCATGGTGCTCGGCTTCTGCATCGGCGGCCCCTTCATCTGGAAGATGCTGCAGCGGGCGCCCGAGCGCGTGATCGCGGCCGTGCCGGCCACGCCGAGCGGCTTTCGGCCCGAGGTGCCGGATCTCTTCTACCGCAACAACATGGCTAGCTGGGCGCCGGCGCTGTGCGAGAAGCGGTCCGACGTGACGATGGAGATGTGCTCGGCCTTCCTCAAGAAGATGTACCACGAGCACAACGATTTCGTTTTCAGCGTGACGCGCGATTTCGTGCGCGGGTGCACGACGCCGGTGCTGGTCATGCCGGACGACACCGAGCCGCATCCCTACGCGATCGCCGAGGAAACCGCCATGCTGGCGCCGAACGCGCAGATGACATTCTTCCCATGGAAGGAGCCAAAGGATCGCATTGCCCTGGCCGTCCGCCATTTGCGGACCTTCCTGAAGGCCAACCGGCCGACGTGAACAGGAGGCGGGTGTACCCTCTTGCAGGCAGCGACGCAGGCGCGCCGCGCCCCGACCGCGAGGGAATAAAAAAGGGGTGCCGAAACGGAGTGGCCGGCACCCTTCAGGGGTTTGGGAAAAGATCGAAAAGTGCCGCCTCAGGAAGGTAGAGGCGACACCGACAACAGACGTCGGATGGCGGCCGGCGGTCAAATAAATATGCGTTTACGCGCCCGGCCTTGGCGCGACTTTCCACAACCCGATGCGCCTTCACTCCGCGTAGTCGGGCTCGCGGCGGTCGAGGATGCGCTTCAGCGCATCGAAGTGACGCTCCGACGGCGAGGGGTCGTAGTGATAGGCGGGCCTGTCGGCCTGCGTGACCTCCACCACCGGCTCGGGCAGCTGCTTGAGGCGCTGGCCGGTCCACATGGCATAGATCTGCACCTGCGCGGCGCGCTCGATGTAGTAGAGCCGGTCGTAGGCCTCCGCGACCGTCTCGCCGACCGTGGTGATGCCGTGGTTGGCCATGAACAGGATGGTCTTGTCGCCGACGATGCCGGCAAGCCGCCGGCCCTCCTCGGGCTCGAAGGCGGGCCCGGCGTAGTTGTCGTCGTAGGCGATGGCGTTCATCAAGAGCACCTCGGTCTGGCCGATCTCCTTGATCTTGGGGTCTTCCAGGCGGGTGAGCGCGCTGGCGTAGGGCATGTGGGTGTGGAACACGGCCTTGGCGTGCGGCACGCCCTTGTGGATCGGCGCGTGGATGCAAAAGCAGGAGCGCTCGACGTCGCCGGCGCCGCGCTTCACCTTGCCGTCGTCGATGCCGACCTCCATGAAGGAGGAGGCCTTAACCTCCGACCAGTGCATGCCGAAGGGGATCTGGTAGTAGCGGTCGGGCTTGCCGGGCACGGTGAGGGTCAGGTGGTTGAAGATGCCCTCGTGCAGCCCGTGCATGACGGCTGTGCGGTGCGCGGCGGCAAGATCCACGCGGGCCTGCCATTCCTGGGGTGAGCATTCCTGGCGGCTGATGGGCGAGACCTTGAGCTGCATGGGGTTCCTCCGCGGTCGATCCTGGCTGGCCTAACGTTGAGCTCAGTGTAGCAGGCGAGGCGTGGGTGCGAGAAGCGCGTGCCGCTCAGACCGGGATTGCGCTCTTCTTGGCCTTCACGGCGGCGTAGTAGGCCCACAGCAGGCGGGCGGCGACGCCGCGCCAGGGCCGCCAGCGCTCGGCGATCCTGTCGAGCTTGTCCTGGTCTGGCCGCTTCCGGAGCCCCAGCGCCTGCTGCGCTGCAATCTGCAGGGCGAGGTCGCCGGAGGCCCAGCCGTCCGCCCGGCCCAGGCAGAACATGATGAAGACGTCGGCGGTCCACGGGCCGATGCCGACCACCTCGGTCAGGGCGGCGTGGATCTCCTCCTCCGTCGCGCCGTCGAGCCGCTCCAGGTCGAGGCCGTCGGCGCAGGCGGCGGCCACCGCCCGAAGCGTGCGGATCTTGGACCGCGACAGGCCGGCGCCGGCCAGGTGGGTGTCCTCCAGGCCCAGCAGGACGTGCGGCTCGAACGGCCGGCAGGCCTCGACCGTGCGGGCCCAGATGGCGCCGGCGCTGGCGACCGAGAGCTGCTGGCCGACGACGATGCGGGCCAGGCCCTCGAAGCCCGCGGGACGGCGGCGCAGGGGCGGGTCGCCGGTCACGTCGTGCACCATGCGCATGATCTCGCACTTGCGCCGGAGCGCGCGCACGCCGTCGCGGATGTCGGTCTCGGCCACGATGATCCGGTGCGGCGCGAGCTTGATGCGCGGCGCGGGGGCCTTGCCGACTTGGTGCGTGACGTCGTGGGTGCCATCAGATGGTCCAGCTGCTCCGACACAGTAGAGATAGCGTGCCCGCATGAGATTGAAGAGGGCCTCTCATGTCGTCATCGATCGCGCGCGCGGCCGGCGTCTTCGTGCTGGTTGCGGGCTTGCATTTATCCGCCGGACCGGCCGCGGCACAAGGCGCCGCCGAGACCACCACCTACCGCAATCAGCGCTACGGCTTCTCGCTCAGCTATCCCAACCGGCAGTTCCGGGCCCGGGGGCCGTTCATGGAGGAGGGGCGCCTGTGGATCTCCCGCGACGGCAATGCGCGTCTCCTCGCCGTGGCGCTACCCAACGCCGACGGCATGAGCCTCGAGGCCTACCGCGCGCTGGTGCTCGAGCGGCGCTATCCCGGCGCCGAGCTCGACTACGCGCCGCTGCGCAAGAGCTGGTTCGTGGTGTCGGGAACGCGCGATGACACGATGTTCTACGAGCGCGTCACATTCACCTGCGGGGGCCGGCTGATCAACCGCTGGGCGATGCTCTATCCCGTGGCCGAGCGGAGCCGCTATGACCGAATCGTCGAGCAGGTCGCAAAGAGCTACCGGGCCGGCGCGCGCGATTGCGGTTAGCGGGCGTTGTCATCCCGGAATTTCGCGGAAAGCGAAATATCCGGGAGCCAGAGTTAGAGACTACGCGAGAACCTGCGGCCCCTAGGTCCCGGCTCTCCGCGCCGAAGCGCTCCGGCCGGGATGACAGCAAGGCGGATAGGCGCGGAAGCATGCTAAGTCTCCGGCGTAGCGAACAAACGACACGCCACCGATGCCAACTCCCGTGTTCCGGTTTGCGCCGAGCCCCAATGGGGAATTGCATCTGGGCCATGCGCTGTCGGCGCTGGTGAGCTACGAGCGGGCGCAGGCCTGTGGCGGGCGCTTTCTCTGCGCATCGAGGACATCGATGTGGGGCGCTCGCGTGAGCGCTTCGTCGCCGGCATCTTCGAGGACCTCGCCTGGCTGGGCCTCGCCTGGGAGGAGCCGGTCGTGTTCCAGTCGCGGCGGATGCCGGCCTACGGGAAAGCGGCGGACCGGCTCCAGGCGATGGGCCTCGTCTATCCCTGCTTTGCCACGCGCGCCGAGATCGAGGCGGCGGCGGCCGGCGGGCCCACCGACCCGGACGGCGCGCCGCTCTATCCCGGGCTCTACAAGGGTCGCGACGGACAGGAAATCGCGCGGCGGATGGCGGCAGGGGAGCCGTTCGCGTTGCGGCTCGACATGGAGCGCGCGCTGGCGGCCGCGGCGGCGAAGCTTCAGGGTGCGCCGCTCACCTTCACCGAGCTCGGCGAGGACGGCGCGGAACAGACGATCGCCGCGAGGCCGGAGCGCTGGGGCGATACGGCGATCGTGCGCAAGGATGTGCCGACCAGCTATCACCTGGCCGTGGTCGTCGACGATGCCTGGCAGGGCGTAACCCATGTCACGCGCGGGCGCGACCTGCTCGCGGCGACCGACCTGCACCGATTGTTGCAGGTGCTGCTCGATCTGCCGGCGCCGCTCTATCATCATCATCGGCTGATCACGGACGATCGGGGCCGCAAGCTTGCCAAGAGCGCACGCGATACGAGCCTGAGAGCCCTGCGCGAGCGCGGCGCGACGCCCGCCGACATCCGGCGCCTGGTGGGGCTCGGCTGAGCGGGGCACGGGGGTCGCGGCATGGCCGGGACCCGGTGCTTAATCGCTTGTTAACGCCAAATCGCCTATCCGGAGCCTTCACGGGCGCCTGCCCACGCTCGCGAGATCGTCCCATCTGGTCAGTACCGCACCAGGCTGTCGGCCTGCCGGTGCCAGCGACCAGCCCTCTCGCGCCTTGGGTCCAGCCCCGCATGTCGTTCACAGATCTCATCCTCCCCGTCGACTTGAAGATCCTGCTGGGCGGCGCGGCCGCCGTCGCCGGTCTCGCACTCCTCGCCATTCTCATCGCGCTCGTTGTCCGCCGCCCGGCCAGGCACACCGCCGTGCCGGTGGGGGCCCGGCACACAGCGCGCTGCCCGCGTCGCGACTGGGAGATCGTGACCGGCATCGCCCGGGCGGGGCTGTCGCAGGTGGACGCCGCGCTGGCGCTGCATGCCCGCGCGTCGCAGCGGATCGACGCCGCCGAATATGCCTTCGGCCGGCTGCTCGCCGAGTGCGCCGCCGCGATGCAGGCACCCCCCGCCGCGCGGCGGCAGCCGGTGCCGGTGCTCGCGCGCGAGCAGACCCGCTTGGCCGAGGCGCTGGCGGCCTAGGCCGATCCGCGGCCCGTGTCGTGCCGTGTCGTGGCGGGCGCTGATTTGCCCGACCGCCGCCATTCGCCAGCAGCCAATTGAAGTCTGCCTGGAAGTTCGCGGCCTGGCGCCAGGCGGCGAAGCAGATCAGATGGCGTCGACGAGCGGTTTGCCGTTGACCCGCGTCTCGTCGGCCAGGTTGTCGACGGTCACGTGCGTGTCGTACCAGGTGAGCCGCGGCCGGGCGCCGAAGCGCTTGCTCAGCTCGGCGATGCGCTCCTCGGTGAACCAAGCTTCCGCCGACTTGCGGCTTTCCCAGAGATAGACCCCGCCGGTGCCGGCGTCGCCATTCAGGTAGTCCTTGCGGATCAACCCCTTCGCGGCGAGGTCGCGATAAATCGGCGCGCTCGATGTGGCTCCCTTGATCGCTTGTTCCTCGGTGCGTTTCGGCAGGTCGAACTGAACGACGACGATGCAATTGCCCATGGATGCCTCCTGGCAGCGGGACGACTGAGCTGGCGCCACAGTGTAGCCCTTGCGTTGCCGCCAGACCACCCACTCGAGCCTGGGGTCAGGAGCGCGCATAGGGGGAAATCGGCCGAAATGTAGTCGCTGATCGGGCTCGTCCAATGAGATACTCATGGGCGACCGCTGCACGCGTGACAGGATAACCCCCGCCATGCTCAAGACTTTGCCGTTCGATACGGACACGATGCTCGCTCGCCTCAGGCCGTGGATCGAGTGCGAAAGCCCGACCTATGACGCGGCGGCGGTCGATCGCATGATGGACCTCGCCGCCTACGACCTGGCTGCGGCCGGCGCCGAGATCGAGCGCATCCCCGGGCGGATGGGTTTTGGCGGATCGGTGCGCGCGCGCTTTCCCCACAAGCACTTCGGCCGGCCGGGCATCCTCGTCTGCGGCCACCTCGACACCGTGCATCCGGTCGGCACCATCGCGAAGAACCCATGGCGCATCGAGGATGGCCGCTGCTACGGTCCCGGCATCCAGGACATGAAGGGCGGCAACTTCGTCGCCGTAGAGGCCATGCGGCAGCTGGCGCTGGCCGGCATCGAGACGCCGCTGCCGGTCACGGTGCTCTTCACGCCGGACGAGGAAGTCGGCACGCCGTCGACGCGCGAGCTGATCGAGATGGAGGCGCGCAAGAACAAGGCCGTGCTGGTGCCGGAGCCCGCGCAGGCCAATGGCGGGGCGACCACGGGGCGGTTCGCGATCGCACGGTTCAACGTCAAGACCATCGGCCGGCCGAGCCATGCGGGCGCACGGCTCTCCGAGGGCCGCTCGGCGATCGCGGCGATGGCGCGCAAGATCCTCGAGATCGAGGAGATGACGACGGCCGACTGCACGTTCAGCGTCGGGGTGGTGCACGCGGGCCAGTGGGTCAATTGCGTGTCGTCGCTGTGCGAGGCGGAGGTGCTGTCGATGGCGAAGAAGCAGGCGGACCTCGACCGTGGCGTTGCACGCATGCTGGCGCACGCGGGCGCGGCCAACGACGTGACAACCGAGGTCAAGCGCGGCGTGACGCGGCCCGTGTGGGAGACCAACGCAGGCACGATGGCGCTCTACGAGCTTGCCAAGGATGTGTGCAAGGAGCTCGGCTTCGAGCTGACCCACCAGAGCTCCGGCGGCGGCTCCGACGGGAACTTCACCGGCGCCCTCGGCATCCCGACGCTCGATTCTCTCGGCGTGCGGGGCAAGGGCGCCCACACCCTCGACGAGCACATCGAAGTCTCGAGCCTCGTCGAGCGCGCGCGGCTGATGGCCGAGCTCTTCTCCCGGATCGAATAGGGCGCGCGCTGCAGTCGTGGCGCTATGAACAGGCGATGAGATCGGTGTGCCCGAAGCCCTTCGTATAGTCGAGCACGGAGACGACCACCGGCGTCAGGCGGAAGATGCGGACGTCTTCGGGCTTCGGCATCGGCCCGGGAAACGAGGTCTGCGGCGGCATACGGAGTTGAGCGGCAGCATGCCGAGCGACGCAAGAAAGCGCGCGGCGCTTGAGAAGGCCGCTGCCGGCGGCGTGCTCGAAGCCGCCGATGCGCTGGAGCGCCTTGCCGAGCAACAGCGCGCGGCGATGTCTGCGGCGGCCCAGCAAGCCGCCGAGACCTACATGGAGGCTGGAGCGTTGGCTTTCTCAACGGATACTGATCGTGCGTTGCGCAACTACGAAGCGGCGCGAGCGCTAAAGCCGGACGACCCTTCGGTGTTGACTGAAGCTGGGCGCTCTTGCGTTGCGGGGAGGCAATGTCGCCCGAGCGGAGGATCTCTGGCGGCGCGTTCTAGCCTCCGCCCGGTCGACGACCGGATGCGGCATGGCGCGCGGCCGCACTGAGCAATCTCGGCTTGGCGGCGCGGGCGCGCGGCGACCTTTCTATCGCGGAGGGTTTTCTTCGGCGTGCGTTGCAAATCCACGAGCAGATCGCGAACCGCGAGAACCAGGCCAACGACCTCGGTGCACTCGCGACGATAGCGCACCTGCACGGCGACGCGGCCTCGGCGAGCGAGCTGGCACAGCGCGCGCTTGCGATCTTCGAGGCCGACGGCAACATCTCCGGTCAAGACGACCAACTCGGACATCTTGGCGCATGCGCGATGAGCCACGGCGACTACGTGGCGGCGACCGAATTGCATCGTCGCGCCCTCGCTCTCAATACCAAGAGCAAACGCCGTGAAGGCGAAGCGGCGAACCTGGGCAATCTTGGGTTGGTGGCGATGGCGCGCGGCGAGGTCTCGTCAGCGGAGGATTTCCACGCCCGGTCGCTCGCACTGTTTGAAAACCTCGGCGATGTCGGAGGTCAGGCCGACCAGCTCGGCAATCTGGGAGCCGTGGCGAACGCCCGCGGCGATGCGAGCGCCGCCGAGGCGCTCTTTGGCCGCGCGCTCGCGCTGTATGAACAGAGTGAAAACGTCGCCGGCCAGGCAAGGCAGTTGATGGAAAGGCCCGTGATCTCCATGATCTGGTCGGCATCGTGGTCGATCGTGAGGGACACGCGATTGTCTTTCGCGATGTTCGCGGCTTTCTGGCTGTCGAGGCCGCAGAGGAAGTATACGGTGAGGC
Organism: uncultured Alphaproteobacteria bacterium; assembly: GCA_963797005.1. Taxonomy (GTDB): domain Bacteria; phylum Pseudomonadota; class Alphaproteobacteria; order Rhizobiales; family Hyphomicrobiaceae; genus AWTP1-13. Next base: position 27,298 of record CAWCOF010000001.1, read on the forward strand.
CGTCGTTGACGTAGCCGACGGTGGTGGCGGAATGGGCGTTTCAACGGAGCCCGAATTGGAACTGTTTGCGGTGGAAGGGATGGTTCTGGGGCCAGCCATCGGGCCTCAGCGTCGCGATCGTCATAACACGATGCTGGTCGAGCAGGCTCAGGATCTTCCTCTCGATCGCTTCGTCCATTGGAAGGCTCCCTCCCACGCACTTTGACACGACACCGTAGCGCCACCCGAACGGGCGGCGTTGACGCACATCAAAGGCAGCCGCGTGCGAGGGAGATGTGTCTTGCATCAGGGACCCGGTTGTGCGGCATTGATCATCCGGTAAGCTGGCAGGGTCACGCCGCCGCCGCGAGAAGGGTGTTACGCCATGGCGTTTGAAGACAAGGAAGCCGAGCTCGGACTGCTCCTGACGCGGATGCAGAACGAGCCGCAGGACTGGCACGAGCTCTATGAGCAAGTCCGGCTGAAGCTCAACGAGCTGAAGGCGTACGGAATGCCGCTGCCGAAGGATCTGGTCGACTTCGAGCGCGACCTCGAGCACGAGCTGGAAGCCCAGCAGGAGGCGGAGCGAAGACGCGCGCGGATGGACAAGGTCATCTCCGAGCGGGGCAAGCGCTAGCACAATCGCGGTTTGCAGGCCCGGGAGGACGGGATCGTCGGCCGGCCCTTGCCTTCGCGTTCCCAACCCGCGATCCTTGTCGGGACCATCACCGACCAGCGAGCCCAGAGAGCAAGGAACCCCCATGTCCGAGACGCCTGCCGCCAGCGCCGCGCTCGAGCGCGTGCGCACCTATCACGCCGACCTGACAGGCATCCGGCGAGACATCCACGCCCATCCCGAGCTTGGCCTGGAGACCCGCCGGACGGCCGATGTGGTCGCGCGGCTCCTCGAATCCTGGGGGATCGAGGTGCATCGCCTGGTCGACGGCGCGGGCGTGGTCGGCGTGCTCCGCTCCGGCAACGGGCCGCGCTCGATCGGGCTGCGCGCGGACATGGACGCGCTCCCCATCCACGAGCAGACGGGCGCGGCCTACCGCAGCGGCTCGTCCGGCGTCATGCATGCCTGCGGCCACGACGGGCACACGACCATGCTGCTCGGCGCGGCGCGCTACCTCGCCGAGACGCGCCAGTTCAACGGCACCGTGAACTTCATCTTCCAGCCCGGCGAGGAGGGCATGGGCGGCGCGCTCGCCATGCTGAACGAGGGGCTGCTGGAGAGGTTTCCCTCCGACGAGCTCTATGGGCTGCACAATCGCCCGGGCGCGCCGGTCGGGCATTTCTCGATCACGCCGGGCACCGCCATGGCGGGCGGCGCCTTCTTCGACATCACCGTGAAAGGGCGCGGCGCACACGGCGCCCGGCCCAACGCAGCGGTGGACCCGGTGGTTGCCGCCTGCCATATCGGCACGGCCCTCCAGACCGTCGTGGCGCGCAACCTGCCGCCCAACGACATGGGGGTTCTCAGCATCACCAAGATCGACGGCGGCGACGCCTACAACGTCATCCCGGAGCGGGTGCGCATGGGCGGCACGATCCGCGCCATGAGGCGCGAGACGCTGAGCGCCATCGAGGCCGGCCTGAAGCGCGTCACCAGCGGCGTGGCGGAGGCGCTCGGCGCCAAGGCCGAGGTCGATTTCCGGCTGATCTTCGCTCCCCTGGTGAACGCTTCAGGTCCGACGCAGGCGATCGCCGATACCGCGGCGGAGCTGGTGGGCGAAGCCAACCTCGAGCGCAACAAGGAAGCAGCCTCGGCCTCGGAGGATTTCGCCTTCATGCTCGAGAAGGTGCCCGGTGCCTACATCAACCTCGGCAACGGGGAAGCGAGCGCGCCGGTGCACAACGACCGCTACGACTTCAATGACGAGGCGATCCCTTACGGGTCGGCCATGTTCGCCCGCCTTGTGGAGCGCTCGCTGGTGTCGGAGCCGGGCCCGACGTGAGGCAGCCGCATTCGCGGGCGCGAAGCAAGCAGCGCACGCCCCGGCGCAGCTTGCCGGCCGGCAGCCGCTAGCCGCTCATCTTGGAGACGTGGAGTGGCGGGGTCCGGTCGCGCCAGGGCATCGCTTCTTCCAGGGCCGCCGCGAGCTGCAGCAGGAGATGCTCGGCCGCCGGCTTGGCGGCAATCTGCACCCCGATCGGCACGCCCGAGGAATGCATGCCAAGCGGCAGCGACATGGCCGGCGTGCCCATGATGTTGTGCGGTATCGTGAACTGGCAGGGCGGCAGGAACAGCTCGTCGATGATGTTGTCCCAACCCTCCACGGCGCGCGAGAGGTTGTAGCGGCCCCAGGGCTCGGACACGCGCGCGGTGGTGGGCGAGAGCCAGATGTCGTACTTGGAGTAGAAGGCGCCGAGCTTGCGGCGCGCGACGTTGGCTGCACCCGTGGCGGCGATGAAGCGGGCGGGCGTGATGTCCTTCGCCACATGGTAGACGGCAAGGATGACCGGCTCCAGCGTGTCGGGACCGACCTTGGTGCCGCTGCGCTTGGCGTAACCGTCGAGGCGGGAGTCGAAGCCGAAGAAGAAGATGTCGAAGGCCGCAGCGAGCGCGGCACGGCCGCCCATGTCGGCGCTCGCCCGCTCCACCGTGTGGCCCATGGCGGCAAGCGTCTTGGCCGCCGCCTCGACGGCGGCTGCTACCTCCGGATCGACCTTGATGCCGACCAGCTCGTCCAGCACGATGCCGACCTTGAGCTTGGGTGCGGGCTTCTTCGCCAGCGAAGCGTAGGGCTCGTCGGGCTTAGGGATGATGAAGGGGTCGCCCGGCTGCGGAACCGCCACGCAGTCGAGCATGGCGGCGGCGTCGCGCACGGTCCGCACCTGCACGAAATTCATCGAGTAGCCCCAGCCGCCCTCGTCCACCACCGGGCCCGACGAGACGCGCATGCGCGAGGGCTTGAGGCCCACGCCGCCGCACCAGCTCGCCGGGATGCGGACCGAGCCGCCGATGTCGGAGCCATGCGCGATGGGCACCATGCCGGAGATGACGGCGGCCTGGCCGCCGCCGGTGGAGCCGCCCGCCGAGTAGCCCTGCTTCCACGGGTTCGACGTGTTGCCGAACATGACGCTCTCGGTGGTGGCGGACATGGAGTATTCGGGCGCCGCCGAGCGGCCGATGATGTTGACGCCCGAGGCCTTGAAGAGATTGGCGAGATAGGTGCCCGCCGCCACCGTCATGCCGCTGCACAGCCGGCTGCCGAACTCTATTTTGCGGCCCTGCTCGTGGCCGAACACGTCCTTGATGAGGAACGGCACGCCGCGGAAGGGGCCGCTGCCCAGGGACTTCTCGTCGAAGCCGTCGATGCGATCGGGATAGAGCTCGACGACCGCCTTGACGGCAGGGTTGGCGGCCTCGATGGCCTTGACCGCGGTCTCGGTCAGCTCCTTGGGCGACACCTGCTTCCTGGCGACCAACTCGGCGAGGCCGAGGGCATCGTACTTGGCGTATTCGGCGAGGTTCATGGAGGTCCCATTCGGTTACGGCGTCAGATCGCCAGGACTCTGGCGCGAGGTGTGACGGATGTGAAGGATCACGACGTCGCCGCCCTGGACAGTGTAGTAGATGCGGTAGGGTAGCGAATGGGGTTTAGTACGCGGATGTCGGGATTGATGCTTGCCGCGCCCAGGCGGGGCTTGGTACGCAATCGATCAACGCGCGCTTGCAGATGTCGCCGAACGCGGTTGGCAGCGGCACGCGAGCCGTGTGCCGCAATATATCGACCTATCTCACGGAGATCCTGAATCGCACGCGGATCCCAACGCAGCGTCATGACCAGGGCTTGTTGAGGACCTCATCGACCTCCGCGTCGGTCGCGAACTCGCCACGCTTGGCCCGCTCGAGGGCGGGCTCCAGAATGGCGCGTTCTTCGTCGGAGAGAACGTAGACTTTCTCCTCCACGATCTCCGTCAGCACCTGCAGTGCAAACTCCTGCCGATCCTCGGGCAGCGCCCGAAGCTTCGCAAAGAGGGTCTCCAGCCTCGTCTCGATCTTGGTCATACCTGGAATTTTAGCATGGCAGGCTGCTAGTTGGAACGAGGGGCGAAGAACGAGATCAGGGCGTCGAGCACGGCGTCGGGGGCCTCGGCGAGCAGCATGTGGCCGCAATCGGGGATTGTCACCGTGCGGCTGCCGGCGATGAGGCGGCCGAGCTCGGCGCCCATCTTGGCCGGCGTCATGATGTCGTTGGCGGCAAGGACGACCAGCGCGGGCGCGGCGATCTTGCGTGCCGCATCGGGGCCCGACGCCCACGCATTGCAGGCGCCGAGGTCTGCGGCCAGCACGCCGGGCGCGTTGCGGGCGAACAGCGCCAAGGTGCCGCCCGTCATCCACAGGCCGGGCGCGGGATTGCCGCCGAGCCTGGCGGCGGCCCCATGCGCCCACGCGGTCATCATCTGGTAGGCGCGCTGCGGCTCCTCGCGCGCGGCTGAGAGCAACGGATCGCTCACGGGGATCGCCGCGGCCGTGCCCATGAGAGCGAGGCGCGTGACGCGGGCGCCGAGCGCGGCGGCGGTTTCGAGCGCGATGGCGCCGCCCATGGAATGGCCGATAAGGGCGGCCTGCTCGATGCCGGCCGCGTCGAGCAGGCGCGCGACCCACTGGGCCAGATCGGCGATGGTGGCAAGCGGCGGCCCTTCCGAGCGGCCATGTCCGGGCAGGTCGACCGCAAGCACGGCGTGCCCGTGCCAGGCGAACCAGCGCGCCGGCAGCTGCCACACGCTGTGATCGCATCCAGCGCCGTGCAGGAAGACGACCGCCGGCTTGCCCCTGTCGAAGGGCCGGCCGCCCGTCGCCGCAAACACCCGCCTGCCGTCGACCTTCATCTCCATGGCGAGTTTTTCCAACAATCCGCAACCAGACTGCGATGGCCGTTCTCCCCTTGGGGAGAAGGTGCCCGAAGGGCGGATGAGGGGGCCTTCATTGCGCTAACCAACTCCCCCCTCACCGGTTCGGCCGAATGACTTGCGGCCGCTCCATGACGGTTGTCCGTGCTGAACGCGCGGGGTACGCGACCGCAAGTCATGGCCTCACGCCCTCTCCCCGAGGGGAGAGGGGCAAGCAATGCCGCGCTTTCGTAATGCACCCGCATACCGGTCAGCCCTTCTGCGAGGCGGCGAGGGCCTGGCCGAGGTCGTCGATGAGATCCTGTGGGTCTTCCAGGCCGATCGACAGGCGCACCAGCTCCTCGCCGACCCCCGCCTTGGCGAGGTCCTCCGCGCTCATCTGCTGGTGGGTGGTGCTGGCCGGGTGGATGACGAGGCTCTTGGCGTCGCCGACGTTGGCCAGGTGCGAGAAGAGCTTGAGGCGCGCGATCAGCCTGGCGCCCGCCTTGCGTCCGCCCTTGATGCCGAAGCTCAGTATGGCGCCGGCCCCGCGCGGCAGCTGCCGAAGGCTGAGGGCGTGGTCGGGATGGCTCTCGAGCCCCGGGTGCTTCACCCAGGCGACGGCGGCGTTCTTCTCCAGGAACTGGGCGACGGCCAGCGCATTGGCCACGTGCCGGCTCATGCGCACGGGCAAGGTCTCGATGCCCTGCAGGAGATAGAAGGCATTGGCCGGGCTCATGCAGGCGCCGAAGTCGCGCAGGCCCTCCGCGCGCGCGCGTGAGATGAAGGCCGCCGGCCCGAACTCCTCGGCGAAGGCGATGCCGTGGTAGCCGGCATAGGGCTCGGTCATGGTGGGGAACTTGCCCGAGGCGATCCAGTCGAAACGGCCACCATCGACGACGAGGCCGCCGATGGCGATGCCGTGGCCGCCCAGGAACTTGGTGGCGGAGTGGATGACGATGTCGGCGCCGTGCTCGAAGGGACGGCACAGGTAGGGCGTGGCGAAGGTGGAATCGATCGCGAGCGGGAGCCCGTGCTTGTGGGCGACGCCAGCGACTGCGGCGATGTCGAGCACCTCGAGGCCGGGATTGCCCAGCGTCTCGCCGAACAGAAGCTGCGTCTTGTCCGTAATGGCCGCCTCGAAGGCTTTCGGATCGCGCGGATCGACCAGCGTGGCGGTGATGCCGAAGCGGGGCAGCGTGTGCACGAACATGTTGTGCGAGCCGCCGTAGATGCGGGCGGAGGCGACGATGTGGCCGCCGGCGCCCATCAAGGTGGCGATGGCAAGGTGCAGCGCCGCCTGGCCGCTGGCCGTGGCGACCGCCCCGACGCCGCCTTCGAGCGCGGAGATGCGCTCCTCCAGCACGGCCACGGTGGGGTTTGAGATGCGCGAGTAGATGTGGCCGGCGCGCTCCAGGTTGAAGAGCGCGGCGGCATGCTCGGTGTCGTCGAAGACGTAGGAGGTGGTCTGGTAGATCGGCACGGCGCGCGCGCCGGTGACGGGGTCGGGCTGCTGCCCGGCGTGGAGCGAAAGCGTGTCGAAGCGGGGCGACTTGGGCGTGGTCATTGTTGTCATCCCGGCCGGAGCGCCCCGGCTCGGAGGCCGGGGCAAGCTGCGCGGAGAGCCGGGACCCAGGGGCCATGGTTTCCGCCCCTTGGCCCTGGGTCCCGGATATTTCGCTCCCGCGAAATTCCGGGATGACAATGGCATGCGGCGGCGCCGGGCTCCAGACCCTACACGCCAGCCGGCGCGTGACGAGGCCTTAGGCGGCCTGCTCGTCCTCGTCGGCCGGGCCGTTGCCGGCGGTGCCGATGATGCGGTCGATCTCGAAGGAGAGGTCGCTGCGCGCCTTCTGCACGGACGTGATCAGCTTCTTGCGCGCCTCCCACAGGCGCCGGTGCGCCTCCTGCTCCTTGCTGTCGAGCTCGAGCATGCGGCCGGCCTGCGTCTCGACCTGGGCGAGCAGCTGCTTGCAGTGCTCGGAGGTGATGAAGGCGTAGATCTCCATCGACTTTAGCTCGCGGCCTTCCTTGCTGACGCGCAGCTCGTGCATGCGCACCACCTGGTCGCGCAGCAGCTGGACGATGGCCGTCACGCGCGCCGGGTTGGCGACGATCACGCCGTCCTGGTAGTGCACGTGGGCCTTGTCCTTGGGGAACTTGTTGCTCGACAGGATGGCGTGGTCGGCCGCCTGGACGATCTTGTCGGCCCGGAGCTTGGTGACGAACTCGTTCTGCCAGGCGTTGCGGTTCTTGGCGTCGTAGACGATCTTGCCGCAGACCTTGCCGTTGTGGATCACCTCGTGGATCACGTCGGCGCCGTTGACGCCCTTGCCGACGCGTTGAATGCGGTCGCCCTCGAAGGCGGCCTTGAGCTGCTCGAAGAGATCGACCTCGGAGCCCTCGCCCAGCTCGTTGGCAGACTTGCTCTCGAGCTTGCGCTGCAGATCGGCGAGGTCGGACTGGAGCTTGAGGACTTTCGCCTTCTCCGCCAGGACGGCGCTCTCCTTCTCGCGCTGCAGATCCTCTTTCTGGCGCAGCACGCCTTCCTGGATCTCGGCGACGCGCTTCTCGACCGCGGCCTCCTGGGCGGCCTTCAGGGCCGCGATCTCACCAGCGGCCGTGACCTTGGCCTGCTCGGCCTGGGCGAGCCTGGCCTGGAAGTCGGCAAGCCTGGCCGTGGCGGCAGCTTCGGCCGCGGCCTTTGCCTCGATGCGGGCCGCGCCAAGCTTCTGCTCCATCTCCGCGGCCGCCGTCGCGCGGGCCTTGGCGAGCGCCGCCTCGTCTTGCTCGCGCCGCCTGGCCTCGATGCGGCGCGCGATGTCCTGGCCGATGGGCTGCTCGCACATGGGGCATCGGCCATCGGCCGCATGCGTGTGGGGCGTGGACGCCTGACGGCTCGCCGGCTGGAAAATGCCCATGGCAATGACCTCCCTGTTGTCTCACCTACATCGGGATCACCCGCCGGGGGCGGGGAACTGCAGGTCTAATCTGAGTCGCATGTAGAACATTTGTACTTATTATGTTCTTTGTATGTTCGGTTGGCAACCTGGATTTCGCCGCGCAGCGATGCCATGAACCTTGCCGCATCTCGAAATGACAGGCGCATGCGCACCGCACTCCAGCAGCTCGCTTCCGACTTCCTCTCGGCCATCGTTTTCCTGGCGATCTATCTCGCCACCGGCAGCCTCACGCTGGCGGCCAGCCTCGCCATTGCGGCCGGTATCGCCCAGTTCGCGCTGATGCGGCTCACCGGGCGCCCGGTCGATGCCATGCAGTGGCTGGCGCTCGGCCTGGTGATCGTGCTGGGCGCGGCGACGCTCATCACTCAGGACAGCCGCTTCATCATGGTGAAGCCGACGGTCATCCATTGGGCCATCGGCGCCGTCATGCTGCGGCACGGCTGGCTGACGCGCTATCTGCCGCCGATCGCGCGCGACAATCTTCCCGAGAGCGTGATGGTGGGCGCCGGCTACGCCTGGGCGCTCCTCATGCTCGTGCTGGGCGCCGCCAACCTCATCGTCGCCATGCTCCTGAGCTTCAAGGCCTGGGCCTGGTTCATCACCTTCGGTGCCGTCGGCGCCAAGGTGGTTGCCTTCCTCGTGCAATACGTGGTGTTCCGCTCGATCATCCGCCGCAAGCTGATGGCGGCGCGCGTGGCGGCCATGCCGCAACCTCAAAGCTGCGCGCCATGACGGCGGACGTCGAGACGATCGTTGTCGGCGCGGGCGTGGTGGGCCTGGCCGTGGCCCGCGCGCTCGCGCTCGCGGGCCACGAGGTGATGGTGCTGGAGCAGCACGCGCTGATCGGCTCGGAGACCTCCTCGCGCAACAGCGAGGTGATCCACGCCGGCATCTACTATCCGCCGGGAAGTCTCAGGGCGAAGCTGTGCGTGCGCGGCAAGGAATTGCTCTATCGGTTCTGCGCCGAGAACAGCGTGGCGCATGCGCGCTGCGGCAAGCTGCTGGTGGCGACCAACGAGAGCCAGCTGCCGAAGCTCGCCGCGCTGCGCGAGAACGCGGCCAAGAACGGCGTCGATGACCTGGAGCCGATGGGCGGCAACGCGGCCCGCGCGCTGGAGCCGGAGCTCGCCTGCGTGGCTGCGCTGCTGTCACCCTCGACCGGCATCGTGGACAGTCATGGCTTCATGCTGGCGCTGGAGGGCCACATCGAGGCAGGCGGCGGATCGGTGGTGCTGCGCTGCCCGGTGGAGCGGATCGAGCGCGAGCCGTCGGGGCTGTTCCGCCTGACGACGGGCGGCGACAATCCCGGCGCGATCACGGCCAAGCATCTCGTCAACGCGGCGGGGCTCTATGCCAGCAAGCTGGCGCGCACGCTGGACTACGGGAAGGGCTATGCGCCGCCCGAGACCTACTACGCCAAGGGCCAGTACTACGCGCTCTCGGGCCGGTCGCCGTTCTCCCGCCACATCTATCCGATGCCGGACGGGGCGTGGCTGGGGCTGCATGCGACGGTCGACATCGGCGGGCGCTGCAAGTTCGGGCCCGACATCGCCTGGATCGAGGGGATCGATTACGGCTTCGAGCCGGAGAAGCCGCCCAATTCCTCGATTTCATCCGCAGCTATTATCCGGCCCTCGACGAGAGCCGCCTGCATGCCGACTACACGGGCATCAGGCCCAAGCTCTATCGCGAGGGCGAGCCGGTGCCGGACTTCGCCATCCATGGGCCGGCCGAGCACGGGCTCGACGGGCTCGTGGCGCTCTACGGCATCGAGAGCCCGGGGC
>CAWCOF010000002.1:0-216847 GCA_963797005.1 uncultured Alphaproteobacteria bacterium
CGCGCGCACAGGCATTCCCCAACTTCACGCTGATGATGGAGGCCGAGGCGGTCGGGCTTGTGCGGGACGGGGAGCGCGTGGCCGGCGTCCTCGCGCAGACACGGTCCGGCACCAGCGAGGTGCGCGGCGATCTCGTCATCGCCGCCGACGGCCGCCACTCGACGCTGCGCCGGGAGGCGGACCTGAAGGTCGACGACCTGGGCGCGCCCATGGACGTCTTGTGGTTCAAGCTCGCCCGCCGCGGGGAGGACGATCAGGCGGTGCTCGGCCGGATCAAGGCGGGGCAGATGCTCGTGATGCTCGACCGCGGCGACTACTGGCAGTGCGCGCTCATCATTCGCAAGGGGACGGCGGATGCCGTCAAGGCCCAGGGCCTGGACGCTTTTCGCGCGCGCGTGGCAGGGCTGACCGGCCGCAACTCGGCGTCCGAGATCGCGAGCCTCGACGACGTCAAGTTGCTGACCGTGACGGTCGACCGGCTGCAAACGTGGCACAAGCCCGGCCTCCTCTGCATCGGCGATGCCGCCCACGCCATGTCGCCGATCGGCGGCGTCGGCATCAACCTGGCCATCCAGGATGCGATCGCCGCCGCCAATATCCTGGCCGGGCCGCTGCGCGAGGGCCGCGTGAGGGAGAACGACCTGCGCCGCGTTCAGAAGCGCCGCTCCTTTCCGACCTGGGCGACGCAGAGACTGCAGGTGGCGATCCAGAACCGCGTCATCGATCCCGTGCTTCGGAGCTCGGCCACCCCGAAGGTGCCCTGGATGGTGCGGCTGACGCAGCGGCTGACCTTCCTGCAGCGCATCCCGGCGCGGCTGATCGGCGTGGGGTTTCGCCCGGAGCACGTCGACCTCGAGGTCATCGACGCGCGCTAGGCTAGGCTAGCCGAGCGCGACTTCCTTGAAGCGGCGCAGGGTCTCGATCTGGTCCTCGAACTTCGGGATCCGGTACATGGGGTAGAGCATCACCATGTCGGCGCCGAGCCGCCGCCAGCCGTCGGCTGCGGCCGCCCAGCGCTGGGGGTCGGGGTCATGCATGCGCAGCCAGCCCTCGATGCCGAACTTGGCGGGGTCGCGCCCGTGCGACTTGAGCTGGTCGCGCAGGGCGCTAAGCTTCTGCTCGGCCTGCGCGTCGGGCGACATGATCGGCATCCAGCCGTCGCCGAGCTTGGCAGCGCGCGCCACGACGGCGTCCGAGATGCCGCCGAACCAGATCGGGATCGGGCGCTGTACGGGCGGCGGTACGATATTGACTTGCCTGAGATTGTGGAAGCGTCCGCTGAAGGTGACGAGGTCCTCCGTCCACAGGCGCCTGAGAACCTCCACCTGCTCGGCCTGGCGCGCACCCCGCGTCTTCCAGTCTTGCCCGAGCGCCTCGTACTCGACGTGGTTCCAGCCCACGCCGATGCCGAGCCTGAGACGCCCGCCGCTCAAGAGGTCGGCCTCGGCCGCCTGCTTGGCGATGACGCCGGTCTGGCGCTGCGGGGCGATCAGCACGCCGCTGGAGAGCCGGATGCGCTTGGTGACCGCGGCCAGGAAGCCGAGCATCACGAAGGTCTCGTGGAACGGGTCCGTCTCATTGTAGTGCGGCGTCCAGCCGTCGCGCGCGGCCGCCCCGAACACATGATCGGGAACCTCGATATAGGCGTAGCCCAGGTCCTCCGCCGCCTGCGCCCAGTCCCGGATTTTTGCGGGATCGGTGCCGATGTCGCGGGTCGGGAAGATGGCGTTGAGCTGCATGGCTGGCGTCCCCCTGCGGTCGATGGTGTCGGTGCGTGGATGTTAGCGCACAGGGCGTGCCGCTGTCGCCCGCCGCGTGCGGCCCAGGGCGGGTAACGGCGCGACGCAGCGGTCCCAGGATTTCCGGTCAGCTCTGCATCATTTGGATGTTCACAAGCCGTCTCGGGCTGACGTACCTTCGTGCGGCGTTGGCAGATCCTGCGCCGCAAACCGCTGTGGCCGATCAGGAGCTTAGGGACCCCATATGGAAGCAATCGTTGTCGGCGGCGGGATTGCGGGGTTGACGGCGGCGCTGTGCCTGCACGCGAAGGGCATCAATGTCGAGGTGTTCGAAAGGACCCCCGAGATCCGGGAGCTCGGTGTCGGGGTCAACATACTTCCCCACGCGACAAAGGTGCTGGACCGCCTCGGCCTCGTCGACAAGCTGTACGAGGTCGGCATCGAGACCGCCGAGCTGATCTTCTGTCATCGATTGGGGCAGACGATCTGGCAGGAGCCGAGAGGGCGCGACGCGGGCTACCGATATCCGCAATTCTCAATTCATCGCGGCCGCCTGCAGGGCGTGCTGTATGAGGAGGTGAAGGCGCGCATCGGCGCCGACCACGTTCATGCCGGCCACGAGCTGACGCACGTCACGCAAACCGACGGCCAGGTTACCGCAACGATGCGGCTGGCGAACGGCACCACCGTCGAGCGTCGCGCAGATGTCGCGATCGGCGCTGACGGGATTCATTCCAATACGCGCGCCGCCTTCTACCCGGGCGAGGGGCCGCCGATCTGGAGCGGGCGCATGTTCTGGCGCGGCGCGGCGGAGTGGGACCCGTTCCTGACGGGCCGATCGATGATCATCTCGGGCGGCATGACGGGCAAGCTCGTCGTGTATCCGATCTCCAATCAAGGCTGTCGCCCGGGAAAGACGCTCATGAACTGGGCCGTTTTCATTCCCGCCGGCGAGCCCGGCTCGGAGCCGCCGAGGCGCGAGAACTGGGATCGCAGAGGCGACACCAATGAATTGCTGCCGTTCGTCAAGAGGACCTTCCGGAGCGACGTCGTCGATGTCGTCGGCCTGATCAGCGCGACCGAAGAGATCTTCGAATACCCGGTGTGCGATCGCGACCCGATCGACCGTTGGAGCTTCGGCCGGGCGACGATGATCGGCGATGCCGCCCATCCGATGTATCCGATGGGCTCGAATGGCGCGAGCCAGGCCATCATAGACGCCGGCGAGGTAGCGGACTGGCTGAGCCGCGGCCTCCCGGCCGCCGAGGCCCTCAGCGGCTTTCAAAAGGAGCGTATCCCGCAGATCGCGCAGATCGTGCGATCGAACCGCGAAGGCGGCAACGAGCGGGTCATCGACGTGGTGGCGGCGCTCGCTCCGGACGGCTTCACCGAGCTGGAGGATGTCATATCGCAGGCGCAGCTCGCGAAGATCGTGACCGGATATTCCGTCATGGCGGGCTTCTCGAAAGAGGCCGTCAACGGCTGATCCGCGTCGGGGGCGTTGGGCTCCGATAGGGTCGCCGGGCGATGGTGTTGGGGCGACAGCGGCCTGAGGGAATGCTGGTAGGGGTCGATTGAATAAGCAACGCGATGTGCTATTGACGCGGTACCTAGTACGTACTACATATCGGCATGATCAAGGGCTTCAAGTGCAAGGCCACTGAGGCGCTGTTCAGAGGCTACGAACCGGCGAAGCATTTGCGTGCGATCGCCAAGGTCGCACGGCGGAAGCTCGATATGATCGACTATGCGAGCGAGCTTAGTGACCTTCGGGTCCCGCCGGGTAATCGCTTGGAGGCACTCAAGGGCGATCGCCGGGGTCAGCACAGCATCCGCATCAACGACCAATGGCGGATCTGCTTTGTATGGCGCGAGGACGGCGCCCACGAGGTCGAGATCGTCGACTATCATCGATGAAGGACGACAGCATGCGTATCAGGACATCGCCCGGCGAGATTCTGCTCGAGGAGTTCATGACGCCGTTGGGCTTGAGCGGCAGCGAGCTGGCGCGCCACCTCAAGGTGCCGGCCAACCGCGTCAACGACATCGTGCGTGGCCGGCGCGAGGTCAGTGCAGACACGGCGCTGCGGCTTGCCCGCTATTTCGGCACGAGCGCGCACTTCTGGCTGAATGCCCAGATGGGCTACGACCTGTCCAAAGCCGAAGCGGAGGGTGCCAGGCGGATCGCGTCCGAGGTGCGGCCGCGGGCCGCGTAAGGCTTTTGGAGCAAGCGTAAAGGTGTCATCCCGGCGCTTGCCTGCACCGGCGAAGGCCGGTGTCGCCGGGATCCAACCATCAACAAACTCCTGAGCAAGCTGAAGGATGGGTCCCGGGCACAAGGCCCGGGATGACACGTTTGTGCTTGCTGCATTGCCTCAATCCAGATCAGAACGCGCCTCAGCGCGCCTCGCCGGTCTTGAGGTCGAAGATGCGGCCGTTGTCGGTGCAGGAGGCTTCTGCCAGGCGCACGAACGTGGAGGTGAGCTCTTCCGGGGTCTTGAGCGTGGCGGGGTCCTCGCCGGGAAAGGCCTTGGCGCGCATGCCCGTGCGGGTGGGGCCCGGGTTGATCAGGTTGGCACGCACGGCGCTGTTTGCGATCTCGTGCGCATAGGTCTGCACCAGGGCTTCGAGCGCGGCCTTGGAGACGGCGTAGGGACCCCAATAGGCGGGGCGGCTCACCGCGGCGCCCGATGACACGAAGATGGCGCGGCCCGCCTCCGAGCGGCGCAGCAGCGGGTCGAGCGTGCGGATCAGGCGCCAGTTGGCGTTGAGGTTGATCTCCATGACCTCGTGCCAGGCCTCCGCCGTGATGTGGTTGAGGGGAGACAAGGGCCCCAGGATGCCGGCGTTGCCGACCAGGATGTCGAGCTTGCCCCAGCGCTGGTAGATGGTGGGGCCCAGCGCGTCGATCTTGTCGTGCTGCTTGAGGTTCAAGGTGAGCAAGGTGGCGGCGCCGCCGACGGCGCGGATCTCGTCGTCGACCTCCTCCAGCGCGCCGGTGGTGCGCCCGACCAGGATCACGTGCGCGCCCTCCCTGGCATAGGCCAGTGCCACGGCACGGCCGATGCCGCGCGTGGCGCCGGTGATGAGGGCAAGCCTGTCACGAAGGCGGGGAGAGGCGTTCATGGCGCCAGGGTTAGCGCCCCTGAGAAGGCCATGGCAAGGGGACCGGGTGGCGCGGCCGGAAACAGGGCGCTATTGCGACGCCTCGGTGATGCCGGCGATGCCGCGCCCGTCGCTGCCGGCGTCACTGCCGGGACAGGAGCAGGCGGAGCCGACCTGCTGGGATTTGGCGAGCGTGCACGCGATCGAGGGGGTCTTGCAGGTCGTGCCCCACGGCTTGGGCTCGAGGGAGCGGTGCTGCGGCGGCGGGCCGCCGAAGGGGCGCTCGTCGATCACGCGGTTGGGCGGCGTGGCGCCATCGGCCGCCTGGGCGGAGGGAAGGCTGATCCACAGAAGCGCCGCCGCAAGCGCGGCCAACAAACCCCTTGCTCGCATCGGACCCATCCCCTGGAACACGCGAGAACACGGATACCAAAACGCCATTATGCACGGCATGATGGCCGAAGCTGGACGCCCTTCTGCCGCCGGAGGCTTACATGCCGATTGCCGAGGAGGATCGCAAGAGGATTGTGGAGGCGGTGCGCGCCTACATCGCCCGCGAGCGCATCTCGCGCGAGGAGTTCGCGCAGCGCGCCAAGCTCGGGAAATCGACCGTCGACAAGCTCGTCACCGGCATCTTCTCGGAAAAGACGATCCTGCAGATCGAATCGCAACTGAAGACGAGCCTGCGCAAGGGCGAGGTTGCGAGCGAGGTGGCGGCGGAGGAGTACGGCAAGTACTCCCGGGAGGAGACCGCCAACTATGTGGGCGAGTACGTGTTCGCCAGGCCCTCGTTTCAGGGGGACGGCGTGATCCTGGCATTCCAGATGGAGATCAGCTGGGACCGGGAGGGGCCGTCGCTGCTGGTGAAGGAGAGCGCCAAGAACAAGCAGGACGCGCTGCAGCTCGGCCGCATCTATATCCCCCGCGCCTCCATGCACATCTTCATCCTGTCGAACGAGAAGGGCTGGCTGAAGAGCGTGATCCTCTCGCAGCTCGACATCACCAGGCGCATGAAGGGCATGATGCTGACCATGGGGCGCGCGTTCGCCAACGTCTATGCGCCGATGGCCATGCCGGTGATCATGAACAAGTACGAGAAAATCGGCGAGGAGATGATCGGCGCGATCGGTCCCGGTGCGCGCATGCACGCCGAATACGCGCGCGACCTGCAGGCCGTGGAGCAGGACCGCTACGCACGCTGGATCAGCCTGGCGGCGGCGTAGCATCTGGCGCGTGGTGCGGGATGAGATGAGCGGGGCTGAAATGCGCGGCGCCCGCGCGGCCGTGCCCGCGCGGGCGCTCAATCGTCGGTCGACGCCCCCAAGCGTCACGGGGAGCATGGCAGCGCCGCTTTAAGGAAAGGCTCGCGCGGGGTTCCATGTTTAATTCGAACTTCCGCACAATTTGTATTCGTTGCGCTGCATCCGGCCCGGGTGGTCCGGCCGCGCGCCGCGCTGCGGCTCAGGGCCGCGAAACCGCCGATGCGATGTGGCGGGCGGCGATGTAGCCGAAGGTCATGGCCGGGCCGATGGTGATGCCGGCGCCGGGGTAGGTGCCGCCCATCACGCTCGCCGCGTCGTTGCCCGCCGCATAGAGGCCGGGGATGGGGCGGCCGTCCGCATCGACGACCTGGGCGTGCGCGTTGGTGGCGATGCCGGCGAACGTGCCGAGCTCGCTGGGGACCACGCGCACGGCGTAAAAGGGCGGGGTGTCCAGCGGCGCGATGCAGGGGTTGGGCGCATGGCCCGGGGCGCCGTTGAAGCGCTGGTAGGCGTCGCTGCCGCGCTTGAATTCCGGGTCCTCGCCGCGCTGCGCAGGGCCGTTGAAGGTGGCGATGGTGCGGGAGAGGCCGTCCGGATCGATGCCGCAGGAGACGGCGAGATCGCGGGGCGTGGCGCCGCGCTTGATGTAGCCCGAGCGCAGGAACGGTGCGATGCGCATGGGTGCGGGACCCAGCGCGCCGAGCCCGAAACGGCGGATGGCACGGTGGTCGCAGACGATCCAGCCCTCGACGGCGGAGTCGCCCCGGCAGGCCTCGACGAGCGCCGGCACGAACACGTGATAGGAGCGCGCCTCGTTGGCGAAGCGCTTGCCGCGCCGGTCGACGCTGATGTAGCCGGGCTTGCCGCGCTCGAAGAAGTGCGGGAACGGGACGGTCGAGCCATCGGCCTGCGGCACGAGAGAGACGGGCGTCCAGGCGGCGGGCTGGTGCACCTCGCCGTGGAAGAGGCCGCCGACGGATCGCGCAAGGCGCAGGCCGTCGCCGGTGTTGCCGGGCGGCGGCAGCGACGCCTGCTTGGAGACATGGGCGTAGACGCGCTGTTTTTCCTCCCCGGCAGCCGGGAATCCGCCGCAGGCGAGCACCACGCCGCGGCGGGCCGTGACGCGGATGCGCTGGCCGTCGCGTTCGATGACGGCGCCGGTGACGCGTGCGCTGTCGCGCGTGATTTCGACGATGGGGGCGGAGAGCCACAGGGGTATGCCGCGGGCGAAGGCGTTGGCGGCGAGCTTGGCGATCAGCGCGTTGCCGTTGACGAGGCGGGTTCCGCGGCTGTGGCCGAGCCGATCTCGGGCGTGGCGCACGACCATGCCGGCGACGTGCAGGGCGGACTTCGCCGAGCGCGTCATCTGGAAGACGTGGGGCAGGTCGTTGCGGCCGACCATCATGCCGCCGAGCGGAGTCATGGTTTGGAGTGCGGGCCGCAGCTTCTCGAACCAGGTGCCCAGCTTGCGGCCGTCGTACTCCTCTGGGACGAGCGAGCGACCTCCCTGGGAGGCGCCGGGCTCGTCGGGGTGGTAGTCGGCCCAGGTCGGCGCCAGGCTGTAGGAGACGAGATCCTCGCGCTGGAAGAGATCGACCATGGCGGGGGCGTTGTCGAGGAACGCCTCCGCCTTGGCGCGATCGAGGCGGTTGCCGACGTGATGGGTGAGATAGGTGAGTGCCGCCTCGCGCGAGTCGGCGATGCCGGCGGCGCGCTGCAGGCTGTTCGCCGGGATCCAGATCACGCCGGCCGAGAACGCCGTGGTGCCGCCGAACAGCGGCTCCTTCTCCACCATCAACACGTCGAGGCCGTTGAGGTGCGCGGTGAGCGCGGCAGCAAAGCCCGCCGCGCCGGAGCCCGCGACAAGTACGTCACAGGTCACATTCTCTGAGTGTGGGGCCATGTCTCAACTGAGCGGCTAGTGGACCTCCCCTCCCCCTTGCGGGGAGGGGGGTGGGGGTCAGCGGCTTGCGCCGGCGCCAGACATTCACCCCACCCCTAACCCCTCCCCGTCAAGGGGAGGGGAATCAAGTCGAGCCAGCCTCACGGTTTGTGCTCTCCTCAATTCAGGCCTCGCTCATCACTCATCGGAGGAGGGGCCGCGGCTGCGCAGGGTTGTGGGGTCGTGGTTCTGGCCGATGGACATGGCGCAGATGCGGGAGAGGTGGATCATGGGCAGGCCTGTCTCCTTCGCCCACGTGTTGAACTGGTCCTGGATCTTGCGCAGGTCCTTTTTCGAGGTGGGGTTGGCGGCGATGTCGAGGCCGGCGTCGCGCAGGCAGGCGACCACGTCGCCCGAGGCAACGAAGGAGTCCTTGCCGATGAAACGCAGGAAATACTGGCCGGTGTGGCCGCCGAGGCGGGCGCCGCGCTTGGCGAGCAGCTCGAGCAGGCCGACCTGGTCACTGGCGGGCCACTGGCTAAGAAACTTGCCGAAGCTGCCGTGCTCTTTCGCGATGTCGGCGACGAAGCGGGCGTTGGCGTGTACCGACATGATCTTCTGCGGGTGGCGGACAATTCGTTTGTCGCCGGCGAGCTTCTCCCAGAACTCGTCGGGCTGGTGCAGCAGGCGCTTGGGATCGAATTTCAGGAACGCCTTCTCGAAGTCGGGCCACTTCTTATCGATCACGCTCCACACGAAGCCCGAGCAGAAGATGCGCTTCGACATCTCGGAGAGCGCGCGGTCGTCCTCGAGCTTCGCCAGCGCCTTCTGATCGGGGGGCTTGGGCAGGAGGGAGCCGAGCGCCTTCTCCCCGCCCTTGCGCTTGGCGGCGCGCGCCCGGATGGTCTTGAACGGCGTCATGGAAAGCTCGCTTGGAAGGCCGCGGCGACAGATGGGACGGCGACGTTGCCGTTCTAGCGAGCCAGCGCGCTCAGGTCACGCGCGCCGTAGCGGCGCACGAAGCGGCGGGCGAGCTTGCGGCTGTGACGCCCGAGCGGCCGGGTCACCGGCTGCGTGACATAGACGGCGTAGCCGCGGTCCTCGCGCGTCGCAATGCCGAAGCCGGCGAAATCGCCGATGCCATAGGCCTGCACCATGTCCTCGTTGTCGAAGACAAGGAAGCGGAAATTCTGAAGGTCGCGGCCGAGGCGGAACTCGTGCGCGCCCGAACCTTCCGACGGCCGGCGGTGGGAAGTGACGATGTCGTGCCGGGAAAGCAGGCGGACGCCGGCCTTGTCGCCCAGGCTCCGGTTGGCATCGCGGATGGCGTGACAGAGGTGGTCGATGGCCGCTGCTGCCACCTTGGTGCGTTTCTTTGCGAACAGGCCGAGCATGGCTTGCCTCCTCACTTGCCCGGGATCGTCTTGGGATCGAGGCCGCCCATGCGGCACACCTCTTTCCATTCCTCGGGGCGCACCGGCTGCACGGAGAGCCGCGCGGTGCGCACCAGCGCCATCTGGGAAAGCCTGGCGTTGGCCTTGACGGCGGCGAGCGTGACAGGCTCGGGCACATCGCATACGGCGCGCACGTCGACGCACTTCCAGATGCCGGTGTCGTCGGTGGCGTCAGGGTGGGCCAGCGCGCACACCTCGACCACGCCGACGATCTGCTTCTCATCGCCCGTGTGATAGAAGAAGCCAAGGTCCCCCAGCGCCATCTCCTTCATGTTGTTGCGGGCGACGAAGTTGCGCACGCCGGTCCACGGCTCGCCCTTCTTGCCGCGGGCCTTCTGCATGTCCCAGGAGTGCTCGTCGGGCTCGGTCTTGAAGAGCCAGTAGGCGGGGCCGGAGGCGGGCCGTTCCGGGCGCGCGCTGCTCTTGCCGGCCTTCGCAGCGGGCTTTGCTTTCGCTTTTTTCGGCATGCGACACCACTCCCCGAGGCTCAGGCCCTCCCGATGCGCCGACGCAGCCGACGCGCAGCCGGAATGCTGGGCCGCCCTCCCATCGGCATGGAACCTGCGGCCCGAGCAAACTATGATTTCTCATGTGTCGTCCAGAGGGGAGGTCCGGCAAGGGCCGCCTTCCCGGTGACGGGGTTAACCCAGGCGATAGAGCTTGCGATGCCGGTCTATGTTGCCCTGTTGCGTGCGATATACTTGACTCCGTCAAGTAATTGCTCGACTCTCGCCGCAACGGAGAGAGTGCAATGGCCAAGCCAGCATCCGCGAGCGGCGGCGACGTTTCCACGGTGCGCGCGTTCAACCGCTTCTACACCCGGCAGCTGGGCCTGCTCGACGAGGCCGTGTACGCGAGCGCGTTCTCCCTCACGGAGGCGCGCGTGCTCTATGAGCTTGCCAATCGCGACGGCGTGACGGCGAGCGAGCTGGTGCGCGACCTCGGACTAGACGCGGGGTATCTGAGCCGGCTGCTCGCCAAGTTCGAGGCGGGCGGCCTCATCACCCGCACGCCGTCCGCCACGGACGGACGGCAGACGGTGCTGGCGCTGACAGGCAAGGGCCGCAAGGCGTTCGCGCCGCTGAACCGGGCCTCGCACAAGCAGATCGCCGCGATGCTGGCGCCGCTGCGGCCGGGCGATCGCGAGAGGCTCGTTGGGTCGATGCGGACGATCGAGACGCTGCTGGGCGGAGCGCCGGAGCCGAAGGTCCCCTACGTGCTGCGCGGCCTGCAATCGGGCGACATCGGCTGGGTCATTCGCCGCCAGGGCATGCTCTATACGCAGGAGTACGGCTGGGACGAGACCTTCGAAGGCCTGGTGGCGGAGATCGCCGCGGCGTTCGTCAAGACCTGCGACCCGAGGAAGGAGCGCTGCTGGATCGCCGAGCGCGAGGGGGAGATCGTGGGCAGCGTGTTCCTCGTGCGCCAGTCGGACAAAACCGCCAAGCTGCGCCTGCTCTACGTGGAGCCCGGCGCGCGCGGCCTCGGCATCGGCCGGCGCCTGGTCGAGGAATGCATCGGCTTCGCGCGCGCCAAGGGCTACAAGACGCTCACCCTTTGGACCAACGACATCCTCGTGGCGGCGCGGCGCATCTATCAGACGGCGGGCTTCCAGCTCGTCAAGGAAGAGAAGCACCACTCCTTCGGCAAGGACCTGGTCGGGCAGAACTGGGACCTGGCGCTGTAGCTCCCAGTATCCATGGGCTGCAAACCGCGGAGCGTCGTCGGCGGGCAGCCAACTCCAAGCGTGCCACGGAGGCCCTTCTCCCCTTGGGGAGAAGGTGGTCCGCAGGACCGGATGAGGGGGCCTTCATTGCGACGAAGCGGACGTAAGTCATGGCCTCACGTCCTCTCCCCCGAGGGGAGAGACGGAACCTTGCGGCTAGCGCGCCGCAGCGCGGTTTACGTCTTGCTCTGGTCCCTGGCCGCGAGGGCGGAGCCGAGCGCGGCGCGAGAGTGGTCGAGCGCTTCGGAGGGGCCGACATTGCGCATGCCGTAGTAGAGGTCGCGGCCCAGCATCAGGACTTCCGGGCTGATGCCCGCGGCCTTCTCCGCAGCGGCGATGGCGCGATCGAGCACGGCTGCGCGCGGCGCGATGTCGTTGATGAGGGCGTGTTGGCGGGCCTCCTCCGGGCTCATCAGGCGCGCGTTGTAGACGATGTCGAAGAGCAGCTTCTTGGGGAGCGCATCCTTGACAACGGCCAGCGCCAGATAGGGGAAGAGGCCGTTGGCCGACTCCGGCAGGCCCAGCGTGCAGTCGTCGGCGACGATGGCAAGATCGCAGGCGACCACGATCGAGAAGCCGCCGGCGTGGGCATCGCCGTTGACGGCTGCGATCAGCGGCTTGCCGAGGCGCGAGAAGGCGTGGTGCATGTCGATGAAGGCGCGGGCGAACTCCATGCGACCCGCCGTGCCGGCGCCCGCGCCCTGCCAGTCGCCGCCGAGGCAGAAGCACTCGCCGCGGCCGGTGACGACGCACGCGCCGATCTCGGGGTCGCGCCGCGCCGCTTCCAGGGCGGCGGCCAGCTCCTCGCCCATCTGCTGGCTGACCCGATTGCCGTTCGCGGGCCGGTCCAGGGTGAGGATGGCGACGCGTCCGCGGCGCGTGACGTCGAGCTGGGGCATGGCGCGGTTCCATTGTGGCGTGGGTACCGCGAAGGTAGAGCAATGCGTTTCCGGCGAAAACGAAAAAGCGCGCGATCTGCCGTTCCGCGAAGCGGCAACGTCGCAGCTAGTGCGCGCCGGGTCTGTCGCGGATGGCTGGGAGTACGAAGCTGTACAGGATTGCGAGCGTCGCGATGCCTTAGCGCGGGCTCGCATAGAGGCCGGATGTCGTCACCACTACGAGGTCGAACTCGGGGACGATGACGACGCGCTGTCCGCCAAGTCCGACCGCTGCAACCCAGGATATTTCTCGGCCGTCCGATAGCGTGCGGCCCAGCCACCACTGGTAGCCATAGAAGAACAGCCCGCCGAAATAGCCGATCGCCTGGAAGCGCGGTGCGATCGATTCATCGATCCATGCCGCGGAGACGACCTGGCGGCCATCCCATTTGCCGCGGTTGAGCACGAGCTGGCCGATCTTGGCTGCATCGCGAGGGCGCAGGCGCAGGCCGGCTGCGGGCGCGATCTTACCGTTGCGGTAGGTCTTCCACTCCAAGTCGCTGATGCCCAACGGCTGGAACAGCGCTTCGCGCGCAAAGGCCTCGAAAGACTTTCCCGATACACGCTCGATGATGCTCCCGAGCAGGTCCGTGCCTCCGCCGTTGTAGTTCCAGATGGTATCCGGCGGCGCGGCGATGGGTCTCGACAATACGTAGCCGATCGGGTCTGGCTCGAAGCCGAGGTGGGGCTCGTCGTTGGCGGGATGCTTCCACGGCAGGTTCTCATTCCACTTCATGCCGGACGACATCGTGAGAAGGTGGCGAAGTGTGAGTTTTTCCCAGCCGGGCGCCCTGGGGCCGGTGTGGTCGGGGAAGAACTTGATCACCAGTTCGTCCTTGTCGGCGATCAGCTTGCGATCGATGGCGATACCGACGAGCAGCGAGGTCACGCTCTTCGAGACCGACCGCATGTCATGCCTGATCGTCGCATCGAAGGCGTATTTCCCCTCCGGAGCGCCCCACGGATCGTCGTAGCCGGAGAAGTACTGCTCGAAGACCAGCTTGCCGCGTCGGACCACGACAACGGCGTGGACGTTTGCCTCCGATGCCTTCAAGCGCGCTTCGATGCCGCACAATCGGGCGCCGTCGATGCCGACACTTTCGGGGTTGTCCGTGACCCACCCGTCGTGGAGTGCGGCGGGTGTGCCGCAGGTCTCCGCAAACGCTGCGCCTTGCGCGAACAGAGCTTGCCCCGCGAGGGCAAGAACAATTCCAAGAACGCGCGATCTCATCAGAGTGCCTCTCCGTCGGGCGCCGCGCCTCATAGCACGCTCGGCCCGATCCGCGCGAGTGGCACCGAAGTTGGCCCGTCAGCACCGGGCTGGAGAAAAGGCCCGGTCGATCACCCATGCGTAGATGAGGGCACCGGTCAGCCTGAGGCGGTGCGGTCCTTGAAGTAGACGTCGAGCTCGTCCTCGATGTTGCTGGCCGCCTTGCGCCAGTCGCCGCGGCCGAACATGGGCGGGCGGTCGTTGGCGGCGGCGAGCGGCTTGGCGGTCGGCTCGGCGTGGTTCAGCTGCGCGACGGGCTCGCGCCCGGCCGGGAAGGCGCCGATGCGGGCGGCGAGGCCCTGCAACTCGGAGAGGATGGCGCCGCGGCGGGCCTCGTGGTCGCTGGTGATGGAGCGCACGTCCTGCAGCAGACGGTGGTCGACGCGGGTCAGCGCCTCGCCGAGCGCGCGCACCAGCGCCTGCTCGCGCTCGGTGACCTCGTTGAGGCGCGTGCGCATCTCATCGACGAGCTGGATCATCTTCGACATGGAATTTCCCCCGCGGTTGGTTCGGTGTCGAATCACGGACCTTGGGGAGTCTCGGTATTCATTCGGACGAAAATGAGAGCGCTACGCCGTATATGCATCGCGGCGCGCGCTCCCATGCATGATGTGGTGACGACTTTGGGGGTGTCATCCCGGAATTTCGCGTGAGCGAAATATCCGGGACTCAGGGGCCACACGCTCGCGCGACTTCCTTTGCTCCTGGGTCCCGGCTCTACGCGCTGACGCGCTCCGGCCGGGATGACAGGTCGCAGCGGCCCTCACGCCTCAGTTCTTCTTCGGGGCGTCTTCGGGCTTGGACTTGTCCATCAGGTCCTTGGCGGCCTTGAGCGCGTCGTCGTAGGCCTTCTGCGCGGCCTCTTTGGTCTTGTCGATGTAGGGCTTGGCGGCTTCGGCGGCGCGCTCGCTCGCCTGCTTGGCCTGCTCGCCGATCTCCTTGGCCTTGTCGAGCGCCTGGTCGGTGTAGGGCTTGGCCTTCTCGCGGGCCTGGTCGGTGAGCTCGAGCATCTTCTCGGTGCTGACGGCGGAGAGCTCCTTGGTGCGCTTGATGAGGCGCTGGTAGAGCGGCTCCTCGGGGACGAGCGCGCCGGAGGGCAGCGCGCTTACCGTGCGGATGAGATCGGCGTGGTCCTTCTTGGCCTGCTCGCCGGTGACCTGCTCCGGCTTGCCGGTGAAGATGACGAGCGGCGTGCAGGCGGTGACGACCGTGCGTCCCGAGCGGATCCACTTGGCGGCTTCGACCTGCGTCTCCTGGGCGAAGTAGATCTTACGGCCGTTGGCCTCCTGGCGCAGGATGGCGCGGTCGATCACGGGCACCACGTGGCCGCCGAGCTTGCGGATGAGGGCGAAGGATGCGCTGTCGGGGTCGGCGAACGCGACGAACAGGGTCACCGTGTCGTCGGCCGAGAGCGCCTCGCGGATGGCGTCGCTGGTGGAGGCGGCGTTGGTGACGCTCTTGGCTTGGCCGAGGCCGGTGGCGTCGAGCGAGCGCAGGAAGCGGAAGGTGTCGGCGCTGCCCGAGCCCGCGGGCGGGAGCACGAAGCGCAGGCGGCTGGCGTAGCCCGACAGCTCGCCGTAGTTGGTGATGTCCTTGTTGCGGGTGGCGGCGAACACGCACTGGCGCGCATCGTCCTGGCGCAGGATGGTCAGCGCCAACTCGCCCTTGAGCGCGCGCGCTTCCTGCACGAACACGTCGAGCTGGCCGAAGGCGAGCTGGCGCGGGTTGCCGAGCACGCGCTCGATGTTCTCGCGCGTGCCGCTGGAGGTGGCGCAGGCGTAGTCGAACTGGGCGAGCTTGAGGTGCGATTTCAGCGCGGGGCAGAAGCTCGTGTGATAGGCGCCGCCCTCCGCGCCGGTGTTGATCTGGGTGGCGGCGGCGGGCTGCGCGAGGGCGGCGAGGCCTGCGGCCAATGTCGCGCCAGCGAGTGCCGGGGCGAGGGCGAAGGCGCGGCGGCGGGTGAGGGTGAGAGGCACGGGGGTCATCGGCGGCATCTCCTCGGGAAGCGTGCGCGTGCACTTGTATCGGTGCCGGCCCGCTGTCGCGCGCTGCGATAGCGCACAATGGTGGCGCAAAAAGGCAGCACGCCGATTGTTACGAAAATGTAAGGGGCGTGCGAGCGGCGTGCGCGGGATTCCCTCTCCCCATGCATCTCTACGTGTTCCGCAAACGCCATCAGCATGGGGAGAGGGCTAGGGTGAGGGGCAGCCACACACGCGGCGATGGCGTTTGCATCTGCCCCTCACCCCGACCCTCTCCCCGCGTCGGTGGTGTTCGCCGCGACGTCGGCGTTGCGCGGGGAGAGGGAGAAGGGGCGCGCGGGGAGAGGGGCGGCGCACAGGGTTGAGGGGCGGGGATAGGTTTCGCGGTTCATGACGTATCGGCGACGCGCGTGACAGGCGGTGGCCGGCGTGTTGTCCTGCGCATCCCGGAGACGAGGCGCGCGGTGGTCCTGGAGCCGATGCCTCGACACAGGAGCCGGGGGCGGCAGTCCGCAAGCAACGCCTGGTCGGCGGCCAGACCAGCCGAGCGCCAGGCCGGGGCAGCGGATGCAGCCAAGTCGCGGTTCGAGAGCGGCCCGGGTCGGTGTGCGACCCAAGCAAGCGCCCGGGCAGGCACGGACACGATCGGGCAGGGCGTCCTTTGCGCCATAACCGGAGTTCAGGTCACGGGTCAGCGGGCGCGAGCCCGGACGCCCTGCCTCTCCTCCTTATTCCACTGACGCTCGTCGCAATCGAGCGTCAGGCAATTGGCGTTGGAGCAAGGGGAAGGCCGGCGACACGGGTCGCCGAAGACTCGTGGAGGGATTGGCCGCAAGTCAACGAGGGTGGTTGGCACGCTATCTCCCCGGCGGATAGACGGCGATCATGTCGAGCTCGACGCGGGCGCCGGGGGTGGAGAGCTGGTTGACGCAGATGGTGGTGCTGGCCGGCGTCCAGCTGCCGAAGTACTGGGCCAGCACCGCCACCATGCCGTCCATGTCGCGCATGTCGGTCAGGTACTTGGTGACCTTGACGATGTCGGTCCAGGCAAGGCCCTGGTGGTCGAGGATGGTCTTGATGTTCTCCATCGCCAGGCGCGTCTGGTCCTCGATGCGCACCGGGTGGTCGTGCTCATGCAATTCGTGCGGATGCTTGTGATAGAGCGGCGAGGGCGTGGCGCCGGAGATGAACAGCAGGTCGCCCGGCGCCTCGACGCGGATGGCGGGCGCATAGGGCATGTCGGCGATGCGCTCCGGCACGGTCTGGATCTCGCCGATGGCGGGGTTGGTGGGCGAGGTGCGGTGGGCCGGCCGGCGAACGGGCATGGATGGTGCCTCCGATGGCGGTTTCGACATGGCCATACACCATCCCGGATCGGGCCGGCGCACAAGGCTTCAAGGCCTCGGCTATCCTGCGGCCGATGGCGGCCCGGGTGCTTCGCAGGGGGCTCCGGGTGGCTTCGTGGCGGCCGCGTAAAGGCTGTTCGGCGGGGCTTGGTTGGCGGAAAATCGCGATTCGGCTATCTTCTTGGTCCAGATCAGGAATCGGAGGCCGAGAGAGTTCGGGGGCGCCAGGCTCCTCCGCTCGTCGGAGCGGCAGCGGCGCCGCGTTGCTCGATGATGGGTGGAAAGCGATGTTGCAGGGGGTCTCCCGCACATTCTCCGACGATATCGCCATCGACCTCGGCACCGCCAACACGCTGGTGCACGTGGTGGGCCGCGGCATCATCATCGACGAGCCGTCGGTGGTGGCCGTGCAGATGCGCGGCGGATTGCGCGAGGTGCTCGGCGTTGGCCTGCGCGCCAAGGCGATGCTGGGCCGCACGCCCGAGCCGATCGAGCTGATCCGGCCGATGCGCGACGGCGTCATCGCCGACTTCATCGCCACCGAGGAGATGCTGCGCCAGTTCATCCAGCGCGCCAAGAGCATGCTGGGATTCCGCCGGCCGCGCATTCTCATCTGCGTGCCGGCCGGCGCCACGCCGGTGGAGCGCCGCGCGGTCTACGAGACGGCGGTGTCGGCCGGCGCGCGCCGGGTCTATCTGATCGAGGAGCCGGTCGCCGCCTCGCTCGGTGCCGGACTGCCGATCGACGGGCCGTCGGCGTTCATGGTGGTCGACATCGGCGGCGGCACGACCGACATCGCCGTGCTGTCGCGCGGCAACGTGGTGCAGGCGCGCTCGCTCAAGATCGCCGGCAACGCCATGGACGAGGCGGTGATGCGCTACGTGCGGCGCCGCTACGGGCTGGTGATCGGCGAGAGCAATGCCGAGCGCATCAAGATCGAGGCGGGCACGGCGATGCTGTCCGCCAACGGCCGCCAGATCGAGATCCACATCAAGGGCCGCGACCTGCGCGACGGCCGCATCAAGAGCGCGGTGCTGGGACCCGGGCACCTGAGCGAGGCGCTGTCGGGGCCGGTGAGCGAGATGGCGGAGTTCGTCCTGCGCGCGCTCGAGGACCTGCCGCCGGAGATCTCGGCGGAGGTGGTGAGGCGCGGCATCGTGCTGACGGGCGGCGGCGCGCTGCTCGACCGGCTCGACGTGGCGCTGGCGCAGCAGACGGGCGCGCGCTTCGTCGTGCCGGAGAGCCCGATGCATTGCGTGATCAAGGGCACCGCGACGGTGCTCGAGCAGCTCGCCGAGCGCCAGCACCTGCTGATCGGGCCTTGAGGCGCGGCGCCTGCGTTTGCCCGGGCTGCTTGCGTCTGTCGGTGCCGGCGGCGAGCGAGCGGCAGACCTCGCCCGTGCGGATGAGCGCGCGGCACCGTCGGCGCGGCTGGACACGCTGCGCGCGGCGATGTTAGAGGAGCCCGACGTCGAGGGCCCGCATCGGGCCCTTTTGCGCTGTGGTGCGGGTGTATAGCTCAGTTGGTAGAGCAGCTGACTCTTAATCAGCGGGTCGAAGGTTCGAGTCCTTCTACACCCACCAAACCTCAGGTCCGAGACCTTCGATCAGGATTGGCGCCGCAGCGCGGCTGCGCCACGCTCATGCGTCGTCGCTGCCGGCATCAATCGGATGCCCGGCCGGAGCTTTTGGTAGGCAAGCTCCGTGTGGTCGATTGCGACCGGACCGGGCGCCTTGGCGACGATGATGGCCTCGGCCATCGGCGTGAAGTCGGCCCGGAAGTGCACCGAGCTCTTGACCGCGATGATCGGCAGGCGCCCGGGCTCGAGCCCCAGATGCTGGAAGATGCCCCGATCGAGGGTCTGGGCCGCGCGCGATGCCAGTGCGACCATGACGCCTTCCTCCAATTCGAGGAGCGCGGTGCGGCCAAGGTCCACGGGCATGCCGCCTTTCATGGCGCCGACGGCGATCCAGCCGTCTGAGCGCACGCGCAACACGCGCCATCGCGCCTGCACCGGCGCGTCGCCCGGAAACCGCTTGCCGCCGATGGCAATGGTGGTGACAGCGCCTTCTCCGGCGGCATGCGCCGCGTCCGCTGCGATCGGATCAATGAGGGCCCCGATCACCGCGCCCTTCGCTCTTGCCGCCAGCATGGCGCGCAACAGGCCCGTCGTATCGCCCGTGCCGCCACCACCGGGGTTGTCCTGGGTATCGGCGATGACGACGGGCTTCGACGCCGTTGCGGCGATGGCGAGTGCTCGCGCGACGGCTTCCGGGGCGGGATAGAACTCCGGCAGAAACTGCGCTTCACGCCGCGCAACCTCGTTCCCGAGGCGCTCGGCCGCGGCTTGCGCCACCTCCTGTGTATCGGCGTAGGCAATGACGGTGGGACCGGCATCTTTGAAGTCGGCATGCGGGAAGCCGGCACCGAAAGACAATCCGGCCAGTCGCTGGTCTCGCTCGATCGCCGGCAGGATTTGATGGTAGATCTCACGGGCCGGGCCGAAATCGGTACACCCGCCATTTATCGGTATGAGGAAGTCGAGCTGGCGGAAGGCCTTCGCGGGGCGCTTGCCCGTGCGCACCATCTCCAGCAGCATCTGTGCCGCGCGAGCGCCCGTCTCCGCCATATCGATGTGGGGATAGTAACGGTAGAGATCGAGATAGTCGGCCTTGTCCACCATTTGGAGCGTGACGTTGGCGTGGAGATCGAGCGCGACGGAGATCGGCACCTCTCGCCCGACCACGCTGCGGATGCGCGCCAGCAGCTCCCCCTCGCCGTCATCGACATGGCGCGCGACCATCGCGCCATGCAACTCGAGCATGATGCCGTCGAGCGGGCCCAAGGCAGCCGTGGCCCGAACGATCTCGCCGGCAATGCGCTCATAGGCATCCTCCGTGACGTGAGCGCTGGGCGTCGCCAGGCACCACAGGATAGGCACGACCTCCGCCCCCGCCGCCTCGAGCACACTCAGCGCGCCCGCGCTCGGCAACTTCTTGCCGCGGATGGCGTCCAGCATCTCCTGCCCCCGAACGAGCGGGGGGAACGCCTTGGCGATCCGAAAGGCCTCATAGTCGGCCTCGGTCGGAGCAAAGGTGTTGGTCTCGTGCTGGAAGCCAGCCACTGCGATCCGCATCTGCTTCTCCATGATCAAACCCGAAGGCGCCAATCCCGACTTAACCTACTTCTGTGCGAGCGACGTCGAAAAGACCCGCGGGGCGCGGCCATGCTCAAGGGTGCGATCAGCTATCTCGAGAGGAAGGTTGGGTCTACCGCGGGCTGATGGGACGGCTGCGGCCGCGCCGCCTGCTCGAGCGGCGCCCCTGATGGGACAGCGTCCATCGCGAGTGACTACTGGTTCGGCAGCTACCGCCAGTCTCGCCACCTGGCCGAGGCGAGGACGCCGGCCCCAAGGAACAATGCCGCTGATACGACGAGCCCGCTCAGGTTCGTCAGAAAGCTGCTTGCCGCCTCCCAATCGGCTCCGATGCCGTAGCCCAGGCCGAGGTAGGCGGCGGTCCATATCAACCGCCCTACGAGGGCGATCGCCAGGAATTTCGGCAGCCGATAGTGGCTGATTCCGGCAAGCAAGCTCGCAACGGAGCTGAGATATGACATGAAGGTGCGGGTAATGAATACGGTGAGCGATCCCCACTGATCGAACAGTGATTGAACGCGCGCCCGCCGCGTCAGCGTGTACCCGATCCAATGCCCGTGGCGCTCCAGGACTTCCTTGCTGAGCAACCGCCCAAGACCGTAGCCTACGGCGTCACCGGCCACAGAAGCTGACACCGTGATGGCGCCAGCCCAAACCCAGTTCATGCGCCCTTGAGCCGCCAACGAGCCCGCAAGGGTCGTCGCTATGCCGTCCGGCAACGGCAAGCCGATAGCTCCGAGAAGCAGCGTGAGGCCCAACGCCGGGTATCCGTACTGCAGCAGCGCGGTGAGCACTTCCTCGGAGAGCGTACCAAGCCAGCCCGGCGTTTCGTTGCTGCCACCGGACCCGGCAACAGGTGCGATCTGTGCGATCACGCGTTGGACGCGTTGGGTATACACGTAGGCTGAGAGCCCTGCCTGCTTCGCCAGAGTGCTGAGGCTGGTGTCCGGGTTCGTTTCCCGCGGCAGTCCAAGGTGGTCTGCCAGTACACTATTTGGCGTCTGATACGCTGCGGCGACGTAGGTCAATGTCATCCACGGCCGAATGCTACTGGTCCTTGGCGCACCCGTCTCATAGGCCGAGCGCAACAACAGAAAAGAGCCATAGGTGCGCAACCCGAAAAGCACGGTCAGCAGCGCCGCGACCACCACGACCCCAACGGCGATGCCCCTGACCCAGCTGGATCGCCGAGAAGTCTTCATGGTCATTGCTGGCACTCCGTCGGGCAAATGCTTCGTAGTCGGCTTACCTGGCTGAACCGGGGCCGACCGCGCGCCGAAGCACCAGCAGCGCGAGAACCGGAACAACGAGCCATTCCAGCAGCGGCGACAGGCCCGTACCAAGTGGCGGCACCGTCGGCATCAATCTCGAGTACGCCCATGTATGACGCACCTCGACATTGATCCATTCGCTGTAGACCGTGTAGCCGAGACCGAACACAAGCATGGGGACGCCGACGCGCCAAAACGCGCGAGCTGGCCACGTCTTGTCACCGAAGATGACGAGGCTCGCCATGAGTGCGGCCGCGGAAATGAATACATCGCCGACTGTGCCGTGCAGCAACGCAAGCAGCTGGTGCCCACGGCTGCCCTCGTACCAGATGGTGTAAAGGGGAAACTGCGCAGCCTCCCAAAGGAGATTGCCGAGACCGACCGCGATCAAATAGTTCCGCGCTGCCCGCAGCCAATGACCCTGTGGCTCGTCTGCCACCACGCTCTCCTACCCGTATCGACTATTGATCCATGTCAGTGCCAGCTACTCGCATACCCGTCGTCATTGCCAGGGCTCGCTGGAGCGTCTCGGCACCCTCACTCGGCTTACGAGGCCGCGAGGAGGCCGCGTCCGCGCCCAAGGCGCCTCGCCGATGTCGGGTGGGTCTATGCGTACACTTTTACAATTGATCGTCGGCCTCCTCCTCCTCGCTCCGATAGCTGGGTGCGCCAGTATTGGTCCAGGCACAATTCCGCGGGATCGCGTCGACTATGCCGGCGCCCTGGCAGACTCGTGGAAAGAGCAGACCCTGCTCAACATCGTCAAGCTACGCTACCTGGACACGCCGATGTATGTCGATGTTGCATCGGTCGTGGCCTCGCACGAATTGCAGGCCCGAGTGGAAGCCGATTGGAGGTTCTATCCAACCCCTCTTTCATCGGCGCAAAGCTACCGCAACCTGCACGCCGCTGGCCGGTACACCGATCGCCCCACCATTTCTTACGTGCCGCTCGCCGGCGAACGGTTCATCAACGGCCTCTTGCGGCCCCTGCCGCCGCAGACCGTGTTCGCGATGATCGAGGCCGGCCACCCTGCTGATTTCGTCCTGCGGATGGCGGCGCGAGCCATCAACGACGTCTCCAATGTTGCCTGGTCGCTGCCACGGGCGCATGCCGGCAGTCCCGAGTTCGCAGAGGTCATCGCAGCTCTCCGCCGCATCCAACGGGCGGGAGCAATCGGCATGCGCACGGAGAAGCGTGGCGCCCGCCAGACAACTTTGATCTCCATCCGCAGCAAAGCTGGTGGCGCGGCAGAACGCGACGTGCAGCTTGTCAAGCAGCTCCTCCAGCTCAACCCACGAAAGCAAGAATACCTTCTCGTGTCGGGGTCGTTTCGCCGCAGCTCCGACGAGATCGTGCTGCTTACGCGTTCCATTCAGGAAATCATGGTCGAGCTTGCCATCGGGGTCGACGTGCCAAGCCAGGATTTGGCCGAGGGACGCGCTACACGTGTCCCGCAGCTCCCCTCGGGTGGCGTACATCGCGTGCCGTTACTGAGAATACACTCTGGCGCGCAGCCACCAAGCGACGCATTCGCAGCCGCGCGCTATGGTCATTCCTCGTTCTGGGTCGACGACCGTGACCTCAACTCCAAGCGCGTCTTCATGTTTCTGAGGATGTTCTCTTCGCTTGCCGAGACCGGCGTCGTGCCGCAAGCGGCGGTCGTCACTATCCCCGCTCGTTGAGGAGCGCATTGCGACCTCTTCTGCCAGTCAGAGAGGACTGCGCTTGACATACTTTGTCACAGATTGGCGCTTCCCTGAAAAACTCTGGTGAAGTCCAAGGGCCTTAATGCCCTCAGCAACGGATTGTCTGTTGCCCAGGCATTGGAGACACCGATGAAGAAGAAATTGTTGCTGATCGGCGGCATCGTGACCGCCACCGTGCTGGCGGCCGGCTTTGCGTTCGCGCAATTCCAGCAGCATGGCCCCGGCGGCTTCGGCCCCCCGTTCCGACACGGCATGATGCATGGCATGGGCCCGGGGATGATGGGCATGGGTCCCGGCATGATGGGGATGAGGCCCGGCATGATTGGCGGGCGTCCTGACTCGGCAACCAGGGCGCAGCTCGGCGACATCCACGCCTTGCTCGCCAATCACGATCGCATCAAGCGCACGGTGACAAATCTTCCCGACGGGATACGCACGGTCACGGAGTTGGACGATCCGCAGATCGCGGCGCTGATCAAGAAGCACGTCGCGCAGATGGGCGACCGGGTCAAAGCTGGAGACGATCCGGGCCTGCCGATCGAAAGTCCAGCGCTGCACGCGATTTTCCGGGATAAGGACAAGATCAAGACCAGCTACGAGACGACGGCAAAGGGCATCATCGTCGCCCAGACCTCGAACGATCCGACGACCGTGGCCGAGCTGCAGAAACACGCCGCGGAAGTGACCGACCTAGTCCAGGGCGGCATGGCGGCTCTCCACTCCGCCATGATCCGGAACAACGGTGGTATGATGGGCGGGATCATGCCCGGCCCGATGATGCATGGCGGGCCAGGCGGTACGCGGCCGGAATCGCGTTAGCAAGAAGTGCGATTCGGCTTGACCGGGCCGCAGAGCATTGAATCGCAGCTGCGGCATGCCAAGAGCAAGCGTCACGCAATGCTGTGCGGCTGAGGCTCGGCACGCCTGCCGCTGGACACTGCCCCAATCGACCACCGTTGATAGAGATCAATGTGGTCGTGTCGCCTGCGGCGCATCGAGACTAGGACAAAGAAAGGCGGACAGTCCGTGACCCGCAGACGATACCTGTCGATCGCCATTGCGCTTATGCTGATCGTTGTGGTCGGCGTGGCCTGGTTGATGTTTTTTCGTCCTGTCAGCGTAAGGGTGGCGCAACTCGAGCCCAACGTGGTGGTTCAGGTTTTCGGTCTCGGGACCGTCGAGGCGCGGGTCACCTCTCAGGTCGGGTTCAAGATTGCCGGCATACTGGTCGATCTTCGAGCGGATGTCGGCGACCGGGTCGCCAAGGGCACGGTTCTGGCGCGTCTCGACGATCGCGAGCAGCGCGCGCAGGTCGCCAGAGCGAAGGCGTCGGTCAAACAGGCCGAAGCCAACCTGCAAAGAGCCACCGCGAGCGTGGAAAAGGCCAAGACGAACTTCACCAATGCCAAGAGCATCAATCAACGCCGGCAGAAATTGGTTCAGACCAATATCACCTCGGTGGAAGCGGCTGAAACTGCAAAGGCGGCGCAAGATGCCGCGCTGGCCGATGTGAACCTGGCCTCGAGCGATGTCGCCGTGGCAAAAGCCGCGATCATCGACGCCGAGGCGCAACTGCAACTGCAGACCGCCACGTTGGATTTTCATACCCTCGTGGCTCCCTACGACGCCATGGTGACGGCGCGGCAGAAAGAGCTCGGGTCGGCGCTTGGCGCGGGACAGCCGGTGTTCGCGCTGATCGATCCGAAATCGATCTGGGTGCTGGCCTATGTCGACGAGAGCAAGGCCGGCGAGATCAAGGTCGGCGAGCCGGCCGAGATCGTGCTGCGCTCGCATCCGAGCGTGCGCCTGGAGGGGCGGGTCAGCCGCATCGAGCCGGAGAGCGACCGCGTCAATGAGGAGCGCCGGATCCAGGTTGCCTTCGACGCGATACCGGCCAATGCCAATCTCGGCGAGCAGGCGGAGGTCCACATCACGACGGTACGGCTGCCGCAGGCCATGCTGGTGGCGGAGGCTGCAATCATCGGGCTCGGCAAGAGCCACGGGACGGTCTGGACCGTAGAGGATGGGCGTCTGCGGCAACGCGAGGTGACGCTCGGCCACCGGCTGCTCGACGGCCGCTATGAAATCAGCGGCGGCGTATCGGAGAAGGCCTCGGTGGTTACGCAACTGCGCAGTGGACTGCGGGTCGGGCGGGCGGCCACGATCACCAGCGAACCAAAGCGATGAATTTGGCGTACCGGGATATCAAGCACAATCTGCTGCGCTTCGTGCTGACCAATTTCGGATTGAGCCTGCTGCTCGGCATCGTGATCGTCATCACCGGCGTCTATGGCGGGCTGATCGACGACGCGCTCAGGCAGGCACGCGCCGCCAATGCCGATCTGTGGGTGGTCGAGGCCGGCACCAACGGCCCGTTCGCGGAATCCTCGCGCATCCCCGGCGACACCAGGGAACTCGTCAGCCGCGTGTACGGCGTCGCCCGCGCCGGCTCGGTGACCTATCAATCGGTGCAGACCAAGCTCAATGGCAAGCCGCTGCGCCTGTTCCTGATCGGCTTCGAGCCGGGGCGGCCCGGCGGGCCCCGCAAACTGGCGGCCGGGCGCGAAATCCTGCGCGGCCACTATGAGATGATTGTCGACCGCTCCGCCGGTCTCGAGCTCGGCCAGGAAGTGCCGCTGGGCACGCACGGGCACAGGTTCACGATCGTCGGCCTGATGAGTAAAGAGGTGACCTCGTCCGGCGATCCGGTCGGCTACATCACCTTGCGCGACGCGCAAGGCTTGCAGTTCGAGCTGGCGCCGCCGGCAGCGCGACGCGAATCGGCCCGCGGGGGCGGTTTGCAATCCAACGACCAGATCAACGCCGTCATCGCCAAGGTGTCGCCCAATGTTCCGATCGAGGAAGTCGCGGCCGCGCTCTCGCGCTGGAAGCATCTCACCACGCTCACGCAAGACCAGCAGGAAACCCTGCTGAGCAAGTTCGTCATCGAGAAGGCGCGCAACCAGCAGCGGTTGATCATGGTGCTGCTGATCATCGTTTCGGCGGTCATCATCGCCTTGATCGTCTATACGCTCACCATGGACAAGGTGCGCTCGATCGCGACGCTCAAATTCGTCGGCGCGCCGGATCGCACGATCATCGGCCTTATCGTCCAGCAGGCGTTGTCGATGGGCATATTCGGCTATTTTGCCGGCCTTGCGCTCGTGCTCGTGTTCCAGCCCTACTTTCCGCGGCGGCTGGTGCTCGATCCAATGAGCGTCGCCATCGTTTTCGCCATCACCATTGGCATCTGCCTGGCCGCCAGCACCCTGGGCATTCGG
This sequence comes from uncultured Alphaproteobacteria bacterium, assembly GCA_963797005.1. Lineage (GTDB taxonomy): Bacteria > Pseudomonadota > Alphaproteobacteria > Rhizobiales > Hyphomicrobiaceae > AWTP1-13. Next base: position 26,124 of record CAWCOF010000002.1, read on the forward strand.
CTGGCGCTCAAGGTCGATCCGGCGGAAGCGCTGTCAGCGGCAGGATGACACCATGACCGACAAAACACCGGTCGTGCGCGTCGAGCACCTGTCCAAGCATTTCGGCGAGGGCAGTGCGCGGGTCGACGCCCTGATCGACATCGACATGGAAGTCTTTCCCGGCCAGGTCGTCGGGCTCATGGGTCCGAGCGGTTCGGGCAAGACCACGCTGCTCAACTGCATCGCGTGCATTCTCGAGCCGAGCAGCGGCCGCGTTACGCTCGATAGCGAGGTGGTCTATGACGCGCGCTGGCTGCGCGCGGATCTGCGGCGGCTGCGGCTCGACAAGGTCGGGTTTATTTTCCAGTACCCCAATTTGCTGCCGTTTCTCGACGGCACCGACAATGTCGCGGTGGTGCTCAATCTTGCGGGCTACGCTTCCGCAGCCGCGCACACGCGCGCCGTCGATCTGCTCGAATATCTCGATGTCGGACACCGCAAACACGCGATGCCGGCGCAGCTCTCCGGCGGCGAAGCCCAGCGGGTGGCGATCGCCCGCGCGCTCGCCAACCACCCGCGCATCATTCTCGCCGACGAACCGACGGCGCCGCTCGATTCCGCGCGTGCCCGCATCGTCATGGACCTGCTGCGGCGGATCGCGGTCGAGCAGAACGCCGCCGTCATCGTCGTCACGCATGATGAGATGATTCTGGACCGGTTCGACCATATCTTCAGCCTGCGCGACGGCCGGCTGGAGACGGGAGCGGCGGTTGCCGGCGCTCCATTTGAACCCGCGACCGTGCGGTGAGAAAGACTGACTTGAACACTTTGTCAGCGCGTAGAGAGGTTTCTGCTTCAGCTGCGCGGCTGCCCCTGGGACAGGATCGTTCCATCTGAAGCGATCCTGCTCTAATGTCGTTCCGGTTTTCATGGAGGCATGAGCCCTCAGCCCTGAGCTTGTCGAAGGGCGAATGAGTTTGACAATGGCGTGCTTCGACAAGCTCAGCACTGGGTCGTGACCGCTGATTGCGGTTCGATCCAAGTCGGAACGGCGCTAGTGTCGCGTGTTTGGACCGATCCCGGGGGATGACGATGGCGACGAACAAGAAGAAGGTGCTGCTGACGGAGTTGATGTCGCAGGCGGGCTGGGCCCTGATCCGCGAGCGCGGCGACATCGAGGCGGTGGGCTTTCCCAACATGATCACGTCGCCCGACTTCCAGGCGATGCTGAAGAGCCACGCGCCGGTCAATGCCGTGGCGCTGGGGGTGACGCGCTTCAGCGAGCCGGAGCTCGAGGCGGCCAGGGAGATGCAGGTGGTGGCGCGCATCGGTGTGGGCTACGACGCCGTCGACGTGCCGGCGCTGACCGCGCGCAAGGTGCCGCTGATGGTGGCGGGCACCGCCAACTCGCCCTCGGTCGCGGAGCAGGCGATGTTCATGATGCTGGCGCTGGCCAAGCGCGGGGCGGAGCTGCACGGCATGGTCAAGGACGGTCGCTGGGCCAAGCGGCTGGGCGCCGTGCCGTTCGATCTCTACCAGAAGACGGTGCTGATCGTGGGCTTCGGGCGCATCGGCACACGCAGCGCCAAGCGCTTGCCAGGCCATGGAAATGACCGTGCTGGTGTATGACCCTTACGTTGCGGCCGCCGCCGTGAAGGCTGCGGGCTGCGAGCCGGTCGCCGATCTCGACGAGGCGCTGCCGCGCGCGGATTTTGTCTCGATCCACTGCCCCAAGACGCCGGAGACGGTGGCCATGTTCAACGCCGCCCGGCTGGCGCGCATGAAGCCGACGGCCTACCTCATCAACACCGCGCGCGGCGGCATCATCGACGAGCCGGCGCTGCATGCGGCGCTGGCCTCGGGAAAAATCGCCGGCGCCGGGCTCGACGTGTTCGACAAGGAGCCGACGCCGACCGACAACCCGCTGCTGGCGCTGCCCAATGTCGTCATTGCCCCGCACATGGCCGGCGTGACGCGGGAATCGCTCGATCGCATGAGCGCGCAGACCGCCCGCAATATCCTGAGCGTGCTCGACGGGGCGCCGATCCGCGACAACGTCATCAACAAGGACGTGCTGGGCTAGGCTTGCCCGGTTCGGTCAGCGGTCGGGGCGGGGTTTTCCACGCTTATTGCGCGGTCAGGCCGCCGTCGACCACCATTCCAGATCCGGTCATGAAGCCCGCGTCGTCGGACGCCAGAAAGACGATGCCAAGCGCGATGTCCTCAGCGACGCCGAGGCGCCCGATTGGATGCTGCTTCACCGCCACGCTTCGGGCACCCTCGACGTCGTTGCTGCCGGCTTGCCGGGCCCGCGACAGGAATGTCTGTGCCCCCATGTCGGTCTCTATCACGCCCGGATGGATCGAGTTGACGCGGATCTTCCAGCCCTTGCGGCCGAAGGAGAGGGCCGTCGACTTGGTGAACAACGTCACGCCACCCTTGGTCATGGAGTAGAGCGGGTCGAGCTGCGAGCCGACGATGCCCGCGATGGACGCAAGGTTCACGATCGCCGAGCCGTGCCGGCTGGACTTGCCGCTCTCGGCGAGCGCGGGCGCGCACAGCTTCGTGCCGAGCCAGACGCCCGTCATGTTGATCGCGACGAGGCGGCTCCAATCCTCGATGGTCGCGTCCATCAGATCCTTGCCGAGGAAAATGCCGGCATTGTTCACAAGAATGTCGAGCTTGCCGAACTGCTTGGTTGCCGTGGCGACGGCGGCCGTCCACGACGCCTCCGTGGTCACATCAAGGGCCAGCGCCAGCGCGTTGCCGCCCGCGCCGGTGATTTCCTTTGCGGTTTCGCGCGCGCGATCGACCAGCACGTCGCCGAGCACGACCGAGGCCCCCGCCGCCGCCATCATGCGTGCCGTCTCGGCGCCGATGCCGCGCGCCGCACCCGAGAGCAATGCGACCTTTCCATCCAAACTGTTCATGCCAGCGTTCCTCCGAGAATTCGTGTCTGCCGGCGCTTGCCGGACTTGGACGATTAGCATGGATCTGCAGACTTCCTTGCGACCGTTGGCCGGCTGGACCTGGAAGATGACGTCAACCATCTATGCTGCTGCAAGCGAGAGGCGCGGCGGTATGCTAGCGTCCCGGCATGCCGGGTGGGACGATCACGAAAATTGCGACCGCCGCGCTTGTGCTCGTGCTGTTGGCGGTCATCTGGGGCTTTACGCCTCTCTCAGGCTTCGCCAATCCCGAAGCGCTCGCCGGGGTCATGACGGCGATCTCAGCCAGCCCGTGGCGGTTTGCCATTGTGCTTGGATGCTTCCTGGGCGCCGGGCTCGTCATCTTTCCGGTGTCGTTGTTGATGGTGGCATGCGCGGCCGTCTTTGGCCCTCTTTTGGGATTTGTCTATTCGAGCGCCGGCCTGCTGGTGAGCGCGGCGCTCAACTACGGGATCGGCGCCTGGCTCGGTCGCGAGGTGGTGCAGAAGATGCTGGGCCCCCGCTTCAGCTCCACGCGGATTGCCATGATGCGCCGGGGATTGATGGCCGTAGCCGTCGTGCGGGCGATCCCGGGATCGCCTTTCGCGCTGTTCAGCGTGGCTGCCGGCGCGAGCGACATTCGCTTCTTGGACTACTTTTTCGGGACTGCGATCGGCATCATGGTCCCTGTGATCTTGTTGTCGTTGGCTACTGAGCAGACGTTACGGCTGTTGAGGGAACCAAGCGTCGTCCATTTGGCGGTGCTGGCAGGGGTGGTCGCTCTTTGGATTGCAATTGCGTTTGGTGCTCAAGTCATTCTCGAGAGGATCGCGAAGGGTCGGTCGCGTTAGAGCCGGATCGCTGCGGATGGAATTGCCTTGATCTCGTGACCGGCACGTAAGCACTTGCAAAATGGGGCTCCATGCACCAAGTGAAAAATACCCCACGAGTGGAGAGCTGCCATGAAGAGGATCATCATCGGCGTTGTGTCAGCCGCACTTATGGTAGCCGCAGCCGGCCCTGTCAGCGCCAAGAACAGCAAGAAGCACCACGAGCAGTATGACAGCTACGCTGCCAAGTATCCCAGCGCCACGCGCCGCCAGTTGAAGAATGCCAGAGCCTACGACAACGGCGAGTACTACGAGATGGATTCGAACGCCCATCCCGTTGGCAGCCGGGGCTGGTGGGAGCTCAAGGAACGCGAGCGGGGCGGCCTGGATTTCAGGTAACGTTGTCTCAGATGCGCGCAATGCGCACCGTGTCTTCCCGCGCGAGGTTTGTGCCGTTCACGTGGCCAGGCGATCATGAGACCTTCCTCCGATCGAGCCGGCTGAAGCACGGCGAACGTTGGATAGATTACTGTGATTTCTGTGGGCGGATGGCGCGGGGTGTTGTGGCGGCCGGCGTGCGCGCTACATTTGGCGTCATGACAGTCATCTACGCATCGCCGCGGGGCAACGATCGCAATGACGGCGCGACCCCCGAGACGCCGGTATCGCGCGTGCGTGCCTTTGCGTCGGCGGCGCCGGGTGTCAAGGTCGAGCTGGCGAACGGCGTCTACGATGATGCGCTGGGCTATACCTACAAGACGGACGAGGGCGTTGTGATCCATATGTCGGTCGCGTCGCAGCGGCGTGTCTTGCGCGCGCTTTGCCGGCCACGCTGGTATCTGCTCAACCTGCCAACCGCTGTTGTGCTCCAGGTGCGGCATTATATTGTGGGCCGCCTGTCCTTTGACACGCTCAATCGATTGCGCCGGCTGAAGGGCAGGTTCCGCACCGGAAAGCGGCTCACCGCCAGTTAGGGCGACGCGGGAGTTGCCTCGTATCTCCGCCGGCACAAGAGGATAGAGAGGCCGTCAGGCCGGAAACACTTCCTTGCGCAGGAAGGCGACGGGGAGGGCGCAGCCGGGCGAGAGCGTCTTCACGCCGCGCGAGACGATCTTGTAGCCGAACCGCTCGAAGAACGGCACCGCGTTGGCAGTGGCCCAGCCGGCGAACTTGTCGAAGCCCGATTGCCGTGCGCGCGCCTCGGCCTCGGCCAGCAGGCGGCGGCCGATGCCGAGCCTTGCGTAGTGGACGAAGACGGGCCCGATGCCGGCGCTCTGGCCGTCGTCGCCAATCGGGTGCCAGGAGACGGTGCCGACCAGCTCGTCCTCGAGCCAGGCACCAAACACCTCTTCCTGCATCAGCATGTCCGTGTAGGCCGGCGAGTAGACCAGCGCCTCGAACGCCGCCACCTCCTCGTCGGTCAGCACATCGACCGTCTGCGCGCTGAGCGCGCGGGCGTGCAGGTAGCGAAGCTCGGAGAAGTCGTCGAGGCCGATAGGCCGGACTTGCAGCTTGTGACTGAGGAGATCGGAAGGGGCCGTGACGGAACTGGGCATCATACGCGGCACTCGTTGCATTTGACCGGAGCCTTACACTGGCTGCCGGTCGATGGTCCGGCCTAGTCTGCGCCTTCGTCGCTATTTTTCCTAGCGGGGATTGAGACGCGCTGTCGCGCTGGAGGACCTCGTTGCCGGCGCTTGCGCCTTCTTCTCCTCGAGCTGCTCGGGATGATACTCGGCGGCCTTGCACGAGCAGCCCTGCACGTATTCCTTGCGGTAGCGCCAGGCCGACTTCAGGCTCGTATAGGGCTGCTGGTCGGCGGCCGACACCATCTGGTCGACGGCCCCGCCGGGGTTTTGGTGATAGAAGAGCTCGGCAGGCGCGGCGCATTGCGACTGGCACTGCTCGGAGTCGCGCTGGAAGTGGTTGGGCAGCGTGGAGAAGCTGACCGGGAAATAGTAGCCGTCGCACAGCCGCACGCACAGTGTGCGATAGGTGGCGAAGGGCAGGTTGCCGAACTGATTGGCCGGGCCCTTCGGCGCATCGCTCTCCTCGCCGCCGAAGAGCATCGCGAACGGGTTGCGCGCGGCGTCCCTGCGGCGCGCCTCCTGCACGTATTGCTGGCCGCAGCCGTTGCGCGCCAACTCCCGGATGATGTCGTCCTGATAGGAGCGGTCGCGCGAGCCCATGATCTGGCGACGCTGCGCATCGAGGTCAGCGAGCTTCTGGCGCGCAGTCTCCACCTGGGCATTGAGGTTGATGCAGCGCGATGTGCGCCTGAGCGTCTTGGAGAACAGGAACTGGTCCCAGCAGTCGTATCGCTCGATCTGGGCCTGGGCCACCCGATAGGTGCGCTCGGTCTGCCGCATCTCGCTTTCGATGCGGGGCAGCAATTCGCGGCCCTGGTTGGCGCCTTGCGCCTCGCCCACCAGCCGCTGCTCGAGCTGGAGACAGAGATTGCTCATGCGGTTGCCGAATTGCTGGCCGTATCCCGGCATTTGGCCGGGGGGCGGATGCTGGCCCGGCGGATACTGGCCTGGCGGATACTGGCCTGGCGGATACTGGCCCGAGGGCGGCCGATAGACCGGCTCCTGCGGCGCGGGGCGCTGCTGCTGTTGCGACCAGGGCCACCAACCCCAGCCCTGAGCCAGCGCGTCGGCGAACGGCACGGAGAGCGCGGCCACGGCGCAGCCGGCGAGCACCAACGCCCGGGCGCCTCGCGACATTTTGCTGTTCATTGCCGTCGACAACCTGAGACCCCGTCTCGGCTGCTGGTGCCGCTATGCTCGGATTGTTCCTTTGGAATTATGCGGTTGTTGTGACGGTGGGTCAACGTACGGAACCTAGCTCCAGCGCCCGCGCATCGACTTGACCAGGCTCGGGAAACCGCCGATAAGGCGCCATGACGAAGACGCGGATACGCGCCGTAAACCTGCTGTGCGGCATTATTGCAACGAGCTAGCCACTGAGCTGGCGCGCGGCCGCTTCTTTGCCCCTCCCGTGACAGAGAAACGCCCCGCCAGCGGCGAGGGGACCCGTGACGCTCACGCTCTACAACACGCTGACGCGCCGGAAGGAGGAATTCCGGCCGATCGACCCGGAAAACGTGCGCATGTACGTGTGCGGGCCGACGGTCTACGACTACGCCCACATCGGCAACGCGCGCCCCGTCATCGTCTTCGACGTGCTGTTCCGGCTGCTGCGGTACCTCTACGGGGCCGAGCACGTCACCTACGCCCGCAACATCACCGACGTTGACGACAAGATCAATGCGCGGGCGGCTGAGGAATATCCACAACTTCCTTTGAACGAGGCGATCCGCAAGGTCACGAGCAAGACCGAGCGGCAATTCCAAGCGGATATCGCCGCGCTGGGCGTGCTGCCGCCGACGGTGGAGCCGCGGGCGACCGAGCACATCGCCGAGATGCGCGCGCTGATCGATTCACTCGTCGCCAACAGGCACGCCTACGTGGCGGAGGGGCATGTGCTGTTCGACGTGTCGTCGATGCGCGACTATGGCCGGCTCGCCAACCGCTCGCTGGAGGAGATGGAGGCCGGCGCCCGGGTCGACGTGGCGCCCTACAAGAAGGGCCCCATGGACTTCGTGCTGTGGAAGCCGTCCAAGCCCGGCGAGCCGGGGTGGGATTCGCCGGCGGGCATCGCCGTGAAGGGTCGGCCCGGCTGGCACATCGAGTGCTCGGCGATGGCGGACAAGTGGCTGTGGCGCGAGGCGGAGGGGCGGCTGTCGGCGCTGGGTCTGGCGCACCCGCACGTGTTCGACATTCACGGCGGTGGCATCGATCTCGTCTTCCCCCACCACGAGAACGAGATTGCGCAATCGCGCTGCGGGCATCGCACGGCCGCGATGGCGAACTACTGGATGCACAACGGCTTCCTGCAGGTCGAGGGCGAGAAGATGTCGAAGTCGCTCGGCAACTTCGTCACGATCCATGAGCTGCTGGGTGAATGGACAGGTAGCGTCGTCCGTTACACCATGCTGCAGACGCACTACAATCAACCGATTGATTGGACGGTGGACAAGCTCGAGCGCTCCCGCACGGAGTTGGGATTGTGGGCGGGACTGTACTCAGGTTCAGAGGCACATCACGATTATCAAGATCGAAAGTACAGACGGATACCTCCAACGCCTTCCAGAGAGTTGGTCGATGCACTGAGCGACAACGTAAACACTCCGAAGGCAATTGCGATACTGAGGAAACAATTTTCAGACCGCAGTGCAGCAGACGGTCTCGGGAAAGAGTTCTTTCAGAATTGTGAGTTTCTGGGGCTCATCGATCCCGAACGAGTTGGTTCGCTTGAAGCCGAACATGCGACGGGTTCGGTCCTACCTCAGCTGCTATTCGCCGCGTTTCCTGCGCTACTTAGGTTGCGCGCCGGTGCTGCAAATTCGCGAACGGATGTAGTGGAACGGGCAACTCGTGAACTGCGTGAGATCGGCGTTGCACCAAGAGACATGAAAGAGGGCTTCTTCGAGCTTGAACCACTGAGCAAAGCAGCAGAGTTAGACAAGGGCGCGATCGAAGAATTGATCGCCGCCCGCCACGCCGCGCGCAAGGCGAAGGACTTCAAGGAGGCGGACCGCATTCGCGACGAGCTGTCCGCCATGGGCATCCATTTGAAGGAGGTCAGAGACCCCGCCACGGGCGAGATCACCACGACGTGGGAAGTGCGCGCCTCCGGTGCGACGGAGGTGAAGCGGTGAAGCGTTTCACTTGGCGCATCCCTCGCGCCCACGTGTCATCCTCGGGCTTGTCCCGAGGATCCAGCTTACGGCGTGCGCAGACGCTCGTGGATGGATGGATGGTCGGGACAAGCCCGACCATGACAATCGCGCGTGACATGTGCATCCACGTGAAGTGCGGTGCCTCCGGCGAGATCGTACCGACGCGGCAAGTGCGTGCCTTCGTCACGACGACAACGCGCGCCTTCGGCACGACGGAAGTGCGCGCCTCCGGTGCGACGGAGGTGAGGCGGTGAAGCGTTTCAGTTGGCACATCCCTCGCCCCCGCATGTCATCCTCGGGCTTGTCCCGAGGATCCAGCTTACGGCGTGCGCCGGCGCTCGTGGATGGATGGATGGTCGGGACAAGCCCGACCATGACAACCGCGCGTGATATGTGCGCCGACGCGAAGCACGCTGCTACCGATGAAATCGTGACGCCGTGGGAAGGGCGCGCCTTCGCCACGACGGAAGCGCGCGCCTCCGGCGCGACGGAGGTGAAGCGATGACCGTCGATGGCGCTCGGCCCAGCGCGGGTCCAAGAAAGCGCAATTCCTGCCCGCGCGCCGCGCCCGGTGCGCGCATGCGCAATCTGTGGGCGAAGGCGCAGGTCGCAGCGCAGTCAGCAAGGCTGCTCTGCGAGCGCGGAGACACGGACGGCGCCATCAACCGAGCCTACTATGCCGTGTTCGGGGCGGCGCGCGCGGCTTTGGCCTCGGTGCGCGCCAGCCTCGCGCAATCCAAGAGGCACGGTACCATCTTCGTGCGGTTTCAGAAGCACCTCGTGGACGAGCGCGGCTTCCCGGCCGATCATGGCCGGACCTTCCTGAGCAGGCAGATGAGCAGCCGGCACGCGGCCGACTACGGAGAGACCCAAGCGGACGAGGCGATCGCCCGCCGCATCGTCGGCGATATGGATCACCTCCTCGCCAGTGTCTGTCAATTGCTCGGAAGGGCCGAAACGATGACAGCGCGAGGGCGACCATGACCGATCCGAAGAATATGAGCGACCCGCAGGTGCGTCCGCCGTTCTGGCGGCACCGCTACTACTATCTCGCTCTGAAGATCGTCGTGCTGGTCGTGGCGGCAGCGCTGGCGCTGCGCGTTGTCTTGTGGCTGGCCGCGTCATGACCCATGCCGGAGAGGGGCGCCACTTGGGTGGATGCCAGTGCGGCGCGGCGCGCTTCTCGGTCGGCAGGCTGGGGCGGCCGTCGATCTGCCATTGCCGCATGTGCCAGAAGGCGTTCGGCAGCATCGGTGGCCTGCTGGTGACGGCGCATGACCTCGCCTGGACGCGCGGGGCCCCCACGCACTTCGCCAGCTCCAACAAGGTGCGGCGGGGCTTCTGCGGCAACTGCGGCACGCCGCTGACCTATGAGTACGAAGGCGGCACGGAAGTCGCCATCGCCGCCTTCGACCGGGCCGCCGAGATCGCCCCCGTGATCCAGCTGGCAGTCGAGAGCCGCCTGCCCTGGGTCGATCGGCTGGCAGCACTGCCGACGCGGACCGAGGCCGAGACAGCCAAGGTTGCGGGTTTCTACGCTTCGATCGTGTCCTACCAGCACCCCGACCACGATACGCTTCACTGGCCGTTGCCGAGGGACCACGCGCCGTGACGACCCGCGAGCGGCTCTATCTGTTCGACACGACACTGCGCGACGGGGCGCAGACGACCGGCGTCGACTTCTCGCTCGAGGACAAGCGGCTGATCGCCAAGACGCTCGACGGGTTGGGGCTCGACTACATCGAGGGCGGCTATCCCGGCGCCAACGTTACCGACACGGAATTCTTCGCCGCCGACCTGGGGCTCGCCAACGCCACCTTCACCGCCTTCGGCATGACCAAGCGCGCGGGCCGCTCGATCTCCAACGATCCGGGCTTTCAGGCGACGCTGCAGGCCAAGGCCGGCGCGGTGTGCCTGGTGGCGAAGGCCTGGGACTACCACGTGCGCGTGGCGCTCGGCATCTCCAACGAGGAGAACCTGGAGGGCATCGCCCAGTCGATCGAGGCGCTCGTGAAGGCCGGTCGCCAGGCCCAAGGCGGCGCGGGCAAGGAAGCAATGCTCGATTGCGAGCACTTCTTCGACGGCTACAAGGGCAACCGCGACTATGCGCTGGCCGTGGCCACCACCGCCTACAAGGCCGGAGCGCGCTGGGTCGTGCTGTGCGACACCAACGGCGGCACGCTGCCGCACGAGGTCGCCGAGATCGTCTCGGATGTGACCCGCCACGTGCCCGGCACGCATCTGGGCATCCACACCCACAACGACACCGAGAATGCGGTCGCCAATACGCTGGCCGCCGTGCGCGCCGGTGCGCGGCAGATCCAGGGAGCGCTCAATGGGCTCGGCGAGCGCTGTGGCAACGCCAACCTCGTCTCTCTCATTCCCACGCTCCTGCTGAAGAAGGAGTTCGCCGACCGCTTCGAGACGAAGGTGACGCCGGAGCGCCTCAAGAAGCTCACGCACGCGAGCCGCCTGCTCGACGAGATCCTGAACCGCGCACCCAACCGGCAGGCGCCCTATGTCGGGGAGGCCGCGTTCGCCACCAAGGCCGGGATCCACGCTTCCGCCATCCTCAAGGAGCCCCAGACCTATGAGCACGTGGCGCCGGAGAGCGTCGGCAACCGGCGCCGCGTGCTGGTCTCCGACCAGGCGGGCAAATCTAATCTGCTGCACGAGCTGGAGCGCCTGGGTATTCCGGTCGGCAAGGACGACAGCCGCATCTCCGAGCTGCTCGACGAGGTGAAGACCCGCGAGGCGATCGGCTACGCCTACGAGGGGGCGGATGCCTCCTTCGAGCTGCTGGCGCGGCGGCTGCTGGGCGAGGTGCCGGAGTTCTTCACCGTCGACAGCTTCCGCGTCATGGTCGAGAAGCGGCACAATGCGCTGGGCAAGCTGGTCACCGTCTCGGAAGCGACGGTGAAGGTGTTTGTCAGCGGTGGCGATGAGCCGGTGTGGTCAGTGGCGGTGGGCAACGGCCCGGTCAATGCGCTGGACCAGGCGCTGCGCAAGGATCTCGGCCGCTACCAGGTCTATATTCAAGATGTCGAGCTGGTGGACTACAAGGTGCGCATCCTCACCGGCGGCACCGAGGCCGTCACGCGCGTGCTGGTGGAGAGCCGGGACAAGGCGACGGGGGAGCGCTGGTTCACGGTCGGCGTGTCGCCCAACATCGTCGATGCCTCGTTCGAGGCGCTGATCGATTCCATCGTCTACAAATTGATGCGCGCCGGCGCCACGGCGGTCTGAGGCGTCAACGTCTGTAGAGCGCGATGCGGATCATGTCGCTCGGAGGAATGGGCTTGCCCTGGGCATTGTCCCACGTCGGCGCGGCATCGAGCTGGGCCCGCGTCATGTCGAGCGCCGCCAGCTGGCGGGCCGCGATCGCTACGACCTCGATCGGCACCGCGACCGGTCGCTGACCGAAACCCAGAAAGCCGCCGTAGGACACGATCAGCTTGATCTTGCCGTCCGCCGTCCTGACCACGCTCTTGACGCGGCCAAGGGTGCGATCGTCGTCGTCGAGCAGGGGCAATCCGACCAGGTCGCCGACCTTGATCGGCTGCGGAAAGCGCCGCTGCATCTTCTCTTCCGGCGTGAGCTCATCGAAGCTCTTCTTTGGAGCAGGGGGCGGTCCGGTGACGAGGATCAGCGCGGGCGCGCGATCGTAGCGCTGGGTACCCGCTGCGGGCACAGGATGTGCGAGGAGCGCGCCAGCCAGCGCGGCAGCGATTGCACAGTGGAACATCAGCCATCTCCTCGCTCACCGCAATCACACAGCAATGTGTGCAGTCGTAAGTTGCGTTCCCTTGCGCGCGTCCGTAGCCTGCTCCGTGCGGGCGCCGCAACCTGCTCTTCGAGGCGAGAGATAGTCTGATGACGGAGACGGACGTCAAGTCAAATGGGCGGGAGTTGCGGCCGTTGCACCCGCTGCCGCTGCGCATCATGCACTGGATCAACGCGATCGCCATGATCGCCATGATCATGAGCGGCTGGCAGATCTACAACGACGAGGTGATCTTCGGCTGGCTGCACTTTCCGGAATGGATCACGCTGGGCGGCGGGCCCGAGGGCGCGCTGCAGTGGCACTTCTTCGCCATGTGGGTGCTGGTGCTGAACGGCATCGGCTACATCGCCTACGGGCTCGGCACCGGCCGTTTCCGGCGCAAGCTGCTGCCCATCCGCGTTGCCGAGATCATCGCCGACGTACGTGCGGCGCTGACCTTCAAGCTCGCCCACGACGACCTCACCCGCTACAACGGCGTGCAACGCGTGCTCTATGTCGGCATCATTCTGGTAATCATCCTTCAGGTGCTTTCGGGGCTGGTGGTGTGGAAGCCCGTCCAGTTCTCCGAGCTGGCGTATCTCTTTTACAGCTTCCAGGGCGCGCGCATCGTGCACTTCCTCGGCATGGCCGCCATCGTCGGATTTGTCCTCGTGCATGTCGCGCTGGCGCTGATCGTGCCCAAGACTTTGGTCGCGATGTTCACCGGCGGACCGGCGGTGGCACCCGATGGAGTGGCCGCGGGCGGGCCGGAAGCGAGCCGCCCCACACAGCTTTCCTCCTGAAGCGGAGAACAGGCATGACCGTACGGCCGCCTTCGACCTCGCCCTTCAGGCCCAGGCGCGCGATCGACCAGAGCGTGCTGGAGGAGAACAAGAAGCTGATCCAGGCGATCGACCGGCGCAAGATCCTGCGCGGAAGCCTGAGCCTGGGCGCGCTGACGATGCTGACGGGTTGCGACGTCACCAACCGCGAATCCGTGCAGGGCTTCCTGAGAGCAATATCGTCCTGGAACGATCGCGCGCAGGCGCTGATGTTCAGGCCCAATCACCTGGCGCCTACGTTCTCGCCGGACAAGGTCGTGAAGCCGCCGCGCTTCAACGCCTATTTCGGCGTCTCGGACCTGACGCCGGTGGACCGGAGCACCTGGAAGCTGGAGCTCGCGGGACGCATCAAGGACAAGCGGCCGTGGACGCTGCAGCAGATCTATGACCTGCCCGAGCAGGAGATCATCGTCCGGCACGTGTGCGTCGAAGGCTGGGACTACATCGGCCAGTGGTCCGGTCCGAACCTGCGCATGTTCCTGGAGCGGATCGGTGCCGATCTCACTGCCAAATACGTCGCGTTCCGCTGTGCGGACGAGTACTACGGCAGCATCGACACGCCGTCGGCCCTGCACCCGCAAACGCTGCTGGCGACCAAGTATGCGGGCGAGCCGATCGCCGACCCCTTCGGCTTTCCGTTGCGCCTGCGCATGGCGGTGAAGCTGGGGTTCAAGAATCCGAAGTGGATCACCGCGATGGAGGTCACCAACGAGTGGCGCGGCGGCTATTGGGAGGACCGCGGCTTCAACTGGTTCAGCGGCATTTGAGTCACCCTTCGATGATCTTCTGGGCGGCGTCCTGTGGCGACATCCGTCCGGTCAGCACCGCATCGGCGAGCTTGTCGAGGCCGCCGTGGGCGTCGGCCTTGACCCGCTCGGCGATCAGGTCGGCAGCGGCACGCGCGATGAGATAGCGTGCGCGGCGGCGGCGGCGGTCGCGTGGGTCGCCCGCCATGCGCACCGTGGCAAGCTGGTCGATGGCCTCGGCGAGCGGCGTAATGCCCTCACCGGTCGTGGCCGTCGTGCGCAGCACGGGCACCGTCGCGCGGTCATGAGCGCGGAGCGCCAGTGCGCCCTTGAGCTGCTGCATGGTGCGTTCGGCTCCTTCGCGGTCGGCCTTGTTGACGACCAGGATGTCGGCGATCTCGAGCAGCCCCGCCTTCATGGCCTGGATGTCATCGCCGAGGCCGGGCGCTGTTACGAGCACGCGCACGTCGGCCACCTCGGCCACGTCGATCTCGCTCTGGCCGGTGCCGACCGTCTCGATCAGGATGATGTCCTTCCCCGCCGCGTCCAGCGCATCGATGATGCGCACGGCGGCCGGGGAGAGGCCGCCGAGATGCCCCCGACTTGCCAGCGAGCGCATGAACACGCCGTCGTCCGCCAACGTGGCCGTCATGCGGATGCGGTCGCCGAGAATGGCGCCGCCCGACACCGGGCTCGACGGATCGACGGCGATGATGCCGATCGACTTGCCCTGTTGCCGAAGATGCTGCGTATAGGCGTTGACGAGGGTCGACTTGCCCGCTCCCGGCGGACCGGTGAAACCCACGACGACCGCTGCCCCGAGATGTGGCTGCATGACCTCGAGCAGCCGCGGCGCGGTCTTCGACAGGCGCTCCAGCTCCGTCACCGCGCGCGAGATGGCGCGCCGTTCGCCCGCGCGCATGCGCGCCACCAGTCGCGACAGGTCGGCCAGGTCGTCGCTGCGGGGCTTTTGCTTGGGTTGCGCCATGGCAGGCTGATACTGGCCGGCGACCTCGCGCGCAACGGCCAAGGCGCGGCTCTCCCCATGCGCGGCGGCAGCCTGGAGGCGTGCCGCCGTCGCCTGGAGCAAGATCGTTTCTGATCGAAGCGCTTTGCTTCGATCATGGAACGTGAATCTTGCTCTCAACATATTGAAAAGAGCAGGATTCACGCTTCGGCCGAAACGTCGCCATCGAGGCACGGCAATTCCATCCGAAGCGATCCTGCTCTGGTTACCTGGTGTCTTCCTTTTTGAAGTCTTTCCTGGTGGGCTTGTCTGTCGAGTGCTGGGTGCGTGCGGGGGGCGGCCCTGACGGGCGCGCGCTGGGGCTGTGGCTGGTGGAGGGGGCACGCGGCGGCGGCTGGGTGAACCTGCGCGGCTCCACGCGCGGTGTGCCCGTCGATGGCGGGGTGATCCGCTGGAACTGTTGCCTTGGCACATCGGCCGGTGCCGCCTTGCCATCCGTGGATGGGGGAGCCGTCCTTTGCTTGAGGCGCTGCCTCGGCAAGTCGGGCGCCGGTCCGGTGTCCTTCGTCGGCGGCGTTGTCGTCGTCCGTCTGGAGGGTTCCTTGTGGTCGCCGGGTTGCGGCGAGATGATCCGCGGTGAAGGTGCCGGTTTGGTGCTTGGCGGCTCGCTTGATTTGCCTTTCGGGAACCCTGTCACCGATGGGCTGCTGCCTTTGTGTTCCGGGCGCGCTTTGAGGTGGGGCGGGCGTTTCGCGCCGTCCGGCCGGGAGATGATGCGGGGCATGAACACCTGCACGTCGGTACTGCTGCGGTCGCGAGGAGCGCGCAGCTCGCGCAGATTGTCGACGCCCTTGAGCTTGGCACGCTTGACAGGCTCACCGGTCAGAAGCTCGAAGCGGTGGACATCGATGCCGCTATTGACCACGTGCCGGTCGCGCCTGTGATAGCCGCGCACATGCCGGGTATGCCGCAGGATAAAGCTGCGCCGCTGGCGCGGGGCAAGATGCCGGTAAAGACCGGGGGTCGTCAGGTAGAGGGGCGGCACGAAACACCAGGCGAACACATACGCCGGATTCTCGTAGTAGCTCAGATCGTAATCGAGATCGCCGTCCGGGTTCCAGCTGCTGCCGGGGGCCAATGCCGTCCAGCCGACATAGTCGTTGCTCCAGCGCCAGACGACCCACGCCGGCGCCCACTCGGTGCCGGGTATCCAGAGCCAGCCGTCCTCCGCGTCGTAGACCCAGCGGCCGTAGTGGAATACCGCCCAGCCGAACGGCTCGTCGGAGACCCAGAGCCAGCCATCGTCGTCCGTGAAGGTCCAATGTCCAAGCGTATAGGGACGCCAGTCGTCGTCGACGTTCGGCTGCCACACGTATCCCCAGCGCGGGTGCTCGAACCAGTCGCCGTAGGGCGCGAGCTCCTCGTAGAAGATATCGATGTCGAATTCCTGATCCTGGGCCTGCGCCGGAGCGCCGGGCACCATCAGCAGCGCCAACAGGGCGCCGAGCAAGAAGGCTCGCATGGCCGTCATCGGTCTCCGTTTGCCGCCATAATCCGCTGCCGTAGGAAAATCAGGGCAAATGCGTTGTCAGCGTGGCGCCGGGATAAACATGAGGTGAATGCAGGTGAATGCGCGGCGCGTCATTGAGCAAAGTCAAAGGACGGTCACTGCCGGCGGTCGGTCCACCAGGTATCGAGCTCGTAGCCGCCGAGCGGGGGGACGGCGGGAAACTTCAGGTGGCTCCAATGTGCCACCCAGACCTTCGGCAGGTGGAAGAGCGGGATCACGTAGTCGCCGGACATCAGCACGCGGTCGAAGGCGCGCACCGCGGCGGCGAAGTCCTCTTGCGCGCGCGCCGACAAGAGCGCCTCGATCAGGGCATCGACGGCGGGGTTCCTGACGCCGGGATAGTTGAGCGAGCCTTCGATATCGGCGGCCTTGCTGCTCCAGCGATTGAGCTGCTCGTTGCCGGGGGAGAGCGACGCGCTCCAGGTCCATTGGATCATGTCGAAGTCGAAGGTCTTGAGGCGCGCCCAGTATTGCGAGGTGTCGACCTGGCGGACGCGCGTGGCGATGCCGAGCCGCTCCAGCGTGCGCCTGTAGCTCAGCATCAGGCGCTCCTGCTGCCGGGTCTGGGCCAGGAACTCCAGCGCCAGCGGTGTGCCATTCCTCAGGAGGCGGCCATCTTTCTGGCGGTAGCCCGCCTCCGTGAGCAGGCGGTAGGCGGCCCGCAGGTTGGCGCGGTTGTCGCCGCGGCCGTCGGTCCCCGGCAGCTTGAAGGTGCCGTCGATGATCTCGGGCTTCACGTATTGCGCGAACGGGGCCAGCAGGGCGCGCTCGCGCGCATCGGCAGGCCGGCCGTGCGAGGAGAGGTCGGAGCGCTCGAAGAAGCTCTGCGTACGCTTGTAGACGCCGTTGAACAGATTCCGGTTGATCCACTCGGCGTCGAACAGCAACAGGAAGGCACGGCGCACCCGGACGTCGTCGAAGGGGGGGCGCCGCGTATTGAAGACCAGCGCGGTCATGCCGGAGGGCAGGCCCGTGTCGAACTCGCGCTTGATGACGCGTCCGTCGGCGACGGCAGGAAAGTGGTAGCCCTCGACCCAGCGTCCCGGGTCCTCCTCCGGCCGCACGTCGATCTCGCCGGCCTTGAAGGCCTCGAACATGGATGACGCGTCACGGAAGTGCTCGATGCGGATGGTATCGAAGTTGAAACGGCCGCGGTTGACGCTGAGGTCGCGTCCCCACCAGTTCGGATCGCGGCGGTAGGTGATCGAGCGGCCCGGATCTACGCCGGCGACCACGTACGGCCCGCTGCCGACGGGTGGCGCGAGCGTGGTCTGCTCGAAGGTGGCGGCATCCAGCGCGTGCCGCGGCAGAATGGGCATCAGCCCGAGGATCAGGGCGATCTCGCGATCACCCGCGGCATCGAAGGTGAAGCGCACGCTGTGCGGGCCTGTCGCTTCAGCCTTGACGACCTTGGCGTAATGCGAGCGCAGATAGGGCCAGCCCTTGTCCCTGAGCACGGCGTGACTGAACAGAACGTCCTCGGGCGTGATCGGCACGCCATCGGAGAAGCGAGCGTCGGCGCGCAGGTTGAAGGTGATGGAGCCGCGGTCGTCGGGGACATCGATGCTTTCGGCGATCAGGCCGTAGAGCGCGAACGGCTCATCGGCACTGCGGGCCAACAGGCTCTCGTAGACGTAGCCGCGCAGGCCTGAGGGCGTCACGCCCTTGATGATGAACGGGTTGAGGCTGTCGAACGTGCCGAGCGCACCGAGCACGAGTTGCCCGCCCTTTGGTGCATCGGGGTTAACGTAGGGGAAATGGTGGAAACCGGCGGGATGCTTCGGCTCGCCGTGCATGGCGATGCCGCGGGCCGGTGCCGCCGCCGCCGAGGGGACAAGGAGCAGCACGCTGATGAGCAGGGCCAAGATCTTGAGGGCCAGGCTCTCGAGGGCCAGTATCTTGCAGGCGTGCGGCATTTGGCGCGGGGAACGATCCCGGGAAGCATTGTGGGTGGCGCGCGGGTGGCGCCTTGCTCGCTAAAGTCTAGCACGCGACGGCCAAATCCATGGCGCGGGAGCGCGAGCGTTGCCGCACAGACACGACGTCGACCGGGCCATAGCGCGTACCCAGCGGCGTCCTGAACTCGTCACGGGATTGCCGCATTCCGGCTCTTAGTGCCCGCAACGCGCACTGTACGGCGCGACAGGTTCATTCGGGGCGCCAAGTCGGCACTGGCCGGCACTGGCCGGCGTGGCAGGGAAAGGTCAAAACCGAGATGGCACATAGCAAGTTGCACTTGGCAGCGGGTGGCGAGTGCGTCCGGCGTGCGGGCATGATGGTGATTTGTGCGGCCCTCGCCCTCACGGCTTGGTCGGGCTTGGCGGCCGCACAGCAGAAGACGAAGAAGGGTCAGCCGGCAGCTGCCCAGAAGAAGGACGCCGGCAAGGAGGCGAAAGGCACGCCGAGCGCGTGGGTCAAGCTCTGCGAAAAGGCCACGGCCGTCCACAAGGAGAAGGACGGCAAGGAAGCGAAGAAGGACGTCGATATCTGCCTGACGCATCACGAGCGTCTCGACGGCAACACCGGCATGGTGATCATCTCCGCGGCCGTGCGCCAGGTATCGGGCCAGGACAAGCAGGCACTGATGGTGATGGTGCCGCTCGGCATGCTGCTGCAGCCGGGCATGCGGGCGACGATCTACCCGAAGGACCAATGGGAGCTGGCGCAAAAGAACGAGAAGGTGGACGAGAAGAAGCTCAAGGCCATTAAGCTCTCCTATACGCTGTGCCATCCCGCCGGCTGCACGGCGGAGACGGAGGCAACGCCAGATCTCCTCAACCTTATGAAATCGAACGCCGGCATGCTGGTGTTCGCGATCAACGCCGGCGGTGCACCGGTGGCATTTCCGGTTCCGCTTACCGGCTTCTCCGAATCGTACGGCGGGCCTCCGATCGACACCAAGAAATACAGCGAGGCGCGCAAGTCTCTGATGCAGCAGATCGCGCAGCGCCAACATCAGCTGCTGGAAGAGCACAAGAAGCAGGAGGAGGCCAAGGGTGCGGCGGCGAAAGGGAAGAAGAAGTAATCTAGTGCCGCTGGTATCCGACAATGGCCTTCTCGCTCGAAACCGAGGTGGCCATTGCCGTTTGCTGCGAACCCGATGATCAGTGCGGCTGCTGCAGGAACAAGGGACGATAGTTGCCGTCGTCCTCCAGCTTGAAGAGCTCGGGGACTTGCGGATGGCGCAGTGGCTCTCCGGAGCTGTCGGGCAGCAGGTTCTGCTCGGAGACGTAGGCGATGTACTCGGTCTGCGAGTTCTCCGCCAGCAGATGGTAGAACGGCTGGTCTTTGCGCGGGCGCACCTGCTCGGGGATGTTGCGCCACCACTCCTCGGTGTTGCTGAACACCGGGTCGATGTCGAAAACGATGCCGCGGAAGGGGTGCACGCGGTGGCGGACCACTTGCCCTACCCGGAATTTCGCCTGCCGGATGGTGCCCATCTTGGTGGTTCGCAAGCGTCTCCTCACGCCGGCCCCCGGACGCCGGCCGTATTAACCGTCAGTTTTATGTGGGGGGCATGGTAGCACAAGTCGCCGGCCTCCGCGCAGCTCACAGCCCGTAGAGCGCCTTGCGCTCGGGGTCGCGGGCTGCCACCAGCCTGGCGAGGTCGAGGATCACTTTGGCCTGTTTCCAGGTGGCGTCGTCCTGCATCTTGCCGTCGATCATGGCCGCTCCCGTGCCGTCCGGCATGGCCTCCACGATGCGCTTGGCAAAGGCCACCTCTTCCGGGTCGAGGCTGAAGACGCGCTTGGCGATGTCGATCTGGTTCGGATGCAGGGTCCAGGCCCCGACGCAGCCGTGCAGGAAGGCGTTGCGGAACTGCGCCTCGCAGGCGGCACTGTCGGCAAAATCGCCAAACGGCCCGTAGAAGGCCTTGATGCCATGGGTGGCGCAGGCATCGACCATGCGCGCGAGCGTGTAGTGCCACAGGTCCTGCTGGAAAAAGGCGCGTGGGCCCTTGTCGGGACCCGGGTCGGCGAGAATGCCATAGGCGGGATGGCCGCCCCCCACCCGCGTGGTCTTCATGCCGCGCGAGGCGGCAAGGTCGGCCGGTCCGAGACTGAGGCCGTGCATGCGCGGGCTCGCCCCGGCGATGGCCTCGACATTGGTAACGCCTTGCGCCGTCTCCAGGATCGCATGAATGAGGATGGGCTTGGGCAGCGCGTGCTTGGCTTCGAGCTGGGCCAGCAGCTGATCGAGATAGTGGATGTCCCATGGCCCCTCGACCTTGGGCAGCATGATGACATCGAGCTTGTCGCCGACCGCGGGCACGATTTGGAGGATATCGTCGAGGGCCCACGGGGAATTGAGAGCGTTGATGCGGGTCCACAAGCCCGTCTGGCCGAAATCGTGGGCGCGGCTCATGTCGATGAAGCCCTGCCGGGCCGCCGTCTTGGCATCGGCGGGGATCGCGTCCTCCAGGTTGCCCAGCACGACATCGACCTGGCCGATCAGCTCCTCGAGGCGGGCGCGGATCTTCTCGTTGTGCGGCGGCACGAAGTGGATCATGCGCTCGAGCCGCACCGGCACCTGCCGATAGGGCGCCGGCGCTCCGGCGGCGAGAGCGGCGAAATGGCTGGCGGGGGTGCGGGTGGCCGACATGGGAGGGGCTGAGGAGGCCGTGTTGCGCTGCAGCAAGGCAGTCTAGTTGCGTCGGGCCCCAAGTCAAATGGCCTTGGGTGCTACGGCCTCAATTCCAGCGGCGATTGTTCCAGCTCCATTGCTCGGGCGCCTCGCGGATCCAGGCCTCGAACTGCTTTTGCATCTGGGCGGTGATCCACTTGACGTCGTCGGCCTGATTGGCGGTGCGGGGGACCTTCAGCTCCTTGAGCTCGATGTGGAAGCGGCTCTCCTTGCCGACGCGCAGGCACCGCGACAGCCAGATGCGGGCCCCCACGCGCCGGGCGATCATGGCAGGAATGGTCACGGATTTCGCCGGCCGCCCGAAGAAGGGCACGGGAATGCCGGTGCGGTCGTGGAGGTCGCAGACGAGGCCGAGCCGGCCGCCCTGGCGCACGAAGTCCATGATCAGGCGTGCCGTCTTCTGGCCCTCCTCGGGACTGCCGTCGATGCGGCCCTTGCCCAGCAGTCCGCCGGGGTAGAGGTCGCGCCGGAGATGGCGGACGAACCGGTCGACGTAAGGGTTGTTCACGGAACGGTAGACGGCCGCTGGATTGTTGCCCGCCACCGTCATCGGCCAGGCCGCCAGCTCCCAGTTGCCCATATGCAACGTCACGCCGATGGCCGCGCCCATCTTGTTGCGGTAGCGCTCGAACACCTTGGCGGTCTGCGCTGTGAGCTGGATGCGATCGGGCTCGGCAATGATGCGGTCGATCTGCATGGTCTCGGCCATCACCCGGCCGAGGTTCTCCCACATGTCGCGGGCAATCGCCTCGTGCTCCGCCCGGCTCATTTCCGGGAAGGCGATGGCCAGGTTCTCCAGGGCCCGGCGGTGGCGCCGGTCGTAAGGTGCGACCAGGCGCCAGATCCTGCCCGAGACGTCGACGCCCACGTCGATCGGGACCGACCGCACCAAGCCGGCAATCAGCCGCAAGAGCAGATATTCGATGCGGTAGCGCACATCCAGAAGGCTTGGCAGAAGGCTTGGCAGAAAGCTTGGCAGTAAGCTTGGCATCAACTCTCCACGCGTGTTTTGCCTGGCGCGCGGGCTTGCCCGGCGTGGCGTTGCGCGTCAAGGGCTCAGCTGAGCGCACCTGGTTGCCTGAGACGGGGCTGCATCAGACGGGCTGCATGAGACGGGGGAGGGGGCCGGCGGGCTCGAGGCCGCTGCGCATGGCCATCCGGCGCAGGGACGCCACATTGGCGAGCAGATGCAACCCCAGCCCGCGCAGCGCCTGGATGGGGAGAAAATCGGCCAGCAGCGATCGGTTCAGGAGGTCGACCGACACCGTGCGGCTCGTGACGTCGACGACGCGTGCCCTGTGGTAGGCCGCAAGCGTCTCCCTGCCGCCGATGTCGGCATCACGGCTCTGCGCGTCCGCCACATGCTCGGCTAGCGCTGCGGCGTCGCGCAGGCTCAAGTTCAGGCCCTGCGCGCCGATCGGCGGCAAGACATGGGCGGCTTCGCCGACCAGGGCGACGCGGTTGTGCCCCATGCGCTCGGCGCGAAGCCCGCCCAATGGATGTTGGACGCGGGGAGCGAGGTCAGCCAAAGCGCCCAGCAGCCCTTGCAATCGCTCCTCCAGCGCAGAGCGAAAAGGCGTGTCCTCGAGTGCCGCAAGGCGCCGCGCTTCGTTTGGCGTTTCGACCCACACCAGGCTCGAAGCCGAGCCGGGCAGCGGTACCGTCGTCATCGGTCCGCAGCGGCGATGCAATTCGGTCGTGATGCCGCCGTGGGCCCGCGCGTGATGGAAGGTCGTGACGATGGCGGCTTGGGCGTGGTCCCACGTGCGCGTGGCGATGCCGGCGGCCGCCCGCATGATCGAGTTGCGGCCGTCCGCTGCGACCGCAAGCAACGCGGTCAGCGTGCCGCCCTCGGCAAGCTCGAGCCGGACGTCATCTTCGCTGATCTCAGCCTTCGTGACGGCGGCGGTGTGGACGAAGGCGATGTTGGGTTGACGGCGCGCGGCCGCATGGAGTGCGGCGGTGAGGGGCTGATTGGGGATGTTGGCTCCGAAGCTCGAAAGACCAAGGTCCGAGGCCTTGAACAGCACTTCGGGCGCCCGCAGGAGGCCGCCGCGATCGTCGATGATGCGAATGCTCTCCAGAGGGGCGCTGTACTGCCTGCAGAGGGGCCAGACGCCCAGATTCTTGAGCAGTTCGATGCTGCTCATGAGCAGCGCCGTCGTGCGCAGATCGGCCCTCGCGGGGGTTGGCTCATGGGGTGGCGCGGCCACAGCAACCTCCGCACCCAGGGCCGCCAGGGCCAGAGCGGCGGCAAGCCCGGCGGGGCCGGCTCCTACAACGGCGACTTGGGCTGTGTGTGACGGCGTCATGCACAAAACCTTAAGGGATCTTCGCTGTGGGCCGGCCGGTGTTTCGCTGGCGGCAGGCGGGTCCAATGCTCCGCGGACGCAGCAACAGGAAACCGGCGTCGATTCAGGGACTTGCCACAAATCCCGGCGATCCGCTAGAAAATGCGCTTGCATTCATCGAATCATTGACCTCTCCCCGAACATTACCGAAAGGCGGCCAATCTGTGTTCTCAACTCAATTCGTAGCGTGGCGTTTCTGCCACGTTCCAGTTGGAAAGCTGTTGGTTTCGGCCATTGCTTGTTTACGGTCCGGTAAGGAGTGCGTTAAGCGTAGGCACAACACGGACCGGGTGGGGCAGACGGCAATCGCACCCAACTCCCCCCGCCCGTGTCACGGGAGACGGTAAATTCAGTCGGGCGATTGGGTTCCGGTAACTTGGTCCAACGGAGAAGTTAGTATGAACGGGGGACTGTCCAGAGTGTCAATCAGCCGCCTTGCTCTTGTAGCAGCGGCTGGTTTGTTTATGGGTGGCATGGCGATGCCGTCCGCCAAGGCAGCCGATCTGGGTGGCGATTGCTGCGCAGACCTGGAAGAGCGGGTCGCGGAGCTCGAGGCGACGACGGCCCGCAAGGGCAACCGGCAAGCATGTCGCTGACCGTCAGCGGCCAGGTGCATCGCATGGTGCTGTGGTGGGACGACGGCCACAATAGCGGCACCTACTACGGGATCGACAACACCAACTCGTCGACTCGCTTCAACTTCACGGGCAGTGCCAAGGTCACCAGCAAGGTGAGCATGGGCTTCCAGATCCAGATCGAGATCGAGGCCGGCGGCACCTCCTCCAAGCTCAGCCAGTTCGACGAGGACGGCAAGGTCGGTTCACAGATCAGCGGTACCGGCCCCGGTTCATTCAACTCCTCGAACGTCAGACTCTTACTTCGGTGACGCCCGCGAGGCGGCTTGGTGGATTGATCACAAGGACATCGGCAAGCTGACGGTTGGGCGCACCTATTCGGCGGGTGTGCAGAACACCATCGATCTTGGTGGTATCGGCGCTGGCGCCAGCTCGTCCATGATCCTGGTCAACGGCGGCTTCTCCATTCGCAGCAGCACGAATGGTGATTTCACGTCCATCAACTGGGGATCGATCGGCGATCCAGCTGCTTCGGATGGCCGTACGGAGCTGATCCGCTACGACAGCCCGACTATCGCCGGGTTCACTGCGGCGGCGTCCATTGGGCGAGCGCGGTGACTATTGGGGCGCCCAGCTGCGCTACGCCGCTGAGTTCTCCGGCGTCCGCTTCGCTGCCGGCATCGGCTACGAGAACGTGAGCGACAAGGCGTCCGCCGCCACTACGGCGGATCCCGGCGGATCAGTTTGGCGCAACGAAGCCGGAGGTGGAGGCCTGGGGTGGCAGCGTGGCGGTCATGCACGTGCCGTCGGGGCTGTTCGCCCAGGGCCACTACATGGCCTCGCAGTATAGCTGCAACGGCGCCACGGCCAGCGGCTATTGGGGTCAGTTTGACTGCAAGTCCGACTCCGACCAGTGGCTGGTGCAGGCCGGTATTGCCAAGAACTGGACCGGGCTCGGCAACACCGCCCTCTACGGCGAGTACAGCGTGAGCAACGGCTGGGGCTCCGACACGACGGCCCTCGGCAAGAACTACGCGGCCGCGGGCACCAAGCAGGCTGTCTTCGGCGTGACCGACACGCAGATGACGGTCTATGGCCTTGGTGTCACGCAGAATATCGATGCCGCGGCAACCGAGCTCTACCTCGGCTGGCGTCACTTCTCGGCCGACGTCACCTGCAACGGCACCGGCGCAGATTGCAGCGGTGCTGGGGTGGTGGCAGACCACAAGATGGCCACCGAGGACTTCGACGCGGTCATCGGCGGTGCTCGCGTGAAGTTCTGATCGGGCTCCATAGCAGAACAGATGGAAGAGCCGCCCCTCGAGGCGGCTCTTTCGCTTTTCGAGGGGGGCGCGCGGTTGCAACCACCTCCGACGGCCGATTTCGCGAGGTGTCGGCAGTGCAGCGGGACTGGGAAGCACCTCGGGGACATTCACGGCAAAATTGCTTGACGGCAAGTGTGACTGTTGCTGCGACTGTCCTCGCCCTCCTACCCCGGGCGGCCCTTACTGATCTCACGCCCCTTGCCGGTAGTAGGTGTCCTGCTGACGCTTGGTTGCCCCCGCTGAGATGATGCGAACGCGCTCTCCGCTCATGGTGTAGACGACGACCAGTACCCGCCCTTCGGCCACGCCGACCCGACGAACCGCTGGTGCGGTCGCCGCCCCCCTTCTCCCGAGGCCGGAACGCGAAGAGGGCCAAGGCATCTCGTTGCCCTGGCCCTCTTTTCCTTTGCGAGATCCCTGAGCCGACTTGGATTGCGGGCCACGAGCCGCAGCTCACCCCCCAAACTGGATGCCGGCCCCCATGTCAGAAAGCGTCATCCGCCCACTCGGGCAGCTCGTTGGGATCGTTGTCGTCCTCGTCGTCCTTGTTGGCCTTGTTGGGCTTGTTGGCCTTGTTGCGGCGCCTGACAGCCGCATCATCGTCATCGTCGTCCTTGCGATTTTTGCTGACCTTGGGGGACTTCGAAGACTTGAACTCTGGTGCCCACTGGTCTCTGGCAGCGAAGGCTGGGGAACCGCCGAGCGAGAGGCTGCTCATCCCGATGTTCCAACCCGAAGGGTCGGTGCTGAAGCTCGCAATCATGGCGAGAATGAAGAAGCCCAAACCGATCCAAACGCTACTCCGAGGCATGAGGACCCTCCCGTCAAGATGGTCATAGCGAAGCTGTATAGCTGTATCATCAATCGATGGCCGAGCGCGCTCAACTCTACGGTAGCGACCTGTGCGGCGCGCGACCAAGTGGCGCGCCAGAGCCGACAACCCCGGCCAAGTCGGATCACAAGCGGCGGCCTATCTAGCGTCTCCATCCCACTCTCTCTGGAGCCGGACGCACCAGACAGCCCACCCAAGGCCGATTGCCCGCCCAACCCTTTGAGCGCACTTGAAGAGACGGCCCGTCATCACCCTATATGGGTCATGACCGACACAATGGATGCACGGTCGTCGAGGGTTGAGCTCTCGACGAAGATGGAACTCGTTTGTCCCGCGACGACGAACACGGGATATCGACGACGGATCGCACCGAGGCGAAGATGCGCGCCTGTCTGATTTGCAAGCGCCGGTTTCTAAGCACGTGGGCGGGCGAGCGCGTCTGCCGCCCCGGCCGTTGCTAGAGCCGGCCAAAACTGGCCGGCCAGACGCGCGCAAGGCCGATCCCGATCCAGCGAACGACGGATTAGAAGAGGCCCTCGCGGCGTTGTTTCCAGAAGGAGCGCGCCCACGACTTTCCGCGTGATTTTTCTGCACGCTCCTGAGCCGGGCGCGGAGGCGCGGCAGCCGCGTCGGCGCCGCCGCCGGGGAGCAACGATACGCCCGAGCTCGGCATTGGCACCGCGGGCGCAAGCGCGCGCTCATCGAGCCGCGGTCCGGCGAGCGCCATGCGGCCTTCCGGCGGGGGCTCCGTCGATGCTCGTGGAGCGACCGATGACGACAGGCGCCCTCAGCTCGGAGGCCGACCCTCTGGCCGCACTGCCCGCCGACGTGCGCATCGAGCCTCCCGCCTCGGCGCGCACCAGGAGCGCGTTCGGCAGGCACCGGCCGGTCTCGCCCATGCCCTGTCCCTGCGGACAAGGCCTGTCGCAGGTGCCGTCGGGATAGTTCTTTACAAGGGCCAGCAGCACCTGGTCCGGCTCCTCGAGCGGCAGGGAGGCGTTGACCCGCTCGGTGAACGCTTTCATCGCCCGGCGTGTCGACTTGGTCCAGCCGCCATTGATTGTGCCGTTGTAGCAGCCCACGCGCCTGAGCTCGCGCTGCAGGTCGCGCGTGAGGGAGGCGCTATTGTTGGAAAAGCCCTCAGGTTCACGCGAAAGCGGCAGGGGCAGCCGGGACGGCGTGCGCTCGGCGGCCCGTGCGTCTGTCACGTAGGGGGGCCACTGTGCGGGCGGCTGGGGGGCGGCGATGGCCGGAGGGGATGGCTGCGTCCGCAAATCCTGCGTCCGACCGACACCGGCTGCCCGCGGTGCCACAACGGCGGGCCCAGTCTCGCGGGGCTGGGCGCCGCTCTGCTCGGGCTCGGATACAACTGCCAGCTGGATCGGAGCCGGCGGGCTTGTGGCAATATTGATACGCTGTGGTGCCTTCCGGCCGAACTCTGCTGCTCCGGTCGAGAGCATGTACGCCGCTACGCCGGCGCCCGCCATGATCAGCAGGACGCCTCTTACCCTACTCATGCTTACGCTCCTGCAAACCCCGCAGGGAAACAACTTTCAACCACGTGTCATCTTGATGTGATGAGCGATAGCGTCCCTCTCTCGCTCCTCGTCTGCCTCCTTTGACTAAGTGGTGTCTGACTAAGTGGTGTCGGTGGCCTCGTTAGGCAACGCCACTGGCGTTGCGCGCATTGTTCCCGCGTTGCGGCGTTCGCGCAATTCAAAATCTGATGTGGTGCGCTGCAGCAGTCGCGGGAGGAGCGAGGCCTCGCATCGAGAGGTCCGCCCGCAAGAACATCGCAATGGTTCTTCGGGAGAATCCCGTTCGGCCGGTACCAGCGCAGACTGCGAGCGCAGACAAGGTGCGGGAACGGACGAAAACGAGCGCGGTGTGCCAGGCTATTGCGGCTATTGTCGGCGCATGTTTCAAACGCAGTTGTTGGTCGCGGGACGCAAACTATGCGCATGCAACTCAATGTCGAATCAGCGCGTAGCTCGCAAGAGAACCTTAAGCAATGCTGGAATTCGTGGCTCTTGGGCCACAAGTCGGCCCGATTGCCTTGCCCTTACTCGGGACTGTTTGCAGTTAAAGCTTTCCTACACTAAGTCTGCGCTAAGAATGGTCGAGTCGTGCGGCAGGACCTTTACGGAGGTCCGCTGGCCGGCCCGGGGCAAGTAACACCACTGCACTGGTTGCAGCCGTAGCCCGGGGTCGAACTGCAGGAAGCGCGCCCGGCGCTTTGCGTAGCCGCACCCGTAACTAGCGTTCCCTAGTCGTCAGCGTCGAGTTGCAGCGTTTCGCGTCCGGTTTTCGGCGCCTGCGCACACGCGCGTGCGTGAGCCGTGAACGGGACACGAAGCAGTCGCCGGGCGGGCGCGTGCTGCTTCCTGCATCAACGCAAATATCACTGGAGATGGATATGAACGGGGCACTGATAAAGGCGAGCAATCGCTTTGCCATCGCTGCCGCTCTCGGACTTGCGCTGGGCGCAGGTTCCGCGAAAGCGGCGGACCTTGGCGGCAATTGCTGCGCAGACCTGGAAGAGCGGGTTGCCGAACTGGAGGCAACGACGGCTCGCAAGGGCAATCGCAAGATGTCGCTGACGATCACCGGCCAGGTCGACCGCATGGTCGTGTGGTGGGATGACGGGAACAAGCAGCGACACCTACTACGGTCTCGACAACACCAACTCGTCGTCGCGCTTCAGCCTGCTTGGCGAGGCCAAGATCTCACCGCGCTGGAAGACCGGCTTCGAGATCATGATCGAGATCGAGGCTGGTGGCACCTCCTCGAAGGTCAGCCAGTGGGACGAGGACGGCAGGGCCGGAAGCCAGATCGGCAGCACCGGGTCGTTCAACCAGTCCAACGTCGACGCCTACTTCGGCGATGCCCGTCGGGCGTCGTGGTGGATCGAGGACAAGGACATCGGCCGGCTGACGGTTGGTCGGTATGAGAGCGCTGGTGTCGTCAACACCATCGACCTCGGCGGCATCGGTGTCGCGGCCAGCTCGTCCGTCATCCTGGTCAACGGCGGCTTTGCCATTCGTGGACTCGGCAGGCGACTACTACTGCTATGACCTGGGGCAGCATCGGCGACCCGGCTGCTTCGCAATGGCCGTGAAGAAGGCCTTCGCTACGATAGCCCCTTGTGGGCGGGCTTCACGGCCTCTGCGTCGATCGGCGAACGCGGCGACTACTGGGGTGCCATGCTGCGTTACGCGGGCGAGTTCAGCGGCTTCCGCATCGCCGCCGGCATCGGCTACGAGAACGCGACCGATCGGGCAACACAGGGCGCGTCAGACTCCTGGCCGACCAGTACTGCCGGCGGCGAAGCCTGAGGTCGAAGGCCTGGGGCGGCAGCGTGGCGGTCATGCATGTGCCGACCGGCCTGTTTGCCCAGGGCACTACATGAACGCCGAGTA
The DNA here is from genome assembly GCA_963797005.1 of uncultured Alphaproteobacteria bacterium. Taxonomy (GTDB): domain Bacteria; phylum Pseudomonadota; class Alphaproteobacteria; order Rhizobiales; family Hyphomicrobiaceae; genus AWTP1-13. The sequence goes on from CAWCOF010000002.1 coordinate 55,638, forward strand.
CAGCTGCAACGGAGCCACTACCAGCGGCTACTGGGGCCAGTTCGATTGCGCAAGAAGCGATAGCGACCAGTGGCAGTTCCAGGCCGGTATCGCCAAGAACTGGACGGGGCTTGGCAACACCTCCATCTACGGCGAGTATCAGCAGCCTGAACTGGGTGGGGTGCTGGGCATCGGTGGCGGCAGGACTACGCCGCGGTTGCCGGCACATCGGAAGAAGGCAGTCGCTCAGTGTAACCGACACCGAGCTGACCGTGTGGGGTCTCGGCGTCGTGCAGCACATCGATGCGGCCGCCACGGAACTTTACCTCGGATGGCGGCACTTCGAGGCAGACTCCTTGTTCGGGATCATCGCTGCGGGAACCTGCGACGGCGCGGTGCGACGGCGACGAAGCTGGACACCGAAGACTTCGACGCGGTCATCGGCGGCGCGCGCATCAAGTTCTGATCAGCGTTCCGCAGACCAGACCAATGGGAGGGCCGCCATGTGCGGCCCTCTTCTTTTTGGCGGGCGTTTCGGCTAGAAACGGTGTGTTGCGCAGGTGCAACATGACTGGATGGGCACACAATCCCCAGGAAACGTTGAGCCGGCGTTAACTCCTGTGCCGCCACACTTACAATGCTGTATACCGATCCCATGTGTGCCAGTGGCGTCGGGTATCAGTGAGGACCGGCGGGGTAGACATGAGGACACCGATGCGCCTGTTGCTTGCAGGAGTTGTGCTGGGCTTTCTGGTTCAGCCGGCGCTTGCGTTCCAAGAGAACACGGTCGGGGGCGCCGAGCAGCCGGCAGCGCCGAGCTTGGAGGCGGTCAAACCCACCGTCGAGCCAGCGGAGGCCGGCAAGGGGCTGACCCTGTCCGTGCCCGAGGTGACGCTCGGGGGGGGCTCCGGTACGGAGGTGCGCATTCCCGGGCTCGGGAAGGTGGGCGTGCTGCCCAAGCTGGATTTCGGTCTCGAGCTGCTCTATGGCGCGAGCGACGAGCAGAAGGGGCTGCCCGAGAAGAACTCCGACTCCGGCGACGTGACCATACAGCTTCGGGGCAAGTACCGCTTCAAGCAGTAGCTGCTGCTTTTGTAAGCTGACATGATAAGGGAGCGCCTCGGCGCTCCTTTTGCATTTGGGCGGTAGCGATTGCGGGAAGCAGAACGGATGCGCCAGATTTGGCGAGCGGCTCTGGTCCACGCCTTCACCGCTTCGGGCGCGGTCTGCGCCCTGTTCGCCACGCTTGCGGTCTTCGCGGGAGCCTGGGAGCAGGTTTTCGCCTGGCTGGGCCTTGCCCTTGTCATCGACGGCATCGACGGCACCTTCGCCCGGATGGCCAATGTCACCGAGAGGCTGCCCCGCTTCTCGGGCGAGCGGCTGGATCTCGTCGTCGATTACGTGACCTACGTCTTCGTGCCGACGCTTGCGCTGGTCCAAGCCGGCTATCTCAGTGGCCCTTTCGGCCTGCTCGGCGCGAGCCTCATCCTCCTCTCCGCGCTGTTCCACTTCTCCGACACCGAGAGCAAGACCGACGACTATTGCTTCGTCGGGTTTCCGGCGATCTGGAATATCGTCGCGTTCTACGTCTTTGCCTTTCAGATGCCGCCGTGGGCCGCCGTGGTGCTGGTGCTGGTGTGCGCGGCGATGACGTTCGTGCCGCTGCCGTGGGCGCATCCGCTGCGCACGCCGGGATTGTGGGGTCTCACCCTTGCAATGACCGTGCTGTGGTGTCTTGCCGCGCTTTTCACGGTCCGGTCGGGCTTTCCCGCCACCCCTGTGGAGAAGTCGATCTACATCGCGGCCGCCGCCTATGGCCTTGTACTTGCATTGCTCCGTCGCCGGTCATGATCGACGCTTAACCATCCGCTGAGGCCCAAGGTCACAGCGGATGTTGCGCCGCCACATAGTTGCCGGCTAGAGGGGCTAGCCGCGTCGCCGATACAACGGCACGGCGGATGCGAGGGAGCGATCATGCGGGTGGGTATCGTCATTCTGGCCACGGCATTGACTGTCGGTGGTCCTGCGTCGGGCGACGAGCAGCAACTCGAGGGGGACGCGCTGCGCAAGGCCGTCGCCGGCAAGACCGTAAGCCTGGAAACGCCTCTGGGCGGCCTGCCGATCAACTTCCGCCACAACGGCACCATGCACAGCAAGACGCTGGAACTTGCCTACTATACGGGCTCCACCCAGGACCGGGGCGTGTGGTGGGTGGTCGCCGACAAGCTGTGCCAGCGGTGGAATAAGTGGCTCGACGGCAAGGCCTACTGCTTCACCCTGCGCAAGCACGGCCGCCGCGTGCAATGGACGCGCAACGACGGATTGACCGGCGTCGCAACGATCAAACATTAGCGGGCGGGCCCGACGGGGGTTGTCCTTTGCCAGGCGCCGCCGAGGCGTGATAAGGCGGCCCCGCCCGTGGCCGCGTCGCGTGCCAGCCCTGTTCGAGGAAGCTCAACGGCTGATCTCAACGCTGCCGCGGCCGCAAAGGAGTGATCGGCGGCAGCGCGAGGTTTTGGTCCATGGCAATCCAGGGTCTCAAGGGCAAGGCCCTCGACCTCGCCGTCATCGGCAATTGCCGTACCGCGGCCCTGACGGATACCGCCGGCCGTATCGTGTGGTGGTGCTTTCCGCGTTTCGACTGCGATCCGGTCTTTTCGCGGCTGGTGACGGGCGAGGAGGAGAAGGGCTTCTGCGACGTGGTGATGGAGGGTGCCGCGTCCTGCACCTCGGCCTATGTCCGCAACACGGCAATCGTCGAGACCACCATCAAGGATGCGAGCGGCAACGCGGTGCGCATCACCGACTTCACGCCCCGCTTCATGCGCTTCGAGCGCGTCTTCAACCCGCCGCAGATCTTTCGCCGCATCGAGCCGGTTGCCGGCCTGCCGCGCATCCGCATCCGCATCCGCCCGACCTTCAACTATGGCGGCCCGTACAGCTCGCGCGCGACCGGGTCCAACCACATCCGCTACGCAGGCGGCGCCGACGTGCTGCGCCTGACCACCGATGCGGCCCTCTCCTACATCGTCAACGAGACCCCGTTCGCGCTGATCAAGCCGATCACCCTGATCCTGGGACCCGACGAGCCTTTCGAGAGTGCCGTCGACACCACCTCGCGCGAGTTCCTGCAGCGCACGCGCGACTATTGGCTCGATTGGGTGCGCTCGCTGGCGGTGCCGCTCGAATTCCAGGCCGAGATCATACGCGCCGCGATCACTCTGAAGCTGTGCAACTTCGAGGAGACGGGCGCCATCATCGCCGCCCACACCACGTCGATCCCGGAGGCGCCGAACACGCAGCGCAACTGGGACTATCGCTACTGCTGGCTGCGTGACGCGTTCTTCGTCATCAAGGCCTTCAACCGGCTGGGCGCGACCCAGACCATGGAAGACTACATCCACTACATCACCAACATCGCCATCGACGGCGACGGGCCCCTGCGACCCGTCTACGGCATCGTGCCGACCGACCTGCTGGAGGAGAGCATCGCGCCGGACCTTGCCGGGTTCCAGGGCTGCAAGCCCGTGCGCGTCGGCAACCAGGCAGCCGAGCAGCTTCAGCACGACGCCTACGGCAGCGTCATCCTGGCCGCCTCGCAGATGTTCATCGACGAGCGGCTGCCGCGGCTGGGCGACGACACCCTGTTCCGCCGGCTGGAGCCTCTGGGCAACAAGGCGCGCCGGTTCGCGCTGGAGCCCGACGCGGGGCCGTGGGAGTATCGCGGGCGGCAGCGCGTGCATACGCACTCCGCCACCATGTGCTGGGTCGCCTGCGACCGTCTCGCGCGCATTGCCGTCCGCATCGGCCTCACCGACCGTGCCGCGCACTGGCGCGCGCAGGCCGACGCGCTGCGCGACGAGATCCTCAAACGCGCCTGGAACGAGAAGCGCGGCGCTCTCGTCGGCGCACTCGACGATTCCGAGCTCGATGCCAGCGTGCTGCACCTTCCCGAGCTTGGCCTGCTGCCGCCGAACGACGAGCGCTTCGTGCGCACCTGCGAGGCGGTCGGCCGGGACCTCAACCGCAACGGCTTCATCATGCGCTACAGCTCGGAGGACGACTTCGGCATGCCCGAGACGGCCTTCCTGGTGTGCCAGTTCTGGTACATCGACGCGCTCAATTCCATCGGGCGCAAGGAGGAAGCCCGGGCGATGTTCATCGATCTCCTCGCGCGCCGAAACCATTTCGGCCTGTTGTCGGAGGATATTCATCCCGAGACGGGCGAGCTGTGGGGGAACCTGCCCCAGACCTACTCGATGGCGGGCATCGTCAACACGGGCCGCGTTCTGTCGCGCAGCTGGCAGGACGCGTGGGCAGGCGCCTGAGGCTCGGGTAAGCGCCGCCCGCTGGCTCGCGTGACATTCGCCAGCGAGCCCAAGGAGCAAGCGCAATCGCAGCGAGGCTTGCAATGAAGGCACTGACCATCGGCGGGGCGATGATCGACACCATCGCCATCATCCCCAGCGATCGCATCGAGCGCATGACCATGCGCAACCTGGACAGCTCCTTCCTGCTGCTCGAGGAGGGACGCAAGACCGAGGCGCTGGAGGTCTCCACCCATGTCGGCGGTGGTGCGGTCAACGCGGCCGTCGCCATGGCGCGGCTCGGCCTCGACGTCGCCGCCCTCGTCAAGCTCGGCAAGGACGGCAGGGCCGAGACGGTGCTGGCGCGGCTCATGGACGAGGGCGTCTCCACGCGCTGGGCCATGCGCGACGGGCGTGCGCCGACGGGTGCCTCGGTGCTCGTCGCCGCGCACGACCGCAACGCCGCCATCTTCACCTTCCGTGGCGCCAATACGCTGCTCGAGGAGCAGGACCTGCGCGATGAGGCTTTCGCGGCCGACCTCGTCTACGTCTCGCCCCTGAGCAACGAGTTGGCCGACGCGTTTCCCGCCATCATCAAGCGCGCGAAAGCTCAGCGCGCGCTGGTGGCCACCAATCCGGGCGTGCGCCAGCTCTCCTCGCGCGGTGGCGCGCTGCTGGAGAACCTCAATCTGATCGATATCCTCTCGATCAACCGGTCCGAGGCCGACGTGATGGTGCCGGGTCTCGTCGCGCGCTGCGGCGAGGGCGGCCGCGCGCTGGGCCTCGAGCCCGGCGAGGTGGCGCCGCCGCTTGCGGCCCGCGGCCTCGTCGGCGGCGGGCACGAGATGAGCCTTGCGGGTTTCATGGCGGCCATCATGGGGCTCGGCCCTCGCTATGTGGTGATAACCGACGGCCGCCACGGCTCCTTCGTCGGCTGCGAGGCGGGGATCATGTATTCTCCGATCCTCGAGGCCCACGTGGCCGGGACCGCCGGCGCGGGCGACGCGTTCAGCGCCACCTTCGCGGCCTCCGTCGCCCTGGGCCGGCCGGCGGAGGAGGCCCTGCGCGCAGCTGTCGTCAATGCCGCGTCCGTCGTCGGCCACGTCGACACACAGACGGGGCTCCTGTCGCGGGAAGATGTCGACAGGCGCGTTGCGGCCAACCGGGACGCGCTGGGCGTGCGCATATGGCCGCATTGACGGAACAGGCCAAGCGTCTTCCGCTTCACCGGGGATGACCGAGAGCGAGATGCACGATTCGATTGATGCTTCCGGAGCGACGGGCCGCGCCGCCGCCGTGTTGGCGAGACCGCAGGACTGGGCGCTCTTCGCCGACATCGACGGCACGCTGATCGGGATGGCGCCGACCCCCGATGCGGTGATGGTGCCGGCGGGGCTGGTGCCGCTCCTGGGGCGCCTGGTCAGGGGCCTCGACGGTGCGGTCGCGCTGCTCACCGGCCGGCGTATCGCCGACGCCGACCGCCTGTTCGCGCCGCTGCGGCTGATCGCGGCGGGCGTGCACGGCACGGAGCTGCGCACCGAGGTTGGCGGCCCCGTCTCCAACCTGGCGCCGCCCATGCCGGCGGAGCTGGTTCAAAGCCTGAACGACCTGGGGTCTCTCGCCGATGGCATTCTGGTGGAGCCCAAAGGGGCGGGCATGGCCGTGCACTACCGCAACGCGGCGATCGCCGCGAGCACCCTCGAAAGGGCGGTTGCCAAGATCGTTGACGCTTCTTCCTGTGACCTCGCGTTGCGCCCAGGCCGCAAGGTGATCGAGGTAATCCCCAAGGGGTTTTCCAAGGGCACGGCGCTGACGCTGCTGGCGTCGCGTCCGCCCTTCCAGGGCCGGCGCCCGGTGATGATCGGCGACGACGCCGGCGATGAGGTGGCGCTGGCGGCGGCAGAGCGGCTGGGCGGCCTGGCGCTCAGGGTTGCCGGCGAGCACTTCGACCCCGCCGTGGCGGACTTCGCCGGGATCGAGGGCGTCCACGCCTGGCTCGAGGCCCTGGCATCGCGGCTGCCGGCAGCCGGGTCCGCTGGCGAGGCTCGAGGCCAGCCTTGATTTCGGCGGCTCGGGACGCCATACCCGAGGTGAGCCCATGGTCACGATCATCGACAACCGCCCGCCGCGGCACCCGGAGAAGGCGCACAAGCCGGACACGCCGGTGCTGCGCAAGCCGGACTGGATCCGCGTGCGCGTGCCGGCGGCGTCGCCCCAGTACGGCGAGACCCGCAAGGTGCTGCGCGAGCACGGCCTCGTCACCGTGTGCGAGGAAGCGGCCTGCCCCAACATCGGCGAATGCTGGGCGCAGCGGCACGCGACCATGATGATCATGGGCGACACCTGCACGCGCGCGTGTGCCTTCTGCAACGTGGCGACCGGCATTCCGCGCGCGCTCGACGCCGGGGAGCCCGACAACGTCGCCGAGGCGGTGGCCAAGCTCGGGCTCGAGCACGTGGTCATCACCTCCGTCGACCGCGACGATCTCGCCGACGGCGGGGCGGAGCATTTCGCCCGCACCATCCGCGCCATCCGGGCGCGCACGCCGGCCACCACCATCGAGGTGCTGACCCCGGACTTCCTGCGCAAGGCGGGGGCGGTCGAGACCGTGGTCGCCGCGCGGCCCGACATCTACAACCACAACCTCGAGACGGTGCCCGCCCTCTATCTCAAGATCCGCCCGGGTGCGCGCTACTTCGCCTCGCTCAGACTGCTGCAGCAGGTGAAGGAGCTGGCGCCCACGATGTTCACGAAATCCGGGCTGATGGTGGGGCTCGGCGAGGAGCGCGACGAGATCCTGCAGGTGATGGACGACCTGCGTGCCGCCGACGTCGATTTCCTCACCATCGGCCAGTATCTGCAGCCCACCCGCAAGCACGCCGAGGTCAAGCGCTTCGTGCCGCCGGACGAGTTCAAGGCGCTCGAGCGCACCGCGCAGGGCAAGGGTTTCCTGCTCGTCTCGGCGAGCCCGCTGACCCGCTCGTCCTATCATGCGGGCGAGGACTTCGCCCGGCTCAAGGCCGCGCGACTTGCAGCGCGGGACTGAGAGCTGGCGGATCGAGCCATGCGCCGCGTTCTCGTCATCGGCATTCCGGGTGCGGGCAAGAGCACCTACGCGCGCGCCCTGGCAGCGAAGACCGGCTTGCCGGTGATCCACCTCGATGCCGAATTCTGGCGTGCGGGCTGGAAAGTGACACCGCGAACGGAATGGCGGGCCAAGGTCAGCAATCTGGTCATGCGCGATGCCTGGATCATGGACGGCAACTACGGTGCGACGCTGGACCTGCGCCTTCCCCGTGCCGACAAGGTCTTCTGGTTCGACTATTCCTGCTTCTTGTGCCTGTGGCGCGTGGCGTGGCGGATTGCCAGGGGCTACGGGCAGGTTCGGCCAGACCTGGCGGCCGGGTGCCCGGAGCGGTTCGATCGGGAATTCCTGCGCTACATATGGGATTTCAATGCCAACAGCAGGCCGCAGATCGTGAGCATGCTCGCCGAGCACGGGCGACATCTTGATCCGGTCGTGTTTCGGTGTGACGCCGACGGGGCGCGCTTTCTTGCCGCCGCTCAGGCGAGTTGAAGGGGCGTCGTGGCTTCGTTCAGCACAACGCGTCGCGTCGCCTTTTCGCCGCGGCAGATGTTCGACCTCGTCGCCGACGTGGAGAGATATCCCGAGTTCCTGCCGCTCTGCGAGGCGCTCACCGTGAAGAAGCGCGAGCGGGCCGGGGACAAGGAGATCCTGATCGCGGACATGACGGTCGGCTACAAGGCGATCCGGGAGACCTTCACCAGCCGCGTGACACTCGATCCCGCAGCGCTCAGCGTGCACGCGGCGAGCGTGCCGGAATACCCGAGCGGTCCCTTTCGGCACGTGGAGAACCGCTGGAGCTTCGCCGATGTCCCGGGCGGCTGCGATGTCGGCTTCTCGATCAGCTACGAGTTCAAATCGTATCTGATGCAGGCCCTGGTCGGCGGCCTCTTCGACCGCGTCTTCCGCCGCTACACGCAGGCCTTCGAGGAGCGTGCTCAGGTCATCTACCGGCGCCCCCTCCACAACCAGAGCGCTTGAGCCGCTCTTTCTCCGGGTGGTCGCGGGTTGGGTCTGGATCAAAGGCGGGTCTGCCTTTATTTAGTGAACGACAGCGGCTAAGGGCTTGGGAGCGCGACCGCACGAGCACGGGGCACATGCGCAACGCCATTGCCATGATGAACACCAAGGGCGGGGTGGGCAAATCCACCCTCGTGCTCGGTATTGCCGAGACCCTTTCCGCCCATTTCGGCAAGAACGTGCTGGTGATCGACGCGGACGCCCAGGCCAGCGTCAGCCTGATGCTGATGTCCACCGGCAATCTCAATCGGCTGCAGATCGACAGCCTGACGATCGTCGATTTCCTGGTTGCCGGCGTGCTGAAGGACCAGCCGGCGGACTGGACGCGGTTTGCCGTCGCGGGCGTCTCCGACGTGGAGGAGGCGCGCACGGTCTATCTCGTCCCGAGCGATATGCAGCTCACCCTCTTCGAGCGCGAGGTGGCCCAGGAGAACCAGCTCGTGCGCATGCGGCTCAGCGTCGGCGCCTTGCTCAGGAGTGTGCGCGAGGTGTTCGACGTGGTCCTGATCGATTGTCCGCCGGGGCTCTCCGTCCTCACCGAATCCTGGCTGCGCGAGACCGACTTCTACATCTCGCCGACCAAGCCCGACCACATCTGCGTCTACGCACTGGAAGTGTTCAACCATTTCAAGGGGCTGAACCCCGAGATGGGCTTTGCCGAGAACCTTGGCGTGCTCATCAACATGCAGGACATGCGCTCGAAAGCGGATGCCGAGCAGCAGCGCCGGCTGATGGCAGGCACGGCCAACCGCTGCTTCAGTCAGGTCATTCCGCGCACGAACGCGCTCCAGCATGCCAGCCATTTCAGGACGCAGGATCGCGTCTACGACAGCAAGTATCCAGGCGAGTCCGGCGTCGCGTTGCGCAACCTGTGCCTGGAGCTGCTCGACCGGCTGGACGAAGCCAATGCGGCTTCCGCCGGGCGGCCGAAGTCGCCCTCGGCGGTGTCGCTGCCGCGCTGACGGCGAGCCGGGGCTCACGCAAGGGTGCGCCAGAGGAGCGCGAGCGCCGCTTCGACCGACTTCAGGCGCACGTTGCCGCGGCCGATATCGCCGAACCGGTACGCCTGATCGAGCGTGGCGCGGCCCCTGCGGGCGGCGGCCAGATACACAGTCCCCACCGGCTTGGCCGCGCTGCCGCCGGCCGGTCCCGCGAAGCCCGTGACGGACACGGCGATATCTGCAGGCGAGTGGATGAGCGCGCCCTCCGCCATGGCGCGGGCAACGGGCTCGCTCACGGCGCCGTGCCGGGCAATGAGGTCGGCCGGAACGCCCAAGGCTTCGATCTTGGCCACGTTGGAGTAGGTAACGAAGCCGCGCTCCACGACGTTGGAGGAGCCGGCGATCTCGGTGAGCAGCCCCGCGATCAGCCCGCCGGTGCAACTCTCCGCGGTGGCGATCCGCAGGCCATCCTTGCGGCACGCATCGAGGAGGCGGGCGGCCTCGTCGCGCAATGCGGAGGGGAACATCGCAACTCTCCTACAGCTCCAAGAAAAAGAAACGGCGCATGTCGGGCAACATGCGCCGTTGAAGGATAGAGATGAAAGAGAGGGGAGAAAATATCAGGCGGCGGCCAACCTCTCTGCTTGGGCGAGCAGGTCGTCGAGCGTCGCGCGGCTTTCCGCACCCATGGTGCGCGTGGTGCGGGACTGGGCATCCATCCATACTGGGTAGGCTTGCTTGATGACGTTCTCGCCTTTGGGCGTGAGGTGCAGGCCGCGGCCACGGCGACCCGCAGGCGGGTCCATCGTGATGAGTCCGAGTGCCAGCAACCTCTTGAGGTTGCGCGAGAGCGTCGACTTCTCGATATCGAGGGTGTGCCCGATCTCGACGGCGGTGATGCCGTCTTGCTGGGCCAGCTGGGTCAGGAGAGTGAACTGGCTCGCCGTGATGCCGAGCGGACGCAGCGCGTCGTCATAGACGCGCGTGACGATGCGGGACAGTTGCCGCACCCGTGTCGAGATGCACACAGCGGAGGTGCTCTCCGCAATCTGACCTAGGTCGGCTGACGCGGTGGCGACACTGGGTGTCATCATGTTCATTGGGTCATCCCTTCGCCCGTGATCTACGACGTGACCCACAAGCTATGAGGCTCAATGCCGCAATTCGGCGAAGGGGCGCAACGGGCTGGCGGCCGAATTCGGCAGACGCAGGCGCAAGGGGCCGGTGCGGAATCCAGGCCAGGGGACGCCGAGGTCTGCGCCGGCGTTACCGCAAGAGCACGGTTGCGGTTGCAAGTGCCGCAATGCCCTCGCGGCGGCCCGTAAATCCCAGGCCCTCGGTCGTGGTCGCCTTCACGCTGACGCGGGAGGGATCGATTTCCAGGATCTCGGCGACGCGGTGGCGCATGGCCTGCCGGTGCGGCGCGATCTTCGGGGCCTCGCACAGGATGGTGACGTCGACGTTGGTAATGCTGCCGCCGCGGGCGCGGACACGGGCAAGCGCGTCGGCGAGGAACAGGTGGGAGGCCGCATTTCGCCACCGGGGATCGGTGTTGGCAAAGTGCTCGCCGATGTCCTCCTCGCCGATGGCGCCGAGGAGAGCGTCAGTAATGGCGTGTAGCGCGACGTCGGCGTCGGAGTGGCCCTCGAGCGCCTGCGTGTGCGCAATAGGCACGCCGCACAGCCACACGCGATTCCCCGCGACGAGCCGGTGCACGTCGAAGCCGCTGCCCGTGCGGACGTCGCCAGCGGGGGCAGGCGTATCGGCCATGGCCAGGTCCTCCGCCGTTGTCAGTTTCCGGTTGGCTTCGCTTCCCGGCACAAGCACGACGGGCAGGCCTGCCCACTCGGCAACGGCCGCATCGTCGGTCAAGTAGTCGCGCGCGGCCCCGGCGGCGGCCTCGTGCGCGGCCAGGATATCCGGGAAACGGAACCCCTGTGGGGTCTGCGCGCGCCACAGGCCATCGCGATCGATCGTCCCGGTGATCCGGCTGCCGGCATCGGCCCGCTTCAAGGTGTCGGCGACGGGCAGGGCCGCGATGGCCCCCGGGGCCTGGGAAAGGGCCTCGATCACACGGTCGAGGATCTGGCGGGTGACAAACGGGCGGACGGCGTCGTGGATCAGCACCAGGTCCGGTGCGTGGGCCTTCAAGGCCTGCAGGCCATTGCGGACGGAGGCTTGGCGGGTTGGCCCGCCCTCGGCCGCCGCCAGCAACCTGGCGCTGTGGAGGGGCTCGACCACCCGCTGATAGTGCTCGGCGTCGCCCGGCCCGATCACCACCTGCACAAGGTCGACGCGGGGATCGTCGAGGAAGACGGCCAATGTCCGCGCCAGAACCGGGACGCCGCCGATGGCGGCATACTGCTTTGGCTGCGGCATCTGCGCCCGCACGCCCCGTCCCGCGGCGACGATCAAGGCAGCAATCTTCACGCTGGCTTCTCCAGGGCCCCAAAATGCCCTTATGGCTTGGCTTATCTTGGTGAACGGGACAAGCCCGATAATCCCAAACAATTCTGAGTGTCCGGGACCCTTCGCGCTTGCGAAACGCCGTCCTGCACGCTAGTCTGCACAAGACTAGAGCAGGTAAGAAACGTGCCTAAAGGATGGGCAACATAGTCCGCAGTTCTCCGAATTCCAGCACGGAAGTTCGAATCGGAGCGCACACACTCGCCAGCCGGGTCCTGCTGGCGCCCATGTCCGGCATTACGGACTTGCCCTTCCGCCGCCAAGCCCATGCCTCGGGAGCGGGGCTCGTCATCTGCGAGATGGTGGCGAGCGAGCACCTCGTGCGGAACCGCCCGGATGCGCGGCGCCGCGCCCAAGGCAGCGACCTGACGCCCTTCGTCATACAACTTGCCGGATGCGAGGCGCGCTGGATGGCGGAGGGCGCGCGCATCGCCGAAGGGCTGGGCGCCGACATCATCGACATCAACATGGGATGCCCCGCGCGCGAGGTGACCGGCAAGCTTTCGGGCTCCGCCCTGATGCGCGATCTCGACCATGCGGTCGGGCTGATCGAGGCCGTGATCAGTGCCGTGCGCATCCCGGTGACGCTGAAGATGCGGCTCGGCTGGGACCACGCCAGCCTCAATGCGCCGGAGCTCGCCCGCCGTGCCGAAAGTGCCGGCGTCGAGCTTTTGACCGTGCACGCACGCACGCGCTGCCAGTTCTTCAAGGGCGAGGCCGACTGGAGCCTCGTGCGGCAGGTGAAGGAGGCGGTGCGCATTCCCGTCGTCATCAACGGCGACATCGTCGATCCCGATACGGCCGCCGCAGCGCTGGACGCCTCCGGCGCCGACGCCGTGATGGTGGGACGCGGCGCTTGCGGCGCACCGTGGATGCTGGGCCGGATCGGCACCTATCTGGCGACGGGGCATGATCCGGGCTCGCCGCCGCTCGAGGACCAGCGCGTCGTCGCGCGCGCCCACGTCGAGACCATGGTGGCGCATCACGGCACCCCACATGGTCTGCGCGGCGCGCGCAAGCATATCGGCTGGTACCTGCAGTCGAGCGGCCTGCCGGAACCCGTCGTCAAGGCCTGGCGACGCCGTCTGTGCACGTCGGAGGACGCGAGCGCGGTACTCGCGGGGCTCGACGCGTTCTACGATTCCGCCCTGGAGCTTGCCGCATGACCACCGAAGCGGCACGCGAACGGGCTGCCCCAGGCACGCGCCGGCATATCGAATACGACCTGCTGCTGGCCGCCCTTCCGCATCCGATCCTGGTGCTGGGCGACGACGACCGGGTGCTCTACGCCAACGCGGCAGCCGAGTCCTTCTTCTCGCTCAGCCAGGGCATGCTCAAGCGCCAGTCGCTGCCTGACATCATCGCCTTCTCGAGCCCGCTGAGCGCGCTGGTGGGCCAGGTGCGGCGCACGGGGGCGACCGTCAACGAGTACGGCGTCGACGTCGGGCTGCCGCGGTCGGGCGTGCACAAGCTGGTCGACGTGTTCTGCGGCGCCTTTCCCGATCATCCCGGGCTGATCATCCTGATGCTGCAGCAGCGCACCATGGCGCACATGATCGAGCGCCAGCTGACGCATCGCGCGGCCGCCCGCTCGGTCTCCGGCATGGCCGCGGTGCTCGCCCACGAGATCAAGAACCCGCTTTCCGGCATCCGCGGCGCCGCCCAGCTGCTCGAGCCGGGTCTGAAGGACGAGGACCGGGCGCTGACGCAGCTCATCTGCGTGGAGACGGACCGCATCCGCAACCTGGTCGACCGCATGGAGGTGTTCGGCGACGAGCGCCCGCTGGGCACGGAGCCGGTCAACATCCATCTCGTGCTCGACCACGTGAAGCGCTTGGCGGAGACGGGGTTTGCGGACGGCACGCCGATCGTCGTCGACTACGATCCCTCGCTGCCGCCGGTCGCCGGCAACCGCGACAAGCTGGTGCAGGCCTTCCTCAACCTTCTCAAGAACGCCGCCGAGGCCATCCAGGAGGGGCGCGAGCCGGGCCGCATCGTGCTGCGCACGGCGTTCCGCCCGGGCATGCGTCTTGCAGTGCCGGGTACGGGCGCGCGCGTCAGCCTGCCGCTGATGATCGAGGTGGAGGACACGGGGCCCGGCGTTGCCGACGAGCTCAAACCCCACCTCTTCGACCCCTTCGTGACGACCAAGCCCAGGGGTACGGGCCTGGGCCTTGCCCTGGTCGCCAAGATCATCCGCGACCACGGCGGCGTCATCGAGTGCGAGTCAGAGCCAAAGCGCACCGTCTTCCGCGTTCTGCTGCCCATGCAAGAGCAGCAGAAGGCACGACAAGCAGCCACGTAAGGAACAGCCCATGGCCGGCGGAACAGTTCTGATTGCCGACGACGACAGTGCCATCCGCACCGTCCTCAACCAGGCCTTTGCGCGTGCCGGCTATGCGCCGCGCGCCACCGGCAACGCGGCGACGCTGTGGCGCTGGGTGGCGCAAGGCGAGGGCGACGTCGTCATCACCGACGTCGTCATGCCCGACGAGAACGCCTTCGACCTGATCCCGCGCATCAAGAAGCTGCGCCCCGACCTGCCGATCATCGTCATGAGCGCGCAGAACACGCTGATGACGGCGCTCACGGCGGCGGAGAAGGGCGCCTTCGAGTATCTGCCCAAGCCCTTCGACCTCAACCAGATCGTGTCGATCGTGGGCCGTGCGCTGGCCGAGCCCGGCAAGCGCAAGGAGCGTCCGGCGGTTGAAACGGACGCCGAGGAGCTGCCGCTGATCGGCCGCTCGCCGGCCATGCAGGAGATCTACCGCGTGCTGGCCAGGCTCACGCGGACCGAGCTCACCGTGATGATCACGGGCGAGTCCGGCACCGGCAAGGAGCTGGTGGCGCGCGTGCTGCACGACTACGGCACCAAGCGGCGCAACGGCCCGTTCGTGGCGATCAACATGGCGGCGATCCCGCGCGAGCTGATCGAGAGCGAGCTGTTCGGCCACGAGAAGGGCGCCTTCACGGGTGCGCAGGCCCGCACGGAAGGCCGCTTCCAGCAGGCCGAGGGCGGCACGCTGTTCCTCGACGAGATCGGCGACATGCCGATGGAGGCGCAAACGCGGCTCTTACGCGTGCTGCAGGAAGGCGAGTACACCACGGTGGGCGGCCGCACGCCGATCAAGACGGACGTGCGCATCATCGCCGCCACCCACCGCGAGCTGAAGACCCAGATCCAGCAGGGCCTGTTCCGCGAGGACCTCTACTACCGGCTCAACGTCGTGCCCTTGCGGATACCGCCGCTGCGCGAGCGGCTGGAGGACATCGGCGATCTCGTGCGCCACTTCCTGCGGGTGGCCGCCAAGGCGGGGCTGGGCCAGAAATCGATCGAGACCGCGGCGATCGAGCGCCTCAAGCGCTACCACTGGCCGGGCAACGTGCGTGAGCTCGAGAACATGGTGCGGCGGCTGGCGGCGCTGCATCCGGAGGATACGCTGACCGCCGACATCGTCGAGGCGGAGCTGGCCGAGGCGGCGCCGCCACCGGCGGTGGAGAACGGCGAGACGCCGAAGGAGCTCTCCGAGGTGGTCGAGCGGTATCTGGCCGGGCACTTCGCCAGCTACGGGCGCGAGCTGCCGCCGGCGGGTCTCTATGACCGCATTCTCCACCATGTCGAGCGGCCGCTGCTGATGGCGGCGTTGGCGGCCACCCGCGGCAACCAGATCCGTGCCGCGGCGCTGCTCGGCCTCAACCGCAATACGCTGAGGAAGAAGATCCGCGACCTCGATATCCAGGTGTTCCGCACGCCCGCGGCGTGATTCCCTCTCCCCATGCTTCTTCAGCATGGGGAGAGGGTTAGGGTGAGGGGCAGCACCTTGCGACCGCGTTGGAGGTTGCTTCTACCCCTCACCCCGACCCTCTCCCCGCGCTGACGGTGTGCGAGGCGAGGTTGGCGAAGCGCGGGGCGAGGGAGCCGCGCGGCGCCAGAAATTTACCGTAGGCGGACTTATCCTCGGGGGGTTGGGCGCGTGTATATGTGCGCTCGCTTCGCTCCACAAAGGGGTCGCGCTCATGAGGCGTCATCGGCGTGAGGGCGGGGTGCAGTGCCGGGCTGAGGCTGACGCGAGCCGAAGCCACGGGGTACAGCGCCGTCGCCGGGGTGAAAGTCCCAGGTTCGCGATAAGACGAAGGGCGGCGCCCGGGCCATAAATCCTGCGCGGGGCGGTGAATGGCACCGCCTGTAAAAAACTAAAGTTGCGATGCCCGCCGCCCCGTAGCCCCTTCATGCAAGCAAAACCTCGAGCGGAAAGCCGCTGCGAGGGCGAAGGTGTTTCGTTGGCGGGTGGGAAATGTTCTAGACTGGCCCCTGGCCACGAAGCCTGACAACAACCCTCCGCACCGAGCCCCAGGAAACGCCGATGTCCAAGAAGCCGACTGCCGCCCAGATCAAGAAGCTGCGCTCGCGCCAGTGGTTTGCCAATCCCCACAACCCGGACATGACCGCCATCTACCTCGAGCGGTACATGAACTACGGCCTCTCCCGCGAGGAGCTCACCTCGGGCAAGCCGATCATCGGCATCGCCCAGTCCGGCTCGGACCTCTCGCCGTGCAACCGGCATCACCTGGTGCTGGCGCAGCGCGTGCGCGAGGGTATCCGCGAGGCGGGCGGCGTCGCCTTCGAGTTCCCGGTGCACCCGATCCAGGAGACGGGCAAGCGGCCCACCGCCTCGCTCGACCGCAATCTCGCCTACCTCGGCCTGGTGGAAATTCTCTACGGCTATCCGATCGACGGAGTGGTGCTCACCACCGGCTGCGACAAGACCACGCCGTCGCAATTGATGGCGGCGGCCACGGTCGACATCCCCGCGATCGTGCTGTCAGGCGGCCCCATGCTCAACGGCTGGTTCCGCGGCGAGCGCACGGGCTCGGGCACCATCGCCTGGAAGGCGCGCGAGCTTTATGCCGCCGGCGAGATCGACTTTGGCGGCATGGTCGACCTGATCGCTTCCTCGGCGCCGTCCGCCGGCCACTGCAACACCATGGGCACGGCCTCGACCATGAACTCGCTGGCCGAGGCGCTGGGCATGTCGCTGCCCGGCTGTGCCGCAATTCCCGCCCCGCATCGTGAGCGCTCCGAGATCGCCTACGAGACGGGCAAGCGCATCGTCGAGATGGTGTGGGAGGACTTGCGGCCGTCCAAGGTCATGACCAGGGAGGCGTTCGAGAACGTGATCGTGGTCAACTCGGCGATCGGCGGCTCGACCAACGCGCCCATCCACTTCAATGCGATCGCGCGGCATGTGGGCGTGAAGCTCGACAACGACGATTGGGAGAAGATCGGCTACGAGATCCCGCTGCTCGTCAACGTGCAGCCGGCCGGCCAGTACCTGGGCGAGGAGTACCACCGCGCCGGCGGCGTGCCGGCGGTCGTCAACGAGCTGATCAAGGCCGGCAAGATCCACAAGGGCGCGCCCACCGTGTCCGGCAAGAGCATGGGGGAGAACTGCAAGGACCGGCCGATCATCGATGCCGACGTCATCCGCCCCTACAAGAAGCCGCTCAAGGAGAAGGCGGGCTTCCTCAACCTCAAGGGCAACCTGTTCGACAGCGCCATCATGAAGACGGGCGTGATCTCCGAGGAGTTCCGCAAGCGCTATCTGTCGAACCCCAAGGATCCCAATGCCTTCGAGGGCCGCGCCATCGTCTTCGACGGCCCGGAGGACTACCACAAGCGCATCGAGGACCCCGCCCTCAAGATCGACCAGAACTGCATGCTGTTCATGCGCGGGGCGGGGCCCGTCGGCTATCCCGGCGGCGCGGAGGTCGTGAACATGCAGCCCCCCGCCTATCTCATCAAAAAGGGGATCAAGTCGCTGCCCTGCATCGGCGACGGACGCCAGTCCGGCACCTCGGGCTCGCCCTCCATTCTGAACGCCTCCCCGGAGGCTGCCACCGGTGGCGGCCTGGCGATCCTCAAGACGGGCGACCGGGTGCGCATCGACCTCAATAAGCGGACCGCTGACATATTGATCTCAAAGGAGGAACACGACCAGCGGCGGGCCGCCCTGCAGCGCCACGGCGGCTATCATTACCCGGCGCACCAGACGCCTTGGCAGGAGATCCAGCGCGGCATGGTCGACGATTTTGCGCACGGGATGGTGCTGAAACCGGCCGTGAAATATCAGCAGATCGCCAAGACGAAGGGCGTGCCACGCGACAACCATTGAACGACGGCCTGCCATGCTGCCGCGCCACAATGGCGCGGCATCTCCGCCACAAATGCGGACCTTTTGGCGTTCTAGTGGCGCGCCGGCCTAGACGGAAAAGTCAGTTTGCCCCGTTCTAGGCCCGGATGAACCCCAGGAGACCCAAAATGCGTGTCGTTGCTGCTTGTGTTGCACTCGGCCTCGCTTTCAGTCC
This sequence comes from uncultured Alphaproteobacteria bacterium, assembly GCA_963797005.1. Taxonomy (GTDB): domain Bacteria; phylum Pseudomonadota; class Alphaproteobacteria; order Rhizobiales; family Hyphomicrobiaceae; genus AWTP1-13. The sequence goes on from CAWCOF010000002.1 coordinate 73,802, forward strand.
CGCTCTCGCCGCAGATCCGAAGGTCGACGCCTCGATCAAGACCTTCAAGGCGGTCGGCGCGGATGCAGGAAAGCTGAAGACCTTTTGCGACATGCTGAAGGCCATGGATGCCGCAGGCGATTCGCCTTCACCCGCCGCCCAGTCCCAAATCGACGGTTACACGAAACAGCTGGGAGCCGACTTCACGACGGCATGGAGCGCGGGCGATGACCTGGACGAGAATTCCGACGACGGAAAAGTGTGGAGCGAAGCGATCGACGAGCTGGCAAACAAGTGCCCGCAGTAGGTAGGCCGGTCGTCACACCTCCAGGATGAGGCAGGTGGTCGTGGCGTGGGCGAGCAGGTTGCCGCCCACGTCGACGATCCGTCCCTCAGCCGTGCCCGAGCGGCGGCCCACGTGCAGCGACCGCCCCTCGGCCCGGACGAGACCCGTCTTGTCGGTGATCGGGCGCACCAGGTTTACCTTGAACTCCAAGGTGGTGTAGGCCGAGCCGGCGGGGAGGTTGGTCTGCAGCGCGCAGCTCATGCAGGAATCGAGCAGCGTCGCCATCACGCCGCCGTGCACCGTGCCAATGGGATTGTAGTGCTTGAGCGCGGGCGTCATCGTGAAGAGCGCGAAGCCCGGCGCCACCTCGGCCAGCGTGAAGCCCAAAGTCTCGGTGATCGGCGGCGCCGGCAGCCGCCCGTCGACAATGGCCTGCAGGAAGGCGAGCCCGCTCATGCTCTTGAGCTGCTCGATGGTCGGCACGCCGATGTTGCTTTTCTGCTCGGTCATCCAAGGTCTCGTGGGTTGGGCGCGGGTCACGCGCCGCGTGCTGCGCGCGATGCTCTGCCTTTCGGCTCCTCCACGCGCGGCAGGGCGAAGTCCAGCGGCAGCGCGGTGGTGTACTTGATCTGCTCCATGGCGAACGCGGACGACACCTTGGAGATCTCGATGCGCGAGATGAGCTTCTTGTAGAAGGCGTCGTAGGCGGCGATGTCGGGCACCACGACGCGCAGGAGGTAGTCGACCTCCCCGCTCATGCGATAGAACTCGACCACCTCGGGAAAGTCGACGACGGCGGCATGGAAGCGCTCGAGCCAGGCCAGCGAGTGCTCGTCGGTCTTGATCGAGACGAATACGGTCACCCCGACATTGACGCGCGGCGGGGCGAGCACGGCCACGCGCCGGCTGATGACGCCGGCCTCCTCGAGCTTCTGGATGCGGCGCCAGCAGGGCGTGGTCGACAGGCCCACCTCCTTGCCGATGTCGGCCACGGGGCGCGTGCAGTCTTGCTGCAGGATACTCAAGATCTTGATGTCCATCTCGTCGAGCATGGCGCGCACTCCCGGGGCTATGGGTCGGAACGATTTTCTAATGTTGGCCCGGAAATGTGCGTAGGGGAGGATGCTAGTTGGGTCAAGCCAGGTCTGGCCAATGCAAATATTTCATGGTGCCCCGCAGCCGCGCTCATCCGTGTGCGTGCAGGCCCGGGCGGCCTCAAAGCAGCCGGCCGATCTCGCGGCGGAGCCTGGGCAGCAGCTCGCGCTCGAACCAGGGATTGGCGGCGAGCCAGGCGTTGTTGCGCCAGGACGGGTGCGGCAGCGGCACGGAGCGTGGCCGGGACGGAGCATCGAGCAGGGCGCGCCAGCTCCGGACCGTGTCGGTCATGCTCGCGCGCGCCGCAGGGCCCAGATGCCAGCGTTGGGCGTAGCTGCCGACGGTGAGGATCAGCTCCAGCTGGGGCATGGCGGCGAACAGGCGCTCGTGCCAGGCGCGCGCGCATTCGCGTCGCGGCGGCAGGTCGCCGCCGGCGCGGTCGTGCCCCGGAAAGCAGAAGCCCATGGGCACGATGGCGATGCGCGCCTGGTCGTAGAATTGCTCGCGCGAGAGACCGAGCCAGCCGCGCAGGCGATCGCCGGAAGGGTCGGTGAAGGGGATGCCGGAGGCGTGCACGCGCACGCCCGGCGCCTGGCTGGAGATGCAGATGCGGGCAGTCGCGCTCTCGCGCAAGACCGGGCGCGGCGCGTGCGGCAGGGGGACGCCTTCCGGGCGATCGATGCAGATGCGGCAGGCCCGGATCTCGCGCCCGATCCGGTGGAGCTCGCGCGCGGCGCTCATACGTCGACGACGAGCCCGTCCTCGGCCAGCACCACGCGCGGGTCCTTGATATCGCCGCGGCGCGCGAGCATCGCCTCGGACATATGCGTGAGCATGACCCGTTTGGCGCCGATGCGATCGAGCTCCTTGGCAATCGTCGTCCAGCTCAGGTGATAGCGGGGCGAGCCTTCGAAGCTCGAGCATTCCATGATGTAGAGGTCGGCGGCGCGCCCGGCCGGCACGAGGCTCTCCGTCCATTGCGTGTCGCCGGTGAAGGCCAGCACCTTGCCCGCAACATCGAAGCGCAGCGCATGCGAGGGGGCGCCGGAGGGGTGGTCGACCTCGAAGGCGGCAACATGGACGCAACCCACGTCGAGCGGCGCCTCCTTCGTCACTTCCCGGAAGCGCATGTCGAAGCGGCGCGACACTGTCGAGGAGCCGGGGAACAGAGCCTCGGCCGCCATCTCGAAGCGTGCCTTGATGGTCGGCGGGCCGATGACGGTGAGCGGCGTCGTGCGCTTGGCCACGTGCTGGGCGTGGATCAGCCACCAGACGAGCCCGGCATAGTGATCGCCGTGCAGGTGGGAGATGAAGATGGTCTCGATGGCGTTGGGATCGATCCCGAGCCGGGTGAGGCCCATCAGCGTCGTTGCCCCACAGTCGATCAGGAAGCGCGTGTCGGCTGCTTCGACGTGGTAGCTGGTTTGCAGGCGCCCGCCCGAGCCAAAGGCGTCGCCGCAGCCTATGACGGTCAGTTTCATGCACCGGCCTCGCATCAAAGGAGATGGGTCGCAGGCTTGAACGCGATCCGCCCGGCGGTCTGTTACCTAGGGAACAGGCGAACGACCCTGGGCATTCGCAGACCGGCAGCCCGTCAGGCCTTGGCGCTGGGCCGGGCCGAGACCTCCTCGTGCCAGCGGGCGAGGTTTTTGAGGCCCTCGGGCCGCTCGATGCGCGCCGGCTTCATGAAGTCGATCGCCACCAGCGCGGTAATGTCCGCCACCGAGTAGTCGTCTCCGGCAACGAAGCGCCGTTTTGCCAGCTCCTCGTCGAGGTAGCTGAGAACTTCCTGCGCGCGCGGCTTGTTGGCTTCGCCCCAGGCGCCCACCTGCGGCACCTCCATCTGGGCCATGGCCGGGTGCAGATGGCGGAAAGCCTGGGCGACGCTGAAGAGCAGGTTCAGCTCCATGCGCCGGTTCCACATCTCGACCATGGCGCGGCCCAGGGCGCCCTTGCCGAACAGTGCCGGCTCCGGCTTCGTCTCCTCGAAGTAGCGGCAGATCGCGATAGTCTCCGACAAGGTCGTACCGTCGTCGAGGACCAGAACCGGCACGCGCTGGAAGCGGTTGAGCTTGGTGAAGTCGGCCGACTTCTGCGCCCCCTGCCCGAGGTCGATGTCCTCGAAGGGGACCTGGATGCCCTTCTCGGCCAGGAATATGCGCACACGCCGCGGATTGGGTGCCACTTTCGCTTGCACGATCTTCATGGGGAAGGGGCTCCTGACGCAGGGCTGGCTTGAGAGTGGTAACGGAGGCACGGCGGCGGTGCAAGCAAGACACGTTCCGCCGCCACGGACCGATTGGCGGTCGTTACAAGTCGCCTTGAACGTGCCCGCACAAGCCTTTGATAAACCGGATGTTAGGGATTTCCCGCAAGATTGACGGTTTGCCAACGCTCGCAGTTAAGCGCCGGCAGGGGATACTGCGTCCACCGGCATCTTGCGAGGGAGACGATGCGAGGCGAGGAGACCACCGCGAGCCGGCTGCCGCGGGCGCGCGCCAAAGATCCCCGCGCCGCCACGCAGGAACAGGTGCGCGAGCTGCGCGCCCGCCTTACCCAGGGTACGGACCTTAAGCCGGAGTTCGAGTACGAGCTCCTGGCGATGTTCGTGCGCAACGAGCTCTCCGCCCGCGTCACGCTGCCCCTGCTCGCCGTCATCTTCTCGCTGGCCTCCATGTTCTGGGCGCCGGTGCTGCAGGCTTCGGCTTGGCTGGCGACCGTCATTTCGATGAAGTTCTTCATGATCGCTGCGTGCCGGAAGTTCCTGGCCCAGCCGCGCAACGAGGTGCGCGTCGACAAGGCGCGGTTGAAGTTCGTGTGGCTCGAGCTGGCGAGCGGGCTCGCCTGGGGCGGCATGGCGGTCGTGGGGCTCGGCGGCGGCGACACCGCCTCCCACGTCTTTATTCTGACCTCGCTGATCGTGCTGCTGGCGATCCGCATGACGTTCGCCTCGGCGGTGATGACGATCCTCTACGTCGGCACCATTCCGATGACGATGGCGGTGGTAATCCGCCTGCTGATGCAAGGCCATCCGTTCTATCTCGCCATGGCGGCGATGGCGATCGGGCTGCACGTCTATTTCGTCTTCCTTGCCAAGGGGCTCAACTCCACCGCTCTTGCCATGCTGGAGTTTCGCGCCGAGAAGGACGCCCTGATCGCCGAGATCGAGGAGGAGAAATCCATCTCCGATGAGGCGCGCCGACGGGCGGAAGGCGCCAACGTTGCCAAGTCGCGCTTCCTCGCCACCATGAGCCATGAGCTGCGCACCCCGCTCAACGCCATCCTCGGCTTCTCGGAGGTGATGAAGACCGAGGTGCTCGGCCCCATGCACAGCGAGCTTTACAAGGAATATGCCGGCAACATCCACGACAGCGGCAAGCATCTTCTGCAGCTGATCAACGAGATCCTGGACCTGTCGCGCATCGAAGCCGGCCGCTACGAGCTGCACGAGGAGCCGGTTCGCCTCACCGACGTGATCGAGGATTGCCTGCGCCTGCTGAACCTGCGGGCGGAGAGCAAGGGCCTGCAGGTCGTGCGCGACTTCCGGCACAACCTCGAGCAGATCTGGGCGGACGAGCGCGCGATCAGGCAGATCTGCCTCAACCTGATGTCGAACGCGCTCAAGTTCACGCCGCGGGGCGGACGCATCACGCTGAGCGTTTCCACCACGCGGGAAGGCGGGCAGATGCTGAGCGTCAGGGACACGGGCCCCGGCATTCCCAAGGAGGAGATCCCGCGCGTGATGCAGGCCTTCGGCCAGGGCTCGCTCGCGCACCAGACCGCCGAGGGGGGCACCGGTCTGGGCCTGCCCATCGTGCAGAACCTGGTGACCCTGCATGGGGGAACGTTCGAGTTGCACTCGGAGTTGCGCAAAGGCACCGAAGCCGTGGTCATCTTGCCAAAGAGCAGGGTGTTGCGCACGATGCCGCCGCTGCAGCCGCTGGGTCAGGAGCGGCACCGCCGGCAGGCTTCCGATCCGGGCTGGCGGCAATCGAGAGCCCAGACGCTCGACGAACCCACCCTGCGGGTTGGAGAATCCACAGCAACGCCCTGACTTCGATTGTCAGTCGCCCCGCCGGTCCCTACATTTCCGTGTGAGAGGGGTACGCCCCTCGGTGCGGCTTAACGAAGGTTCATGGAAAGTCCGTGCGTCCAAATTTGCGTGATTGACGCAGGCAGTGGCTTGTGTGCCGGTTGCGGCCGATCGATCGCGGAAATCGCCGGGTGGGCGGCGATGACGGACGCAGAGCGCAAGCGTATCATGCGCGACTTGCCGCAACGGCGTCGGCAGGCGTTGCTCGTGGCGGGGCCGCCTCTGGTGGAGAAGTAGCTGCATGGGCGCGTGGATCGCTCTGACCCTGCTCGTGATCGCCGGTCTGGCGCTTCTGCTGCGCGCGGACGCGGGCTCTATCGCCGGCTTCGACCCATCCGATTTCGCCATCGCCGTCGCCGGCGTTGCCATGCTGATCTTTCTGGCCTCCTCGATTGCCGGGAGCTATCGCGGCAGGACCGGGCAGGCCGTGCGGGACCTGCTGTCCTGGTCGATGATCGCGCTGATCCTGGTGGCCGGGTACAGCTATCGCGAGGAGATCCTCGGCCTCAGCCACAGGGTGGCGGGCGAGCTGCTGCCTCCCGGCACGATCCTGCGGGCCGATGCGCAGGTCGAGGGCGAGCAGTCGGTGCGGATCCGCCGCCGGCCTGACGGACATTTCGTCGTCAGGATTCGCGCCAACGGCACGTCGCTGCGGATGCTCGTCGACACGGGAGCCTCGACGGTGGTGCTGAAGCCGACGGATGCCCGGCGCTTGGGCATCCAGGTCGATCGGCTGGACTATGGCGTGCCGGTGCAAACGGCAAACGGGACCACCTATGCGGCGCATGTGCGCCTGCACAGCCTGTCGCTTGGGCCCATCAACCTTAAGAATGTCGAGGCGCTGGTGGCCAAGCCCGGGACGCTGAAGGACAATCTGCTCGGTATGAGTTTCTTAAGTCGCCTGCGCTCATATGAATTTACCGGCGATTTCCTGACCCTGAAAATCTGAGGCGCCTTCCGTTCGGATGTGGGTCTCGGGGCCCCGCAGCGAGCGAGCGTGTGGCGCGTCATGGCTCTATCTTCAGGTACACGACAGGCCTCTGTCCTGGCGGCGGCATGGCTGGTGGCACTGGCCTCGGCCGGGTTCAGCGTGCTCTACTTTGCCGAGATCAAGACGGTGTCCCGCCAGATGCTCGGCCTCGAGGCCCCGTCCAACGCCGTCGCCGGCCGCAGGGTGCAGGGCCGAGCAGCCGAGCGGGCGGTTTCAGCCTCGCGCGGCCGTATCGTGGAGCTCAAGGCCGGTGCCCACGGCCACTACTATGCCAGGGCCGAGATCAACGGCCGGCCGATCGATGTGCTCGTCGATTCCGGCGCCTCGCTCGTGGCGCTCACCTATGACGATGCCCGCAGTGCAGGCCTCAGTATTCGCGACAGCGACTACACCCAACGCGTGAGCACGGCCAACGGCTCCGCTCGCGTGGCTCCCGTGACGCTCGACCGCGTCAGCATCGGCGACATCGCCGTGCGCGATGTTCCGGCAGCCGTGAGCGAGCCGGGCAGCCTGGCGACCTCGCTGCTGGGCATGTCGTTTCTCGGCCGCTTGCAGCAGATCGACATTCGCAGCGGCGTGCTCGTCTTGAAGGAGTAGGGCGCGCTCCCGCGCGCATTGACCCGTCCCCGCCTTTTTGTCACAGAGCTGCCGTCGTTGTTTTGACGGATATCGGGCGTCTGCTCCAGCCGCCACAGCCGAAAGACTCGAGCATGCTTCCCAAGCCGCGCGCCGACCTCAAGCCCAACACGGCAGACTTCGAGCGGCTGCCGCTCGTCAAGCCGACCGGTTTTCGCGAGTACGATGCGCGCTGGCTGTTTCCCGGCGAGATCAACCTCATGGGGCTCAATGCCATCGGTCTGGGGCTGGCGACGCTGGCCGGCCGACGCGGGGTGCCCAAGCGGTTCGTCGTCGGCCACGACTACCGCTCCTACTCGGCATCGGTGAAGCAGGCGCTCATGACGGGGCTGCTGGCGGGCGGCGCCGAGGTGCACGATATCGGTCTTGCCCTGTCTCCCATGGCCTACTTCGCCCAGTTCGAGCTCGACGTCGAAGGCGTGGCGATGGTGACGGCGAGCCATAACGACAACGGCTGGACCGGCATCAAGATGGGGTTCCAGCGCCCGCTCACGTTCGGACCCGAGGAGATGACGGCGCTGAAGGAGCTCGTGCTCGGCGGCGCCTGCGAGGCCGCCACGGGTGGGCGCTATGTGTTCGTGCCCGATCTCGCCCAGCGCTACATGGCGGCCCTCGACGCACCGGCCCAAGCTGAAGCGCCGGCTCAAGGTCGTGGCCGCCTGCGGCAACGGCACGGCCGGCGTCTTCGCCCCGCAGGTTCTGGAGGCCATCGGCTGCGAGGTCGTGCCGCTCGACTGCACGCTCGACTACACGTTCCCCCGCTACAATCCCAATCCCGAAGACATGAAGATGCTGCACGCCATGGCCGACGCCGTGAAGGCGAACAAGGCGGACGTGGGCTTCGGCTTCGACGGCGACGGGGACCGTTGCGGGGTGGTCGACAACGAGGGCCACGAGATCTTCGCCGACAAGGTCGGCGTCATGCTGGCGCGCGATCTCTCCAGCCGGCACGCCAATGCGGTGTTCGTCGCCGACGTGAAATCGACCGGCCTGTTCCTCACCGATCCCGTATTGAAGGCCAACGGTGCGCGCACGCTCTATTGGAAGACCGGCCATTCCTACATGAAGCGCTACACGCATGAGCAGAAGGCGCTGGTCGGCTTCGAGAAGTCGGGCCACTTCTTCTTCCAGCCGCCGCTGGGCCGTGGCTACGACGACGGTCTGGTGGCGGCACTCGCCGTGTGCGACATGCTCGACCGCAACCCCGGCGCGACGCTGGCGGACCTGAAGAACGCGCTTCCCAAGACGTGGGGGTCGCCCACCATGTCGCCGCACTGCGCCGACGAGGTGAAATACGACGTGGTCGGCCGGATCACGGCGCAGTACCAGGAGGCCGCCGCGGCGGGCGCGCCCGTTGCCGGGCAGAAAATGCGCGACCTCGTCACCGTCAACGGCGTGCGCGTGGTGCTCGAGGACGGCACCTGGGGGCTGGTGCGCGCCTCCTCAAACAAGCCCGAGCTCGTGATCGTGGTCGAGAGCCCCGTGTCGGAAGCCAACATGCGCGCCATCTTCGCCGACATCGATGGCCGGCTGTCGAAGTATCCCGAGGTCGGGGAATACAACCAAAAGATCTGAGCCGATCCGGCGGGTCGTCGGACGGGTGGTCTCAGCACCTCTCCTCCCGTGCCAGATTGGCCGTTCGCCTATCCCTTGGCTGCCGGGGGAGCCTGCCGGCCTTTCACTACTGGTGGCGGGCGATCGAGATACCCTCTTCCTTGCAGTGCTCGAAGAGGAAGTTGTTGATCTCGGCGGCCACGGTCCGGGAGATGAAGCCGGACGCCTTGTCCACCGCCATGATCGAGGTGACGGCGGCCGATGCCAGTGCCGAGCCTTCCGTCTTCACCGGTGCGAGCGCTACCGATTTCGCCTGCCCGTTCTCGAAGGTCACGACCGGCGTGACCTTGATGCTGACCGTGAAGGCTTGGCCTTTGGTTGGATCCTTGTCGTCCACCACGCAGCTGAATGCGTGCTCGGGAAAGCTCACCGTTGTCTTCGCCTCAGTCGCCGCCTTCTTGATGGCGTCCCGGTCCAGGTCGATGCTGACGCTGCATTGCATGTGTCCGTAGTGCCAGACGTAGCTGCCGCCGATGATCTTGGCCGTGATGTCCTTCTGCGGCCACGTCTTGGTCACCGCGCAGGTGATCGGCGCTCCGGCAGCCGGCTTTGCGAACGCGGAGCAGATCTCCACCTTGCAGGCGCGCCGCGCTTCTTTCTCCTTTGCCATCCGCGCGGCGATCTCGGGCGTGACGTCTGCCTGTTGAGATGACGCGGCGATGGCCATGAGCGGCAGGATCGCCGCGGCAGCAAATGCGACTTTGGCAACACGAGACCACCTTGCGCCGTTGCGTCTGGCAGGTTCGTCCGGAAGCGGCATGTCTGTTCTCTCCCGTTCTCGTAGCAGCGGCTGACATCTGGGGAATGCACCACGCGCCGTCGGCATGGGCAATCGCCGTTCAGCGGGGATCGCCCGTCGCCCGGCCGTCGTGCGGCGCGGCAGCCGGTTGAACGGCACGCCCTTGACGAATTGATGACGAAGGCAGCCAGCAACAGGGTGGCTCCACATGGCCTGTGTCCGCAAGTGGCGGTAAGCCGCGGGAATTCCTTGATGCAGAGGGCCCTCGTCGACCGACGTTTATTCGGCGGCGGCAAGTGCGGGCATGGCCTCGCCCTCGGCGATCCGGATCGCATCGAGCAGCACTTCGATGCCGGCGCCGCTTCGGGGCGCGCGTTCCGACAGGTGGCGCCGGAAGGCCTTGGCGTGCGGCCGCCCGTGGTAGAGCCCGAGGATGTGCCGCGTCACGTTGTTGAGGCGGCCGCCGGTGCGCAGGTGGCGCTCGGCATAGGGGATCAGGGCCTCCAGCACCTCCCGGCGCGCCGGCGGCGGTTGCGTCTCACCGAACAGCCGGCGGTCGACCTCGGCCAGCAGATAGGGGTTCTGGTAGGCGGCGCGACCGAGCGCAATGCCATCCACGAGACCGAGATGGCGGAGCGCCTCGTCAAGCGAGGTGATGCCGCCATTGAGAACGATCTCCAGCCCGGGATGGGCGGCCTTGAGCCGATGCACGCGGCCATGGTCGAGCGGCGGCACCTCGCGGTTCTCCTTGGGCGAGAGCCCTTGGAGCCAGGCCTTGCGCGCGTGCACGATGAACGTGGCGCAGCCGGCAGCCGCCACGGCGGCCACGAACCGCTCGAGGTCGGCCTCGCTGTCCTGGTCGTCGATGCCGATACGGCACTTGACCGTCACCGGCACGGCGACTCGGGCGCGCATGGCATCGACGGCGCGCGCCACCAGCGACGGCTCGCCCATCAGGCAGGCGCCGAAGCGCCCCTCCTGCACACGGTCGGACGGACAGCCCACGTTGAGGTTGATCTCGCCGTAGCCCTCCGCTTCGCCGATGGCGGCAGCCTCGGCGAGCTTCGCCGGATCGGAGCCCCCCAGCTGCAGTGCCAGCGGGTGCTCCTCAGGACTGAAGCCCAGCAGGCGCACGCGGTCGCCATGGAGAACCGCGTCGGCGGTCACCATCTCGGTGTAGAGCAGCGCGCGGCGCGACAGCAGACGATGGAAGTACCGGCAATGCCGATCCGTCCAATCCATCATCGGCGCGACGCAGAACCTATGCGCCTGAAATTGCATGGATTGCCCTATATTATCAGTGAGCACGGATGAGAATGTGCACACTTTTGTTCGCATCTGTTCTCACCCTTGCGCAGCATTTCGCAGCTTCCGTGTGCACGTTTTGTGTATGCTAAGTCACTTTCGGCGGCCCCGCCCATGGCAGCGTACAACTAGCTACCCTCTGGCTACTGGAGAGTGCAGGTCCGGCGCAAGCGTCAGTACGCCTCGCGAAGCGCGGCCTTCTGGAGCTAGGTCCTTCACGGACAAGATCGCCGAGCGAACGGACAGGATCGCCGAGCGTCTCGCGGAGGCGCAAACAGGCAAGTCGCGGTCGCGCCGGCGCCGCCGATAGGCCGTGGACCCATAGAGGGGCTCAGCAGCGCAATTGCGCTTGCCAACGGGCGCTGACGGTCAGCATGTAGGCGCTGACCGCTTACAAATTCGCCGCGGGGAGCCCGACGTGCCGCCTCAATCCCGCATCGCCGCCATCGTGCTCGCCGCCGGACGGTCGACGCGCATGGGGGTGGCCAACAAGCTGCTCTCCGACATTGAGGGCGCGCCCATGGTGCGTCGCGTGGTGCAGGCGGCGCTCGCGAGCCATGCGCGGCCGGTGCTGGTCGTCACCGGCCACCAGGCTGACGAGGTGCGGGCCGCGCTGGCCGGGCTCGATGTGGCGTTCGTCCACAATCCCGACTATGCCGGCGGGCTCAGCACGTCGCTCAAGGCAGGTATCGCCACCCTGCCGGAGGCAATCGAGGGCGCCGTGGTGCTGCTGGGCGACATGCCGCGCGTCACCGCCGACCACATCGACCGGCTGATCGACGCGTTCGCGACAGAGCAGGGCCGGTGCATCTGTGTTCCCGTGCACCAGGGCCGGCGCGGCAATCCCGTGCTGTGGTCCTCGGCCTTCTTTCCCCAGATGCAGCAGCTGGGGGGCGATGCCGGCGCCAGGACGCTACTGGGCGCCCACCCCGATCGCGTGCGTGAGGTCGATCTCGCCACCGACGCCATCTTCCTTGACGTGGACACACCGGAAGCGCTGGCGAAGCTGCGAGCGCGAGGCGCCTGAGGCCGCGCCTTCATCCTTGTAGCGTCTCCGCTCGAGGGATTGGGCAGGCGAGGGGAACGGACGCGCTCAGCACCCCGGCTCGCCGAATAGGTCGTCCATCGGCACGGGACGATAGCCCAGGGGCATGTTGCGGGGCGCGCGCGCCGATATGGCGTCGCTGTAGAGCGCGCCGTCATGGAAAAAGTAGGAGACCGTGGTCTGGTAGGTGCCGATGCGCGGATGCTCCTTCGTCTTCAGCACGCTGCGCGTGGTGGTCACCACGCAGGCAATCTCGCCGTCCGCGATGGCCTTCTGAAGCGACCTGTCATCCAGCATCTCCTCCAGGACACCGCAGGCGATGCCCGCAAGGTCCTGCCCGATCCACGCGGTGATGGAGGGCCGCTTGGCGATCGCAAGCGGGGAAACCGCCAGGAGCTGCAGGTTCGGCATGCGAGACAGCGCCCGCGGCGCGGGACAGTTTCTCACCGAGATGGCAAGGCGGCTCAGCATCGTTCCTTCCGGCGCGGCCGCAAGATCGCGCAGCCGCGTCTGCAGCTCAAGGCCCGGCCGGTCCTGGCCCAGCTCCCAGCGTGAGACCGTGCGCTGCGATACGCCGACCAGCGCGGCCATGCGGGCCTGCGTCAAGCCGTATCGCAGCCGGTAGCGCTTGACGAATTCCCGCCAGGTGTCCGGCATCCGGACGCTCCCAGAATCCTAGACGCTCTCAGACGTTGATCGCCTGCGAACGATTGGCGATGATAATCCTCTCGGCAGCCGTTTGGAACTTGCAAGATCGGCCGGGAGTTCGCTGCTTCTGCCGCACCGCCGGGAGATGGAAAGCGCCACCCGGTGGCGCGTGCGGCGGGGACGGGGGTCATCGGAGACGGTGTCTGCGATGACCCCCGTGCGCATGCGCCGGTTCGGCTGCGCGCCACCATCTCTCCTCGACATAATTCGACCATCCCGCTAATGCCTCTCTATCCTCCCGCCCACACCAATCCGACAAGAGGTTGATATGTTCACGCGTACCTCTTCAGCCGAACCGAGAACCATAGAGCCGATCCCCGGCCCTCCCAGCCGACCCAATGGTGTGCAGCACCGCACGGGTCCCATGGAGGGCGGCAAGTCGGTGATCGGCAATGACCTCAAGATCGTCGGTCAAGGCCTCAAGATCATCAGCCAGGGCGTGCTCCAGGTCGACGGTGAGATCGAAGGTGATGTCAGCGCGGCCGAGGTCATCGTCGGCGAGCAGGGCAAGGTGACGGGAATGGTGGCGGGCCAGCAGATCGTCATCGAGGGCAAGGTTGCGGGCGTGATCTGCGGCAAAACGGTTGCCTTGCGGTCGTCGTCCGATGTCGAAGGCGACATCCATCACATGTCCTTCACGATCGAGATGGGCGCCATGTTCGACGGCCGCAGCCGGCGTGTGGCGAACGACGCCGAGCTCCATGCGCTCATGGAGGGAAAGGTCGCCTCCTAGCAGGCGCGTCCAGCGCTCTTCGCGCACGATTTGCGGCCAACCAACGACAAAGCAGTAGGCGCTGCCCGCGCCTGCTCTTAACATATTGAATAGAGCAGGAGTCACGCTTCGGCCGAAACGTCGCCATCGAGGCAAGGCGATTCCATCTGAAGCGATCCGGTTCTAGGGTTTGACTGCGCGGTAGGCCTCGAAGTCGCGGTGCGTGGCGGCGGCCATGCCCTGGGCGCTCCTGGCCAGCCAGCCGGGCTTGCGGCGCCCGAGATCGCCCTGGATCGCGCCGCGCCGGTCCTTGACGCCCAGGTGCACGCTCGCGAGCTCCCGCCCCATCATGCGCAGAAGATGGCTCGAGACTTTCGCCAGCACCGGGTCGTCGGCTTCGATCTTGCGGTTATTGGGCGACAGGCGGCGCACGACGATCGTGTGCTCGACCGCAAGATAGGGATCGGGAACCCGGTAGCGGCCGTTGGCGATCTCTTCGCTGCGCAGCTTCCCCGCGCCGCCGCCATGTGCGAGGTCCCAGGCCGACATCACCAGCGCTTTTGCCTCGCGCACCACCTCGCCGCCGCGCCATTCGGCAACCCCAATCCACCGTGGCCGTCCGAGGCTGCCGGAGCCTGCCGTGCGGCGCGCGGTCCATCCCTTGCCATGCTGCCGCGGCAACTCCTTGGTCAGCAATTGGCGGTAGGGCGGCGGCGCCACCTGCGGCGTGTGATTGTGGATGTCCTGCCAGAATTTTCGGCGTTGGCCTTCAGAGACGACGGCCAGCCGGCGCAACCAGAGGAACTCCCGATCCAGCACGATGGGCGAGGGCGCGTCGAGACCCTCGCGATAGCCGCGCAGGATGGCGCTGGCGATGCGCGCAGGCGTTGCCTTCCTCGGCAGGTCGGCAAGCAAGGCACTCGTCGCCAGGCGCACGAGGTCCAACGCGTAGGGCATCTCGGCGGCCTCGTCGAAATCGTTGACGCCCCAGATCAGGCGTCCCTCGGCATCGCGCCAGGTGCCGAAATTCTCCAGATGGATGTCGCCGACCGCCAGCACGCTGGGGGCAGACGCCAGGTCCGGGCATGCCTCGAGCACGGTCTCGGCCCAACGCCAGTAGGTCGCGCGCAGGAACGAGAATGCGTCCTTGCGCATCTTCTTGTGCTTGCGCCGCAGATCCTTGGCAACGAGGCTCCCGCCCAGCTCCTTCCTCAGCCATGCCTCATAGCGCTTGGTGGAGCGGTGGATGTCGAGCATGCAGGGTCTCGCAAAAGGGCCTCAGTAAAATCGCCGGGGCGCAAATTGGCCCGGCTCTCGTGTCCCCGTTGAGGCAAGGCGGGCGCCTCAGCCATGGCGCCGTAGGGCAAAGACGACGAACGGGAGGGTAGCACGGTCGGCGCGGGGTTTCCTGTGGAGAGGCGCTGCGCACCTGCCTGTTTGTCCATTCCGCCGCGTGTCCCGCAACTTCAAAGCCGAGGGACGATCACCTATAGTCCCGGCTGGGCTCGGCATCCGGCCTCGCCTGGAAAAGGTAGTGGAATGAGGCAGTTCAGGAAAAGGCTTGCGATCGGCAGCTTGGCCTCGCAGGCGGTCGCCGCCGCTGTTGTGGTCCTTCTCGCCACGGCCCCCGCTGCTGCCCAGCGCAAGGAGCCGCCGCCTACCCGCGCCGCGGCACAGTATTCCTTTGCCCCCATCGTGAAACTGGCGGCGCCGGCCGTCGTCAATGTCTACGTGCGCGCGCGCGTGCGCACTTTCGTCTCCCCCTTCGCCGACGATCCGCTGTTCCGCCGCTTCTTCGGCGAGAGTTTCGGCATGCCGGCGGAGCGCATGCAGAATTCGCTGGGCTCCGGGGTGATCGTCAGCCCCGAAGGGGTCATCGTCACCAATACCCACGTCGTCAAGGTGGGCGGCGCTGCCGAGGTGAAGGTGGCGCTGGCGGACCGGCGCGAGTTCGACGCCAAGGTCATCCTGCAGGACGAGAAGTCGGATCTCGCCGTGCTGAAGATCGTGGGCGGCGACGGCCATTTTCCGTATCTGAAGTTCGAGGACTCCGACACCCTGGAGGTCGGCGATCTCGTGCTGGCGATCGGCAACCCCTTCGGCGTCGGCCAGACCGTGACGAGCGGCATCATCTCCGCGCTTGCCCGCACCGAGGTCGGCCGTTCAGAGTCGCAGGTGTTCATCCAGACGGACGCCGCCATCAATCCCGGCAACTCCGGCGGTGCGCTGATCGACATGGCGGGGCGCGTCGTCGGCATCAACACGGCGATCTTCTCCCGCTCCGGCGGCTCGCACGGCGTCGGCTTCGCCATACCCTCCAACCTGGTCAAGCTGATCGTCGACAGCGCGCTCACCGGGCGCAAGCTCGAGCGGCCCTGGCTCGGCGCCAAGCTCGAGCCGGTGACCCGCGAGATGGCCGAGGCGCTCGGGCTGGACAGGGTCGCCGGTGCCCTGGTGGAACGGATCTACGATAAGGGTCCGGCGGCCGAAGCCGGCATGCAGGCTGGCGATGTGATCGTTGCTGTCGACGGCTACGACGTTCCCGATGCGCGCGCCGTGCTCTATCGGCTGACCACGCACGGCGTCGGCAAGCGCTCCCGCCTCGATGTGGTGCGCAAGGGCAAGCGCCTGACGGTGGAGGTTGCCCTGCGCGGAGCACCGCAGCTCGGCCGTGACGATGTGCGCAATCTGTCGGGTGAGCATCCCTTCGAGGGTGCGCGCGTCGCCAACGTCCTGCCCGGCACGGGCGAGACGCTGGGCTTGGATGACGAGGACGGGGTCGTCATCCTGTCGGTGCGGGCAGGCTCGACCGCGGCGCGCATCGGTTTCCGCACCGGCGACGTGATCGTTCAGGTCGGGAGGAAGAAGATCGAATCGGTCAACGAGCTGGAGACCCAGCTGAAGGAGCGGCGCCGGGTGTGGCAGATCGTGCTCAAGCGCGGCAAGCAGCTCATGCAGCTGCAGCTGCCCGGCTAGGTGCGATGGCAAACCTCTTCCAAGCCGCCGGTCTGGAGAGAGCGGCACCGCGTCCTCTCGCCGATCGTCTGCGCCCCAAGAAGCTTGCCGAGGTGGTGGGCCAGGACGATCTTGTCGGCCCGCAAGGCACGCTGACGCGCATGCTCGAAGCCAAGAGGCCGCAGAGCATGATCTTGTGGGGCCCGCCCGGCACGGGCAAGACCACGGTCGCGCGCCTGCTGGCCGACGAGACGAGCCTGGCCTTCGAGCAGCTCTCGGCCATCTTCTCCGGCGTCCAGGAGCTGCGCAAAGCCTTCGACCGCGCCAAGAGCCTGCGCGACACCGGCAAGGGGACGCTCCTTTTCATCGACGAGATCCACCGCTTCAACCGCTCCCAGCAGGACAGCTTCCTCCCCCACATGGAGGACGGCACGATAACGCTGGTCGGCGCCACCACCGAGAACCCGTCCTTCGAGCTCAACGGCGCGTTGCTGTCGCGTGCGCTCGTGCTGGTCTTCCACCGGCTCGACGAGGCCGCCATGGCGGAGCTGCTCGCCCGCGCGGAGAAGGAGGAGGGCCGGGCCCTGCCGCTCGACGCCGACGCACGCGAGGCGCTCGTCGCCATGGCCGACGGCGATGGCCGCGGCGTACTCAACATGGCGGAGGAGATCTACGGCGCGCTCGCCGCGGGCGCCGCCCCGCTCGGCCGCGACGGCCTGATGAAGCTCGTGCAGCGTCGTGCCCCCCTCTACGACAAGTCGCGCGACGGCCACTACAACCTGATCAGCGCGCTGCACAAGGCCGTGCGCGGCTCCGACCCCGACGCGGCGCTCTATTGGCTGGCGCGCATGCTCGACGGCGGCGAGGCCCCGCTCTATGTGGCCCGCCGGCTCGTGCGCATGGCGGTCGAGGATATCGGCCTGGCCGATCCGCAGGCGCTGGTGCAGACGTTGGCCGCCAAGGAGACCTATGATTTCCTGGGCTCGCCGGAGGGCGAGCTGGCGCTGGCGCAGGCCGTCGTCTATCTCGCCACCGCGCCCAAATCCAATGCCGCCTACAAGGCCTTCGGCGCGGCCATGCGCACGGCCAAGGAGGGCGGCAGCCTGTCTCCCCCCAAGCACATCCTCAACGCGCCGACGAAACTCATGAAACAGGAGGGGTACGGCGCGGGCTACGACTATGACCACGACGCGCCCGATGCCTTCTCGGGCCAGAGCTATTTCCCCGACGAGATGGCGCGCCAGCAGTTCTACGCGCCCGATGGCCGCGGCTTCGAGGCGGAGATCAAGAAGCGGCTGGAGCACTGGGCGCAGCGGCGCGCCGCGCGCGGCACGGGGAGCGGCCGCTCATGAGGCTCATATTGTACGCGGCAGCGGGTGGCGGCATCGGCGCGGCGGCCCGGCATCTCGTCAACATCGGCTTCGGCCGCTGGGTGGGCACGGGCTTTCCCTGGTCGACGCTGTTCGTCAATGTCGTGGGCTCGTTCCTGATGGGCGTGTTGATCGAGTCATTCGCGCTCAAGTTCAAAGGCTCGCTCGAGTTGCGCACGTTCCTCGCCACCGGCATGCTCGGCGGGTTCACCACCTTCTCCGCCTTCTCCATGGACTTCGCCCATCTCATGCAGCGCCATGACACGGCGACGGGCATCGCCTATGCGATTGCCTCCGTCATCGTGTCCATCGCTGCCCTCTATGCCGGGCTGTGGCTCGTGCGCTGGCTCGTGACGTGAACGCGCCGGTCGAGACGCTCAAGATTGCGGAAGCCGAGGCGGGCATGCGCCTCGACCGCTGGTTCCGCGTGCACTTCCCCGACGTCGGCTACACGTATCTGCAGAAGCTGCTGCGCTCGGGCCAGGTGCGGGTCGACGCCAAGCGTGCCCAGGCCAATACACGGCTCGCCGCGGGCCAGCAGATCCGCGTGCCGGCCGTCGTGCGTCAGCCTCCGAAGGCCGCGCCGTCGCTGGTGCCGCCGCTCGGCCTGTCGAAAGGCGACCGCGATTTCATAGAGCGCGCGATCCTCTACGAGGACGAGCACGTGCTGGTGCTCAACAAGCCCTTCGGCATCGCCGTGCAGGGCGGCACCGGCACGAAACGCCACATCGACGGGCTGCTCGCCGGCATGGCCGACCGCTTCGGCGACCGGCCGCGCCTGGTGCACCGGCTCGACCGTGACACCACCGGCGTGCTGCTGGTCGCCAAGCACCGTGACGCCGCGGCGAAGCTGGGCCGCATCTTCCAGACGCGGTCTGCCGCCAAGACCTACTGGGCGCTCGTCGTCGGCGTGCCGAAGCCGCCGCAGGGCAAGATCGAGGCGCCGCTCGTCAAGGCGTCGGGCCCCGATGGCGACCGCGTACGCAAGGCCCGGCCCGGCGAGCAGGAGCAGGCCATGCACGCCACCACGCACTACTCGGTGATCGACCGCGTGGCGCACAAGGCCGCCTGGGTGTCGCTGAAGCCCGTCACCGGCCGGCAGCACCAGCTCCGGGCGCACATGGCGCTGATCGGCAATCCCATCATCGGCGACAACAAGTACGAAGGCGACAAGGCGCTCGCCGACAGCGGCATCGAGGGCAAGCTCCATCTCCACGCCCGCCGCCTGGTCATCCCCCACCCCAAGGCCGGCGCCCCCAAGATCGACGTGACGGCCCCCCTCCCCGACCACATGCGCCGCACCTGGGAGCTGCTCGGCCTCGATGCGGAACGCTATGATGCGGACAAGGCATAGCGCACCAATTGGATCAAAGTAGCTAGAGCGCGAAACGGTCTCGACGAGATTCCCCTCCCCTTGACGGGGAGGGGCTAGGGGTGGGGTGAAGATTGGAACGGCTACGGAGCTTAAGTACCCCCACCCCCATCCCCTCCCCGCAAGGGGGAGGGGAGTCGAGCGCTGCACGGGCCTCGCTACATCGAGGCGACAAGGGAGATGCCACAGCATGGACCTGGACCTGACCGGCAAGATGGCCCTGGTCACCGGCTCGACGCGCGGCATCGGGCTCGCGACGGCTATCGGCCTCGCCCGCATGGGCGCCGAGGTGATCGTCAACGGCCGCACCGACGCCGCGGTCGCCGAGGCGATCGCCAAGGTCATGGCCGCCGCGCCCGCCGCCAAGACGCAAGCCGCGGCCTTCGACCTCGGCACCGCCGACGGCTGCGCCGCGCTCACCCGGCGCTTCCCCGACGTGAACATCCTGGTCAACAACCTCGGTATCTACGAGCCCAAGCCCTTCTTCGAGATCCCCGACGGGGATTGGACGAAGATGTTCGAGGTCAACGTCATGAGCGGCGTGCGCCTCACCCGCCACTACCTCAAGGGCATGCTCGACGCCAAGCAGTGGGGCCGCGTGGTCTTCGTCTCCAGCGAGTCCGGCATCTTCATCCCGAAAGAGATGGTGCACTACGGCTTCTCCAAGTCGGCGCAGCTCGTGATCGCGCGCGGTGCCGCCGAACTGACCAAGGGGACCGACGTCACCGTCAACTCCGTGCTGCCGGGCCCGACCTGGGTCGAGATGCAGCCCGTGCGGCTGGCGGCGCGCGCCAAGACCATGGGCACGACGGTCGAAGATCTGGCGGCGCGCACCTTCACTGAGCGGCGGCCGATGTCGCTGCTGCAGCGCTACGCGACGCCGGAAGAGGTGGCGAACCTCATCTGCTACGTGTGCTCCAAGGCCTCCAGTGCCACCAACGGCGCCGCGCTCCGCGCCGACGGCGGCATCGTCACCAATCCTTTCTGAGCCCAGAGGCTCGCCAGGCCGCTGTCTCGACGCCGCCCTGAGCCTGTCGAAGGGCGCGTGAGATGCACTCGCGCGGCCTCATGGTTCGACCCCCGCAACCGGCGCGGGGGCAGGCAAGCTCACCACGAGGGTCGTCGGACGGCGCGAGACACTGGGTGTTGGGCTGCATGTGGATATCGGTCAGCGGCGCAGACGCGAAGCGACGCGCCTAGTGCGGCCGGTGTAAGGTTGAGGGAGCGCTTGTTCGCGACCCTTGGCCAAAGGAGGATCGACCGATGGCAACCCCGGTGCACTTCAACTCCAGGATCGGCGCGGAGTTCCTGCGCTACGCGCGTCTCGTCGCCGCCCGCGGCTACATCCACAACACGCTCGGCAACATGGCGATCCGCGCCGCCCATCCCGACCATGCGCACGGCGTCGCCTACACCAAGCATGCCGAGATCTCGCTGGAGGAGATGGGCGTCGAGAACATCGTCGTCACCGAGATACCCTCGAGCTGCCTGCTCTACGGCACGCGCATGACCAGCATCGGCCACAACCTCAACCGGGAGATCCTGCGCCTGCGCCCGGACATCGGCTCCGTCATCCACGTGCACGACGACGCCACCATCGCCTTCTTCGGGTCGGATGCTTTTCGCGAGGTGAAGGTGCTGTCCCTCGACATGCCGTTCATCCTGGGCAAGCCGCCCCACTACCTGCCCGCCAACGTCAACGTCGAAGCGGACGTGGAACCGGTGAAGGATTTCATCGCCGACACCAACCTGGTGGTCATGCTGGGGCATGGCATCACGGCGCTCGGGCGCACGATCTCGGAAGCCTACCACCGGCTGAACTCGTTCACGGCCGAGGTCCGCCGCAACATCGAGGCCGAGCACCTCGCTGCCACCAAGGGAACGGCCCCCCTCTATCGCAGCGAGGCCGAGATCGCGACGATGTACAAGCACGCGGAGGCCGTCATCTATCCCAACCGCGCCGAGAAAGTGATGCACGAGGATCAGGCGGCTTAGACGCCGTCCGAGCTGAATTGCACTGACGAGGCAATCAAGAACGTGTCATCCCGGGCCTTGTGCCCGGGATCCATCCCTCAGCTTGCTCAGGAGCTCGACGATCGGTGGATCCCGGCGACAAGCGCCGGGATGACACAGACCTACTCCGCTGCCTGCGCCTTCGGGGCCTCGACGACGCGCGTCGCGAAATTGGCCGGCGACACGATCTCCAACACCTCGAAGTCCTGCGAGCAGGCGATCTCGCGATGCTTGATGCCGGGCACCTGCAGGATGGAGTCGCCCTTGCGGATGGTGCGCTGCCCCTGCCCCTCGTACTCGAAGGTGGCCCAGCCGTTGAGCACGTAGACGTACTGGAACGTGCAGTCGTGCACGTGCCACTGCTGCACTTCGTCCTTGGCCTTCTTGCCGTTGTGCCGGATCAGGTGGGCGACGAAATCGCCGTGCGTGCCGTCCTTGATGCCGAGGTCGCGATATTCGAAGATCTCGCGCAGGCCCGGCGTCCACTTCGCCTCGCTGGCGAGGTTGTGCACGAAGTCCCACGTTTTGCCGGTCATGGTCGTTTCCTCCTTGCGTTCTTGTGAGGCCAATCATACGCGCCGAGGGCTGCGCCGCCAAGTGTCGCACGCTTGAGCTGGGACTGCGACCGCGGCGCTCGGAAGTCACGAATCCGGTGCTATAACCGCGCCCCATGAAGCTCGTCATTTTCGATTGCGACGGTACGCTGGTCGACAGCCAGAACGCGATCTTCGCGTCCATGCACCATGCCTTCTCAGGTCTCGGCCTGCCGACGCCGCCCCGCCCCGATGTGCTGGGCGTCATCGGGCTCTCGCTCCCAGAGGCCTTCGCCGTCCTGGCGGGGGAGCAGAGCCTGCGCGTGCAGGCCGAGCTTGTCGGCCTCTACCGCAGCGGGTTCACGCACATCCGCCAGTCCGGCGCCGGGCACGATCCGCTGTTCGACGGGGCGGCCGACGCGATCGCCGCGCTCGCCGGCCGCGACGACGTGCTGCTGGGCGTGGCGACCGGCAAGTCGAAGGCCGGCGTGGCGCGGCTGATCGCGCGCGAGGGCTGGCATGGGCATTTCTTCACCGTCCAGACGGCAGACGATCATCCCTCCAAGCCGCATCCCTCCATGATCCTGCGCGCCATGCAGGAGGCCGGCGCAGAGCCCGATGACACCGTGATGGTCGGCGACACCAGCTACGACATGGAGATGGCCTGCAGCGCGGGCGTCGGCGCGTTCGGCGTGGCGTGGGGCTATCACGCGCCCGATCGGCTCACCTTGGCGGGGGCCCATACCGTCTCCGCGACGTTCCCCGATCTGCTCGCGGCCATCGAGGCGCGCCTCGCCCGAGAGGGAGTGCCGGCATGACGGGGGCGGGCGACAACGGCTCGCGGATCAAGGCGGCGGGCGCTTTGCGTCCCGCGCCGCCCAAGCGCTTCTACAAGTCGGTGACGGTCGCGCCGGGGGAAGGGCAAGCCTTCCGCATCCTCCTCGACGGCAGGGCAGCCCGTACGCCGGCCAAGGCGGAGCTGGCGGTGCCGACGCAGGCTCTCGCCGAGGCCGTCGCCGCTGAATGGGAGGCGCAGCGCGGCCACATAGACGCCGCGACCATGCCGCTGACACGGCTCGTCAACGCCGCCATCGATGGCGTCACGCCGCGGCTCGTCCAGGTCCGCGCTGATATCGCCGCCTTCGCGGCGAATGACCTCGTGTGCTACCGCGCCGATGCTCCTGATCCCCTGGTGGCGCGGCAGAGCGCGCAGTGGGACCCGGTGCTCGCCTGGGCGCGCGAGGAACTCGGCGCCCGCTTCGAGGTCGCTACAGGCTTGATGCCCGTTGCCCAGCCCGAGGATGCCGTCGCGGCGGTTGCCGCGTTGCTCGAAGACCTCGATCCGTTCCGTCTTGCCGCGCTGCATGTCATGACGACGCTGACGGGTTCCGCGTTGCTCACCCTGGCACACACCCGGGGTGCGTTGACCGTTGAGGCGGCCTGGGCCGCCGCGCATGTCGATGAGGACTTCCAGGTCAGCCAGTGGGGCGAGGATGCCGAGGCCACCCGACGCCGGGCTCGGCGCTGGGCCGAGATGCAGGCCGCAAGCCGCCTGCTGGCGCTTCTGACCTGAATAGGATTCGTAGGGCGCAATAGCGAAGCGTATTGCGCCGCTGCACCCGTCGATCGGCGCAATACGGCTGACGCCTATTGCGCCCTACGCCGCGGCCCAAGAGATCGCCACTGAGGCGTCGGACACCCGTTTGGCGGGACTCGCGCGCCCGTGGTATGCCGCCCGTCGCGGGGTACGCGAAACCGAGGCAGCTCATATGAAGGACGTGCTGGAGGAACTGGAGCGGCGGCGGGCGGAGGCGCGGCTCGGCGGCGGGCAGGTGCGCATCGACGCCCAGCACAAGCGCGGCAAGCTCACCGCGCGCGAGCGCATCGACCTTCTCATGGACGAGAACTCCTTCGAGGAGTTCGACATGTACGTCGAGCACCGCTGCCACGACTTCGGCATGGAGAAGACCAAGATCCCCGGCGACGGCGTCGTCACCGGCTGGGGCACCATCAACGGCCGCGTCGTCTACGTGTTCGCCAAGGACTTCACCGTGTTCGGCGGTAGCTTGAGCGAGGCGCACGCCCGCAAGATCACCAAGATCCAGGACATGGCGCTGCAGAACCGCGCGCCCGTCATCGGCCTCTTCGACGCCGGCGGCGCGCGCATCCAGGAAGGCGTGGCGGCGCTGGGCGGCTACGGCGAGGTGTTCCTGCGCAACGTGCTCGCCTCCGGCGTCATCCCGCAGATCTCGCTGATCATGGGGCCGTGCGCGGGCGGCGACGTCTACTCGCCGGCCATGACCGACTTCATCTTCATGGTGAAGGACACGAGCTACATGTTCGTGACCGGCCCGGACGTGGTGAAGACCGTCACCAACGAGACGGTGACGGCCGAGGAGCTGGGCGGGGCGCGCGTGCACACCACCAAGTCCTCGATCGCCGACCGCGCCTACGAGAACGACGTCGAGGCGCTGCTGCAGATGCGCCGGCTGATGGACTTCCTGCCCTCCAACAACCGCTCCGGCGTCCCCGAGCTGCCGACCAGGGACAGCCCGGACCGCGCGGAAGCCTCGCTCGACACCTTGATCCCCGACAACCCCAACAAGCCCTACGACATCAAGGAGCTGATCCTCAAGATCGTCGACGAGGGCGATTTCTTCGAGATCCAGGAGGCCTACGCCCGCAACATCGTCACGGGCTTTGCGCGCATGGAGGGCCGCACCATCGGCATCGTCGCCAACCAGCCCATGGTGCTCGCCGGCGTGCTGGACTCGGACGCCTCCCGCAAGGCCGCGCGCTTTGTGCGTTTCTGCGACTGCTTCGAGATCCCGATCATCACCTTCGTCGACGTGCCGGGCTTCCTGCCGGGCACCGCGCAGGAGTACGGCGGCCTCATCAAGCACGGCGCCAAGCTGCTGTTCGCCTTCTCGGAGGCCACCGTGCCGAAGGTGACCGTGATCACGCGCAAGGCCTACGGCGGCGCCTACGACGTCATGAGCTCCAAGCACATCCGCGGCGACGTCAACTACGCCTGGCCCACGGCCGAGATCGCCGTGATGGGACCGAAGGGCGCCGTCGAGATCCTCTACCGGGCGGAATTGTCAAACCCCGAGAAGATCGCCGGCCGCATCAAGGAGTACCAGGACCGCTTCGCCAACCCCTTCACCGCCGCCGAGCGCGGCTACATCGACGAGGTCATCCCGCCCCGCTCCACCCGCCGCCGCATCTGCCGGGCGCTGAACATGCTCCGGAACAAGACGGTGGAGAACCCCTGGAAGAAGCACGACAACATTCCGCTTTAGACGGCTCTAATTTGGTCTCTCATCGTCTGAGAACAGAATAATGTGCGCGTCGAGGCGTAGATGGGAAGCGACCAGCAACCCGGCGCGATAGGTGCGATGCCTTCTCCGCCACAATGAATATCGGTTCACCTGCCTGCGCGCCAACAGCCTTCCGACATTTCCGAATTTTAACGAACGGATAGGCGGCGCCGAGGTCGTTTCTCTCTCTGCAAGCCCGCGATGTCGCCATGTGAGATGGCGGCAGAAGAGTCGGGATGATCATGAGCAAGGAGTCTTGGAATGAAATCGTTCGTCATCGCTGCAACGACCGCCGTCGTGCTGTCATCGCATCGGCCTTGGCAGCGCCGCCGAGGCGGCGTCCTACAAGTATCGCCATGGCCGCGTCGCGCTCACCGGCTCGGAGCGCGTCGCCATCGCCCGCGACCAGCGGCGCGTCAACGCAGTCAAGTGGCAGCGCGCGGGCCGACGGCCGCCTCAGCTTCCTCGAGAAGTTGCGGATCGGCGGGCCGAGGCCAGGCACCGGGCGCTGGTCTATCGCTATCGCCACAACTGAGCCCGAGCCGAACCCGGAGAAACCGAGGGGCCGTCCGCTGCGGGCGGCCCCTCACCTTCCATTTTGCGGCGCCGTCTGGCGCGTGGCGCGAACGGCTTGCGTCATTAGGGGGATGGTAACCATGACCGCATAGCCTCGCCCCTCGTACGATCTCAGTCGGGGCGAGCCATGGGTGTGTTGAGCGCGGTTGCGGTTGCGGAGATCAAGGCGCGGGGCAGCATCAAGGACGCCGACGTCCTCAAGCTGCGCCGCAGCTACTACGCCGACGGCGGCATCGGCCACGACGAGGCCGAGATGCTGTTCGCCCTCAACGACGCCTGCCCGGTGCAGGACCCCGCCTGGGCCGACTGCTTCATCGAGAGCATCACCGATTTTGTCGTGGAGCAGGCCCAGCCGGCAGGCTACCTCACCATCGAGAACGCCACCTGGCTCATCGATCGCATCGGCAAGGACGGCCGGGTCGAGAGCAAGACGGAGCTGGAGCTTCTGGTCAACGTGCTCGACAAGGCACGCTGGGCGCCGGAGAGCCTGGCGCGGTTTGCCCTGGAGCAGGTGAAGGCCGCCGTGATCACCGGCACGGGCCCGCTGCGCGCCGGCAAGAAGCTGGAGCCCGGCATCGTCGGCGAGGCCGACGTCGATCTCCTGCGCCGCATGCTCTACAGCTTCGGCAGCGATGGCAACATGGCCATCACCCAGCCCGAGGCAGACATCCTGTTCGAGATCGAAGAGGCTACCGTCGCCGCGGACAATCACCCTTCCTGGACCGATCTCTTCGTCAAGGCGATCGCCAACTGCGTCATGGCCGCCTCCAGCTACACGCCGCCGCCGCGCGAGGTGGCGCTCGCCCGCGAGGCGTGGCTCGATCGCCGCGGCGAGCTTTCGCTCGACAACCTCCTGAGCGGCATGGCCTCGGGCTTCAGCAGCCTGTTCGGCGGCTACCACAAGCAGTCGGACGAGGAACACGCGATCGCCCGCCTGGCGCAGCAGAAGATCGAGATCGTCACGCACGAGGCAATTACTGCCGTCGAGGCCGAATGGCTCGCCGGACGGATCGGCCGCGACGGCCGGCTCACGCCCAACGAGCAAGCGCTCCTCGCCTTCCTCAAGGCGGAGAGCCCGTCGATCGATCCGAGCCTGCAGAGGCTGGTCGACAAGGCCGCGGCCGCTGCCTGAAGGATGGTTGGCCGGCGCCGGCGTGCGCCGCGCATGTGCCCGGGCCTTCGCGAGGCGCCCAAGGCTGCACGCGCCGTAAGCACGGGCTGCTGTGAATCTCTACGATCCGTCGCCCCTCCGGCCTTTTCCTAGAGCAAGATCGTTTCTGATCGAAGCGCTTGGCTTCGATCATGGAACGTGAATTTTGCTCTCGACATGTTGGATAGAGCAGGATTCACGCTTCGGCCGAAACGTTGCGATCGAGGCAAGGCGATTCCACCCGAAGCGATCCTGCTCTAGCAGCTTTCCGGCCAGGGATCGGCAGGCTATACACTTCGCGTAAGCGGCAGGGCGGCACGGTCTCATGTTCAAGAAAATCCTGATCGCCAACCGTGGCGAGATCGCCTGCCGGATCATCAAGACGGCCAAGAAGCTGGGCATAAAGACGGTGGCGGTCTATTCGGAGGCCGACCGCGACGGTCTGCACGTGGAGATGGCCGACGAGGCCGTCCCGATCGGGCCGCCGCCCGCGGCCCAGTCCTACCTCCTGATGGATAAGATCGTGGAGGCCTGCCGGCAGACCGGCGCCGAGGCGGTGCATCCGGGCTACGGCTTCCTGTCGGAGCGTGAAGCGTTCCCCCTTGCGCTCGAGAAGGCCGGCATCGTCTTCATCGGCCCCAACGCCCGGGCGATCGCGGCCATGGGCGACAAGATCGAGAGCAAGAAGGCAGCCGCGAAAGCCAAGGTGTCGACCGTGCCCGGCTACCTCGGCGAGATCGCCGACGCCCGGGAAGCCGTGCAGATCGCCGACGAGATCGGCTATCCCGTCATGATCAAGGCCTCGGCAGGCGGCGGCGGCAAGGGCATGCGCGTCGCTTATTCGGCCAAGGAGGCGGAGGAGGGCTTCGGGCTTGCCCGCTCGGAGGCCAAGTCGAGCTTCGGCGACGATCGCGTGTTCGTGGAGAAGTTCATCGAGAACCCCCGGCACATCGAGATCCAGGTGCTGGGCGACAAGCACGGGCATGTCATCTACCTGGGCGAGCGCGAATGCTCCATCCAGCGTCGCAACCAGAAGGTGGTCGAGGAGGCGCCTTCCCCGCTGCTCGATGCCAAGACCCGCAAGGCCATGGGCGAGCAGGCGGTGGCGCTGGCCAAGGCCGTCGGCTACGACAGCGCCGGCACGGTCGAGTTTGTCGCCGGCCAGGACCGCTCCTTCTATTTCCTGGAGATGAACACGCGGCTGCAGGTCGAGCATCCGGTCACCGAGCTCGTCACGGGGCTCGACCTCGTCGAGCAGATGATCAGGGTTGCGGCCGGCGAGAAGCTCGGCCTGAAGCAGGCGGATGTGAAGCTCACCGGCTGGGCCGTGGAGTCGCGCGTCTATGCCGAGGACCCCTACCGCAACTTCCTCCCCTCCATCGGCCGGCTGACGCGCTACCGCCCGCCGCAGGAGGGCTCCACGCAGGGAGGGACGATCCGCAACGATACCGGCGTCTTCGAGGGCGCCGAGATTTCCATGTTCTACGATCCCATGATCGCCAAGCTCGTGACGCACGGCGCCACGCGCGCGGCGGCCATCGACCTGCAGGCCGACGCGCTCGATGCCTTCGTCATCGATGGGGTGGAGCACAACATCCCCTTCCTCGCCGCGCTGATGCAGCATCCGCGCTGGCGCGAGGGCCGGCTGTCGACGGGGTTGATCGCCGAGGAATGGAAGGGCGGCTTCAAAGCGCGCGCCCCGGAGGGCGAGGACCTCGACATCCTCGCCGCGGTGGCGGTTGCTATCGATCATCTCGGCAACACGCGCCGCCGCCAGATCACGGACCAGATGTCCGGGCCGGCGGTGCGCTTCTCCTCCCGCCGCGTCGCCGATGTGGCGGGCGCGCTGGTAGCGGCGCGCGTGGAAGGCACGCTCGAGCATCCCGCGAAGGTGACCCTGGTCGACGCCAAGGGCATCCGCCGCACGTCCGTGGATGTGGATGCGGACTGGTGGCCCGGCAACCCGCTGTGGCGTGGGCATGTGGGCGAGCGGCGCGTGGCTGTGCAGGTTCGCCCGGTTCTCAACGGCTACGACCTGACCTATCGGGGTATGCGGGCCAGGACCTACGTCTATACCGAGCGGGAGGCGGCGCTGGCGGTATTGATGCCGGAGAAGGTCGCCCCCGACACCTCCAAGCTGCTGCTCTGCCCGATGCCCGGTCTCGTCAAGGCGATCCACGTCGCGCCGGGCCAGGAGGTGAAGGCCGGCGAGGCGCTTTGCGTCGTGGAGGCCATGAAGATGGAGAACATCCTGCGCGCCGAGCGCGAGGCGGTGGTCAAGTCGGTCAAGGCCAAGCCCGGCGACAGCCTCGCCGTCGATGCCGTGATCATGGAATTCGCGTGACCCTCCTGCCTTTCCGCTGCTCACTCTGGATCCGGTCGCCCGTCATCGAGCTTCCCAGCCCACCACTGCTCGATCTGCCCCCCGATCAGCAGCACGATGGCCACGATCAGCGACAACGCCACGATGATCTTCCAGGCGCCGATACCGCACAGGGCGCCGAGCGAGGCGGTCATCCACACGGCGGCCGCAGTCGTCAGCCCATGGATCTTGTCTTGGTCCTGCCTACGGATGATCACACCGGCACCGATAAACCCGACGCCCGTCATGATGCCCTGGATGACGCGGCTCATGGCATCCACGTGCGCGACCCCGTCGGTTGCGTAGAGTGTCCCGAGTACCAGGCCGGCGGCACCGCAGGCGACCAGGCTGAGGGTGCGCACGCCGGTCGATTTGTGGTGGATGTAGCGATTGAGCCCGATACCGCCGCCGATCAGAGCAGCGGCGCCGAGCCGCGTGAGTATTTCGACCCATTCCGACATCGGCCGTTTCCTCCATTGGCGGCGCCGGCAGGCAAGGGACGCCAGCCGCAATCCTATCCTTTGGCGCAACCTGCGGACCGGCGAGAAAGCCAGCTTGCGCTGCGGCGCGATATCTTCCTATGACTTGGCCGCACCCGCCGGTCCTTCCTTCCTGGAGAGCCTTGATGCGCAGCTTCCACTTCCCCGGCCGCTCGCCCGTCTATGCACGCCGGGCAATGTGCGCCACCTCTCATCCGGCCGCCAGTCTCGTCGCCATTGAAATACTCAAAGCCGGCGGCAATGCCGTCGACGCCGCGATCGCAACGGCGGCCGTGCTTGCCGTCATGGAGTGTCCTATGACCGGCATTGGCGGTGACTGCTTCGCCATGCTGGCGCGGCCCGGCGAGAAGCCGATTGCGCTGAACGCCGCCGGGCGTGCGCCTGAGGCCGCCACCGCCGCCTGGTATGCGAAAGCGGGCATCGAGCGGATCGAGACGACCAGCGTGCATGCCGTGACCGTGCCGGGCGCGGTCGACGGCTGGTGCCGGCTGCTCGAGGATCACGGCACCATGCCGCTGGCCAAACTGCTCGCACCCGCCATCGGCCTCGCCAAGGACGGTTTCGTCGTCGCCCCGCGCGTTGCCGCCGACTGGGCCAGCGGCATGCGCAAGCTTTCTAGTGTCGGCGCGAAGAAGCATCTGCTCAAGGACGGTCGCGCACCACAAGCGGGTGAGGTGATGCGCTTTCCGGCCTTGGCGGCCACGCTCGAGAAGATCGCCGCCAAGGGCCGCAGCGGCTTCTACAAGGGTGACGTTGCCCGCGACATGGTAGTGGAGCTCAAGGCGCTGGGCGGCCTGCACACGCTCGAGGATTTCGCCGCCCAGTCCGGCAGCGCCGGCTACGTGGAGCCGATCTCGGTCGCCTACCGTGGCATGGACCTCGTCGAGCTGCCGCCGAGCAATCAGGGCATCGTCGCCCTGATCATGCTCAAGATCCTCGCCCGGCTCGGCAAAGGCAAGGCCGGGCCGGTCTCGGTCGAGCGCTATCACGTTCTGCTGGAGGTGGCCCGGCTCGCCTACGCCATGCGCGATGCCTTCGTCGCCGACCCGGACATGGCCGACGTGCCCGTCGCCCACATGCTCGACGAGAAGGTGATCGAGGGCCTTGCGGCCCGCATCGACCGCAAGCGGCGGTCCCCCAAGCTGGGGCCGGTCCCGCGGCCGGCCGGCTCCGACACGGTTTGCTTCTCCATCGTCGACGAGAAGGGCATGGCGGTCTCCTTCATCAACTCGCTCTACGGCGACTTCGGCACCGGCATCGTCACCGCCAAGACCGGCGTCAATTTCCACAACCGCGGCGAGGGCTTCGTGCTCGACCCCAAGCATCCCAACTGCATCGCGCCGGGCAAGCGTCCGATGCACACGCTGGTGCCGGCCATGGTGCTGAAGGACGGCCAGCCTTACATGGCCTTCGGCGTCATGGGCGCCCACTTCCAGCCGATGGGCCACGTCTATGTGATGAGCAACATGTTCGACTACGGCATGGACCCGCAGGAGGCCATCGATACCCCGCGCGTATTCTTCGACGGCGGCGGCGTGTTGGTGGAGGAGGCGGTTCCGGCCGACGTGGTGGCAGGCCTCGAGGAACTCGGCCACAAGGTGGCGACGCGTACCATGCCGTGGGGCGGCGCGCAGATCGTGCTCATGGATCGGGACAACGATGTCCTCGTCGGTGCTTCCGACGGTCGCAAGGACGGCCTGGCGCTCGGCTACTAGACGCATGAACGACGGCGAACAGGATCGCCGCAGCGTGCGCGTCCTGATCGAAGGGCGCGTGCAAGGGGTGGGCTTCCGCTATTGGACCGAGCGGGTCGCGGGCGAGCTCGGCCTCGCGGGCTGGGTGCGCAACCGGCGCGACGGCAGCGTCGAGGCGCTCTTCTCGGGACCACCCGAGGCGGTCGAGGAGATGCTCGACCGGGCCCGCGAAGGTCCTCCCTCCGCCGCGGTGACGGCGGTGCGCATCCTCGAGGAAGGCGCCGACGCCCCTGATGGCTTCGACGTGCTGCCGACGGTGTGAGCTTGTCATCCCGGAATTTCGCGTCAGCGAAATATCCGGGACCCAGCGCCGACTGCACGCGAGCGTGTGGCCCCTGGGTCCCGGCTCGCGCGCTTCGCGCTTGGCCGGGATGACAGCGGCGCACCTCAAATCAGCCGCTCCGCCGCGCGCCGCAGGCCCTCCAGGATCGGCTCGTAGGCCTCCTCGTCGCGTGCCTCGGGGTAGACCATGTACACGGGATAGGTGAACGTGCGCGCGCGGGCGGGAATGCGCAGGCGCCGGCGGTTGACGTGGCGCTTGACGAGCCGGTGCGGGAAGTAGCCCGAGGCCTCGTTGGCGAGCAGGAAGTCGAGCCCGAGCGAGCCGAGATCGAGGTTCACCGCCGTATTGGTGAGCTCGGGGTAGGCGGCGGCGTGCTCGGCCTGGAAGTCCGGGCCCCAGTCGACGAACACATAGTTGCTCGGATGCCGGCGGCGCGACGGCGCGCTGGTCACCAGCACGAACTCCTCGTCGTAGAGATGCTCGGTCGTGAGGCCCGGCGGCGAGCCCGGCCGATACATGACGGCCAGATCGAGCGTGCCTTCGAGCAGGCGCTGGATCATCACCGCCGAGAGGCTGGCCGAGGCGGAGATGGCGATATCGGGGATGTTGTCGCGCAGCCAGGATATCCACCTGAGCAGGAAGCCGTCCCACAGCGTGGCATGCGCACCGACGGCCAGGTGGTCGCGGTAGGGACCCGAGAAGCCTACCTCGAGCTGAGCGTGCTGCCACACGCGCACCAGCGCGAGCGCGTGCTTCTGGAACTGCTCGCCGGCGCCGGTAAGTGTCGCACCACTCTTGGAGCGCTCGAACAGCGGACGACCGAACAGCTCTTCGAGCACCTTGATGCGGGTGCTCACGGTCGACTGCGTGAGGTTCATCTTGCGCGCGGCGTCGACGAAGCTGCCGGTCTCGGCAACCATCAGGAACGTGCGCGCGAGTGCGATGTCCATGTACGCTGCTTTACATCGTGGACGATGCTACAAACTATCTATCGAAATTGTCGATTGGCGTCAGCGGAAAAATGCGATTGTAGACTCACCTAAAAATTTTCAGATTGACGTTGCCCGGACTCGATTCGGGTAACTCATGGAAGGACTACAACAATGAAGGCGAAGAAGGCGAAGAAGGCGAAAAAGAAAACGGCGAAGAAGAAGAAGAAGTGAACTTGCGAAGGTGCATTCCTTGTGTTCGTCCGAAACGATGCGTTGGGTAAGAGCGGTTGGCGTGATCTTGCTCCTGTCGAGCACCACCGCAGCCCACGCGGTGTCGATCACCAATCGCGACGAGCATGATCACAAACTGACGATCATCGAGGGCAGCAGCAAGGCTGAACATTTGCTGAAGCCCGCCCAGGCACTTTCGGGCGTTTGTGTTAAGGGATGCACCGTCCGTCTCAACGACAGAGAGGACGACGAGTATCAGCTCGAAGCGAACGACGTCGTCTCGATCGAGGACGGTACCCTCTACTACGACGGACCGGACACTCCGGTAGAGCCGTCGGGGCCGGCTAACGGCACCAAGCCAGCCGGCAAGAGCTGAACCGTCCTCTCGATTTCTGCGCACAGCTGCCCGCAATCGCGGCCAGTTGTGCGTTTTTTTCTGTCAGTTCAACGGTTTGGCGTCAGCCGCCGGCCTGAAAAACTCGAGGCCTCGGTCGCCGAGGTCGCGCATCCGGCCGATGCGGCGCTCGAACGCCACCCGCAAAGCGCGGTCGACCTCGTCCATATCCACAGCTTTGCCGAGCCGGGCCAAACTAGTGACGCCGGCGCCGCGGATGCCGCAAGGCACGATGCCGGCGAAGTGCTCCAGGTCCGGCGCCACGTTGATGCTGAAGCCGTGGTAGCTCACCCAGCGCCGCAGGCGTACTCCGATGGCGGCGATCTTGTCGTAGGTGGGTACGCCCGGCTCGCGTCCGGGCACCCACACACCGACATTGCCCGGTTGCGTCTCGGCGGCAACGCCAAGTTCTCCCAGCGCGTCGATGATCGTGGCTTCCAGCCCGCCGACGAAGGCGCGCACGTCTCCGAAGCGGTGCGCCACGTCGAGCATGACATAGCCGATGCGCTGGCCGGGGCCATGATAGGTGTACTGGCCGCCACGCCCCGTCCGGTGGACAGGAAAGCGGTCTGGGTCGAGCAGGTCGTTCGGCTTGGCGCTGGTGCCGGCCGTGTAGATCGCGGGATGCTCGAGCAGCCAGATGAGCTCGACGGCCCGTCCCTCGGCAATGGCGCCGACGCGCTCCTCCATGAATGCGCATGCCAGCTCGTAGGGGACGGGCCTGTGCGAGACGCGCCATTCAACCTGTGGATAAATTCGGTCTCGGGAGGGGTTGGATCGACCCATGCTTCTGCGCCCTGGTCAGACCGGCGTGACGGCGTCAACCGCGAGTATGAGGCGGGTGGCGCGTTTGAGAACTTCGAGAAGCACCACCACCCGCTCGTCCTCGTCGAGATCGATGATGGTGGTGACGATGCCGTCGAAGGGCCCGCCGGCAATCTGCACCATCTGACCGACCTCATAGGGTTTGGCCGGTCGCGCGATGGCACCGTCGACCTGGCGTGCCTTGAGGCTGGCGATGAAGCCATGCTCGATGAGGCTCGGCTCTTCGCCGGCCCGCACCACGGTTCTGACCCCTTGCGTCGACAGGATCGGGCGCCAGCGCCTGCCCGCCGTGCCGGGCCGGGCGAACAGGTAGCCGGGAAACAACGGGCGCAGCACCGTGTCGATGCGCCTGGCGTGCGACCGGCGCTTGCGCAGCATGGGGCAGTAGGTCTCGAACGCCTGGCGCTGCAGGTTCTCGAGCGCGGTCAGCTCGGCATGAGGGCGGGTGTTGACGACGATCCAGGGCGCTTCGGACGCGGCCGCCCGGTCGTGCTGAAGCTGCATCGTTGAGGTCCTGCGCACGTATCTCGGCCGATTGGATAGCACGGCTTCCGGGGGGTGGGCGCCCTGGCTTCGATACGAACCCTGTCTGAGTTACGCAACCCCAGTCGCCGGCGACCGTAAATTGGGCCGGACCAGGCTCGCCTGCAACCCCTGCATGGCGGATGCAAGTCGCCCTGCTGCGGTTCACGAGCGCGCAACGCTGCGACGCGTGTAGAGGGCGAGGCCGATGCCGGCGAAAATCGGCGCCAGCGCGAGCGCGGACATGAGCCAGGGCGCCCAGATGCCGTAGCTCGACGCCACCAACGCCGCGCCGGTCGCGAATGTGGCGCAGAGGTGGAGCTGGAGCGGCTGGGGGGCCGCTGCGATCGCGCGCAGGATGACAAGGCCGAGGACCAGCAGCAGCATGGCGCCGACTGCGCCGGTCTCGTACCAGACCTGGAGATAGGCGTTGTGGCTGTGCAACGGCGTGACGAGGGGAAAGTCGGTCCCGGGCTCGCGCGGCATGTCCTCGATGTTCTGACGGTGACGCGCGCGGGGCGTATCGATGCCGACGCCGAGCATTGGCGCGTTGATGATCTCGCTCGCCGTGTGGTTCCAGATGACGATGCGGTGGCGGACGCTATGCTCCAGTCCACGCATCAGGTGGAGGCCGCTGTCGTGGGCCAGGTGTGCCAGCGGCGCCGCCAGGAGCGTGGCGACGACCCAGCCTGCGATCAGCAGCCGCCGAGCCGACAGGGTCGAGACCCGCGCAACACCATAGATCGCAGCCCCAGCGGCAAGGGCCACCTTCGACGTGCCGTGCTCCGACAGCACGATCGCCATCGGCGCCATGGCGAGGCCAGCAAGCAGCAGGCGGCGCTGCCAGGTGCTCAACGCGAGCCGGTCGAGCACCAGCAGCGCCGGCCAGAACGTCAGGGCAAGCGCCAGCATCGAGCGGTTGAGGAGGTAGGACGGCAGCAGCGTCACCCGGCCGCCGGCCATCTGCATGTGAAGCTCTCGGGGTCGGAGCTCGACGAAGCTGGTGGCCAGCGTGCGACGCAGCCACTGGTCGGTCAGCAGCTCGAAGCATAAGAACGCGGCCCCGATCGCAAACCCCGCCAGAAGCCCGATGCCCATTGCCCGCAGCGCCGCTGTCGACACGTGCGGCAGGCTTGCAGTCGTGAGGTGAAGCACGCCGATGGCCGCGAGCAGCATGGCGACGCTGAGATAGGCTTCGGTCCGGCTCAGCGACCACGACGCGTTGAGGAGGAGATAGAGAGCCGTCAGGGCGAGTACCGCCTCCATGGCCGAGACACCTTTCGAGGGCAGCCGGCCCTTGGCGGCCCAGGTCCAGGCGAGGGGAGCAACCACCGCCAACCCGAGCACGGCGGGTGCCGTCATCGGCACCAACAGGAAGAGCACGACGCCGACCGCGGTCCACACCCCGGTGAGGAGCGCCATGCGCCTATCGCGCTCGGCCCCCGGCCATGCGCCAGGCTGCGCGGCAGGCACCGCCCGCCAGGCCTCGCTGCGCAATACGGACGAAACCTCGCCGTCCCCGCTCATGCCGCCTCGCTTACCCGGAGCGGCGCCGGCTGCTCTCGCCCCTTCTCGGCGGCATAGCCGACAGCCATCTCGGCCAGCGCCGTTCGCGTGTCCCTGACGGGCTGCCACTGAAAGCTGCGGCAGAAATGGGTATCGGATAGCTCCAGCGAGCCCAGGAGGCGGCGCGCGAGCGGACCGAGCGCCGGGATTCGCCGCACCGTGCCCGTGCCCAGCGGCGTCGGCGAGAAAAGCCGAGCCGGCCGGCGCAGCGCGTGCCGCAGCGTCGCCACCATGTCCGTCGTGCTGAGCGGCGGGCCGTCGTGGATATGGAACACGCCGCTGGGGCCGCTGCGGAAGGGACGAAGGATGGCGGCGCAGGCACTGGCCAGATTGCGCGTGCACAGCACGCTGCGGCGATTGGCGAGCCCGCCCAGCGGCAGCGGCAGCGGCGAGTCGACATGAGCCAACAGTCGCCGCATGCTGCCGCCTGCACCGGGACCGTAGATCACCGGCGTGCGCAGGATGACGCAGCGCGTGTCCGAGCCCAGGAAGATGCGCGCAATCCTGTCCTCGAGGCACAGCTTACTCCGGCCATAGAGCGTTGTGCTTCTGGGCTCGGACGCCTCGACGAGCACCCGCGTGTCTTCCTCGTCGCTCAGGGCCTTGATCGAGCTCATGTAGACGAAAAGAGGAACGCGCGCGGTCCTGGCTGCCTCGGCCAGTTGCACGGACTGTTCGATGAGCCGGTCGGATTCGGCCAAGTCGTACGCGTATCGGTGCCGCTGCAGGATCGACAGGCCATCGGCCAGGTGCACGACGGCGTCGGCCGTCGCCAGGTGCCGGCGGAAGCCGGGGGTCGCGAGAAGGTCGGCGAAATGGCCGGTGAGCACGCGCCTTGTACGCGGGAGATCGATGGCCGTCCGGGACACGACCGACACGTCGACTCTCGCGCGGCCGGCGGCGAGATGCTCGATGATGGCACGGCCGACCGAGCCCGTTCCGCCCAGGATCATGAGATGCATGGTTGTGTGGCCCAAGCGCTTAAAGCCGATGAAGCGAGCCCAATGGCCTCCTATGCCATGCGTCCCCTCCGCGCCTTGACCGTCGATCGCCAAATCCACAGCGCATGAAGGTCACCTAGCGGATAGTGAAGTCGCCGCACCCTGAAAGTGCGCGAGGTGCCGGCCTCCGTCTGCTGGGCGGCGGCTGGCCTTCGCCGGTTGCGCGCCGCAAGATGCCCTTGTCGAATCCCAACGCGAGCGAAAGCACAGGCCACATGGCGCAGGACTTGGCCAACATCGCAGCGCTGGCCGCCTCGGCCGGCCTGCTGGGTTGGCTGCTGACGGGGCTCTACCGCCGCTCGATGGTTGCCAACGGGCGGCTCGAGGCACCCAACGAGCGCAGCATGCACGTCGCCCCTGTTCCGGTTGGCGCCGGTGTCGCCATCGTTGCGGTCGCCCTGTGCCTGTGGCCGCTCTCGCAGGGATTTGCCGTGCCCGGCCGTAGCATCATACTGGCAACGGCGCTGGCCGGGCTTGCTGCCCTGTCGTGGGCGGACGACCGCCGCGGCCTGTCACCGGTGGTGCGGCTGTCGGCGCAAGTCTTGGCGGTCTCTATCCTGCTTACATCGGTGGACCCTCAATTGCGGGCGCTGCCGGCGCTGCCGTTGGCGTTCGAACGCTTCCTGCTGGCTCTCGCCTGGCTGTGGTTCATCAACCTTTTCAATTTCATGGACGGCATCGACGGCCTCGCCGGCAGCGAGGGTGTCGCAATTGCGGTCGGCTATCTCGCCGTTGCCGCGCTTGCCGGTCTCGGAGGCCCGCTGCGCGAGCTGACGCTGATCATCGCCGCCGCCACCACCGGCTATCTCATCTGGAACTGGCCCCCGGCACGCGTGTTCATGGGGGACGCCGGATCGATCCCGCTGGGGTTCCTGTTCGGCTGGCTGATGATCGACCTGGCCCTCCACGGGCATTGGCCCGCGGCCGTGATCCTGCCGCTCTACTTCGCCGCGGACGCGACGCTGACCCTGGTGAAGCGCGTGCGCGCCGGGCGAAAGCCGTGGGAGGCGCATCGAGAGCATTTCTATCAGCGCGCCGTGCTCGGCGGAGCCACGCCCGCCGGCGTCGTGTTACGCGTCGGCGCGGTGAACGCCGCCCTGCTGGTGCTGGCGTTGCTGTCCCTGTGGTATCCGCTGCTCGCGCTCGCCGGCGCGGCGGCGGCGGTGACGGCTCTGCTCATCGAGCTGGAAGGTCTGGCGAGCCGGCGGGCGTCATGAGCGCCGGTCAGGCCCGAGCAGCGACTGGTAGGCCGCCCGCAGGGACTGCTTGACCTGCGCCTCCGTGAAGCCGTGCAGAAGGCGCAGGCGCGCCGCCTCTCCCATGCGCTGGCGCAACTCGGGATCGCGCGCCAGCACCTGCAGCGCGTCGGCCAGCGCCACGGGGTCGTTGGGCGGCACCACGAAGCCCTCGACGCCGTCGCGCACGAAGTGCCGGCAGCCGGACACGTTGGTCACCACCAGCGGCCGCGCGCAGGCCGCCGCCTCGAGCAGAGCCCGCGGCATGCCTTCGCCGCGCGAGGGCAGGACGAAGATGTCCGCCCGCCGCCAGACCTCGCGGATGTCGGCGACGTGGCCCTGCCAGCGCGTGCCGCTGAGCTCGCACCACGTCTTGAGGGTGTCCGGCTGGATGGCATCGGGCGTGCCGGCGTCGCTCTCTCCGCACAGCTCGAGCTCCAGCTTCTCGTTCCGCCCGGCGAGCCGGTCGAACGCCGCCATCAGGGTGTCGATGCCCTTGGCGCGGATCATGCGGCCCACGTAGGCGGCGATAGGCACCGCGTTCTCCGGCGGCGGCAGCGCCGGAAACGCCTCCGGGTCGACGCCCGCCCCGCCGAGCAAGGCAAAGCGCGCGCCGGGAGATGCCCCCGCCGCGCGCAGGGCCGCAAGGTTATCGGGGTTCTCGACCAGCAGGTACGAGGAGGGCTTGCGCAGCAGCGATGCGATCAGGCGCAGCGCCGTTCTGCGATAGAGCCGCATCAGGGGCGAGGTTGCGACCGCCAACAGCCCGAGCCCGGTCATGTGCAGGATGGCGTGCTCGACGGGCACGAGCCGCAGCGCGATGGCGCCGAGCACCATCGGCTTCATGGCGACCAGATGCACCGCGTCGGGGTTCTCGGCTTCCAGGATGCGGGCGAGCACCCAGGCGGAGAGCGCGATCCGCACCGGATTGCGCGATGGCCGGCGGTAGTCGAATTCGACGACGCGCGCGCCCAGTGCCTCGATCTCGCCCGTGCGCCCCGAGGAGCGCGTGACCACCACCACCTCGCGTGCGATCTCCCTCAGCACGGCGACCAGGGGCTGGAAGTGAGAGAGGACGAACCAATCCTCGGTGACGAGCAGCAGGATCCGGCCGACGCGCGGGGAGCGCGCCTCCTCGATCGCCGCGGGGCGCTCGACGACGGGATCGGGGCCGATGAGCAAGGAGTCGCCTTCCAGCGAAAGGAGCAGATGCGTCGGATAGCGAAAAGGGTACCCCCGCTCCAGGTGGCGAGCACGGACGCGGCCGGTATTCCACATGAAATTGGCGGGGCAGGGCGGCGTGCACCCTCAGAGGCGGAAATTCGCAACGCTGTCCTGCAGATTGCGAAGGACAGCTGACCGGCGCGAGGCTGAGCGGGCGGTGCGCAGTGCCGCGCAGCACGATGGTGCGAGGCGCGCTCCGGTCAGTAGCGGTAGAGCCGGTTCGCGACCTGCAGCGCCTCGATCTCGAACAGCTCCAGGGCAAACTTCTGGGCCAGCATCACGTCGCCCGCCACGAGGCCGCCGCGGGGGAAGAAGCACCATCCGCACACGCGCCTGCCGTTCTTGTCGAGCTGGTCGATATTCATCGAGGAGCCCTGATGGATGCGGTAGCGCTTGCCGGTCTTGCCGCCGACCACGTCGAAATGCCTGTGTTTCGCATACTGCTGTCGTTGCGTCGGGCTCAAGCTCTCCTCGAGCAGCTTGGCGCCGCGTTTCGCCGCCTTGCTCTCGTCGATGTCGAGCGTGTTGCGGCGGACGAAGCCCATCATGCGCGCCAGCCGGTTCAGCCGGCTGGGGGACGGTTCCTCGCGAACGCGCTGCATCCGGCCGGTGACCAGGGCCCACTGCTCGCGAAAGGCGATCTCGGCCACGTGCATCTCGAGCATGCGCGCGTACAACTGCTGGCCTTCGCGCAGGAGTGCGCGGCGAAGGGTCTCGACGTCCGAAATGAGGTGCTGCTCGCAATAGGCCCGCAGCTCGGTCGGATGCAGGGCGGCCCACGCGCGGTAGCCGTTGGCAAATACAGCCCCCAGCCGCGGCCCGAAGCGGTCGCCCGCCCTCAGGATGATGATCTCGGTAAGGGCGCCCGCGTCTCGTCCGTGCTCTCTGAGGGCCCTGCGAAAGAGGGCCCTCAGTATCTCCGCCATTCGCTCCATCAACCGCCCTATCAACCGCCTTGCAGCTGCGGGATGAACAGGGTCTGCTCGACGTTCGGGTCGAATTTCTCGACAAGCTTGCCGGGGCCGCCGTCCTTGCCGAGCGCAACGGCGCGGAAACCCTTGCCCGTCAGCTCGCGAAAACGCTCTTCCGCTTGCCTGAGGGCCTTGGGGTCGCCGGCATTGAACTCGTGGCGCGTGTCGCCGGAGCGATCCATTACGATATGAACACTCATGAGTACGCTCCT
Source organism: uncultured Alphaproteobacteria bacterium (assembly GCA_963797005.1). Lineage (GTDB taxonomy): Bacteria > Pseudomonadota > Alphaproteobacteria > Rhizobiales > Hyphomicrobiaceae > AWTP1-13. The sequence continues at coordinate 114,306 of CAWCOF010000002.1, forward strand.
TCCTTACTGCGAAGGAGGCAGCCTACAGCGGGCGATGAGCGTTTGACAATGATGCCCGGTTTCAGTGCGTTGTGCTCAGGCTGACCTCAATAACGCGCACACGCGCCTGCGCCTGCTGGCAGCTCGAGGCGCGTTAGAGCAAGATCGTTTCTGATCGAAGCCCTTTGCTTCGATCATGGAACGTGAATCTTGCTCTCAACATATTGAATAGAGCAGGATTCACGCTTCGGCCGAAACGTCGCCATCGAGGCAAGGCGATGCCATCCGAAGCGATCCTGCTCTAGCTGCCATGCGCGGACAGCACGGATGCAATGCGCGTGCGCCGACGCTAGTGTGATGATCGAGAAGTCCGTCACATCGCGTGATGCCAGGTTCGGGAGCGGACTTCTCGATCTGAATCACACTAGCATTATGATGTTTCTAGTGTCCTTCAGATCGCGAAATTCGTGACCTGGTTCGCGGCATAGGGAGACGAATTTCGCGATCAGGACACTAGCCGGCCTTGGTGACGGCCCGCCGGGCGAGCACCCCGACGAGATGGGCGCGATAGGCGGCGTCGGCGTGGATATCGCTCATCATGTCACCGGCGCTGACGGAGATCCCGGCGAGCGACTGCGCCGACCAGCCCTTGCCGAGCGCGGCCTCCATGGCCGGCACCCGGAACACGCCGTTGCTGCCAGCGCCCGTCACCGCGACGCGCGCGCCGCTTCCCGTTTGTGCGACCGCGACACCGACGAGCGCGTAGCGTGAGGCTGGATTGTGGAACTTGACGTAGGCGAACTTGGACGGGATGGGGAAGGAGATGCGGGTGATGATCTCCCCCTCCTGCAGGGCGGTCGTGAACAGGCCCTTGAAGTAGTCGTCGGCCTTGATCTCGCGCCGGTTGGTGCCGATCGTGGCGGCAAGCGCCGACAGCGCCGCCGGGTAGTCGGCCGCGGGGTCGTTGTTGGCGACGGACCCGCCGATGGTGCCGCGGCTCCTCACATGCGGGTCGCCGATCGCATCGGCAACCTCGCACAGGCCCGCAATCGCACCCCGCACCACGGACGAGGTCGCCACCTCCTCGTGCGTGGTCATGGCGCCGATGACGAGCGCGCTGCCCTTCTTGTCGATACCCTTGAGCTCGGCTACGCGCGACAGGTCGACGATGACCTTGGGGCTCGCCAGCCGCAGCTTCATCGTTGGGATGAGGGTGTGGCCGCCGGCGAGCAACTTGGCGTCCTTGGCCGATCCCAGGAGCTTGGCCGCCTCGGCCACCGACTGCGGACGATGATAGTCGAACGCGTACATGGGGGCTCTCCTTATTCGGCGGCCATCTTGGTGGGCGAGGTCTGGGCGGCGCGCCACACCGTCTGCGGCGTCGCCGGCATGGCGATGTTCTCGTGGCCGAGCGCATCGGTGAGGGCATTGATGACGGCGGCCGGGGCGGCAATGGCGCCGGCCTCTCCGCAGCCCTTGATGCCGAGCGGGTTGGAGGGGCACGGGGTGGACGTCATGGCGACCTGCAAGGTCGGCAGGTCGGAAGCGCGCGGCATGGTGTAGTCCATGAAGCTCGCCGTCACGAGCTGGCCGTCCTTGTTGTAGACGGCGCCCTCGAGCAGCGCCTGGCCGATGCCGTGGGCGACGCCGCCATGCACCTGGCCTTCGACGATCATCGGGTTGATGAGCATGCCGAAGTCGTCGACGGCGGTCCATCGGTCGATACGGGTGGCGCCAGTCTCGGGGTCGATCTCGACCTCGCAGATGTGGACGCCCGCCGGGAAGGTGAAGTTGGTCGGATCGAAGAAGGCACCTTCCTTGAGGCCGGGCTCGAGCTGAGCGCCCGAGAACTTGTGAGCGATGTAGGCCTGCAGCGCCACCTCGGGGAAGGTGAGCGTCTTGTTGGTGGCCGAGCTGGAGAAGATGCCTTCCTTGAAGTCGACCGTGTCGGCGCCGACCTCGAGCACGAAGCCCGCCACCTTCTTGGCCTTGGTGATGACCTTGTCGACCGCCATCTGGACCGCCGTCATGCCGACGGCGCCGGAGCGCGAGCCGTAGGTGCCCATGCCGAACTGCACCTTGTCGGTGTCGCCGTGCACCACGGTGACCTGCTCGATGGGGATGCCGAGACGGTGCGAGACGAGCTGGGCGAAGGTGGTCTCGTGGCCCTGGCCATGGCTGTGCGAGCCGGTCAGCACCTCGACGGAGCCCGTCGGGTTGACGCGCACTTCCGCGGATTCCCAAAGGCCCACGCCGGCGCCCAGCGAGCCGACCGCGGCGCTGGGCGCAATCCCGCAGGCCTCGATGTAAGCCGAGAAGCCCACACCGCGCTTGAGGCCCCTGCTGGCGCTTGCCGCCTTGCGCGCGGCAAGGCCGCGATAGTCGGCAAGCTCCAGTGCCTTGTTGAGGCTAGCCTCGTAGTCGCCGGCGTCGTAGGCCATGATCACCGGCGTCTGGTGCGGAAACGAGCGGATGAAGTTCTTGCGCCGGAACTCGGCCGGGTCCTGGCCGAGCTGGCGTGCCGTCACCTCGACCAAGCGCTCCACCACGAAGGTGGCTTCGGGGCGGCCGGCACCGCGCAGCGCATCGACGGGAGCTGTATTGGTGTAGACGGCGTCCACCTCGCAATAGATGGCCGGGATGTCGTACTGGCCCGAGAGCAGGGTCGCGTAGAGATAGGTCGGCACCGAGGAGGCGAAGGTCGAAAGATAGCCGCCGAGGTTGGCCTTGGTGCTGGCCCTCAGGCCCGTGATCTTGCCGTTGCCGTCAACCGCCAGTTCCGCCGTCGTCGCGTGGTCGCGCCCGTGTGCGTCGGCGAGGAAGGCTTCGGAGCGATCCGCCGTCCACTTGACCGGCCGTCCCACCTTGCGTGAGGCCCACAGGCACACCGTCTCCTCGGCGTAGATGAAGATCTTGGAGCCGAAGCCGCCGCCGACGTCGGGGGCGATCACGCGCAGCTTGTGCTCGGGCGCCAGGCCGATGAAGGCCGACAGCACCAGGCGCGCCACGTGCGGGTTCTGGCTGGTCGTGTGGAGGGTCAGGCTCTCGTTGCCGGCGTCGTATTCGCCGATCGCCGCGCGCGGCTCGATGGCGTTGGGGATCAGCCGGTTGTTGACGAGGTCGATCCTGGTGACGTGCTTGGCGCTGGCGAAGGCGGCATCGGTGGCGGCCTTGTCGCCGAGGTGCCACTGGAACACCGTGTTGTTGGGCGCTTCGGCGTGGACCTGCGGCTGGCCCGCGTTCTGAGTGGTCGCCACATCGACCGAGGCGGGAAGCGCCTCGTAGGTCACGCTGACCTTCTCGGCCGCGTCGCGGGCCTCCGCCAGCGTCTCGGCGATGACGACGGCGATGTGATCGCCCACGTAGCGCACCTTGCCCTGCGCGAGCGCGGGATGCGCGCCGGCCTTCATCGGCGAGCCGTCCTTGGAGTGGATCATCCAGCCGCAGATCAGGCCGCCGACCTTGTCCTTGGCGATATCCTCGCCGGTGTAGACGGCAAGGCAGCCGGGCGACTTCCGTGCCGCGGCGATGTCGACGCTCTTGAGGTTGGCATGCGCATGGGTGGAGCGCACGAACACGGCGTACGCCTGGCCGGGGCGATTGATGTCGTCGGTGTAATGCCCTTTGCCGGTGATGAACCGCTGGTCTTCCTTGCGCTTCACGGGCGCGCCAATTCCGGTTGCCGCGGCCATGGGCTTTCTCCCTACGTTCTGTTGACCGACTGTTCTGGCTTTACTTGCTACGACCCCAGCCCTGAGCCTGTCGAAGGGCGGCTGGTTATGCGGCCCGCTCGTGGTTCGACAAGCTCACCACGAGGATCAACTCATTCCGCGGCCTGGCGCATGCCGCTCATGTTGGCGGCTGCGGTTTTCACCGCGGCGACAATGTTGTGATAGCCGGTGCAGCGGCACAGGTTGCCCTCGAGCCCTTCGCGGATGGCATGATCGTCGAGCTTGCCGCCCGAGCGCTGCACAAGGTCGACCGCGGCCATGATCATGCCGGGGGTGCAGAAACCGCATTGCAGGCCGTGGTGCTCGCGGAACGCTTCCTGCATCGGATGCAGCTTGCCGTCCGTGGCGAGGCCCTCGATGGTGGTGACCTTGGTCCCGTCGCAGGTGGCGGCAAGCAGCGTGCAGGACTTGGCCGCGCGGCCGTCGACGTGCACCACGCAGGCGCCGCACTGGCTCGTATCACAGCCCACGTGCGTGCCGGTGAGGCGAAGGTGCTCGCGCAGGAACTGCACGAGCAGCATGCGCGGGTCGATCTCGGCGGCGACCGCATTGCCGTTGACCGTCATGGCCCACGTGCACGGTGCCGCCGCCGGACTGCGCGGATGATCCGGCGCCGGGGGCGGCAGCCGTCTCGGCTTTCTTGCGGAAGAACATTGGGGCGCCTCCTCCATGGCCGGCTTGAAATGCGCCGGCTGATCGGGCGGGCGAAGCGTCGCCGACGCCTCCCCGCCGTCTTTTGATTTATTCCAGTTCAATTAGGCCACAGAGCGGCGCCGCACGCAATCGCGGTTCAAGTTTCGGGCGGGTAGAAGCGACGAGTGAAGCTTCCACCTCGCCCTGAGCCTGTCGAAGGGCGGTGAGTGGCACCCGTGGTGGCCTCGCGGTCCGACCCTCGGACAAGCGCGAGGGCAGGCAGGCTCACCACGAGGCGTGTCGGTCGGACGCCGTAAGGGGCCTTACCGCTGGCCCGCTTCGGTGAAGAACTTCTCCCCGTAGGCGAAGCGGTTGGGCTTGAGGAAGAAACCGAGGATCAGGGCGCCGTTGGGTGCGGTGGCCTCGTGCTGGTTGCCGGCGGGGCGCCAGCAGAACTGCCCAGGGCCGCACACGCCTTCGTGATCCTCGAGCGTGCCCTCCATGACATAGGTCTGCTCCAGCGCCGTGTGCTCGTGCAGCGGCACCACCGCGCCGGGCGCCAGCTTGAAAAGCGCGGTCGTGCGGCCCTCGTCGTCGGAATAGAGCACCTTGATCTGGATGCCCGGGAACTTGGTCGGCTCCCAAGGCATATTGGGCACGTCCAGGAAGCGTGTGGCGAGCGCGGGATCGGTGTTGAGCTGGATGTCGCCGTGCACGACGTTGCGGGCGGGTTTGGCGGATTGCTGGGCCATGGGCGGTCTCCTCGCATGTTGCGCCGTTGTGCGGCGCTTGTCGCCCATGAGAGTGCCTGCCGCGGGCATCGACGGCAAGCCCGATGGCGCCTGAATTGCGACGGTACGGCCCGCGGCAAGGGCTGGTGCCCGCCTTCGCGACATGCAGGATGGGAAGCGAGCCTTATCCGGGGAGCCCCGGCATGTAGACTTGGGTCCTGCTCGCCTGCGCCGGGCTGGCCTTTGTCTGGCGTTGGTTGGAAGGGAGGACACATGACCGACCGCTATGCCCACTACAAGTCCCTGAAATTCGCCCGGCCGCGCGAGCGCATCCTTGAGGTGATCATGTCGCGGCCGGGCAAGCTCAATTCGCTCGACGCCGACGGCCATCGGGAGCTGGCCGAGGTGTGGCGCGACATCGACCGCGACCCCGACACGTCGGTAGCCCTGTTGCGCGGCGAGGGCGGCGTGTTCTCCGCCGGCGGCGACCTCGGCATGATCGAGGTGATGTCCCGCGACTGGGCCACGCGCACGCGCGTGTGGAAGGAGGCAAGCGACGTCGTCTACAATGTCATCAACTGCACCAAGCCGGTGGTGGCGGCGATCGAGGGCCCCTGCGTCGGCGCCGGTCTGGCCGCGGCCATGCTCGCCGACATCTCCGTGGCGGGGCGCAGGGCACGCATCATCGACGGCCACACGCGGCTCGGCGTGGCGGCGGGAGACCATTCCGCGATCGTCTGGCCCCTGCTGTGCGGCATGGCCAAGGCCAAATACTATCTTCTGCTCTGCGAGACGCTGTCCGGCGAGGAGGCCGAGCGCATCGGCCTCGTGTCGATGGTGGCCGACGACGGCAAGGTGGTGGAGACCGCGCTCGCGGCGGCCGAGAAGCTGCGCGACATGCCGCCGGCGGCGGTGCGCTGGACCAAGCACGCGCTCAACAACTGGCTCAGGATGGCGGGCCCCACCTTCGACGCCTCGCTCGCAATGGAGTTCATGGGCTTCTCCGGCCCCGAGGTGCAGGAGGGCATGGCGGCCCTGAAGGAGAAGCGACGGCCCAAGTGGGACCCCAAGGACCCCTTCTGAGGGCGTCTCCAGTCGTATGCAAAAGGGATTGCGCCGATGAGTAACGCTGCTACCGCAACGGCAAAGGACGCGGGCTTTTCCTCCGAGCGACTTGCCCGCGTCGAGGCCTGGATGCGCCGACAAGTCTCGGGCGGCCGCGTCGCCGGCCTCGAGGTCATGATCCACCGGCGCGGCCACACCGCCTTCCACCTCAGCCACGGCAAGCGCGACCTTGCCCGCGACGCCGATGCGACGCCCGACACCATCTATCGCATCTACTCGATGACCAAGCCGCTGACCTCCGTCGCGATTCTGATGCTCTACGAGGAGGGCCGGTTTCAGCTCGATGACCCGATCTCCGGATATCTGCCCGCCTTCTCGGGCCAGCGTGTGTTCGCCGGCGGCGGCTATGGCGCGGTGATGACCGAGCCGGCCGTACGCGACATTACGTTCCGCGATCTGCTCACGCATACGTCCGGGCTCACCTACGGCTTCATGCAGGCCACGCCGGTCGACGCCGCCTATCGCCAACAGAAGATCGAGCTGCCGGGCTCGGCCGAGCCGCTGGGCGAGATCGTGGCGCGGCTCGCCAAGGTGCCGCTCATCGCGCAGCCCGGCGCGGAATGGAACTACTCCGTCTCGACCGACGTGCTCGGCCATCTGGTCGCTGTCATCTCGGGCCAGCCGTTCGACGCCTTCCTGCGCGAGCGCGTCATCCGTCCCCTTGGCATGGCGGATACGGATTTCTTCGTGCCCTCGGACAAGGTCGCTCGTTTCGCCGCCAGCTACGGCAAGGGTCCCGACGGCCGGCCGCAATTGCTCGAGGACGCCAAGGCGAGCCGCTTCTTGCAGCCGCCGATCGCCCCGTCGGGCGGCGGTGGATTGGTCGGCACCGCGCGTGACTACATGCAGCTCTGCCGGATGGTGCTCGGGCGCGGGGTTTGCGGTTCAGAGCGGCTGCTCGGACGCAAGACGGTGGAACTGATGACGATGAACCACCTCGACGGCGACATGGCGGCCATGGGACAGCCGCGTTTCGCGGAGTCGAACTACCACGGCATCGGTTTCGGCCTCGGCTTCTCGGTGGTGCTCGATCCGGCCAAGGCGCAGATCGTCGGCTCGCCCGGCGAGTGTGCATGGGGCGGCATGGCCTCCACGGCCTTCTGGATCGACCCCCTGGAGGACCTGGCCGTCGTGATGATGACGCAGCTGACGCCGTCCTCCACCTACCCTCTGCGTCGAGAGCTGCGCGTCATGGTCTACCAGGCGATCGCCGATTGACCGCGCTGCTTGCGGGCGAGGCTACGGAGCTACTTGGCCAGCTTGTCCTGGGTCTTCGTATCGAAGTCGCTGGCATCGTGGCGTTCGTGCAGCTGCTGCGCCGGATCGCCGACCGCACGATTGACCATCCGGCCGCGCTTGACGGCGGGCCGCTCGGCGATCGCCTTGGTCCAGCGGAGGACGTGGGTGTACTCCCGGCCCTGCAGGAACTCGCCCGCCTCGTACTGCGTGCCGAGCGCCAGGCCGCCGTACCAGGGCCAGATCGCCATGTCGGCGATCGTATACGCATCGCCGGCCATGTACTCGTTGTCCTCGAGGTGGCGGTTCAGCACATCCAGCTGGCGCTTGGCCTCCATCGCAAACCGGTTGATCGCATACTCGATCTTGACGGGTGCGTAGTGATAGAAATGGCCGAAGCCGCCGCCGATATAGGGTGTGCTGCCCATCTGCCAGAACAGCCAGTTGAGCGTCTCGGTCCGCTTGTCGGGATCGGTCGGCAGGAACGCGCCGAATTTTTCCGCGAGATAGAGCAGGATCGATCCGGACTCGAACACGCGACGAGGCTTGGGGCCGCTACGATCCATCAAGGCCGGTATCTTCGAGTTCGGGTTCACGTCGACGAAGCCGCTGCCGAACTGCTCGCCCTTGTGGATGTCGATCATCCAGGCATCGTACTCGGCGCCCCTGTGGCCGAGGGCCAGCAGCTCCTCCAGCATGATGGTCACTTTCACGCCGTTGGGCGTTCCGCGCGAATAGAGCTGCAAGGGATGCTTGCCGACGGGCAACTTCGCCTCATGGGTCGGTCCGGCGATGGGCCGATTGATGCGCGCGTATCGCCATTCTCCCTCCGCGCGCGGTTCTTCCCATTTCCAGATTTTCGGCGGGGTGTAGTCGGTCTTGGTGCTCATGGCTCCGCAATCTCTTCCCGGTGATATGGCCGCGTCCCGAAGGTGCCGCATGGGTTATGACCCTCAACGAGACGAACTGCAACACCGGGTCGAGCCCCTATCGAGCCCCTTGAGCCTCGCGCTGATCAGCCGGCGGATGTCGCCGCCGATGTAGTGTGAGGCGCGCGCGTGGGAGGGGTGCGCCTCCTTGCGTCGTCCGCGGGCCGGCCCCACCTTAGCCCCAGCGTTGCCGAAGCCGGCCACACGAAAGGAGCCCCGCCTTGACCAAGCTGCAGACCCAGGGCGTGCATCACATCACGCTGGTCGGCGCCGACCGGCAGACCTCGATCGACTTCTGGCAGGGCGTGCTCGGCATGCCGTTCGTGTTCGAGCAGCCCAACCTCGACGATCCCGACACCAACCACCTCTATTTCGATCCCGGCGACGGGCGGCTGATCACGATCTTCACGCGCGAGGACTCCAAGGCCCGTTCCAGGCCCAACCCGATGGACATCGGCAACCTGCATCACCTCGCCTTCACCGTCTCGCGCGCCACCTACACGCAGGCCAAGACGCGGCTCGAGGAGCGCGGCTTCCCCAACTCCGGCGAGGTCGACCGCGGGTTCATGTACTCGATCTATTTCCGCGATCCCCTGGGGCAGCTGCTGGAGCTTGCCTGCTACAAGTTCGAGCCACCCGTGGGCCATTCTCACGCCGACGTGCTGCGCGAAGCGCACAACATCCGTGTCGCGAAGGGCGCCTACAACATCGCCGACGAGCACCTGGCCGACGCCATCGAGCTGCTGTCGAAGAAGCCCGACCCCAAGGCGACCAAGCCAAGCTAGGCAATCACCGACCTAGGAATTGCCAGATAGGAGCACGCGCATGAGCTGGCTGCCGTCCGACGACCCCAAGCCCGGCGACAAGCTCGCCTGCGATGCCATCGAGCACGTGATCGTGCCGCGCGCCCGCGACATCGGCGCCTTCGAGGTGCGCCGGGCGCTGCCGTCCGCGCAGAAGCAGATGGTGGGGCCCTTCATCTTCTTCGACCAGATGGGGCCGGCCGAGTTCCTGATCGGCAACGGCATCGACGTGCGCCCGCACCCGCATATCGGGCTCGCCACCGTCACGTACCTGTTCGAGGGCGAGGTGTGGCACCGCGACAGCCTGGGCACGTCCGCGGCGATCCGGCCCGGCGAGGTCAACCTGATGTCGGCGGGCCGCGGCATCGTCCACTCGGAGCGCGAGACGAGCGAAGCCAACCTCCTGAGTGGCGGCCAGGGCCTGTCGCATGCGCCCGGTCACGCGGCGGGAACGCAGATGCAGCGCCTGTTCGGCATCCAGGCCTGGGCCGCGCTGCCCAAGAGCCATGAGGAGCAGGCGCCGGCCTTCGCCCACCACGGCACCGACGAGCTGCCGCGGATTGCGGGTGAGGGCAAGCGCGTGCGCCTGGTGATGGGCAGCGCCTACGGGGCGACCTCGCCGGTCGACTTCCCGCATGCGGCGCTGTTCGCCGAGGCCGTGCTGGCGCCAGGCGCCGTGCTGCCGCTCGATCCCGACTACGACGAGCGCGCCATTTACATCGCCTCGGGCGAGATCGACGTCGCAGGCGACCGCTTCGAAGCTGGGCGGCTCATCGTGTTCCGGCCCGGCGACCGCATCTCGATCCTGGCCACGGCGCAGTCGCGCCTCATGCTGCTGGGCGGCGAGCCGATGGATGGGCCGCGCCACATCTGGTGGAACTTCGTGTCGTCCTCCAAGGAGCGCATCGCGCAGGCGAAGGAGGATTGGCGCGCCAATCGCTTTGCGCTGGTGCCCGGCGACGAAAAGGAGTTCATTCCTCTACCCAAGTAGTGGCGGACTTGGGTCCGGGGGCTGCGAGAGGGACATGGCGTTCGGCGGGCTCCTCGGTGACGGGGGCGATCATTTCCTCGAGTGGGCGGGCTGGCTCGGCGTGCCGGGCATCTGGGTTCTCGCGGCGGGAATTGCCGTCCTGGCCCTGCTGCTGATTGGTCGCCAGCGAGGCGTGCGCCGTCGCCGCCGAGCAGGACCCGCGCCGGCGCCGAGCCACGCGCTCAGGGAAGAGCTGCGCTTGCGGCTGGCCGAACCTGCCGGCCTGTTTGTCGACCAGGCGAACGGGGCGCCGACCATGGGCGCCGCCGAAGCCTTCGAGTCCGACATCGATGCGGCGGCCAAGACCGTCCTGGCCGAAGCTGGCGGGCATCGAACCAAGGCCAAGGAGCTGCTGCGTCGGCGCCTCAATGGCGGCGGGGGCGGCAACGGCACGCTCAACGGCAGCGAGACCACCTACTGGCGCCAGCTCGGCGCGCTTTCCCTGCTCGACAGCACCGCCGATGCGCTCGCCGCTTACACACGGGCGGCCGAGTTGGCGCCCGCCGACCCGGACGCACAGATGCTGGCGGGCGTGTTGCAGCTGAGGGCCGGCCGTCTGGCTGCGGCCGAGGCCGCCTTCCGGCGCCAGATCAAGCTCGGCGAGGATGTGGCCGGCAGCACGGCCCGCTATCGCGGGCATACGATGTTGGGCGACGTGCACGCGGCCAACCATGCCCACGACGAGGCGATGGCGGCCTACAGCCAAGCACAGCGCGAGGTGCTGGCGCTGCTGGAAGCCACGCCGGATCAGTCGACGCTGCAGCGCGACCTTTCCATCACCTGCGACCGCATCGGCGACACCCACCTCGCCAGGGGAGATCCGGAGGCGGCGCTCCAAAGCTACCGCAGCGGGCTCGAGATCGCCGAGGTGCTGGCGGCGCGCGATCCGGCCAATCTCATCTGGCAGCGCGATTTGTCGGTCAGTCACGACCGCGTCGGCGATGTCCTGTGCCGCAAGAGCGAGCACGAAGGCGCGCTGGCGAGCTATCGCCGCGGTCTGGCGATCGCCGAGGGGCTGGCCCATCGCAAGCCGGGAAACCTCAACTGGCAGTGGGACCTCTCGGTGAGCCACGACCGCATCGGCGACGTGCTGCTCGCCTCGGGCAAGACCGAAGAGGCAATGGCGAGCTACCGGGCGGGCCTTGTCATCGCCGAGGGCCTTGCGCGGCGCGATCCCGCGCACGCCGGCTGGCAGCGCGACCTTGCCGTGAGCTACCACAAGATCGGCTTGCTGGAGATCGACCGCGACAATGCCGAGGAGGCCCGCGAGCTGCTGGGGAAGGGCCGGGCGATCATCGCGCGGCTCGAGCGCATCGCCGCCCACCAGGCGCAGTGGCGCGCCGACCTCTCCAAGTTCGACGCGGCGCTGCGAGGGCTGCGCGGCTGAGCGTCGGCTGGATCGCCCATTGCAAACGCACAGCTGTCGTCCCGGGCCTTGTGCCCGGGATCCATCCTTCAGCTTGCTCAAGAGTTTGAGGATGGCTGGATCCCGGCAACAAGTGCCGGGATGACACGTCTTGGCTGCCTCTTTGGTCCAACCAAGATCGGAAGGGTCTTGTCAGGCCGTGACGGCGGCGGAGTGCACCGCGACGAGCCGGCATTCTCCCCTGTCGCGCACCCACACGGCCAGCGCGTTGCTCTCCACCTTCTTCGGCGCGCCCTTCACGAGGAGGTCGATGCGCAGGCGGCAGAATACGAGCGCCGTGTCGCCGCGGACGACGACCCGCTCGTTCTGGCGCGTGATGTCCTTGTACTCCCAGACCTTGTCGCGGATGCCGGCCAGGTAGCTGGCCTTGGTGTCGACCACGCCACTCGAATGCGTGTAGGTGAGCGCCCCGTCGAGCAGCCGATCCAGCGTTGCGAGGTCCGCGCCGAGCATGGCGCGATAGCGCTGCTCTTCGAGGTCGTGCACGTCGGCTTCGCTCAACGGCACATGAGCGCTCATGATGGACGCCTTTCGGAGTGTCACCGCCGTCCCGCTCTCAAGCCGAGAGGCGGGCGTGGCGGGCCTCTTCCTCGATATAGAGGTCGCGGTAGAGCCCGACGGCCCTCTCGTGCACGCCCACAGCCTCGGGCGTCAGCTCTTCCTTTGCGGGTTCGACAAGCTGGAAATGGCCATAGCGGTCGGCGCCCCGCACCAGCACGGCAGCCGGCTTCACTGAACCCACCGGCCGTACATGGGTCGGAATGTAGTTGAGGCCGAGCCCGATACGGCGGTGGTCGGCGTCGTTCGGACCCGACCGGTGCGGACAAAGCCCGTGGTGCATGGAGAAGGATCCCGCCGCGAGCGGCATCGCCACGGGCCGGCTTTCGTCCAACGGCTCGACGATGACCTGGCTGGCACGGTTGACGCTGTTCTTTACGACGCGCGAGACATGACGCAACTGCCGCGGCGCGCCACCAAACGACAGGGCCTCCATGCAGCCGGCCGCCTCGCTCGCCTCCGTGAGCGCGATCCAGACCGTGATCTCCTCTTTGGGCTCCAGGCCATAGTAGGTCGAGTCCTGGTGCCAGGCGGCAATCGTCGGCGAGTGGGGCTCCTTGATGAAGAACGTGCTCGTGTAGATCAGAAGATCGGGGCCGAGCAGGTCCTCGACCACATCCAGGATGCGCGGGTCGCGCGCGAGCTTGGCCGCCCAAGGCAGGACCAGATACGGCATGGTCCGCCATTTCATCTCCGGCACGCCGTTGACCGGCCCGCCGAGCCATTCTCGAACCGCTGTAGTCCGTTCGCGGCAGGCTTGCAGCTCTTGCGCGTCCAGCAGCGGAAAAGGCGACAGGAAGCCGTCTCGCCGCCATTGCGCGACTTGCTCTTCGCTCAAGGCTTTCATGGGACGCCGTCCTTCAATGGGCCGGGCCAAGCCTATCATCGCGTCGGAACGCGCTGCAACGGCAAGCCAGCGCTGCCGATCATGCCGACGTGGACTATCGCGCCGAGCCGGTCTCGATGGGCAGGTTCTGATCGGCGCCCCACTCCGTCCACGAGCCATCGTAGACGGCGGCGTCCGCCCGGCCGAGCACGGCCAGCGCGAGCGCGATGACGCCCGCCGTGACGCCGGAGCCGCAGGAGGCGACGACGGGCTTGTCGATCTCGACCCCGGCGTCGGCGAAGATCTCGCGAAGTTCCTCTGCCGGCCGCAACGTCCCGTCCGGATTGAGCAGCGAGCCAAAGGGCACATTGCGCGAGCCCGGGATGCGGCCGGAGCGCAGGCCCTTGCGGGGCTCCGGCGCAGCCCCGGTGAACCGGCCGGCGGAGCGCGCATCGACGATCTGCGCGGCCGGGCTGCCGATGAGTGCCTGCACGTCGCCGACGTCTCGCACCAGCGCCGCGTTGAGCATGGAGGTGAAGTGGCGCTCGGACCGCTTCCTCGGCTCGCCGTCCTCGAGCGGGCGCCCCTCCGCCTTCCATTTTTTGAGGCCGCCGTTGAGCACGCGTACGGACTCGTTGCCCATGGTCCGGAACATCCACCACACGCGCGCCGCCGAATACAGGCCCTCGCTGTCGTAGGCGATGATGTCCATGCCGTCGCCGATGCCCATCTTCTTCATGCGGCTGGAGAACTTGGTCGCGGAGGGCAGCATGTGCGGCAGCGGCGACTTCTCGTCGGCGATGTCGTCGATGTCGAAGAAGAGCGCGCCAGGGATGTGCTCCTCGAGGTATTCGGCCCGGGCGTTGCGGCCAGAGGTCGGCAGGTGCATGGAGCCGTCGAGAATGACGATGCCTGGCGCGTCCAGATGCTCCGCCAGCCAATCGGTCTCGACGAGCCACTTTCCCGCGTGATCCTCGGTCGCCATTGTTTCTCCCCTTAGGCGAACGCGACGCGGATGCGCCGGTTCAGTTTGCCCTTTTTCTCGATTCTTGTGACGGCGACGCGGCCGATCTCGCCGGTGCTCTTGACGTGCGTGCCGCCGCAGGGCTGCAGGTCGACCGCGCCGTCCGTGCCGATGGCGACGAGCCGCACGCGCCCCGAGCCCATCGGCGGCTTCACCGCCATGGTGCGCACGAGGCCGGGATTGGCTTCGAGCTCCGCGTCGGTGATCCAGCGCTCGCTCACGGGATGGTCCGCCGCGATCAGCGCGTTCAGGTCCGCCGTCAGCTTATCCTTGTCGACGGCGGAAGCATCCTCGATGTCGAAGTCGAGCCGGCCTTCCTCGGCGCCGACCTGGCCGCCGGTCACGGGAAACTTCACCAGCGCGCAGAGCAGGTGCAGGCAGGTGTGCATGCGCATGAGCTTGGCGCGGGTATCCCAGTCGAGCACGGCGCGCACGGTCTGGCCGGCCGCGGGTGGGCTGCTGCCGTCGGCGGGGACATGCACGATGGTGGTCTTGTCGGCGTCGTAGACGGTGGTGGCGATCGGGCAGCTGTCCGCCGCCTTCGAGCTCGAGCGTGCCCTTGTCGCCCGGCTGCCCACCGCCGGCGGCGTAGAACACGGTGCGGTCCAGCACGATGCCGCCGCGCTCGTTGATGGCCAGCACGCGCGCATCGCATTCGCGCAAGTATGCATCGGCCCTGTAAAGCTGCTCGGTCATGCGGTGCACCGCGCTTCCCTCTCCCTCGGGGGCGAGGACGTGAGGCCATGACTACGGCGGCGTGCCGGGCGCGCGCCACGAATAGGCGCTCTGACGGCGCTGCCGTAAGTCATTTGGCCGAACTGGTGAGGGGCTTTCGCGCGAGTGAAGGCCCTCGTCCGGTCCTTCGGATGACCTTCTACCCGGGGCAAGGACCTTGCGTATATGGATAGAGGACATTGACCTCACGTCTTCTCGGGGTCGACGAACATCTTGGGCAGGGACGCGCGCTGCGCGGCGAGCCACTCCGGCACGGGCAGGTTCTTCGACTTGAGGAACGTCGGGTCGAACAGCTTCGACTGATAGCGCGTGCCGTAGTCGCAGAGCATGGTGACGATGGTGCGGCCGGGACCCAGCCCCTTGGCGAGCCGGATGGCGCCGGCGACGTTGACGCCGGTCGAGCCACCCATGCACAGGCCCTCCTCCTGCAGGAGCTGGAAGCAGATGGGTACGGATTCTGTGTCCGGGATCAGGTAGGCGCGATCCACCTTCGCGCCTTCGATGTTCTTGGTGATACGGCCCTGGCCGATGCCCTCGGTGATGGAGGAGCCCTCCGCCTTGAGCTCACCGGTCGTGTAGTAGCTGTAGAGCGCGGCGCCCGGCACGTCGGCGAGCGCGATCTGGATATCCTTGCGCTTGGCCTTGAGGCCGTCGGAGACGCCGCCGAGCGTGCCGCCCGACCCCACCACCGACACGAAGCCGTCGACCTTGCCGTCGGTGTCGGTCCAGATCTCCTCGGCCGTCGTCTCGATGTGGGCCCGGCGGTTGGCCACATTGTCCCACTGGTTGGCCCAGATGGCGCCGTTGCGCTCGGTCTTGGCGAGCGACTCGGCCAGGCGGCGGGAATAGTGCACGTAGTTGTTCGGGTTCCGGTAGGGCAGCGCCGGCACCTCCACGAGCTCGGCGCCCAGCAGCCTCAGCGCGTCCTTCTTCTCCCGGCTCTGGGTCTCGGGGATGACAATGACCGTGCGGAAGCCCAGCGCATTGCCAATCACGGTGAGCCCGATGCCGGTGTTGCCGGCGGTGCCCTCCACCACCGTGCCGCCGGGGCGGAGCGTTCCCCGCTTCACCGCGTCCTGGATGATGAACAGCGCGGCGCGGTCCTTGACCGACTGGCCGGGATTCATGAACTCGGCCTTGCCCAGGATGGTGCACCCCGTCATCTCCGAGGCACGTTTCAGCTTGATGAGGGGGGTGCGGCCGACCGCGGCCGCCACGCCATCGGCGAAGCGCAATTCTCGTTCCTCCTGGTCGTGCCCCAATTCCCGGTGACGGCAGCCTAAAGACGGGGGCGTGAGGCTGCAAGGGAGGTCGGCGAGGGCCTGCCTCCGCTACGCGAGGGGATCTGGGCCGGTCATGCTGGACGCAGCCTGCCCGGAGGCTCTAAAAGACGCCCATCCGGCGCGGGCGTGGCGGAACTGGCAGACGCGCAGGATTTAGGTTCCTGTGACGCAAGTCGTGGGGGTTCGAGTCCCTCCGCCCGCACCACGGGCGCGGGGCGGTTGCGGCGTGTGAGGCAGATCATGCAAGTGACGGAAACGTTGGCTGAGGGGCTCAAGCGCGAGCTCAAGGTTGTCGTGGACGCCGGCGAGCTGACCCAGCGCTTCACCACGCGCCTCGACGAGGTCAAGGACCAGGTCCAGCTCAAGGGCTTCCGCAAGGGCAAGGTGCCGCTCGCGCACCTGAAGAAGCTCTACGGCCGCTCGGTGATGGTCGAGGTGCTGCAGCAGACGGTGGAGGAGTTGAGCCGCAAGGCGGTGACGGACCGCAACGAGAAGCTGGCGCAGCAGCCCGCGATCAACTTCACCGAGGACAAGGAGGAGCTGGAGCGCGTGCTGTCGGGCCAAAGCGACCTCGCCTTCACCATGGCCTACGAGACGCTGCCCGAGATCGCCATTGCGGACCTCTCCGCGCTGAAGCTCGAGCGCGAGGTGGTGGACGTGGCGCCCGAGGCCGTCGAGAAGAGCATGAACGACCTCCTCGAGCGCTCGGTCCGCTACGAGGTCGAGGCCGACCGGGTGGCCGGGTCCGGCGACCGGCTCACCATCGACTTCGTCGGCCGCATCGACGGGGAGGCATTCGAGGGCGGCGCGGGCGAGGACGTCCAGCTCGTGATCGGCCAGGGCGGCTTCATCCCGGGCTTCGAGGAAGGCCTCACGGGCGCCAAGGCGGGCGAGGAGCGCCTGGTCAAGGCCAAGTTCCCGGACCAGTACCCGCAGGCGCAGCTGGCGGGCAAGGACGCGGCCTTCGAGGTCAAGGTGAAGGAGGTGGCCAAGCCGATCCGGCCAGAGCTCGACGACGCGTTCGCCAAGACGCTTGGCGTGGACTCGCTCGATCGCCTGCGCGAGCTGGTGGCCGCCAGGATTGGCAGCGAGTACGAGTCCGTCTCCCGCATGAAGCTCAAGCGCCAGATCCTCGACTCACTCGACAAGGCGCACGACTTCGTGCTGCCCGAGGCCCTGGTCACGTCCGAGTTCGACATGATCTGGCGGCAGGTTGAGGAGCAGCTCAAGGCGGACAACAAGACCGTGGCCCAAGCCGGCAAGAGCGAGGAGGAGCTGCGCGCCGACTATCGCAGAATCGCCGAGCGGCGGGTGCGGCTCGGCCTGGTGGTGGGCGAGATCGGCGAGAAGCAGAAGCTGCAGGTGAGCCAGGACGAGCTGCGCGGCGCGCTCATCGAGCAGGCCAACCGCTATCCGGGCCAGCAGAAACACGTCTACGAGTTCTACGAGAAGAACCCCGCGGCGCTGGCCGAGCTCAGGGCGCCGATTTTCGAGGACAAGGTGATCGACCACATCATCGAGCAGGCAAAGCCTGCCGAGAAGAAGGTGTCCGTGGAGGAGCTGCTGAAGCCCGTGGAAGGGGATGATGACATGGGGTTGGCGCTCCACCGTCATGATCACGATCATGATCATCATCACGACCATGACCACCACCATGACCACGATCATGATCACGACCATGGCCACGCGCACGACCATGACCATGGGGACCACGGCCAAGGGGGGAAAAGGGCTAAAGGCCGCTTGAAGTCGGGGCGGCATCACCCCATTAGTAGGGACTGGCGCGGCACCCGGTCGAAGGGCTTCGGCGCGCCATGATCCCAAGCTCAAATGCCGGCGCGGAGCCAACGATAGGGGCCAACATGTCCGATCCCGTTTCCAGCCTCACCAACACCTTCTGGCCCATGGTCGTGGAGCAGACCAACCGGGGGGAACGCGGCTACGACCTGCCCTCGCGGCTGTTGAAAGAGCGCATCATTTTCGTCACCGGCCCGATCGAGGACACGGTGGCCTCGTCGATCTGCATGCAGCTGCTCTATTGCGAATCGGAGAACCCGAAAAAAGAGATCTCCATGTACATCAATTCCCCCGGCGGCGTGGTCACCTCCGGCATGGCGATCTACGACACCATGCAATTCATCCGTTCGCCGATCGCTACTTTGTGCATCGGCCAGGCAGCCTCGATGGGCTCCTTGCTGCTGTGCGCCGGCACGACCGGCATGCGCTACGCCCTGCCCAACGCCCGCGTCATGGTGCATCAGCCCTCGGGGGGCTTCTCCGGCCAGGCCAGCGACATAGAACGCCACGCCGAAGACATCATCAAAATGAAGCGGCGGCTGAACGAGGTCTACGTGCAGCATACCAAGAAGAGTTACGAGGTAATTGAAAAGACGCTTGATCGCGATTACTTCATGACGGCAGATCAAGCCCAGGAGTTCGGCCTGATCGACAGGGTGATCCGAAGCCGCGACGAGGCCGAGGAGCTGACCCCGTCCAAGCCGGTGCAAGGTTGAAGCCGCTGGGATGGGATTTTGTGCCCATCCGCCACCGCCTGAGCCCCCAATCGGCGGTCAAGGCCGCGCGAGCGGGCCAGTCGCTGCCCGCCGGGACGGCAATCCTGCGGTAACTTTGATGCAATCAGACCCGCGGGCTGGGGATGTCGCGGACCAGTTGTTAATCCAATCTTGATCTGGCCGCCGCTAGCATGCTCAGATTGGGGCTAGGATTCCCGTAGCCCCCCAGGCCTCTGCGCAGGCTCGAGCGTGATAGGGCTGAAGATCGGCTCTATGCGGTGGGAGAGTAACGCCCGAGAGACGGGTTTGAGAGAACCGGATGGCCCAGGAAAAGAACACCCTCTACTGCTCCTTCTGCGGCAAGAGCCAGCATGAGGTCCGCAAGCTGATTGCCGGCCCGACCGTGTTCATCTGCGATGAATGCGTCGAGCTGTGCATGGACATCATCCGCGAGGAAAACAAGAACACGCTGGTGAAGTCCCGGGACGGGGTGCCGAGCCCGACGGAGATCTGCTCGGTCCTGGACTCCTATGTGATCGGGCAGGACCACGCCAAGCGCGTGCTCTCTGTTGCCGTGCACAACCATTACAAGCGGCTCAACCACGCCGCCAAGAACAACGACGTCGAGCTTGCCAAGTCCAACATCCTGCTGGTCGGCCCCACCGGCTGCGGCAAGACCCTGCTGGCGCAGACGCTCGCCCGCATCCTCGACGTGCCGTTCACGATGGCGGATGCGACCACGCTCACGGAGGCCGGCTACGTCGGCGAGGACGTCGAGAACATCATCCTCAAGCTCCTGCAGAGCGCCGACTACAACGTCGAGCGCGCGCAGCGCGGCATCGTCTATATCGACGAGATCGACAAGATCTCGCGCAAGTCCGACAACCCCTCGATCACGCGGGACGTATCGGGCGAGGGCGTGCAGCAGGCGCTGCTCAAGATCATGGAGGGCACCGTCGCCTCGGTGCCGCCCCAAGGCGGCCGCAAGCATCCCCAGCAGGAGTTCCTGCAGGTCGATACCTCCAACATCCTGTTCATCTGCGGTGGCGCCTTCGCGGGGCTTGAGAAGATCATCTCCCGGCGCAACCGCGGCTCCTCGATCGGCTTTGGCGCCAAGGTGACCGGTCCCGACGAGCGCCGCACCGGTGACATCTTGAGGGGCGTGGAACCGGAGGATCTCTTGAAGTTCGGGCTGATTCCCGAATTCATCGGCCGCCTGCCGGTGATCGCCACGCTGGAGGACCTCGACGAGGCGGCCCTCATGCAGATCCTCACCGCGCCCAAGAACGCCCTCGTCAAGCAGTACCAGCGCCTGTTCGAGATGGAGGACGTGCGTCTCACCATCACCCAGGATGCGCTCAAGTCGATTGCCCGCAAGGCGATCGAGCGCAAGACCGGGGCGCGCGGCCTGCGCTCCATCATGGAGGGCATCCTGCTCGACACCATGTTCGAGCTCCCCGGCCTCAAAGGCGTGGAGGAGGTGGTGATCGGGCCGGAGGTGGCGGACGGCGGCGCGCGACCCTTGCGCATCTACGCCGAACGCGCTGGGGAAAAGGGCTCTACGGCTTAACCTGTCGCGTAGATCGGCCACAGCGCTCGACCCTGAAAATGTTGTAGGGTGTCGGCGCCCGGCGCTCCACTTGATCCAGGCCCCGGCTGGGGCCATCTACTCTTGTCGTAGGTTTCAAGCCGGGTGAGGTAATCGCGAGTATCTCGTGGTGTGGCGCAGAAGCGACGCGCCATGCGGTAATGTGGGACGCGGCTTGGCCAAATCAGGGGCGTGACGTAAGCCCTGCAGACGGACCGAAGGCAAAGACCATGGGCGACACCAAGACAGGCAGAGAAAAGAGTGGCGGGCGGGAGATTTATCCGGTCCTGCCGCTGCGTGACATCGTGGTCTTTCCGTACATGATCGTGCCGCTGTTCGTCGGGCGCGAAAAGTCGATCAATGCGCTCGAAGAGGTCATGCGCTCGGACAAGCAGATCCTGCTTGCCGCGCAGAAAAACGCCGGCGACGACGATCCGGCCGTCGATGCCATCTACCAGATGGGTACGCTGGCCTCGGTGCTGCAGCTCCTGAAGCTGCCCGACGGCACGGTCAAGGTGCTGGTCGAAGGCACGACGCGCGCCAAGGTTGTGCGCTACACCGAGAATGCCGAGCACTTCGAGGCCGAGGTCGAGCGGGTGGTCGAATCGCTCGGCGCCAAGGACGAGATCGAGGCGCTGGCCCGGTCGGCGATTTCCCAGTTCGAAAGCTACGTCAAGCTCAACAAGAAGATCTCGCCGGAAGTGCTGGGCACCATCAGCCAGATCGAGGACTACTCGAAGCTGGCCGACACGGTCGCCTCGCACCTGGCCATCAAGATCGCCGACAAGCAGGACATCCTCGAGATCACCGCGGTCTCGAGCCGGCTGGAGCGCGTCTACACGCTGATGGAGAGCGAAATCTCCGTCCTGCAGGTGGAGAAGAAGATCCGCTCCCGCGTCAAGCGGCAGATGGAGAAGACGCAGCGCGAGTACTACCTGAATGAGCAGATGAAGGCCATTCAGAAGGAGCTCGGCGACGGCGACGAGCGCGACGACATCTCCGAGTTCGAGGAAAAGATCGAGAACACCAAGCTCTCGAAGGAGGCCAAGGACAAGGCGCTGGGCGAGCTCAAGAAGCTCAAGCAGATGAGCCCCATGTCGGCCGAGGCCACGGTGGTGCGCAACTACCTCGACTGGCTCCTGTCGATACCGTGGGGCATCCGGGGCAAGGTCAAGAAGGACCTCAACGAGGCCCAGGAGATACTCGACAAGGAGCACTACGGCCTGGAGAAGGTCAAAGAGCGTATCGTCGAGTACCTGGCGGTGCAGACGCGCACCAACAAGCTCAAGGGGCCGATCCTGTGCCTCGTCGGGCCGCCCGGCGTCGGCAAGACGTCGCTTGGCATGTCGATGGCCAATGCCACCGGCCGTGAGTTCGTGCGCATGAGCCTTGGCGGCGTGCGCGACGAGGCCGAGATTCGCGGCCATCGGCGCACCTACATCGGCTCCATGCCCGGCAAGGTGATCCAGTCCATGAAGAAGGCCAAGCGGACCAACCCGCTGTTCCTTCTGGACGAGATCGACAAGATGGGCTCCGATTTCCGGGGCGATCCGGCGGCGGCGCTGCTCGAGGTGCTCGATCCCGAGCAGAACCACACCTTCAACGACCACTACCTGGAGGTCGACTACGATCTCTCCAGCGTCATGTTCGTGACGACCGCGAACACGATGAACATTCCGCCTGCCCTGCTCGACCGCATGGAGATCATCCGGCTTGCGGGCTACACCGAGGACGAGAAGGTCGAAATCGCCAAGCGCCACCTCATTCCCAACCAGCGGCAGGCCCATGGGCTCGAGCCGACGGAGTGGGTGCTGGAGGACGAGGCGTTGCAGGAGATGATTCGCCGCTACACGCGGGAGGCTGGTGTTCGCGCGCTCGAGCGCGAGGTCGCCAAGCTGGCACGCAAGGCGGTGAAGGAGATCCTGACTTCGGAAAACAAGACCATCACCGTCACCAAGGCCAACCTCGAGAACTATCTCGGGGTGCCGAAGTACCGCTACGGCGAAGCGGAGATGGAGGACCAGGTCGGCATTGTTACGGGTCTGGCCTGGACCGAGGTCGGCGGCGAGATACTCACCATTGAAGGCGTCATGATGCCGGGCAAGGGCAAGATGTCCGTCACCGGCAACCTGCGCGAGGTGATGAAGGAGTTGATCCAGGCCGCCAACGCCTACGTGCGCTCGCGCTCGGGGGCGCTCGGCATTCACCCCACGCTGTTCGAGAAGAAGGACATCCACGTGCACGTGCCCGAGGGCGCGACGCCGAAGGACGGTCCCTCGGCCGGCGTGGCGATGGTGACGGCCATCATCTCGGTGATGACCGGCATCCCGGTGAAGAAGGACGTGGCAATGACAGGGGAGATCACGCTGCGCGGCCGCGTGCTGCCCATCGGCGGTCTCAAGGAGAAGATGCTGGCCGCACTCAGGGCGGGCATCAAGACGGTCGTCATCCCCGAGGAGAACGTCAAGGACCTGAGCGAGATCGGCGACGAGCTCAAGTCGAAGCTCGAGATCGTGCCGGCCTCGCGTATGGACGACGTTCTGAAGGTGGCGCTCCAGCGCGTACCCCAGCCGATCGTGGTCGATGAAGAGGCCCCGGCCGTGCCAGCGGCCGAGGACGGCAGCGGGTCCCGGGTTACCGCGCATTAGCCGACCCGGCGGCCGAGACAGACAGGAAGAGCGGGATGCTCAGCATCCCGCTTTTTTTGTATTCACGGCAAAGGCTTCCGCCTAAAGGCCGCTACCACTTCCGCGGGTTCCTGATCCAGCAAACCAACGTGCACGTGTATCTGGTTGGCAGGGTATTGAACACGGTCCAGACGTAAAACAGCCCGCAAAATGGGGCGTTTTTGCACAGTTTCCCCTTGACGGGGGCGTACCTTTGGGCGTTGCATCCGACGCCGCCGCCACCATAGCGACGGAAACTGGCCCGGTGACGCCATGAACCAGCGGCGGCCAGCATGCGCTCCCCCAAGGACACGAGGACCCAACATGAGCAAAAAGGATTTGATTGATGCTGTCGCCAATGCGGCGGAGCTATCCAAGGACAAGGCCGGCATGGTGGTCGATGCCGTGATCGCCCACATCGGCGAAACCATGAAAAAGGGCGAGGAAGTGCGCATTCCCGGGTTCGGCACCTTCAAGGTGGCCAACCGCAAGGCCCGCAAGGCGCGCAACCCCCAGACCGGCGTCGAGATGATGCTGAAGGCGTCGCGGGTTCCCAAGTTCCAGGCGTCCAAGGCGCTGAAGGACTCCTTGAACTGAAACCGGCCGGTTTCCTTTTCTTGGGCGCGCCCGCCTCGAGCGATGGCGCGCCTTTTTGATTGCGGCAGCCGGCAGCGGGTAATCGCCGGCAGGGATGGCTGGCAGGGGTCGTCGTCTTGACGATTGCCCCTTGCCGGCTGCCTATTCGGCAGCGGGCCGGCGGCCGGCACGGGCGGTTAGCTCAGCGGTAGAGCGCTTCGTTTACACCGAAGATGTCGGGAGTTCGATCCTCTCACCGCCCACCATCCATGCGCTCACGCCGGCTGTTCCGCGCCGATGCGCGGGCCGGCTCCGCGAGGGCGGCGCTCGCGCCGGGCCGCAGTCGCAGCCTTGACGTGCGATGACCCAGCACGTAATGCGTTGCCCGTGACAGCGCGTCCCTGGGGGCGCGCTCTTGCACTGCGGGCGTAGCTCAGTTGGTTAGAGCGCCGGCCTGTCACGCCGGAGGTCGCGGGTTCAAGTCCCGTCGCTCGCGCCACCTTCCAAGGCAGATTTCGGACGCCCTGCGGCAGCACTTGATGTTGCGCCCCCCAAGGGGGTGGGCTAACACGAGCCCATGAACCATCTGCTCATGGACTACCTGCCGCTGGCCGTGTTCATCGGCGTGGCGCTGGTCATCGGCTTGGCGCTGATGGTGGCGCCGTTTCTGGTGGCCGTGCGCAACCCCGATCCGGAGAAGGTTTCCGCCTACGAATGCGGCTTCAACGCCTTCGACGACGCCCGCATGAAGTTCGACGTGCGCTTCTACCTGGTGTCGATCCTGTTCATCATCTTCGACCTGGAGGTCGCCTTCCTGTTCCCCTGGGCCGTGGCTTTCAAGGACGTAGGGCTGTTCGGCTTCTGGTCGATGATGGTGTTCCTGGCGGTTCTCACCATCGGCTTCATCTACGAGTGGCGCAAGGGCGCCCTCGAGTGGGATTGAAATGACCACCGCCGTCGCGCAACCCAAGCCACCCCTCGTCACGCCGGGCGACCGTGGCTTCACCGAAGTGTCGGCTCAGCTTGCCGACAAGGGCTTCCTCGTCACCACCACCGACGACCTGATCAACTGGGCCCGTACCGGCTCGCTGATGTGGATGACGTTCGGGCTCGCCTGCTGCGCCGTGGAGATGATGCAGGCCTCCATGCCGCGCTGGGACCTGGAGCGGTTCGGCTTCGCGCCCCGCGCCTCGCCGCGCCAATCCGACGTCATGATCGTCGCCGGCACGCTGTGCAACAAGATGGCGCCCGCTCTGCGCAAGGTCTACGACCAGATGCCGGAGCCGCGCTACGTCATCTCCATGGGCAGCTGCGCCAACGGCGGCGGCTACTACCACTACTCCTACTCGGTGGTGCGCGGCTGCGACCGCATCGTGCCCGTCGATATCTACGTGCCGGGCTGCCCGCCGACGGCGGAGGCCCTGGTCTACGGCGTACTGCTGCTGCAACGCAAGATCCGCCGCACAGGCACCATCGAGAGATAGCGGGACATCCATGATCGTTCGCACCTGGGTCGCTTACGCCAAGCCGGGCAACGCACGCGCCTACCGAGAGCATGTGAAGGGTGCGGTGCTGCCGCAGCTACGCAAGCTGGAGGGCTTCCTGGGGTTGAGCCTGTGCGAGGCCCAGCAAGACAGCCAGGTCGAGATCCTGGTGATCAGCCGCTGGACATCGCTGGATGCGATCAAGGCGTTCACCGGCTCCAAGGTCGAAAAGGCCGTGATCGATCCTGGCGCCCGGGCCGTGCTCGGCGAGTTCGACGATTTCGCCACCCACTACGAAGTGACGGTGGACGCGACGAAGTCATGACGGCTGCGCTCGAGGATCTTGCCAAGCATGTCGAGGCCGAGCTCGGCGGCAAGATGCTCAGCCGGAGCATCGCGCTGGGCGAGCTCACGCTGGTGGTGGCGGCCGATGACATCGGCTCGATCTTGACGACACTGCGCGACGACAAGGAGTGCCTGTTCGAGCAGCTGGTCGACATCTGCGGCGTCGACTACCCCGAGCGCGCGCGCCGCTTCGACGTCGTCTATCACCTGCTCTCCCCGCGCAAGAACCAGCGCATCCGCGTCAAGTGCGAGGCCGACGAGGAGAACCCGGTGCCCAGCATCGTCGAGCTCTTCCCCGCCGCCAACTGGTACGAGCGGGAGGCCTACGACATGTACGGCATTCTGTTCTCGGGCCACCCGGACCTGCGCCGTCTTCTCACCGACTACGGCTTCCGCGGTCACCCGCTGCGCAAGGACTTCCCGCTCACGGGCTATGTGGAGGTGCGCTACGACGACGACCAGAAGCGCGTCGTCTACGAGCCCGTGAAGCTGGCACAGGAGTTCCGCTCCTTCGACTTCGAGAGCCCCTGGGAAGGCGTCGACTACGTCCTTCCCGGCGATGAGAAGGCCAAGGGGTGAGATGGTGAGTGGTGAGATAGTGAGTAGCAGGTAGAGCGACCGTATCAGGGGTTTCGCGTGACCGGCGAGAGTACGATCAAATCCTATAAGGATCTGGATGTGTGGCAGAAGGTCATGCAACTTGCCGAGGACTGCTATCGCGCAACGCGCGAATTCCCGCGCGAGGAGGTCTACGGGATCACCTCGCAAATCCGAAGGGCTGCGGTTTCAGTACCTGCCAATATCGCGGAGGGCTATGGGCGCGACCAAACGGGCGCCTTTATTCAGTTCCTCAGGATCGCGCAGGGGTTCAGCGCGAGAGCTGGAAACGCACCTTATTCTCTCCAGGCGCATCGGCCTGATGGGAGCGGAACTCCAGGACAGACTGCTGGGCGAGTGCGAGGCGATCAGCAAAATGCTGCGGTCTCTCATCCGCTCCCTTGAACTACGAACCTGAGTCCAGCGCTCGACCCGACATCTCACCACTCACAATCTCACCACTCACCATGCCAGAAACAGAAATCCGCAACTTCAACATCAACTTCGGGCCGCAGCATCCCGCAGCCCACGGTGTGCTGCGGCTGGTGCTGGAGCTCGACGGGGAGGTCGTCAAGCGCGTCGACCCGCACATCGGCCTCCTCCATCGCGGCACCGAGAAGCTGATCGAGCACAAGACCTACCTGCAGGCGATCGGCTACTTCGACCGGCTCGACTACGTCGCGCCGATGAACCAGGAGCACGCCTTCTGCCTGGCGGCGGAAAAGCTCCTGGAGCTCACGGTGCCCAAGCGCGCGCAGCTCATCCGCGTGCTCTATTCCGAGATCGGCCGGCTGCTCTCCCATCTCCTCAACGTCACCACGCAGGCCATGGACGTGGGCGCGCTCACCCCGCCGCTGTGGGGCTTCGAGGAGCGCGAGAAGCTGATGGTGTTCTACGAGCGCGCCTCGGGCAGCCGCATGCACGCCAAGTATTTCCGCTTCGGCGGCGTGCACCAGGACCTGCCCCCGAAGCTGGTCGAGGACATCTACGCCTTCTGCCAGACGCATCCCAAGGTGCTCGACGACATCGAGGGGCTGCTCACCGACAACCGCATCTTCAAACAGAGGAACGTCGACATCGGCGTGGTGCCGCTGTCGGACTGCATGCGCTGGGGCTTCTCCGGCGTGATGATGCGCGGCTCGGGCGCCGCCTGGGACCTGAGGAAGGCGCAGCCCTACGAGTGCTATTCCGAGCTCGATTTCGATATCCCGATCGGCAAGAACGGCGACAACTACGACCGCTACCTGATCCGCATGGAGGAGATGCGCCAGGCCGTGCGGATCATGGTGCAGTGTTGCGAGAAGCTGATGTCGGCGGAGGGCCAGGGCCCGCACGTCACCGACGACAAGAAGGTGGTGCCACCCAAGCGCGCCGAGATGAAGCGCTCCATGGAGGCGCTGATCCACCACTTCAAGCTCTACACGGAAGGCTTCCACGTGCCGGCGGGCGAGGTGTATGCCGCGGTGGAAGCGCCCAAGGGCGAGTTCGGCGTCTACCTCGTGGCCGACGGCTCCAACAAGCCCTACCGCTGCAAGATCCGCGCGCCGGGCTTCCCCCACCTGCAGGCCATGGACGCCATCAACCGCGGCCACATGCTGGCCGACGTGTCCGCGATTTTGGGCAGCCTCGACATCGTGTTCGGGGAAATCGATCGTTAACTTAGCTTCTGCCCGTTGGATGGTAGTTTGGACGGCTGCAAACCCATTGTATACTGCGTCAATGACCACGCAGTCGAAGCCGCAGCGCATGACCGTTGCCGAGTTCCTCGCCTGGGCCAGTGCCCAGCCACGCGGGCGCTATGAACTCGTGCGCGGCAAGGTCGTGGCAATGGCGCCGGAGCGGGCACGCCACAATCTCGTCAAGCTTGCAGTTGCCCGGGCCCTCGACGATTCGGTCAAGCGTGCGGGCCTGCCATGCACTGTTTTCACTGACGGGATGACGGTGGTCATCGACAACGAGCATTCGCGCGAACCGGATGCGGCCGTGCAGTGCGGTGTGGTAACGGACCTCGACTCAACGATTCTGGAGGCGCCGCTCATCGTCGTCGAAATATCGTCGCCCTCGTCGGAGCGGGATGATACGGGCGACAAGCTGGTGGAGTATTTCTCCATCCCCAGCATCCGGCACTATCTGATAGTGAACCCGACAAAGAAGGTGGTCGTCCACCATGCTCGCGGGGATGCCGGACAGATCGCAACGAGGATCTTGAGCAGCGGGCAGCTCGACCTCGCGCCGCCCGGCATGACAGTCCCCGTGCACGACCTGTTACCAGAGGTCTAGCGCGGGTGCAGCGTGACTGTCGGGATGGCGATCACCAAGAGGACACGCACTGAGCGGCTGCTGCTCACCATCTGCCTCCTCGGCGGCGTGCTGCTGATCGTGATCGGCGTGCGCTACTTCGTCATGCCGGAGCAGGCGTCCCTGACGTTCGGCGTGCCGCGCCGGCCCGTTGGCCACGAGCTCCACGCCATCATCGCGCTCAGGAACGTGTGGCTCGGCCTGCTCGCCGTCGCCTTCGCGCTGCTCCGCCAGTGGACGGCACTTGCCCTCTGGTTCGGCCTGGGCGTCTTCGTCTGTTTCGCCGACGCCGCCATCGTGCTGAGCACCACCGGCCTGTGGCCGCAGATCGCCTTCCACATGGGCTGCGGGCTCGCGTGTATCGTCCTGGCGGTCGCAGCCTGGCGATTCGCCGCGAAGTAGAGCCGACGGCCGGGGCCGGCTCGCCCTGCAAGGGCTCGCCGTCGAGGGGGCCGAGCAGGCGAGGGGGACATGGGCGCGAGCGCAACCGCGGCGCCGGGCGGAATGTGCGGCAATGCACGAGCTCTCGGCGACTTTGCCGCGTTCAAGGCCTGCCCGCATGGCTCTAAGAAGGGGACAGGTGCGCGCCGGCGTCTTATAAGGACGCCGCAGAGACCCATTCACAGGCAAGACGCATGGCCGTACGTCGCTTCGATCCCAACCAGCCCGCCTCGTTCGCGTTCTCGCCCGAGAACGCCGCGTGGGCCAAGGCCACGATGGCCAACTACCCGCCGGGCAAGCAGGCCTCCGCCGTGATCCCGGTGTTGTGGCGTGCGCAGGAGCAGAATAGCGGCTGGCTCTCGGAGCCCGCCATGCGGGTGGTCGCGGACCTGCTCGGCATGCCCTACATCCGCGTCTACGAGATCGCCACGTTCTATACGATGTTCCAGCTCTCGCCCGTCGGGAAGAAGGCGCACGTGTGGGTGTGCGGCACGACACCGTGCATGCTGCGCGGGGCGGAGGCGCTGGTGGAGGTGTGCAAGCGGCGCATCCATCCCGAGCAGCTGCAGCTCTCGGCGGACGGCGACTTCTCCTGGGAGGAGGTCGAGTGCCTGGGCGTTTGCGCCAATTCACCGATGGTGCAGATCGGCAAGGATACCTACGAGGATCTCACCCCTGAGCTCTTGGAGAAGGTGCTCGACGGCTACGCCAAGGGCGCCCCGCCCAAGCCCGGCTCCCAGATCGGCCGGCAGGCGTCATGCCCGGCCGGCGGGCCGACCACGCTCAAGGAATTCGCCAAGACTGGAAAGTAGGGAAACGCGACCCGTGGCTTTGCAGGACCAGGACCGCATCTTCAAGAACCTCTACGGCTTCCAGGACTGGCGGCTTGCCGGCGCCAGGTCGCGCGGGGCGTGGGACAACACCAAGGCCCTGATCGAGAAGGGCCACGATTGGATCATCAACGAGATCAAGAGCTCAGGCCTGCGCGGCCGCGGCGGCGCCGGCTTCCCGACGGGGCTCAAGTGGTCGTTCATGCCCAAGAGCGACCCCCGGCCCTCCTATCTGGTGATCAACGCGGATGAATCCGAGCCCGGGTCGTGCAAGGACCGTGAGATCATGCGCCACGATCCGCATCTGCTGATCGAGGGCGCGCTGATCGCCTCTTTCGCCATGCGCGCGCACACTTGCTACACCTACGTGCGCGGCGAGTTCATCCGCGAGCGCGAGCGGCTGGAAGCCGCGGTGGCGGAGGCCTACGAGGCCAAGCTGATCGGCAAGAACAACGTGCACGGCTGGGATTTCGATTTCATCGTGCACCACGGCGCCGGCGCCTACATCTGCGGCGAGGAGACGGCACTGCTCGAAAGCCTCGAAGGCAAAAAGGGCATGCCGCGCTTGAAGCCGCCGTTCCCGGCCAACTCGGGCCTTTACGGCGCGCCGACCACGGTCAACAACGTCGAATTCGATCGCTGTGGCGCCGGATATCCTGCGCAAGGGCGCCGCCTGGTTCGCAGGTTTCGGCAAGCCCAACAACACCGGCACCAAGCTCTTCCAGATCAGCGGCCACGTCGCACAGCCGTGCGTGGTGGAGGAGGAGATGGGCATCCCCTTGCGCGAGCTGGTCGATCGGCATGCGGGCGGCGTGCGCGGCGGCTGGGACAACCTGCTCGCCGTCATTCCCGGCGGCTCGTCCATGCCATGCCTGCCAAGCTCGATATGCCAGGACCTGACCATGGACTTCGACACGCTCTCCAAGCTCAAGTCGGGCATGGGAACGGCGGCCATTATCGTCATGGACAAGTCGACCGACATCATCGCCGCCATCCGCCGCATCTCCTATTTCTACAAGCATGAGAGCTGCGGCCAGTGCACGCCCTGCCGGGAAGGCTGCGGCTGGATCTGGCGCGTGCTGCAGCGCATGGAGCATGGGCAAGCGGACAAGAGCGAGATCGACCTGCTCTACGATGTGACGACCCGCGTCGAGGGCCACACCATCTGCGCCTTCGGGGACGCCGCGGCGTGGCCGGTGCAAGGCCTGATCCGGCATTTCCGGGGCGAGATCGAGGCCCGTATCGACCGTCATCGGGCCCCAGATAAGGTGGCGGCGGAGTAGACAAGCCGGGTTGTTTGTACTATCTTTGTTCTCGTAATTGCAGCGCGTAAATTGCGGGCAATTCCGGGAGCGCGTGGATGGCCGATCTGGAGCAACGAGTTGCGACGCTCGAGCGAGACATTTCCGCATTGAAGGAGCGTGTCGGCACCAACGAAGAGGATGCCAGAAACATCCCTGATCTCATCAAGTTGGAATTTCGCTTGGCGGGCAGTCAAAGCGCCAAGCTTTCGAGCGACGTTGCGGATCTGCAGCGTCGAGTGGGGGAGATGGAGAGCAAGGTCGACGCCTTGCCGAGGGTCGTGGCCGAGCTGGTGGTCGAGGCTCTAGACGAACGCGACCGGAAGCGTTGATTGGAACGCCCCCCGCGCCAAATGTCACCCTAGCGCCCCTGCGCTACCCCGTGTAGGAAGCCTTGGTTTGGATTGCAGCCCATGCCGGTTGTGATCAGCCCTGGCGTGCCAGCGCTGCGGAGGCGGTCCGTGGACTTCAAGAGGCTCGGCAACCTGCTCATCGTCGCCGGCGCGCTGGCGCTGGTCGGCGCCGTGATCTGGTGGTTCTCCTTCTACTCGTCCCTGGTGCGCGAGTTCGCCCGCGCGACCGGCGGACAGGGCGATGCCAGCATTTTCGATGCCTGGACCTGCATTTACAGCTCGAGCGGCACGTGCGGCATCGTCGCTGCCGCGGCCCCGCTTGTCGGCAAGACCGCCTATGAGCCGTCGCTGTTCTGGTTCGGTTTGGCCGGCCTGATCCTGGGGGTCGTGGTCCGGCTGGCCGCCAAGCCGGTCGCCACAGCATAAGGCCGAGAAACAACGCTCCATGGCAAAGCAGCTCATCATCGACGGCAAGCTCATCGAGGTTGAGGATGGCATTACGCTGATCCAGGCCTGCGAGCAGGCGGGCGTCGAGATCCCGCGCTTTTGCTACCACGAGCGCCTGTCCATCGCCGGCAACTGCCGCATGTGCCTGGTCGAGGTGCAGGGCAGCCCCAAGCCGGTCGCCTCCTGCGCCATGGGCGTGAACGACCTGCCGCCGAACCGCGACGGTAGCCCCAAGGTCATCAACACCAGGACGGCGATGGTCAAGAAGGCGCGCGAAGGCGTCATGGAGTTCCTGCTGATCAATCACCCCCTCGATTGCCCGATCTGCGACCAGGGCGGGGAGTGCGACCTGCAGGACCAGGCCTTGGCCTTCGGCGCCGGGGGGTCGCGCTTCGAGGAAAACAAGCGGGCGGTGGAGGAGAAGTATCTCGGCCCCGCCATCAAGACCTTCATGAACCGCTGCATCCACTGCACGCGCTGCGTGCGCTTCGTTACCGAGGTGGCGGGCGTGGAGGAGCTGGGCGCGATCGGGCGCGGCGAGGACATGGAGATCACCACCTACCTCGAGCATGCCATCACGTCGGAGCTGTCAGCCAACGTCAACGATCTCTGCCCGGTCGGCGCGCTGACGCACCGGCCCTGGGCCTTCATCTACCGCCCCTGGGAACTTTCCAAGACCGAGTTGATCGACGTGATGGATGCGGTCGGCTGCAACATCCGGGTCGATGCACGCGGCCGCGAGGTCCTGCGCATCCTGCCGCGCAACAATGACGCCGTGAACGAGGAGTGGATCTCCGACAAGACGCGCTATGTGGCCGACGGGCTCAGGACCCAACGCCTCGACCAACCCTACATCCGCAAGGGCGGACGGCTCGAGCCGGCAGGCTGGGACGAGGCCCTGGCGCTGGTGGCGTCCAAGCTCAAAGCCGCAAAGCCCGCGAATATCGGCGCCATCGCCGGCGATCTGGCGGCGGCCGAGGAGATGTTCGCGCTCAAGGATCTGTTCACGCGGCTCGGCTCCAAGAACATCGATTGCCGTCAGGATGGGGCCCGGCTCGATCCAGGGCTCGGGCGATGGAGCTACCTCTTCAATGCGACCATCGAGGGCATCGAGCAGGCCGATGCCATCCTGCTCGTCGGCACCAATCCGCGCATCGAAGCGCCGGTGTTGAACGCCAGAATTCGCAAGCGCTGGCGCCAGGGCGGCCTCACCGTCGGCCTTATCGGCGAGCCGGCGAACCTCACCTATCCGTGCGACTACCTGGGCGCGGGGCCGCAAACCCTGAAAGAGATCGCGGACGGGAAGCACAGCTTTGGCCGCACCCTTCAGGAAGCCAAGCATCCGCTGGTGATCGTGGGCGCGGGCGCCGTGGCGCGGGCGGACGGAGCGGCCGTGCTCACGGCGGCGGCCAAGATCGCGGCCGCCGCGAGCCAGGGCAAGGAGGCGGCAGGGTCCGCCTTCAATGTGCTGCATGCGGCGGCCTCGCGCGTGGCAGGGCTCGATCTCGGCTTCGTGCCCGGCGAGGGCGGGCTGGACGTGGCCGGCATGCTCGCGGCTGCGGCGAAGGGGCAGCTCGAAGTAGTCTACCTCCTGGGCGCCGATGAAATCGCCATGGCCGCCCTGGGCAAGGCCTTCGTCATCTATCAGGGCAGCCATGGCGATGCCGGCGCCGAGCGCGCCGATGTCGTGCTGCCGGGTGCAGCCTATACCGAGAAGAGCGGCACCTACGTCAACACGGAAGGCCGGGTCCAGATGGCCAACAAAGCCGTGTTCCCGCCCGGTGACGCCAAGGAGGATTGGGCCATCCTGCGCGCGCTGTCCGCTCATGTGGGCCACAAGCTGCCCTATGACAGCCTCGCCGCTCTGCGCGCGGACATGTACAAGGCGGCGCCGGTGCTGGCGCGCCTCGACGCGGTGGAAGCAGCCGACATGCGCGGGCTGGGGACGCTGGCCGGACGCGGCGGCATGCTCGGGTCCGAGCCGTTCGTGTCGCCGGTGCGCGACTTCTATCTGACCAATCCGATCGCACGCGCTTCCTCGGTGATGGCCGACTTCAGCGCCTTGAAGAAGAATATGGCCCAAAGGACCACGGGGACGCATGGATAGCGCGTGGAGTTGGGCTGGTATCTGGCAGGACTACCTCTGGCCGCTGCTGGTGATGGTGTTCCAGAGCGTGGTGGTGCTCGTCATCCTGCTCGTCATCATCGCGTTCCTGCTGCTCATGGATCGCAAGGTGTGGGCCGCGGTGCAGATGCGGCGGGGACCCAACGTGGTCGGGCCGTTCGGCCTGCTGCAGTCGTTCGCGGACCTGTTGAAGTTCGTGCTGAAGGAGCCGGTGATCCCGGCGGGCGCCGACAAGGGCGTCTTTCTCCTGGCGCCCCTCGTCGCCTCGGTGCTGGCGCTGGCAGCGTGGGCGGTGATCCCGGTCAACGAGAATGCCTGGGGCCGCTGGGTGATCTCCGACCTCAACGTCGGCATCCTCTACCTCTTCGCCATCTCTTCGCTCGGCGTCTACGGCATCATCATGGGCGGCTGGGCGTCGAACTCGAAGTATCCCTTCCTCGGCTCGCTCCGCTCGGCGGCGCAGATGGTGTCCTACGAGGTCTCGATCGGCTTCGTCATCATCACGGTGCTGCTGTGCGTGGGGTCGCTCAACCTGACCGAGATCGTCAACGCGCAGAAGTTCGGCATCGGCACGCGGCTGGGGTTGCCGGCCTCGTTCCTCGACTGGTACTGGCTCGCCCTCCTGCCGATGTTCATCGTGTTCTTCATCTCGGCGCTGGCCGAGACCAACCGTCCGCCCTTCGATCTGCCTGAGGCGGAATCCGAGCTGGTCGCCGGCTTTGCCGTCGAATACTCCTCCACGCCCTATCTGCTGTTCATGCTGGGCGAGTACGTGGCGATCACCACCATGTGCGCGCTGACCACCATCATGTTCCTTGGCGGGTGGCTGCCGCCGGTGGACGTGGCTCCGTTCAACTTGGTGCCGGGGCTCTTCTGGTTTCTGATCAAGCTGGTGTTCGCCTTCTTCATGTTCGCCATGGTGAAGGCGTTCGTGCCGCGCTATCGCTATGATCAGCTGATGCGGCTGGGCTGGAAGGTCTTCCTGCCGTTGTCGCTGACGATGGTGGTGGTCGTCGCCGCCGTCCTCCAATTCCACGAGTTCGCGCGATAGAGGTTTCTCATGGCGGTCCGACAAGCTGTCAGCTCGCTGTTCCTGAAGGAGTTCGTATCGGCCTTCTTCATGTCGATGCGCTACTTCTTCAAGCCGAAGGCGACGCTCAACTATCCCTTCGAGAAGGGCCCGCAGTCCCCCCGCTTTCGCGGCGAGCACGTGCAGCGGCGCTATCCCAACGGCGAGGAGCGCTGCATCGCCTGCAAGCTGTGCGAGGCGATCTGCCCCGCGCAGGCGATCACCATCGAGGCGGGCCCCCGCCGCAACGACGGCACACGGCGCACCACCCGCTACGACATCGACATGGTCAAATGCATCTATTGCGGCCTGTGCCAGGAGGCCTGCCCGGTCGACGCCATCGTCGAAGGTCCGAACTTCGAGTTCGCCACCGAGACGCGCGAGGAGCTCTACTACGACAAGGAGCGCCTGCTCGCCAACGGCGACCGCTGGGAGCGCGAGATCGCCAAGGCCATCGAGCTCGACGCGCCGTATAGGTAAGAGATGACGATCGCGGCGGCCTTCTTCTATCTGTTTGCGGCCATGACCGTGGCGGCGGGGCTGATGGTGATCGCCGCCAGGAACCCCGTGCATGCGGTGCTCTATCTGATCTTCGCCTTCTTCAATGCCGCGGGCCTTTTCGTGCTGCTCGGCGCCGAGTTCCTGGCGATGATCCTGGTGGTGGTCTATGTCGGCGCGGTCGCCGTGCTGTTCTTGTTCGTCGTCATGATGCTCGACGTCGATTTCGCCGAGCTGAGGGCCGGCTTCATCAAGAACGCGCCACTGGGCGCTCTCATCGGGCTGATCCTGCTCGCCGAGCTGGTGCTCGTGGTGGGCTTCCGCATCATCGAGCCAGGCGCGCTGGCCGCAGCATCGACCCCCATCCCCACGGCCGGCTCGGGCATCACCAACACCGAGGCCATCGGCCGCGTGCTCTACACGAAATATGTCTTCTACTTCGAGGCTGCCGGGCTGATCCTGCTGGTCGCCATGATCGGCGCCATCGTGCTGACACTCAGGCACAAGGAAGGCGTCAAGCGGCAGTCGATCGCGGCCCAGGTGGCGCGACGGCGGGCGACGGCGGTGGAGGTCGTCAAGGTGGCATCGGGGGCCGCCATCATTCCCTCGTCCGACGGACGATCGTAAGGCGGCGGACACAACCCATGGAAACGATCGGCCTTGGCCACTACCTCACGGTTGCCGCGATCCTGTTCACGCTCGGCATCTTCGGCATCTTCCTCAACCGCAAGAACGTCATCGTGATTCTGATGTCGATCGAGCTGATGCTGCTCGCCGTCAATATCAACCTCGTCGCGTTCTCCGCCTTCATGGGCGATCTCGTCGGCCAGGTGTTCGCGCTGTTCGTGCTGACCGTGGCGGCGGGCAAGTCGGCCATCGGGCTTGCCATCATCGTCGTCTACTTCCGCAACCGCGGCTCCATCGCGGTCGAAGACATCAACCTGATGAAGGGCTGAAATGCTGAGCGGTTGTCATCCCGGCCGGAGCGCGACCAGCGCGGAGAGCCGGGACCCAGGACCAGAAATCGCGGGAATACCTCGGGGCCCTTGGGTCCCGGATATTCGCTGGCGCGAATTCCGGGATGACAGCAAATGATCTACGAGGCGATCGTCTTCCTGCCGGCCGTCGGCGCCCTGATCGCGGGACTGTTCGGGCGGATGCTGGGCCCGCGGCCGAGCGAGATCATCACGACGTCGCTCGTCGGCGTCGGCGCGGTGCTGTCCTGGTTTGCCTTCTGGCAGGTGGGCTTGGGCGCCGAGACGGCGCGGATCCCAGTCCTGCGCTGGGTCGCCTCGGGCGAGCTCGACGTCTCCTGGGCGCTCAGGATCGATACGCTCACCGCCGTCATGCTGGTCGTCGTCAACACCGTCTCGGCCCTCGTGCACCTCTACTCCATCGGCTACATGCACGAGGACGACAGCCGGCCGCGCTTCTTCGCCTATCTCTCGATGTTCACCTTCGCCATGCTGGCGCTGGTGACGAGCGACAACTTCCTGCAATTGTTCTTCGGCTGGGAGGGCGTGGGGCTGGCCTCCTACCTGCTCATCGGCTTCTGGTACCTGAAGCCCGAGGCCAATGCCGCCGCCATCAAGGCGTTCATCGTCAACCGCGTGGGCGACTTCGGCTTCGCACTCGGCATCTTCGGCATCTTTGCAGTATTCGGCACGATCGGCTTCGACGCCGTGTTCAAGGCCGCACCTGGCGTGGCCGGCAAGCCGATGGAGTTCCTCGGCTACCAGCTCGACACGCTGACCGTGCTTTGCCTGCTGCTGTTCATGGGCGCCATGGGCAAGTCGGCCCAGTTCCTGCTGCACACCTGGCTCCCCGATGCCATGGAGGGCCCCACGCCCGTGTCGGCCCTCATCCATGCCGCCACCATGGTGACGGCCGGCGTGTTCATGGTGGCGCGGCTGTCGCCGCTGTTCGAGCTGGCGCCGGTGGCGCTGCAGGTCGTGGTGCTGGTCGGCGCAGTGACCGCGTTCTTTGCCGCCACCGTCGGCCTCGTCCAGAACGACATCAAGCGGGTGGTGGCCTACTCGACCTGCTCGCAGCTCGGCTACATGTTCGTGGCCTGCGGCGTGGGCGCGTACGGCGCCGGCATCTTCCACCTTTTCACGCACGCCTTCTTCAAGGCCTTGCTGTTCCTCGGCGCCGGCTCGGTGATCCACGCCATGCACCACGAGCAGGACATGCGCAAGATGGGCGGGCTCGCCACCAAGTTGCGCTTCACTTGGATCACCATGCTGATCGGCACGCTGTCGCTGACGGGGGCCGGCATTCCCCATGTCGGCGGCTTTGCCGGCTTCCATTCCAAGGATGCGATCATCGAGGCGTCCTTCGCCGCGCACACGCCCGGCAACTACGCCTTCTGGCTCCTGACGATCGCGGCCTTCATGACAGCGTTCTATTCCTGGCGCCTGATCTTCCTGACCTTCCACGGCCCCACCCGTGCGGACCATCACACCTACGAGCACGCGCACGAGAGCCCCTGGGTCATGCGCATCGTGCTGGCGGCGCTCGCGCTCGGCTCGATTGCGGCGGGCTTCGCCTTCCAGCATTGGTTCATCGGCGAGGGCTACAAGGAGTTCTGGGGAAGGGCGCTGTTCGAAGGCGAGCACAACCACATCCTGCATGCCCTGCACGAGATCCCGGCGTGGGCGGCCTGGGCACCCTTCTGGGCCATGCTTGCTGGTTTGGGCCTCGCCTACCTCTATTACATCGCGGTGCCGTCGCTGCCGGGCGCCACGGCGCGCCTCTTCGAGCCCGTCTACCTGTTCCTGCTCAACAAGTGGTACTTCGACGAGCTCTACGACTTCCTGTTCGTGCGCCCCGCGTTCTGGATCGGCCGGCTGCTGTGGAAGCGCGGTGACGGCACCATCATCGACGGGCTCGGCCCCGACGGCGTCGCCTCGCGCGTGCTGTGGACCACGGGGCGCATCGTCAAGCTGCAGACCGGCTACGTCTACCACTACGCCTTCGCCATGCTGATCGGCGTGGCGCTGATCATCACCTGGTTCATGTTCTACGGCGGGGCGGGGCGGTAATGGGCGGTTTCGGCATCCTGTCGCTCGTCACGTTCTTCCCGCTCATCGGCGCGCTCGCCGTAGCCGCGCAGAACAACGAGGCCAAGGGCAACGCGCGCTGGATCGCGCTCTATACGACGCTCTTCACGCTCGGCACCGCGCTCTACCTGTGGGCGAGCTTCGACAAGGCAAGCCCCGGCTTCCAGTTCGTCGAGGAGCTGGACTGGCTCGGGGGCTCGATCAAATACAAGATGGGCATCGACGGCATCTCGGTTCTGTTCGTCGTGCTCACCGCGTTCCTGATGCCGCTGTGCATCCTGGCGAGCTGGGAGTCGATCCAGGATCGCGTCAAGGAATACATGATCGCCTTCCTGGTGCTCGAGACGCTGATGATCGGCGTCTTCTGCGCGCTCGACCTCGTGCTGTTCTATCTGTTCTTCGAGGGCGGCCTGATCCCGATGTTCCTGATCATCGGCGTGTGGGGCGGCGCGCGGCGGGTCTACGCCAGCTTCAAGTTCTTCCTCTACACGCTGCTGGGCTCCGTGCTCATGCTGCTGGCCCTGATGGCCATGTACTGGCACGCCGAGACCACCGACATCCCGGCCTTGATGACGCACATCTTCCCGCCTCAGATGCAGTGGTGGCTGTGGCTGGCCTTCTTCGCCTCCTTTGCCGTGAAGCTGCCGATGTGGCCGGTGCACACGTGGCTGCCCGACGCGCACGTGGAGGCGCCGACGGCCGGCTCGGTGATCCTGGCCGGCATCCTGCTGAAGATGGGCGGCTACGGCTTCCTGCGCTTCTCGCTGCCGATGTTTCCCGTGGCGAGCCAGGAGCTCGCGCCCTTCGTCTTCACGCTCTCGATCGTGGCCATCATCTACACCTCCCTCGTCGCCCTGGCGCAGGAGGACGTGAAGAAGCTGATCGCCTACTCCAGCGTCGCCCACATGGGCTTCGTGACAATGGGCATCTTCAGCTTCACCGTGCAGGGCGTGGACGGGGCGATCTTCCAGATGCTCTCGCACGGGCTCGTTTCGGCGGCGCTGTTCCTGTGCGTCGGCGTGGTCTACGACCGCATGCATACGCGCCAGATCGACGCCTATGGCGGCCTGGTCAACCGGATGCCGCTCTACGCCTTCGTGTTCATGATCTTCACGCTGGCCAACATTGGGCTGCCGGGCACGTCGGGCTTCGTCGGCGAGTTCCTCACGCTCCTGGGCGCCTTCAAGGCCAACACCTGGGTCGCGCTGCTCGCCACCACCGGGGTGATCCTGTCGGCGGCCTACGCGCTGTGGCTCTACCGGCGCATGATTTACGGGGCGCTCGAGAAGCCGAGCCTCGCGGCCATCACGGATCTGGGCTATCGCGAGATCGTGGTGTTCGTGCCGCTGGTGCTGCTCGTTCTGTTCTTCGGCGTCTATCCGGCGCCCCTTCTCGATGTGACGGCGGTCTCGGTGAAGAAGCTCGTCTCCAGCTACGAGACGGCCATCAAGGCGGCCCAACTCATGGGCGGGCGGTAGGACATGAGCGATCGAGTGGCGCTTTGTTGTCATCCCGGCCGGAGCGCGCGAGCGCGCAGAGCCGGGACCCAGGGGCCAGGAATTGCGCGCCGTCATAGTGGCTCCTGGGTCCCGGATATTTCGCAGCCTGCCCCGGGCTCCGAGCCGGGGCGAAATTCCGGGATGACAAAGCAGCGGCGTGTGCGGAGCGGGCGGCTATGAGCGACTTCGTGGCGAGCTATGGGCCGATCATCCCGGAGATCGTGCTGGTCGTGGGCGCGATGGCGCTGCTGATGGTGGGCGTATTCCGCCCCGAGAACGACCGCGAAGCGGAGAGCATCGGCTGGCTCGCTATCGCCGTGTTGGGCCTCGCGGCATGGCTGGTGATCAGCATGCCGTCCGGCCGGCAGGCGCTGTTCGAGGGCGGCTTCCTGGTCGACGGCTTTGCCCGCTTCATGAAGGCGCTGACATTGGCCGCCTCGGCCGGCGCCCTGTTCCTCTCGTTCGACTACATGCGCGAGGTCAAGACGCAGAAGTTCGAGTATCCGGTCCTGGTGCTGCTGGCCACGGCCGGCATGGGGATGATGATCTCGGCCAACGATCTCGTCGCGCTCTACCTGGGCCTCGAGCTGCAGAGCCTTGCCCTCTACGTGGTGGCTGCCATCCGGCGCGACGACCTGCGCTCCAGCGAGGCGGGCCTCAAGTATTTCGTGCTCGGTGCCCTGTCGTCGGGCATGCTGCTCTACGGCGCCTCGCTCATCTACGGGTTCACCGGCTCGACCGGCTTTGCCGCGATCGCCGCCGCCGCCAAGACTGCAGGCGCGGCCCAGGACATCGGCCTGATCGTCGGCCTCGTGTTCCTTCTCGTGGGGCTCGCCTTCAAGGTCTCGGCCGTGCCCTTCCACATGTGGACGCCGGACGTCTACGAGGGCGCGCCGACGCCGGTCACGACCTTCTTTGCGGCAGCCCCCAAGGCCGCCGCCATCGCACTCCTCATGCGTGTCACGCTCGGCGCTTTCAGCGGCATCGGCCCGCAATGGCAGCAGGTGGTGAGCGCGCTCGCCATCGCCTCGATGGGCCTTGGTGCCTTTGCCGCCATCGGCCAGACCAACATCAAACGTCTGATGGCGTACTCGGCGATCGGCAACGTCGGCTACATGCTGATCGGGCTGGCGGCCGGCTCGCCGGAGGGCGCGCGCGGCGTGATCATCTACCTCGTCATCTACGTCGCCATGACCCTTGGCGCCTTCGCCTGCATCTTGTCGATGCGCCGCCCGCAGGGGATGGTCGAGGATATCGACGAGCTCTCCGGCCTCGCGCGGACCAACCTTGCCATGGCCACGGTGCTGGCGCTGCTGTTGTTCTCGCTGGCCGGCATTCCCCCGCTGGCCGGCTTCTTCGCCAAGTTCTACGTGTTCCTCGCGGCCGTGAAAGAGGGGATGTGGCCGCTCGCCATCTTCGGCGTGCTCGCCAGCGTCGTGGGCGCCTACTACTATCTGCGCATCGTCAAGATCATGTTCTTCGACGAGCCGAAGGAGCGGTTCCTGGGCGTACCGCCCAAGGCGGCGGCGATGATGGCGCTGACGGGCCTGTTCGTGCTTCTCTATGTCATCTGGCCGGCGCCTCTGGTCAACTCAGCCGACGCGGCTGCCAGGACTCTGTTCTAGAAGCATCGACCGACAGCGGACCGGATCGCCTGTGGCGCACACCTTTCGTAGCGTAGTCCTGGACGAGGTGGGCTCCACCAACTCGGAAGCCTTCGAGCGCGCGCAGGCCGGCGAGGCGGGGCCTCTGTGGATCGTGGCCCGCCGCCAGACAAAGGGGCGGGGCCGCTCCGGCCGGCGGTGGACCTCGGTGGACGGCAATCTTTATGCGAGCCTGCTGCAAAAGCTGGTTTGTTCGCCCGCCGTGGTGCACCAGCTCTCGCTCGTCGCCGGCGTTGCGGTGGTGGATGCCATCGTCGCAGCCGCGGGAGGCGGAGGGCTGCAGGGGCTACGGCTCAAGTGGCCGAACGACGTGCTCATCGGCGAGGCCAAGTGTGCCGGTATCCTGGCCGAAAGCCAGCTGGACGGACGAAGCGCGCAGGTGACGGCGGTGATCGGCATGGGCATAAACTTGGCTTCGCACCCAGCCGACCTGCAGCGCGCGGCAACCGATCTTGCAACGCACGGCTTGAAGCTGACCCCGGAGGCCATGCTGGACGTGCTGGTGCCGAGCATGGAACGCTGGCTTGCCGTATGGGATGGCGGGCGCGGCTTTGGCCGCGTGCGCGGGGCCTGGCTCGGGCACGGCGGCCGGGTCGGCGAGAACCTCTCGGTCAACACGGGCGCCGAGCGGATTGCCGGCACCTTCATTGATCTCGACGCCGACGGGGCGCTGCTGATGCAGGACGGGGCGGGATCGCGGCGGCGCGTGACGTTCGGCGATGTCACCCTGGCAACAGCCGCCAGCACGGGCGAGGTGTGATGGCGGATCGGCCGAGATCACGCAGGGCCCCCGGCGCCGACGAGCTCGTGTTCGTGGCGCTCGGCGGCATCGGCGAGATCGGCATGAACTGCTATCTCTATGGGCTCGGGCCTCCGGACGCGCGTCAGTGGCTGATGGTCGATCTCGGCATCACCTTCCCCGAGGGCGAGAATGATCCCGGCATCGATGTGATCCTGCCCGACCTGCGCTTCATCGAGGAGGAGCGGGCGAGCCTGGCCGGCATCGTGCTGACGCACGCACACGAGGACCACTTGGGCGCGGTGGCGGAGCTGTGGCCGCGGCTGCGCGTGCCGATCTACGCAACCCCGTTCACGGCGGCGATGCTCAAGACCAAGCTTGCCGAGTTCGGCGGGGAGGCGCGGCCGGCACTTCGCGAGGTCGCGCTCAACGCCCGCTTCCCCGTTGGACCTTTCGATGTCGAGCTCGTTTCCGTGACGCATTCCATCCCCGAGCCGAACGCGGTCGCCATCCGCACGCCCCTGGGGCTGGTGCTGCATACCGGCGACTGGAAGCTCGACCCGACGCCGATGCTCGGCCCGC
Organism: uncultured Alphaproteobacteria bacterium; assembly: GCA_963797005.1. Classification (GTDB taxonomy): domain Bacteria; phylum Pseudomonadota; class Alphaproteobacteria; order Rhizobiales; family Hyphomicrobiaceae; genus AWTP1-13. Next base: position 157,032 of record CAWCOF010000002.1, read on the forward strand.
CCACGGATCAGGCCCGGCTCATCGAGCTGGGCGACGAGGGCGTCACGGCCATGATCTGCAATTCCACCAACGCGCTGCGCGAGGGCCGCTCGCCTTCCGAGCGCGATGTCGCGCGCTCGCTCGCGGACCTCATCCGGGGCGCCAAGCGGCGCGTGGCGGTCACCATCTTCGCCTCCAACGTCGCCCGCGTCCGCGCCGTTGCCGATGCCGCCCGCGGGGCCCGCCGCCACCTGGTCGTCTCCGGCAGGTCCATGCATCGCATCATCGAGGTGGCGATGGCCACGGGCTATCTGCCGAGCGACTTCAAGTATTACGACCAGGAGCACTTCTCCTACCTGGAGCCCGAGGAGGTCGTGCTTCTGTGCACCGGCAGCCAGGGCGAGCCGCGCGCGGCGCTGGCGCGTATCGCCGATGGCCAGCACGCGCAGGTGAAGCTCGGCAAGGGCGACCTCGTGATCTATTCCTCCCGCACCATCCCCGGCAACGAGCGTGCCGTGGGCCAGATGCAGAACCGGCTGGTCGATCTGGGCTGCGAGATCATCGGCGACGGCGATGCGCTGGTGCACGTCACGGGCCACCCGCGGCGGGAGGAGCTGAAGGAGATGTATGCCTGGGTGCGGCCCAAGATCGCCATCCCCATGCACGGCGAAGCGCGTCACCTGTCCGCGCATGCCAAGCTCGCGCGCGCCGCGGGCGCCGGCGAGGTGATTGCCGTCCGGAACGGCGACATGGTGAAGCTCGCCCCGGCGCCGGCACAGATCATCGACGAAGCGCCGGTGGGACGGGTCTTTCGCGACGGCCGCCTGCTGGTGGGGAGCGCGGAGGGGCCGGTGCGCGAGCGGCGCTCGCTGGCCTTTGCCGGCGTCGTGGTCGTCTCATTGGTGATTTCCGGACGCGGCGAGCCGCTGGCGGCACCCGAGGTGATGCTCGACGGCGTGCCGGCGGCGGACGCGGACGGGCGGTCCATGAGCGGCATCGTTCTCGACGCGGTCGAGGGCACGATCGACAGCATTCCCCCGGGGCGGCGCAAAGATAAGGAGACGGTGCGCGAGGCCGTGCGGCGTGCCGTGCGCTCGGCGGTGGAGGATGCCTGGGGCAAGCGCCCCGCCGCCAAGGTGCTGGTCACGCAGCTCCACCGCGGTTAGGGCAGCGGCGCCATGATGAGGTTGGGAGTACTTCGATGATCGGACGTCTCAACCACGTGGCCATTGCCGTGCCGAACCTGGCCGCGGCGGCGGAGCAGTATCGCGCGACGCTGGGTGCGCAGGTCTCCGCGCCGCAGCCCGAGCCGGTGCACGGCGTCACCGTCGTGTTCGTCAACCTGCCCAACACCAAGATCGAGCTCCTGGAGCCCCTGGGTGAGGGCTCGCCGATCGCGGCGTTCCTGGAGCGCAATCCGGCGGGCGGCATCCATCACATCTGCTACGAGGTGGCCGACATCAAAGCCGCGCGCGACCAGCTCGAGGCTTCAGGCGCGCGCGTGCTGGGCGACGGCGAGCCCAAGATCGGCGCGCACGGCAAGCCGGTGCTGTTCCTGCACCCGAAAGACTTCAACGGCACGCTGGTCGAGCTGGAGCAGGCCTAGTGTGATGATCGAGAAGTCCGCACCATCGCGTTGGGCCGGGTCGGGGAGCGGACTTCTCGATCTGAATCACACTAGTCGCATGAACCTTCTAGTGTCCTTCAGATCGCGAAATTCGTACCGAGCCCGCCGCACACTGAGACGAATTTCGCGATCAGGACACTAAGCGGCCCATGAACGTCCCGTTCGCCATCGCCGTCTACGTCGTGATCTGGTGGACCGTGCTGTTCGCCATCCTGCCGATCGGCGTGCGTACGCAAGGCGAGGAGGGCACCGTCGTGCCGGGCACGCCCGAAAGTGCGCCGGTGCATCCGCGGCTGCTGCGCGTCGTGCTTCTGACCACGCTTGTGTCGAGCATCATCTTTGCGGGACTGTGGCTGGCGGTCCGCTACAACCTTCTGCACCTGGGAGACTTGGTCGCGCGTCGCCCCGTCCCCTGAGGGGAGCCCAGAAACGAAAAGAGCAAGGCCATCGGCCTTGCCCGAACTACGCACTCCATCCGCCACTTACTGTTCGCCGCTTCGTCGAATGCGCGCTGACGAACTCTCCATCCCCAGACTTGGGCGCGAAAGCCCTTTTGCACACGTAACGATCTTGGTGACCGTTTTTGTGTGACCGCACAGTAACGAAGGCGCGGCCTTCTGTCACCCCCTGGGGCAAGAAAATCATGCAGCGAAAGGCATTTTCTCCGGTGCCAGCGAATGGCGAGGCTTGCCGGGTCGACACCAACCTGCGGTAGCAGTCGCGATTGCCGGCGAAGGCTGGCGCGGTTTGCCACCCTGGCGCGAACAGGATATTAGCCTGCGCATTGCCCGCCCACGCAAGCTCGCGAACGCGGGGTTTTCCGTCCTCAATATCTGCCCCAACGGCTGCTCGCGGTCCATGCACCTTTCCCGCTACTTCCTGCCCGTCCTGCGCGAGACCCCGAAAGAGGCGGAGATCATCTCGCATCAGCTGATGCTGCGCAGCGGCATGATCCGCCAGGCGAGTGCGGGCATCTATTCCTGGCTGCCACTGGGTTTCCGCGTCTTGAAGAAGATCGAGCAGATCGTGCGCGAGGAGCAGGACCGTTCCGGCGCCGTCGAGATGCTGATGCCAACCATCCAGTCGGCCGACCTGTGGCGCGAAAGCGGGCGCTACGACGCCTACGGGCCGGAAATGCTCCGTTTTCCCGACCGGCATGAGCGGGAGATGCTGTATGGGCCCACCAACGAGGAGCTGATCACCCAGATCTTCCGCGACGGCGTGAAGTCCTATCGCGACCTGCCGCGCAATCTTTACCATATCCAGTGGAAGTTCCGCGACGAGATCCGCCCCCGCTTCGGCGTGATGCGCGGGCGCGAGTTCCTGATGAAGGATGCCTATTCTTTCGACATCAGTGCGGACGCGGCCAGGCACGCCTACAACAAGATGTTCGTCGCCTATTTGCGCACTTTCGCCCGCATGGGGCTTAAGTCGATCCCCATGGCGGCGGATACCGGTCCGATCGGCGGCGACCTCAGCCACGAGTTCATCATCCTGGCCGAGACGGGCGAAAGCCGGGTGTTCTGCCACGCCGACACGCTCGAGGTGCCAACCCCGCCCGCCGACATCGATTTCAACCAGGACCTGCAGCCGATCATCGGCCAATGGACGCGCCACTACGCCGCAACCGACGAAAAGCACGATCCCGTCCGCTTCGAGAAGGACGTGCCCGAGCCAAAGCGCGTCACCGCCCGCGGCATCGAGATCGGCCATATTTTCTTCTTCGGCACCAAGTACTCCGAGCCCATGGGGTGCCGCGTGCAGGGACCGGACGGCAACCTGGTGGCGGTGCAGATGGGCTCCTACGGGATCGGCGTATCGCGGCTGGCTGCGGCCATCATCGAAGCCGGTCACGACGCGTCCGGCATCGTCTGGCCGGTGCCGGTTGCGCCCTTCGAGGTGGCGCTGGTCAACCTCAAGGCGGGCGACAAGGACACGGACGCAGCGTGCGCCGACCTCTACGGCAAACTGGAGCGCGCCGGCATCTCGGTGCTCTACGATGACACCGAGGAGCGGGCGGGCGCCAAGTTCGCTACCATGGACCTGATCGGGGTGCCCTATCAGCTGATCGTCGGGCCGAAGGGCCTGAAGAGCGGCGAGGTCGAGGTGAAGGAGCGCAAGTCCGGCGAGCCCGCGAGCTTGGGGCAGGACGCGGCCGTCAAGCGGCTGGTCGAGGGCGTGACCGGGAAGCGCATCCTGGGCTGAGCGCCCTGGCGTGCTCGCCGAACTGACGGGAAGGGGCGGAGTGGTTGGCCGGATGAGCGCGCACACGATCGATACCCGGCCGTTCGCGCGCTTCGAGTGGGTGCTGGCCGCGCGCTATCTGCGCTCCCGCCGCAGGGAAGGGTTCATCTCCGTCATCGCCGGCTTCTCGTTTCTCGGCATCGTGCTCGGCGTCGCCACGCTCATCATCGTCATGGCCGTGATGAACGGCTTCCGCAAGGAGCTGTTCAACAAGATCCTCGGCCTCGACGGGCACGTGCTGGTCTACAAGATCGGCGCCGACTTCGACGGCTATGCCGACGCGGCGCGGCGGCTCGAGGCCGTGCCGGGGGTCAAGCACGCGCTGCCCGTGATCGAAGGGCAGGTCATCGCCTCCACGCCGGTGCAGGCGCTCGGCGCCAAGGTGCGCGGCATGGACGAGGCCGGCGTGAAGACGCTGAGGATCGTCTCCGACAACGTGCGCGCCGGCACCTTCGACGGCTTTGATGGGCAGGACGGCATCGCCATCGGCCTGCGCCTTGCCAACATGCTGCGCGTCAACATCGGCGACACGGTCACGCTCATCTCGCCGCGGGGGGCGACGACGCCCTTCGGCACCGCCCCGCGCATCAAACCCTACAAGGTGGCCGTGCTGTTCGAGATGGGCATGTCGGAGTTCGACCGCAGCATGGTGTTCATGCCGCTCAAGGAGGCACAGCGCTTCTTCGGCAAGGGCAAGGCGGTCGATGTGCTCGAGGTGATGGTGGACAACGCCGAGGAGCTGGCATCGCCGATCGCCGCCATGAAGGAGGTCGGCATCCCCTCGCTCCACTTTGTCGACTGGCGCCAGCGCAACGCCAGCTTCTTCACCGTCCTGGAAGTGGAGCGCAACATGATGTTCGTCATATTGTCGATCATCGTGCTGGTGGCGGTGTTCAACATCATCTCCGGCCTGATCATGCTGGTGAAGGACAAGGGCCGCGACATCGGCATCCTGCGCACCATGGGTGCCACGAAGGGCGCCATCATGCGCGTGTTCCTGATCACGGGTGCCAGCATCGGCGTGGTGGGCACCATCGCAGGGTGCATTCTGGGCATCGTCTTCTGCTGGCACATCGACGAGATCCGTCAGTTCGCGGCCTGGGTGACGCGGACCAAGCTGTTCGACCCCGAGGTCTACTATCTGACCAAGCTGCCGGCCGACGTCGATCCGCACACGACGGGCGTGATCGTGTTCATGGCGCTGGTGTTCTCCGTTCTCGCCACGCTCTATCCGTCCTGGCGCGCCTCGCGGCTCGATCCCGTCGAAGCGCTGCGCTACGAATGAGGCGGAGGCCGGCCCCCTTGCAGGATGCGACCACAACCACCCGCGCGGTCTTGCAGCTGGAAGGCCTCACGCGCACCTTTCGCCAGGGCGACCGCGAGATCCCGGTGCTGCGGAGCGCATCCGCCGCCCTCTATCCGGGGCAGGTGGTGGCGCTCGTCGGCCCGTCGGGCGCGGGCAAGTCGACGCTGCTGCACATTGCCGGGCTGCTCGAGACGCCCGACGGCGGGCGCGTCGTCATCAACGGCGTTAACAGCGCGCGCCTCAGCGATACCGAACGCACGCGCATGCGCCGCGGCTCCATCGGCTTCGTCTACCAGTTCCACCAGCTGCTGCCCGAGTTCTCGGCGCTGGAGAACGTGACGATGCCGCAGATGATCTGCGGGGTGACGCGCCGCGACAGCGAGGCGCGCGCCCGGCAGCTGCTCGAGATGCTGGGGCTGGGCCAGCGGCTCGACCATTTGCCGGCCGAGCTGTCGGGCGGCGAGCAGCAGCGCACGGCAATCGCCCGCGCGCTCGCCAACTCCCCGAGGCTGTTGCTGGCCGACGAGCCTACGGGCAACCTCGATCCGTCGACCGCGGCGCTGGTCTTCCATGAGCTGCTGGCCCTCATCAAGCACGCGGGCGTCGCGGCCCTGATCGCCACGCACAATCTCGAGCTCGCCCGCAGCATGCACCGCGTGCTGCGGCTCGAGAACGGCGCCCTGATCGAGACCAATCCGGCGAGCATCGGTTAACGCCGGCGTCACCAACGCGGTGCGCGCCCGCGATCCAGGATTTCTCGGCCCGTGGGGGAAAAAACTCTTTACAGCACCCCCCGCAGACCCTATTTCCCGCTTTCCGAACGTTCACGGCGGCTTCTGCTGGTTTGAGCAGCGCCCTGGTCCAACCCGACTGGTGGAGGTCCCATGAGATGCAAAGGTTCCCATCTGCTGCTGCGCTGATTTGCGCCCAGAAGCCGGATCGCCCCGTTATTGGATTGCGCCCGCATGCCGCGGGCCGGGCCGCCCGGTGGTTCCTCGGACACTTTCCCGGCGACGTGGCCTACGCCTACAAGGCGAACAGCTCGGTGTTTCTGCTGGGCGCGCTTTACGGCGCAGGCATCCGCCATTTCGACGTCGCCTCGATCCCGGAGATCGAGGACGCGGCGACGATTCCGGGGGCGCAATTGCACTTCATGCATCCGGTGAAGTCGCGCAGCGCCGTTCGCCGGGCGTTCGCCGAGTTCGGCGTCAGGAGCTTCGCGCTGGACAGCGAGGATGAGCTGCGAAAACTGCTCGAGGAGACCGGCGAGTGCCGCGAGCTCACCTTGTGGGTACGCGTGGCGGTGGCTGCGAAGAACAGCAAGATCCCGTTGGAGCGCAAGTTCGGCATCGCCGGCGCGAAGGCGGCACGCCTCCTGGTCAAGGCGCGCCAGGTCGCCAAGGAGCTGGGCATTACGTTCCACGTCGGCTCGCAGACGGAGACGCCCGATGCCTACGTCACGGCGCTGGAGGAGGTCGGCAAGCTGATCGGCAAGGCCGGCGTGGTGGTCGACCGGCTGGATGTCGGCGGCGGCTTTCCCTCGCTTTATGCCGATGCCGCCAAGCCGGCGCCGTTGTCGGCCTTCATGCGGACCGTCTCGGAGGGTGTCGAGCGGCTGCCGATCCCGGAGCACTGCCGGCTCATGTGCGAGCCCGGCCGTGCGCTGGTGTCGGAGGCGGAGTCGCTGATCGTGCGCGTCGACGCACGGCGCGGCAACGAGCTCTACATCAACGACGGCAGCTACGGCACGCTGTTCGATGCCGCGCACATGGGGTTCAATTTCCCCGTGCGGCGGGTGGGCGATGATGTCGGTCAGGAGGCAAACGAGCCGCTCATCCCGTTCTCGTTCTGGGGGCCGACCTGCGACACGATCGACTACATGCCGGGGCCCTTCCTGCTGCCGGCCAAGATCAGGGAAGGCGACTACATCGAGATCGGCAACACCGGCGCCTATGGCCGCGCGCTCGGCGGCCGCTTCAACGGCTACGGGGCGTTCGAGGAGGCAATCCTGCTCGATGAGCCGCTGCTCACCATGTATCCGGCGCAGGCCGAGCAGCGGGAGCCGCGCGAAGCGCAACGAGCCCAGGCGTGAGGCCTACCCTCGAGTATCTGCCGCCCGAGGAAAGCTTTCTCGATCCCATCCGCGCGGACGCCGGTGATCCGGCTGCCGCGCGGGCCGTCGTCGTGCCGTTCGGGCTCGAGGCGTCGGTGAGCTACGGCGCTGGCACCGCGGCCGGGCCGGCGGCGATCCTGGCCGCCAGCCATCAGCTCGAGCTTTACGACGACGAGCTGGGCTGCGAGCCCTACCTCGGGTTCGGCGTCGCGACCCTGCGGCCGCCCGAGATCGCGCGGCCCCTGGAGGCAGCGCTGGACCAGCTTTCCAGCCTGGTCGAGAGCGTCATCGCCGAGGGGAAGTTTCCTTTGGTGCTCGGGGGCGAGCATGCGCTGACCGCCGGCGCCGTCCGACCGTTTGCGGCGCGCCACAAGGACCTCGTGGTGCTTCAATTCGATGCGCATGCGGACCTGCGCGATGGTTATCTGGGCGAGCGCTATTCGCACGGTGCCGCCATGCGGCGCGTGCTCGACCACGCCGGCGTATCCCTCGTGTCGGTCGGTATCCGGTCGATCTCCAAGGACGAGGTGGACTTCGCCGCCGCCAACCGCGATCGCATCGCCATCCATTGGGCCAGAGACCGGGCGCGCTGGGACATCGAAAAGATCGTCACCCCGCTCAAGGGCCGGCCGGTCTACGTGACGTTCGATATCGACGCGCTCGATGCCTCCCTGATGCCGGCAACGGGCACGCCCGTGCCCGGCGGGCTTGGCTTCGAGGAGGCGCTGGCGATCCTGCGGCGCGGCTGCGAGGTCGGCCAGGTAGTGGGTGCCGATCTCGTCGAGCTGGCGCCGATCGTGGGGCTGCATGCCTGCGACTACACAGCCGCGGCGATTGCCTACAAGCTGCTCTCCTACGCATTCGGCAAAGCTTCGTAGGTTGGGGTCAAGCGAAGCGCAGACCCAACGCTCGTTTCTTTGGTGTTGGGTCATCGCTGGTGCTCGACCCAACCTACATGCTCGTAGCCCGCCTAGCGCGGCAGGCTTTTCATCAGGCCGCGCAGCGCCTCGGGATGGTTGTGGAGGCGCCAGCGGCCCAGAAGGCCGGCGGCCACGATCAGACAGCCGTTGAGCGTGAGGGTGGCGGTGAGGCCGATCTGGTCGGCAAGCCAGCCCGTGACGAGGCCGCCGATCGGCGCCGTGCCCGCAAACGCCATGCTGTAGACGCCGATGACGCGGCCGCGCCAGTGCTCGGGCACGGACTGCTGCAGCAGCGCGTTGGTGGTGTTGACGGAGAGCAGGATGGCGCCGCCCAGGGCCATCAGCAGCAGGAACGAGAGGCTCAGGATGCGCGACCAGGCAAACACCGCCAGCAGCAGCCCGACCGCGAGCGGGGCGGCGCTGACCAGGCGCAGCTGGCGGCTGTAGCCCGGCTGCAGCGCAAGGTAGGTGGCGCAGCCAAGCGCGCCGAGGCCCGCGGCGCTGATCAGCAGCCCGACCGTGGAGGACTTGCCGTCGAAGAAGCGGACCGCGATCGAGGGCATCAGCGGGATGTAGGGCGTGGCGAACAGGGCGACGGCCACCACGGTCGGGATCAGGTAGCGCACGGCGGGGAAGGACGCGAGCACGTTCAGGCTGGCGCGGAAACCCTGCGGCGTGATGATGGCGGAGGCGGCGGCCGTCGCGGCCGGCAGGCGCAGCGCCAGCAAGGCGGCGATGATGGCGGCGTAGCTCGCCGCGTTGATGGCGAAACACCAGGCTTCCGACACGTAGATGAGCAGGATGCCGGCGATGGCCGGGCCGACCATCCGGCCGACGTTGAACACCATGGCGCTCACCGCGATGGCGCTGGTGATCAGCAGGCGATCCTCGACGATGTCCTTGAGCAGCGTCTGCCGCGTCGGCATCTCGAAGGCGTTGCCGACGCCGATCAGCGCTGCGATGAACAGGTAGACGCCGACCGCCTTGACGTGCGTGGCCGCCATGATGGCGAGCAGCACAGCCATGGCCGCGAGGAACAGATCGATGGCGATCAGCATCTTGAGCCGCGGGAAGCGGTCGGCGGCGATGCCGGCGAGCGCGCCCAGGAACAGATAGAAGATGTTGAGCAGAAAGCCGGTGAGGCCGAGCAGGAAGATCGAACCGGTGAGGCGATAGACCAGCCAGGACAGCGCCACCTGCTGGATCCATCCGCCGATGACCGAGACCGTGTGGCCCGAGACGTAGAGCCGGTAGCGGCGCTTGGTGAGAGCCGGAGGAAGCCACAGATGCCAGTCGGCCAACCCCGCCTCCCCCGCGAATTCCGGTACGTTCGCGCGAGCCTAAATCGGGGGGCGGCGGGGAACAAGCCGCACCCAGCCGGCATGACCTAGGCGCCCTCGATTTCCTCGCGCAGGAGCTCGAGCTCCAGCCAGCGCTCCTCGGCTGCCGCAAGCTCCTCCTGCGTGGCGCCAAGTGCTTCCGTTGCCTTGGCGAAAGCCTGCCGGTCGCGGGCATAAAGCGCCGGGTCGCTCAGCTGGTCGTGCAGACGGCGCAGGCTCTTTTGCAGGGCCGCGATCTGGCCGGGGAGCGTTTCGAGCGCGTGCTTCTCGTTGAAACTCAGCCGGCGCTTGCCTGTCTTCGGGGAGGCGACAGCCTCGCCCTTCTCCCGCGCTCGCCTTGGGCTTCGCCTGCGTCTTGACGTCCGCAAGGTCCCTGCCGCGCTGGGCCAGCATGTCGGTGTAGCCGCCGGCGTACTCGGCCCAGCGCCCGTCCCCCTCCGGCACGAGCACCGCGCCGACCGTGCGGTCGAGGAAGTCGCGATCATGGCTGATCAGGATGACGGTGCCGGTATAGCTGGCGAGCATCTCCTCCAGGACGTCGAGGGTCTCCAGGTCGAGGTCGTTGGTGGGCTCGTCGAGCACCAGCAGGTTGGAGGGCTTGGCCAGCGCGCGGGCGAGCATCACGCGGCCCCGCTCCCCGCCCGACAGTGCGCTCAGCGGCGTGCGCGCCTGCTGCGGAGAGAACAGGAAGTCCTTCATGTAGGCGCCCACGTGCTTCTTCTGGCCGCCGACGGTCACCGTGTCGCCGCGCCCGCCCGTCAGCGCCTCGCTCAAGGTCCAACCCGGATCGAGGCTCTCGCGCCCCTGGTCGAGGGCCGCCATCTCCACATTGGCGCCGAGGCGGACTTCGCCGCTGTCGGGGAGAAGCGCGCCGGTGAGCAGGCTCACGAGCGTCGTCTTGCCGCTGCCGTTGGGGCCGACGATGCCGAGACGGTCCCCGCGCAGGAGGCGGTGGGAAAAGTCGGCCACGATGGGCCGTCCGGCGAACGCCTTGGTGACGCCCTTGGCCTCGATGACGAGCTTGCCCGACAGATCCGCGTCGCCGGCCGACATGGTGGCGGCACCAGCAGCGCGGCGGTGGCTGCGGCGGGTCTCGCGCAGCGCCTCCAGGTTGGCCATGCGGCGCACGTTGCGCTTGCGCCGTGCCGTGACGCCATAGCGGACCCAGTGCTCCTCGCGCACGATTTTGCGGTCGAGCTTGTGCCCTGCTGCCTCCTCCTCGGCGAGCTGCGCATCGCGCCAGGTCTCGAACGCGCGAAAGCCGATCTCGACGCGCCGCGTCCGGCCGCGGTCGAGCCACACCGTCGTCTGCGACAGGTTCTGCAGGAAACGCCGGTCGTGGCTGATGAGGACGAGCGCCGAGCGCTGCGCGGCCAAACGCGCCTCCAGCCACTCGATGGCCGGCAGGTCGAGATGGTTGGTGGGCTCGTCCAGCAGCAGAATGTCGGGCGCCGGCGCCAGAACATGGGCGAGCGCGGCGCGGCGCAGCTCACCGCCCGAAAGGGAGGAAGGTTCCTCCTCGCCGCTCAGGCCCAACTGTTGCAGCAGATAGCGGGCCTGGTGCGGATCGTCCGCAGGGCCGAGACCGGATTCAACGTAGGCGAGCGTGCTGGCATGGCCGGAGAGATCGGGCTCCTGCGGCAGGTAGCGGACGGAGGCGCCGGGCTGCATGAAGCGCTCGCCCCGGTCGGCTTCGATCAGGCCCGCGGCGATCCTGAGCAAGGTCGACTTGCCCGAGCCGTTGCGGCCGACCAGCGCGACGCGCTCGCCCGCGCCCACGACGAGCTCGGCGCCTTCGAGCAGCGGCGTGCCGCCGAAGGTCAGGGCGATATCGCTGAGCTGAAGGAGAGGCGGGGCGGCGGCCATGGCCGGCGCTGTATAGCGCGCGCGGGCCGCGGTGTCTGCCGCGGCAAGGCGGCAGTAGTGTGGAACGGTCTTGGGCGAAAAATGGTGGGCGCGACAGGGATCGAACCTGTGACCCCTCCCGTGTGAAGGGAGTGCGCTACCGCTGTGCCACGCGCCCACTGGGGCGGACATATCGGGCCCATAGACGCCCCTGTCAAGTTGGCCGCCGGCGCGCCAATGTTGGCACCCAGAGACGCGGCCTGTATATTGGCAACATGATCAAAATCCTCGAAGAAGCCATCGAGAAGATCAGGAAACTCCCGCAGGATCGGCAGGTCTATGCGGCCGAGGTGCTCGAGCACATCGCGGCCGACGAAAGCGAAGTGTTCGTCGTGCCTGAGGGACACCGAGCCGCGGTGCTGGAGGGCGTCGGGCAGGCCGAGCGCGGCGAGTTCGTGAGCGAGGAGGAACTGGCGGCACTCTGGAAGAAGTGCGGCCTATGAGATTGCGGTATGCGCCGCGTGCGCGCGCCGACCGCACTTTTGCTTCATCACCGCTCGACCGCGCCAAGTCAATCCTTGGAGCGCGCGGTAAACGGGTAAGGGGAGCATGCCCGAACTCAGCCAAGCGCAACTCCAGGAGCTTCTGAACCCGGAGCAAGCTCGTATCTTCCGCATCGTTCACAAAGACAATATGCGCTGGATACTAGAGAACGGCGTGCACTGTTCCAGCTCGCCGGACAAAGCCCCCGAATACACAAGTATTGGGAACGCCGACATCATCCAGATGCGTACGACCAGGACCGTTCCAATCCCGCCGGGCGGCGTTCTGAGCGACTACATACCCCTCTACTTCACGCCATTTTCGCCGATGGCGTACAACATCAAGACAGGCTTCAACGGTATCAGGAGACGTGACAACTCTGAGATCGTGGTGCTCGTATCTTCACTGCCGCGACTCGTGGAGCATGCGGTTCCATTCGTCTTCGCCGACCGACACGCCTACCTCACGGCAGCACGATTCTCTAGTGATCTCGGCGCGTTAGACCGAATTGATTGGGGCATTCTTCAGCGAAAGGACTTTCGCCGCGACAACGATGACCTGGGCAAGGTCGAGCGTTATCAAGCAGAGGCTCTTGTGCACAAGCGAATCGCTATATCTGCCCTGTTGGGCGTCGCCTGCTACGACGACTTAGTGGTTGACGACATAAAAGCGCTTGGCGATGAACTCAGAGTCGAAGTGATCGTACGATCCAGGCCAGCATGGTACTTCGCATGATCATCTTCACCCAAGGCAACATGCTCGATGCCGATGTTGATGCGTTGGTCAACACTGTGAATGCGGTCGGGGTGATGGGCAAGGGCATCGCTCTCATGTTCAAAGAGCGTTTCCCTGAGAACTACAAGGCCTATGAGGCCGCGTGCAAACGGAAGGAAATCAGAGCCGGTAGTCTGTTCGTGACAGAGCAACTAGTGGCTCCGCGCTGGATTGTGAACTTTGCCACCAAGCAGCACTGGCGCAATCCCTCTAAGCTCGAGTGGATCAAGAGCGGTCTCGCAGACCTGCGGTCTTTCATCGTCGAGCACCAGATTAGATCGATTGCGTTGCCGCCGCTTGGGAGTGGCAACGGTGGGCTGGATTGGGCTGATGTGCGACCTCTTATCCAGGACACGCTTGGCGACCTCACCGCCGTGAAGGTCGTCGTATACGAGCCCACACAGCAATATCAGAACGTGGCGAAACGGAAGGGAGTCGAGAAGCTGACTCCCGCAAGGGCGTTGGTTGCAGACATCGTGCGGCGGTATTGGGTCGTCGGCATGGAATGCACTGTCCTGGAGGTCCAGAAACTCGCGTACTTCATCGAGCGCGTGATACTGGCCCACGGCTTGCCGAACCCGTTGAAGCTGGAGTTTCAGGCGGACAAGTACGGCCCGTTCTCCAACAAGCTGACGCACCTCCTCAACGCACTGGACGGCAGTTACCTCCACTGTGGAAAGCGCTTGGCTGATGCGGGACCATTTGACCTCATTTGGTTTGAGGAAACCACGAAGGATCGCGTAACCGCGTACCTGAATTCCGAGGCTAAGCAGTATCGATCAACCTTAGGCGAGACAGCAGCTCTTATTGACGGCTTCGAGTCCGCATTGGGTATGGAACTGCTCGCGACTGTTCACTGGCTGCTTAACGACGAAAAAGTCGCCGCGAGCCGGCAGGCTATCAAGGCGGCACTGCCGAAATGGCCCGGCGGGGCTGGTGCGGGTGCACGCAAGCTGAAGCTATTCGATGATCGGCTGCTAGACCTCGCGCTGACGCGGTTGGCACCCAACGCTGCAAGAGCGTAGACCTACGCGATCAAGGCGCCGCGCTGGCCACCACCGCAAACCGCCCCTCGACCGGGTAGGCCGGGTCGTTGAAGCCGGGGGTGGAGGGGTGGCCGGGGACCACGAGGCTGTCGGCGAGCTTCTCGTCCTCGGTGGTCCACTTGTAGTCGAGCGCGCCGATATAGCTCGTCCACTGCTCGAGCGTGCGCGGGCCGGCGATGACCGAGGTGATGGCGTCGTTGGCGAGCACCCAGGCGGTGGCCCAGTGCACGAGCGAGACGCCCTTGGCCTTGGCGTGCGCCTCGAGCTTCTCCGCGATCATCAGGCTTTCCGGGCGCCACTCCGCCTCCATCATGCGCTTGTCCTGGCGCGCGGCGCGGCTGCCGGCTTCTGCCTTCTGGTTGACCTTGTACTTGGCGGTGAGCACGCCGCGGGCGAGCGGGCTGTAGGGCACGACGCCGAGGCGGAAGGTACGTGCCGCTGGCAGCAGCTCCACCTCCGGCTGGCGGTTCATCAGATTGTAGTAGGGCTGCAGCGCGGTGGGGGGCGGCACGTTGAGGGCGCGGCACAGATGCCAGATGTGCGGGATGTGCCAGGCGCGCACGTTGGAGACGCCCCATTCGCGGATCTTGCCCTGCCGGATCAGGTCGCCGAAGGTGGCAATGGTCTGCTCCCAGGCCGTGTCGGAATCGACGCGGTGCGTGTAGTAGAGGTCGATGTGGTCGGTCCCGAGCCGCTTCAGGCTGGCTTCGACCGCGTGCATCATGTGGCGGCGCGACAACCCTGAGTCCGTGACGCCGGGACCCGTCCGCTGAGCGAGCTTGGTGGCCACCACCCAGCGCTCGCGCTTGGGCCTTATGGCGGGACCGATGATGGCTTCCGAGCGGCCTTCCGCATAGACGTCGGCCGTGTCGATGAAGTTGACGCCGCGGTCGAGCGCGTCATCGATGATGCGGCGTGCGTCGGATTCGGACGTGGGGCCGCCGAACATCATGGTGCCGAGACAGAGCTGCGACACCTTCATGCCGCTGGAGCCGAGAACACGATAGCGCATGGCGGACATCGAAGGTTCTCCGGAGTTTGCTCGGTGTGGCGAATCAGGCCGAGCGCTGGATGAGGAAGCGGTAGACGCCGCCCGATTGGCTGAATTCGATGAGCTTGTTGCCGGTCTTCTCGCAGTATGCCTTCAAATCGGGCTCGGAATTGGGGTCTGTCGCCAGCACCTCCAGCGTGGCGCCCTTCGGCAGCTCGGACAGCGCCTTCCTGGCCTTGAGAACCGGCAGTGGACAAGTCAGGCCTTGGGTGTCGAGCGTCCTGTCGGCCATCGCCGTCTCCGCGTTATGCTGCCCCAGGCTATATCAACGAATGGAAAGCCGTGGCAATGAGCCGGGGCCCCGCGACGCCTTGCGCAGGGGCCATCGACGCGCCACCATGCCATGGGCGAAGCGCCATTGAGAGCGCACCCTCGGGGGAGTGATGGACGCCACTGTCGATCGGCCGCGACGGTCTTTCGCATTCGGCCTGGAACGGCTGGGCCTCGTGGGGCTGAAGACCCCGCGCATTACCGTGCTGCTGATCATCCTGCTGTCTGTTCTTGCGGCGTGGGGGCTGTCGCGGCTCAGGGTCGACGACTCGCTCTCGGAGCTCTTCCGCACCGACACCGAGGAGTTCCGGCGCTACGAGGAGATCGACCGGCGCTTCCCCTCCAGCGAATACGACGTGCTGGTCGTGGTCGAGGGCAAGGACCTGCTCAAGAAGCCGCAGCTCGAAGCGTTCCGCAATGCCATCATCGACCTGCAGCTCGCCGACGGGGTGGACGGCCTGGTGACGATGCTGTCCGCGCGCGGCAAGCCCGATGCGACCGGCTATGCGCCCCCGATCGTGCCCGACGCCCTGCCGGAAGGCGCCGAGTACGACGCCATGATCGAGCGGCTCAGGCAAAACGACATCGTCAAGGGCAAGTTTCTCTCCGACGACGGGCAGCTGGCGCTCGGGGTGCTGGCGCTCGATCGCAAGATCGTCAGGGAGCAGGGGGCCAAGGTCGTCATCGGCAACATCGGCGGGATCCTGAAAAAGGAGCTGGCGCCGGTCGGCCTCAAGTCGCACCTGACGGGTGCGCCGGTGATGCAGCTCGAGATCCGCAACGCCGTGGAGCGCGACCAGATCGTCTACAACGGGCTCGGGCTGCTGTTCGGCGCCACCATCGCGGTGATCTTCTTCAAGCGGGTGTCGCTGATGCTGCTCGCTGCCATGCCGCCGATGCTGGCGGTGCTGTGGTCGCTGGGGCTGCTGGGCGTGCTCGGGTTCCGTCTCAACCTGTTCCTCAACGTCATGACCCCCCTCGTCATGGTGATGGGCTTCGCCGACAGCATGCAGATGGTGTCGGCGATCCGCATCCGCCTGCGCGAGGGCGACACCAAGGGAGAGGCGGTGGCGTTCGCCGTGCGTGTCGTGGGGCCGGCCTGCGTGCTGGCGCACGGCACGGCACTGCTGTCGTTCACGGCGCTGCTCTTCTCGCAGTCGGGGCTCATTCGCACCTTCGGCATGGCCGGCGCACTCGCCGTCGGCATTTCCTTCGTCGCGGTGATCCTGGTGCTGCCGCTGCTCGGCCTATACCTGATCCGCAAGGAGACAACGCTGTCGAGGGACCACGCGCCCGCGGACCGGCTGATGGACGGGCTCGGTACGTTCGTCGGCTGGATCGTCGATCGGGTGGTGAGCTGGCCGTTGGCGACGACATTGGTTGCGCTCGCCTTGTTTGTCCTGTGCGGCAGCGCCTATCTGCAACTCCAGCCCCGCTATCGATTGGCCGACCAGGTGCCCGACCGCGAGCAGGCGCTCGGCGCCACCGCCCGCATCGACCAGAAGCTGACCGGCGCCAATCCCGTGCACGTGATGATCGAGTGGAAGACCGGGGCGTCGATCTACGCACCGGAGACCATGCAGGTGATCAGGCAGGCGCATGAGGTGCTGGAGAAGCAGGCGGGCCTCGGCAACGTCTGGTCGCTGGAGAGCCTGCGGCGGTGGCTCAGCGAAGCGGGCGACGACCGGCCTGAGACGGTGCAGAAATATGTCGGCTACCTGCCGGAGCATCTCGTGCGCCGGTTCATCGCCAAGGAAGGCGATGCGGTGCTGGTGACCGGCCGGCTGCCCGACGTGGATTCCAGCCGCATCCTGCCCGTGGTCGAGAAGATCGACCGGGCACTCGACGCCGTACGCAAGCAGCACCCCGATTTCCGCATCTCCGTCACCGGGCTGCCGGCGATCGCGGCCCGCAACAGCGCGCGCATGATCGAGCAGCTCAACGAGGCGCTGCCCATTTGTGTGGGCTTCGCGGCGCTGCTGCTGGGGATAGCCTTCCGCTCGGTGTTCGTGGGGCTCGTCAGCCTGTTGCCGGGGCTGTTCCCGGTGGTGACCTCGGGGGCGCTCATCTGGCTTGCCGGCGGCGGGCTGGAGTTCGCCTCCGTGGTGGCTCTGCTCGTCGTGTTCGGGCTGGCGATCAATTCCCTCATCCACTTCTTCAATCGCCTGAGCCGGGAGGAGCGCGACGAGCCGCGGGCGGAGGTCGCCATCCGGCGCGCGCGCGTCCTGGTCGGGCCGGCCATCATCCTGACCACCCTGGTGCTCGCCTTCGGGCTCGGCGTGACGGTGTTCTCCGACCTGCCCTCGCTCAGGCTGTTCGGCTTCATCTGCGGCACGACGCTGATCGCCTCGCTCGTGGCAGACTTGGTGTTCCTGCCCGCGCTGATCATGCTCGTGCGCAAGATCTGGCGGCCTCGACCGATCGGCTAGACGCTGCTCGGGAGCCGAATTTCTGGTCGTTTCTCGATGTGTTCCGAGGGGCTTTTCGAGGCCAATTTCCGGGCAAAAAAGCCGGCGCATTGAGCGCCATATAACCTACTGAAAGATAAGGCATATTTAGGGGATTGCGGTGCGAAATTGCATGCGCTATCAACGCCTTATCGAGAGCGCTCAAGTGCACAGTCCCTCGTTCGGCGACGATCCCCGAGTGCCCTGAGCCTCCGGACCTGTTCCAGACGCTAAGATAGGCGGGCATCCCAAGTGGCGGACGACAACAATTCCGCGCGCGGCGGCGCGGCTGGCGGCGGCAGCGACATCCGCCCCGTATCCATCACCGACGAGATGAAGCGCAGCTATCTCGACTACGCCATGAGCGTGATCGTGTCGCGCGCGCTGCCCGACGTGCGCGACGGCCTGAAACCCGTGCACCGGCGCATCCTCTACGCCATGCATCGGCTGGGGCTCGACTGGAACAAGAAGCACATGAAGTCGTCCAAGGTCGTGGGCGACACCATGGGCGACTTCCACCCGCACGGGAACCTCGCCATCTACGATGCGCTGGTGCGCATGGCGCAGGACTTTTCCATGCGCGTGCCGCTGGTCGACGGCCAGGGCAACTTCGGCTCGATCGACGGCGACCCGCCGGCGGCCGAACGCTACACCGAGGTGCGGCTCTCCAAGATCGCCCAGTACATGCTGGACGATCTCGACAAGGCCACCGTCGACTTCCGCGGCAACTACGACGACCGCCTGCAGGAGCCGGTGGTGCTGCCGGCCAAGTTCCCGAACCTGCTCGTCAACGGCTCGGGCGGGATCGCGGTCGGCATGGCGACCAACATCCCTCCGCACAATCTGGGGGAAGTCATCGACGCGTGCATCGCGCACCTCGACAATCCCGAGATCGGCATCGAGGAGCTGTGCCGGATCGTGCCCGGCCCCGACTTCCCGACGGCGGGCATGATCCTCGGGCCGCGCCGGCATCACGGCCGCCTACCACAAGGGCCGCGGCTCCATCACGCTGCGCGCCAAGGTGCACACCGAGGAGATCCGCAAGGACCGCGAGGCGCTGATCGTCACCGCCATTCCCTATCAGGTGAACAAGCGCGTGCTGATCGAGAAGATCAACGAGCAGATACGCGACAAGGTGTTCGAAGGCGCGTCCGGCGATCTGGGACGAATCGAACCGGGAAGGCATGCGCATCGTCATCGAGCTCAGGCGCGATGCGATCGCCGACGTGGTGCTGAACCAGCTCTGGCGCCACTCGGACCTGCAGACGAACTTCGGCGCCAACATGCTGGCGATCAACGGCGGCCGGCCCGAGCAGCTCAACCTCAAGGACATGATCAGCGCGTTCACCGCCCACCGCGAGGAGGTGGTGAGCCGGCGCACCAAGTTCCTGCTCGCCAAGTCGCGGGATCGGGCGCACGTGTTGGTGGGGCTTGCGGTGGCGGTCGCCAACATCGACGAGATGATCCGTCTCATCCGCGCCGCGCCGAGCCCGGCGGAGGCCCGCGAGCAGATGATGGGCCGCGACTGGCCGGCCAAGGATATCGGGCCGCTGGTCGAGCTGATCGCCGACCCGCGCCACAAGGTCTCGCCCCAAGGCACGATCCGCCTCTCCGACGAGCAGTCGCGCGCCATCCTCGACCTCAGGCTGCAGCGGCTCACCGCGCTCGGCCGCGACGAGATCGGCGACGAGCTGAAGAAGCTGGGCGAGGAGATCAAGGAGTTCCTCGACTATTCTCTCCTCGCGCGCGCGCATCGTCGACCTGATCAAGGGCGAGCTCACCGCCATCAAGACGGAGTTCGCCACCCCCCGCCTCACCGAGATCGTGGAGATGGAGGGCGAGGTCGAGGACGAGGACCTGATCCAGCGCGAGGACATGGTCGTCACGGTCAGCCACCGCGGCTACATCAAGCGCGTGCCGCTCTCGACCTATCGCGCCCAGCGCCGCGGCGGCAAGGGCCGCTCGGGCATGTCGACGCGCGAGGAAGACGTCGTCACGCAGATCTTCATCGCCTCCACGCACACCCCGGTGCTGTTCTTCTCCTCGCGCGGCATGGTCTACCGCATGAAGGTGTGGCGGCTGCCGGCGGCGACGCCGCAATCGGTGGGCAAGGCGCTGGTCAACCTGCTCCCCCTCGAGGACGGCGAGTACATCACCTCGATCCTGCTGCTGCCGGAGGACGAGAAGACCTGGGGGCAGCTGGAGCTGATGTTCGCGACCAAGGCCGGCAACGTGCGCCGCAACAGCCTTGCCGACTTCGAGAACATCAACCGCAACGGCAAGATCGCCATGAAGCTCGACGAGGGCGACCGCATCGTGCGGGTGGCGATCTGCAAACCCGATGAGAACGTGCTGCTGACCACGGCGCAGGGGCGCTGCATCCGGTTCCCGGTCGAGGACGTGCGCGTGTTCAAGGGGCGCGATTCCACGGGCGTGCGCGGCATCAGGCTGGAGAAGGACGACGAGATGATCTCGATGGCCATTCTGCGCCATGTCGAGGCGTCGCCGGACGAGCGGGCGGAATATCTCAAGCAGGCGCTGGCCGTGCGCCGCACGCAGGGAGCGGATGCGGAAGGCGCGCCCGAGCCCGACGCGAGAGGCGGAAGCCACGGATGGCGACGTGGAGCTGAGCCCGCAGCGCTATGCCGAGCTGGGCGCGCTGGAGCAGTTCGTGCTGACCGTCTCGCAGCGCGGGTTCGGCAAGCGCTCGTCGTCGTACGAATACCGCATCTCCGGCCGCGGCGGCAAAGGCATCACCGCCATGATCGTCAACGATCGCAACGGCCCCCTCGTCGCCTCGTTCCCGATCGAGGACAACGACCAGATCATCCTGGTGACCGACGGCGGCAAGCTGATCCGCTGCCCGGTCGACGATGTGCGCATTGCCGCGCGCAACACGCAAGGCGTGCGCATCTTCAAGACCGACGATGACGAGAAGGTCGTGTCCGTCGAGCGCATCCCGGAGGAGGCCAACGGCAACGGGGCGGACAACGGCAACGGCGACGACGACGAGGGCCCGAAGGGCGACGGCGACGACAACGGTGGCGGTGCCCCGCAACCAGAGCAAGGGTAGGGGCATGGCCCTGATCCATCATATCGTGGCGGGTGCTGGCGCGCCGCCCATCGTGTTCGTGCACGGGTTGGCGTGTAGCCATACCGATTGGCAGGCACAGGTCGCCCATTTTTCGCCTCGGCATATGACCGTCAGCGTCGACCTGCCGGGCCACGGCACGACGCCAGCAGGCGAAGGCGCGCACACGATCGAGCGGTGCGGCACAGAGGTAGCGGCGCTGCTCGAGGCACTCTCGCTGCCGCCGGCGGTTCTGGTCGGGCACAGTCTGGGTTGCCGCGTGGTGCTGGAGGCCGCCCGGCGCGCACCGGACCGCACCGCGGCCGTCATCCTCGTCGATGGCAGCCGGTTCGTGGCCGAGATGCGGCGCGCCTTCGAGGCCCGGTTCGCGGCGGGCGAATACAAGGCGCTGGTGCGCGGCCTGTTCGAGCAGATGTTCACGCCCCGCAGCGATCCCAAGACGGCGACCGCCGTCATCGAGCGCGCACTGGCCGTGCCCGAGGCCGTCGGCCAGCAATTGCTGTTGTCGCTCGTGCGCTACGATGTGGAGAAGCTCGAGGAGACATTGGCGCGTACGGCCAAGCCTCTGCTCGCGCTGCAGACCACCTTCGTCAACGACGCGCGCCAGCGTGCGAGCCTGCGCCCCGGCCAGGCCACGCCCTACCTCGATTTCGTGCGCGCCAAGGTGCCGGCGGCCCGTATCGAGATCATCCCCGACGTCGGCCATTTCCCGCAGCTCGATGCGCCGGCCGAGACCAACCGGGTGCTCGAGAGTTTCATCGCCACGCTGGCATAGGCGGCATCCTGGACGCACCGAACCCATGTCTCCTGAAATCGTCCTCGCCTTCATCGCCGCGTGCATCCTGCTGGGCCTGACGCCGGGGCCCAACATGTCGCTGATCCTCGCCAATACGTTCAGCTATGGCCTCGCCGCCGGCCTGATCACGCTTGCCGGCACCGCCACCGGGCTCGCGCTGCTGGTGGGGGCCGCCACGTTCGGCATGGGCTCGATGATGGTGCTGATGGCGGCCTGGTTCGACGTGATCCGCTGGGTCGGCGCGCTCTACCTCGTGTATCTGGGCGCGCGCCAGCTCTGGCTACTGTGGCGGCGGCGCGCAACGACCAGCGCGGCGCTCCCGCCGCGGCGGCGCGGCAGCTGGTATGCGCAAGGCCTCCTCGTCAGCCTGTCGAACCCCAAGGTGATCCTGTTCCTCGGCGCCTTCCTGCCGCAGTTCGTCGACCCGACGCGCGATCCGGTGTGGCAGCTCTCGGTGCTGGCCGTGCTGTTCGTTGTGGTGCTGGCGGCGGTGGATGTCGCCTATACGCTCGCCGCGGCACGGGCGCGCGCGACCTTCGATGCGGCACGCCTGCGCTTGCTCGACGGTGCCGCGGGCGTGATGCTGCTGATGGGCGGCCTGGCGCTGGCGATGGTGCGCCGCCCGTGATAGGTGCTGTCATCCCGGACGACGCGTCGCGTCGATCCGGGACCCAGAGGCCACAATGATCGCTCTCGCCGCATGGCTCTGGGTCCCGGCTCTGCGCGCTGACGCGCTCCGGCCGGGATGACACTTTCGGCTATGGGTCTGACCCCGCCATGAAACGCATCGGCTTCACATCAGGCTCGTTCGATCCCGTCACCAACGGGCACCTCGACGTGATCGCGCGTGCGGCGCGCATGGTGGACCGGCTGGTGATCGGCATCGGCGTGCATCCCGGCAAGACCCCGCTGTTCTCGCCGGAGGAGAAGATCGAGATGCTGAAGGCGGAGACCGCGACAATCGCCAAGAAGACGGGCTGCGAGATCAAAATCGCCACCTTCGACAACCTCACCGTCGATGCCGCCAAGGAGGCCGGCGCGACGCTGATCTTCCGCGGCCTGCGCGACGGCACCGACTTCGACTACGAGATGCAGATGGCGGGCATGAACGGGACCATGGCGCGAGGCATCGACACCGTGTTCCTGCCTGCGAGCCCGGAGGTCCGCCATATCACCGGCACGCTGGTGCGCCAGATCGCGCTTATGGGCGGGGACGTCTCGGAATTCGTCTCGGCCGGCGTTGCCAGGCGCCTCAAGGCCAAGGCCGGCAAGAGGCGTGGCTAGGGCCCGACCAGGCTTGCGCCCGCGCCTCAGATTGGCCATAAGCCCACGCCATTGCCCTTGAGCGACCCGATCGTCCGGTCGATCATCCCCGAAACTTCACCTGGAGTGCCACCTTGATCCGTCTCGTGATGAGCTTCGCGCTCGCCGTGCTGGGCGCTTTGTCGATCGCGCAGGCCCAGACGCCGGACCCGCAGAACACGCTGGTGATCGAGCTGAAGACGGGGCCGGTGCTCATCAAGCTGCGCCCGGACCTGGCGCCCAAGCACGTGGCGCGGGTGAAGCAGCTGGCGAAGGAGGGCTTCTACAACGGCCTCACCTTCCACCGCGTGATCGAAGGCTTCATGGCGCAGACCGGCGACCCGGAGGGCACCGGCTCGGGCGGCTCCAAGTATCCCGACCTGCCGGCCGAGTTCACGCCCGAGGTCTACAAGCGCGGCAGCGTCGGTGCGGCGCGCACGGCCGACCCCAACAGCGCCAACAGCCAGTTCTTCATCTGCTTCGGCAACGGCTGCCGCGGATTGACCGGGCAATACACGTTGTGGGGCGAGGTGATCAAGGGCATGGAGAACGTCGACAAGATCGCGCAAGGCGAGCCCCCGCCCACGCCCGACACGATGCAGAAGGTGTACCTGCTGGCGGACAAGAAGTGACATCGCCGCATGGCGATGTCATCCCCGCGAAAGCGGGGATCTCGCAGGGGCAGCCACAGACGCTGGAGCAAGCCTCTGCCCCTCACCCTAACCCTCTCCCCATTGAAGGAATGGGGAGAGGGGACTGCCTGGAGAAACGGAGTTTCGAGAAATGGCGGCGATCAAGGACCCCGAGAATACGCTGATCATGGAGACCACGCAGGGCAAGGTGGTGATCGCCCTGCGGCCGGATCTCGCGCCCAAGCACGTCGAGCGCATCAAGCAGCTGGCGCGCGAGGGCTTCTACGACGGCATCGTCTTTCACCGCGTCATCGACGGCTTCATGGCGCAGACCGGCTGCCCCAAGGGAACCGGCACCGGCGGCTCCGAGTATCCCAACCTGGCGGCCGAGTTCTCTGCCGAGCCGCATGTGCGCGGCGTCTGCTCGATGGCGCGCGCCCAGAACCCCAACAGCGCCAACAGCCAGTTCTTCATCTGCTTCGACGACGCCTCCTTCCTCGACAAGCAGTACACCGTGTGGGGCAAGGTGATCGAGGGCATGGAGAGCGTCGACAAGATCAAGCGCGGCGAGCCGGTGCAGAACCCCGACAAGATCAAGTCGCTCAAGGTTGCCGCCGACGCAAAGTGAGGCCGCGCCAAGAATAGGGACAACCGTTCGCGCGAACGGATTATAGTGCGCGCGTGCGCACCGATCTTTTCGACTTCGACCTGCCCGACGACGCCATCGCGCTGGAGCCCGCCGTCCCGCGCGATGCGGCGCGCCTGCTCGTGGTGCGGCCGACCCCTCCCTCTCCCCGCGCCCTACCGCCCTCACCATACGCGCCATCAGCGCGGGGAGAGGGTCGGGGTGAGGGGCAGCGACAAACGCCGGCGCAAGCGGCTGCCCCTCACCCTAACCCTCTCCCCGCAAGCGGGGAGAGGGGACTGCTCGAGTTCGAGGATCGCGTCGTTCGCGATCTGCCGGACCTGCTGCGGCCGGGCGATGCGCTGGTGCTCAACGACACGCGCGTGATCCGGGCGGCGCTCACCGGCGAGCGCCTGCGCGGCGAGAACCGGGCCTTCGTCCAATTCAATCTGCACCGGCGGATCGACGAGAGCCGCTGGCGCGCCTTCGCCCGGCCGGCGAAGCGGCTCAGCCTGGGCGATCGCATCCGCTTCGGCAATGAAGGCCGCGTGTGCCTGCTCGGCGTGCTCGATGCGACGGTTGCCGCCATCGGCGAGGCGGGAGAGGTGGAGCTCTCCTTCAACCTGCACGGGCCCTATCTCGACGAGGCCATCGACGCGCTGGGCGATCCGCCGCTGCCGCCCTACATCGCCGGCAAGCGCGCCGTGACGCCCGAGGACGCCGAGCGCTATCAGACCGTCTACGCGCGCCGGGAAGGGGCCGTGGCTGCGCCGACGGCCGGCCTGCATTTCACGGACCAGCTTGCTGGCAGCGCTGGAAGCGCGCGGTGTCTCGCGCCACTTCGTGACGCTGCATGTCGGCGCCGGCACGTTCCTGCCCGTCAAGGCGGAGGATACGGCCGAGCACCGCATGCATGCGGAGTGGGGCGAGATTTCCGCCGACACGGCCGAAGCGCTCAACAAGGTGCGAAACGCCGGGGGGCGCATCGTGGCAGTCGGCACCACCGCCCTGCGACTCCTTGAGACGGCTGCCAGTGTGGTCCCCTCCCCCGTCGTGCCGGAGGCGCGCACCAAGGTTGTGGGGGAGGGACAGGGTGGGGGGGAAGCACAAACCTCCTTCGTCGGGATTCCCCCCACCCCTAACCCCTCCCCGCAAGGGGGAGGGGAACCCTGGCGGCGTTCGCGGAGCGGGGTCATCCAGCCGTTCGCCGGGGAGACGCGGCTGTTCATCACGCCGGGTTATCGCTTCAGGGCCGTCGACCTGCTGCTCACCAATTTCCATCTGCCGCGGTCGACGCTGTTCATGCTGGTGGCGGCGTTCAGCGGGCTCGACGTCATGCAGCGCGCCTACGCCCACGCCATCCGGTCGGGCTACCGCTTCTATTCGTATGGGGACGCCTGCCTGCTCCATCCCGCGGCGGCCCGCGCATGACGGATCGCTTCGCGTTCACGCTGCACAAGACGGATGCCGGCGCGCGGCTCGGCGAGATCGCAACGCCCCGAGGCATCGTGCGCACGCCGGCCTTCATGCCGGTGGGCACCGCCGCCACCGTCAAGGCCCTCTATCCCGACCAGCTCAAGGCCGCCGGCGCCGACATCGTGCTCGCCAACACCTATCACCTGATGCTGCGGCCGGGCCCGGAGCGCATCGCAGGTCTCGGCGGCCTGCACACCTTCATGCGCTGGGACGGGCCGATCCTGACCGACTCCGGCGGCTTCCAGGTGATGAGCCTGTCGAAGCTGCGGCGGATCACGGACGAGGGCGTCACGTTCCAATCGCACATCGACGGCGCCACGCACGTGCTGACGCCGGAGCGCGCCATCGAGATCCAGTGCCTGCTCGGCGCCGATATCCAGATGCAACTCGACGAGTGCATCGAGCTGCCGGCGAGCCGCGAGGAGACGCAACGCGCGATGGAGCGTTCCCTGGCGTGGGGCGCGCGCAGCCAGCGCGCGTTCGAGCGGCTGCGGGAGACGGAGATCGCCAAGCCGGGTCAGGCGCTGTTCGGCATCGTCCAGGGCGGGGCCGATCCGGAGCTGCGCCGGCGATCTGCCGATGCGGTGGTCGGGATGGGCTTTGCCGGCAATGCCGTCGGCGGCCTCGCGGTCGGGGAGACGCAGGCAACGATGCTCGAAATCCTGGAGCTGACCGCGCAACGCCTGCCCGCCGACAAGCCGCGCTATCTCATGGGGGTTGGTACGCCGATCGACCTCATAGAGAGCGTGGCGCGCGGGGCCGATATGTTCGATTGCGTGATGCCCACCCGCTCCGGCCGTCACGGGCAGGCCTTCACCTGGGGCGGCAAGGTGAACCTGCGCAACGCCAGGCACGCCGACGATCCAAGGCCGCTCGATCCCGAAAGCAGCTGTCCCGCCGCGCGCGACTATTCCCGCGCCTACCTGCATCACCTCGTGAAGTCCGAGGAGTATCTGGGCGCCATGCTGCTCTCGTGGGCCAACGTGGCGTTCTATCAGGAGCTGATGGGCGCGATGCGCGCGGCGATCGCCGAGGGACGCTTTGCGCGCTGGGCAGCGCAGACCAAGGCGCGCCTTCGGAAAGAGGCGCCCGCCGCCTAGACTAGCCGGCGGACGGCGGACGATGATCACGACCGGTCCAGATGGTCCAGCGGCAGCGCCGCTCCGGCCTTGAGTGTCTGCAAGGCGATGTTGCTGCGCACCTCCCGGACGATCGGCAGGCTCAGCAGCTTGCCCACTAGGAAATGCTGGTAGCACTCCAGGTCCGGCACGACGACTTCGAGCAGGTAGTCGGCACCGCCCGAAACCATGTGGCAGGCCACGATTTCAGGAATGGCGAGCATGGCCTCTTCGAAGCCTTCGGCGCGCTCGTTGGCGTGGGCCTCGATCTTTACCTCGACGAAGACGGTGAAGCCGAGCCCGATCCGGCCCCGATGGAGCATCGCGCGATAGGCCTCGATGAAGCCGTCGCGCTCCAACCGCTTCACACGCCGCAGGCATGGCGAGGGCGACAGCCCCACGCGGTCGGCAAGCTCCACATTGCTGAGCCGCCCGTCGGACTGCAGCGCCGCGACGATGCGTCGGTCAATTGCATCCAATTTTGGCATATCTGCGCTCTGTAACATGGTGAACAGGCATAAGATGGCGGAACGGCGCTATTTCCTAGCACAGTTCGCAAGGACATGCCCAGGCTGATCGGGGCATAGAGTGGGCATCAAAGCCAATCGAGGGAGGTGAGGATGGCGGGTGCGAGAGATTTGGCAGGGCTGATGGCGGCCGTGCAGCGGTATTTCGACCTGATGTACGATTCCGATGTGTCGCGCTTCGACCAGGTATTCCGGCCGTCCGCTCAGCTGCACGGATTCCAGGAAGGGCAGATGACCATGTGGTCCGCCGAGAAGTTCAAAGATGTCATCGCCGGCCGACCGTCGCCAATGTCGGTGAAGGCACCTCGCCAGGAGGAGGTCCTGCTCGTGGACTTCGCTTCCCCCACGCAAGCCCTCGTCAAGGTGCGCGTGAGGATCAACGCCATCGTGTTCCTGGATTACCTTGCGTATCACCGCATCGACGGCGAGTGGCTGATCACGTCGAAGGCCTACCACGTCGAACACCGGCACCCCGCGGCGGCGTGACATCACCGTTGCGGCGTGGCCTCGGAGGTGATGGCGACGGCGGCGGCGCGCAGCGTCGCCCGCTCGCGCTGGAAGAGGTAGAGCCCCGACAGGATGACGACAGCGGCGCCGGAGAGCGTCCACCAGTCGGGCACCTGGCCGAACACGAGAAAGCCGGCGGTCGAGTGGGTGAGCAGGCTGATGTAGAGGAACGGCGCCACGGTGGAGGCCGGCGCATAGCGGTGCGCCAGGATGAACACGTAGTGGCCGAGCCCGCCGTAGACGCCCATCGAGAAGAGCAGCACCCATTCCAGGGTCGACGCCGGCCATACCCACTGCAGCAGGGCCAGCGGGGCGACCATCACCGTGCCGGCGAACAGGGAATAGAACAGCGTGACCTCCGCGCGGTCGAAGCCGGCCAGGTGACGCGTGATCAGGCTGAACACGGCGTAGCTGAGCATGGCGCCGAACGAGAACAGGAACGCCGGGTGGAACTCGCCGTATCCCGGACGCAGGGCGAGGAGGATGCCGGCAAACCCCACCATCGTGCCGAGCGCGCGCCGCCAGCCGATCCATTCGCCGAGAAACGGACCCGCCAGCATCGCCACGGTGAGCGGCGTCAGAAAGCCGATGGTGGTGGTCTGGTCGAGGCGCAGGTGGCGCAGCGCCAGGAAGTTGAAGGCCGTCGACGACAGCAGCAAAAGCGAGCGCAGGAGCTGCAACTGCAACTTCGAGGTCTGCAAGAGGCGCGGTACCGCGATCAGCCCCAAGGCCGCGACCATGGCCAGGAACTGGCCGAGGAAGCGCATCCAGATGACCTGGGCTGCGGGCAACTCGGTGGCGGTCCCGAGGTACTTGGCGGTGGTGTCGAGGCAGGCGAACAGCGCCCAGGCAAGGCACATGAGACCGATCGCGCGAAGAGGGCGCGTGCTGGAAGCAGTGGCGGGGTCGACGACGACCTTCTGCATCGGGGGCTGGAGGCTGGGTGTTCGGGTGTGCGCGGCTATCGGGCCCCTTATACCCAGCAATGGGGCGCACGTGAGCCCCGGCGGGAGCATGGCTGCTTGGGGTGTTGCAGCGCACGGCGTGCAGGCCGATCAAGCGGCGCAAACGCGCGTTTCGCCCCGGCAGGCTATTGCGCGTAAGCCTGTTGCGGCGCGTAGACGCTGCTCGCGGGCGCAGGCTCGCCTTCGGGCGCCTGCCGGTAGAGCCCGGGCGAGACCTCGCTATAGGCCGCGCGCCTGAAGAGGCGGCGCGCCGTGGCGCTGTCGGGGTGGACCTCGGCGTAGAACGGCTGCCGCTCGATGAGGAACCTGCCGCCTCCAGGGCCGCCGTGGCGATGCCGCAGCCATGGCTCGCGGGCTCCACGTAGATGCTGACGCCCAGAGCAATGGGCTCGAGGCGGTGGCCGCCCACTTCCGGGGAGCAGCGATCGAGGCGCACGGCGCCAACGTCCCTGTTGCCCTTGACGACAATGGAGAATGGCCCGGCGGCGATATCGGCGAGCCGCTCCCTGAGCCAGGCGACGTGCGCCTCCCACGTCGGCGGCGCCGGACTGGGGATGTGACGCCGCACGACCGGGAACTGCTCCCATTGGAACAGAAGCTCGGCGTCGGCCATGGTGGCGGGGCGCAAGGTGACCGCCTCGCCGTCTCGCGCGAGCCAGGGCGACAGCGCGCCGGCGACCCGGCGGGCCCCGAGACCGTCGCAGGCAACCGCCGCACGCCCGGCCATCTGCCTCAGCCGTGCCGGATCGTCGGCGAGGTCGCGCAAGGCGTGCGCGACGGCGTCGGGGGTGAGCGAGCCCGCAGGGCCCAGGTCGACGACAATGCCGGCCTCGGCGAGCGCAGCGGCAACGTCGCATGGACCATCCGCGGCGCTGATCATGATGGTCGGCAGGCCAAGGCAGCAGCGTTCCCAGACGGCGCCGCCGCCGGTGCCGATGGCAAGATCGCACGCGCCGATCAGGCGGTGCATGTCTACCGTCAAGCCATGGGCGACGACCCGCATGCCGCCCCTCTGCATGGGCAGCTTCCAGGCGTCCTGCGCCACCACGTGAAGCTCTCCGAGGAAGCCCGACGCGCGGCAGCCCTCGAGAACGACATCGAGCGCCGGCCGAACGCCGCAGCCGCCACCCAACGCCAGCATGATCCTCTCGGGCATCCGGCTGGAGGCGCGCCGCGCCAGGGCCCTGGGTCGCGCCTTGGCAAAGGCGGACGGCAGGAGCGCATAGCTCGGGCCCAGCAGGAGCCTGGTGTCCGTGGCAACGAGGGGCGCATAGGCGCCGGGCGCGCGACCGAACGTGGGATCGAGCAGCATGTCTGCCGCATGCCGGCGGAACGGCCGATCGTCGAGGACGAGGCTCGTTTGGCACCAGCCGCCGAGCGCGGTCTCGTGCTGGATGCCGAGGCGATAGCTGTCCAGGACGAAGAGATCGCAGCCCTCGGGCACCAAGGCCCTGACCGCGTCGGGATCGTCGACCGCATGCGCCTCGATGATCTCCGCCGGCAGGTGCGTGAAACGCGCGAGCGCGGCCCGGGTCCCGGGGAGACTGAGGAAGCGGCAGGTCCAGCCGCGCTCGTTGAGGGCCTCGGCCAGCGCCAGACATCGCATGAGGTGGGCGGTGCCGATGCTGCGGCCCGCGTCGCACCGAAAGATGGCCTGCTGCGTCATGCGTACTCACCCGCCCCCGCTCGCAGATCGCTACGCCGATACAGTCGAGCCCGGACGCGCTTGGTCCATCACGACGATCATGGAAATTGTCCGCAACGCCCGCACCCGACGAATCGGGAGCGCACTTTTAGGAGAGCCAGGCGCGGAGGAGAACGGCGGCGGGGCAGAGGATTGTTGAGGACCACGCCAGCCGATGTCCTGCACCGGCTGCACGAGTGGGTGGCCTCTGTTGACGACCGCGCTAGAGGACCGTGGCCTGCGTTGACGGCGCGACCCGTGGATATGGCGAACCTTGGCAGCGGCTCCCCTCCCCCTTGCGGGGAGGGGATGGGGGTGGGGGTAAAAAGCTCGAGCACTCCTGTGGCTTCACCCCACCCCTAACCCCTCCCCGTCGTGTCGAAGACGCGCCTTCGGCACGATGGGGAGGGGAATCGGGCGTTGCTCGCATCGCGGCTCACGGCCCATCGGTCCCGGGTATCCGGCTGCGATCCGCGTTGAGCACAGCTCAGGCGAACCAGAGGCTGGGCTCGAGGCCCAGGAGGTAGGCGCCGACCTCCTGCAGGTGCGACTTGCGGCCCTGCAGCTGTTGCGTGACGGTGCGGATGTCGCGGAAACGGCGCTCGAAGGGACCGGACGCGAAGATGGCGCTGGCGCCGGCCACGTCCCAGGCGACATCGGCGACCGCGCGGGCCTCGTGAATGGCAAAGGTGGCGGCCATGCGGATATCGATGCGCTGCGGCACGGTCAGCTCATTGGTGGCCACCACGCTTTGCCAGACGCGCTCGGCGGTGGACTGCACGTAGCCGCGGGCAGAGCGCCACCGCGCCTCCGCCTCGCCGATCTGGAACTGGATCAGGTGGTTCTCGATGAGCGAGGTCTTGGCCATGCGCGGCTTCTTCTCGGTTGCCAGCGCGACGGTGGCGTCCAGCATCGCCCTGGCAAGGCCCAGCGCCACGGCCGAGAAGCCGATCGCGAAATAGCTGTTCAAGGGGAACTTGTAGAGCGGGCTTGGGATCTTCACCTGCTCGAGATGCTCCCGGTTGACCGAAAAGCCGCTGGGGACGAAGGCCTCCTTGATGCGGAAGCCGCCGCTGTTGGTGGCGTTGAGGCCGATCACGTCCCAATTGTTGATCCACTGGGCGGTGCCGGCCGGTACCAGGAAGATGGTGGCCGCATCGGGTGGCGTGATCCGGGCGCCGCTCTTGTCGAAGACGGGGGCATGCAGGCCGAGCCAGGTCGCGTGCCGGCTGCCGCTCGACATCATCCACTCCCCGCTGAGGCGGTGTCCGCCCTCGACCTCCTCGGCACGGGCATTGATGGGCGGCCCCCAGCTGAGTGCCGCGCGCGGCTCGCCCCAGATCTTGCGGGCAACCGCCGGGTCGACCGCGCTGGCGGTTGCCGCGCAGCCGTTCATCTGGCCGACGCACCAGGCCGTGCTGCCGTCCAGCTTGGCCAGGGCCTCCAGGGCGCGGAACCAGGTGCCGAGATCGACCTCCTCGCCGCCGTAGGCGCGGGGCAGAAGCATGCGGAAGAGCCGCTGCTCATGCAGCGCGTCGACGACTTGCGGGGCCAGTTGGCCGAGTGCCTCGCTCTCGGCAGCCGATTTCTCGAGCACGGGGGCGATCAGGGCGATGCGCTCGACCGGTCCGATCGCATTGGTGGCAGGTGTGCCGGTGTCGGGCATGAAACGGGAATGCTCCTTCGATCGCGTCTTGCGGGACGGCCGCACACGTGGTCCGCGCCGGCGTCCCACGCCTCCCAAGTCCCAATACTTTCGCAGACTACCGGAGGGGATGCCAGCGCAAGCTCGGGGCAGGCAGCGGGGTCCGAGGCGGCCCGCGCGGGGGGCGTTCGAGCGGTCCAACGCAACCTTTGCTCTGGAGCCCCCGAGCCTGATATTTATGAGGGCGGAACGATACGGCGACACCGAGCCGGCACGGACAGCCGCCGGCGGTGAGACCATCAAACGTAAGGCGCAAACGCCTTTGCCCGAGGAGAGGACCCCATGCTCGATGTAGCCAAGCCCGCGCAAGCCATCCCGTTCGACACCAAGCACCTCGACCGCCTCATGGACGAGGCCGGCATCGACGTCCTCATCGCCAACTCCAAGCACAACATCCAGTACCTGCTGGGCGGGCACCGCTCCATCTTCTTCGACTACATGGATGCGATGGGCATCAGCCGGTATCTGCCGCTGCTGGTGTACTTCAAGGGCGCGCCGGAGAAGGCCGCCTACTTCGGGCATCGGCTCGAGGCGCATCAAAAGGAAGTGGCGCCGTTCTGGACGCCGGTGAGCAATACGAACTCCGGCGGCTCGCTCGATGCGATGGCGAAGGCGGTCGATCACGTGCGCAAGGCCGGCGCCAAGGCCCAGCGCGTCGGCGTGGAGATGGCGTTCCTTCCCGCCGATGCCGCCGCCGCGCTGAAGAAGGGGCTTGCCGACAGCGAGATCAAGGACGGGCTGTTCGTGCTGGAGCGCCTGCGCGCCGTGAAGCGGCCCGACGAGCTGGCTCTGCTGCGCAAGGCCTCGGAGCTGGTGGTCGATTCGATGAAGGCGACCATGGCCAAGGCGCATCCGGGCATGAGCAAGAGGGAGCTGTTCGAGACGCTGCGCCGGGAAGAAGTGAACCGCGGGCTCACCTTCGAGTATCTGCTGCTGACGGCGGGCAGCAGCCTCAACCGGGCGCCCTCCGACTACAAGCTGGCCAGGGGCGATATCATGTCGCTCGACTCGGGCGCCAACTACCACGGCTATATCGGCGACGTGTGCCGCATGGCGATCCTCGGCGAGCCGGACGCGGAGCTCGAGGACATGCTGGGCGAGATCGAGATGATCCAGCGCGCCGCCATGAAGCCGATCAAGGCCGGTGCGCCGGCCTCGGCGATCTACGCGGTGGGCGACCCGCTCTGCGCCAAGTCCAAGCACGCCGAGCACATGCACTTCCTGGCGCACGGCATGGGGCTTGTCAGCCACGAGGCGCCGCGGCTGACGACGCGCATGGGCTATGACGCCTACGATGCGGAGCGGCCGCTGGAAGCCGGCATGGTGGTGTCGGTCGAGACCACGCTGCAGCATCCCAAGCGCGGCTTCATCAAGCTGGAGGATACCGTGGCGGTGACGGAGACCGGCCACGAGGTCTACGGCGACGGCGGCCGCGGCTGGAACCGTGCGGGCACGGGTGCGTAGCAGCCGTAGACACCCCACCCCTAACCCCTCCCCGTCAAGGGGAGGGGAATCTCGGTAGTGACGCAAGATCGGGTATACCAGAGGTGACCCGCTGAGGTTAGCGGATGTGACCCTCAATCAGCAGGCAAGGCTGGGCAGCTCTCAGTATTCGGGTCATGCCGCACAGCGCGAGGCTTTCGCCACCCTCGATATCCATCTTGATTGTTCGCGGCAGCGGTAGGTCGAGGTCATCAAGGGCTACGCAGTCAACCGTCATGTCCCCTGCCGAGGAGATGTGGCCCATTGAATCGTTAGCGCCGCGCTGGAAGGTAACCGTGCCCGTGTGGTCGCTGACGGCAACCGGATGGACCGTGACGTTTGACACGTCATTGAGGGCTAGGTGCCGCCTGAGCACCGCGAGATTGTCGGGCAACGGTTCGAAGGCATGCACATGCCCACTGGGGCCGACCAGGCGCGACATAAGCAGGGTGAAAAACCCGGCATTGGCACCGATGTCATAGGCGATATCGCCGGGCCGTAGACTAAAGACGAGATGCCCTTGCGTGGTCTTGTCGTACCAGCCGATCCAACAACCGTGATTGCTGGCCCCGACGACCCATTTGTGACCGCGATTGGGGCCGGACAGCACGGGGCAATACGGTGCCGAGAGGAATTAGGCGTAGCGGCAATCGGATCAAGCGCCCCAGCAAAGTCATCTCTCTCCCTCCGCGGGAGCTACAAGGCCAATTCTTTACGCCAATCTCGGCAACAATGGGAGCACTCATGAAGATCGAAATCGACAACAAGCGCCTTGTGCTGGTGCCCGTCACGAGTGACGAGGAAAAGCACCTCAGGGCATTGGCGGCCCTGAGGTGCAATGTTGCTATTCACCCGAGCCCAAGCGTGCTTGCAGCCACGCAATCACATCCTTCGGACCAAAGCCACTCCAAGGCGATGACAGGGTGATCACGTAGAGGTTGTCATTGTCATCCAGATACTTCCTGAAGCGGGCCATCACCTGGGATGGCCTTTCGGCAGTATCGATGGCATATGACGATTTTGACAGCCTCGCCCAGTTGCCGTTCTTCTTAACCTCGGCAACGATGTTGGGCCGCTTCTCTTCTTTGTTGAGGTCGTAGGCAACAACGTAGATGGCCATGTGGCCCTCCATTTCAAACGAGATTTCTTGATGCGACGCTCGACCTATGATTCAGTCCGCACGATCTGGAGATTGATTTTATGGCTCTCCCCTACGTGCGACCTGCAATGGGAGTTGAGCCGCCGGCCCGGAGTGGAAAGCACTGCGCTCGAACCTAACGAGCATCGCACCTTCGCAGTCACCGGCCCGGCGACCGTCTCCGTCAATGCCGACTAGACGAGTGCTGATCGCGGATGTTGTCGTTGAAGTATTGGCCTGCTGACGCAGCCGTGAGCAGCCCTAAGTACTTCCATTCCGGCACGGCGTAATACGGGTACGTGTTGCCGCTCGTGAACGTGATCGACAAGATCAGCGTGTTCTTGTCCCACTCGGCGTAGCGAATGGCTGTGGAATTTAGGTAGGGCATCTGTCGGTTCCTTTTGGATAAAGGAACCGGGCGCCTTGCTTACAAAATCTGAGCGACGCAAGACTGGCGCGCAGTACAGTTTGGGTTCCCGGTCCTTATGGCATCGTCGGGAATCTGAGGTCGTCGGGACGGGGGTCCCGGCGGCCTCACTACTTCTGCTACGCATCCAGTTCGACTCATGGGGTCGTGTAGGCCGCGAGTCAACGGCGCCTACTGTGACAAGACTAGATTCGCCACATGGCAAGCGCCATATTGAGATCATGGCCGACCACACGCGAAAGAAGAAGCGCCCACGCGACCCGAACCAACTCGGGAAGATGATCGTCGACATCTCCGTGGGGGAGGTCGAGGATCGCGGACCGATGCCGGAAGAGCAGGGTAAGAGCCCAACGGCTGTCGGCGCCGGCAGGCTTGGCGGCCTGAAGGGCGGGAGGGCAAGAGCTGAAAAATTGTCATCCAAGCGGCGCTCCGCGATAGCCAAAAAGGCTGCTAAGTCCCGTTGGGCTCGTCGGGAAACCGTAGAGTAGATAGATCCCAACTCTGCCGTTGAATGAACGCAGACATGAGTGGAACCGCCAATCGGTATCGTCCCCTGCTGTTCTTGTAGACCAGTCCCTTCTCCGTCAAAGCTTGGAGCATCTGCGTTGCGTGGCTCGGACTGAACCCTCGCTTCAAGGTCGTCCGAGATGCTTCAACAATCTCCTGTACCGAGAACTCGCCGTCGCTGTTCTCTAGCGTCGCGATCACATGCAAGAACGCCTGCTGTCTGTCGGTTGCGCGTTGCCAGCGTGGCGCAAAGAAATCTTGATCGAGTTTTCGCAGAATCTCGTTGGTCGGAACCGTCGCGGCTTTTCCTTCCTTTACGCGGCCAATCCATGCATCGAAGACTTCCTTTGAGATGTACTGGATGAAGTACGGATACCCGCCCGAGAGATTCTTGATCGTGATGACAGTCGTTGGAGTGAATGTGAGGGTGCTCTTGGTGAGTTCTATTGGTTTCATGATCGCTTCGGTCGCGTCGTCGTCATCAAGACGTTCAAGTTGCATTACGTGAAACATTCTTTCTGTGTAGGTGCGTGCCTCATTCAGCTTGGGAAAGAGCGTGGGAAGGCCGGATAAGACCAACAAAAACTGAAACGGACCACTTGATCGTTGAAGACTTGAGAAAACATCAAGCAGGAGCGAAAGAGGAAACTCACCCTTCGCTGCATGGTCCGAAAAATTCTGGGCCTCGTCGTAAGCAAAGACAATTCCCTTCTTGCCGCTTCCAGCCAACACTTGGGCAACAGTGACTAGGACTGCCTTCAGCTTGTCCTCGGCTAGGCCGGGCGTGGCCTCGTAAAGCTTCCATAGGTCCTTGTGTTCAAGTGGCTGCGCATTGGCGGCGGGCGTGAAACCAATCTTGGCGCCGCCCGTCATCGTCATGAGGGGACCCAACAGCGCGGCCAAATCGACCACAATGCGCATTGAAATTCGCTCTGCGGTTAGTGAGGTTGACTCGGAGAGGTCGTTTCCGGTCCAGAGCCAGTCAGCCGCTTGTGCGATTGGTTTGAGATCATCAAGCAGCACTGTCTTCCCCACCCCACGCAGGCCCGTGATGATGGCATTTTGAGAGATGGGGGACTGCTGGAGCAGACGCTTGAATTCGTCTTGCTCACGGGTACGCCCTGCAAGGTAGAGCGGCTTCTGTCCCGCCCCAGGTCGGAAGGGATTGAGGGGAATAGCTGCGGAGACTGACTTGGCCATTGGCGATCCGCTTTGTTAGATGCGTTTATCTGTTCTTGTGAATTTAGTGGCTTGACTAAATTTAGTCAAGCCCATACATTTCTCTCAAATTGAATTCTATGCTTGAGCGAGAACGTGAACAAGCTGCCGAGGCAGAAGCGGGTCCAGGTCCTTCACCTCCTGATGGAGGGCAACAGCTTGCGGGCGGCGAGCCGTCTTGCTGACGTGTCCTTCAACACGGTGCTTAAACTCTTCGCCGATGCTGGCCGGGCTTGCGCCGACTATCAGGATCGCACGCTTCGAAACCTGTCCTGCCGGCGCCTACAGCTCGATGAAATCTGGTCATTCGTGCACGCGAAGGCCAAAAACGTCCCGACCGCGAAAAAGGCGCCGCCCGGCGCTGGCGATGTATGGACCTGGGTTGCAATTGATGCCGCCACCAAGCTCGTTCCCTCTTGGCATATCGGCGACCGGGACGCCTACGTTGCCCAGGTCTTCGTGCGCGATCTCGCATCGCGGTTAGAGCATCGGGTGCAGATCACGACTGATGGGCATCGCCCCTATCTAGAGGCCATCGAAGGTGCATTCGGCGCCGAGGTCGACTACGCGATGCTCCAGAAAATCTACGGGTCCGCTCCAGAAGGACAGCGCCGCTACTCGCCAGCCGAATGCATCGGCATCCAAGAGCGGGTGATCGAGGGCAACCCCGATCCGGCGCATATCTCGACCAGCTACGTCGAGCGCCAGAACCTGACCATGCGCATGAGCATTCGTCGGTTCACACGCCTGACCAATGCCTTCAGCAAGAAGCTTGAGAACCACGCCCACTCAGTGGCACTTCATTACATGCACTACAACTTCGTCCGCCTTCACAAGACGCTTCGCGTCACCCCCGCCATGGCGGCTGGCGTCACGGATAGGCTGTGGAACGTGGGCGACATCGTCGACGTGCTGGAAAAGTGGGAACGTCAACAGCAAATGAAGCGTGCTCTAGACTGGCATACCAGAAACTGAGGCACTACCGGAATCTCGTTGAGCCAGCCTTTTCGTTCTCCATTGAGGCGTAGTCCCACATGACCAAGTTCACGTTCGACCATATCCACCTGTTCAGCCGCGATCCGGAGGCGACTGCCGCGTTCTATGAGCGCCACTTCGGCGCCGAGGTGATCCGCACCGCGCAGCAGGGCAAGCCGCGCATCGACCTGAAACTCGGCGGCGCCAACATCTTCATCCTGGATGTGAGCCAGGACCCCAAGGCCGGTGCGGGCCCTGGCCATCCCCATCAGGGCCTCGACCATTTCGGGCTGGAGGTGACCGGGATCGACGCGGTCTGCGCCGATCTCAAGGCCAAGGGCGTGGTGTTCACGCGCGGGCCCGAGACGGTGCGGCCCGGCGTGCGCATCGCCTTCCTCAAGGGGCCGGAGGACGTCTCGATCGAGCTGCTGGAGCGCACGCCGGCTTGATGAAGTCATCCCGGCGCTTGTCACCGGGATCCAGCGGCCCGCAGGCGTCGGAACAGGCTGAGAGATGGATCCCGGGCACCCTCGGGACAAGCCCGAGCGCAAGCAAGGCCCGGGATGACAGCCCTCAGGTCGAGTACTGGGCGAAGGCCAGCGTGCCGGCGCGGGCGCGGTAGTCGGTGCGCACGTTGACGACCGCGACCCGGCCCTTGTCGACCTCTTTCTGCGCCTTCTCGAGCGCGGGGCGGATATCCTCGGCCTTCTCGACGTAGTCGCCGTAGCAGCCGAGCGTCTCGGCGATTTTGTCGTAGCGGGTGTAGCCGAGGTCGCGGCCCGGCTTCTCGCGCTTGGGATCGGCGGTCCACCCGCCATTGAGGCTGATGACCACGAGCACCGGCAGCTTGTGGCGCACGGCGGTGTCGAGCTCCATGGCGTTCAGCCCGAACGAGCCGTCGCCGTGCACGCAGATCACTTGTTTGTCCGGCTTGGCGAGTTTGGCGCCGAGCGCGAAGGGCAGGCCCACGCCCATGGTGCCGAACGGCCCCGAGTTGAGGCGGTGTCCCGGCGAGAAGGTGGGCATCGACTGCCGGCCGTAGTTGAGGATCTCCTGCCCGTCGACCACCAGGATGGCGTCGCGCTGCATGAAGCTGGTGATCTCCTCGCACAGCCGCAGCGGATGGATGTCGCCGTCCTCGACGTACTTGTTGGCGCCGGGCGCCTTGAGCTTGGCCTCGGCGCCGTCGGCCAATGTCTTGCGCCAGCCCTTGTAGAGGTCGGGGCTGACCTTGCCCTTGAGGCCGGCGAGGAGCTGATTGAGCACCATGCGGCAGTCGCCGACGATGCCGATGTCGACCGTGCGCGCGGCGGTGGCGATCTCGGTGGCGTCGATGTCGATGCGGGCGATCTTGGCGGCCGCATTGAAACGCGGGGGCGCGGCATGGCTGATGATGTAGTTCATGCGCGTGCCGAGCACGATGATGAGGTCGGCGTCCTTGAAGGCCGTGGAGCGCATCGACAGGAACGACAGCGGGTGGTCGTCGGGCACCACGCCGCGTCCTTGCGGCGTCGTGTAGAAGGGGATGCCGGTCTTCTCGACGAACTCCTGCATCTCGGCCCAGGCCCGCGACCAGATCACGCCGCTGCCGGAGATGATCACCGGCTTCTTGGCCTTGGACATCGCCAGGATCAGCGCATCGACCTGCTCGGGGTCGCCCAGCGGCCGCGCGTTGAGAATGGGCCGGCCGCTCATCGACCAGTCGACCTCCTCCTCGGGGATCTTGGCGTAGAGGATGTCGCCGGGGAAATCGAGATAGGTGGGGCCGGGCTTGCCGCTCATGGCGTGCTGGAAGGCTGCGTTCACCTGCTCGGGGATGCGCTTGAGATTGTAGACGCGGTCGGCCCACTTGACGCAGCCGCGCACGATCGCGACCTGGTCGATCTCCTGGAACACCTGTCGGCCGAACTGGAAGATGGGGCTCGAGCCGCCGATGGCGACCACGGGCGCACAATCGATCAGCGCGTTGGCGAGACCGGTGGTGAGATTGATCACGCCGGGGCCGCTCGCCGCCATGCACACGCTCGGGCGCTGCAGCAGCCGGCTGTAGGCCTGGCCCATCAGGGCGGCGGCCTGCTCGTGGCGCACGTCGATCGGGCGGATGCCTTCCTTGATGCAGGAGGCCTCGGCCAGCAGCATCGGTCCGCCCATGATGAAGAGCAGGTTGTCGGTGCCTTCCTTCTTCAGCGCCTTCGCCAGGATCTCCGAGCCCGTCAACTCAGCCATTTGGTCTCTCCGTCGTAGGTTGGGTCGAGCGACAGCGATGGCCCAACACCAAACCCGTATGCTTCAACGAGTGTTGGGTCTGCGCTCCGCTTGACCCAACCTACCGATCAGCGCTTCGTAATCACTTTTTCCTGCACCAGCCCGTCGATCTCGGCGGCACCCATGCCGAGCCAGCTCGCGAGCACCTGCGTCGCTGTGCTCGGCGAGCAGCGGAGAGGCATCAATCGGCGGCGGCGCCCCGTCGTGGCGCACGGGCCAGCCGGGCATGGCGTAGTTCTTGACCTCGGGGTGGTCCATCACCTGCAGGATGCCGCGGCTGTAGAAGGTCGGCTCGTCGGCGATCTCCTTCGTGTCGAGTACGGCACCGGCCGGGATGCCGGCATCGCCGAGCATGCGCATCGCCGCGTGCTTGTCGTGCTGCATCGTCCAACCGCCGATGATGGCGTTGACCTCGGCCTCGCGCTGGGCGCGGACCGCCGGCGATCCGAATTGCGGATCGTCGGCCAGGTCGTTGCGGCCGATCACCTGACACAACCGCTTCCAGTGCTCGGGATTGGTGCGGCTGGTGTAGACGTAGACGTAGTCGTTGGGACCGCCGCCCTTGCACGGGAAGATCCCGCACGGCGGGTTGCCGCCCGAGATCGACTGGTCGCCGACGCGCGCCAAGGGGCCGCCCTTGCGGGCCTGCGTGGCAAACGCCAGGCGGATGTAGTGCAGCATGGCATCCTGCATGGCGAGCTGGATGCGCTGGCCCTTGCCGGTGCGCTGCTTCTCGAAGAGCGCGCCGAGGACGGAGATGGCGAGCAGCATGCCGGTGCCGGTGTCGCCGAGCGTGGGGCCCGGCTTGACGGGTGGGCCGTCCGGATAGCCGCTGATCGACATGATGCCGCCGGTGGCCTGGGCGATCATGTCGAAGGCGAGGTTGTTCTGGAAGGGGCTGCCTTCGCCGAAGCCTTTGACCTGGGCGTAGATGACGCCGGGATTGCGCTTGGACATGACGTCGTAGCCAAGACCCAGCCGCTCGATGGCGCCGGGCGCGAAGTTCTCCACCACCACATCGGCCTTGGCGGCGAGGTCGAGCACCAGCCGCTTGCCGGCCTGGCTTTTGAGATCGACGGTCAGCGACTTCTTGTTGGCGTTGAAGATCAGGAAATAGAAAGAATCGTGCCCCTCGCCGAAGATGCTGCGGCCCGGATCGCCGGCCTTGGGGTTTTCGACCTTCACGACCTCGGCGCCGAGCCAGGCCAGCGCCTCCGTGCACGACGGGCCCGCCTCGAACTGGGAGAAGTCGAGGACGCGCACGCCCTCGAGACAGGTGAGCGGCTTGCCCTTGGCTTGCATGGCGTTTCGGCTCCCACGTTTCCGGCTTTGGAAGGATTAAACAGCCTTTGCTCGGGGAAAGGCAATCGCCGCGTCGCGGGGCATTGGTCCCGAACGCCCGGCGCATATCTCGCCTGCCCGGAGAGGCGCCTACTTCACCTCGACGGTGAGACGCATGGAGGGGTGGATGCCGCAGAAGGCCTCGAAGGTGCCCCGGACCGGAAAGGTGATCGTGACCGTCTGGTGGGGCTCCTGGGCGCCCGAATTGAAGTCGAGCCGCGGATCGTAGATGCGCACGTTATGGGTGCGCGTGTCGTCGTTGAGGATGGTCAGTGTCTGTCCCGCCCCCAGCCGGATGCGGGAGGGCTGGAAGAGCTTGTTGACCTGGCTGACCACGGTTGCGTCCTCGGGCGGGGGCGGCGGCGCCGTGGGCGCGAAGTTGCCGACCCAGGGCTCGTGCGAGGGTTGCGGCGGCTCCTCGCTCGACAGGGTGCCGAGGAAGGCGATGAGGTCGTCGCGCTCCCGGTCCGTGAGGCGGAGCTTGTCCGGCAAGTCCTTGCTGCGCGTTGCGCGGTGCATGCCGCCCATCTCGTAGATGCGGAGGATATCTTCCAGCGAGTCGATGGAGCCGTCGTGCATATAGGGCGCGGTCCAGGCAAGCTCGCGCAAGGTCGGCACCTTGAAGGCGTGGTTGGCGGCGGCGAGGCCAACGATGGGGCCGCGGCCCAGGTCCTCGGTGGGGAGGCCGATGTCGTAGAAGCCATGGTCGGTGAAGGCGAAACCGGTATGGCAGTTGGTGCAGCGGCCTTTGCCGCTGAAGATGCGAAAGCCGTTGATCTCGGAGGGCGAAAGGGCGGCGGCATCGCCGGCTACCCACTTGTCGAAGCGCGTGGGCGGCGAGACCAGCGTGCGCTCATAAGCGGCAAGCGCCTTCGCGATCGTGTCGGCGGAGATCGCCGGGCTCTTGGGGAAGGCTTTGGCGAAGGCGCGCACGTAGCTGTCGTCGCGGGAGAGCCGCGCTGCGCCGTCAGCTAGCGAGGAGCCCATCTCGTCGGGATGCTCGACTGGAAAGTGGACCTGGTCCTCGAGGCTCGAGGCGCGCCCGTCCCAGAAGAGC
This sequence comes from uncultured Alphaproteobacteria bacterium, assembly GCA_963797005.1. Taxonomy (GTDB): domain Bacteria; phylum Pseudomonadota; class Alphaproteobacteria; order Rhizobiales; family Hyphomicrobiaceae; genus AWTP1-13. The sequence goes on from CAWCOF010000002.1 coordinate 199,375, forward strand.
AGGGGGCTCCATGCAACGTTCCACAGCGTCGGCGTATGGCGCACCAGCGGCCGGCCGGTGACGCCTCGGCCCGTGGGCTCCCCGTCGGTGAAGCTGAGTTTCGGATCGTGGCACGATATGCAGGCCTTCGTGCCGTTGACGGAGAGCGACTTGTCCTCGAACAGGCGCTTGCCGAGAACCACCTTGGCCGTGGTTGGGAGGTTCCCCGGCGGATTGGGCACGAAAGTCGGGCGTGCGAACCTGGCTCTCAGGGCGGCGAGGTCGTCAGGCTGAACTTGTGCGTGGGCGGAATTGGCGGACGGCCAGAGCGCGAAAAGCGCGACGAGAGCAAACCCGACGCCGACGCCGACCGTGAACGCGGCTCCTGAAGCGAGCCGCTGACCGAACCCAACCCCGAGCTCGACCGAGTTCCCCTCCCCTTGACGGGGAGGGGTTAGGGGTGGGGTGAAGACGTGGAGCGCGACGGAAAGAAAATACCCCCACCCCCGGCCCCTCCCCGCAAGGGGGAGGGGAGTGTGCCAGCTGCGCGGGCGCGGAGAAAAGGCGCGGTTGGTCTTTCCCACAGAGCGCATCAGTAGCGGGAGACGTGAAGCTCTATGTCGGAGACCAGCGCGGAGATCTGGCCCACCTCCAGTACGGGTGCCGGCGGCGGCATGGCAGCCGGCCAGGCGGTCTTGAGCTTGGCCAGCGCGGCGCGGACCTTTGCCAGTGCGTCGGGGTCGGCCTTGCGCAGCTCGCCGGCCGCCCCCTCGATCATGCGCTCGGCCTCCCAGACGAAGCCGCGGCTGTCCTGGTACTCGACGGGTTTCACGAAACGTCCACCCTCCATGGACTCCGTGTATTCACCGACCGCCACCTTCAAGACCTCGGCCGCTGTCCGGGCGGTGAAGCCGCTGAGCGGCGTCATGAACCGACGGGCGACGGTGAACGCGCCATCGAGGCTCCTATCGACGGCTTTGCGAGCCTGCTCGTAGGCGCCCTTGCGCTTGGCCTTGACGGTCTGGGCGAGCGCCTGCAGCTCGTGCCGGAAGGGCTTGATGTCGTGGAGCTTGATGTATTTCTCCATCTTGCCATAGAGCTCTTCCGTCGGATGCAGGAAATGCGGCAGCGCCTCGTCCCACAAACCAAGCTCGATCAGCTGCCGGCCCACCAGCAGATGGCCGCGGATCAGCTCGAGGTCGCGGTAGAAGCGAATGCGCGTATCCCGGGGGCCGCCGTCGGTGAGGTAGGCTTCGCCGCCCTCTGCGGGCGTGCTGGTGGCCGACCCCTTGTCGGCATCCGTGGCCTGGGCAGGGGCATGGCCGTTGTGGTGCTGGGCCGCGGCGGTGCCAGTCAACGAGGCACCGGCAATGGTGGCGGCGCCGATGCCGACCCAGATCTTGCGCGTCAGCTTTGCCATTGGAGATCCTCGAACATCGTGGCGGCGGGTTTTTCCTGAAGGTAGGAGTATAAGTATACTCCAAAATCCAAGAAAGGAGCGCCTATGATTCTGGCCATCGCCGACGTCCTGTCCGCCGCCGATGTGACCGAGGTGCGCGCCGCTCTCGCCGGTGCGACATTCGTGGACGGCAAGACGACGGCGGGGTGGTCGGCGCGGCTGGTCAAATCCAACCTGCAGGCGGGCCCCGGGCCGGAGCTGGACCGCGTGCGGGCGCTGGTGGAGACGCGGCTTGCCGCGCATCCGGTGTTCGCGCTGGCGACGCGGCCCAAGAGCATCATCGGCCCGCTGTTCTCGCGCTACCAGCCGAGCCACGCCTACGGCACGCACGTGGACGACGCCCTGCTGGGCGGGGTGCGCAGCGATGTATCGTTTACCCTGTTCCTTGTCCGAGGCGGAGAGCTACGAGGGCGGCGAGCTCGTCATCGATACGCCGGCCGGCGAGGAGGCTTTCAAGCTTTCCCCGGGCAGCCTCGTCACCTATCCGGCCACCTGCCTGCATCGCGTCCTGCCCGTGACGCGCGGGGAACGGCTGGCGGCGGCAGGCTGGGTGCGCAGCTTCATCCGCGACGCGGCCAAGCGCGAGCTGCTGTTCGACCTCGATACGGCGCGCCGGCGCCTGTTCGACCGCGAGGGCAAGACGGCCGAGGCCGATCTGCTGGCCAAGTGCGCGGCAAACCTGCTGCGCCTGTGGTGCGAGGATTGAGGCTACGCCAGCACCTCAAGGCCTCTCTCTCTTACAATCGAGAGCAGCTTCAGCGCGGTGCCGCTCGGCCGTTTCTCACCGCGCTCCCATTTGCTGACCAAATTCGTCGAGACGTTCAAGTAGCTGGCGAATACCGCCTGACTGGCCCGCTCGCGCTCCCGCAAAGCGCGGATCTCGTCGGGCGAAAGGTTGCCGACCGTGGAGAGACACAACGCATCGAATTCGCGCATGGTGCGCTTCTCGATCACCCCGGCCTTGTGCGCGCCACGCATGGTCTCGTGAATGGCCGCCGCGATCTTGCTCTTGTACCTAGGTTTGCTCTTCTTCGTCATCGCTCTCGATCTGCCTCCACTCTCGGACAGCTAGAAGCCGATCAATCTGGCTGTCATTCCAGGTCAGGATCTCGTCCGCCGCGCGACGCAACCGGGCGAGCTCATCGGCGTCTATGTTGTCGCGCTCGTTCTTGGCAAAGCCATAGAGGAACACTGCACGAACCCGCGGCCGGTAGACGATGAGGACCCGAAATCCGCTTGAACGTCCCCGACCCTCGCGGGCAACCCGCTGCTTGATGAGCCCCCCGCCGAGGTTGGCATCGATCAGGCTGCGCTCGGCACGGGCCACAGCCTCATGCAAAGATTGGTCATCAATCCGTTCGCGGCGGATGAATCGTCCAAAGCTCCTGGTCGCGAAAATGCGCAAGGCGCCTTACCACAAGACAAATATAGGACTTGGTCCTATAGTGCAATGGGTTCAAACGGCGCCCTCCCAGCCAACTCAATCGTCGTCGCCGTCGAGCTTGTCGGCGGGGTCGGACTGGAGCTGGCCGTAGTTCTGGACGCCGATCCTGTCGTAGAGGTCGAGCTGGGTCTCGAGGAAGTCGATGTGGCCTTCCTCGTCCTTCAAGAGGTCCTCGAACAGCTTCATGGAGACGAGGTCCTCGTTGCGGCGGCAGATGTCGCGTGCCTTGGTATAGAGATCGCGGGCGTTGAACTCGCCCTTGAGATCGCACTCGAGCACCTCCTTGAGGTTCTGGCCGATCATCAAGGGCGCGATGTACTGCAGGTTGGGCAGTCCCTCCAGGAAGATGATGCGCGCGACCAGCTTGTCGGCGTGCTGCATCTCCTCGATGGACTCGGCGCGCTCTTTCTTGGCGAGCCGGGTGAACCCCCAGTCCTCGAGCATGCGGTAGTGAAGCCAGTACTGGTTGACGGCGCCGAGCTCGTGCTTGAGGGCCTCGTTCAAAATGTCGATGACCTCTTTTTTGCCCTTCATGAATGCTCTCCCGTGCCTGGCTGATCCGACTGGTGGCCCCGCGCAAACGCCGTCGGCCGCGGTTCCTTGAAGGTTGGAAGCGCGGTCGAGGTGCGGCTAGTTACGATACTTGCGCAGAACGGGCCAGGGGGCTACCGGCCAGGCCCGCGAAACGGTGGATCACACCGTCTCCAGCTCGGGTCCTGTGGATGACTGCACGGGCCTGGGCAAACGCTGGCGGCGGATCGGCGGCAGCTCGATCAGACGCTGTGCCGCAGACTCGCTGGCACAGCGCAGCAGGCGGCCTTGCGCACAGGCGCAGGCATAGGGGCACACGACGCCCCGCTCGGCGAGCTCGTCGATCTTGGCGTAGATGGTGGAGACCGCCAGGGGCGAGCAGCCGCAGCACACCATCTTCTTGGCGAGATGGCGATAGACGACGCCGGGCGTGGGCAGCGGCGCATCGGGCTTGCTCAGGATCTCGATGAGCGCCGCCTCGATGTCGCTGTCGGAGATGACCGAGCAGGAGCAGACGATCATAGGGACTCCAACCTCGGCCGTCTCATTGTGTCAGGTGGCTCGCCGGCGTCATGGCCAGCAGGGAGGAAGTGTGCATGAGCGAGGCGGGCAGCACCTGGTCGACATCGCGCATGGTGGCGGCGAAGCTCTCCGCCCCCTGCACCACCTCCTCGATCAGCGAGCAGCCCAGCAGCGAGAAGGCGCAGGCGCGCATGGCCGGACAGGCGTTGTGCTGACAGGCGGCGATCATGGCGATCGCGGTGCACTCGTCGCGGCAGAAACGGTCGCAGTCGACGGGCGAGGTCGTGAGCGGGCGCTGGGCGTGATGGCTGATGGCCTTCACCCAGCAGGAGAGGTCCGTGACGGCGGACTTGGCGGCGGCGGGGCCCATGGCGCTGGAGTATGCGCACCAGGCCCGCTCCCAGCAGGAGATGTCGCCGTGACGAATGCCGGTGAGCCAGTAGCGGAAACCGAGACCGACGAGCCGCTGCGGGCCGGTGACCCCGGCATCAGAGGGCGGCAGGTCTCGCGTTGCGGTGGGCTTGGCGCGGCTCATGCACAGCACTCCGGCAGCGGATGAATGTGCCTGCCGTGTGCCGACGCGGCTTTCCCGCACTGAGCGCGACGGTCGGGGGCCGCCGATAGGGTCATGACTTCCTCCAATCGTTGGGGTTCAAGGCCCCGACATCGGATGCGCTTTGTGGAGGCGCGGAGGCAACATTTCTCGTGGCGCCCGCTGTGTCAAGTTGGGCGTAGCTACTTTAGAATCCATCGAAAATTCCGCGCTGCCCACCGCTTCGGTGTGTCCAGGTCGCGGATGCAAGCCAACCGCCCGGCGGGTGCCGCTCAGTGGCGCGCAACGCGTCCCGGCAGCGTGCTGGCGCTTGCGGCCCTCACCTGCGCGCGCGACTTGCGGCGCGGCGGCGCAGCCGAGCCGGGCAGGCCCTTGGCCATGCCGGCCAGCGTGTGCTGGTCGAGGACATCGATGAAGGCGCTCAGCGCGTCATCGAGGATCTGGTTCACGCGGCGGCCGCGCCCATGCTTGCGGTCGGCGGCGTCGTCGATCTCGACATGCGTCACCTCGGTGGCGCGCACCACATCGCCGATACGGATGGCGCCGGGCGCATGCGCCAGCCGGACGCCGCCGTTGCGCCCGCGCATCGCTTCGACGAGCCCGGCACGCGTGAGCAAGTTGACGATCTTGAAGACGTTTTGCTGGGTGATCTGCAGGCGGTCGGAGAGCTCGGCGACCTTGACCAGACGACCGTCGGCGCGGGCGCACTCGATCAGAATCCGGATGGCGTGGCTCGTGGACTTGGTCAGGCGCATCGCTGCAGGTTCTCCGACGCGGACGGTCACCGACTATCTATCGGACCTTAGAATCCCTCCAAAGTAAACAGTTTCGTTATCGGGCCTGTGGCTCCGTTGTCTTTCGTCGCACCCGGCCCATCTAAATTCATGCCCGTTCGCGCTCTTTGGTCCCAGTGGGGCGAAAAGGGTGATATATTTACCGGCATTCCTTGGGGAGAACGCCATGCCCTATGTGTTGGCCCTGCTCTGCGCGCTGGCCGCCGTGCTGGCGCCCGTCTCCGCCCAGGCGAACAAGCGTATTGCCTTGGTGATCGGCAACGCCGCGTATCTGAACACCGCCCCCCTCAACAACCCGAGCAACGACGCGGAGGACATCGGCGGCGTGCTGAAAAGGCTCGGCTTCGAGGTGGTCGAGGGCCGCAATCTCGACAAACGCCACATGGAGCGGCTGATCCGGGATTTCGGCAAGAAGGTCACCGGCGCCGATGTGGCGCTCTTCTTCTACGCGGGCCACGGCCTGCAGGTGAACGGCCAGAACTATCTGGTGCCGACGGATGCCAGGCTCGCCTCCGAGGGCGATGTCGATTTCGAGAGCCTGCCCCTCAGCCTGGTGCTCAAGCAGATGGAGCGGGAGGCCAAGACCAGCATCGTCATCCTCGATGCCTGCCGCGACAATCCGTTGGCGCGCAACCTCGCCCGTACCATGGGGACACGCAGCACCAGCGTCGGCCAGGGCCTCGCCGAGGTGCGCACGGGGGTCGGCACGCTGATCGCCTTCTCGACCCAGCCAGGCTACGTCGCCCTCGACGGGGAGGGGCGCAACTCCCCCTACACCGAGGCGCTGCTCAAGAATGCGGAGATCCCCGGCAAGGACATCAGTGCCGTGCTGGTGGAGGTGCGCAACGAGGTGCTGAAGGCCACCGAAGGCAAGCAGGTGCCCTGGGAGCATACGTCCCTCACGGGCCAGGTGTATCTGAGGGCGTTGAAAGCGCCGGCCGCATCCCAGTCAGGGCCGCCGGCGTCACGAAGCTATGACAAGGAGCTGGAAATCGCCTTTTGGAACTCGGTGAAGGACAGCAAGTCGCCGGCCGTGGTCGAGGCCTATCTCGAGCGCTATCCGGACGGCACCTTCGCCGGCCTGGCGCACGTGCTGGTGGGGCAACTCAAGCAGGCGGCGCAGAGCCGCGAAGAGACCCGGAAGTCAACCAGGGTCTCAGCCTTGCCGGCGCCGCAAGCGACACCCCAGCCGGCGGCCGACCCCGAGCGGCTGGTCCGGTCCCTGCAGTCCGAGCTCAAGCGCGTGGGCTGCGATCCAGGACCCATCGACGGGATCTGGGGTAGCCAGGCCAAGGAGGCGCTGGGCAGCTTCGCCCGCTCGGCCAAGCTGGCCCTGTCGACGGAAGAGGCGACATCGGCCGCTCTCGATGCCGTGACGAGCCGCAAGGAGCGCGTTTGCCCGGTCGAGTGCGGCCAGGGCGAAAAGGAGGTCGACGGTCGCTGCATTGCCGCAAAGCAGGACCGGGAGCATAGGCGGGCGAGCAGCAAGTCCCGCGCTGCCCGTCCCAGGGCGGAAAAGACGGAACCAAAGAGCGGCATTTGCTGGCAGCAAGAGGGCAAGAATTTCGCCGTGGTGCCCTGCACGAAGTAACGGAGTGGTGGCCGCCGCAGTTGCTGCGGCGCACCCGTAAACAATCTGTAAGCAATCGCATGTCACGGATGCACGCCCCGCCAGCGGGCGGTATGCTGCGTGGATTCGGCGCGCCGTGTCGTGTGGTTCAATCTGCTGAACAGAGGCACTCGCATGAGAATTGGGATGGGCGGAAATTCGGTGCGACGGGACTATGTGATGCGACGGGACTATGTGAAATGGGCGGGCGTAGGCGCGCTCGCGCTTGCGGGGCTGATGGTGTCCGGGCTCGCCGACGCCAGCCGAGCCGAATCCCTCGAGGGCTACTGGAGCGGCGGCGGGTCGGTCTCGTTCGCCTCGGGTGCGAAGGAGCGCGCCCGATGCCGGGCCCGCTTCTGGCGGCGCACCTCCACCAGCTACAAGCTGCGGGCGGTGTGCGCGACGCCCTCCGTGAAGGCGGAGCAGACGGCGACTGTCCGGCGGGTCGGCGCGAACCGGTACGCCGGCAACTTCTACAACAGCGAGTACAACATCTCGGGCACGATCCACATCCGCGTGCGCGACGGCAGCCAGGACGTGAAGCTTTCCAGCGACGCCGGCTGGGCCTACTTCCGGCTGCGGCGCTAGCCTGAAGATGCGCGCGGGCAACTCTTCGCCCGCGCGAACCCCGACCTCGTCAGTCGGCCAAATCAGTAACGCACGCCGGCGCTGGAAGCCGGGGCTTGAAGCATCCGCATGGTCTTGCGCGTGGCGCTCAGCTGATCGCCGGAGGCGGGTGCCGGCTGCGCGCCCAGCGCGTAGTAGTGGTCTTTGAGGTCGACCATGTGCGGCGACACCGGCATGTTCGCCATGAGACCGCTGATCTCGGCTGCGTTCTGCCTCATGAGCTCGCGCGCCTCCGCGATCTTTCCCTGGTCCTGCAGGATGATGGCGCGCTGGGTGCGCGCGCGGGTCGTCTGCTCGACCACCGCCTCTGTCACCTTGAGGTCGCGGCCAGCCTTGACCTCCGCGTCCACCTTGGTGAAGCGCCCGCGGATCGGCGCATCGAGCGCCTGCTTGGCGCCGCTCTCCGGCTCGGTGTAGGCCACCTTGACGAGGCCGAAATCGCGCTCGTCGGGGGTGGCAGCGGGCTCGGCGAGCGCTTCGTCAATGGCCACCTCGAGCAGGATGTAGTGCTCTGTGGCCGCGTACACCTGGTTCAAGGTGAAGCGCGCCCGCTGGCCCTCGATGACGCCGTCGCGGCTCAACGCCCGCACCGGCCTGATGCCCGCCTTGAACTCGACGTCGACGGAGACGGTCTGGGCGCAAGAGCTCAGCACGTCGCTGAACTCCTTGTTGAAGATCTGGATGAGGTCCGAGGGGTCGCGCGCGAAAGCGTGGTTGCCGTCGCTGGCACGCGCAAGCTGCAGCATCAGGTCCTCGTTGTAGCGCAAGCCGAGCCCGATGGTGCTGACCGAGATGCCCTTGGAGAGGAGTGCCTGGCCCAGCTGCGCGAAGTCCGCGGGCCGGGACGGGCCGATGTTGGCCTGGCCATCGGAGAGCAGCACGACGCGGTTGAGCCGGCGCGAATCCTTGTTCTTGGCGACCTCGGCAGCGCCCATGAGGACACCGGCGTGAATGGCGGTGGAGCCGCGCGCGCGGACGAGCCTGATGGGATCGGTGATCCGGTTGGGATCGGTGACGTGCTGCGCCGGGACCAGAACGTCGATGCTCTGGTCGAAGATCACGACCGAGGCGATGTCGTTGGGTTGCAGGCGATTGATGGCCATGATCGCCGCCTCGCGCGCCTGGGCGATGCGCGGCCCCGACATGGAGCCCGAGCGGTCGATGACGAAGGCGACGTTGACCGGCGTGCGGTTGTCGTTGGGCTTGGGCCTGCAGCCCTCGAGCGCGATGCGCAGGTAGTTCCTGGAGGCCACGCCGCCCTTCATGACGGGGTTGGCGAGGCGCGTCTCGAGCCGGATCGGCTCGCCAGCACGGGCGGTGGCGGTTGCGAGGCTCGCAAACAGAGTGAGGCCGAAAAAGCAGATGCCGCCGCGCATGCGATCCATTGGTCCAATCTCCCGCAGCCAGAGCTGCCAACGCCCCGAGCGCTGGCTTGGCCGTGGGAAGTGGCAGAAGTGGGGTTGGACGGTGTCAGCTGGATTACAAATCAGCCACGTTCCGGTCTCTCATAGACCACCGTAGCCAGCAGCAGGGCGTCGTCCGGACTTCTCGATCGGATCGAACTCGACCCCGCCGGCGCACTTCCGGCCTCCGGTCTGACCGCCCTCCAGGAGGTAGGGGGGCCGTCCGCCCGAGCCCGCGCGGCGCTTTTGCTCTTGCGGAGCGGAGTGCCTTCGATATAGCACCGTAACGTACGGTACGGTTGGGGCGTGGGTAGCGGGATTTTGCGGGCAGCGTCAGACATCGAAGCGGGCAACGGCCCGAGCTCCCGTCAGGAGGAGGTGCTCGATGCCGTGCTCGACCTTCTTGCGGAGGGCCGCGACGCGCTCACCATGTCGGCGGTAGCCGAGCGGGCGAGTTGCTCCAAGGAAACGCTCTACAAGTGGTTCGGCGATCGTGAGGGCCTGCTTACGGCTACCGTGCAATGGCAAGCCTCCAAGGTTCGCGCGGGAACCTACGACGCGGCGCGGCTCGACACCTCCTCGCTGCAGGCGAGCCTGGAGGCCTTCGCCGCCAATTGGCTCAAGGTGATCTCCTCACGCACCTCGATCGCGCTCAACCGCGTGGCCGTCAGCCATGCGCAGTCGGGCAAGAGCAATCTGGGCGAGATCGTGCTCTCCAATGGCCGCTTCGCCATCGGCGAGCGCCTCAAGCCCTTGCTGGAGGCGGCGCGCGAGGCCGGGCTCATTGCCTTCGACGACACGGAGACGGCGTTCCGCACGTTCTTCGGTCTCGTCGGCCGCGATGTCCAACTCAGGCTGCTGCTCGGTGACAGACTGCGGCTGAGCGAAGCCGAGATCGCGCGCGACGTAAAGCGGGCGACGCAACAGTTCCTCTTGCTTTATGGGGCAGGAAATGCGCTGGCGACTGCCGGCAAAACCAAAACTCAACCACCGGAAGGAAACGTGACATGCGCGTCTATTACGATCGTGATGCCGACATCAACCTGATCAAGGGCAAGAAGGTGGCCGTGATCGGCTACGGCAGCCAGGGCCATGCCCACGTCTTGAACCTGCGCGATTCCGGCGTGAAGAACCTGGCCGTGGCGCTGCGCAAGACCTCGGCCGGCGTCAAGAAAGCCGAGCAGCAGAAGCTGAAAGTCATGGAGGTGTCGGAGGCTGCCAAGTGGGCCGACGTGATGATGATGCTCACGCCCGACGAGCTGCAGGCCGACATCTACAAGGACCACCTCCACGAGAATATGAAGGAGGGCGCGGGGCTGATGTTCGCCCACGGCCTCAACGTGCATTTCAACCTGATCGAGCCGAGGGCCGATCTCGACGTCGGCATGATCGCTCCAAAGGGCCCGGGCCACACCGTGCGCTCCGAGTACGCGCGCGGGGGCGGGGTGCCGTGCCTGCTCGCCATCCACCAGGACAGAAGCGGCAATGCGCACGACCTGTTCCTCTCCTATGGGGCGGCGATCGGCGGCGGCCGTGCCGGCATCATCGAGACGACCTTCAAGGAGGAGTGCGAGACTGACCTGTTCGGCGAGCAGACCGTGCTGTGCGGCGGCCTCGTCGAGCTGATCCGGGCGGGCTTCGAGACGCTGGTGGAGGCGGGATATGCGCCGGAGATGGCCTACTTCGAGTGCCTGCACGAGGTGAAGCTGATCGTCGACCTCATCTACGAGGGCGGCATTGCCAACATGAACTACTCGATCTCCAACACGGCCGAGTACGGCGAGTACGTGTCGGGGCCCAGGCTCATCGACGACCGGTTCCGAGCGGAGATGAAGCGCATCCTGAAGGACATCCAGTCGGGCGCCTTCACGAGCGATTGGATCCGCGAGTGCAAGGCCGGCCAGCCGCGCTTCAAGGCGACGCGGCGCCTGAACGATGCGCACCAGATCGAGGACGTGGGCGCCAAGCTCCGCGCCATGATGCCCTGGATCAAGGCTGGCGCGCTGGTGGACAAGAGCAAGAACTGATGCGGCAGGCCGAACCAGTGACGCAACGCCGGCAGCCGAGCCAATCGGCTGCCGGCCAGGCGCGGACTTGCGGAAAGCGCACGGCATCCACTGACAGGCTGGGCCTGCCCACGCCGAAGGCGCGTTGGCGGGGGCGAAAGCCTGCGCAGAAGCGTGCCCGATTGTTATTTTGCCATTTTTGCATATTCTGTTTCCGTCGTGGCCGGGCGCCGGCCTGGTCCCGTGCAACGATGCGGAGGCCCATGTCATGGACGCAAGCGCAGAGATCGCGCCCGAGCAACCCACGGCCCGGCCGCCATCGACCAGCGATGTTCCAACCCAACCCGCCCGCAAGGGAGGCGCACGACGTCGGGGCTGGTTCTCGCGCGCGCAGGCTGGCGACCTGCGCATCTATCAGCACTCGGACCTCCTCTATTGGTGGATCGTATGGGCGTACGGCTACGTTTGCGCCGCCATCACTTACCTGGACGGAACTCCGGTCAAGGAACTGGCTGCTACCACTGACAAGGTGATCCTGTTTCACAGGTCGCCCTGGCTCGGCATCTCCTTCACGGCCCTCACGCTGTTCGTCATCCTTTTCACGAACGTGCGCGCAAGAGGCGTCTACTCCTTGGTGCTGGTGCTGGTCGTGAGCGGTATCATTTGGGGCGCCAGCCGCATACCCGGCATCGGCGGCGTGATGACTTGGGCCGGGCTGCTGCGCATCCATCTCAATCTTGCCTTCTATGTCGCCTTCTCGTCGGTGCTCGCGCTTATCTGGTTGTTCGTCGTCATCTTCGTCGATCATTTCACCTGGTGGCGTTTCTCATCGGGCCAGGTCATCGAGGAGCACAGGGTTGGCCAGGCGACGGGCAACGCCTTCAACACCGAGGGAATGGTGGTGCGGCGACTGCCGGACGACTTCTTCCGGCACCGCATCCTGGGACTGGGTATCGTGCCGCGTCTCGGGTTGGGCACCGGGGATTTCAGAGTGAAGCCGCCCCACGAAGAATCTTCGAGATCCACAACGTTTGGAGGGCCAATCGCAAGCAAAGGCGCATGGAAGAGATGATCAAGACGCGCATCGTGGAGACGGCCAAGCAGGGCTGAGTGCGGTTGGGGAATAGCGGCCCGCAACGATGGATTGCCTCTAGGCGGGCGCTGGCAGCGCGGCGATAATGCCGGCTTGCAACCGAGCAGAATGCTGCACCGAGAGGGAAATCGATGACGATACGCGCTGCTTTGCTGTTCGCCTTGGCCGTCGGATTTGGCGCACTCGTGCTGGCTCCGGTAGCCCCCCACCCGACGCAGGCCGCGAGCAAGAAGAAGGGGGCCACGGTCAAGGCCGGCAAGGGCGAGAAGGTCTGCCGCATCAAGATGAAGTACTCAGGCGAGATCAAGACCTTCGTGTGCAAGAAGAACGAGCCGTGCTGCGCCTGGCACGAGATCAACTACGTCAAGTGCGGCAGCACAATTACGGGCTGCCTGTAGCTGGAACCTCGGCCCGCGGGGCGTCTTCAAAGTGCGTCGGGAACGGCGGCTTTGGTCTCGTGCGCGCAGTCGGCCGGACGGCGCCGTTGGTGTTTGCTGGGCGAAAGTTGCGGCCGGGCGACCGGGAGCCCCCGCCCGTTACCAATCCTGCGATTGGCGGTGGGCGCATCGCGGGCCCCATGCCACAATCTCGCCCGAAGGTTCATAAGAGTCTCGCTTAACCGAAGACTCTCGGTGCACGGAGTGACGACCGCGCGCCGGTGAGTGTGTGAGCAGCGCCAATCTGAGCGGGGAAGGGGTCCCGTGACGAGGAACACGAGCCGGCGGGATTGCCTTTGGTGGCACGCCTCCGCGCGCGCGGAGGGATGTGCGCGCTGGCGATCGCAACGCTCGCGTCCGCGCTGCTGGTCGCAGCCGCAGGGGTGGCCCACGCCCAGAAGAAGGACCCGCCGCGGATCCCCTACGGCAAGCACCTCAAGGACAAGGGTCAAGCCAAGGAGCCGGCGGCGGCCCCCGCAGAGGTAAAGCCGCACATCCACGCCCCGAGCAGATGGCGATGATGATCCAGACGTCGGTGGTGGCACTGAGCCAGGCCAACCTGACGGGGAACTTCTCGGTGCTGCACGCGCTCGGCGCGCCGAGCTTTCAGAAGGCCAACACGCCCGCCAAGCTCGCCGAGATATTCAAGAACCTGCGCCAGCAGAACATCGACCTGACGCCGGTCATTCTGTTCTCGCCGATCCTTCTGCGTGAACCCGTCATCAACGCGCAGGGCATGCTGCACCTGGTCGGCTATTACAAGACAGCGCCGCAACAGGTGCACTTCGAGCTACTGTTTCAGCCGGTTTCGGGCCAGTGGCGACTGTTCGGCATTTCGGTCCGCACCCAACCCGCCAACCCGCCGGCTGCCGCCAGCGCCGCGGACCAGGCCAAGAAGACGAAATAGCCCGCGACCTCGTCGGCGCGGCGCGCAGGGTGCGATAGGCGTAGCCAAATTGCACCGATAAAGAGGTGCGCGATGCAATACGCTGCCGCTATTGCACCACCCTCGCGTCAGAACTTGAAGCTGAGGCCGACGCGCACGGTCTGCATGCTGGGATCGAGATCGACCGGGCCACCGGCGAGCGCGCCGGCGGGGGCGGTGGCGCCGTCGAACCCGTAATAGAGGTATTCGATGCGCGCGCTCAAATTCGGCGTCAGCATGTGCTCGATGCCGCCGCCCGCCACCCAGCCGAAATGGCGGTCGGAGAAGCCGGGCAAGCCGGTGGCGGTGTAGTCGACGTCGGCCCAGGCGCCGCCGGCGGTGGCGTAGAACAGCGTGCGGTTGCCGTTGCCCGTGACGCCAAGCCGCCCGCGCACGGAGGCCAGCCAGTTGACGTCGTGTGCGCAAGCGTCGGCAGGGTTGGGGCAGGCGATAGAGCCGTCCAGGCCGCTGCCGGAAATGTCTGCCTCCACGCCGAACACCAGCGCGCCGCGCTGCCAGTTGTAGCCGATCTGGCCGCCGCCCACCCATCCCGCGCCGCTGTCGCCAACGGTCGTTCCGCCCCCGGTCCAATCGAGATCGGACCAGCCGTACCCGGCGTGGACGCCAATGTAGAGGCCGGACCACGAGTAGAGCGGCAGGGGTGGGGCGGCGCGTCCTTGACGCTGCCCCGAGGCGGACCACCGCCGAGGTCGGCCGCCATGGCCGTCGAGACGAGCATGACGGCCGCTCCCATGCCGAGCGCGAGCGCGCGCAGCGTCATGACGCTTCTCCGTTTCCAGGGCTCGCCGACAAGAGATGGGACGGCAGAGACGCGGGGAGCCTCTGCCGCCCCCTACGGGACCGCGCGACGAGCGCGCTTTCCCATTGGTTGTGAACGCCACAAGCCAACTGATCGGCGCGGGGTGCGCCTGCCGATCCTCAATGTGGGTTCAGTTCTCCCTCGGGGGCGGACCAATGGGAAATCCACCGGCCTTCAATCGGTTCCCTCGCCGTAAGCCCCCACTCCCGTGTCTAGCGAGAGGCATTTCACCGGCGTACCGCGGCGGCAAGTTGACCTACTCGGGGCATTTGTGTGTCAAATACAACATGTGATCGGTTGAAATAAGCCGATAGGAGATTTGAGCTTGCGTGCGGTTTCGCTGCCACGCGAGGTGTGTCCGGTCCCGCTTGGACCTTGGCCGGGAATCCGGCAATGTTCCGGCCGACTCCAACAATCGGGCTGGCCATGCGATTAGACTATCACATCCTCGACGTCTTCACCGACAAGCGCTTCGGCGGCAACCAGCTGGCCGTCGTGCTCGAGGCCGACGGCCTCGATACCGGGCGCATGCAGACAATTGCGCGCGAGTTCAATCTTCCCGAGACGGTGTTCGTGGTGAAGCCTCAGAATCCGGCGCACACCGCACGGCTGCGCATCTTCACGCCGGCAGCGGAGCTGCCGTTCGCCGGTCATCCCACGGTTGGAACGGCGGTGCTGCTGGCGGAGCTGCGCGGCGGCCAGGCCGCCGGCAACGGCGAGGCGCTGGTGGTGCTCGAGGAGACGATCGGCACCGTGCGCGTCGGGGTGCGCCTGCGCAAGGGTGCGGCGCCGTTCGCGGAATTCGATGCGCCCAAGCGGCCCGAGGAGGCCGGCGCGGCGCCTTCGGCCGAGCGGCTCGCAGCAGCGCTCGGGCTGATCCCGGCCGAGATCGGCTTGGAGAACCACCGGCCGACCAGGTTCGGCGCCGGCAACACGTTCCTGTTCGTGCCCGTGTCGTCGCTGGAGGCGATCGGCAAGGCACAGGTCGCGCCCCAACACCTGCCCGGCGCCTTTCAGAACGGCCCGCCGACGGGGCTTTTCCTCTATTGCCGCCAGACCGTGCATCGCACGTCGGCGTTCCACGCGCGCATGTTCGCGCCGCATATGGGCGTGCCGGAGGACCCGGCGACGGGATCGGCGGCAGCGGCTTTCGCCGGCGTCATCCACCGCTTCGACGAATTCTCCGACGGCCTGCACAAGCGCATCATCGAGCAGGGCTACGAGATGGGCCGGCCGAGCCACATCGAGCTGTCGCTGGAGGTGGAGGGCGGCGAGCTGGGCACGGTGCGCATCGGCGGGCACGCGGTGCGGGTGGCGGAGGGCAAAATCGAGGTTTAGGCGGCCGGCGCGGACCTCGCCCTGCAAGGGCTCGGGGCCTCAATCAGCTTGCGGACTAGCGTGGATTATATGCGCGAGGCTATGCCGGGCTCAATTCATCGCCTCGGCCAAGAGGTGGTAGCTGGTGTGGCGGGCGGCTTCGTCGTAGGCCCAGGTGACGACGGCGATCTCCTGCAAATCCAGGCGGCTGCGAGGTCGCGGATCTGCTGCGCGACCTGTGGCCCCGTGCCGAGCATGGCGCCGGCGCGATAGTGCGCGAGGCGGGCAGTCTCGTCGGGCGTGTAGGGATAGGCGGCGGCTTGATCGGGCGGCTCGAGCGGGGCGAAGATGCCGCGGTCGCGCAACAGGCGGAAGCGGGCACGGGAGGCGAAGTGGTGCTGCGCTTCTTCTTCCGTATCGGCGGCGAGGGCCCAGACGCACAACCCAGCGTGCGGCGCGGGGTGGCGCGGGCTCGGGCGATAGTTGCGGCGGTAGAGGGTCATCGCCTGCTCGGCGCCCATCCCTTCCGTGAAGAACCACGCGAACGCGTAGGGCAGACCGAAGTGCGCCGCGACCTGGGCGCCGTAGTCGGAGCTGCCGAGCATCCAGATCTCCGGCGTCGTCTCGCCGGCGGGGTAGGCCTTGACCTGGCGGAAGGGGTGTCCTTCGGGCAGGGCCTCGCCGGCGACCCAGGCGATGAGGTCGCGCACGTCGTTGGGGAAGTGGGCGGGGCGCTCGTTGGCGAGCGGGTTGAGCGCGAAGGCCGTGCGCCCGTCCGAGCCCGGCGCGCGGCCCAGCCCCAGATCGATGCGGCCCGGCGCGATCGCATCCAGCACGCGGAACTGCTCGGCGACCTTGAAGGGGGCGTAGTGGGGCAGCATGACGCCGGCACTGCCGACGCGGATGCGCGACGTGGTGGCGGCAATGGCCGCGATCAGGATCTCGGGCGCGGTGCCGACGATGGTCTCATTCGAGTGGTGCTCGGAGAGCCAGAAGCGCTGATAGCCCCAGTCCTCGCAGGCTCTGGCCAGCGCCATGGTGTTGCGGATGGCCTCGCCGTGCGGGCGATCCACGAGGGCGACGGACTGATCGAGGACGGAGAGGCGCAAGGGAAGGCTCGCGTTGATGAGGGCTCGGCCGGTTCAGAGTGTCGAACATAGAAGGAGCGGCGCAACCGGCGCAACGCGTGTTCGGATCGGGTCTGGGCCTCCGGCCTCCTCGCCCTGCAAGGGCTCGTCGACCACATCTCATGCCGCGCTGGCGAACGCAGAAAGTGGAGCGGGCATCGCCTGGCAACGGCGCTCGACGCGGCTGTAACGTGGGTGTCATACGGGGGATTGCGCGCAATTCTTCTTGCCATCCCGGTGCTATTTCGGCTTAAGTAGTGGTGGAACTGTTGCGTGGGCCGATTTTGAGGCGCCGAGCGCGTGGGAAGCCAAGTGAGCGCGAAGAGCTCCAGGATCGACCTGACCGCGACCGGCCTGCTGCCGGCGACGGCAGCGCTCGGCCTGATCGGCACCCTGCTCCTCATCGGCACCCTGCTCCTTATCGGCCCCTGAGCCCCGCTCGTGCCCGGTGATCCGGGACGGCCGCTCAGGGGATGCAAAGCCAAGCAAATCGTCAGGTTTCGATGCCGGAAGGACTCCTATCCGGCCCCCGATTGAGGAACATGGGCCATGTCCCGACACGCGAAACCCTCCGTCGTTGGCACGACGGCGCCAATACCGACCGGGTTTTCATTTTTGATACAACCCTGCGCGACGGCGAGCAATGCCCCGGCGCCACCATGACCTTCGAGGAAAAGCTGGAGGTGGCAGACTTCCTCGACGAGATGGGGGTGGACATCATCGAAGCGGGCTTCCCGATCGCCTCCGATGGCGATTTCATCGCCGTATCCGAGATCGCCAAGCGGCTCAAGCTCGCTCGTGGTGTGCGGGCTGTCACGCGCGGGCGA
>CAWCOF010000003.1:0-515630 GCA_963797005.1 uncultured Alphaproteobacteria bacterium
CCTTGACGGGGAGGGGTTGGGGGTGGGGTGAAGGGCTAGGGATATGGCCAATGCGAGTGCGCGCCATTTCCGCAAGCATCAGACGGTCGCCGAGACCCGATTGTGGAAGGAGCTTCGCAAGTTCCGCCACCACGGCTTTCACTTCCGGCGCCAGGTACCGATCGAGGGCTATATCGTCGACTTCGCGTGCCTGTCGCAGCGCCTGATCATCGAAGTCGATGGCGTTCAACATGAGCTGCCAGATGCGCGTGCTGCGGACGCGGCCAGGGATGCGGACCTGGAATGGCGTGGCTTCAAGGTGCTGAGATTCGCAAACTGGCAAGTCTCGCAGGAGCTTGAAGGTGTCATTCTTGAAGTGTTGGGTGCACTCGGGGTCGCCGTGAAGCAGGAGTGAGTGTTCGAGGGCCTTCCCTTGCCTGTTCCCCCCACCCCTAACCCCTCCCCGCAAGGGGGAGGGGGATCGGTCGGCGCAAGTGGAGCTGCCAATGGGCAGCAGCTGGCGGACAGGCGGAGTGGATAGGTGGGCCGCACTTGTGTGTGGGACGGATTGCCGGGCAGCGGGCAGTCGCGCAAGATGCCAACGGAGGAGAACGCATGGCCCTGCACACGGAGGCCGAGAGGACACTGGCGAGCTGGCACCGCATGGTGGCGGCTGGGAATCTGGCGGAGGTCGCCGCACTCTTGACGCCCGACGCCGTGTTCCGCTCGCCGGTTGCCTTCACGCCCTACCAGGGCGCGACGCTGGTCGCCCAGTTCCTGCAGCAGGCGCTGCATGTGTTCGAGGCGTTCCAGTATCACCGCACCTTCTACGGCGGCGACGACAATGTCGTGCTGGAGTTCAGCGCGCGGGTCGGCGACAAGGCGCTCAAGGGCATCGACATGATCCGCTTCGACGCCGATGGCCGCATGGCCGAGTTCGAGGTGATGGTGCGCCCGGCGACGGGCCTGCAGGCGCTGGGGGCGGAGATGGCGCGCCGCATGACGCCGATCCTGGCCGCGATGGAACCCTCCCCTTGACGGGGAGGGTGGTTCGGCGCGCTCTTTGCGCGACGAGCCGGGTGGGGTGAACGAAGCAGGCGCGATCCCAATGGCTTTACCCCCACCCCTAACCCCTCCCCGCAAGCCCTCGGGTTATCTGAGGGCACGTCGAACGTGGGGAGAGCCCGAGGGCAAGGGGGAGGGGAATCCGGATGGCGTATGGCGGGCGGGCGAGTGTTGAAAGGGAAACGCGATGAGCCAGGAAATCGAGATCAAGGTGCAGGACGGCGTGCAGGTCATGCGCTTCCTGCGCGCGGAGAAGAAGAACGCCTTCACCGGGCCGATGTACAGCGCCATGTCGGAGGCGCTCGACGCCGCCGAAACCAACGACGCCGTCGCCGTCCACGTGTTCATCGGCTCGGGCGGCGTCTTCTCGGCTGGCAACGACATAAATGACTTCATGCGCCGCGCTCAGGCGGGTGGCGGCGGTGACGGCAAGGGCATTCCGGCTCCCTCGCTGGAGTTCATCCGCCGCCTGCCCAAGGTGACGAAGCCGATGATCGCCGCCGTCGACGGCCTGGCTATCGGCATCGGCACGACCATGCTGCTCCACTGCGACCTCGTCTACGCCACGCCGACGGCGAGCCTGCGCACGCCGTTCCTGGATCTGGGCCTCGTGCAGGAGGCGGGCTCGAGCCTGCTGGCGCCGGAGCGCATGGGCTATCCGCGCGCCTTCGAGCTGATCTGCCTGGGCGAGCCGTTCAGCGCCGAGCGGGCGCATCCAGGCCGGGCTCGTCAACGCCATCGTGCCCGCCGACAAGCTCGAGGAGACGGCGCTCAAGGCCGCTCGCCGTCTCGCCGCCAAGCCGCGCCACGCGCTGATGACCTCGCGTCGCCTGTTGAAGCGGGATCCGGGCCGGATCAGCGCCATGATCGACCAGGAGGCGCAGGCCTACACGACGCTAATGAGCAGTCCCGAAGCGCGCGAGGCGTTCACGGCCTTCCTGGAGAAACGCCCGCCCGATTTCGCCAAGGCGCGCAAGGGCGGGTGAGAAGCATGTCGCCCCTTGGATTGCAGAGTCCTGGCCGATATTTGCCAAAATGCCCAGGTAGTGCCTAAGCCCATGTCCGCGCAGCCGATGCCTCCAACCGCCATGCGAACAGCGCTTTCCACCGGCCTCGTCTGGGTGTGCCTGGCCATCGCCGTGCTGGCGCCGCCCGCCGTCGCCCAGGCCAACTGGCTGAGCAAGATTGTCGGTGTGGCGGAGCGTGCCGGTGTGCGAACGGCCCGACACGGCGCCGGTGCCCTGGAAGCCGCCGCCGCCCGCGTGAAGGCGTTGCCGCCCGCAGCCGAGGGCGTCGCCGTGCTCGCCGCCCAGGCGACGCAGGAGGGCCACTGGCGTTTCGTCAACCGGGCGGGCGAGACGCTGACCGCCGGCACGCCCGAGGAGATGAAGCGCGTCGCGCCGCTGCTGCTGCCCGAGGCCAAGGGCGACGTGAAGCTCTCCCTCTACGTCACCGAGGACTCGATCTTCCTCTATCGCGGGGCGCTCAAGGACCTGCCTGCGGGCAGCGGGCTCAACGTCGTCGTCGGCCGCGAGAGCTATCGCGTCCTGCGCCATGGCGCGGGTGCAGGCGAGCACCTCTATGCCGAGGTCCGCCCGAGCCTGGTCGTCGAGCTCACCGAGCGCAAGGCGTTCGAGGAGATCATGTGGCAGCTGGCACGGCCGCTCAACAAGGCCAACGTGCGCGTGCTGGCGCTGGAGCCCGGCGGCCCGTCGACCTTGGCCTCGGCGCCGCGCCTGGACCCCGCAACGCGGCGCGCCCTGGTCGATACGATCGACCCGGCGAGCCTGCCGGCCGGGCTCGGCGCGGTGCGCGGACAGACGGTGCTCGTCACGGGCCGCACCGAGGGGAAGCTCCTCTACGTCCAGCCTTCGAGCGGGGCCGAGCGCAGCCTGCTGCTGTCCGATCTCACCAAGGCGGCCGAGGACGCCGACGTCAATCTCGTCGTGCTGCGTGCCTCGTCCACGCCCCGCCAGCCGGGCGGCCGCAACTGGTTGTGGCAGAAGGTGGAGGTCAAGGGCCTCCAGCAGGCGCTGGGACAGCCGCGCGTGGCCGATTTCCTCGCCGCGCTGGCAGGGTCGGGGGGACGGTTCGAGGTGTCGGCAACTTCGTCGGGCGCCATGCGCACGGTGCTCGCCATCAAGCCGGCGACCAGCCTGGCGGAGGGACCGCTGACGCGGCCGATCGGCGACGTGTTCTCCGAGGTGGTCTCCGATCTCACGGGAAACATCGTCACCGCCGGCGTTCAGGCAAGCATGCGCAGTGCCGAGCGTCAGCAGGAGCTCGATCAGCGCCTGCTGCCGGCCGTTCCGTCCGAGCTGCAGCTCGGCTACATCGCGCTCATCGTGGTGGGCCTGGTTGGGTTCCCGGCGGCGCGCGAGTGGTGGCGCCGGATCTGGCCGCCGGAGGTGCGGACCGAGTATGCGGGCGAGAGCGGCTACTGGGCGGCGCGCGTGGTGCGGGGAGCCGTTTTCCTGCTCGTGTTCCTGCCGCTGACGGCGCCGATCGCCGCGCCCTGGACGATCGTGCGCCAGGTGATCGACACGGTCATGGCGCCGGTGCGCCTGTGGCGCTGGCTGACGGGACCGCGCGCTGCCTCGAGCCCGGGCTAGCGCCGTTCCGACTTGGATCGAATCGCGATCAGCGTCACGACCCAGTGCTGAGCTTGTCGAAGCACGCCATTGTCAAACTCATTCGCCCTTCGACCCTCGGAACAAGTCGAACAAGCCCGAGGGCAGGCAAGCTCAGGGCTGAGGGCTCATGCTTCCATGCAAACCGGAACGACACTAGACCTCAGACCGGCTCCGGGCCTGCCTTTGCGTCCATGACGGCATGCAGGTCGGCATCGCTGGCGGCGCGGCGGCTGCGGCCGTCGAACATGGCGCCTTGCTCGATGGTGAAGGACATGTGGTGAATATCGCCCTCGACGTCGGAGGAGGATTGCAGCGCGACCGTCCGTCCACAGATCACGCCGGAGACCTTGCCCCGGATGACCACCTGCCGGCCGGCGACCATGCCCGTCACCTTGCCGTCCTCGCCAACGATGATTTCTGCAGCCTGCACGTCGCCCTCGATCTCGCCGTCGACCTGAAGCACGCCCTGGCTGATGATCCGCAAGCCCTGGCCGATGATCCGGAGATCGTTGCCGATCACCGACTTGCCGGGCTCGGAGGGACCGGTGCGGCGCTGCAGGGCAGGGGGCGGCGATGGCCGGGCAGCGGGCGCGGCGGGGCCCGGCTCGATGGTTCTGGGCTCGGTTGAAGAGGCACGCGTAAACATATGATCCTCCCGTGACATTCGGCTGGCGGCAGCGTACAGCCAGATCACCGGCAGGTGTTGGAATTATGTCGGGCTTGAGGATTACGGCGGCCACCCCCTCCGAGCGCACGCCGCACCGCTGCGACCCGAACCCCAGCGACCTCGTCGAACTCTTGGATCGTCACGTGACACATACCCCCCGCGGTGCTGTGGCAATCCTGGATGGCAAACACGACAACTGTCCGACATGTTAGAAAGGTGAAATGCAGGCAATCTCTAGGCAGACGCTGTCCATCAGCCGTGGTATTAGCCTCGTCATCACGCGTTGGACCGTGCGCGACGGCGCCTATATTGGTGTCGCCGCCAAGGCAGGCGAGTTGAATTTGCGGGCAAATCCATGACCAAAGATAACCGCCCTTTGAGTACCGAGCTGACAATGCGCACGCATGAGGGGCAACGCGCGTCTATTGAGAATCTGCCTCCCGCGGTCATGCAAGCGCTGTATCACTCTATTACCGGACGACGTGAAAAGCTCAGTCGGAATTTCGACGGTCACTATATTATAAGGCAGCCAGATATTCGCATCTTGGTGGAGAAAATAGAACAGACCCTTCAGCAATTTAATTACCAGGCTGCGTCGGCGAACATTACAGTTTTCCATTTCAAGGGGGAGAAGCTTGTTCTAAGCTCGTTGGAGAAACTATCGCAGTACGATAGCTCGCGCGGCGATCCGGTTAGTCAGCTGTCCGTTGAGGTAGATTTCTTGCTGGCGGTCCCTCAAATAGGGAGTCATCAGGGTTACAAAATCCAAGTCGACATAAACTCATACGTTCTCGGAGAGGATGATAGCATTGCATCGACGGGGATATCGAATTACGATGAGCCAAGCTACTGCCTTCGATCAACTATCGAGTATATAGATTATGTGGTCGCGCGATCGTTTCATTCAACGGTCTCTGAATGGGTAGAGGGGTTGGAGCAAACAGAGATCTTAAAAGTTTGGACGGCGCTGCCCCGTCATAGGCTTTGGGCCTATCAGGGGGCAATGGCGCTTTGTGCCGGTGTAGCAATATCGCTCGCTGCAGCGAATGTGGTGGCGTCGGTGTTTCCCGACACGTCGGTTCCTGTATCAATATCGGTGGTGGCCAGCGCCGCACTTATTGGCCATGGCATATTTAATATGTTTGCTGAATATATTTTCGAAAGAATTGGCATCACATGGTATTTCCCTTATATTATCCTTAATAAGGGCGACGAGAGAAATTATACAAAGTTCATTCAGCGGCGACAACGTGCTGCCCGGGTGGGGTGGCTGGTTCTCGGTTCAGGTGTCGTTTGGATCATTGCTAGCGTCCTGTCCAAGGTCATCTTGCGTCAACTTGGATATTGACGCTGCAGTGACGTCGGTACGAGAGGGCTGCCGGAGGTTGCCCGCACCTAATTGACTGGGGCCTCGGTGGCGGGGCCCTCGCCGGCGATCAGGAGCAGCACATCTTCGTCCTTCGCCCCGTCCCAGTGCACCTGGTTGGCGGGCTGGTCGACATAGGAGCCCTCTCGCTTGGCGATGCTGTCGGCGGTGTTCCGGTTCGCGCCGCTTCCGACCCACCAGGTGCCGTCGGCGACGTAGATCTGGCGGGCCGTGGCGTGAAAATGCGGCCGGGTGAAGGTGCCCTTCAGCACCTTGTTGAGGATCACGAAGCGGCCCTCCTTGCCTGGGTCCCCCGACAGCACCGCGTACCATGAGCCCGGGGTCGTCCTGTCCTCGAGCCAGTCGAGCTGATCGTAGTTCAGGTTCGAGAGAACGGACGCATCGACCTGGGCCCGGGCGGGCGTTGTGAGGACGAGCATCGATAGGCAGGCGGCCAAAAGGAGTGCCCGGTTGCGAAATGCGCTGAACATGCTTTCCTCCCTGAAGTTGTCTTCTCCCGAAGCTGTTTTGCCGGCGTCGTCTTTATGCGCGCTTCCCGGTGCTTTGGGCGCCGGCTGGCGAGTGGAGCATCCAGTCAATGACTGGGGCCTGAACGAGCGGCGCCCGACGAGGCTCGACAGTCGACACGGCAATGGGCGATGGGCAAGATGTCGTGCCGAGACTGGCAACCCTGCCACAGGTCCCGGTGCCCGGCAAAGCTCCGCCTGGTCGAGATTAGTCAGCCCACACCCTGGAATCGAGGGAGCCCCCATGACGGCCGCCATTGAAGTGACGGGTATCCGCACCCGCCCCGTGCTTGCGCCTCTGCGGCGCGTCCTCAACACGCGCGTCGGCAGGTTCACTGCCGCCCCGATGCTGCTGATCGACCTGGAGCTGAAAGGCGGCGGCTCAGGACGTGCGCTGTGCTTCACCTTCATCCCGCTGGCGCGGAAACTGCTGCCGGCGCTGCTGGAGCGAGCTGGTCGCCGCCCTGAAGGGCCGCAGCTTCGGCTACGAGGAGGCGGCCGCCGTGCACGATGCGGGCGAGAAGCGCCTCACCCACATCGGCCACGAGGGCCTCGCCAAGATGGCGCTCTCCATGTTCGACATGGCCGTGCACGATGCGCTGGCGCGCGCGGCCGGCGTGCCCCTCTACAAGCTGCTCGGCGGCAAGGCGGAGCCGCTGCCGACCTACAACAGTTGCGGCCTCGGGCTGATGGCGCCGGCCGACGCGGCGCGCGAGGCCAGCGAGTTGGTGGCCGAGCACGGCGGCTTCTCCCACATCAAGCTGCGCATGGGCCGCGAGCGGGCGGCCGACGAGGTCGCCGCCTACGAGGCGGTGCGCGATGCCGTGGGGCCGGACGTGGTCATCTCGTGCGACTTCAATCAGGGGCTTTCCTCGGCGACCGCGCTCGAGACCTGCCGCGCCATCGATGGGCTGGGCCTTGCCTGGATCGAAGAGCCGGTCGTCTACGACGACTACGATACACAGGCGCGGCTCGCGACCAAGCTCGCCACGCCGATCCAGATCGGGGAGAACTGGTGGAGCTGGCGCGTCGGCAAGGCGGCGATCGAGATGGGTGCCTGCGACTACGTCATGCCGGACCTGCTGCGCATCGGCGGCGTCACCGGCTGGATGCGGCTCGCGCGCGTGGCCGAGGCCCGCGCCGTGCCCTTCTCGTCGCACCTGTCGCCCGACTACTCGGCGCATGTGCTGAGCGCCACGCCGACGCGGCATTGGCTCGAGTTCATGGACTGGGGCCAGGACCTGCTGGCCGATCCGCTCGTGCCGGCGAAGGGCTTCACGACGCCGCGCGACACGCCCGGCACGGGCGTGGAATGGAACGAGAAGGCGATCGAGCGCTGCCTCGTCGCCGGGTGATCCGCGCTCGGTTGGTCTCCTAGCAAGCCAAGCTGAAGTGGTTTTCCTCAGGCTGGGCCCCGACAGGGCCCCGAGCCTGCCTTTCCGCCTGCGTGTTCGCGGCCGGCTCGGTTGACCCTTTCTTTGCTCGTCTTCTTGTGCTAGCAACTCAAGTGCTAGCACACTCAGTGCGTGCCGCTGCCGGTAGCAAGGGATTTGCGGTATGCGTGTGTGGAGCATCGTTCAGCCAGAAGGGCGGGAGCGGGAAGACGACGCTCGCCCTGCACCTGGCGATCGCGGCCGCCAAGGACATCAAGGTCCTGGTGATCGACCTCGATCCGCAGCAGTCGGCCGAGCGGTGGCACGCGGTGAGGCAGCGCGCGACCGGCAGCAAGGACGACCCGAGCATCGCCGCGGGGCCCTATCAGAAGCTGCCCGAGATGCTCAAGGCCGCGCGCAAGCTCGGCGCCCAGCTGGTGCTGATCGACACGCCCCCCAAGCTCGACAAGGCGATCATCCCCGCGCTGGCGGCGGCGACGATGGTGCTGGTGCCGCTGAAGAGCTCCATTCTCGATCTGCAGGCCCTGGAGGACAGTGCGGACGTCATCAATCTCGCCAAGGCGCGAGCCAAGTCGGTCGTCATCTTGAATGCCTTGCCCGCGGGCAAGACCAGGGAACCCGCCATCCGGGAGAGCCTGCGCCACGCGAGCCGGCTCAAGCTGGAGGTCGCGCCCGCGCAGCTGAGCGAGCTGGCAGCCTTCAGCCAGGGCCTGAAAAGCGGGCGCGGCGTCACGGAGACCGAGAAGCATGGCACGGCGGCGAAAGAAATCACCGCGCTCTACGCGGCGCTCCGGGAACGCGACGGCGAGCGCGCGAGGGCGTGACATGGGGCTCAACGCGTCATCGCTGACCGACGCGATCAAGGCCGCTGCCGGCCGGTTGCCGCCAGCGCGGCGAGGCAAGCCGCCGCGGCGCCCGGATAGCTCCCTCACCGATGCGGTCAGAACCGTCGGAAGGCGCAAGCGCAATCCGCCGGCAACGCGGGCGGGCCGCCGGGGCATCCTCATCTACTTCGATCAGGAGGTGGCTGCCGCCATTCGACGTGTGGCGTCAGATTACGACGCCACCAACCAGGAGCTCGGCGAAATGGCCTTCAAGTTCCTGTTCGAGAAATTCGGAGAGCCGTGGCCGGGTCAGTAAGCGCGTTGGCGCCGGAGCGGTGGGGGCTCGGGCATTCTGCGTAAGACGGGTTTGCGCATGAGTGAGGAAACGTCACTGACCGATGCCATCAAGCTGGCCGCCGGGATCTCGCTGACCAGTGAGATGAAGCGTGTCGCCGGCCGGCTGCGCGACGATGGACGCGATATCGAGGGCGACGCGGGGTATGGGCGCGCCGGGTGGGCGAATAGGCTCTTCGCGGGCTGCGCCAGGTTTGCCGCTGGTGCGATCCTGGCGGCCGCCTTGCTCCTGTTTCCAACCACCATGCTCGACGCCGAATGGCCCGTGCGCGGTGTCAGTGGCGCGCCGCCCGGCATGCCGCGCCGCGTCGCCCTCGTCGTCGGCAACGCGGCGTATCGGTACACGCCCGCATTGACCAATCCCCGCAACGACGCCAGCGACATGGGCGCCGCCCTGAAGAAGCTCGGCTTCCTGGTGATCGAGGCGTTCGACCTCGACAAGGCGGCGTTCGACAAGACCATTCGCCAGTTCGCGGCCGCCCTCGAAGGCGCCGACGCCGGCGTGCTGTTCTATGCCGGGCACGGCTTGCAGGTGTCGGGCCTCAACTACCTCGTGCCTGTCGATGCCCAGCTCACCTCGCCGGCGGCCCTGGAGTTCGAGATGGTGCGCCTCGATGTCGTCCAGCAGATGATGGAGAGCGAGGCAAAGACCAGCATCCTCTTTTTCGATGCCTGTCGCGACAACCCGCTCTCGCGCGCGCTTGCCCGGACCATGAAGACGCGGTCGGCGGAGATCGGGCGGGGGCTGGCCCCGATCGAAGGAGGCGTGAACACGCTTGTGAGCTTCTCGACCCAGCCGGGCAATGTCGCGCTCGACGGTGCGGGCCGCAACTCGCCGTTTTCAGGCGCGCTGGTGCGACATCTGGCGCCCTCTTCCGACGATCTCGGCACGATCCTGATCGCCGTGCGCAACGACGTGGTGAAGCAAACAGATCGCCGGCAGGTGCCGTGGGAGCATTCGGCGCTGACGGAGCGGTTCTACTTCCATCCCGGCGCCCCGTCGCGCGCGCAGCCGCCCCGGGCGGAGCTCAGGCTGAGCGAAGTCGCCGAGGCCTGGCAGGCCGTGAAGGATACCGCCAACGTCGGCGCGCTCGAGGCGTTCCGTGCGCGCTACAAGGACAGCTTCTTTGCCGAGCTGGCGCGCGTGCGGATAAGGGAAGTGGAGGCGGATGCGGGGATGCCGGCCCGGCCGTAACCCGGACGCCGTCGCGCCTTGGAATGATGCGGATGGGGAGCGCAAGGGGATGCTTGCGTGGATCCCCGGCCTCCGGCGGCCGCGCCGGTGGCGCGGCGCCTGCCGGGGATGACGTTCCTGGTCGGCGTTGTGCGCGCCCATATGCTACGTCATGGCCGCACTTGTCTGGCGAGGCCATCCAGCCACAAGCGCGTCGGCGCAAGTCTCGAGGATGGATGGCCGGGACACTCGGGACAAGCCCGAGGGCAGGCTGCCCGGCCATGACGTTGCACATTAACCGTGAGCGGATGATTTGTGCGGGACACTTATCCCCGGGGAATTGGGCGCGTGTATATCTGGGGTCACTTCGCTCCACCAAGGGGTCGCGTTCTAGAGGCGTCTTTGAGCGTGAGGGCGAAGGGCAGTGCCGGGCCGAGGTCAACGCAGACCGAGGCGCCGGGGCTCAGCGTCGCCGCCGGGTGGGATTCCCGGTCCCCGAGTGAGGTTGAACGCGACGATCAGGCCAGAAACCCTGCGCGGGGCGGTGAATGGCATCGCCAAAAAAAATAGGAATGCGGTGCCCACCGCCCCGCAGCCCCTTGACTGAGCAAAGCCTCGAGCGGAATGCCGCTGCGAGGCAAAAAGTGTTGGGCAATAGGCAATAGGCAGTAGGCGGGCGCGTACGCCTATTCCCGATTGCCTATTGCCTACTGCCTGGCCTAGATGGCGTTCATACCCCGCCCCGCAGCGATCGGCCTTCTGCAATGACCACGCTTCTCATCACGCATCCCGTCTTCGTCGAGCACGACACGGGGCTCGGCCATCCAGAGCGGCCCGACCGCATGCGCGCCATCGACAAGGTGCTCTCCCACGAGCTGTTCAACGGCCTGAAGCGCGAGGAGGCGCCGCTGCGCGAGGACGTGGAGGAGATGATCGCGCTCGCCCACCCGCAGTCCTACATCGACTGGGTCAAGGCCCAGCGCCCGGCTGAAGGGCAGCCGCCGGCGCATCTCGATCCCGATACGCTCCTGTCGTCGACGTCGTGGGAGCCGGCGCTGCGCGCGGTGGGCGCCGGGCTCGCCGCCGTCGACCGGGTGATGGACAAGAGCTCCGGCATCGCCAACGTCTTTGCCCAGGTGCGCCCCTGCGGGCACCATGCCGAGGTCGAGCGGGCGATGGGCTTCTGCATCTTCAACAACATCGCCATCGCCGGCCTCTATGCGCGCAAGAAGTACGGCTGCGAGCGCATCGCCGTGGTCGACTTCGACGTCCATCACGGCAACGGCACCCAGGACATCTTCTGGTCGGACGGGACCTGTTCTTCGCCTCCACCCACCAGATGCCGCTCTATCCCGGCACCGGCGCGCTGTCGGAGACGGGCGTCGGCAACATCTGGAACGCGCCGCTCAGGCCCGGCGACGGCGGCGACCCATTCAAGGAGGCCTTCAACGAGCGGATACTCCCAACGCTTGCGCAACTTCGGGCCCGACATCGTGCTGATTTCGGCCGGCTTCGACGCCCACAAGGATGATCCACTGGCAAATCTGCAACTGACGGAGCCGGATTTCGCCTGGGCCACGGCCAAGGTCGCGGAGATCGCCGCCAAGCACGCCGAGGGGCGGGTGGTCTCGATGCTGGAAGGGGGCTACAACCTCACCGCTCTCGCGCGCTCGGTTGGCGTGCACGTCAGGGCGCTGATGCAGGCCGGCGTCGTAACAGGCCCCAGCGGGACAGTTAAAGGATGGCGGACAACGCAACGGGCAAGCCTGCCGCGAAGCACGCCGACATCAAGGACATGAGCTTCGAGAAGGCGCTCAAGGAGCTGGAGAGCATCGTCGGCCGGCTGGAGCGGGGCGACGTGGAGCTCGAGGAGAGCATCAACATCTACGAGCGCGGCGAGGCGCTGCGCGAGCACTGCGACCGGCTCCTGAAGCAGGCCGAGGCCAAGGTGGAGAAGCTGACCTTCAACCCCGCGGGCGAGCCCGCCGGCACCGCGCCCCTCGAGCCCCAGGAGTAAAGGGCGCCGAAAGTCGCATCCGAGGCACGGCATCCTTCCGGTCGACCTGAGCCGATCCGGTACTATAATCCCTGCTTGGCGTCCGGGTCGGCCGGGCGACTGCGGGCGGCGACTGGCGCCGTGGAACGAACATGGATACTGCGTCGAAGACGCCGCTGCTCGATCAGGTGAACACCCCGCAGGACCTGCGCCGCCTGCCGGAGAAGAGCCTGCACCAGCTCGCCGACGAGCTGCGCCGGGAGACGATCGATGCCGTCGCCGTCACGGGCGGGCATCTGGGCGCCGGGCCTGGGCGTCGTCGAGCTGACCGTGGCGCTGCATCGCGTGTTCGATACGCCGCGCGACCGGCTGATCTGGGACGTCGGCCACCAGGCCTACCCGCACAAGATCCTGACCGGCCGGCGCGACCGCATCCGCACCCTGCGCCAGGGCGGTGGGCTGTCCGGCTTCACCCGGCGCGCGGAGAGCGAGTACGACGCCTTCGGCGCGGCGCATTCCTCGACCTCGATCTCGGCCGGTCTCGGCATGGCGGTCGCCCGCGACCTCGCCGGCGGCACGCACAACGTCGTGTGCGTGATCGGCGACGGCGCCATGAGCGCAGGCATGGCCTACGAGGCCATGAACAATGCGGGCGCGCGCAACGAGCGGCTGATCGTCATCCTCAACGACAACGACATGTCGATCGCCCCGCCGGTCGGCGCGCTCTCGACGTACCTGGCCAGGATCTCCTCGAGCGGCACCTACCTGCACTTGCGCGACATCGCCAAGCAGCTTGCCAAGCGGCTGCCGAAATACTGGGAGCGCCGCGCCGCGCTCGCCGAGGAGATGACGCGCACCTACTGGACCGGCGGCACGCTGTTCGAGGAGCTCGGCTTTTATTATGTCGGGCCGATCGACGGCCACGATCTCAGCGGGCTTCTGCACGTCTTGGGCAACGTGCGCGACGCGCGGCAGGGCCCGATCCTGGTGCACGTGGTGACGAAGAAGGGGAAAGGCTACCCGCCGGCCGAGGCCTCCGACGACAAGTATCACGGCGTCAACCGCTTCAACGTGATCACGGGCGCGCAGGTCAAGCCCAAGCCCAACGCGCCGAGCTACACGCGCATCTTCGCCGAAAGCCTGGTCGCCGAGGCGAGGAAGGACGACAGGATCGTTGCCATCACGGCGGCGATGCCGTCAGGGACGGGCCTCGACCTTTTCGCGCGCGAGTTTCCCCAGCGCACCTTCGATGTCGGCATCGCCGAGCAGCACGGCGTGACGTTTGCCGCCGGTCTCGCCGCGGAGGGCTTCAAGCCGTTCGCCGCGATCTATTCGACCTTCCTGCAGCGCGCCTACGATCAGGTCGTTCACGACGTGGCGATCCAGCGGCTGCCCGTTCGGTTTGCGCTCGATCGCGCGGGCCTCGTCGGCGCGGACGGGCCGACGCATGCGGGCGCGTTCGACATCGCCTACCTCGGCTGTCTGCCGGGCTTCGTGCTGATGGCGGCCGCCGACGAGGCGGAGCTCAAGCACATGGTGGCGACTGCCGCCGCCATAGACGACCGGCCGTCGGCCCTGCGCTACCCGCGCGGGGAAGGCACCGGCGTGGAGCTGCCGGCGGAAGGGAAGTTGCTCGAGATCGGCAAGGGGCGGATCGTGCGCGAGGGCTCGGCGGTGGCGCTGCTGTCGTTCGGCACGCGGCTCAAGGAGTGCCTGCTCGCGGCGGACCAGCTGGCGGGGTTCGGCCTGTCGACCACGGTGGCCGATGCCCGCTTCGCCAAGCCGCTCGACCACGACCTGGTGCGCCGGCTTGCCGAGAACCATGAGGTGCTCATTACGATCGAGGAGGGCACGGTCGGCGGATTCGGCTCCTTCGTCCTGCAGCATCTTTCCGGCGAGGGTTTGCTCGACCGGGGACTGAAGATCAGGCAGATGGTGCTGCCGGACATCTTCCTCGATCACGACAAGCCCGAGAAGATGTACGCGCAGGCAGGCCTCGACGCGCGCGGCATCGTCGCCACCGTGTTGACGGCGCTCGGGCGCGAGGAGACCGGCGGGCGCGCCGAGCGCGCCTGACGTTATCCACAAGCTGTCCACA
Source organism: uncultured Alphaproteobacteria bacterium (assembly GCA_963797005.1). Classification (GTDB taxonomy): domain Bacteria; phylum Pseudomonadota; class Alphaproteobacteria; order Rhizobiales; family Hyphomicrobiaceae; genus AWTP1-13. The sequence goes on from CAWCOF010000003.1 coordinate 14,078, forward strand.
GAAATCTTGCGCTCGGCTCGCGTATGCTGACGAATCGTGGTTGCCGGCTGCCCGCCGCGCGCTTAACCGTTGACGTGTCCCTAGACGACTTTCCTGCCTGCTCTCGTATCCCCCATCTGGCAGCAGGAGAAAGCCCTGGCGATCGGCGCCGGGGCTTTTTTTCGGCTTGCGGCGTCGAGAGATCATTTCACCGTAATGGCGATGACCTCGCTCACGACCTTCGGGTTGTGAGGGATGTGGTTGTGGTCGCCGAGGACGAGCTGGAGCGTGTGCCGTCCGGGCGCCAGAGTGAGCTTCGTCTCGGTCTGACCCATGCCGAAGTGGCGGTGCTTGTCGTCCTGCGGGATCGGCGCCATATCGTCGGCAAGCTTGGTGTCGATCAGCAGATGATGATGGCCGGTATCTTTCTTCTCCACGCCGGCAGGTGCCACGCCCATGCCGGTGAGGCCGAACTTCACGGTCACGGGCCCCGAGATCTTGGCGCCGTTCTTCGGCGCGATGAAATAGACCTTGGCGCCTGCCGGTGCCGGCTGGCGGAAATCCTGGGCATACGCATTGGCAATGCAGGCGAGCGTGGCGCTCGCAGCAAGTATGGCAAGCTTACCCATCCTGGCTTCCTCCTGGTTGCCGACGGCGGCGCGCGGCAGTCCCCTACGGGTTCCGAGGCCTTAGCGGTCGGGATGGCGCCATCATATACTTTCTCCCATGACGAACGTCAGCACACGCCGAGGCCGGAGCCATGCCGCGGCCGCATGACAAGCAGCGCCTCGATCTGGCCCTGGTGGCGCGGGGCCTCGCCGCGACGCGTTCGCAGGCGCGAGATCTGATTGTGCGCGGGGCGGTGATGGTCGGCGGCGCTGTTGCAGCCAAGGCCGGGATGGAAGTCGGCGAGACGGACAGCATCGCCCTTGCGGCCGGCGCTTCGCCCGGCGTGTCGCGCGGGGGCGTGAAGCTTGCGGCCGCACTGGATCACTTTGCCTTCGAGGTGGAGGGTGTTGTTGCCCTCGACGTCGGCGCCTCGACGGGAGGCTTCACGCAAGTGCTGCTGAGGCGAGGGGCCGCGCGGGTCTATGCCGTCGACGTCGGGCATGGCCAGCTGCATCCAAGCCTTGCCGGCGATCCCCGTATCATATCGCGCGAGGGGTGCGACGCGCGCGGCCTCGACCGTGCCCTCGTCGCGGAGCCGATTGGCGCCCTGGTTGCCGACGTGAGCTTCATCTCGTTGAGGAAGGTGCTGCCCGCCGCCCTTGCCCTCGCCGGGCCCAGCGCGTGGCTCGTTGCACTGATCAAGCCGCAGTTCGAGGCCGGCCGGACCGCCGTTGGCAAGGGCGGTATCGTCCGCGATCCCGCGGCGCGCGAGCGGGCGGTCGAGGCCGTGAGCGCGTGGCTCGCCGGGCAGGCGGGCTGGCGTGTTCTGGGCGTGATCCCGTCGCCGATCGTGGGCGGGTCGGGCAACACGGAGTTCCTGCTGGGAGCGATCCGTGAAAGCTGAGGCGCGCGAGATCGACATCGCCCGGCTCGGCGCGCACGGCGACGGCATCGCCGAGACGCCGGAGGGGCTGCTCTACGTGCCCTTTGCGCTGCCGGGCGAGCGTGTGCGGGTGTCGGATGAGGGCCTGCCGCAGCTCTTGTCGGAACCGAGCGCCGATCGCCGAGCGCCGGTCTGCCGCCACTTCGGAACGTGCGGCGGCTGCGTCGCCCAGCACATGGGTCACGGGCTCTATGCGCGATGGAAGCGTGGCATCGTCGTCGAGGCGTTTCGCCAGCGCGGGCTGCATCCGGAAGTCGCGCCGCTGGTGCCTGCACCCATGCAATCGCGCCGGCGCGCGGTGCTGACGGCGCGGCGCGCCGGCAGCCGGATCGCGATCGGCTATCACCGGCGCCGCAGCCATGACCTGCTCGAGCTCGAAGAATGCCCGGTGCTGCGTCCGGAGATCCTTGCCCACCTCCCCGGACTCCGTGCGATCGCGGCCGCGGCGGCCGGTCCCGAGGTGCGCTTCACCGTGCTGGCGACGCCGGCGGGGCTGGACGTGGCCGTCGAGGCGGAGGGCGCCGCGTTCGGGGCGCAGGCTGCCGCGCAACTTGGCCGGATCGGCGCCGAGCATCGGCTCGCGCGGATCGCGCTCAACGGCGACATCGTGATGGAGCGGGTCTTGCCCTCGATCCTGTTGGGCCCCGCCGCAGTCGTGCCCCCGCCGGGCGCCTTCGTGCAGGCGGTTGCGGAGACGGAGGCGGCCATGGTGAAGCTGGTCGCGGCCGCGGTGGGAAAAGCGAGGCGGGTGGCGGACCTTTTCTGCGGCATCGGCACATTCGCCCTGCCGCTGGCGCGCAACGCGCGAGTTGTGGCCATCGATGGCGACCGTGCGGCGATCGGGGCGCTTTCGGCTGCAGCGCGCGGCGCGCAAGGCTTGAAGCCGATCGAGACCAAAGTGCGGGACCTGTTCGAGACGCCGCTGTCGGCGCGGGAGCTGGCGGGCTTCGACGCGGTCGTATTCGACCCGCCGCGGGCCGGCGCGGCGCTGCAGGCTGAGCGGCTCGCCCGTTCCAAGGTGCCGGCCGTCGTCGCCGTTTCCTGCAATCCTGCGACGTTGGCACGCGATGCGCGCACCCTGATCGACGGCGGCTATCGTCTGTCGAGCGTGACGCCGGTCGACCAGTTCCTGTTTTCCGCCCACGTGGAAGCCGTGGCGGCCTTCGAGCGGCCCGGCTAGCGGGGCGGGCCCGCCGCGCCAGCCGCACGCTTGTTCCCGCCAACGCCTTTTGCTAGACGTGCGGGCCTGCTGAATGCGGTCGTGGCGGAATTGGTAGACGCACTAGCTTGAGGGGTTAGCGCCGCAAGGCGTGGAGGTTCGAGTCCTCTCGACCGCACCATCTTGAATCTCAAGCCCTTTTCCTGACGGCACCGCCCCGCGACCCCTTAGCCGATTTGTCCCGTTTGGACAAACGGGCGGATTTTCTTCTCGGGCGCGGTGCCTCCTCGGCGGGGACATGGGCGATCCGCGGCACTGGCGCGATCGCGGCGTCGAGGATCAGGGGCAGCCCTCCCCGTCTTGCCTAGTACCCGCCGTCGAAGAAGGCTGAGTCATTCTGGGAACGGTAGCCGTGCATTCGTGCCGCCTGTCTTTTCCGGGGGTGGCTGACGTGCTTCAACACGCGCATGATTCCCAAAGCAACTGTGATCCGGCTCGACCGGAAGACGCGCAGTGAACTCGAAGGTTGGCTGCGTGCATCGACCACGGAGCAGCGCATGGTGCGCCGTGCCCGTATTGTTCTGCTGGCCGCGGATGGCTGGGCCTCGCGGGCGATCGCGCGCAAGGTCGGGGTCATGACGGGAGTGGTGAGCGTCTGGCGCACGCGGTTTGCGGCATCGGGCATCGACGGCCTCAAGGACAAGCCTCGGCCTGGCGCCAAGCCGATCTACACGGAGGCAACCGACAAGCGCATCCTGGCGGTGCTCGATCAACCGGTGCCGAAGGGTCGGGCGCGCTGGACCTGCAAGCTGATCGCGGAGGCCTTGGGTGATGTCGATGTGAACTACGTGCGGCGCTTCCTGCGCAGGCAAAAGATCGATCTGACCGGTCGCAAGAGCTGGTGCGAGAGCAATGATCCCGATTTTGCCACCAAGGCTGCCGAGGTGGTCGGTCTTTATATGGCGCCACCCAAGAATGCTCTCGTCATCTGTGTCGATGAGAAGCCGTCAATCCAGGCGCTCGAACGCGCGCAAGGCTATCTGAAGCTGCCGAACGGACGTTCGCTGACCGGACACAGCCACGACTACAAGCGGCACGGCACGTCGACCCTGTTCGCCGCTTTCAATGTCGCGACCGGCAAGATCAAAGCCGCCCATAAGAAGCGCCGGCGTCGCAAGGAGTTCCTCGACTTCATGGACGAGGTCGTCGCGGCCTATCCCCGCCGTCGGCTCGAGGTCATCCTCGACAATCTCAATACGCACAAGAAGAATGAAGAATGGCTCGCGCGCCATCCCAAAGTGACATTCCACTACACTCCGACACGGGCGTCCTGGCTGAATCAAGTCGAGGGCTGGTTCTCGATCCTGCAGGGCCAGTCGCTGACGGGCGCCTCCTTCACCTCCGTCGAGCAGCTCAGGGAGCACATCGATGCCTTCATCGAAACCTACAACGAGGACGCCGAGCCGTTCGCATGGACCAAATGCAAGGTTCACCAGCGCCGCGTCAAAGGACGCCGTATCAGCGAATTGTGACTCCGGGTACTAGCCGAGGTCCCCAGCAATCTCATTTCAGACCGCATGGCATGGACGACATTCATCATCGTCGTTGTGGTTGCGTTGCTTGCCGCCATCGAACCTTCACTGCAGCGCCTGTTCAGGAGAGTCGCGGATCGCATAGGTAGGAGGGTGGCCCTCTGGCCGAGGTGGAGGAGGGGCATTCTCGCAACCGCAGTGGCGCCTCTGCTCTCGGTCTGGCGCCTGCCGGGGATTGTCCTGAGTGGATTCGACACGCTCCTTGCGCGGCCCCTTGCGCTTTTAGCCGGGGCCGGCCGTAGGGGCTGGCGTCAGCGCTATGCCGGTTGCTCTCGTTGCGGTTCTGGCTGGGCTCTTTGTCCCCCCGCCGTACGGCTTGATGTGCGTAGCCTTCGCCATGCTCCTCGTGTTGGGCATAGTGCGCCGGTGGAGCTGGTCCGAGGCTGACCGCGCCACATTCGTCACAGAGCGCGGCCTGCGCCCGGGCGCCCTTAGGGTCGGGTTTCATGAACACCTACGCGACGAGGCTCTTATCGCGGTGATCCTGCTGCTGGTGTTGTTCCCCGTGCTGCTCAACCAAATCGAGCAGTGGTCCAACGCCTGGGGCGAACCCGCATTCTCGCTCCGCGAAGGCAAGGTGCTGCCGGCCGAGCCCTGGAGCCGCCTGTGGAGCTGGATGGGATTTTTCGCCGCCGAGTTGGCCAAGGTCGTGCCGCTGGTCGATTGGTCCGAGGTGTTCGGCGTCGCAAACAATTCGCCGATCGAGCCTAAGTGTCGGTTTGGAAACTTCTTGAATCTTGTGAATCTGTTGTGATTCAAGAGTGGTGGCATCGATTCGGGGGAGGCCGCCATGTGGACGGATGCGACCCGCGCGCAGCATTGCCGCACGGGCGAAAGGTACGCCAGCGATCTGACCGATGCGGAGTGGGCTGTGCTGGCTCCGCTGATGCCGGCGGCGCGGCGTGGCGGACGTCCGCGCACGACCGACCTGCGCGAGGTGATGAACGCGCTGCTGTATCTGCTCAGAACCGGCTGCCAATGGCGCATGCTGCCCAAGGATTTCCCGCCGCATCCGACGGTCTATGGCTATTTCCAGGAGTTCGTGCAGCTTCGGATCTGGGACGACATTCACGCGGTGTTCCTGAGAATGGTGCGGGAGAGACTGCAGCGCAACGCCGAGCCCTCCGCCGCCATCATCGACAGCCAGAGCGTCAAGAGCGCCGAAAAAGGGGGCAACGGACTGATTCGGTCGGCTTCGATGCGGCCAAGAAAATCAAAGGCGTCAAGCGCCACATCGCAACCGACACGCAGGGCCTCCTGCTGAACGCGATCGTGCATCCCGCCAATGTGCAGGATCGCGACGGCGCCGTCGATCTGCTCAAGCAGCTCAAGAAGCTCTTTCCCGGGCTGAAGCTCGTCTGGGCCGACAACGGCTACAATGCCCACAAGCTCACCGACGCCTTCGCAGCCATGGGCGACTGGAAGCTCGAGATCGTAAAGCGCTCCGACGCGGCGAAAGGCTTCCAGGTGCTGCCGCGTCGCTGGGTGGTGGAGCGCACCTTCGCCTGGATGGGCCGAAACCGCCGCCTGGCCAAACACTTCGAGTGTCTGGCCGCCACCGCCCTCGCCTACCTCAAGCTCGCCATGATCCAACTCATGCTGCGCCGGCTGGCCAGGCCCTGAAAAATCATGGAAACTTTGGAATCAAACTCTTAGTCGCCGCTCTTTAGCGCCTGCGCGGCGACCACTCGTCTGTTTAAGTCCAGGCAAGCCGGATCGCATCACCAAGTAGCTAGAGGCGACGCAACGCTACAAAATTCGTTATTGATGAATCCACGCTCTCCCGCCCCCATAGTCCAACTGTCACAGACATCCGCGATTATCCGTGCGCGCAGGAAGGCAATGGCGCCAATTCGCTTTTTGCCGCCCTGCTGCGCTCTTGCATCGCACGTCTTGCCACCGGCAACCTCGTGGTCGTCTACGGGGACATTGTCCGCAGTTTCGGGCACTCTTGGAGGAGCGGATGTCACGCCTCGGGCACAGCGTCGGTTCCGCTTGGCCACCACATCTCGAGGCCTACGACTACATGAGTATCTGATGCGTTCCTAGTCCTTGCCGGTGGCGGCGACCCGATGCGAAGAGTTCGTCCATCCTGTCAGCGCCGCGCTCTGCCGCTGAGCTGCAGGCCTTCTTGATTTCGTCCCGGTGGGACAAAACGGGGAGCACAAAACAGCAACCGGCGCGCTTCGGCGGACGTTTACACGGGGAAAAAGCATGTGATAGCAATGGTCGCGCCACGCGGCTCTAGCTTGAGGGGTTAGCGCCGCAAGGCGTGGAGGTTCGAGTCCTCTCGACCGCACCAGTCCAAAATAGGGCACTTTTCAGAAACAGATGCCGGCCGCGTGGGACCCCTTGGGTCGAAGCCCGGCAAGGAAAAAAGTTTCTCTTCGCGGCCATAGCCGGCATCAGCGGAGCCAGCACAGCCCACTCCGCATCGGTCAGATCGCTGGCGTACCTTTCGCCCGTGCGGCAATGCTGCGCGCGGGTCGCATCCGTCCACATGGTGGCCTCCTTCGAATCGATGCCACCACTCTTAAATCACAACAGATTCACAGGATTCAAGAAGTTTCCAAACCGACACTTAGTCGAGGGCATCGTCGGCGCTTGAGAAAAGGGCCCCGGAGAACCAACCCCCAGGGCCCACTTGCTTTCGCATTCTCTGAAGGGAGGCCGTGCCCAGTCCGGCTTCAGACATCCGATAGGGTAGCCGAGCCGCTAGCCGCGCAAGTGAGGGTCGACTTGCGATCCACAAGAGAAAGGGCCCCGCACGCAGAGGCCATGGTGCGAGGACCACTCAGGGAGAAAAGCAGGGGACACACCAAGCCCCCCTACGCCACCCACTTTGCAGCGGTCACCGCCTTGGTGGAAGCGATGGCGATCAATCGCCCGAAGAAGGTGGCGGACCGTTGGTTCGGTCACAGCTTTGGCAGAGGTCCCACCCGAGCGTAGAGCGGCGCATGCCGCGACGTTGGAGTTCGGCATTAGAGAGATGTGACAGCTGCTCGTAGAGAGAGGCAGCCCCGTAATAGTCGGTGCATGTCTCGAACCAAGCTACTAAATGCACCTTACAGGCGGCGAGGCTTGAGTTCAGTGATGAGCCGATTGGTCTTCTATCGGACAAAAGGCGTGGCCGAGAAAGCATGGCGGTGCTCCTCATTAACGGCGTGGTTGCTGACCGTTCATCGCCGCTCAGGGCGGGCAATCTCTGCTACCTTCCTTTCGTCGGGATAGCCGACGCCAATTTGGTAGGCCGTTCTGATTGCTTCTGAGGCCGTGGCTGCGTCAGTGTAGTCTTGACAGTAGTTGCAGAGTTGCTCGGTCTCTGGGGCCTCGCGCGGCTCTTCAGCGTTGGCTGTGGCGGCGGCGCCAGCGACAAGCGACAGGGCGATCAGAGCGGATAGGGTGGTCCTCATGGCTGTTCTCCTCCGGTTCAGAGCTCATGATCAACGAGCTCGCGAGGAGACTTTTGCCGAGAGGCGGCTTTCGCGCCCATCTTCGGGGTTTGCCGCGGTTCGCCTAGATTTTCCGGTCCCGGAAAGGGCGCCAGTCAGGGGGCGAAGTGTGCATCAACCGACATGCGGCCATAGTACCGGTCGCTTCATGCCGAACACGTGACCGCATATCCAGAGAACAGGGCTGCCAGGGAGGGACAACTGTGACGCGCCCGCGGCTAAACGAATATTGGACCTGGACCACGCGATGCAGGCCCCTCACGTCGCTGCAAGTTGGGGTAAGACAGCGGGCGGCAAAACCCGATCGAACTTGCTACAAAGAGGTGGTAGGAGGCTGTTTGTAGCGGGCTTGAAAGTTCACAACATCAAGGGGTTGGCGCGCTTCTGAGTGGTTTCCTCTCGACCGCACCAGCCCAAAATAGGGCCTTTTCAGAACAGATGCCGGCCGCGGGGGACGCCCCTTGGCCGAAGCCCGGCAAGGGAAAAAAGTTTCTCTTTGTGGCCATATGCCCGTTCCCGCCGTCTGCTCACGTTTGGCGGACCGGGAGGTTCGATCATGGGGATGCTCGGCCGCTCGGTCCTCGCTAAGAGCCACATCGAGATAGCCGGTTTCCGACGGCGCCTCTTCAAGATCCCAAGATCAATGGGCTGCAGTCTACACAATCAGTAGTTGTGCCGGCGCAGCAGGGGTGGATTCAGGGCCCTCGAAGACGGGGGCGCTTGCTGGCCTGTTGACCTCTAACTTGGCACCCGGGTCGTCCTGCGCAGATCCAGGGTGAGCGGGAAATCCGGGTGTACACCTGCGGTTTGCAGGGGTGGGCCGGCCGGCGAATGGCCGATGGTTTCAAACAGGGCGAGGCGGCGCCCTTCAGCCTCCAGCGCATTCACCGGCAGGGTCTCGGGATCGCGGCCGTCGGGGCGGGCTACATGGTGGCGGCAGCCTCCGATCGACCGGCCGTTCCAGGTATCGATCACGTCAAACGTCAGCGGGACGTGCGGTGCAATGTTGGGGTGGAAGCCCTCGCTGGTGCGCCAGGCGCGGAAGCGCACGGCCGCGACCGCCTCGCCGGCCACTCCCGTGGAAGCGAGGGGGAGGCGATAACCGTTGCAAGCTATTGCGTAGCGGTTGCCGGGCATGCCCCTTACGAGGGCCTGCAGACGGTCAAGCGACGAGTTCGACCGTGCGGGTCGCGCCGCCCGCGGCGGCTTGCTCGCCCAGCACCAGCCACGGCTCCAGCGCCCGGCGGAGCTCGAGCGTGATGCCGGCGTGCTCGACCGTGCCCAGCACGGGGAAGCGGAATTCGAAATGCGGCGTGAACCACTGGGCTTCGAGCGGCAGCCCGGCGTCTCGCAGGTCGGCAATGACGCTTTCGAAATCCGCCCAGAGAAACCGCGGAAGCATGAAGCGGTCGTGCAGCACGGTGCCCCATCGCACCAAATCCTGTCGGTAGCCGCGCTCCCAGAACCGCGCCACCAACGCGCGGATGAGCAATTGCTGCGCGAGGCTCATGCGCGCATGCGGCGGCATCTCGAAGGCGCGAAACTCGACCAGCCCCAGCCGGCCCATCGGGCCTTCAGGCGCGTAGAGCTTGTCGATGCATAGGGCCGCCCGGTGGGTATTGCCTGTGACATCGACGAGCAGGTTGCGAAACAGCCGGTCGACGAGCCAGGGCGCGATCGCGCCGCCCGAGTCGGGGACTTGGGCCAGCGCGATCTCGAGCTCGTAGAGGAACTCGTGGCGCGCCTCGTCCGAGCGCGGCGCCTGGCTGGTCGGGCCGATGAACTGGCCGGCGAACATGTAGGAGAGCGAAGGATGGTTCTGCCAGAAGGCGATGATGCTGGCGAGAAGGTCCGGCCTGCGCAGGAGCGGGCTGTCCGCCGGCGAGGCCCCGCCGATGACGATGTGATTTCCGCCGCCCGTGGCCAGATGCCGGCCGTCCAGCCGGAATTTCTCGGCGCCAAGGCCAATCGCGCCGGCCTCCTCATAGACGGCTGTTGTGATGTCGACGGCGTGCTCCCACGAGAGCGCCGGGTGGATATTCACCTCGACGACGCCGGGGTCCGGGGTAATCCTGATCGCGCTGATGCGCGGGTCGAAGGGTGGGGCGTAGCCCTCTAGCCGGATCGGATGGCCTGTCCGCGCTGCGGTCACCTCGATGGCAGCGACCAGCGCGGCATAGTCACCGCCGTCGGCAAGCGGGGGGAGGAACACCCCAATCTTGCCGTCGCGGGGCTCGATGGCGAGCGCCGTTCGCACGAATTGCGGTTCCTGCTTCTCGTTGGATCGCTCGACCGATTGCGACAGTTCAAGGCCGGCGGGAAGCTTGCGGCGGTCGGCGAAAGGATCGACAGGCAGCACGTTGGGAAAATCGAGGAAGTCGATCTCCGGCAGGCCCGCCAGCGGGAGCCGCAAACCGATCGGCGAGTCGCCGGGGATGAGGAAAAGATGCTCGCGCCGGAACTTCCAACGCTCGGTGATGAAGCAGCGCTTGCCCTGGCCGTCGGCCGTCACGAGCAGCGGCAGGACGTAGCCCGCAGGTCGGGCGAGACCCTGGTCGAAGATGCGGACGACGCGCTCGCGTGCGACCGGGTCGGCCAGCGCATTGTCTTCGGGGCGCACGCCAACCGGCAGCTTCTGCTCGATCAGCATGAAATGCGCCGCATCCTCGTAGGCAGGATGAATTGCAGTGGCCGGAAGGCCGAGGGTGCCGGCAAGCTCCTCGGCAAATCGCGCCGCTTCGGCGATCGTTGAGGGGCGCGCGGGCTTCTCCTGCGCAATCAGGTCCGCGTTCCGCCACAGAGCCTCGCCATCGCTGCGCCAATAGATCCCGTAAGCCCAGCGCGCTGCCGGCTCGCCTGGGTACCACTTGCCGAGCCCATGGTGCAATAGGCCGCCCGGCGCGAAGCGCTCCCGCAGGCGGCGGGCCAGCTTGTCGGCGTAATCACCCTTGGTCGGGCCGAGCGCGGCCGTGTTCCACTCCGCCGCCGCGCCGTCGCCGAGCGCCACGAACGTCGGCTCCCCGCCCATGCTGAGGCGCACGTCGCCTGCGCGCAGCCTCTTTTCCACCGCGTCGCCCGCGGCGAGGATCGCTTGCCATTGCTCCTCGCTGTAGGGCTTGGTCACGCGCGGGGTCTCGCGCAGGCGCTCTGTGCGAATGGCCGCCGAGAATTCCACATTTGCCTCGCCATGCGTCCCGGTAACGGGTGCCGCACTGATTGGCGACGGCGTCGCTGCCAGGGGAATATGACCCTCACCGGCCAGCAGGCCGGAGGTCGGGTCGAGGCCGATCCAGCCGGCACCGGGGACGTAGACCTCGGCCCAGGCGTGAAGATCGGTGAAGTCCTCCGACACGCCGGTGGTGCTGTCGCCCCTGACATCCGGTCTGAGCTGGATCAGATAGCCCGACACGAAGCGGGCCGCGAGCCCGGCGCGCCGTAGGAGTTGCACCAGGAGCCAGCCGGTGTCGCGGCATGAGCCGGAGCGGCTCGACAGCGTCTCCTCTGGCGTTTGCACGCCGGCTTCCATCCGCACGCGATAGGCGATCTCCCGGCTCAGGGCACTGTTGAGATCGGTGACGAAGCCGATGGTCGTCGAGCTGCAAGGAATCTTCTCGAGGTAGCTCTCGAGCAGGGGTGCATCTGGCGATGCCTCCAGATAGGGGTGGAGCTCGCTTGCAAGCTGGGCGTCATATGCAAACGGCCAGTTGACTGCATGTTCATCGATGAAGAAGTCGAACGGGTTGATGGTGGCCATGTCGGCGACGAGGTCGACGGTGACCGCGAATTCGTCGGTCTTTTCCGGCACGACAATGCGCGCGAGGAAGTTGCCGAAGGGGTCCTGCTGCCAGTTGATGAAATGGTTCCCCGGCGCGGTCCGTAGCGAATAGGCCAGGATCGGCGTGCGGCAATGCGGGGCGGGGCGCAACCGGACGACATGCGGCCCGAGCGCCACTCGGTTGTTGTATCGATACTGGGTCCTATGCGTGAGCGCGACGTGAAGGGGCATGACGCTCGATGTGCGGGGTTCGCTGGGCAGCCAGCGGCCCGGCTCGCTCCAGGCTGCTGGCGACAAGGCTACGCAGTAGCGCAAAAGGCCGCGGGGCCGAAGCCCATTGTTTGGGCAATCGGCCGCATGGTTTCGGGAATCGGAACGAGACCAATCCCACGGTCGCAGGCGTGCTGAGCGGGTGCCAAATTGCGGCTCACCTGAGCGTGATTTTCGAGTGAAGGCCGATGCTGGCTACATGGGAGGCTCAGACAGTGGCGGGGGGGTATCGCGGTTGCCGGGGCAGACGTCCTCAACGATGGTGATGGACAAGAAGACGGAGCAGGAATGTCGTCTCGCCGGCCTCATGGCGTCCGTGCAGGGCGGCGATGCTGGCGCCTATGGCACTCTGTTGCGTCAGGTCGCGCCGCTGCTGCGGGAGACAGTGCGACGGCGATTCCGGTTCCTGCAGTCTTCGGATGTCGAAGATCTGGTGCAGGATATTCTGCTCTCGCTGCACACCGCGCGCGCCACCTATGATCCCACGCGTCCCTTCCTGCCTTGGTTGATGGCGATCGCCCGCTTCCGGATGGCCGATGGGGCCCGCCGCTACGCCCGCAGGGCGGCCAATGAGGTGGTCAGCGCGCACATTCCGGAAACCTTTGCCGCGGATGGCACGAATATGCCTATCGACGACTATGGCGATGCTCAGGCGCTGGCCCAGGCCGTGGCCGAGCTGCCGGGTGGCCAGAGGCGGGCAATCGAGCTCTTGAAGCTGCGCGAGATGTCGTTGAACGAGGCCGCGGCCGTGACGGGAACCAGCACCGGCGCCCTCAAGGTGGCGGTGCACCGCGCAATGGGCGCGCTGCGCAAGGCGCTGGGCGCCAAAGGTTGAGCATGGAGACGGACGAGCTGATCGGGCGTCTTGCGGCGGATACCCAGCCGGTGCGCCGGTTGTGGCGGCCATGGCTGCGGACGGCGTTCTGGTTGGCACTTGCTCTGCCCTACGTTGCGGCGGTGGTGAGCGGCAAGCTCCTCATAGTCGGCGTGTCGCAGGTGGTTGCCGACCCCGGTTTCGTCGTCGAGCAGGCTGCCACCTTTGCCACTGCCATCACAGCCGCGGTCGCGGCTTTCGCCAGTGTCGTGCCGGGCTTCGATCGCCGGGTGCTTCTGTTGCCGCTGGCGCCGCTCGCCCTATGGCTTGCCAGCGTCGGTCACGGTTGCGTGCAGGACTGGCTGCGGCTCGGGGCCGATGGACTGGTGATACGGCCGGACTGGGAATGCCTGCCGCCCGCGACCATCATCGCCATCGTCCCGGCGGCCGCCATGATCGCCATGCTGCGCAAGGGCGCGGCCCTCAATCCCCGCCTGACCCTGGCGATGGGTGCGCTCGCCGTGGCGGCCATCTGCAACTTCGGCATGCAACTCTTCCACCGCGGCGATGCCAGCGTCATGGTCCTGTCCTGGCACCTGGGGAGCGTCGCCCTGCTCTCGGCGCTCGGCGGGTGGCTGGGCGAGCGTGTTCTTGGTTGGCATCGGGCTGGCGCGGTCCGCTGATCTGAGGGCCCGGGGCGCTGCAAGCTGGTCGCTGCGGGGCTCGGCGGGCCGCCAATAGATCACAAGCCGTTCGGCCGGATGATCCTCACGTGAGGACCGCCTTCGCCGGCCGGCGCCCGAGCCAGGCCGAGGGCTACGCCGACGACGCCGAAGGCCAGGGAGATCTGCAGGAGCTGCCAGTGGGTGAGGCCGATCTACGTCGCTGCCCGGCAGGGCGAGCGCGAGGCCGGAGACAAGGAGGAGCGCCCGGGCCGGCCACGCCAGGAAGCCGTTCCCGTCCAGCGGGCCGACGCCATAGAGGTAGCCCTGCAGCGCCGCGCAGATCAGCACGATGCCGGCGACGGCCGTCGTCAGGACGATTGCGATCTCGAGCAGGCTGCCGCGCCCAATGAGCGCCGGGTTGAGCACGAAGAAGAACGGGACGAAGTAGATGATGCTGCCGAGCCGCATCGCCTCCAGCCCGGTCTTCATGGGGTTCGACTTGGCGATGGAGGCGGCCGCGTAGGCGCCGAGCGCGACCGGCGGCGTGATGAACGAGATCATGCCCCAATAGAGCAGGAACAGATGCACCGCCAGCTTGTCGAGGCCCTGTTGGGTCAGCGCCGGCGCAAGCGTGACGGCGAGAAAGAGATAGGCGGCGGTCACCGTCATGCCGATGCCGAGGATGAAGCTGGTGATCGCACCCATGACGAGCAGGAGCAGCACGTTGTCGCCGGCGATCTGCACCAGCGCGTAGGTCAGGCTGCCGACCTTGCCGCTGAGCGACAGGGCGCCGATGATCAGGCCGACGCCAGCCAGGATCGCAGCGAGCTCGGCGAAGAGCCGGCCGACGGCCACGACGAAATCGCCGATGCTGGCAATGCCCCAGCGATGCGCGCGGTTGAACTGGTTGATGAGCAGCAGCGCCACGGTCGCGTAGTAGGGCGCCTGCGCCTCGCGCTGCAGATACAGCAGCATGAACATGAGGACGACGAACACGGCGACGTAGTACCAGCCCTCGCGGCACCACGCGCCAGAAGGCCGGCATTTCGGAGCGCTGCAGACCCTTCAGCCCATAGCGCGCCGAGTAGGCATCGATCTGCAGATAGAGCCCGAGATAGTAGAGGAGCGAGGGGAAGATGGCGGCAATCACGATCTGCGAGTAGGGAATGTCAATGAAGGTCGCCATGACGAACGCCGTCGCCCCCATCACCGGCGGCATCAGCACGCCGCCGGTGGAGGCGCAGGCCTCCACGCCGCCGGCGTAGGCCGGCCTGAAGCCGACCCGCTTCATGGCGGGGATCGTCATCACTCCGGTCGTCAGCACGTTGGTGATGACGCTGCCCGACATCGACCCCATCAGTCCGGAGGAGAAGATGGCGACCTTGGCCGGCCCGCCGCGATGGTGGCCGAGCAGCGAGAAGGCGAGATTGAGGAAGAAGGCGCCGCCGCCGGTCATCTGTAGCGCCACGCCGAAGACGAGGAAGCCGATCACCAGATTGGCGAAGGCGTTCATGGGAATGCCGAGAATGCTCTCGGTGCCGAAGATGTGGAAGCCGGCGGTGACCTCGGGCGAAACCGACTGGCCGTAGAGGACGCCGGGGCAATAGCCGGCGAAGATCGGATAGACGCGATACCACGAGGCAGATGGCGAAGATCGCGGTCCCGCCGGCGCGCCGCAATGCCTCGAGGACCAACGCCCAGGTCACGAACGCGAGGGCCTTGCCGTGCGGACGGCGCGTTGTACTCCCAGCCCTCGTTCAGCATGGCGTCGCCCCTGATCGTGAAGTAGATCGGAATGGCGAAGGCCGAGATGGCGAGCAGGATGTCGTACCAGGGCAGTGTAGTGGCGCGCGCCGGGGCCGAGGGGATAGATGAGGAACACGATGGGCAACAGGAAGCCCAGCATCATGTAGAAGTACTGGGTCTCGAGCGGCACCCACCACCCGAGCACGGGTCCCAGGCCAAAAATAATGTAGGCGGACAGACCCACCGAAGCGACCGCGCCGAGGCCGACGACGGCCCGCGCCAATGGTGTCAGCGTGCGTTGGTGAGCAAGCTCGGCGGCGGTGGCGACCTTCTCGCCTTCGGTGACGTCCATCGTCGACATCGGATCACTTCCAGCGCGCAGTGGCGCCGGAGGCAGGCCTTTCCGCCCGCGTCCGGCGCGCGCTCAGCTGCGCTCAGTTGAAGACGACCGGCAGTCCGGCCTTGGTGAGGGCGGCGGCCCGCAACTTCATCCACTCTTGCGTGAACTTGTCATCCGGCACGGACTTGGCCTGCATGGCCTTCCATGCCTGCGGCGAGCACCTCCTGCCGCTTCAGGAGCAACGCGTTGTGCGCATCGTGCTCCTTGGTCCACACGCCCTTCTCCTTGTAGTAGCTGACGGCGGCCGGGTGGTAGGGGAAGATGAAGTCGAGCTTCTGGGACGACAGCTGGTAGCCGTCCATGCTCGGGCCGGCCTCCTTGATGTCGGCGTAGTGCTCCATCACGGCCTTGGTCAGGCCGTAGGCGAGGTCGTCGGAAGCATCCTTCGTGGTCACGAAGACCGGGTAGGGATAGTTGGTGCCATCGTAGGGAAGCGTGCCTTTGTAGCCTGGCACCACCGTTTGCGACTTTCGATGGGATCCACCAGGGCGCGACCTTGTGGGCGCGCTCCCATCCCGCCTTGTCGGAATGCGCCAGCGTCGGGAAGTTGAGGCCCTGCGGGGAGGCGACGAGCTGCGCGAACTTGCTGGACACCGTGCTGCCCCAGGCGGCGTCCGCCTGGCCGTTCAGCACCGCGTCGATCGACTGACCCCAGCCGGGAACCTCGACCTTCTGGACGTCGTTCCAGGTGAGGCCGCCGAAGGCAAGAAAGGCTTGCATGTTCGTATTGAGGGCCGGGGCGCCCTTGACGAAGGTGACGCGCTTGCCCTTGAGGTCGGCGGGAGTCTTGATGCCCGCGACTCGCCGCGGTGGCCGCCGTCTGACCGTTGCGACCGGCGTTGTTGAAGAGGTTGTAGAGATGCTGCGGTCCCCAGGCCTTCACCGCGAACATCAGCACGCCTTCCTGGGCAAAATAGGCGGCGATGCCGCAGGCGCACACCTTCGACTGGCCGATCTTCAGTGGCGTCATGCGCGAGACGTCGTTCTTGCCGGGGATGATCCTGAGTTCAGCGTTGTAGTACTTCTTCAGCATGTTGCCGATGCCGACCGACTGCGCGTAGCCCGACGAGCCGCTCTCGTAGGCGGTCCACGAGATCTGATTGGGAAGCTTGACGTCGGCCGCCGCCGCGCCCGTCGCCGCCGGCACGCTGCCGAGGCAAACGAGGGTCGCGAAACGCAGTGCTCTTCCGAGATGCAGCATTTTTCTCCTCCCAAAGGTGCTGCGGATTGAAATCCGCGTTGAATTTTGTGGCCCGTCAGACGCGGGCTTCGATCACCTTATTGGTGATGGGTGCGGCAGGTCAATTCGGACCGGCTCCCGGCGGCTTGTTTCGGGTTGCGAAACGTCGCAACCAAGCTTCGACGCATCACGCCGGCCTTTCGTTTACTAAGAGTGCAACATGGCGCGGCCGCAAGTGCCTACTTGGCGGCAATCGGCCTGTCCGCAACCAAGCCGGCCGGATCACCGAACCGCTCCACCATGACGGCGGTCAGGTCTTTGCTCTTGTGGGTGATGCAGGCGCCCGCGCGCACCGCGAAGCGATCGGCACACGCTGCCGCGGCTGGCCCGTGGCCGCGCTGCAGCTCCCGCGCCGACTCCATCACCAGCTTGCGGAAGTGCAGGATACCGACGTCGGTCGGCCCCAGGTGCTCGCGGGTGCGATCGGCGATCGGGCCCTGGCTGTCCTGCACGGCCGCGTCCTGTTCGGAAACGCCCTTGATGCCCGTGTAGCTTTTTGTCTTCTGCGCCTTGCGGTCGATCAGGTAGTCGTTCGACCTGTTGCGCAGCGGCACGTAATTCTCGTCGACTTCCGCGATGACCCCGTTCCCGTCCTTGTACAGGGCACGTTCCTGCGCGGTGATGGGACGGTTCGGGTTCCAGGCATACGTGTAGATCCAGCAGCTGGTGTCCGTGACAGGCACGAAGGACTGTCCGAAGATGTTCTCGCCTGGCAGGGCGCTCGGCGCGTAGGCGTGCACCGGCATCAGAAACTGGGCGATACGCCAGTAGATGCTCTCACCCGCCGCAAGGCGACCGCCGGCGATCGTCAGCCCCGCGTCGTGCGCGTTCACCTTGATGACCGGACGCGGGTCCTCGGCGATCCAGCGCACATGGTCGAAATTCATCCGTGACATCGGGCTGGCAAGGTGCCTGGCGATGTCGAGATCCTCCTCCTCGTGCTTGTCGAAGGTGAGATGAGCGAAGGAGAAGTGGGCGGTATCGATGCTGCCTTCGAGCGCCTGCACCCAATTGCAGTCCTGCCATTTCTTGCTGACGTAGCGGTGGGATTCGGGGACCAGAGCCACCTCGAGCGACGGCAACTCCGGCATGTGCTCCGACGGCCCCATGTAGGCCCACACCATGCCGCCCCAGTCGCGGGCCGGATAGGCCTTGATGTGCATCTTGTCCTTGGCGTTGAGGTCCGGATAGGAGGTCGGCATGTCGACGCAGCGACCGTCCACGTCGAATTTCCAGCCGTGATAGACGCAGCGGATGCCGCACGCCTCGTTGCGACCGAGCCATAGGTTGGCGCCGCGATGCGGACAGTTCTGATCGATAACGCCGACCCGGCCCCGCGTGTCGCGGAAGGCGAGCAGCTCCTCGCTCAGCACAGTAATCTTCTTCGGCGGGCCGTCGGGCTCGGGCAGCTCCTCCGACAGCAGCACCGGCAGCCAGAACCGCCTGAGCAGCTCGCCCATTGGCGTGCCCGGGCCGCTCTGCGTCAGGAGCCTGTTGTCTTCCGCGCTGAGCATCTGCGCCTCCGTGAGCGGATTGCCGGAGAAACTCATCCGCGAGCACTCTGTGCCGCGATGTGTCGAAGCCTAGACCGCCCGCGCCGCGCCAAGCAAGCCACGGTGATGCGAGGGCGGGAACGCAGGCTCAGGCGACAGAAGGCGCTTCACTCCTTCTTGGGCGGCTCGTCCGGGCGCGGAGGTTGCGGGGCCGCCTGCGGACTGCCGGGGCTACGCCACTCCTCGGGCCACTCGATGCCCTGTCCCCACCGCTCGCCGGGAATGTTGGTAGCGGGCGCGGGCGAAGCCGGCACCGGACTGCGGGGCGGCGGCTCGGGCGCGCGCGCAGCTCCCCGCTTTGAGGTCTTCTTGCGCCTTGCTCCCGAGCGATCCGTGGGAGGCTCGCTCCCGGCGCTTGGAGCCGGTGCGATCAGGAGGCCGCAGGCGAAGGCCATGAACGCCATCATGGCGGTCGTGCGCAGGGGGTAGTCGACGAAGGAGTGTGCGCCAAGCAAGGCGATGGCCAGCGTCGCGGCACGCGCAAGCAGCAAATCAATGCCGGCAGCACCCGCGCCGCCACGCCGCCACAGCTTCCAGGATGCGACGGCGAGCCAAGCCACGAACACGGCCATCAGCAGCAGCCCCGCCACGCCCGAACTCGAGCCACAGCTCGAGGACGTCGTTGTGGGCGCGGTTGACGTAGGCGTCGAGCAGAGCGTCCTCTGGCTTCTCGAACATGCCGTAGACGGGGACGAAGGTACCCATGCCCGAGCCCAGCGGCATGTAAGCCTTGGCGGCCTCGATCGTATTCCGCGCGAACACGATGCGGCTGTCCTCGAGCTGATCGGTCGAGAACCTCTCCATGATGCGGTAGAGGGCGAATTGGCTCGCAAACATGACGGCGAACGCGGTCGTGCCGACCAGGAGCCTGCCGGGCGTGAAACCGGACGTATCGCGACGATCAAAAAAGGACAGGGCGAATGCGCCCGCGAGCGCAACCATGGTGAGGCCGAGGCCGCCGCGGGAGCGGGCCATGGCCTGTGCCGCCACCAGCGCAACGAGAACCGCGAACACGGCGGTCAGGGGGACGATGGCACGGCCTTCGCGGCGCGCACGCGCGGCCTCGAAGGCGCGCACCGCTTCCACCGCCCAGGCAGCAGCAACCAGCGTCACGCAATAGAGCAAAGCGGCTAAATGATTGCGGTTGGCGAAGAAGCCCACTGCTTCGGTCGGGTTGGTGTAGGCGTAGAAGCGCAAGGGGCTGGAGGGGCCCTGGGCGATCTGGTTCAGCCCGACGATCACGTTGAGGATCCCAACGCCAAGCACGACAAGGCTCGCCGTGCGCCGTCCGCGATCGTCCAGCGACAGCATCGCCAAGAAGATCGCCACCGGCGGCAGGAGCGAGAGCGCGCTGAGAGCCGTGGCGTGCGGTGAGACGCTGATCGGCATCCAGGGCAGATCCCGTCCGAGGAGCTCGAAAGCGGCCGCGACCGGCTGCCGATTGGGGAGCGCCGTCCAAACCTCGGGCGGCAGCGGGACGAGCTGAAGCAGGGGTACGATGATGACGGCCAGGCAGAACGCCAGCGCCCAGCGCAATCGTCGGATCGATGACAGATCCGACAAGCGCCACAGCGCCGTCACAAGGAGCGGGATGGCAGCGAGCTGGATGATAACGTCGGAGAGGAAGCCAGCCTTGGTACCGCCGCCAAGCAGGAGGCAGCACGCGAGCACTCCGGCAAACAGGAGGAGGAATGGATTGCTCAACACGAACCGGCGCCCGCGCGGACGAGATCAGCGCGGCCCATCAGGCAATCTTCAGGGGCTCGCCGACTTGTCGTTGCTGTTGAGGAGAAGGAGAGCAGCCACACCTCCACCGACGACAACAGCCCCCAGCGCCAGTGTAGTCCCGTTGACGCCCGATGTCGTCTGGCCGCCCTGGGCCAAGCAAGGCGACTGAGGAGAAATAGTATAGACGGAACCCGGCTGAACCGCCACGGAGCAGCCATCGGGATAGACAATCTGGGCGCTTCCTCCAGGGTTCACGACAACCGTCGCGCCCGGGCCAGCATCAATCCCCCCGACCACCTGCAGGTAGCCCGAACCTTGATTGACCAACACTTGGCCTTGCGTCGCGTTTATCGTGGCTGCAAGCGACGACGCGCTGAAAAGTGCAGCCGAAAGAAACGCCAGCAAGGGCCGGACGACCCACATACGCTACCCCGTCACACCAGCCCCCTGGCTAAGCATCGCTATCATAGGGAGAATTGAGCGGCAACCGCCATGTGCGCTGCAGAAAACATAACCAAGTCGTGTTGTTAGCTCGCAACGTTTGGCCGTTGTGAGAGAAAGGAGATTTGTCCGCGTGCATCGCAGAGAGCGCCGCTGTCCCGCATCGAGACGGCCGGTAACGGTCCTTTATGAATTGGGAACGAAAATCGCCACAATGAGCTTCCGCAATGGCGAGGGCCCGAGCTCATCCGCGTTGGCTGTGGCTTTGTTGCCAGTCCTTGCCGTTAACCATGCAGGTTTTGCCACCCGACCCTGGCCAGGCCCGGCATCGCTCGCTAGCTTTGCCCGCCAAGTGGAGAGTTGACCCGATGCTCAAGATGTCCCCCTGCGTTAGCTCGGTGGTGGTTGCGTTAGTCCTGGCGGCAGCTTTGCCGGCGAGGGCACAAACGACGGCCGAAGCCGCAAAGCCGGCCACCGCGCTGTCCGGAGTCGAGAAGCCGGCTGCTACGCAATCCGAAGCCGAGAAGCCCGCTGCCACACAGCAGGGGGCCGAGGCGTCGGCCGCTGCTGTACAACCGCCCCCGGCCCCGGTCGACCCGATGCTGGCGCTGGTGCGGCAGAAGCTCGCCGAGCCGCCGCGCGGCGACGTCGACCGCGGCGATCGGGCGGCAATGGCCGCGTTCTACGGGGAGTACACGGGCGGGCTCGTGTGGGCGACCAAGGATGGGTTTGCGCCGCGGGCGCGCGATGCGATGGCCGAGATCGCCAAGGCCGATGACTGGGGGCTGAACGCCCGCGACTTCCAGCTGCCGCAGCTCGACGCGACCCAGCCGACGCCGGAAGCTCTCGCCGACGCCGAGATCGAGCTTGGGCTCGCCGTGCTGAAGTATGCCCGGTATGCGCGCGGCGGCCGCTTGGACCCGCGCCAGATCAGCCGCTACATCGATCAGGGACCGACCTTGGTCGAGCCGAAGGTCGTGCTGGCGGCGGTGGCTGCGACCGACGCGCCGGGCGCCTATCTGCAGTCGCTGCACCCCAAGCACCCGCAATTCCAAGGTCTCCGCCAAGCGCTGCTCAAGGCGCGGGCAGAAGTGGCTCGTCCGCAACCCAAGGCGGAACAGAAAGTGCGGCTGCCTGATGGCCCGCTGCTCAAGCTCGGCATGGACCACCCCGACGTGGCGCTGCTGCGCCGCCGTCTCAAGGTGACGACGGAAGCGGGTCACGACACGATGTACGACCCGGCTCTGCAGCAGGCGGTGGTCGACTTTCAGCGCACCAACAAGCTGAACCCGGATGGGATGGTCGGGCGCCATACGAGAGCGGTGCTCAACGGCGAGGAGAAGCCGGCGCTCGCCGGCTCGGAGATCCAACGCCTGGTCCTCAACATGGAGCGTTGGCGCTGGATGCCCGAGAACCTCGGGGAGTTCTACGTCTGGGACAACATCCCCGAGTTCAAGACGCGCGTGCTGAAGGGCGGCCAGGTCATCCATTCGGCCAAGATCATTGTCGGCAAGCCCGAGACGCAGACGGTCCTCTTCTCGGCCAATATGCGCTACGTCGTGTTCCACCCCGAGTGGGGCGTGCCCGACTCCATCAAGGTGAAGGAGATCCTGCCCTATTTGCGGCCGAGCGCCGGCGACGGCTTCTTCAGCTTGTTCGGCGGCACGGACACGAGGGTCCTCGAGCGTCACAACCTCAAGGTCAGCTACAACGGCCGCCCGGTTGACGCTTCGGCGATCGATTGGAACCAGGTCGATATCCGCCGCTTCACCTTCATCCAGCCGGCGGGCGCCTCCAACGTGCTGGGCATCGTCAAGTTCCGCTTCCCCAACAAGCACGACATCTACATGCACGACACCCCGCAGCGCGAGCTGTTCGAGAAGCAGGTGCGCACCTTCAGCCACGGCTGCATCCGCGTGCACAACCCGGGTCGCCTGGCCGAAGTCCTGCTCCAGGAGGACAAGGGCTGGTCAGCCGCTCACGTGCAGGGTCTCCTGGCGCAGGGCTACAACAACCAGGTGGAGCTCGATAAGCAGATCCCGGTGCACGTGGCCTATTTCACCGCCGTGGTCGAGGAGGACGGGACCGTGCAGCACTTCGGCGACGTCTACGGCCACGACAGGCGGCTTGCTGCGGCGCTGGCGGGACGGCCGCTCCCGCTCGAGCCGAGCACTTCGGCACCGCCGGAGGTGGCGCAGGCGAGGCCACCGCAGAAGGGCTACTACAAGCAGACGAACAACGACCTGTTCAGCGCCCTGTTCGGCAACTGAGGCGACGGCCAGGCTTTCTTCATCGGATCGCGGCGGCCCGGTCATTGCGACCGGGCCGCTTTGCGTTTCCGCGCGTCCGTCGTCGGCCACGTTTATCGTCGCGCAAAGCCCTGCTAGAGTTTGGGTGGAGACGCGTCGAGAGCCGGCAGCCGGCGGAGGAGATCCATGATCTACGAGCTTAGAACCTACACCGTAAGGCAGGGGACCGTGCAGGACGTGGCCAACAACGCCGCTACCGTCTCGCGCAGCATTCGCGGCGACAACTACGGCAAGCTCGAGGGCTACTGGGTTACCGACATCGGGCCGCTCAACCAGGTCATGCATCTGTGGAGCTACACCGATCTCAACGAGCGCGCTCGTCTGAGAGCCGAGCTTTCCAAGAACCCGCGCTGGACCAACGAGTACCTGCCGCTGACGCGTCCCCATCTCCTGCGCCAGGAGGTCCGGTTGATGAGCGCGATCAAGGGCCCCGTGGCACCGGCTTCGACCGGCAACGTCTATGAGTTTCGCAACTACCGCGCCCAGCCCGGCGCGGCTCGGAAGTGGGTCGAGGCCTTCGCCAAGGCGCTCGAGGTGCGCGAAAAGTATTCCAAGATCGTCGGTCTATGGCTCACGGAGGCGCCGCAGCCCAACGAGGTCTGCCACATCTGGGCCTATGCAGACCTCAATGCGCGCGCGGCGGCACGCGGTGCCGCGATGAAAGACCCGGGTTGGCAGGAGTTCCTGAAGGTCGGCGCCGGCCTGCTCGAGGAGTTGCATTCGACGATCATGCTGCCGGCGGCGCATTCACCACTCAAGTAGGCGGTCGCCGTATCGACGCAAATGCACTGGGCTGCGGTCTTTCGACCGCAGCCCGGTGATTGTCTGATCAGTGCTTGCTGCGCGCCCGTCAGATTGCCTCTTTGAGGTCCTTGGCGGCGCGGAAAGCAATCTTCTTGCTTGCCTTGATCTTGATGGCTTCGCCGGTCGCGGGGTTGCGGCCCATGCGCGCGGCGCGCTTGCGCACCTGCAGAATGCCGAGGCCGCCGATGCGGATGCGCGCGCCGCGCTTGAGGTGCTTGGTGACTGTCGAAACCATGTCCTCGAGCATGGACACGACCTGCTTCTTCGGCAGCTCGTGCGTATCGGACAGCGTCTCGGCGAGATGCTTCAGCGTGACGGTCTCGACCTTGGGCGCGGAGGAGGTGGTGCTGGCCATGGGGGGTCCCTCTCGTGGATCATTGAAAAGGCGAGTTACATACGCGAAAACGCAAGAATACAAGCCTTTTCGGGCCAAACGCACAACTCAAATGTGGGTTGGGTGCGCGCCAGCGCCGCATGGCCGGGATGGCGGCTTGGCGTCTCGGCCACCCCTCTCGTCCTGCCACTGAGCGCTGCCTGGAAAGGACGCGGCGGCCTATGGCTGGCGCGAGAACCCCTTGGAGAGATAGAGTATATCGAAGCTGAG
This sequence comes from uncultured Alphaproteobacteria bacterium, assembly GCA_963797005.1. Lineage (GTDB taxonomy): Bacteria > Pseudomonadota > Alphaproteobacteria > Rhizobiales > Hyphomicrobiaceae > AWTP1-13. The sequence continues at coordinate 38,161 of CAWCOF010000003.1, forward strand.
TTTGTTCAGGAAAAACCTATGACGACCAAGGGCCACTGCCAGTGCCGGGCGATCGAGTACGAGTTCGACGGTGCCCCGAAGTGGGTGATGCACTGCCATTGCGAGAGCTGCCGACGGGCGGTGTCCTCACCCGTGGCGACCTATGTCGGCGTGCGGCTGGAGCAGTTCCACTATCTCAAGGGTGAGCCTTCCATCTACGAATCCTCGCCGGGCGTTAAGCGCTACTTCTGCGCCACCTGCGGCTCGCCGATCGCCTACGCTGGATCCCGCTGGCCGGGTGAGGTGCACCTCTTCCACGGCACGTTGGCCGACCCGACGCAGTGGGCTCCGACGGGGCACGCCAATGTCGCCGAGCAGCTCTCGTGGTTCGAGGTGAGCGATCATTTGCCGCGCTACGCCGCGAACGCCGGGAAGGGCGCCAAGCCCGTGCGCAGCGGTCCGCGGTGAGCGCGCTTGCCGCAACCGGATCGGCTGTTGATCCCGCGCAAGCGGGGCCGCCACAAGGCAGAACGTGCGCTACAATGCCAGCATGAACCTGCGATCAGACAAACCCAACCGCGCGGTCACCGTCGGCGGCGTGACGTTTGCCAACGATCGCCCGCTGGCGCTGTTTGCCGGACCCTGCCAGATGGAGAGCCGCGCGCATGCCCTCGAGATGGCGACGGCGCTGAAGGAGATCGCCGGCCGGCTCGGCATCGGGCTCGTCTACAAGACGTCGTTCGACAAGGCCAACCGCACCTCGCTGACGGCTGAGCGCGGCATCGGCCTCGATGGTGCGCTGCCGATATTGGCCGAGATCCGCGACAGCCTCGGGCTGCCCGTCGTCACCGACGTGCACGAGGCGGGGCAGTGCGCGCGCGTAGCGGAGGCCGTCGACGTGCTGCAGATCCCGGCGTTCCTCTGCCGGCAGACCGACCTGCTGGTGGCGGCGGCGAAGACGGGGCGCGCGGTCAAGGTGAAAAAGGGCCAGTTCCTTGCACCGTGGGACATGAAGAACGTCGTCGCCAAGATCACGGAGAGCGGCAACCCGAACGTGCTGGTGACCGAGCGCGGCGCCTCCTTCGGCTACAACACGCTGGTCGTCGACATGCGCTCGCTGCCGATCATGGCCCGCATCGGCTGCCCGGTGATCTTCGATGCCACGCACGCCGTGCAGCAGCCGGGCGGGCAGGGCACGGCCTCGGGCGGCGACCGTGCGTTCGTGCCGGTGCTGGCGCGGGCGGCCGTGGCGGTGGGCGTGGCCGGCGTTTTCATCGAGACGCACCAGGACCCGGACAACGCGCCCTCCGACGGACCCAACATGGTGCCGCTCAAGGAGCTCGAGGGGCTGCTGCGCGAGCTGATGGCGATCGATCGGGTCGTGAAGGGGCACGCATCGTAGGGTCCGATCTGCCTCGATGAGGCAGCGCTGTCCACCAAAGGTCGGTTGCCCGGTCGGTCCTGTGCATAGCGCGCCGATGTGGAGGGCGTGGCGGGTAGACGCGCCAGGTCCGCACGGCTAATGCTGCGCGCGGGGGAATTGCGCCAGCAAGGCGGGGGCAGCCATGGCAAATCCGGCGGTGAGAATGAGCGAGGAGCAGGCCGTAGCGCACAAGGACATGGCAAACGCCATCCGGGCGCTGGCCATGGACGCCGTGGAGAAGGCCAAGTCCGGCCATCCGGGCATGCCGATGGGCATGGCCGACGTGGCGACCGTCCTGTTCACGCGCTTCCTCAAGTTTGATGCATCTGCGCCGGACTGGCCCGACCGCGACCGGTTCGTGCTCTCCGCCGGCCACGGCTCGATGCTGCTCTACGCGCTGCTGCACCTCACCGGCTATCCGGGCATGACGATGGAGGAGCTCGCCAGCTTCCGGCAGCTCGGCTCCAAGACGGCGGGACATCCGGAGTATGGCCACGCGCCCGGGATCGAGACGACCACGGGCCCGCTCGGACAGGGCCTCGCCAACGCCGTCGGCATGGCGCTGGCCGAGCGCCTGCTCAATGCGCGGCTAGGCGACGCCGTCGTCGACCACCACACCTATGTGATTGCCGGCGACGGCTGCCTGATGGAAGGCATCAGTCACGAGGCCATTTCGCTTGCCGGCCACCTCAAGCTCAACAAGCTGATCGTGCTCTACGACGACAACCAGATCTCGATCGATGGACCGACCGCGCTGGCCGTCTCCGACGACCAGATCGCGCGGTTCCGCGCTTCGGGCTGGAACGCGGTCTGGATCGATGGCCACGATCCCGGTGCTATCGCCATTGCCATCGAGGGCGCGCGGAGCTCCGACCGGCCGACGCTGATCGCCTGCAAGACGGTCATCGGTTACGGCGCTCCGTCGAAGCAAGGCAAGGCCTCGACCCATGGCGAGCCGCTCGGCGCCGACGAGATCAAGGGCGCGCGGGAGAAGCTCGGCTGGGTACATGCGCCCTTCGAGGTGCCGTCATCGGTGCTCGCCGCCTGGCGCACGGCGGGGGCGAGAGGGGCGGCGCAACGCCAAGTCTGGGAGCAGCGCGCGGCCAAGCTCGACCCGGCCAAGCGGGCGGCGCTCGGCGATCCCCTCGATGGCGGCGCGATGGAGGCCGTCGCGAACGCCGTCGCCGAGATCAAGGGAGAATTCGTGGCGTCGCCGCCGAAGATCGCGACGCGCGTCGCCTCGCAGAAGGTGCTGGAGAAGCTGGTGCCGGCGGTTCCGTGCCTCATTGGCGGTTCGGCGGACCTGACGGGCTCCAACGGCACGCGCACCAAGCATCATGCCGCCATCGCCGCGGGCAGCTTCGGCGGCAACTACATCCACTATGGCGTGCGCGAGCATGCCATGGCAGCAGCCATGAACGGCATGGCGCTGCATGGCGGTGTCGTGCCCTACGGCGGGACGTTCCTTGTTTTCACCGACTACTGCCGGCCCGCGATCCGGCTCTCGGCGCTGATGGGACAGCGGGTGATCTATGTGATGACCCACGACTCGATCGGGCTCGGCGAGGACGGACCGACCCACCAGCCGGTCGAGCACTTGGCGAGCCTGCGGACCATTCCGAACCTCAATGTGTTCCGGCCGGCTGACCCGGTCGAGGTGGCGGAGTGCTGGGAGCTGGCGCTCAAGTCCAAGGGCACGCCGTCGATCCTTGCTCTGACCCGGCAGGCGGTGCCGGCGCTGAGAACAGGGAGGGATGCGGAGAACCACTCGGCCAAGGGTGCCTATGTCCTGGCGGAGGCGGTAGGAGGAAAACGCGATGTGACCCTGCTCGCCACCGGCTCGGAAGTCGGGGTCGCCATGGAGGCGCGGGAGCTTCTAGGTTCGAACGGAGTTACGGCCGCCGTCGTCTCGATGCCTTGCTGGGAGCTGTTCGCCGCCCAACCGGCTGCTTATCGCGCAAGCGTTCTGGGCAGTGCGCCTCGCGTCGGGATCGAGGCGGCCGTTGCGTTTGGCTGGGAGCGCTGGCTCGGCGACCATGGGGCCTTCATCGGCATGCAAGGCTTCGGCGCCTCGGCGCCGGCCGTCAAACTCTTTGAGCACTTCGGCATTACGCCCGCCAAGGTTGCCGACGCGGCCCGCAAGCTGGTAGCGTCCGCGTAGTGCTGTAGCGCTCGGCATGCGCTTGCGCGGAGAGCCAACAACCGCAGCGAAATACCACACCGCGAGATGTTGGTGCCGGTTCCGGTCGCGCCTGTCGCTGTGGGATTAGAAATCTACGGATTGATTGATGAACCTCGGCAAGCTCGAGACCACGGCGGGCCTGGACCTTCAGGGGAAGCGCGTGCTCGTGCGCGCCGACCTCAACGTGCCGATGAAGGACGGCAAGGTCGCGGACGCGACGCGGCTGGAGCGGCTGGTGCCCGGATTGCAGGACCTGGCGCGGCGCGGCGCGCGCATCGTTGTCATCTCGCACTTCGGACGGCCAAAGGGTAAGGCGGATCCCCAGTTCAGCCTCGAGCCGGTGGCCGACAAGCTGGGAGAGATCCTGGGCCGGGCAATCGTGTTCGCCGCGGACTGCGTGGGCGCGCCGGCGGAGCAGGCGGTCGCTGCGCTGCAGCCGGGCGCGGTCGCGGTGCTCGAGAACCTGCGCTTTCATGCGGGCGAGGAGAAGAACGATGCCGCCTTCGCCCGGCAGCTCGCCCAGCTGGCGGATATCTTCGTGAGCGATGCCTTCTCTACGGCGCATCGCGCCCATGCCTCGACCGATGCCATAACGCGCCTATTGCCCTCCTATGCCGGACCGCTGCTGATGGAGGAGGTCGAGGCGCTGAGGCGGGTGCTCGACAGCCCCGAGCGTCCCACCGCCGCCGTGATCGGCGGGGCGAAGGTTTCGACCAAGATCGAGCTGCTCAACAATCTCGTCGGCAAGGTCGATCGGTTGATCATCGGCGGGGCCATGGCCAACACGTTCCTGCTTGCCGAGGGTGTCAACGTCGGCAAGTCCCTGGCCGAGCCTGACTTCGCCAAGACGGCGCTCGAGATCATGCATGCCGCCAAGCTGCGCCACTGCGAGGTTGTGCTGCCGCACGACGTGGTCGTGGCGGCCAAGCTCGAGGCCGGTGCCAAGGCGGATACCGTTGGGACCCTGGACGTGCCGGCCGACCGCATGATCCTCGACGTTGGACCGAAGACGGTGGGGCACTACAGCGACGTGATCGGCCGATGCAAGACGCTCGTCTGGAATGGCCCCCTCGGCGCGTTCGAGATTGCGCCGTTCGGCGAAGGCACGTTCGGCCTGGCGCGAGAGGTGGCACGGCTGACGACGGGCGGTAAGCTCGTATCGGTGGCGGGCGGCGGTGACACGGTTGCCGCGCTGAACGCGGCCGGCGTCACGGACCGGTTGACGTATGTCTCGACGGCGGGCGGCGCCTTCCTCGAATGGCTGGAGGGCCGCACGCTTCCCGGCATCGCCGCGCTTACCCGGGCTGCTGGATGATCGCCCGAAACCTGGATGCGACCGATGGGCCCCTCACCGCTGCGCCATTGACACTGGCAGGCGGTGGCCGCACCTATTCCTTGCGAGAGAAAAGCGGAGCCCCGAGATCGACTTCCCCGGCCAGATCCGTAACGCCTGCGCGAGATGCGGCGGGAAGCGCCTATCCGGGAGCTTGCCGCCCGACAATTTCGAGGGCTGTGCGGCGGGCCGCCGAGGTCATGCGCGCCAGCGGCTAAGGACGGTGTCACTTCGGCAAGCGAAGGCATGCTGACCCAGGTCTACATCCATCTCGGCGTGGCGCTGGCGGGTCTCGTCAGCTTCCTGTCGCCGTGCGTTCTGCCGCTGGTGCCGCCTTACCTGAGCTACCTGGGCGGCACCACCATCGAGCAGATGACGAGTGAGAACCGCATCGATCCGCACCTGTGGCGGCGGGTCGTGCTGGCATCTGTCTTCTTCGTGCTGGGCTTCACGACCGTGTTCGTCGGGCTTGGCGCCGGCGCTTCCGTGCTGGGGCAGTGGATCCAGGTGCACAAGGCCACGCTGTCCTTCATTGCCGGCCTCATCATCATCGGGTTCGGACTGCACTTCCTGGGGCTCCTGCGCATCGATCTGCTCTACCGGCAGGCTCGCTTCCATTCCCACACGCAAGGCGCCAGCCTGGCGGGTGCTTTCATCATGGGGCTCGCCTTCGCCTTCGGCTGGACGCCGTGCATCGGGCCGGTGCTGGCCACCGTGCTGACGCTCGCCGCCAACGAGGCGAGCCTCGGCGCCGGCGTGCGCCTGCTGCTCGTCTACTCCCTGGGGCTCGGCATTCCCTTCATCCTGGCCGCCATGGCCATCGGCCCGTTCGTCGCATTTCTGCAGCGCTTCCGCCGGCATCTGGGCCGTGTGGAGATGGCAATGGGGGTGCTGCTGATCGTTGCCGGCCTGCTCATCCTGACAGGGTCGCTCAATTGGTTTGGACAGTGGCTGATCGATAACGTGCCGGTGCTGTCCACCATCGAGGAGATCTTCACGCCGAAGGGATTGCAGACCGACATTCTGAACGAAGGGGCCGGGCGGTGAGCGGCGGGAGCCACGCGGGCCAGCCGGCAATCGCGCTCACCATTGCCGGGTCGGACAGCTCGGGCGGTGCCGGCATCCAGGCCGATCTCAAGACGTTCACGGCGTTCGGCGTCTATGGCGCGGCGGTGATCACGGCGCTGACCGCGCAGAACACGCGAGGCGTGACGGCTGTGGAGCCGGTGGCGGCATCGTTCGTGTTCAAGCAGATAGAAGCAGTGCTGAGCGATCTCGCCATCGGTGCGGTCAAGACGGGCATGCTGGCCAACGCCGAGATCGTCGAAGCGGTCGCCCGGATGTTGCGCGCTGCTCCTTCACGTCCGCTGGTGGTCGATCCCGTCATGGTGGCGACGAGCGGCGACGTGCTCCTGGCGCCCGAAGCGGTCGAAGCCGTCAAGCGCGAGCTGATCCCGCTTGCTGCCGTCATCACGCCCAACCTGGCGGAAGCAGCCTGGCTGCTGGGCGCCAAGCTGGCCGCGAGCGAGAGCGAAGCCGTGGCGCAGGGGGAGGCACTTCTGGCGCTGGGGTGCAAGGCGGTGCTCGTCAAGGGCGGGCACGGCGGTGGGAAGAGCGCCGTCGATATCCTCTGCGACGGCGTCGGCGTCGAGCGCTTCGAGCTTCCGCGGGTCGACACGCCCCACACCCACGGCACCGGTTGCACCCTGTCGGCGGCGATTGCGGCATTGATGGCCCAGGGCACGGACCTGAGAGAGGCTGTGGGACGCGCAAAGACGTTCGTTTGGGAAGCGCTTACGCACGGGCGCACGCTGCGGATCGGAAAAGGACGAGGCCCGGTCGACCACCTCTTCGCCATCCGCCGCGGTCCGCCACCAGCCTGACGCGATCGGCGGATAGACCCAAGGTCGTCGCGGGCGCCGAACCGGCCCGTGGCAGAGATCCTGATCGGTGCTCTCCATGAAAATGATCGCGGCGGCGAGTTGCCTTGTCTTGTGTACGGTTGCGTGGCCGGCCGGAGCGGGCCCGCTCGGCGAGATCGCCGGCTATTGGACGGGGGTGGGCTCCATCACGCTCTCCGGCGGCAACACTGAGCGGGTGAAATGCGTCGTGATCTACAAGGTCGACGACGGCGGCGGCGAGATCCGGCAAAGCATCCGCTGCGCCAGCGCGGACTACAAGATCGACGCCACGGCTGACTTGCGCGTAAGGGGCGAGCAGGTGACCGGAAGCTGGGAGGAGAAGACCTATGCGGCGACCGGCGAGGTGAGCGGACGCTACACAGGGAGCGACTTTGTGCTGTCGATCCGGGGCGCCAGCTTCACGGCCGCCATGAACGTCAGCCTCTCGGCGTGCAAGCAGTCGATCAGCATTGCGCCAAAAGGCCTCGACGTCAGCCTTGTATCGATCGGGCTTGGCAAGTGCTGAGCAGCCGAGCAGGCGCCGCGTGAGCTGCTGAAGGCGCCCTTTGCGTCGAGGACCGGCGGGGCGCCTCTCTTCATCGTCGGCAAGGCGGATGCGCGCACGGCGGGAGGGCCGCAGCTGGATGTGGCGGGCAGGCCACGGTGCGGTCAGGATCAACCCGGCCCGAATTGATCGCGTCGGTGGAATTTGGGACAAAGTCTGCGGTGAGGGACGAGCCGCGGGACGAACCTTCGCGCGACGATGGGAGTGATCTCGTCATACCGCGTAAAGCGCGGCTCAGATGGGGGAGAGCAGGCCTCTCGTCGTCTGCGGACGAGGAGCCGAGCTCAGCAGAAAGCCGGTCCGGTTCGTCCGGACCGGTTTTTTCTTGTGTGCGCGCCATTGACAGGCCTCGCCGGCTGGCGCTTGTGAAGTGGCTGCAACGCCCCCCTCCCGGAGGTCTCCCATGGCCACGCCGCTGCCGACGTTCGGCGACCTGCTGGCGGCGCGCCGCCGGCTCGCCACGCTTGCCTGCCGCACGCCCCTCATCGAGCATCCCGCGCTGAACGCGCTGACCGGTGGCCGCGTGCTGCTGAAGGCGGAGAACCTGCAGCGGGTCGGCGCCTTCAAGTTCCGCGGCGCCTACAACAAGATCGCGCAGCTGGACAAGGCGGCCTATCCCGGCGGCGTGGTGGCGTGTTCCTCGGGCAATCACGCGCAGGGTGTGGCCGCGGCCGCCACCATCATGGGCCTCAAGTCGACGATCGTCATGCCGTCCGACGCGCCGCGGCTGAAGATTGCGCGCACGAAGGCGTTCGGGGCCGAGGTGGTCCCGTACGACCGCACCACGGAGGATCGCGACGCGATTGCCCGCGATCTCTGCGACAAGCGCAACGCTGCCTACGTCCATCCCTTCGACGATCCCGACGTGATTGCCGGCCAGGGCACCGCGGGCCTGGAGATGATGGAGCAGGCCGAGGCGATCGGCGCCACCCCCGACATCGTGCTGGTGGGCGTATCGGGCGGCGGCCTCATCAGCGGTGTCTCGATCGCGGTCAAGGAGAAGTGCCCAACGGCCGTCATCTACAGCGTCGAGCCCGAGGGTTTCGACGATCTGGCGCGGTCGCTCGTGCACGGCGAGCGGCAGAGGAACGCGGCCCTGTCGGGCTCCATCTGCGACGCGCTGATGTCGAACACGCCGGGCAAGCTCACCTTCGAGGTGGCCAAGCGCAACCTTGCCGGTGGGCTGGTCGTGACGGATGAAGAGGCCAAGACGGCCGTGCGTTTCGCCTTCGAGGAGTTGAAGCTGGTGCTCGAGCCGGGCGGCGCGGTGTCGCTTGCCGCCATCCTTGCCGGCAAGCTGCCGCTGAAAGGCAAGACGGTGGCAGCCATTCTGTCGGGCGGCAATATCGACCCGGCCCTGTTCGCCGAAATCATCCAGGGCCCGCGTCAGGCGGCATGAGCGCGGCAGAGGCGGCGCGCGAGCGGCGCAACTTTGCGGTGCGCGTCTCGGTGCTGTTTGCGGCCATCTTCATGGTCGCGGGTGCTCAACTTCCCTACCTGCCGATCTGGCTCGATTGGGCGGGCCTGAGCAGCCGCGAGATCGCGGCCGTCATGGCGGTGCCGCTGCTGGTTCGCGTCGCCGTGACGCCCGTGATCGGGTTGGCCGCCGACCGCGCCGGGGATCATCGCAGGTTTCTCATCGCTCTGTCGTGGGCGGGACTGCTGGCGCTGCTCGCGCTCGCCCAGGCGCGCGGCTTCTGGCTGGTCTTCGTTTGCACGCTCCTGTTCGCGCTGGCCTGGACCACCATCATGCCCCTCACGGAAACGGTGGCGATGGGCGGGGTGCGGGCAGCAGGCCTCGACTACGGGCGCATGCGGCTGTGGGGTTCGCTCAGCTTCATTGCAGCCACGCTTGCCGGCGGCTGGATCGTGGCCTGGGTCGGCCCCGCGTCCGCCATCTGGCTGGTGGTTGGCGGCGGCGCATTGACGGCGCTTGCCGCGCATGCGCTCGCGCGACCCATCGGACTAGGCCGGCTGAAGGCAGCGACCAGTCCGCCGCGGCTTTCGCCAGCCGCCGCGCTGGGGTTGCTCGGCTCGCGGACGTTCCTGTTGTTTCTGCTGACCGTGGGTGCGACACAGGCCGCCCACGCCATGTTCTATACCTTCGGCACGCTGCATTGGCGGACGCTCGGCATATCGACCGGCTGGGCGGGCGCGCTGTGGGCCGTGGGCGTCATTTCCGAGATCGTCCTCTTCGCCTTCTCACGCGATGTGTTCCAGCGCATCGGCGCACGCGCGCTGATCCTGATGGGGGCCGCGGCCGCCCTGTTGCGCTGGCTGGCGATGGGGTTCGACCCGCCGCTTGCGTTGCTGCTGCCGCTGCAGGTGCTGCACGGGCTGACCTTCGGCGCCACACATCTCGGTGCCATGCACTTCATCAGCGAGACCGTGCCGGAAGTGCAGGCCGGCACCGCGCAGTCGCTCTATGCCTCGGTCACAGGCGGGATCGCCATGGGTAGTGCCATGCTGATCTCGGGACCGCTCTATGCGGCCTACGCTGGTCGCGGCTATTGGGCGATGGCGCTTATCGCGGCGGCTGCTCTAGCGGCGGGCTATGCGCTCCGGCGGAGCCCGAGACCCAGCCTTTGACGTGCCGCAGACCCTGGCGCACCGGATCGATTCCGCCTCTGACGACGGGCGCCCTCAGCCCCAGAGCCGAGGCCCGGGCGGCCGGACCAGCGCGCCCTCGTAGGCAAGCGGGGGCGTGCGGTCGCGGGCAAGCAGCAGGGGCCCGTCGAGATCGACCCAGTCGGCGCCTTGGGCGACGAGCACGGCCGGGGCCATGGCGAGCGACGTCGCCACCATGCAGCCCGTCATGATCTTGAAGCCCCGGGCGCGGGCCTCGACTGCGAGCGCCAGTGCCTCGGTCAGGCCGCCGGCCTTGTCGAGCTTGATGTTGATGGCGTCGTAGCGGCCAGCGAGGCGTCTGAGATCGGCGCGCGTATGCAAGGATTCGTCGGCGCAGACCGGGACGAGACGCGGCACTTGCGCGAGCGCGGCATCGTCGTCGGCCGGCAGCGGCTGTTCGATCAACTCGAGGCGCACCTCGGCGGCGACGCCCATCAGCTCCGGCAGCATCGCCGGCGTCCAGGATTCGTTGGCGTCGGCAATCAGGCGCACGCTGGGGCAGGCCGCGCGGACCGCGGAAAGGCGCTCGGTGTCGCCTGCGCCGCCCAACTTGAGCTTCAGGAGCGGCATGGTGGCCGCCGCTGCTGCGCCTTCGCGGCCATGGCTCGAGGCTCGTCCAGACTGATGGTGTAGGCCGTCAGCAGCGGTCGCAGGGGCGCCAAACCGGCGAGCGCTGCAGCACTCGTGCTCCGGCGCTTTGCCTCGTAATCCCAAAGCGCGCAGTCGAGCGCGTTGCGTGCGGCCCCGGCCGGCAACTGTTCCTGCAGGCTCGCGCGGTCCGATAGCGTGCCTTGCATGGCGAGGATCGCGTCGCGCACACCGTCCACGGTCTCGCCGTAGCGGGCGTAGGGCACGCACTCGCCGCGACCCGTCACCGTGCCATCGCTGACGTGGGCCACGATCACGGTCGCCTCGCGCTTGGCGCCGCGCGCGATCGTGAAGGTGCCGGCGATCGGCCATGTCTCGACGGCGGCCGTGATCGTGAGCGCCATGGGTCGTCGCTCTTGCCGCTTTGCCTGGCCGTCAGCGCAGGCGGCCGCTCGCATGGGCCAGCAGGAGATAGACGCGGCCGGCATCCGAGATGAGGTGATCGTGCACGGTGCGGCCGGACGGGAATTTCTGCTCCAGATCGCGGATCATGCTCTCGTAGTTGGCGAGGAAGCGGTCGACGGTGCGGCGCACGTCCATGCTGGTCTTGTAGCGCTCGCTCACGTCGTCGAAGGCTGCGCGACCCTCTGCCGTGTAGATGCTGCGCACCATGATGCCGCGCTGCCCGGCGCGGAAGCGCGACCAGATGGCGGCGGCCGTGTTGGGATCGAGCCCGCGCGCCATGACCTCCATGTCGACGACGGGCGGCCGCTCGGTGCCGTCGTCGTCGTGAGAGGCCCGGGACAGGAGGTCGCTGAGCGACCAGGGCTCGCCGTCGTCATCGATATCGGCCGGCGGCGGTGGAACCGGAAGCGGGGCTGCTGCTGGGGCGGGGGAGCGGTCTGCGCCGCATACGAGGCGCTGAGCGAGCCTGGCGCCCCGGCCGGCAGCGGCCCCGGCGGAACGACGTCGCGGCGCTTGGACAAGGTCGAAAGCTGCTCCAGCGCGCGCAGCTGCTCGCTGAGCGCCAGGCGCATGGCATCCGCGCTCTCGCGTGCGGCAATCGGCAGCCGTTCGGCCTCGGCGCGAAACCGGCCCTGCTCCGTCTGCATTTCGCTGGCCGTCCGCGCTGCCCTCGCGCGCAGGTCCTCCGAAGTCTCGCTGAAGCGGTTGGTGATGGAATCGAGGTGCTGCGACACCTCCTGCGAGACGCCCGAAACCCGGTTGCGCATGTCTTCCAGCGCGCGGTTGGCCTGAGCGTCGGTCTGTGCCCTGAGACGCTCGAACTCGCTCACCACCGCCTTCGAATGGGCATCCGTCTGCGCCCGGAGGTGTTCGATCTCGGCGACGGCGGCCTGGGCGTGGGAGGAGGTGCCCTGGGCGAGCTGCTGGATCAGGCTGCGGGCGCGACCCTCGGCTTCGCTGATGGACCCCTCGACGGTGGCGGAGTAGCCGCGCATCACGTCGCCGAGCTGGTCGGCCTTGCCGGACAGACGGTGCAGCGTGTCGTTGAGCTCGGCGTGTCGGGCCTGCAGCGTGGTGTCGATGCGCGTGTTGGCCGATTCGAGCTCGCCCGCCGCGTGCAGGATGGACTTGCCCTGGTTGTCGAACCGGCTCGTGACGGTGGAGACCTGGTCCAGCAGGTTCTCCGAGGCGTTCTTGAGCAGATCGGCCTGGCTGGAGAGGCCTTCGATGGCCTTGAGCGACTGGCGGGTGATGTTGTCGCTGGTGCGGCGCACCGCGTCGATGCCGTGCATCAGGGAATCGTCGAGGTTGGTGGCTTGGCGGCCGAGCGTGTCGGAAAGCGACCGCACGTGGTTTTCCATGGCGACGGAGAGCGCGCGCGCCTTCTCGTTGACGGCATTGTCGATGGCAACCGTCGAGCGCAGCATCGACTTGTCGAACAGCGCCAGCCGCTCCGAGAAGGCGGCATCGAGCGCGCGGGTGCGCTCGACCAGCTGAACGTCGAGCGCCTCGGCACGGTTGGCCAAGGTGGTGTCGAGCGCCACCGTGTAGTCGTCGAGCACCGACTGCAGCTGCTGCGTGCGGGTGGCGAGCGACTGCTCCAGCACGCCTCCGGCGGTGGAGAGCTGCGTCTCCAGCGCGACCAGGTTGTGGCCGGCGCTCTCGATGATCTTGGCGAGCTTGACCTGCTGCTGGGAAAGCTTGTCGATCAGGGCGGGCACTTCCCCGCCCATGGTCTTCAAGGTCTCGGAGACCTTGTCGGTCGTGTTCACCAGGGCGTGGCGCTCGCCCGCGAGCTCCGAGATCAGCCCCTTAATCTTGTGCTCGTTGTCGGTGTAGGACTTCTCCAGCGCCGAGACCTCGTTGTGGACCAGCGCCTCGAGCTCGCCCGCGCGCCCCAACGCCCGCGAGATGGCCTCGTTCATGAACGACACTTGGCGCCGCACGGCTTGGCCGAGGGAGGCGGCGGACTGCTCGGCGGAGCGATCGGGCTCGGCGAGGCGCACCGCGACCTCGGTCATGGCCGAGGACATGAGCTTGAGCTCCTGCGTGCGCCAGGCGAGCAGGGCAAGGAACCAGAACAGGGCGATCGGCAGGAACACCGTGGCCACCACGATCACGATCATGGTGCTGGTGATGCCGCCTTCGGAGGCGGAGAGCGCCCAGCCCAGAAGCGCACCGACCGCGAGCCAGCCGCCGGAGGCCGCAGCCGCCAGCTTGAACGGCTGGTTGGAGGGCTTTTGCTGCAGCGAGAAGATGAGGCCGCCGATCGAGGGCGCATCGTCGTTGGCGGCGATACGGCTGCGAGCTGGACCGGCCGGGCGCCGCTTGGCCGCGCGCCGCGATGATTCCGAACCGGCGTCCTGGTCGGCCGTTGGGATCGACAGTTCGGGCATCGGAAGAGCGGGTGGGCCCTCGGCATCCGAGCCCGCGGCTTTCGGCCCGGGCAACCGGTGCGTCACCTCGCGCTGCGTCTTGCCGTCGTGAGCCATTCCCCGATCCAACCCCGGCCGCACGTGGCGCGCCGACCCCCGTTAGTCACGAGACATATCTTATTTCCCGGTTTGGACACAGGTGGCCGACCATAAAACCTGTGACAAGCCGGCCAGTTAGGCCTGATCCGGCCGGCACCATTCGGTGCGCGTTTTCCCTCGCAATCTTCGCTTAGGCTTGCAATTAGGCAAAACAAAGATAGGCCCGGACAGCAAGAATCCCGAGATGTCGCTAAGGATTTACCATCGCAACCGAAAAGCTTCGCACTTAACCCAAGTTTATCGAGAGCAAAGCACGATGAATACTGGGTTCGGCTCATGCCCGTTCTCGGACGGCGGAAGAATCGGTCGGGGGCCGCTCTGGGGGATGGCGCGATGGGAGAGCGCGGTTTGGCGAGCAAGCTCACGGGGTCAAAGGCGGCGTTGGAGAGCACGGCTGATTCGCTTGCCGGCGAGCCCATCGATCACGCCTATCTCGGCCGCTTCATCCAGGGCAACGCCGCGCTGGAGCGAGAGGTGCTGGAGCTCTTTGCCGCGATGATCTCCAGCTACCTCGATGATCTTCGATGCCGCGGCCACAAACAAGGCCTGGCAGGATGCCGCCCATACCATCAAGGGCTCGGCTGCTGCCGTCGGTGCGCTGCGGGTGGCCCGCTTTGCGGCGATGGCGGAAAGGCTCGATGTGGAGTGTGCCGAGGCGTCGAGCGAGGGCCATCGGGAACGGGCCATCCACGCCCTGGCGGCGGCGGCGGACGAAGCGTGTTGCTATATCGCGCGGCGGTTTGCCGGTGCCTGAGCCGTGCATGGCTCCCATTGGCTGGCCAAGCTTGAATTCGCCGGGCTGGCCCGCTAACACTCCGCGATCGAAATAACCGCGCGCCGCGCCGGCTCGCGGCCATGTGCCCCTCCAACGTCGCGTCGGCCCCGCGCGTCGACCTCTCCAATCCATGGTCAAGATCACCTTCATCCAGCCTGACGGCAGCCAGCAGGTCGTAGACGCCGAGCCGGGCATAACGGTCATGGAAGCGGCCAAGAAGCACGACGTGCCGGGCATCGAAGCCGAATGCGGCGGGGCCTGCGCTTGCGCAACCTGCCACGTGCACGTCGACGAGGCCTGGCGGGAGAAGGTCGGCGGGCCGTCGGAGATGGAGGAGGACATGCTGGACTTCGCCTTCGATGTGCGCGAGGGCAGCCGCCTGAGCTGCCAGATCAAGGTCACCGACGCGCTCGACGGGCTCGTCGTGCGCGTGCCGGAGAAGCAGTTCTGACGAGGCGGATCGTGCGCACGCTGGCGGCTACGCTCCTGCTGCTGATGGCGCTTTCGGCTGTCCACGCCTGGTCGCAGCCCAGCCGGCAGCGATGGGCGGCGATCGATCCCAACCGCGAAGGTTCCTCGCCGGTCGCGTGGGGGGCCACCGAAGAGCAAGCGCGGCAGCGGGCGGTCGAAGCGTGCAAACGGGTGTCGAAGACGTGCGCCGACGGGCCGGCGTCGACGAACACCGCGGACGATGTTTTTGCGGTCATGTGCTGCAGTCGTCCGAGCCAGGGCTGCGCCATCTCCGTCGCGGAGAGCCGGCGCGACGCAATGAAGGCCCTACAGAAGATGTTCTCGGACGCCGGCTTCTCCAATTGCTCCCTGCGGCAATATCTATCGGCTGCAACCGGCCGCAAGCAGTGATAGAGGTGGGCCGATGATATTGGATGGGATGCCAAACCATGCCAGCTGAAGGTGCACCAGGCGTCATGCCCATCGAGACGGACGCCTTGATCGTCGGTGCCGGGCCGGTCGGCCTGTTCGCCGTGTTCGAGCTCGGGCTCGTCGACATCAAGGCGCATGTCGTCGACATCCTCGACAAGGTCGGCGGCCAGTGCGCGGAGCTCTATCCCGAGAAGCCGATCTACGACATCCCGGGCCTGCCGATCGTCACCGGCCAGGAGCTGACCGACCGCCTGATGCAGCAGATCAAGCCGTTCGGCGCGACCTTCCATCTCAATCAGCGCATCGACGTGCTGGAACGGAAAGGCGAGGGCCGGTTCCGGCTGGTGACGGACACCGGCACCGAGTTCCTGGCCAAGGTGGTGATCATCGCCGCCGGCGGCGGCTCGTTCACGCCGAAGCGTCCGCCGCTGCCCGGCATCGAGGCCTACGAGGGCAAGTCCGTGTTCTATTCCGTGCGCCGCATGGACGATTTCCGCGGGCAGGACGTGCTGGTGGTGGGCGGCGGCAACTCGGCGCTCGACTGGACGCTCAACCTGCAGCCGATCGCCAAGAGCCTGACGCTCGTCCATCGGCGCGACGAGTTCCGCGGCGCGCCGCATTCGGTGGAGAAGATGCGCGCGCTCGTGGCCGAGAAGAAGTTGACGCTGCTGATCGGGCAGATGGGCGCACTGCACGGCGAGGGCGGCCAGCTCGAGGCGGTGTCGATCCGCGCCAAGGACGGCGAAACGCGCGTTGTCTGCAGCCGGCTCCTGCCGTTCTTCGGTCTCACCATGAAGCTCGGGCCCGTCGCCGACTGGGGCCTCAACCTCAATGAGAACCTGATCCCGGTCGACACCGAGAAATTCCAAACGAGCGAGGCCGGCATTTTCGCCGTCGGCGACATCAACTCCTATCCGGGCAAGCTGAAGCTGATCCTGTCGGGCTTCCACGAGGCCGCGCTGATGGCGCAGGCGGCCTACAGGATCATCTATCCGGGCAAGAGACTGCTCTTCCAGTATACGACGTCGTCCTCGTCGCTGCAGAAGAAGCTGGGCGTCAACTGATCGGCCCGGCGCCCGCTTGAAACCGAACCGAAGCGCCAAGCGGCAACCCGTCAGCGGACCTTGTTGTCGTCCTGCTTCTTCCAGAAATCCTTGCCGCCGAACGGCTGGTCCGACGAGGAGGATGAGGCGCAGCCGAAGAAGCCACATGGGTTGTCGGGCTTGGGCTTCGGCAGGTTGGGCGTGAAGTCACCGGCGAGCAGCTTCTGCAGGTCGGCCTTGATGTCCGCCGTCTTGTGGTCCGAGCAGTAGCCGGCGTCCGCGCCGACGCGCGCGGAGATGGTATTGAATGTCGAATCGTAGGTGCTCTGGATCTTGCCGAGCTGGTCGGGAGCCGCGCCGTGCTGCGTCTCGTAGGCGAGATAGGCGTTCCTCAGCTTGGCCGGGTCGAAATAGAACCCGCACCGCTTTGCCCGGGCCGAGATCCAGGCGGTTGAGATGGGCCGCGCCATGGGGTGCTCGTTGGTGATGGCGCCGGCGGGCGCATCGGCGGGCAGCGTGCCGGTCGTGAGCCCACTGGCGCCGCCGCTGCAGCCCGCGTGCAGCGCGGTTGCGGCGAGCAGCAGGGCTAGTCCCCAACCTCGAATGAGCCGATCCATGGAAGTGCGATGCATACTCTATCATTGGGCCGAGATTCGGGCCGGCGTCAATCGGGCGGCCTACCGCATCAACTCCCGCATGGCCCGGTCGAGGCCGTCGATGGTGAGCGGATACATGCGGTCCGAGACCAGATCGCGCATGATCTTGATGGAGGGCGTCCAGCCCCAGTGGCTCTCCGGCACCGGGTTTAACCAAACGCAGTGTTCGTAGATGTCGGTGACGCGGTTCAGCCACACCGCGCCCGGCTCCTCGTTCATGTGCTCCACCGAGCCGCCGGCCACCGAGATCTCGTAGGGGCTCATGGAGGCGTCGCCGACGAAGATCACCTTGTAGTCGGCCGGGTACTTGTGCAGCACCTCCCAGGTCGGCGTGCGCTCGGTCCAGCGGCGCCCGTTGTCCTTCCACACGAACTCGTAAAGGCAGTTGTGGAAGTAGAAGTACTCCAGGTGCTTGAACTCGGTGCGGGTCGCCGAGAACAGCTCCTCGGCGGTCTTGATGTGCCAGTCCATCGAGCCGCCGATGTCGAAGAACATCAGCACCTTGACCGTGTTGCGCCGCTCGGGCCGCATGTGGATGTCGAGATAGCCCTTGCGCGCGGTGCCCTTGATGGTGGTGTCGAGATCGAACTCGTCGGGTGCGCCCTCGCGCGCGAACTTCCGCAAGCGGCGGAGCGCGATCTTGATATTGCGGGTGCCGAGCTCGACCGTGTCGTCGAGGTCCTTGTACTCGCGCTTGTCCCACACCTTGATGGCGCGCCCCTGCCGGTTCTGCTTCTGGCCGATACGCACGCCGGCGGGGTTGTAGCCGTCGGCCCCATAAGGCGACGTGCCGCCGGTGCCGATCCACTTCTTGCCGCCCTGGTGGCGGCCCTTCTGCTCCTCGAGGCGCTTCTTCAATTCCTCCATGATCTTGTCCCAGCCGCCGAGCGCCTCGATCTTGGCCTTCTCCTCCTCGGTCAGGTAGAGCTGCGCGAGCGAGCGCAGCCACTCCTCCGGGATCTGCTTTTCGACGGCCTCGCTCATCAGCTCGAGGCCCTTGAAGACGTGGCCGAACACCTGGTCGAACTTGTCGAGATGGCGCTCGTCCTTCACCAGCGCGGCGCGCGAGAGATAGTAGAAGTGCTCGACGTTGCGGTCGGCGAGGTTGGCCTCCAGCGCCTCCATCAAGGTCAGGTACTCCTTCAAGGTGACGGGCACCTTGGCGGCTTTCAGCTCGTGGAAGAAGGTGGCGAACATGGGCGGCTCGTGACGGGGTCGGGCTGACGGGGCTCCGCATTGGTGAAGCGATCGCGGTGGCTTGGCAAGCACCTTCATCCCCGCGGCGTTTCCGCCCGAGGCTTCAAGAAGGCGAGGGGAGCGGAGGCGCTGTGCACCCCGGCTCTTTAGGTAAGAAAGGCGCAGAGCGCCTCCGCTGCCGTCGAAGGAATCCTGGGTGCGCGGGCCAGAACGAGCCAGCTGGTGTCACCCCCAGGGGGTTCCCGGGGTCGGGAACATTCCTCGGCGGCCCCCGGTTCGCAGTTCTTGACGAGACGCCCTCGAGAAGCGCCCCCTCGTGAACCGAGGCAAGCGCAGGATGCCATACGCGAAAGGGTGCGGGGATAACTCTCGTCAGCGTTAAGATGCCGACCCCGACCACTCCCTTCCAACCTGTGCCCCACATAGCCCCAACCATTGCCCACAAGGCCGCCACTCTCGCACCATCATCCACCAGCGTCCCCCCGCTTGCGTCCCCGGCCTGGGCGTCCGATCCGACCCGTGTCGGATCGGGGCGCGCAGAGCCGGGGCCCTGCCCGCGGCTTGGGTGCTCGACGGCTTGGGGGTAGATCCCGGACAGCCTCGCCCCGGCTCGGCGAGCCGATGCTCGGCTTCCGGGAACGCAGTCAGCCAGCGGACGATTTGCCCGCCCCGAACATCGGCTTGAGCACCTCGCCCAGCACGTCGCGGGCGCGCGGCGGCTTCGCCGCGAGATAGGGCAGCGGACGGATCACCTCGATGGCGGCGATGCCGATGCGGGCGGTGAGCGCGCCGTTGAAGGCGCCTTCGCCGAGCCGCCGCGACACCCGGCGCAGCAGGTCCTGGCCGAGGAACTGGCCTAGCAGATCGTCGGTCATGGCAAGCCCGCCGGTGGCGACGATGTGGCCAAACACCAGGTTGGCAAGCTTGAGCGCGCCCAGCGATCCGGGCCGGCCGCCGTAGAGCGCCGCCAGCGCGCGGAGCAGCCGCAGGTTCTCGACGCCCACGAAGCCCACCGCGATCACCACCATGGGCGACAGCGCCGTCACCGTCGCAACCCGCTTGGCCGAGCGGGTGATGAGGCGCTTGGCCTGCGCATCGAGCGGGGCGACGAGATCGCGGTCGGCCAGCGCCAGGAGCTCGCCCGGGTCGTGCACGTCGCGCGCATGCTCGCGGAACCGCCGCACGCTCCAGGCGGCATCCGGCCGGCCGGCATAGAGCGCGGCAAGGCGCAGCGCGGCCTTGCGCTCGCGCTTGCGGTCCCGGTCGCGGATGGACGCCGCCACATCGGCCTTGAGGCGGCCCAGCCGCGCGAGGCGGAAGAAGCCGGCAAGCTCGCGCAAGGTGAGCATGAGGGCGGCGAGCGCGGCGAGCCCAAGCAGCGCCAGCGTGGCCCAGCCGATCCAGTCCTCCCGCACCAGCGCGGCCGAGACGAGCCGCGCAAACCACGCCACCACGCCAAGGAACGCGGCACCAGCCAGCGCCGACACCAGCAGCAAGCCCCAGCGCAGCCCGCGCGCGCCAAGATCGGCGAGCGTCGGCCGCGCCAGCGGGGTGTCAGGGACAGGCGCCGCGCCGATGTCGTCGCCGGCGCTCGCCTCCGGCACCGGCTCGGCGACGAGCGCGGGATCGTCGGCCGCGAACGCCTGCGGCTTGCGCGTCTCGGGGCCACTCATTGGAGCCGGTCCCCCAGCAGGAACTCGATGGCGCGGTCGAGCCGGATGTGGGGCAGCGCCGGTGCCTCGCCGGACGGCGCCTCCAGGCTCACGCGCGGTGGACGGAAGCGCGGGAAGTGAACGGCATCGGTTGTCCTCGCCACCTTGAGCGCCGTCGGATCCTCGGGAAGATCGCCCGGAAAGATGGCCGCCTCCGCCTTGCCGTCGAACACCTTGCGGCCGAGGTGCTCGCCCGGCAGCGGCACGCCGACAATGCAGGGAAGCCGCTGCCAGCCCTGCCGCGCCTCGGCCTCGCGCGTCGCCCTGAGCGCGGCGAGCGCCATCACCTTCACATCGGCGCCGGCGAAGGACGCACGCGCGATCGCCCGGTCGGCCAGAACGCGGAGGATCGCCTCGAGCCGGTCGTGGCTGGCGTGGTGCAGGTGGTCGGCCTTGGTGGCGGCGAACAGCAGCCGGTCGATGCGGCGCGACAGGATGCTGGAGAGCCAGGTGTTGGCGCCGGGCCGGAAGCACGCGAGGATCGCTTCCATGCTGCGCTCCAGGTCGTCGAGCGCCTGCGCGCCGGCGTTGATCGCCGAGAGCGCGTCGATCAGCACGATCTGCCGGTCGAGACGCGCGAAGTGGTCCCGGAAGAACGGTTTCACGACGTGCGCCTTGTAGCTCTCGAAGCGGCGCGCGAGCATGGCGCCCAGCGTGCCGCGGGCGTAATGCTCGCCGTCGGCCGGCGCGAGCGGAAAGAACGTCAGCAGCGGCGAGCCGGCCAGATCGCCGGGCAGCAGGAAGCGGCCGGGTCCGGGCGCGGAAAGCACAGGATCGGCGCGCGCCTCTTCCAGATAGCGTGTGAACAGCGCGCTGCCCTTGAGCGCCAGCAGCTCATCGGCGGGCGCATCGGCACGCAACTCGGAGAGCATCGCGAGCCAGGGACCCGCCGCCGCCGCGCGATGCGGGGCGCTTGCCTCGGCGATGGCTTGGCGCGACCATTCGGCAAAGGACTGCTCCAGCAGCGGCAGGTCGATCAGCCACTCGCCGGGATAGTCGACGATGTCGACGTGCAGCCGCCCCGGCCCGATCGCGCGCCGCAGCGCCGAGCCCGGCTCATACTCGATCGTCACACGCAGCTGGCTGATGCGCCTGGTGCCTTCGGGCCATTGCGGCGGGTCGCCGGCCAGAAGGCCCAGGTGCTCCTCGTAGGCGAAGCGCGGCACGCGATCGTCGGGCTGCGGCTCGAGGTAGGCGCGGGTGATGCGGCCCTCGGCCATGGCGCCGAAGTAGGGCAGCCGTCCGCCGGCGAGGAGGTTGCGCACCAGCGCCGTGATGAACACGGTCTTGCCCGAGCGCGCCAACCCCGTCACGCCCAGGCGCACGGTCGGCGTGGCAAAGCCGGTGACGAACTCGCCCGCGTTCTTGAGGGCGTCCGCCGTCGCCTCGGTCAGGTCTGAGAGCCGCACGCGCCAAGCCTTTCTCCGCCCTAGCTAGGCCGGAGAAAAGGCCGCGACAAGACCCGCGAACCTTCTCCCTCTCCCCATGCCTCTTCCGGGTGAGGGGCAGAAGCTCGCTGATGCGGAGCAGGCGGCCACGTTAGACCCCGCAAGCGGGGAAGAGGAAATTCTACAGTGGCTCGCCGGAAAGCACGGTGGCAAAGCAGCGGTTGCGGCCGACCCCCATGTCCTTGCAGACCTTATCCGCCTCCGCCCGGCTCGGCAGCGGCCCGGCGACCAGCCGGTAGAGCCCGCCCGAGTTGCGGGGCGCAACGACGTGCGGCTGCAGCGCGCCAAGCTGACCCGCGTGGCGCTCCATGAGGAGGTTCCAGCTCAGCTTGATGGCATCGAGCGACGGGCCTGCGCCGAGCTGCACCGCATACTTGTTGGACTTCGCGGGTGCGCGCGCCGGCGCCGACACGGTGGTGACCGCCGAGCCGCCCGCCGTCGTGACCACGGCATCGCCGAACATGATCGGCGCCTGCGCGATGCTGCCGGTCTCGATCGGCGCCGGCTCGATCTCACCGGGAGGCTTCGGCCCCTCGATGGTCGTGATCACCCGCGTGGGTTGCCGCGGCTCCGCTGTCCGGATGTGGACCTTGGCCTTGTCGGCAACCTTCTGCTTGGCCGGCGGCACCGCCGCAGCGACCGGCACCTCGGGCGGCGCTGTGCGCTGCTCGAGCGTGTCGAGCCGCGTCTGCACCACCTTGCCTTGCGCCTCCTGCTGCTGGACCGTCTCCTTCAGCTGGCGCACGTCCCGCTGGATCTCGCCGACGCTGCGCTGCACGGTGTCGATCTCGGCCAGCGCTCTGTTGGTTGTCTCGAGGACCGGGTCGGGCTGTGACTGGGACTCGGCTGCCGCCAGCTGCGGCGATGTCGTGCCGACGCCGTCGGGCTGCCAGGCGAGGGAGCCGAGGTAGACCAGCGCGCCCGTGGCCATGAGCCCCCAGGTCAGGAGGTAGGCCTTTACGAAACGCCCTGAGCGAGGGTTGTGAACAGCGTGTGCCGCCATGGCCGGGCGCCTCTCCGTTTGCTAGAGCCGGGGTAGTTTCCGCGCAACGCTGGACAGCACGCGAGCCGAATCGTCCAGAACCGTCGCAAAGGGCGGCGGGGCGGTCAACGCGAGTGCCCAAGCACCACTGGCCTGGATTGTGGAACTGTGTTCGAAGTGCCATAGGTTGTTGTGTATGAGACTCACCGCGCGATCCGACGTGCGGCTCGGTTCGACTCGGCGCAAGGTCGGCGTAGAAACCTGTCGCGACCGATCGGGCAGCTACAACACGACCAGTTCGACATGACCGACCAGCGCCTGTTGATCGTCGTCCTTGCCGCCGGCAAAGGCGTGCGCATGCGGTCCGACAGGCCGAAGGTGCTGCATGCCATCGCCGGCCGCTCGATGCTGGCCCATGTGCTCGCCACCGCGCGATCGGCCGTGCCCGACGCCAAGCTTGCGCTGGTGGTGGCGTCCGGCATGGAGGCCGTGCGGGAGGAGGCGCGTCGCGCCGCGTCCGACATCGAGGTGTTCGAGCAGGCGGCCCCGACAGGTACGGGCAATGCCGTGCTGGCGGCGCGCCCCGCGCTCGAGCGGCACGACGGCGATGTCATCGTCGTCTTCGCCGATACGCCGCTGCTGCTGCCCGATACGCTGCGCCGGCTGATCGCGGCGCTGCGCGACGGTGCCCGCATCGCCGCGCTTGGCTTCGAGGCGCCCGATGCCACCGGCTACGGCCGGCTCCTCCTCGACAGGCAGGGGAACGTCACCGCCATCCGCGAGCATGCCGATGCCGACGCTGCCGAGCGCCGTGTCGGCCTGTGCAATGCCGGCGCCATGGCGTTCGCTGTTCCCAACCTGGTCGAGCTGCTGTCCCGCATCGGCAACGGCAACGCCAGGGGCGAATACTACCTCACCGATATCGTCGCCATCGCCGCGCGCGAGGGGCTTGCCGCGAGACCCGTGGTCTGCGCGCCGGAGGAGGCGCTCGGCATCAACGCGCGCGAGCAGCTCGCCGCGGCCGAAGCCGTGTTCCAGACGCGCGCCCGGCGCAAGGCCATGGAGCAGGGCGCCACCTTGGTGGCCCCGGAGACGGTATGGCTGAGCTTCGACACGACGATCGGCCGCGACGTCGTCATCGAGCCCAACGTGTTCTTCGGGCCCGGCGTGGTGGTGGAGGACGGCGCCCACATCATGGCCAACTGCCACTTCGTCGGTGCACGGATCGGGGCGGGCGCCCGCGTCGGGCCGTTCGCGCGCTTCAGGCCGGGGACGGACATCGGCGCCGGCGCTCGTATCGGCAACTTCGTGGAGGTCAAGAACGCCACGCTCGAGGCCGGCGCCAAGGCCAACCACCTCGCCTACATCGGCGACGGGCGCGTGGGCGAGGGCACCAACATCGGCGCCGGCACCATCTTCTGCAACTACGACGGGTTCAACAAGCACTTCACCGATGTCGGCAAGGGGGCGTTCGTCGGCTCCAACACCTCGCTGGTCGCCCCGGTCAAGGTCGGGGACGGCGCCTACATCGGCTCGGGCAGCGTCATCAGCAAGGACGTGGCGCCCGATGCGCTGGCGCTGGAGCGCAGCACTCAGGAGCAGCGGCCCGGCTGGGCGGCCAGGTTCCGGGCGGCCATGGGTAAACGCAAGAAAAGTGGCTGATGCCACCTTTTGTCCCGGGACATGACACTAGAAAAACCACGAAACAGAGATTGAGTTGAACGTTGCAGCCCGTTGGCACTACCAACAAAGGGGGCGTTGGCAGCCGACGGAACAACGGGGCATCAGGGCATGTGCGGCATCGTAGGCATTCTCGGCAAGGAGGCGGTGGCGGGCCATCTCGTCGACGCGCTCCGCCGGCTCGAGTATCGCGGCTATGATTCCGCGGGCGTCGCCACGGTCGAGAACGGCCATCTGGATCGTCGCCGCGCCGAGGGCAAGCTCAAGAACCTCGAGATCAGACTCTCCAACCATCCCCTGCAGGGGCGCACGGGGCTCGGCCACACGCGCTGGGCCACGCACGGCAAGCCCGTCGAGCGCAACGCGCATCCGCACATGAACGACCGCGTGGCGGTCGTGCACAACGGCATCATCGAGAACTTCCAGGAGCTGCGCGAGGAGCTCTCCGCCAAGGGCCACGCCTTCCAGACGGAGACCGACACCGAGACGATCCTGCACCTCGTCAGCGACTACATGGACCAGGGCCTGCCCGCGGTGGACGCGGCCAGGGCCGCCCTGCAGCGGCTGCGCGGCGCGTTCGCGCTCGCCATCATCTTCGCGCGCGAGGACAACTTGATGATCGGCGCGCGGCAGGGGCCTCCGCTCGCCATCGGTCACGGCCAGGGCGAGATGTACCTGGGCTCCGACGCCATCGCGCTGGCGCCCTTCACCGACACGATCACCTACCTGGAAGACGGCGACTGCGCGGTGCTCACACGCGAGAAGGCCGAGATCTTCGACCTCGACGGCCGCAAGGTCGAGCGGCCTGCGATCAAGTCGGTGGCGAGCTCTCTGCTCGTCGACAAGGGCAACTTCCGCCACTTCATGGCCAAGGAGATCCACGAGCAGCCCGAGGTCGTCGGCCACACGCTCGCCAACTACGTGGATCTCGGCGAGGGGCGCGTTGCGCCGCTGGAGCTGGGTTTGGATCCGGCAAGCGTGACGCAGATCTCGATTTCGGCCTGCGGCACCGCCTACTACGCCGGCATGGTCGGCAAGTACTGGCTCGAGCGCTACGCCCGCATCCCCGTCCAGATCGATGTGGCCTCCGAGTTCCGCTACCGCGAGCCGCCGCTGCCCGAGGGTGGGCTGGCGCTCTTCATCTCGCAATCGGGTGAGACGGCGGACACGCTGGCGACCTTGCGCTACTGCAAAGCCCAGGGCCAGCCCATCGCCTCGATCGTCAACGTGCGCACCTCCACGATCGCGCGCGAGTCCCAGGCCGTCTTGCCGACGCTGGCCGGTCCCGAGATCGGCGTCGCCTCGACCAAGGCCTTCACCTGCCAGCTGAGCGCGCTCGCCTGCCTGACGGTCGCGCTCGGCCGGGCGCGCGGCGCCATCGGCGAGCCGCAAGAGGAGGAGCTGATCCGGGCGCTTGCCGAGATCCCGCGCCACATCTCCACGCTCCTGCGCAACGAGGCGATCTACGAGCAGCTGGCGCATGAGCTGTCCAAGGCCAAGGACGTGCTCTACCTGGGCCGCGGCATCAGCTATCCGCTGGCGCTCGAGGGCGCGCTCAAGCTCAAGGAAATCTCCTACATCCACGCCGAGGGCTACGCCGCCGGCGAGCTCAAGCATGGCCCCATCGCGCTCATCGACGAGGACGTGCCGGTGATCGTGGTGGCCCCGCAGGACGAGCTGTTCGAGAAGACCGTCTCCAACATGCAGGAGGTGGCGGCCCGCGGCGGCAAGCTGATCATGATCTCGGATGCGCCGCCCGAGCGTGCCGGTTGCGCGCTGCAGGCCCACATCCCGATGCCGAAGGTGCACCCCTTTACCAATCCGCTGCTCTATGCCGTGCCGGTGCAGCTGCTCGCCTACCATACGGCGGTGCTGATGGGCACGGACGTGGATCAGCCGCGCAATCTGGCCAAGTCGGTGACTGTGGAATAGGCGAATGGAGCAAGCCCGCGCGGGTTGCCTCCCGCAAATCGTGGGCTAGGTTGTCGGGCGGAGGCAACTCACAGTCCGGCAAACGTGACGGGAAGACCAAGGGGATGACGCGAGGCTGGCGCAGGCTGGTAGTCGCGGCGGTCGTTGCGCCGACGCTGGCCTTCGCCTGCGCGGCCGGCAGCGACGCGGAGGCCGCATCCAAGGCGCAGGAACGCGCGCTCGCTGCCAGGAACAAGAGCAACAAGAGCAAGAAGCAGGACCCCGTCGAGGCGCAGCACACGATCGATGCGGCCTTCAAGCAGCTCGAGGCGGGCAAGGCCGACCAGGCCGTCGTCGCGCTGAGCACCGTGATCGCCCGCGGCAATCTCCCGCCCGCCCTGATGGCCAAGGCGCTGCTCTATCGCGGCATCGCCTACCGCCGGCAGAACAAGCCCGCGCAAGCCATCGCCGATCTGACGAGCGCCCTGTGGCTCAGGGGCGGCCTCGACGAGGGCGACCGCAAGGATGCCAACCTCCAGCGAGCGTCGGCCTTCAAGGAAGCGGGACTGAGCGAGACCGGCCAGCCTATTGCCTCGGCCGCCTCCGCTCGTGCGCCCTCCCCGCAAGCCCAATCGTCAACGCAGACCGCATCTGCAGGGTCGGGTTGGGGCGCCGAGACGACGCGCCAGCCGACGCAGCAATCGAGCGGCTGGAACCTGTTCGAGAACCTGTTCGGCGGCTCGTCCTCCTCCCCGCCGCCGCCCCCGCGGCCTCCCGCTCCTGTCGCCGCCGCACCGCCTTCCGCGCCCGTCGCCGCCGCGCGGTTGCGCCCCACCGGTTGCCAGGCCGCAGCCGCCACCGGCGCGCCGTGAGGTCCAGCCGCAGCAGACCGCGAGCAGCGGCTGGGCGAGCAATACCCGCGTGCAGGCTCATACCCGTGCACCGCCCGTCGAGACCGGCGCGATTCCCGCCAAGGCACACGGCAAATACCGCATCCAGGTCGGCATCGTGCGCACCCAGGCCGAGGCCGACGCCTTGGCGGCCAAGGTCAGGCACGAGCAGGGTGCCCTCCTCGCCTCCCGGGCCATGGAGATCGACCAGGCCGTGGTGGGCAACATGGGCTCGTTCTATCGGGTCCGGCTCGGGCCGTTCGCGTCCCAGGCGGAGACCAATGCCGCCTGTGCCCGCCTGAAAGGCACAGGCCTGGATTGCCTGGTGGTTACGCAATAATCCCGGTTCAATTCGGAAAAAGCCCGGAAAAATAGGGCCTTGGCGGCGAGTCCTAGCCCAAGGACGGACTTCAAGCCGCCTTGCCTCATCCCCATGTCATGTGACAATGGCACTGGAACTGAGTCTGGTGCCCGTCTGGCTGGGCTCTGCCACGGCCCAGGGTGCCAGACTGCCCGCAGCGAGCCTTTGCTATGCAGGACTTCAACAAGCCTCCGCCCGGGGAGGACCACAACCTCGAGGCGGACCTCGCCAAGGAGGAGACCGGCGAGCTGAGGGCGGGGCTGGCCAAGCTTGCGCTCGAGGGACAGCCGGACCGGATGCACGCGGGCGCGCGCCTGCGCAACTACTTCCTCACGGGGCTGGTCGTGGTGGGGCCGGTCACCATCACGCTCTACATCGCGTGGTACTTCATCAACATCGTCGACGCGTGGGTGAAGCCATATATCCCCCGCTACTACAATCCTGACTACTACGTCACGTTTCCCATCCCCGGCGTCGGCCTGGTGTTCGCCATCGTCGGGCTCACCCTGATCGGCGCGCTCGCCGCCAACCTGCTCGGCCGCTCGCTGATCAGCGCGGGCGAGATGGCGCTGGGGCGCATGCCGATCGTGCGCAACGTCTACCAGGGCCTCAAGCAGATCTTCGAGTCCGTCGTCACCGCCTCGGCGCCGAACCAGAGCTTCCAGAAGGTCGGCCTGATGGAGTTTCCCTCCAAGGGCATCTGGTCGATCGTGTTCGTGACCGGCGAGGCGGCCGAGCAGGTCGCCGCGGAATTTCCGAGCGAGGACATGATCAGCGTGTTCATGCCGACCGGCATGCTGCCGCCCTCCGGCTTCGTGTGCTTCGTGCCGCGCAGTCAGGTCATGCTCATCCAAATGAGCGTGGAGGACGCGGCCAAGATCATCATCTCCGCCGGCATGGTGAACCCCGAGACGCAGGCCCGCCTCAAGGAGATCGTCGCCAAGACCCGCAACGGCGGCAAGCCCCCCACGGCCCCGGACGCTTTCGAGTCCCTCACCCGTTAGACAGCCATCAAGCCGCCCGAAACAGCCGCACGGCCTCGTCGCACGCCAGACGTCATCTCCGCGCAGGCGGAGATCCACGCCACTGACGAGACCCTCTCCGCTTGCGTCCCCGGCCTGGGCGCCCGATCCGACCCGCGTCGGATCGGGGCGCGCAGAGCCGGGGCCTTGCCCGGCGCCGTCGTAGCTGCAGGTGCTCCGAGTGCTGGGCGCGGCCTTTCACGACTTCGGGGCAAGATCCCGGACAGCCTCGCTTCGGCTCGGGAAGCCGGCGCTCGGCTTCCGGGAACGCAACCCTCAAGCCGCGCCAAACAGCGCACAGCCGCATCGCACGCGAACGAATGGAGCCGCAACCGTTCGGCGCAGCGCCTCGCCGCGCGTCGAGGCGAGGTGCGGGTCCCCCTTCAGAATCTGTAGTTGAGACCGAGGCGCGCGATCTGCGCCGTCAACTGGGCGTCGACCTGCATGGTCTGGGTGAAGGCTGCCGTGTTGCTTGTCGGGACCGGAACGCGCATCGAGCCGAGGTCCACGTAGAGGTATTCCGCCTTGATCGACCAGTTCCTGCGGAGCAGCCACTCTACGCCGCCGCCGGCGGCCCAGCCCGCCCTGATCTCGGTCCTGCTGCCGGAGCCGGTGCCGCCCGGGAAGCCGCGCTGATCGCGTTGTCGCTATAGCTGCTCGAGAACTTGAACTGCGAGAAAGCCAGCCCGCCCGTCGCATACAGAAGGACGCTCGGCGCGCAGGCGAAGCCCACGCGCGCTCGAATCGTGGCGAGCCAGTCGGCCCTCATCTTCTCCGTGAGCGTGTACTGAGTGCCGAGGAATGTGAACGGGAAGAGCCCGGTCGCGCTGCTGGACCGGCCAAGATCGAGGGCGCCGAAATCTCCCTCGGCACCGTAGACGAGAGCGCCGCTCTGCCAGCTTTGGCCCGCCTGGACACCTCCCGCGAACCCGGTGGAGGAGAGCCTGCCCGTGCCGCTCGCCGCCACGGTCGTGCCGTTGACGACCGAGGCATCGGGAGCAGCGCCGCAGAACGTGGCGTTGGCTGCGGACGGAGGGCAGCCAGGGTCGGTCGCGTAGCTCGATCGACCCCACGCCGCCCCGGCGTTGATCCCCACGTAGGGACCGTGAAGGGCCCGCGCCCTTCGGCCTGCGTCGACGCGGAAAGGACTGCGAGCGCGGCGCCCGCGAGCGCGGCCAGCGCAATGGCGCGGCTCCCTCCGCCCGAGCCGAAGCGAGCGGGCGTCCGGCCAAGCCGGGAGACGGCGTGGGAAAGCCTGCACAGCATGTTCGACCAATCCTGCTGGTTGGCGCGCGGCGGCGACTACGAGCTACGACTGGCCGACGATGAATCGGATATGGCGATGATGCCTGCAAGGATTTGCGAAAGGATAACCGGCACCGGGCGCGGGCGGCCCTTTTCCACCTCGAACTCCGATCTGCTGTCCATCGACAGGGCTTCGACCGGGCAATTGGGGTGTCCGCTGCAGGACAGCGGATAAGTGCGCCATCGCAGGCAGCATTCGGCCTCGCGTATGCGCCTTTCCGGAATGCAGCCGCCCTCAAGCCGCGCGAAACAACCGCACGGCCTCGTCGCACGCCAACGTCATGCCCGCGAAGGCGGGCACCCACGCCACTCAATTGCGGTGCAACACGGCGTCCGACTGCGTTGCGTGGATCTCCGCCTACGCGGAGATGACGCGGGCTGAGAGCGAGCGCGCATCTCACGCCGCGCGAAATAGGCGCACGGCCTCGTCGCATTCGAACAGGTAGAGCAGCAGCTTCAGCGCCTCGCCGCGCGCAGAGGTGAGGTGCGGGTCCTGCCCGAGCACCAGCCGCGCGTCGTCGCGCGCGGCCGCCAGCAGGTCCTGGAACCCCGGCACGTCGGCGATGCGGAACTCCGGCATGCCGCTCTGGCGCGCGCCCATCACCTCGCCGCCGCCCCTCAGCTCCAGGTCCTTCTCGGCGATCTTGAAGCCGTCCTCGGTCGCTTCCATCATCTCCAGGCGCTGGCGCGCGTTCTCGCCCAGCGGCGATTTGTAGAGCAGCATGCAGAAGCTCTCGCGCGTGCCGCGGCCGACCCGCCCGCGCAGCTGGTGCAGCTGCGCAAGCCCGAAGCGCTCGGCGTGCTCGATCACCATGATGTTGGCGTTGGGCACGTCGACGCCGACCTCGATCACCGTGGTCGCCACCAGCACCTTGAGCACCTTGGCCTGGAAGGCGGCCATGGTCTGGTCCTTGGCGGTGCCCGTCATGGCTCCGTGCAGCAGGCCGACCTTGCCCGCGCCGAACAGCTGGCAGAGGTAGGCATGCCGCTCCTCGGCCGCCGCCAGCTCGGACTTGTCGGAGCCCTCGATCAGCGGGCACACCCAGTAGATCTGCGCGCCCTCGGCGAGCTGCACGCGCAGCCGCTCGATCAGCCGCTCGATCAATTCCACGGGGATCGCCTTGGTGACGATCGGCTTGCGTCCGGCGGGCTTCTCGGTCAGCCGCGACACGTCGAGGTCGCCGTAGTGCGTCATCAGTAGCGTGCGCGGGATCGGCGTCGCCGTCATCACCAGCACGTTGGCGCCGCCTTTGCCGCCCTTGGTCTGCAGCGCAAGCCGCTGGTGCACGCCGAAGCGGTGCTGCTCGTCGATGACGGCGAAGGCCAGGTCCTTGAACGTCACGTCGGACTGGAACAGCGCGTGCGTGCCGATCAGGATATCGATCTCGCCGGACTGCAGGCGCTCGAGCAGCTCGGCGCGCGGGCGGCCCTTCTCGCGGCCCGTGAGCAGCGCGACCGTGAGGCCGGCTTTGTCCGCCAGCGGGGCGATCGTCTCGGCATGCTGCCGCGCCAGCACCTCGGTCGGCGCCATCAGCGCCGCCTGCGTGCCCGCCTCGACCGCAATCGCCATGGCCATCAGCGCCACCACCGTCTTGCCGGAGCCGACGTCGCCCTGCAGCAGCCGCAGCATGCGGAAGGGTGCGGCCATGTCGTCGGCGATCTCCTTCAGGGCCTGGCGCTGCGAGTTGGTGAGCGACGAACGGCAAGGCATCGGCGATGCGCGCGCGGATCGCCCCGTCGCCTTCGATGCCGCGGCCTGGCTGCGACTTGAGGCTCTGGCGCACGAGCGCCAGCGCCAGCTGCCCGGCCAGCAGCTCGTCGTAGGCGAGGCGCTGCCACGGCGGCGATCCGGCCGAGACGTCGGGCGCCTCCTCGGGGCGATGCAGGCGCATGAAGCGCGGTCTTGATATCCGGCCAGCCGCGGCTCTTGAGCCAGGCCGCGTCCTGCCACTCGGGCAGATCGGGCACGCGCTCCAGCCCTTGGCGAACGGCCTTGAGCAGCACCTTGCCCGAGAGGCCCGCGGTGAGCGGATAGACGGGCTCCAGCAGCGGCAGCTCGGCGCGGGCTTCCGGCGCCACGATATAGTCGGGGTGCGACATCTGCTTCTTGTCGTTGTAGCTCTCCACGCGGCCGCTGACCGTGCGCAGGCTCCCGGTCGGCAGCTGGCGCTCGATGAAGCTGCGCTCGGCGTGGAAGAACACGAGGTCGATCTTGCCCGTCTCGTCCTCGCAGGTGACCTTGTAGGGCGCCCTGGTGTTGCCGCGTGGGCCCGGCTTGTGCTTCAGGACGCGCAGCTCGAGCGTGGCAATCGTGCCGGGCACGGCGGCGGCCACCGTCGGCGTGGCGCGGCGGTCGATGACCCCGGTGGGCGCGTGCCAGAGGAGATCGATGACGCGCGGCTCGCTCACCCCCGGCGGCAGCCGCAGCGCCGACTTGAGCAAAATCTCCATGCGCGGCCCGATGCCGGAGAGGTTCCGGGCGGAGGCAAACAGCGGGACGAGCTGATGGGGACGCATCTAGTGTCCTGATCGTGAAATTCGCCTCAATCTGCGGCTTGCTCGGAACGAATTTCGCGATCTGAAGGACACTAGCAAATGATGGATTCTAGTGTGATTCAGATCGAGAAGTCCGCTCCGCCACCCCAGCCAAACGCGATGTAGCGGACTTCTCGATCATCACACTAGAAAGGGGGTCAGACCCCTTGCCTCATCCTTGCGTGTTGTAACGAAGCGACGAGCCAAGGGGCCTGACCCCCGGCCATGCTTTTCTGTCCGCGCTTGTGGGCCTATATGAGGCGGTCCAGCCCGGCGAGCGTGGCGGCGGGCCCTGGGGCCGTCAAGCATGTGGGCCGAGTTATCCGAGCCAAACTGGTTGCCAATGGCAGACGATATCGACAGCCGCCGCCGGCGTGCGGCCTACCGGGCCGGCCATCGCGGCACGAAGGAGATGGACTGGGTCCTGGGCCGTTACGCCGACGCCCGGCTCGGGGCCATGTCGGCCGACGCGCTCGCCCTGTTCGAGCGGCTGTTGTTGCTGCCCGACCCCGACCTCAGCGACATGATCCTCCCCCCCCACACCCCGGCGCCGGCAGAGTTCGCCGACCTGATCGCCGCCGTGCGCGCCTTCCACGGCCTGAAGGACGCCGGCCAGTCATGAGGACGCTCATTCTCCCTCTCCCCGCTTGCCCTCGGGCCATCCACTCGGGCGTGCTACCCGCAGCCGGCCCGAGGGCATGCGGGGAGAGGGTCGGGGTGAGGGGCAGATGCAGACGCCGGAGCAAGCGGCTGCCCCTCACCCTAACCCTCTCCCCATGCCGGAAGGGGCATGGGGCGAGGGAATGCCGGTGGGCGCCATGAGGGAGCTGCTGACCGGGGTGCCGGAGGGCTTCACCGCGTTCGTCCTTGCGCGCCTCGCCCAGGAAGCAGGGCCGGCGCATCTCTTCCTGCACGTCGCCCGCGACGACCGCCGGCTCGAGGCGCTGGCCGAGGGCCTGGCCTTCGTTACCCCGCAGGTCCGCGTCATCCAGCTCCCCGCCTGGGACACGGTGCCCTACGACCGCATCGGGCCGAACGCGGAGATCGTGGCGATGCGCATCGCCGCCCTCGCCCGCCTCGCCGCCACGGCGCGCAAGGGGCAGACGATCGTGCTCACCACTGCCAATGCCATCCTGCAGCGCGTGCCCTCGCGCGAGTTCCTGCGCCGGTCGCTGAAGACCATCGCGCCAGGGCAGCGCATCGACCTGAACCGGCTGGCGCAGCGGCTCAACCTCGCCGGCTACCAGCGCACCGGCACGGTGATGGAGCCCGGCGAGTATGCCGTGCGCGGCGGCATCCTCGACCTGTTCCCGCCCGCACGGCAAAGCCCGGTGCGCCTCGACTTCTTCGGCGACACGCTGGAGCACATGAAGGCGTTCGACCCCGAGACGCAGCGCACGGGAAAGATCGTGCAGAGGCTCACCCTCATGCCGATGAGCGAGGTGGCGTTCGGGGAAGCCGCGGAAAAGCAGTTCCGCCGCGGCTATATGGAGACCTTCGGACCCGTCACGAGCGAGGACCCGCTCTACGAGGCCGTCTCCGCCGGCCAGCGCTATCCGGGCATGGAGCACTGGCTGCCGCTGTTCCACGAGCACATGGAGACGCTGTTCGACTACGTGCCCGATGCTGCGGTCAGCTTCGATCACCTGGTCGACGAGGCCGTGGCCGAGCGGCTCGAGCTGATCGCCGACCACTACGATGCGCGCGTGAAGGGCCTCGAGAGCCATGCCTTCGGCGCGCCGCCCTACAAGCCGGTGCCGCCCAAGGCCATGTTCCTGATGCGCGAGGAATGGGACGGCCTGCTCGCGGCCCGCACCGTGCGCCGCATGACGCCCTTCGAGGAGGCGCCGGATGCCGATGGCCGCAAAGACAAGGTCCGCTCCTTCGGCGGGCGCGCGGGCCGCAGCTTCGCCGCCGAGCGGGCCACCCCGGACGTCAACGCGTTCGACGCCGCCGCAGCGCATGTGCGCGCCCTGCAGGGGCGGAACAAGCGCGTCATCGTCGCCGCCTTCACCCCCGGCGCCCGCGAGCGGCTGGCGACGCTGCTGGGCGAGCATGATCTGCCCAATGCCCGCAAGGTCGACAGCTACCTGGAGGCGGCCGCGCTGCCGGCCGATACGGCGGCGTTCGTCGTGCTGGGGCTCGAGCAGGGGTTCGAGACCGCCGACCTCGCCGTCATCGGCGAGCAGGACATCCTCGGCGATCGCCTTGTCCGCCCGCGCCGCGCGCGCCGGGCCGCCGACGTCATCACGGAAGCCACCAGCCTCGGCGTCGGCGACCTCGTCGTGCACGCCGACCACGGCATCGGCCGCTTCGACGGCCTCACCACCATCACCGCGCTCGGCGCCCCGCACGACTGCCTGGAGATCGGCTACGCCGGCGGCGACAAGCTCTATCTGCCGGTCGAGAACATCGAGCTGCTGTCGCGCTACGGCTCCGCCGACGGGCTCGCCCAGCTCGACCGGCTCGGCGGCGTCGCCTGGCAGACGCGCAAGGCGCGCCTCAAGCAGCGCATCCGCGAGATCGCCGCCGACCTCATCAAGGTCGCCGCCCTGCGCCAGTTGCGCCAGGCGCCGCCCATGTCGCCGCCGCACGGCCCCTACGAGGAGTTCACCGCCCGCTTCCCCTACGACGAGACCGACGAGCAGGCGACCAGCATCGACACCGTGCTGGACGATCTCTCCTCCGGCAAGCCGATGGACCGGCTGGTGTGCGGCGATGTCGGTTTCGGCAAGACCGAGGTGGGCCTGCGGGCCGCGTTCGTTGCGGCGCTCGCCGGCTATCAGGTGGCGGTGGTCGTGCCTACCACGCTGCTCGCGCGCCAGCACTACGCGACCTTCTCCGCGCGCTTCAAGGGGCTGCCCGTGCGCATCGCGCAGCTGTCGCGGCTGGTTGCGCCCAAGGAGCTGGCCGCCGCCAAGGCCGGCATCAAGGACGGCACCATCGACATCGCCATCGGCACCCACGCGCTGCTCGGCAAGAGCATCGACTTTGCCCGCCTCGGCCTGCTGATCGTCGACGAGGAGCAGCACTTCGGCGTGGTGCACAAGGAGCGCCTCAAGCAGATGCGCGAGGACGTGCATGTCCTCACCCTCACCGCCACGCCGATCCCGCGCACCCTCCAGCTGGCGCTGTCCGGCGTGCGCGAGCTCTCGCTCATCACCACGCCGCCGGTCGACCGCCTCGCCGTGCGCACCTACATCTCGCCCTTCGACCCCGTCATCGTGCGCGAGGCGCTGCGGCGCGAGCGCTATCGCGGCGGGCAGAGCTTCTACGTGGTGCCGCGCATCTCGGACCTGGAGGACGTGGCCGAGTTCCTCGGCCAGGAGACGCCGGAGCTGCAGGGTCGGCCGCGCCCACGGCCAGCTCTCCCCCGGCACGCTGGAAGACGTCATGAGCGCCTTCTACGACGGCAAGTACGACGTGCTGCTGTCCACGGCCATCGTCGAATCCGGCCTCGACATCGCCAACGCCAACACGCTGATCGTGCACCGCGCCGACATGTTCGGCCTCGCCCAGCTCTATCAGCTCCGCGGCCGCGTCGGCCGCTCCAAGACGCGCGCCTACGCCTATTTCACCACGCCCAACGGCGAGAAGCTCACCCCCGGCGCCGAGAAGCGCCTCAAGGTCCTGCAGTCGCTCGACACCTTGGGCGCCGGCTTCTCGCTCGCCTCCCACGACCTCGACATCCGCGGCGCCGGCAACCTGCTGGGCGAGGAGCAGTCCGGCCACATCCGCGAGGTCGGCTTCGAGCTCTACCAGTCGATGCTGGAGGAGGCGGTCGTGGCCATGAAGGGCGGCGATCTCGGCGAGACGGCCGACCAGTGGAGCCCGCAGATCTCGCTCGGCACCTCCGTGCTGATCCCCGAGAGCTACGTCGCCGACTTGTCGCTCCGCCTCGGCCTCTACCGGCGGCTGTCGACGCTTGGACCAGCGCGCCGACATCGACGCCTTTGCCGCCGAGCTGGTCGACCGCTTCGGCGAGCTGCCCGACGAGGTCCGCCACCTCCTCGACGTGGTCGAGATCAAGGGGCTTGCCCGCAGGGCCGGGGTGCAAAGCGTCGACGCGGGTCCCAAGGGGGCGATCCTCGGCTTCCGCAAGAACCAGTTCGCCAACCCCGAGGGGCTCGTCGCCTTCATGCAGAAGTCGCGCGGCGGCGTGAAGCTGCAGCCCGACCACAAGCTCGTCTTCAAAGCCGACTGGGAAAGCGCCCCCGAGCGCCTCAAGGGCGTCCGCGCCCTCGTCTCCCACCTCGCCGACATCGCCGCGGCCGCCAAGCAGGCCGCGTAGCACGCCGCAATGCCGTAGTGGAGCGCGCCAACCTTTCAGCCGGCTCCACCAAGTTCCCCTCCCCTTGACGGGGAGGGGTTAGGGGTGGGGTGAAGCCACGACCCAAACCCGTATCCCCGCGTATGATGCAGGCAGCTTTGCAGGGTGTGCAATAGGTTTGGCGTTTCAAGGTCCCTCGCCTTGATAAGACACGAACTGCGGCGACGGTGCGCACAGCGCGGGCGCTATTTTGGCTAGGCAGCGAGTGCAGCCCCGCCCGGATTGCTCGCGTCATCATCGTAGTCCATCATCCGCGCGCGTCCTTGCCCGCTCTGGAACAATCTTGCAGGTAACCGCTGCGGAAAGGAGTGCTCGGATGGCCAGCAGTTCCAAGGTCAAGATAGTGCGCGGGCACTGCCCGCGATGCGGTCCGCAACGCCGCGCCGAAGTGAAAGGCGAAGTCGTGACCAACTACGGAACAGAAGAAGAGGGCGTCACTAGCGTAGAGAGCCACCGTCTTCTTCAATGCCTCGGTTGCAATGCGCCTTATTTTCAGGTCTTGGTGGAATTTCTCGACATGCCGTCCGACGAGGCGGACACGGAGCAGTATTGGCCTGCGCCGAACAAGCGTGCAAAACCAGAATGGCTATATGAGATCATCCGCATCGACTACGCCTTCTACAAACTGCTGCTGTCCCTCTACTCGGCACTGGACAACGACATTACTGTTCTTGCTGCCAGTGGCGTGAGGACCGTCTTTGACCGCGCGACCGAACTTTTGGGGATCGACCCTGATCTGCCATTCGTCGACAAGGTCAGGGCACTCAAGATGCAAGGTCGCATCGGCTCGCATGAGGAAGAAGACCTCAAGACGATGGTAGACGCCGGCAGTGCGGCCATGCACCGAGCATGGGCGCCGCCACCCAAGGAGCTTGATACAATGATGGTCACGCTTGAGCGATTCTTGCATCACGCTTTCGTGTTAAGGGAGAAGACCGCGAGCCTGAAGCTTAAGGTTCCCGAAAGAAGGAAGGGCAAAAAGGCAGAAAGAGATTAGTCCCTTGATTTGCGGGACGTCGGTTGTGGCAATGACCAAAGGAAGTCTCCACCGCCTTACTTCAAGAGCGAAAAGACCTTCCCAAGGACGTATGCCACCGAGGGGAGAACGCGCAAGCCGCACCCTCGGGGGATCTTGAGAGCCGGGCGCGGGCCGCCCCTACAGCCAGCCCTTGCGCTTGAAATAGAGCCACGGCAGCACCGCCGAGATCACCATCAGCGCCAGCGCGAAGGGATAGCCCAGAAGCCAGCCGAGCTCGGGGATGTGCTTGAAGTTCATGCCGTAGATGGTGCCGACCAAGCGTCGGCGGCATCAGCGCCACCGCCAGCACCGAGAAGATCTTGATGATGGAGTTCTGCTCGTTGTTGATCATGCCGAGTGTCGCATCGAGCAGGAAGGTAATCTTGGTCGACAGATAGCCGATGTGGTCGGCAAGCGAGAGCACGTCGCGGTGGGCGGTCTTGACGCGGGCGCGCAAGGCCTTCTCGTCGCCCCGGTCGCTCATCACCTGGGCGAGATAGGTCGTCAGCCGGTCGAGCGTGAGGAGCGATTCCCGCGACCGCGACGTCAGCTCGCCCTCGCGCCCGATCATCCGGATGTTGATGTCGAAGCGCTGCGCCCGGCCGCTCCTTGCGCCGTCGATGTCGAAGATGATCTGCGAGAGCTTGTCGACCTCGCCCTGGATGCGCTCCACGCGGTCGGCCTCGCGGTCGATGATGGCCTCGAGCAGCCCCACCAGCACGGCCATGCCGCTCATGCAGGCGGCGTCCTTCTTCTGGACGCGGGCAAGGAAGATCGGGAAGGCGCGCGGCTCGGCGTAGCGCACCGTGACCAGCCGGTGCGCGGAGATGATGAAGGTGACGGGCGTCGCCATCGGCGGCAGCTCGTCAGGCCCGGCAGGCTGGTGCAGGACGATGGCGGTCATGTACTGGCCGCCGCCCTCCTGATAGAGCCGGCTCGAGGCCTCGATCTCGGACATCTCCTCGCGCGTCGGCACCGAGATGGCGAGTGCCTGCTCGACCGAAAGGTCCTCATCCTTGGTCGGGTTGGAAAGGTCGATCCAGACGGTGGCTGGAGAGATCGACGAGCTGCCTTCGCGCTTGATGAGCACGCCGTCGGCGGCGTCATAGACCGTGAGCATCGGACGTCTCCCGATTCCGCCCCGCTAAATGCCGATGTTTGCGCCGACTAGCAAGCTGCTCGTTGCGCGTCGCGCGGCCGGTGCAGGGGCGTCCGCAGGCCGTCAAGTCGACCCGGGATTGTCCAGCGGATGCCAGCGCAGAGGGATCAGCAACGCAAGAAAGCCCAGCGCCGCCACGGCAAACAGGACGATGATGCCCCATGGTCCGGTGCCGATGCCGACCAGCCGGTCCGCCCAGTCGTTGAGGTTCTCGAAGCGCAGGATGGCGACCGAAGCGACGATCACGCCCGAGATCTGCCCGATCATTTCGCCCTGCTTGCCCAGGCGCGTGAGGAAGTAGAACAAGAGCAGCAGCACCCACGGGGCGACCACCAGGCTCAGGCGCAGCTGCGGGCCCGGACCCCAGCGCCCGAACAGCACGTTGGTGGTCTGCTGATAGCCGTAGTCCATGGCCAGCCAGAGCAGCATGGCGAGCGCGCCGATGATGACGCCGCGTTCGATCCGCGGGACCAGCTCGCGGTAATGCAGGTGAATCCTGCGGTGCCAGACCGCGAGCAGGAGGCCGATGGCGATGATGACGAGGATGAAGAAGGTCTTCAGCGGCAGGAAGACGAGCAGATCGTAGCGGGCCGACAGCGATTGCGTCGCCGGGTTCTCTTCCAGGCGGGTGACCACGTCGGCCAGCCGCTTCTGGGCGGCACAGCAAGCCTCGCCGGTGAGCGGGCCGTCGGCTGCAAAGCAGTAGCGCACCTTGCTCATTTCCTCGGGCTGCTCGAGCAGATTGTCGGTGGCGCAGTTGCGCGCGAACTTGGAGAGGCCGAGACGCTCTTTCCCGATCTCGCGCAGCTTGCCGAGCGCAGTGAGCATGGCGGCGCGCTGGCAGGTGCCGGCGCTGCATCCCGCCGGCTCGCCCTTGTCGGCACTGAGCGCGGCGGGCGTCACCTCCCAGAGGGCGCGCGGCTTGGCGTCGAGATACCTGGTGACGCCGACCGACAACGCCGCCACCACGATCAGGCCGATGGAGAAGCGCAACTTGCCGTAGGGCAGGTGGCTCCAATAGAGGTGCGTGAACACGACCGAAGGCAGGTAGAAGGCGATCAGGCAGAGCACCCCGAACAACGGGAAGAAGAGGAACAGATGGCTGTGCGCCAGGACTATCGCCTGCCAGTCGAGCCCTTGAAACTCGCGGATCAGGAGACCGGTCGACGCCAGGAACGACGCGCCGAGGATCAGAAAGGCCAAGGCAACGAAAATTCGCGCACCCGTCATGGGCTCCCCCAACCACAAGTCCCCCCGCCCATGGGCCCGATTATCCTCTGTCTGGCTCAACTAGGCTAGAGCGAGAGTGGCAACTCTGCCTCCGCCCGCTTGCCCGAAGCGGGCAATAGCCCGCGCGGCGGGCACGCAGTAACCCCAATGCCACACCGGTCGGTCTAGTTGCGCTAACCGCCTTGTAGGCATGCGCCGTTCACAGAGAATGGGCCGAGAGGGATTTTTCGAGCGGGGTCGGAGTGTCGATTGCAACCCGGTTCGAACAATGTCCCGCTGGCTACGTACGCTTATTGTCTGCCTTTTGAGTGCGGCGCCGATCCAGCGCGCAGGGGCCGTTGCGCCGCAGGTCGGAATTGAGCCGAGTGACGCGACGGGCTCGCGCTTCAAGATCGTCATCTCGGGACGGATCAGCGTTGCGACGCTGTTCGCTTTCTCGAGGGCGCTGGCCGACCCGCGCATCGCCCGGACGCCTGCTCCTTCCGTCGAGCTCAATTCACCCGGCGGGTCCATCCCCGCGGCTATGGCGATCGGCGGCTTCGTCCGGGCCGGCGGCTTGCGCACCGCCGTTGCCCGACGACGCACGTGCGACAGCGCGTGTGCGCTGATCCTGGTGGCGGGCATCGAGTGGAGTGCGGGCGTCGGAAGCGTGCGCATCCACCGGCCTCGTTATGAGCTCGATCAGGCTGGAAAGGATGCGGACGCCCGGGCCCGGCAGGCCTACAAGGAGGTGCTGGCGCACATGCGCGACTATCTCGAGCGTATGGGACCGGGCGACCGGCTGCTTGACGCGATGCTCGCCGTTCCGTCCGGCCGGCTGAGGGCGCTCTCCCATCGTGAGCTGCGCGCTTTCGGTCTTGCCTCTTCCCGCCAGGCGCCGACGAGGGTGGCTGCCGTGCGCACCGCGCGCCTGGTGCCATCGGCCGGCCGCCTGATCGCGCCGGCCGGGATGCGCAAGCAAGCCAAGCGCACACGGGGCAAGCCATCGACGCCGCGCCAGCGGCTCCTGCAGGCCATCATCTCCGCAGGCCCGCCGCCGGGAATTTGGCGCGCGTCGGCAGATAGGCGACAGCCCCGCTCCGCTCGCCGATCGGTCTCCCGCAAGGCTGCGCACCACGGCCGCCGGCAGAAGACCCACAGCGTGCGCCGTCGTGGTCGGGCGCCGCCGCTCGCCTGAGCCTCATTCGCGAACGCAGTGCCCGCCCTTCCGCACGCGTCCCGTGCCGCAGCTTTCCGGGTAGGGTACCGTCTTTGTGTTGGCGGCAGGCGTGCGGGCCTCGGCGCGCCAGGTCCCGCGCATGCCGCCGGGGCTTTGATAGTCGTAGGCGCTGAAATTGCCGGCAGGGCCGGCGCAATAGTGATGGGCCGACACGGCACTGCTGCTTGCGGCTACACCCACAAGAGCCGCGGCCATCGCAATAGGAACCCGCTGACGCATGTGACACCTCCAGGATGCAATACAACCCTCTAAGCAAGATGGAAGTTCCGCGTGCCGACAAAGCAAAGGGGCCGCCAGTGGCGGCCCCCGTGAGATCGGTTGGCGATTGGCCTTACGTGGCGGGTTCTCTCACGAACGCGCCGATCGTTGCCAGCCCGCTCAGGCCCCGTTGGAGGCTGCTCCAACACGAGCGCGATCAAGCTTCAGCGTCCTCGCCGACTGCAGGATCCCACTAGACATTGGATCACCTCCTTTCCTTTGGTTGCGGTTCGAGCGGCAATTTAGGTGCTTCGCCCTCTGATGAAAAGGGGGTCTTTCGCCCCTGCTTCCGCGACCATGTGAGGCAGGGACCGGGCGGCCACAGGTCGGCCTGGTCAGTTCGGCCGAGGCTGTCCGTTCGGTTGGGCCTCGAGGTTCAGGTTGAGCTCGGCCATGCTCCCGGGACGCCGGCAGCGGCCGTCGAACTCCGCTCCCTGCTCGATGGCGAGCTGCATGTGATGGATGTCGCCTTCGACGCGCGCCGACGCTTGCAGGCTGACGTCCGCGCCGCGAATCACGCCGGCGATCTTGCCGCGCACGATCACGCGCTCGGCGGCCACCGTGCCCGTCACCTTGCCCTGCTCGCCGATGATCACCTCGCTGCCGCCGACGTCGCCTTCGATCTCGCCGTCGACCTGCAACGTACCCTGGCTGATGATCTTCAGTCCCTGGCCGATGATCTTGAGATCGTTGCCGATCACCGACTTGTTGTCGACGTCCCCGATTGTGGCGCGTCGCGGCGGCGGCGTGGGCTGGATGGTGTACCCGCCGTTGGTGCCGCCATTCGAGCCGATCGACTCGAGC
This sequence comes from uncultured Alphaproteobacteria bacterium, assembly GCA_963797005.1. GTDB lineage: Bacteria > Pseudomonadota > Alphaproteobacteria > Rhizobiales > Hyphomicrobiaceae > AWTP1-13. The sequence goes on from CAWCOF010000003.1 coordinate 80,176, forward strand.
GTCTTGGGCTCCGCAGTAGAGCTACGCGTAAACATGATGCCCCCAGGGTTTGATCATGGTCGATTACGAAGAATAGCGGGATGGAGACCATCATTACGTGTTAGAATTGTGTCCTGCAAGGCGAGCGGGAGGGCTTAGTGCGCCCGACATGACACAGAGCCGCCGGAAATTGCCCGAGCCGCGCGACGCGGCCCTTGCAGAAGATGCGGCATGCACCGCACGGTTGCACAAACGTGATTCACTTTCGGCAGATGGGGAGAGCCATGCGCTTAAGGACAGCGGTTATAGGATTGCTTCTCGGATGCGTGAGTTGTGTTGCTCCGGCCCTGGCGCAGGGTTCGGGCACGTGCACCAATCCCAACGCGCTCGGTCTGTCGCGCACGGTTGAGGTCGACACCACCGGCGGCCCGGGATTCGGCTTCGAGCAATACAAGCAGCACGACTTCCTGCAGCTGGGAGAAGTGGTGCTCACGTTCGACGATGGGCCCTGGCCTCACAACACGCAAGCCGTGCTCGAAGCGCTGGCCGATAACTGCACCAAGGCGATCTTCTTCCCGATCGGCAAGCACGCCCTGTGGCATCCGGAAATTCTGAAACAGGTTGCCGCCGCCGGTCACACCATCGGCGGGCATACCTGGTCGCACGCCAATCTCGGCAAGGTGAAGGGCGACAAGGCCATCATGGAGATCGAGAAGGGCTTCAGCGCGGTGAAAGTCGCGCTCGGCACGGCCGGGTCTCCCTTCTTCCGCTTCCCCTACCTGAAGGATCCGCAGGAGCTGCTCGACTATCTCGGCAAGCGCAACATCGCCATCTTCTCGCACGACCTCGACAGCTTCGACTTCAAGATGCGCAAGCCCGAGCAGGTGATCAAATCGGTGATGCACAAGCTGGAGCGGAAGGGCAAGGGCATCATCCTGATGCACGATTTCCAGCGCGCCACCGCCGAGGCGATGCCGGCCCTGCTCAAAGAGCTCAAAGCCAAGGGCTTCAAGGTCGTGCTCATGAAGGCCAAGGCGCCGGTGGCCACGCTCGCCCAGTGGGATGAGGAAGCCAGCGGCGAGATCAGGGGCGCGGTCGGCGGTGGCCGCCCGACGTCGATGGTCGTGCGCACCATCCAGGAAGCTCCGCCCGCCAGTGCGACTGCGTCCGCCACCAAGGGACCCAACAAGAACTAGCGGCGGCGACTCCCTTCGCGTTTCGTCGGCAGGCCCGCGTTTCGCGGCATGGCTGGGCCGTGGTAGGCTGCCGACGATGACGGCGCAGCGTCGCAAACGCATGACGGTCGATGAGTTCCTGGCCTGGGCGACCGGGCGCAAGGGGCGTTACGAGCTCTTCGATGGTGTCGCCTATGCGATGTCGCCCGAGCGTGCCGGCCACGCCGAGGTCAAACTTGCGGTGGCCAAGGCGCTGGGTGCGGCAATCGCGAAGGCCAAGGTCGGGTGTTGGGTTCTGCCCGACGGCATGACGGTGCGCGTGGACAAGCACACCGCGTACGAGCCAGACGCCCTTGTTTATTGCGGCGCCAAGCTGCCGAGCAGCGCCATCGAGGTGCCGGCGCCGGTTCTGGTGGTCGAGGTGTTGTCGCCGAGTACGCGCCATGTCGATGCGTCGGCCAAGCTCGCCGGCTACTTCGCGCTGCCAAGCCTGCACCACTACCTGATCGTCGATCCCGAGCAGCATCTGGTGATCCACCATGCGCGCGGCGGGGGCGTCGACGTCATCGGCACGCGCGTCGTGCGGCATGGCACGATCGAGCTTCGGCCTCCCGGCATCAAGCTCGCCGTCGCCAGACTGTTCGCCGGCGCATGAGCCGTTCGGAGTTTCGCTCATGACCGACCTTCCCGCAGGCTGGGCCGCCGGTGTCTTGCGCTTCTGGTTCGAGGAGACAAAGCGCGAGCAGTGGTTCAAGAAGGACGAGGCGTTCGACCGGCGCCTGCGCGACCGGTTCCTCGATCTGCACGATGAGGTTGCCGCCGCGCCGGACGAGGCCTGCCTGCCCGACGCCACGACGGCGCTCGCCGCCGTCATCGTCTGCGACCAGTTCCCGCGCAACATGTTCCGCGGCAGCCCGCGCGCCTTTGCCACCGACGCCAAGGCGCTGGCGCTGGCCGAGGCGGTGCTGGCGAAAGGCTGGGACGCCGCCTTGAGCGACGATCAGCGCATGTTTCTCTACCTGCCCTTCGAGCACGCGGAGGATGCGGCCGCGCAGGCGCGCTGCATCGCTTTGATGTCGGGACTGGCGGACAAGGACCTCGTGCGCTGGGCGGAGGCCCACAAGGCGATCATCGACCGCTTCGGGCGCTTCCCGCACCGCAACGCGGTTCTCGGCCGCGCTTCGACGCCTCAGGAAACGGAGTTCCTCGCGCAGCCTGGAAGCTCGTTCTAGCCGGGGCGTGAGTTTCATTCTCCCCCGCTGCCCTCGGCGATCAAGCCGACGGCGCGCCATCCCTCGTGTCCGGAGGCTGCGGGGAGAGGGCGGGGGAGGGGCAGCTGCAATCGCAACCCGGCTGCGAAGGCCCCTAACCTCACCAGCGAATGTCGAGATTGACGTACGGGGCGCGCACGCGCACGCGGCCCTGGTCCGGATCGACGTCGACCTTGGTGTAGGGCGCGCGCACCCGCACCTTGCCGCGCTCCTTGTCGACATCGACCTCAGTGTCCGACGCCGCGACATGCACGTCGCGATCCGAGTTCGGCAGTCTCGCGCGCGGCAGACGTATCCGCCGGTGCGGCGCCCTTGCGTGCCGGCGCCGCCTTGCCCGAGGCCGTCATGTCTCGCGGGGCGGGCAGTGCGTCCTTGGCGGGCGGCGTCTCCTTGCGGTCGCGCACCTGCACGAGCCTGCCCTGGCCGGCCTCGTCCGCATCCACCGCGGCCGCGACATGGCCGCGCTCGGCCGCAAACCGGGGCAGGTTGCGGGCACCGCTGACGGCCGCGAACGCAAGCGCGCCGACGCCGGCGACGGCCACGACCGCCAGACTCATCCCCACGAGGCGCGATCTGGAATGCAACATCGCCATACCCTCCGATCACACTGCTGGCCAGTCACTCCCGGCCAATCATTCCTGGCATCTACCATTCCTGGCATCTGCACGCCCTGCTGCACTGCGCAGTTGCGTGCATCCATTCTCGCCTCGTGCTTAGCACCTGGCGGCGCCAGGGGCGACAACGCAAGCTCGCACGTGAGCGTGATCAACGTGCGTGACATCGCCGCCGTTCTGTTGCCGCGGCCCCATGTCGCGGCGGCGGGCGGCGCGGGAACTGGGGCGCAGCGCAGGTGACAGGCAGCCCGCGGCTGAATAGGGTGCCGGCTCCATCGACACCAGCGATTGGCCATGCCTGCCTCCCTGCGCGACGCCACCATCGTCTTCGATCTCGACGGCACGCTTGTCGACACCGCGCCGGATCTGACCGCGGCCACCAACCATGCACTGGGCCTGGTCGGGCTCGAGCCGGTGACGGTGGCCGAGCTGCACCCTTTCATCGGCCGCGGCTCCAAGGTGATGATCGAGGCCGGCCTGCGCTTTCGCGGCGTGACCGTGAGCGAAAGCGAGGTGCGGCGCCTGCACGACGCGTTCCTCGCCTTCTACGGCGACAACGTCGCCGTCGGCAGCCGGCCCTTCGAGGGCGTGCCGGAGCTGCTCGATGCCCTCATCGGCGCCGGCGCGCGGCTCGGCGTATGCACCAACAAGTTCGAGGCGCTTTCGCTGGCGCTGCTGCGGCAACTCGGGCTCGACACGAAGTTCGGGGCGATCGCCGGCCGCGACACCTTCGACGTGTTCAAGCCCGCCCCCGGCCATCTGACGAGCACCATCGCCCGCGCCGGCGGCCGCACCGAACAGGCCGTCATGGTGGGCGATAGCGAGGTCGACTTCGCCACGGCAAAGGCCGCGAACGTTCCCTTCATCGGCGTGACGTTCGGCTACACCACGCGGCCCGTGGCCGAGCTCGGCGCCGATGCCGTCATCGGCCACTTCCGCGAGTTCCCCGCCGCGCTGGAGAAGGTGCTGCCGCGCAAATGACGATACGCCCGCGGGGCCTCGCAGCGACTGCGGCCTGATCAACAGCGAAATCCGGACCATCGGTTTTGTCAGCACTACCCATATCGGGCGGTGCCGTCGTGCCCCTGTCATCAAAATCGGCGATCTTCGCCGGCGCTGAGAGGGGCGCGCCATAAAGTGCGCGCAAGGGTTGCGTCATGGCCGGCAGGCATAGCGACTTGAGCGGGCACATCGTCCTGATCGTCGAGGATCAGCCCATCCTTGCCGTCAATCTGCAGATCGCGCTCGAGGAGGCCGGTGCCGAGACCGTGGTGGCGCGCGGGCCGCAGGAGGCGCTGGCCTGGCTTCGGCAGACCGCTTTCTCGGCCGTGGTGATCGATCCCAGGCACCGCACGCTGGTGCGCCAGTTCGAGCGTCAGGGCGTATTCGTCGTGGCCAAGCCGGCGAGCCGGCGGGAGCTGCTCGCCAAATTGGCCACCGTCTTCCACTGAGCCCGCGCCACGGCCGGCGGTCGGCCTAAGACCGCGCACCGGAAACGGGTCGACCGGGCCAGGCACTGCGCCTATCAAGCGCCGTCCTGCTGTCACGGGTCCGACCCATGCGCGCTGCCGACTGGCTCCTGCTGATCCTGCTCTCGATGCTGTGGGGGGCGACGTTCTTCTTCGTTGCCGTCGCTCTGGGCGCGCTGCCGCCGCTCACTTTGGTGATGGCACGCGTCGGCCTTGCCGCGCTGCTGCTCGTGCCGCTGACGCTGATCGCCGGCCATCGTCTGCCCGCGACCTTGGGCGCCTGGGGTCCCTACGTCGTGCTGGCGCTGCTCAACAACGTTACCCCGTTCGTGCTGATGACCTACGGCCAGACCCACATCGCCAGCGCGCTTGCCGCTGTGCTCAATGCCACGACGCCGCTCTTCACGCTGATCATCGCCCGCCTGTTTGCCGGCGAGGCGCTCAGTGCCGCCAGGCTCGCGGGCGTCGGCCTGGGCATCGCCGGCGTCGGCGTTCTGATGGGACCGGCGGCGCTGGGCCTCGATACGGCGAGCGCCATCGGCATGCTCGCGGTCGTGGCGGGGGCGATGTCCTACGGCTTTGCCGCGCTGTGGATGCGGCGCCTGCGCGGCACGCCGCCGCTCGTCTCGGCGGCGGCCCAGCTCATCTGCTCCACGGCGATCCTGGCACCTGTGGCGGCCTACGTGGACCGGTTCTGGCTGCTGCCGGTGCCGGGCGCGACGGCGCTGGGAGCCGTGCTCGGGCTTGCCGTCTTCTCGACGGCGCTTGCCTATGTCGTGTTTTTCCGCATCAACGCCACGGCGGGCCCGACCAACGTCATGCTGGTGACCCTGCTGATCCCGGTCACGGCGACGGCGCTCGGCGTGCTGGTCCTCGGCGAGGCGCTGGCGTCCAACCAGGTCGCCGGCGCGCTGATCATCGCGTCGGGTCTCGTGGTCATTGACGGCCGCCTGCTCGGCTGGCTCACGCGGCGTCAGGTGCGGGCCGCCTGACGAAGAGCGATCGGCGTTCCACTCAGCCGCCGAACACGACCTTGTGCATGATGCGTCCCGGCACGAGGGTGAATGCGCCGGCGATGATCAGCGCACCGAAGAAGAGGCCGAGCATGGCGCGCTGGTGCCGCCTCACGTCGTGCGAGCGGGCGAAGTAGACGGCGAAGGGCAGCATCACCAGGGTGAAGATCGCCAGGAGGTGGATCGGGCTCCACGGCCCCCACAGCCGGATCTCGTGGATCCAGAAGGCGCTCACCGCGACGGCCAGCATCAATGCCACCCAGAGGTAGCCGAGCGTGCGATGCGGGATCGTCCCCTTCGGGGCTGCGAGCTGGACAATGCCCAGTGCGAACGCGCCGAGCGCGGCGTAGGCATGGAGCTGGATCGCAACAGTTGCGTTGGTCAGCGGCGCAAGGTCCATCGCGGCCAGCCTCTATGTTAATGATATTCACATAGAGGCGGCGCGCAGCGAACGCAAGCGCGATTGAATCGATCCGCCTAGAACGGGATCTCGTCGTCGACGGGCTTGTCGAAGCCGCCCTTGGCACCGCCGCCCCGCTTGGGAGCGGCGCCATTGCTGGGCGCCCCGCCGTAGTCGGCCTGGTCGGCCTCCTGCATGCCGGCCCCGGCACTCGCGCCGCCACCGCGGCTGTCGAGCATGGTGAGCTGCGAGCTGAAGCCCTGCAGCACGACCTCGGTCGAGTAGCGGTCCTGCCCGTCCTGGCCCTGCCACTTGCGGGTCTGCAGCTGGCCTTCGATGTAGACCTTGGCGCCCTTCTTCAAATACTGCTCGGCCACGCGGCACAGGCCCTCGCTGAAGATCACGACCGTATGCCATTCGGTCTTCTCGCGGCGCTCGCCGGAGGTCTTGTCGCGCCACGTCTCGGTGGTGGCGACGCGCAGGTTGGCAATCGGGCGGCCGTCCTGGGTGCGGCGGATTTCGGGGTCTTTGCCCAGATTGCCGACCAGAATGACCTTGTTGACGGAACCGGCCATTGGAGCACTCCTTTTGCTCTGTCTGCCTGCGGCAGCTTGCGCGGGCGCGCACGACTCCGGCCGACGTTAGCGGCTAGCCGGGATAAGCGCGCGCCTGCCTTGTCGCTTGTCCACGCTTTTGCAGCCTGGGACATGGCAGACGAATACGTTCACTTTATGTTCTAGCATGGGGCGTTGGCCCTGTCCACGGGGGACGAGACGGACGTCAGGGCGACTTTGTCGGGAGCTTGGGACCCTTCTTGACGAACAGCCCCGAAGCGATGGCGCGCGCCAGGTACTCGGCCATGCACACATAGCTTGCCTCTGAGACCTCGGCCTGGCTGATCGGCACCTCGGCGTGCTCGCGGCGCAGCCGTTCCATCGATCTCCTCGGCCGCGTAGCGACCGATCCTCAGCACGTTGTGGGTCTTGGCGATCTCCTCGATCGCGCCGCGCACGGCTTGGTAGTGCGCATCCTTGGCAAGGCTGCGCGCATAGCGCAGCCCCACCAGTATGACATCGACCTTGTGCGCCTTCAGCCATTCGACCGTCTGCGAGACGGCGTCCTTGAAGTCGGCCACCGGCACCTGCGCCAGAGCGTCCGCGGTCCCCAGCTGCCAAAGCACCAGGTCCGCCTCGTTGAGGGCCACCTCGGTCTTGATGCGCTCGGCCGCGTCGGCGGCAAGCTCGCCGGAGACGCCGCGGTGCACGACCGTCACGTCGAGCCCCTTGAAGGTGGACTCCAGGAATTGTTCGACGATCGCATAGTAGCCGCCCGAGACCGGCCCGCGCATCGAGGCCGACGTGGCGCCGATTGCCAGGATGTTGATCTTCTTGCGGTCCTTGAGTGCGATGGCGATGTTGGGAAGCGGCGACGCCGCGATCACGGTGACGCCCGGCGTCTCGCACGCCTTGGGCACCGGAGCCAAGCCCTGACCGCTCTGGCCATGCGCCGGCGGCGGCAACGCGGCGGCCATGCCGGCGAGCACGGCCCCGATCGCAATGTGGCGCATCATTTGCGCTTGTCGACCCTGTCGCGCCATTCGGCCAGCCATGCGGTTAGACCCAAGAGAACGATGCCCGTCACGACCAGGGCGGTGTCAACAAAGAAGCCGCCCCGGAAGTAGAAGCGGATGATCTGGCCGGCAAGGCTCATGAGCGAGCCGGCGCAGAAGACCGGCAAGGAATTGCGGCCCAGCATGGAGAGGAAGTCGACCAGAACCGGCAGCGCCTTGGCGATGTAAGGATAGAGCATCGAAAGGATCGCGATAAGCGCCAGAAACTGGATTAGCCGGATGGGTGTGGCGAAAGTCTTGCCGTTGATGAAAAGGAGTTTTGGCTCCGGGACTTTGGTCGGATCGATCCACCAGCCCGACAGGACCAGGACGGTCAGCACGAGCAGGATAGGGGCCGCCGCAAGTCTCAGCCAGAAGATGTTGGCACGCACCCAGCCGCCCGGGCCATGCTCGCGGGAAATGGCGAAGCCGAGCACGAACACCAGCTGCCAGCATAGCGGGTTGAAGAACCACTGCCCTTCCGTCGGCCAGGTCGGGATCGTCAGCTTGAAGACGAGCGCCGAGAGGTAGACGGCCAGCGAGATCGGCACCAGCAGGTTCGGCGCGTGGCGATGGATGAGGGCGATCGGCGGCGCCAGCAGCATCAGCACGACGTAGAGCGGGAGGATGTCGAAGTAGCCGAGCTGGTGGCTCAGGAGCACGAGGCCGATGTGGGTCTCGACCGGATCGTTGAAGACGGCGGCCGCATTGTGCCACTCGAGCAGCAGCGGGTTGTCGAGCACACGGGACGAGGCTGCCAGCATGGCGATCGCCAGCATCACGATCATCATGTGGGCCGCATAGAGGGTGAGCGCGCGTCCGCCGAGGCGGAAAATCAGCTGGTGCGTCGGCGTCGGGTCTGTCGGTTTGCCGACGAGGTGGCGCAGGGACCACCCCGCGAGGAACACGAACAGCTCCGCCGAATTGGAGATCGAGAAGTTCTTGTGCGTGAGCCGGTCATAGAACATGCCGGGGATGTGATTGATGAAGATCGAGACGAGGGCGAAGCCGCGCCAGAAGTCGACGGCGTTGACCGGCCTCGGCATGCGCTCCTCCCGTTCCGCCTTCCGATATGCCTGGGTCGCAGGAAAATAGGGAGCCCTTCGGGCTCAGAGAAGAGAAATCCTCCTCGGCTTGCTGCGTCATGGCAGCGTCGGAGGGAACCGCTCGCTACTGCCCCCTGGCGGTGTCGGTGGCAATCGCCAGCTCGCGCATGAGGCGCGCGCTCATGGCGGAGGCCGCCGGGCAGTCCGCGGCTTTCAGCTTGTCGTAGACGAGGGGCAGGTCGCCCTTGAAGCCCGGCGCCATGGCGCGGCGCGCCACGCCGGCCGCCACTGCGCCGTCGGCGAAGCGGGTGCGGCACATGAGCCGCATCAGGTAGTCGGTGAGGCGGGCCTTGTAGGCATCGGGCCCAGCGGGGTCGGTCGCGGTGACGAAGCCCTGCCAGAGCTGGTGCTCGGCAGACGTCGCCCAGGCGGCGTTGCGCGCGGCGTCCATGAGCGACACCATGCCGTCGCCGAGGCGCGCGTGCAGGGCCGGGTCCTGCAGCCCGTCGATGCCTGCCTTCATGGCGGCAAGGTCCTCAGGCGTCGGCGGCTGGGCCTTGATTTGGGTCATATCGGCGAAGGCCGCGTTCTCACCGCCCGGCGGCGCCGTTCGCCAGACCACGGTTTGCGTCAGGTCGGCGCCCTGCATCTTGGCACCTGCCAGGTCGGCGCCGATCAGCCGGGCCATGGCGAGGCTCGCGCCCTCCATCTCGGCATCGCGCAGATGGGCGCCCTCCAGGCGCGCCAGGGACAGGTTGGCGCCTTGCATGGCGGCGTTGCCGAAGTCGGCCATCTGCAACCTGGCGCCGGAGAGGTTGGCGCCCTGAAGGGAGGCAAGCAGGAAGTTCGCGCCGGAAAGCTCGGCGCCGCTCAAGTCCGCTCGGTCCAGCCGGGCGCTGGTGAAGGTCGCACCGGACAGCCGCGCCTGGGCAAGCTGGGCCCCGTCGAGCTGGGCCTCGTCCATGCGGACGCCGGCAAGGTCGGCGCCTGCCATGCGGGCGGCGGTGAGCCGCGCCTTGGAGAAGTTGGCGGCGCGGGCCGACGCGCAGCCGCCCGCGCTGCGGCTGTCGGTGAGCAGCATATGGCCGAGGTCGGCGCAGCCGAGCCAGATGTTGCGCAGATCGGCGCCGACCAGGCTCGCGCCGTCGAGCCTGGCACCGGTCATATCGGCCTGGTGCAGGTCGGTGCGGTCGAGCCTGGCAAACCGCAGATCGCGGCCGCGCAGCGTGACGGAGGGCTCGCCCGCCGTCACCTCCTTGTCGACCACGAGGTCGGCGTCGACGACATCGAGGTTGCGGCGGAACAGGCCGAGCACAAGTCCGGTGTCCGCCCGCCGGGCCTCGCCGGTGAGCGCGCCGTCGACCTGCCGCGCAAACGACGGCGCATAACGCGCGATGCCCTCGCCGGGGATGGTGGCGATGAACAGCGAGCCGGCGCCGACCGCCGCGAGCAGCGCCGCGATCAGCAGGAAGCCGAGGGGATGATAGATGCCGGCAAGCAGGAAGGCGCGAAGGAACGAGGTTTCGAGCTGCACCAGGAAGACGCCGACCAAGGTCAGGAAGGCGATATCGCCGATCAGTGCCAGGCGGTGCACCCAGGTGATGGTCGGATCGTGATAGGGCAGAAACACCACCTGCACATAGGCCAGCAGCGCCACCGGCATCAGCACCAGGGTAAGCCAGGACATGGCGTTGAGAAAGAACCCGACGACGGGGCTCCGCTGGGGGCCGGCCAGTGCCTGGACGAAGAAGAAGTTGTCGAGCTCGAGCCGCAGGGGATGCGTGCGCTGGTCCGTGGTCTCGAGCATGCGCACCGCGCCCGTGAACTCCAGCGTCTTGCGCGCGAGCAGCACCAGCTGGCTGATCACGCCGATGTGGATGAGCACGAGCAGGATCGGCGCGAACAGGAAGAACCGCGTAAGGTCGATCTTGACCTGCAGGATCGGCAGCGGGATGTCGGCGTTGAGCAGCAGGTCCTTGTGCGTGATGCCGGCGACCGTGATCAGCAGATAGCTCATCAGGCCGACGTAGATGAGCCAGGCGGCGTTGGCCGAATCGCTCGAGCGATTGACGGCCTCGAGCAGGCTGTAGGGGTTGACGGGCGTCTCCGCGTCGAGATCTGCCCGGTTCATGTCGTTCATGCTGCGTATGCCCCCGAACCTCCCCCGCCCCTGGCTCACTTGCCGCGACCATAGCGGAGAAACTGTGGCGGCCTAACGGGACGGGGCCATAGGTTTAACGCGGAAGTTGCAGCGTTTTCCGAGAGCTAGCCGGCGACGCGGCGGCGTTCAGACCTGCACGGAATACCCCCCGTCGACGGGGATGGCGGTGCCGGTGACGAAATCGGAGGCCTTGCTGGCCAGGAACACGGCGATGCCGGACAGATCGTCGGGCACGCCCCAGCGCCGGGCCGGCGTGCGCATCAATACGAGACTGTTCAGCCCCGAGACCTCCTCGCGCGCCTTCTTGGTCAGCTCCGTGTCGATCCAGCCCGGCAGCACGCAATTGACCTGGATGTTGTCCTTCGCCCAGGCGGTGGCCATCGATTTCGTCAGCTGCACCACGCCGCCCTTGGAGGCGCCGTAGGCGGGCGCGAACGGGGCGCCGAAGATCGACAGCATGGAGCCAATATTGATGATCTTGCCGCCGCCGGCCTCGCACATGACGGGATAGGCCACGTGCGAGCAGATGAAGGTGCTGGTGAGATTGACGTCGATCACCTGCTTCCACTCGGCCAGCGACAGCTCCTGCGGCGGTTTGCGGATGTTGATGCCGGCGTTGTTGATGAGGATGTCGACGCGGCCGAGCTGCTTTTTCGCCTCCTGGATCATCTTGCGGCTGGAGGCCTCGTCGGCAACGTCGACCGCGATCACCGTGGTCTTCACGCCGAGCTTGGCAAGCTCCGCCGCGGCGGCCTCGGACTTCTTGGTGTTGCGGCCGGCGACGGCGATCGCGGCGCCGGCCTGGGCAAGCCCGCGCGCCATGCCGAGCCCGATGCCGCCGTTGCCGCCGGTGACGACCGCGACGCGGCCCTTGAGGTCGAAGAGGGACATGGGGTTCCTCCGTTGGGGTCGGCCACCTCGGTACACCGGAATTATAGAATAGCCAACGCCGATGCGGGGGGCTCACTCCCTGTTGTTGTGCAAGTGCGGCATGCCATTGCATCCGTCCGCGTTCGGCGGAACAATCCGCTCTGGTACAGAAAAAGGGCCTGCGATGTCCCAAGCAACGAGCACGTCCGCAGCGGCAGCGGAGAACGATCCCATCTACCTGATTGCCCAGTCGGTGGCCGGCGAGGTCGGAACCGATTTCCTCGGCGCCCTGGTGCGGAGCATGCGCGAGGCGATGGATGTCGCCGTCGCCATCATCACGCGGGGCGTCGGCGAGCCACCCTCGCGCGCCCGCGCGTCGTGGAGCTGGCGCAAGGGCGACCGGCAGTTCCCCGAGGAGTACGAGCTCGAGGGGACACCCTGCAGCCTCGTCTACAAGGGACAGAATCTGCTGGTGCCCGAGCAGCTCTGGCGGCTCTTTCCGCGCGAGGCGGGGCTCGAGGGCTACTGCGGCGTGCCGCTCAAGGATGCGGGCGGCAAGGTGATCGGCCACTTCTCGGTGATGTCGGAGGTGCCGATCGGCAACCCGGAGCGGACGGAAGGCATGATGCGCATCTTCGCTCTCCGCGTGGAGGCCGAGCTGCAGAGGATCGAGCAGGAGCGCGAGCGCGAACGGCTGGTCGAGAGGCTGAGCCGGGCATTGGAGCGGCTGGGCACCCTGCATCAGGCGACCAAGCGCGCCAACGCGTTCAAGACCGAGATGCTGGGCATGGTGGCCCACGATCTGCGCAACCCGCTGGCTGCGATCGTATCGCGCGTGGAGCTGATCGGGGCGCTGATCGGCCGCGCCGGCGCGCTGCCTGACGAAAGTCTCGCCGAACTCCTGCCATGCGATCGTGCGCTCCGCCGACCGCATGGCGAAGATGATTGCCGATCTCCTCGTCATCGGCGCGCAACGAGGCGCGAACGATCGCGCTTGCCTGCAGCGGGATCGATCTTGCCGCACCGGTGCGGGCGGCCATCGCGCTCAACCACGCGGCGGCGGTGAAGAAGCAGCTTCGTATCGCCGAGCGGTTCGAGCCGGGGCGCGCGGTCATGGCCGACGAGGACCGGCTGATCGAAGCGATCGACAACCTGCTGAGCAATGCCGTGAAGTATTCCGCGCCTGGCGGGACGATCACGGTGGCGACGCGCACCGACAGCGCAGGGCTGGCGCTCGTCAGCATCGCGGACGAGGGGCAGGGCCTGAGCCCCGAGGATCTGGCCCGCGCGTTTCAGCCCTTCCAGCCGCTCTCCGCCAAGCCCACGGGCGGGGAGGCCTCGACGGGGCTCGGGCTTGCCATCGTCAAGGCCATCGCCGAGGCCCACGGCGGCTCGGTCGCGGCGGAGAGCCCCGGCAAAGGCCAGGGCAGCACATTCACGATCCGGCTGCCCATCGCCGGCCCCGCCTGATCCCCTCTCCCCGTCGCGCTACTTCAGCGAGAACGGGGAGAGGGTAAGGGTGAGGGGCAGCCGCATACGCAAAGCGTGCTGTGAGGCGACCCTGTCGGGTTCACGCCCAGTCCGCCGCCCGGTCCGCCGCCGTGTGGTCCAGCTTCTCGACCTCGCACCAGGAGCAGCGCAAAGGGATCGAGCCGCTGACGGGATCGGCAGCGGTGGTGTCGATCACGCCATTGATGCTGGCGGCGAGCCTGTGGCTCGCGTCGTAGGGGCTGCCGGCGGGACCGTCGATCCACCAGCCGTGCTGGCCGAACACGGTGCCGGCGGCGAGCCCCGGCACGAGCCTTGCGCGCGCGACGGTTGCGCCACGCACCGTGGCGATGCGCACCCAGTCGCCTTCGCCGATGCCGCGGGCGGCCGCGTCGCCGGGCGGCATCTCGAGGATCGGATCGGGCATCAGCCGGCGCAAAGAGGGGATGTTGCGGTGCTGGCTGTGGCAGAAGGCAACCGTCTTGGCCGAGCCGAGCCGCAGCGGGAACTGCCGCGTCGCTGCCGGCGCGTCGTCGGCGGGCAAAGACGGCACGGGCGCATAGCCGGCTTCGTGCAGGCGTTCCGAATAGATCTCGATCAGCCGTGTCGGGGTGGGGAAGCCGCGCACATCGCCGCTCGCTGTCGGCGCCGCATGCGCATCGAGTGTGGCCGAGGTCGCAACCTCGATGCCCTCCGGCGATCCGCGAAGCTGCGCGACGGTGAGCTCTGCTGGCGCCAACGCGGCATCGTGGCCACGGTCGGCATTGCCGCCGAACATCACCTCGGCGAGGCCGAGGCGTTCGGCAAGAGCCAGCACGATATCGGTATCGCTGCGCGCCTCGGCGATCGGCGCGATCACCGCGGGCCTCAGCTGCACGCGCCTCAGGCCTTCGAGGCTGCCGTCGAAGCCGGTGCGCAGGCCTTCCCGCTCCCAGGATGTCGCCGCCGGCAGCACGATGTCGGCATAGCGTGCCGTCGCATTGAGGAAGAAGTCGGCATGCACGTGAAAGCCGAGGGCCTCGAAGGCGCGCCGGGCGACGTCCGTGTCGGGCTGCGAGGCGACGAGGTTCGTGCCGAAGGAGACGAGCATGCGCACGGGATAGGGCTCACCTGAGAGGATCGCGCGATACGCATCGCGGGCGGTGATCCAGCCCATGCCGGGCGGGCCCAGCGGACGCTCGGCGGCGCCCAGGGCCTTGGCGCGCTGCTGCGGCGTGAGTAGCTCGGGGCCGGCGATATCGGCGAACGGCGCAGCGCCGCCCGGCACGTTGCCGCCGGCGCGGCCGTAGCTGCCGGTGAGGGCGTAGAGGAGCGAGAGCGCCCGGTCGGTCTGCGTGGCGGTGATGCTCTGGCCGATGCCGTTCCAGGCGTAGTAGGCGACGCTCTTGGCCGAGCCCAGGATGGCGGCGGCATTGGCGAGCGCTGAAGGCCCGACACCCGTCACGGCCGCGACGCGCTCTGGCGGAAAGGCGGCGGCAGCGGCCCGATAGATCGAGAACGCCGTGCGGCAGCCGATGGGGCCGGACGCGCCCTCCGCCGCGATGGTGGCATCGAGATCGGGCTCTGACGCATCGAGCCAGGCACACCGCGCGGCGTCATAGGCGATGAGGTCTCCGGCGGACGTTGCCGCATAGAGCAGGTCTGGGCGGCCGGCCGGATCGAGATCGCTCTGGCGCAGGAAGCGGCCGGTGTCCTCGCGCACGAGCAGCGCCCCGTTCGTCCAGCGCGCGAGGGTGGCGCGATCGAGCCTGGGGTCCGCCAGCATCAGGTTGGCGAGCCCGAGCGCCAGCGCCTGGTCGGTGCCGGGCCGCACCTGCAGCCACTGGTCGGCGCGCTTGGCGAACGCGGTCGGCCGCGGGTCGACCACGATCATGCGCGCGCCGCGCCGGATCGCCTTCTGCACCTCGCCCGCTCGGGCCAGCCAGGTCGTGGTCGGATTGTTGCCCCACAGCAGCACGCAGTCGGTGTGCGCGAAGTCGGGCGTGCCGATGTCGGTGCCGAAGGTGAAGCGGGTGGCGAAATCCTTGTGCCAGTTGCAGATCTCGGTGGCGTAGATGGTGTTGGGGCTGCCCCACGCGCGGATCAGTCGCTCGATCCACGCAATCGAGTCGGAGATGTGCGAGCCCGACGGCGTCGTCACCGAGAAGGCCACCTGCTCAGGCCCGTGCGCCGCCTTGATGGAAGCCATGCGGCTCGCGATCTCGCCCAACGCCTCATCCCATGAGATGCGCTGCCAGCCAGGGTCGGCGGAGCCCTTCGGGCTCGTGCGGCGCAGGGGATGCGTCAGGCGATCGGGGTGATAGACGAGTTCGGGCGCAGCGCGCCCCTTGGGGCAGAGCTTGTCGCCGGTAGGGTGGCCGGGCAGCGGCTCGATGCGCGGTGAGACGGCCGGCATCGACCACGGCGACGCAGCCACACCGCGAACGGCACTGCGTGCAAAATGCCGGCGTGCGGACGGCGTCGGCCATGTCTACTCCGCCGCGTCCTGTTGCGGCATTGCGAGCCAGCGGTCGAGATCGGCCAGCGCGCGGGCTGTGAGCGCGCGCTTCCTCGCGTTGCCGCGTTCCTTGCCTTTGATGGCATTGCCGTTGGCATCGATGGTCGGCGCCGGCAGGGGCGGGAACAACCCGAAGTTGACGTTCATCGGCTGGAAGGACCGCGGTCCCTGGTCTTGTCCGCCGTCCTCATCGGCCGACAGGTGGCCTCCCGTGATATGCCCGAGCAGGGCACCGAAGGCGGTCGTCGTCGGCGGCGTCACCCAGGTCTCGCCCCGGCGCTCGGCGGCCGCGGCGCGCCCGGCGAGCAGGCCGATGGCCGCGCTCTCGACATAGCCCTCGCAGCCCGTGATCTGGCCGGCAAAGCGCAGCCGCGGTTCCGCGCGCAGGCGCAGCTCGCCATCGAGCAGCTTGGGCGAATTGAGGAACGTGTTGCGATGCAACCCGCCGAGGCGCGCGAACTCGGCCGCGCCAAGGCCCGGGATGAGCCGGAGCACGCGAGCCTGCTCGCCGTGTTTCAGCTTGGTCTGGAAACCCACCATGTTCCACAGTGAGCCCAGCGCATTGTCCTGCCTCAGCTGCACGACCGCGTAGGGGCGCTCGCCCGGCCTGTGCGGATTGGTGAGCCCGACCGGCTTCATCGGCCCGAAGCGCAAGGTCTCGCGGCCGCGCTCGGCCATCACCTCGATCGGCAGGCAGCCGTCGAAGTAGGGGGTGGAGGCCTCCCAGTCTTTGAACGAGGTCTTCTCGGCGGCGAGCAGGGCATCGAGAAACGCCTCGTACTCAGGTTTGGTCATCGGGCAGTTGATGTAGTCGGCGCCGCTGCCGCCGGGCCCGGCCTTGTCGTAGCGCGACTGCCGCCAGGTGATCGTCTCATCAATGGAGTCGAGGTGCACGATGGGAGCGATGGCGTCGAAGAAGGCGAGCGCCGCCTCGCCCGTGATTTCCTGGATGGCAGTGGAGAGCGCCGGCGAGGTCAGCGGCCCCGTGGCGATGATGACGCTCTACCAGTCCGGTGGCGGCAGGCCGGCGATCTCGCCGCGTTCTATCGTGATGCGCGGATGCGCGGCGAGCCTGCGCGTCACCTCGGCCGAGAAGTGATCGCGGTCGACGGCCAGCGCGCCGCCGGCTGGCAGCTTGTGCGCATCGCCCGCCGCCATGATCAGCGAGCCGGCGCGGCGCATCTCCTCGTGCAGGAGGCCCACCGCGTTTGTGGCCGCGTCGTCCGAGCGGAAGGAGTTGGAGCAGACGAGCTCGGCGAGCCCGTCGGTCTTGTGCGCCTCGGTGCTGCGCAGGGGCCGCATCTCGTGCAGCACGACGGGCAGGTCGTCTTGCGCGATCTGCCAGGCGGCCTCCGAGCCCGCGAGCCCGCCGCCGATGACATGAATGGGGGTGTTCGGCATGGGGTGAGCTTAAGGAGGAAGACGCGACGGCTCAATATGGCGTCGCGAGGCCTCAATCCCCGCGGCTTCCGAAACGCTGTGCAGCCACGCCGCCCGAGATGCTGATGCATGCTGTGTACTTGCTATTGACCATGCACGGCGGCGCGCCTTGACGGTGGCCGTCGCGAGGCCTCATCAGCTCGCAAGGTTGAGCTGAGAGGTGGCGCATGCGAGGGGCGTTGTTGATAGCGTGGGTGTTGGCACTCGTGCTGGTGCCATCAGGTTGGGCCGGTGCGCAGGAGACGACCCACGAGATCCTGGTCGGCTACAACTCGGAGCAGGATCGGCGCGATGCCGAGCGGGAATTTGCCCAGACCAAGGACAAGCTCAAGGTTCGCGGCCAAAGCCTGGAGAGCCTTCAGGTCCAGGCCATCAGCGCAAAGGCGCTGAAGCTGAAGGTCGGGCTCCCGCCGTCGATCAGGGCAGAGATCGCCCGCACGCCGGCCCTCGCCACGACGATCATTCAAGGGCTGGCGGAGCAACTGGAGCAGGCCGACAAGCGCGTCGCCTATGCCCACCCGAACTGGGTCATGCAGATGGCCCCACCCGCGGCGCGCGCCGGAACCGGGCCGGTCGCGCCTCGCAGCGCGACCCTTGCACCGCCGAAGGAAAGCAAGCGCTCCGCCAAAAGAGCAAGAGCGCACGCAGCGCAACCACGCCGTCACCGCAAAGTGTCGGCGCGCCGGCGATGCCACTGCTGGCCGGAGATCGCCTGGCTTGCGCCGTGTTTTGACCGAACATGGCGGGCGGCCGTCGCGAGCCTCCACCACTGGTGAAGCCGCGGCGTGCGCTCACGCCCTGGCGCGGTCCTCGACATGTGGCGCAACGCGGTGCCATTGCCGGGTCGTGGTCACAGGACAATTTCCTTCCCCACGAGTTTCGGAAGAATAGGGCAGCGGCTCTCTTCACCGTAGTGTCACGGAATCGTGGTTCGTTCGTGTAGACACCAACACCTGATTTTCTCGCAAAAAGGGGACGATGGCACCGCACATCCTGGTGGTCGAAGATGAAGAGCCGCTGCTCGAGCTTCTGCGCTACAATTTCGAAAGAGCCGGATATGCCTTCGAGGCCATCGCCGACGGCGCCCTGGCGCAATCGCGGCTGAAGGAAAGAGTCCCCGACCTGCTGCTGCTGGATTGGACGCTGCCCGGGCTGTCGGGCATCGAGCTGTGCCGGCACCTGCGCCGCACCGTTGGGACGCAGGGCCTGCCGATCATCCTCCTCACGGCGCGCGGCGAGGAAGCGGATCGGGTGCGCGGCCTGGAGACGGGCGCCGACGACTATGTGGTCAAGCCCTTCTCGATCAACGAGCTCCTCGGCCGAGTCGCGGCCCTTCTGCGCCGGACCAGGCCGCGGCTGGTGGCCGACGTCCTCACCATCGGCGAGATCGAGCTCAACCGCATGGCGATGACGGTGCGCCACCAGGGCAACGTCGTGCATCTGGGGCCCACGGACTATCGCCTGCTCGAATACTTCATGCAGGCACCGGGCCGGGTGTTCACGCGCGGCCAGCTGCTCGATGCGCTCTGGGGTGCCGATGTCTATGTCGACGAGCGCACCGTCGACGTTCACATCAACAGGCTGCGCAAGGCGCTTGCGAGCCACGGGCAGGCGGACCCGATCCGAACCGTCCGCGGCGCGGGCTACAGCTTCGAGGCCGCCTGAAGGCGAGCGCGAGGCCGCGCAGCAAATCGATCTTCGGTCGATGCAGCACCGCGCGGCCTCGCACTGGGATTGCGCATCGAGCTAGCTGCCGCGCCCGTAGCGGACGACATAGCCGATCTCGCTGCGGGTCACGCCGATGTCCCGCAGTATGCGATCGTCGAGGCGTTCGAGCTCCTGCATGGCACGCCGCCGCAGACGCCTCTGGGCAAGCGCCGCCAAGTAGGCCTGGGCGGCCGCTACGACGTGGCCCCAGAGGCTGGTTGCTGCGTCGCTATCCCTCGCCTGCGCGCCGGACCACGGGCCTTGCGCGGATGGTGTCGTCGATTTCAGCATGGCGTTCCTTTCGTGGCGCCGGCTGCGCCTGAGGTTCGTTGGTCGTCGTTGGGTCGTTCGGGGCCTGTCTGGCCGGGTGCGGCCCCGTCCGACGACTTAGGTCGCTCGCCCGCGCCACCGGCCCAAGCGGACCGACGCGATCTCCTCGGCCGACAAGCCGATGTCGGACAGATGCGCGTCGCTCAGCCCGTCGAGGTAGGCGCCGACCTTGCGCTCGGTGCTCAATCGCCTCAACTCCAGCGTTCCGCGGAAGATCCGACGGAGAAGGCCTGGGTGATGATCCTCCGCGGCCTCGAAGACGGCGCCCGGGGAATTGGCTGCAGTGATGGTGCTCATGGTCTGTCTCTCCTTTTGTTTGCGATCCGCGGGAGCGGGCCGCCAAAGAGCGGGCCACGCGCCGGGGATCGGTATGCATTGGAAGGTGGTGCGCCGGCACGGACGCAAAAGTGACGCCCGTCACACATTTGCGGATTTGCCGGGCGCCCGGGGCAGGTGGTGCTGGTGCGGCGCGCGGCGATCCGGCCGCTACTCAGTCGCCGCCGGCGAGGAGCTCGAAGCCCTGGGGATCTTCGAGGCAGTAGTAGCCGCCGATGCGCGGCAGCAGCCGGCCCGTGCGCCATTCGGTGAGCTGACGGTTGACGTTCTCCCGGGCCGCTCCGGCCATGTTCCCGAGCTCTACCTGCGAGATTTTCTGCCGAACGAGGATGCGCGATCCGGGCAGGGGCTCGCCGAAGGTCTGCGCGAGGCGCAGCAGGACGCGCGCAAGGCGCGTGCGCAGGGGCAGGTGCTGCAAGGTGTGGGTCTCGTTGCTTGCCCGCAACCTGGCCGTCATCACGCGCAGGAGCTGCCTGTGCACCTCGATGTCGGTGCTGGCCAGACGGTCGAACGCCACCGTGCTGATATAGGAGAGCTCGCACGGCCGGACCGCGGTGACCGTGGCCGACCGCGGCTGGCGGTCGAGCAGCGCCATCTCGCCGACGATGTCGCCCTTGCTCAGAATCGCCAGCAGCGTCTCCGGGGCGCCGTGCCCGGGCGCGGGCAGCGTGACCTTCACCGCGCCGCCGAGGATCAGGTAGCAGCCGTTGCCCGGGTCGCCCTAGCGGAAAACGACGCGGCCCGCCGGCACCTTGAGGGTGCGCGCTGCCGCGGCGAGGGAGCCGAGGCACTCGGGCGTCAAGCCGTGCAAAGAAGCACGGCCAGGCGCGAGGGCGGCGCGGTTGCTGCGCGTGGTCACAGGGATTGCTCTCGATGACGCTGGGTTGCCGGCCGGGGCGTTGCAGGGAGCCTGGCCGCCCCGCCCGGGTCCGCCTAGGACAACAGGCCGCAATCGGGCTCGAAGGCCGCAATGCGCCGCTTGAGCCTTCCCACCTGCCAGCACAGAAGCGCGCGCCACGCCGTAGCGGCGCCGCGTCGCAGGAGGCCGCTCGCCAGGGAGCTGGTGGAAGGGCCGGACCTTGTCCAGCAACAGTCGTGCGTCATTGGCAGAAGGGTGCTCATGATCAGTCTCTTTTTTGTGTTTTTGGAAAGCCCGCGGGCGAAACGCCGTGGCGCGGTCAGTCCATGGGCCCTCTATGACCGGCTCGCGCCGTGCCGACAAACAATTTCTCGTCATGCTATGCTTAAGCTGCGCTCATGCATCCGTGGTGCTGGCTGCGGCATCCGTTGCGCTGCGGCCCTGCGGTTGCGAACCGACTGACGGACTGAACTTGTCATGCGCCGTTTGCCTCCACTCGACACCTTGCGGGTATTCGAAGCCGCTGCACGTCTGAAGAGCTTCAAGGAGGCTGGCGACGAGCTGAGCGTGACCGCAAGCGCGGTCAGCCATCGCGTGGCCGCCCTCGAGGAGGAGCTTGGCATCGTCCTCTTCGTGCGCCACACGCGCCGAATCGAGGTGACGCCTGAGGGCGAGCGCCTGGCTGCCGGCGTACGGCGCGGGCTGAACGAGATCCGGCGCGCCGTCACTAGCATCGACCGGCGCGACGGCACGCGCATCCGCATCACCGGCATCCCCTCGCACGTGACGCGCTGGCTCGCGCCCCGCCTGCACCGCTTCCGGGCCGTGCATCCCGACATCGAGCTGCATGTCACGGCCGACCTCGCCCTGGTCGACCTGACGCAGCGCACCTTCGATGTGGCGCTCCGCTTCGGCAGCGGCCCGTATCCGGGGCTGCACGCCGAATATCTGATGGACGATGCAATCTTTCCCGTCGCGAGCCCGCGCTACCTGGCCGAAGCCGGACCGATCGAGAAGCCTGCCGACATCTTGCTGTTGACGCGCATTCTCGATGTCACCGCCGAGGACGACGAGAGCGGTACCAACTGGCGGACCTGGTTTGCGCACCATCGCCTGCCGATGGACGACATCGAGCGCGGCATTCAGTTCAACGGCGCGGCCATCACGCTGGAAGCGGCCGCCGGCGGCCTGGGTGCCGCGATCGCCCGCAAGAGCCTGGTAGAGGAAGAGCTGCGCAGCGGGCGGCTGGTGCAGGTGCTCCCCGAAGAGATCAAGACCAACTGGCGCCACTACGCTTTGGCGCTGCCCGACATGGCGGACTGGCCGCCGCTGCGCTCGTTCCTCGACTGGCTCCGCGCCGAGGCCCGCGACCGCTAGGTCCACTTCCCTCTCCCCATGCTTCTTCAGCATGGGGAGAGGGTCAGGGTGAGGGGCAGCCACGCGCACGACGCCGGAGCAAGCGTCTGCCCCTCACCCCGACCCTCTCCCCGCGTGCCCTCGGGTTCGCTGTGGATCGGGCGGCCTCGTGTTGATGGCCCGAGGGCAAGCGGCGAGAGGGAGTTGCCTCACGCCTCCTCGTCGCCCGTCGACGGCGGCAGCACGACCACGGCGCGGCCGGCGGCAATGTCGATGGACGGGACGGTGGCTTCGGTGAAGGGGACAAGCTCGGTGCGGCTCGTGCCGGCGAGCCGGATCTCCAGGAGATCACCGGCACCGTAGTTCTGTACCGCCACGATGGTGCCGATCGCGTTGCCTTCGGCGTCGACCGCGGCAAGGCCGATCAGGTCGGCCTGATAGAACGCGTCCTCGCCCGCGTCCGGCAGTCGGTCGCGATCGACGTAGAGCTCCGTGCCCTTGAGCGCTTCGGCCGCATTGCGATCGCCGACGCCCTCGAGCCGCGCCACCACGCCCTTGGCGGTGGCCCGCGCGCTCTCGATCGCGAAGCTGCGCGCGCCCGCTGCATCGCTCAGCGGCCCGTAGGCGCCGATGTCCTCAGGGACCTCCGCGTAGCTGTGGATCAGCACCTCGCCGCGGATGCCGTGCACCCCCGCGATGCGGCCGAGCAGTATGCGCCGGGGACGAGGCCGCTCCACGACCGGTTATGCGGCGGGCTTGGCCTCGCCGCCCTCGGCGGCCTTCGCAGCCGCCTCGGCTGCCGCAGCTTCACGCTCCTGGCGCTTCTTCCTCGGCTTGGCCTTGTTTGGATTGTTCGGCGCCGTGCGCTTGGCGAGCCCGGCCTTGTCCAAAAAGCGCATGACGCGGTCGGTCGGCTGCGCGCCGACGGAGAGCCAGTACTTCGCCCGCTCGAGGTCGAGCTTGACCCGGTCGGCGCTGTCCTTCGGCAGCAGGGGATTGTGGGTGCCGATCTGCTCGATGTAGCGCCCGTCGCGGGGCGAGGTGCCGCTGGCGACGACGATGTAGTAGTAGGGCCGCTTCTTGGTGCCTCCGCGCGAGAGGCGGATCTTCACGGACATGCGATGCTACCTTTCATGTGTTTCAGGTTTCAGGGATCAGGTCTCAGGGATCAGGTTTCAGGGACTGAGAGGGGCTCTGGCCCTAGTCCCTGCCCCCTGAAACCTGATCCCTGTTTCACTTCTTCTTTCCCGGCAGGCCGCGGAATTTCGGGATCGACGCGCCGCCAAGTCCGGGCAGTCCAGGCAGCTTTGGTCCCGGGCCCCCGCCGCCGAGGCCCGGCAGCCCCTTCGGCAGGCCCTGGGGCAGACCACCCTGGGGCAGCGCCTCCTTGAGCTCCTTGGGCAGGGCCTCCAGCGCGCGCGGATCGAGGCGCGCCAGCTCGGCCTGCATCTTCTCCATCTCCGCCGGGCTCGGCGCCGCGCCGCCCGCCGCCCATCCCCATCATGCGCTGCATCATGCCGCCGCGCTGCTTGCCCATCATCTTCATCATGTCCGCCATCTGGCGGTGCATCTTGAGAAGCCTGTTGATGTCCTCAGGTCTTGGTGCCGGAACCGGCGGCGATGCGCCGCTTGCGTTTGCCGTCGAGGATCTTGGGGTGGCGGCGCTCCTTGGGCGTCATCGACTGGATGATGGCGTGCTGGCGCTTGAGCACCTTGTCGTCGATGTTGGCGGAATCGATCTGCTTCTTCATCTTGCCGATGCCGGGCAAGAGCCCCAGCATGCTCGACATGCCGCCCAGCTTTTGCATCTGCTGGAGCTGATCGGCGAGGTCCTCCAGGTCGAAGGCGCCCTTGCGCATCTTCTCGGCGATCTTCTGCGCCTTCTCGACGTCGACCGTCTGCGCCGCCTTCTCGACGAGGCTCACCACGTCGCCCATGCCGAGGATGCGCCCGGCGATGCGCTGGGGATGGAAGTCCTCGAGCGCGTCCCATTTCTCGCCGGTGCCGATCAGCTTTATGGGCTTGGCGGTCGCTGCGCGCATGGACAGCGCCGCGCCGCCGCGTCCGTCGCCGTCGACGCGGGTCAGCACGATGCCGCTGATGCCGACGCGGTCGTCGAAGCTTTTCGCCAGCTTCACCGCGTCCTGGCCGGTCAGGCTGTCGGCGACCAGCAAGGTCTCGTGCGGGTGGGCGATGTCGCGGATGTCGGCCGCCTCCCGCATCAGCTCGTCGTCGATGTGGGTGCGCCCGGCCGTGTCGAGCAGCACGACGTCGTAGCCCGAGAGCCTTGCCGCCTCCATCGCGCGCTTGGCGATCTGCTGCGGCGTCTGGCCGGCGATAATGGGGAGCGTGTCGACCTTGGCCTGCTCGCCCAGCACCTTGAGCTGCTCCTGCGCCGCCGGCCGCCGCGTATCGAGCGAGGCCATCAGCACCTTCTTCTTGTCGCGGGTGGTGAGGCGGTAGCCGATCTTGGCGCAGGTCGTGGTCTTGCCGGAGCCTTGCAGGCCGACCAGCATGATGGAGATCGGCGGCTGGGCGGCGAGGTCGATCGGCTCGGCGTCCGAGCCCAGCACGGCGACGAGCTCGTCGTGCACGATCTTGACCACCATCTGGCCCGGCTTGATCGACTTGACCACGTCCTGGCCGACGGCTTTGGCCTTCACCTTGTCGGTGAAGGAGCGCACCACGTCGAGCGCCACGTCGGCCTCGAGCAGCGCCCGACGCACCTCGCGCATGGCTTCCGCCACGTCGCTGTCGGTCAGCGACCCGCGCCGGGTCAGCTTGTCGAGGATGCCCGAGAGGCGGTCGGACAGAGACTGGAACATTTACGCTCCACTTTCCCGGTGTTGGGCGTTCAGCGGGTGACCACGATCGCCGCCCGAATTCCCCTCCCCTTGACGGGGAGGGGTTAGGGGTGGGGTGAACACGCAAGTGCTTCGCAAGGTGAAGAGCATCGCACTGCATAGAACCGCGCGGGTCGCCCTTTTGGGATCCCCCCACCCCCATCCCCTCCCCGCAAGGGGGAGGGGAGTCCTGTGCGGCGCGCGATGCAGATCGAAGCTCCGAGTTTTCCTTGCGGGAATGACCAAGCGCGCCCGCGGGCGCGACGCGCTGGCGGGCGTTGACCTCCCTGCCTCCCGATCCCGCCGGACAGGGCCGGGATCATGTGCAGGGCGGCGGCTCGTCTTCACGGGCCGACGGAATGGGCGCACAATCGCCAGAAGCGGTGGGCATGTCAACCGCCTGGGGTTCGGGGTCCAACCGACTCGCCTAGGATGCTAGGCTCGGGTTCCGCGCGAAGGGGGAGCGCGCCAGGGAGAGGAGAAATGCCATGGCCGCAGCCACAATGCGGCAAAGGATCGGGATCGGTCTGGCGCTGACCTTTGTGCTGGGCGCCGCGAGCGGATGCGGCACGGGCGGCAATGCGCCGTTTGCCTCGGCGCCGCCGACCACCAAGCAGTTCATCGCCGCGGCCGTCACCTGGGACTTGAATAAGAACGGTGACGTCACCTGCGAGGAGTGGCGGGCCTATGTGGGGGGCCTGTTCCAGGAGGCTGATGCCAACCACGACGGGACGCTCACGCGCGAGGAATTCGCCGTCATGGCCCAGCGCGACCGGCTCTTCGAGACCGCGCGCTTCAACTACTTCGATACCGGCGGGGACGGCCGCCTCACGCTTGCCGAGATCGCCGACAAGCCCAATCCGGCATTCCGGCTGCTCGACAAGAACGGCGATTGCCGCCTCACGCCGGAGGAGCGTGCGGGCCGCTCCGCGCAGTTTCATGGCCGCGGCAACAGCCACGGCTAGATCCCGCTTGCGGGCCGCAACACGGCGTTTCCCCTGTCGCACAAGGGCCTTGACTTGGGGGTGATGCGGCGTAGGGTCCGCGCCGCTTCGCGTCACCCGACGCGCAGAGTTTGATCCTCACGAGGCTGCCATGGGCTTCTTTGCCGACAGCGTGAACCGCATCTCCCCGTCCCAGACCATCGGCATGTCGACGAAGGCGCGCGAGCTGAAGGCCAAGGGGCGCAACATCGTCGACCTGTCCGCGGGCGAGCCCGATCTGCCGACGCCGGAGAACATCAAGGAAGCGGCGATCAAGGCCTTGCGCGCGAACAAGACCAAGTACACGGACGTCGACGGCATTCCCGAGCTGAAGGCTGCCATCGCCGCGAAGTTCAAGCGCGAGAACAACCTCGACTACAAGCCGAGCCAGGTCTCGGTCGGGACCGGCGGCAAGCAGGTGCTCTACAATGCGCTGGTGTGCACGCTCAACCCGGGCGACGAGGTGGTGATCCCGGCGCCGTGCTGGGTGTCCTACGTCGATATCGTGCGGCTTGGCGGCGGCGAGCCGGTGTTTGCCGAGTGCCGCTTCGAGGACGGCTACCGGCTGAAGCCGGAGGCGCTCGATGCGGCCATCACCGCCAAGACCAAGTGGCTCGTCTTCAACGCGCCCTGCAACCCGTCCGGCGCCGCCTACACCAAGGCGCAGCTCAAGGCCCTCACCGACGTGCTCATGACGCCGAAGAACAAGCACGTGTGGGTGCTCAGCGACGACATGTACGAGCACCTGATCTACGATGATCTGGAGTTCTTCACGCCGGCGCAGATCGAGCCCGGGCTCTACGAGCGCACGCTCACCATGAACGGGCTTTCCAAGACCTACTGCATGACCGGCTGGCGCATGGGCTATGGCGCCGGGCCCGAGCCGCTCATCAAGACCATGTGCAAGCTGCAGTCGCAGTCGACGTCCAACCCGTCGTCGATCTCGCAGTGGGCGGCGGTGGAAGCATTGAACGGTCCGCAGGACTTCATCGCGCGCAACACCAAGATCTTCAAGGAGCGCCGCGACCTCGTCGTGTCGATGCTGAACCAGGCCAACGGCCTGAAGTGTCCCAACCCCGAGGGCGCGTTCTACGTCTATCCCTCGTGCGAGGGTGTGATCGGCAAGACCACGGGCAAAGGCACCAAGATCAAGACGGACCAGGACTTCACCCTGGCGCTGCTGGAGGAGGAGGGCGTGGCCTGTGTGCACGGCGCCGCTTTCGCCATGAGCCCGTTCTTCCGCCTCTCCTACGCCGCCTCGACGGAGGACCTGGAAGAAGCCTGCCGCCGCATCCAGCGCTTCTGCGGCAACGCGCGGTAAGCGTCGCGCCGATTCCCTCTCCCCATGCTTTTCCGCATGGGGAGAGGGTTAGGGTGAGGGGCAGGAGCTTGCTTCAGTGTCGGAGTTTGCATCTGCCCCTCACCCCGACCCTCTCACCGCAAGCCGTTAGCGGGCGCAGTGGGAGCGTGTGAACTCGAGGGCTTGCGGGGAGAGGGAGGCTGCCGATGCTCTTCCTCCTCAAGATCGCCCTGCCGCCGGTCCTGGTCGCGATCATGACGCTGGCCACCCGGGTGTGGGGGCCGACCGTCGGCGGCCTGCTGCTCGGTCTGCCCTGGATGACGGGGCCGGTGCTGTTCTTCCTGGCGCGCGACAAGGGCATCGCATTCGCCGTCGGCGCCTGCACCGGCATCGAGCTCGGCGTCGTGTGCATTTGCGCCTACCTGCTGGCCTATGGGCTGATGACCGCGCTTGCATCCTGGCCGCTGTGCCTTGCGGCGGCGGCGGCGGCCTTCGCCGGCTCGGCATGGGGCCTGCAGGATATCGAGCTCCCGCTATGGGCTGCCGCCGGCCTCGCCGCGGTCGGATTGCTCGCCACGGCTTTGCTGATGCCGCGCGCGCACGCGTCCGTGCCGAGCGCGGTGCCGCCATGGTGGGACATTCCGGCGCGCATGGCCGTCACGTTCGGCCTCGTCGCGGTCATCATGCTGTCGGCGGACCTGCTCGGCCCGCAGCTCTCCGGCATCGTCGCCACCTATCCAGCGATCTTCACCGTGCTCGGCGCCTTCACGCACCATCAGTGGGGACGCGACGCCGTCCGGCGCCTTTTGCGGGGTCTCGCCATCTCGCTCATTTCCTTCGTGGCGTTCTTTCTCGTGGTCGGCCGGACGGCGCCTTGGGCCGGCGTGGAGGAGGCATTCGTCCTGGCGAGCCTGCCGGCCGTCGCCATCAGCGCACTGCTGCTGCAGGCGAGCCGCTTGCGCGCGGGACGCTGACCTGCTCGCGGCGAGAGAATTGCGCAAATTGGGGCAAGCAGCGGGAAGTTGCCCACCGTTTGCCCGAAAATTGCCGGCGCCCGCCGCTATCCGACCGACCTGGACCTCTCGGCGGAGACACGGGACATGGAGCAGGTATTGGCGGCCTTGCAGCGCCTGGCGCGCAGCCCGGCGTTCAAGTTCTTCCTCATCTCGGCCCTTATCCTGTTGCTGCTGATCCCGCTGGCGCTGGTGTTCGGGCTGGTGCGCGAGCGCGAAATTCGCGCGCAGGAGGTCAAGGCCGAGGTCGCCCGCGTGTGGGGCAGCAAACAGCAGATCTCCGGGCCATTCCTGGTGGTGCCCTACACCGTGCGGACCGAGACCGTGCAGGGCGACAAGCGCGTCGAGCAGGTGCAGGAGCGCCGCGCCGTCTTTCTCCCCGAGAAGCTCGACATCAAGACGGACGCCGCCTCCAAGACCCTGCACCGCTCGATCTACGATGTGGTGGTCTACACCTCCAGGATCGCGATGGAGGGCAGCTTCCTGGCGCCCGACATGGCCGACGTTGCCGCCGACGTGCAGAGCGTGCGCTGGGCCGATGCCAGCTTCGTGCTCGTCATCAGCGACGTATCGGGACTGAAGGAGGCGGCGACGCTGACCCTCAACGGCCAGCGCCGGCTGCCGTTTGCGCCGAGCGTCGGACTGCCCGCCGCGCGCCAGAACGGCATCCACGTGAAGCTTGCGGGTGCGGGCCAGGAGATCGTTCCCGGCCCGGATGCGCCGCTGAAGCCGTTTTCTTTCCGGCTCGAGCTTGTCCTCGGTGGTACCTCGTCGCTCGACTTTGCCCCCGTGGCACGCGAGACCGCGCTCGCCATGACGTCGGATTGGCCGCATCCGAGCTTCTCGGGCGCCTTCGTGCCGATCGACCGCAGCGTCCGCGCCGACGGGTTCACGGCGAGCTGGCGCGTCCCGCATCTCGCCCGCAGCGTGCCCTCCGCCTGGACCCTGCCGCCGTCGGGCCTCGACCAATTCAGGGCGTATCAGTTTGGCGTGCAGCTGATCCGCCCGGTCGATTTCTACGACCTGGTGTCGCGCGCGGCGAAGTACGGGGTGCTGTTCGTGGCTCTGGCGTTCATGGCGGTCTTCGTGCTCGAGCTGCTCTCGGGCCGCCGGGTGCACCCTGTGCAGTACCTTTTCGTAGGCCTTGCCATGATCTTCTTCTACGTGCTGCTGCTGTCGCTGGCCGAGCACATCGGCTTCGCGGCAGCTTACGCGATCGCGGTGGGTGCGAGCGGGGGGATGCTGTCCATCTATGTCGGCAAGGCGCTGGCCAGCCTCCGGCAAGGCGCGATCATGCTGGGCGTGCTGCTCCTTCTCTACGGCCTGCTCTATCTGATCCTCAACCTGGAGGACTATGCGCTGTTGGCCGGCGCCATCCTCGGCTTCGTGGCACTCACCGCCATCATGTTCGCCACCTTGCGCGTCGACTGGTCGGGCCGCGGGAGCGCGGCGGTGCCTGCTCCCGCAGAGTGACGGCGCGCATGGTCACGTGCGCGTGCTGCCGAGCGCGATGCCGCCGAGGATGAGAGCGGTGGCAACGAGAAGGGACGGCTCGACCGGCTCGCCCAGCAACAAGGTGGCGCTGGCGAGGCCGACCAGCGGCGTGGCCAGGACCCCGAGCGCGGTGGTGATGGCGGGCAGGCTGCGGTTGACCATGGACATGGCCCAGTAGGCGAGCGCGGTGCCGACCACGCCGGCATAGAGCAGGAGGAGCAGCAGTCGCGGCGTCCACTCGGGCCGCGGTGCGCCCTCAAGGAAGAGGCCCATGATCGACAAGATCACGGCGGCGATCAGCACCTGCCAGAACAGCAGCTGGAACGGGCTCGCCAGCCACCTGTGCGATCTGACGTAGACGATGCTCGTTGCCCAGCACGCGGCGCCCAGCAGCACGCAGCCGCAGCCCAACAGCGTATTGGCATCGGTCCAGTCGAACACCTGGGGACTGAAGATCACGGCCAATCCGCCAAGCCCCATGGCGATGCCGAACACGCGCCACTTGGTGATGGCCTCGCCGAGGAAGGCGCGCGCGCCGATGGCGACCCACAGCGGCGTGGTGTAGCCCAGCACGATCGCCTTGCCGGCAGGCACGTATTGCAGCCCGGCCGCCACCAAAGCCGCGAACGCCACCATGTGCAGAAGCGCGATCGAGAGCACGACGGGCAGGTCGCCGCGCCGCGGTACGATGAAGTTGCCCTGGTAAAGCAGGATGGGAAGCACGGTGACGGCGGCGATCCAGGAGCGGATGGCGGTCATCGTCAGCGGCGGGATGTGCTGGACGATCAGCTTCATCACCGGCCAGGTCGTGCCCCAGGCCAGCACGACGACGGCGAACAGTGCCGCCGCGGCGGCTGGCGAAAGCTCCGCGTTCCGTGCGAGCGGTGGGGCGTTCGTTTCGAGGGCTGGGTCGGACATGATGGAGCCGCGTCAACCTGGTGTCATGACGCCGACGACCGCGGCGGTCATCAGGGCTGCGAGCGTGCCCGAGACGATGGTCCGGGCGCCCAGGCTCACGATCTCCGCACGCCGCTCCGGCACCATGGCCACCATGCCGCCGATCAGGATGCCGAGGCTGCCGAGGTTGGCAAAGCCGCACAGCGCATAGGTCAGGATCAGCCGCGTGCGCTCGGAGAGCGCGCCGGCCGGGATCTGCCCGAGCTGCAGGTAGGCGATCAGCTCGTTGAGTACGGTCTTGACCCCGAGCAGCGTGCCGGCTTTTGCGCACTCCGCCCAGGGCACGCCGATCAGCCAGGCCAGCGGCGCAAACATGAAGCCCAGCGCCTGCTCGATGGTCAGCGCCACGCCGAAGGGCCGGGTTGCGACCCCGACCAGCTGATTGGCGAGCGCCACCAGCGACACGATCACGATCAGCATGGCCGTCACGTTGACGAGGAGCGCGATGCCCT
Organism: uncultured Alphaproteobacteria bacterium; assembly: GCA_963797005.1. GTDB lineage: Bacteria > Pseudomonadota > Alphaproteobacteria > Rhizobiales > Hyphomicrobiaceae > AWTP1-13. The sequence continues at coordinate 110,838 of CAWCOF010000003.1, forward strand.
CGCGGGTCCCTTGGGCGATCGCATCCATGCTGGAATGCGCCGCATCGACAACGACGCTACCTTCATGATTGCTGGTCTCCTCGGCTGCCGCGGTTTCGGGCACCATCAGCTCCGACAGCATCAAAGCCGCGGGCACGCTGATGACGGAGGCCACGATCAGGTGCCCCGCCGCGCCGGGCAAGGTCGGGCCCAGGATGGTCGCGTAGAGCGCCAGCACCGTGCCGGCCACCGTCGCCATGCCGACCGTCATGGTGGCGAAAAGCCCCGCCCGGCTCATGGTCGCCAGATAGGGCCGGATCAGCAGCGGCGCCTCCACCATGCCGACGAAGATGTTGGCTGCCGACGACGTGCCCACCGGCCCCGTAATACCAAACGAGCGCTGCAGCACCCAGCCCACGCCCCGCACGACCACCTGCAGCACGCCCCAGTGGTAGAGCAGGCGAGACAGTGCGCTGATCACCAGGATCAAGGGCAGCGCCTGGAAGGCCAGGATGAAGCTGGTCTGTGGCCGCACGGTCTCGAAGGGCGCCGGCCCGCCGGCCAGGTAGCCGAACACCAGCCGCATGCCGGCGTTGGTGGCGGCCTGCAGCGCGGCGACGAGGCCCGCCGCCCAGTCGAAGGCGGCGCGTGAGGCGGGAATGGCCAGCATCACGCCGGCAATGGCGAACTGCAGCACGAGCCCGGCAACGATGACACGGGCGAGATGCGTGGGTGCCGTGACGCGCCGCTCGGACAGGACCCAGGCGATAAAGGGAAGGACAATGACGCCGATGAGGCTCTGCGCCTGCAGTGACATGTGCCAGCCCCCCGAGGTTCCCTCGGCTCGACTCTCAATTGGAACCTTGTAGGCGAGGTCGCGCGTCGCCAGCAATGCCGGGATTCCCTCTCCCTGTCGCGCACCTTCAGCGCGAACGGGGAGAGGGTTCAGCCCCGACCCTCTCCCCACGGCTCTCGGGGGCACGATGGTTGGCACGGCGTCGGTTGGATCGCCGAGAGCCGCGGGGAGAGGGAGCCTGCGCGTTCCTGCGAGCAGCGGGTGGCCGACATAGCGGTCGAGCTCGCCGCGCCACCACAGGCGCAGCGGCTCGATGAAGCTCACTTCCCGTTCGGTGCCATCCGGCTTGCGATAGCGGGGGTCGTATTTCCACAGCCGCCAGGCGCACAGGTAGCGGATGCGCGCGAGGCGGGTCGCGCCCACGATTTGCCGGAACGGGGGCAGGTGTCTCAGCCGCGCGACGGTGGCTCGATGCATGGGCCCGAAGACCCGCCAGTACCAGCGGCCGAACAGGACGTCGGCGGTGCGCACCCAGACCCTGCGCACCACGGGCACCAGAAACGCGATCGGGAAAACGATGAGCAGGAAGTGCAGGTAGAGCTGGCTGGCGATGAGGGTTGCGACGATGAGAAGCTTCCACGCCAGGTGCAGCTGCTGCCACCGCCTCCGCGTCAAGGTGACGACCGCGCGGAGCTTCTGCCGCCAGCCGTAGGCCCGCTTGACCCTCGCGTCGCTCAGAATGACGCTGCCGGCGTAGCCGAGCCCGATCCCCGCGACGGCCCCGTAGAGCCGCGCCAGCCGGCGCCAGCCGACGCCGCGTGCGAGCAGGCCGATGACGCCGGCAAGGAGGCGAACCACGGCGTTGACCGCGAACGCCAGGGCATTCCAGAGCAAGCGCGCGCCGGCGGCAATGGCATCGACGTCGGTGAAATAGCCCACGACGACGAAGATGCCGATGGCGAGCACCGCAAAGGTGACATACCAGCCGATGCCGTTCCGTCTCACGCTCTATGAAGCTCCGCGGCCATGTGCTGGCGGCTCTGGGCATGCATGCCCAGGCCGGCGGCCATGGACAAGGCTGCAAGCATCGATCATGCACAACGATGTTGTCGAAAGCGCGGGGCCGCGCCCATTGACGCGTCAGTTGTGGCGGCCGCGCGGCTTCAGCGGGGCCCGCTCAAAGCGCCTTGCCGCCCAACGCGCCGTAGATCACCCCGAGCACCAGGGCCGTCGCCACGACGAGGCACGCGAACGCGCGCAGCATCGCTCGCCCGACGATCATCGCCTCGGGCGCGTCGAGATAGGCTTCTGCCGGCTTGCGGCCGGTGATCATTGCGGTGATGAGCGGCTCCTTCGCGGCGAGCCCGTAGAGCACGTTGGCCAGGACGTGGATGGACACCAGCACGAACACCCACCAGTAGAAGAACGAGGTGTGCCAGGTGGTGACGGCCTTCTGCGTCTCCTCGGAGACCAGGCGATAGAGGGGGCCGGCGGTCAGGTCGTTGTGCTCGACGGCGAGGAGACCGGAGACGGCCTGCACGGTCACAGCCGCGAGCAGCGCCAGGATCATGTAGGACCCGAGCGGGTTGTGCGAGAGGTAGAGCGGCGTGCGCCCGCGCAGGATCTGGAACGCATAGGCGATGGCCGTCCACGGCCACCACAGCCAGGCGTAAAACCGCGAGGTCGACGATCCGACGAACCCCCACAGCACGCGCCATACCACCAGCACCAGGATGGCATGGCCGTTCCAGCGATGGATTTTGAGCGTCAGGTCGCCCAGCGCCTCGCCGTAGCGCCAGCTCGCCCAGGCGAGCAGCACGAGCGCCGCCAGCAGCCAATGAAAAAGGCGCGTGGGAAGGTCCCACGCGCGCACCTTGCCTTTGGTCTTGCCCGTTGCGTGCGCGTCCGACATGCGCTCGATCATGCCAAACAATGCTGCCGGCGACGACCCGTCACTGCTTGGGCTTGCGATACTGCTTGTGGCAGCCGCCGCAGTTCGACACCACCTTGGGCCATTCGGCCTTGAAGCTGATCTGGTCCTTGATGGCGGCTTGGGCAGTCTTGGCGGCGGCGCCGAGCTTGTCGAAGCGGGCGAAGAGGTCGTCCTTCTTCTCGAAGGCCACGGGCAGCGCGTCCGTGTCGCCGGTCTGGGTGTCGTCGCTGAACAAGCCCCGGGCCTTCGCCGCGGTGTTCTCGATGGTTTTGAGTGATGCCTGTACCTTGGCGAGATCGAAAGGCGCATCGCCCTTGTTCATGGCGCCTGGTCCTTTGGCCGCTCCGCCGAGGGCCTTCATGCCCTCCTTGCGCGCCGTGATACCTTCAGCGTTCTGGGCCAAGACGGCCGTTGCGCCGATCGCGAGAGTGCCGAGAACGGCCATGACGCGCAGCATGAGTTTCCTCCTGGAATAGTCTGGAAATGAAGGCTCGACTGGGCCAAGCCTGCGATCCCCGCGGACGCGCACTCGGCTTTCGCACCGGCCGGACACTAGCGAGCCGCCGCATCACGCGGCATGCACATCTTTTTGATGGCCAACGGTGCTAGGATGCGCAGGCGAGACGGGAATAAACGGGCCGCCGCCAGCGTCTGCGGGGCGCTGGGTGTTTTCCGAGCAAGGTGAGTAGGGAAGGGGAACGCGCGTGGGCTCTCGCCGCGACGCCGTGGCTGCCGAGATCCCGAGGTTGCGCCGCTACGCACGCGCGCTCAGCGGCGACGACGGCGAGGCCGACGATCTCATTCAGGATACGCTGGAACGCGCGCTGGCCCGTCTGCATCAGTGGCGGGAGGGTGAGAACCCGCGCAAGTGGCTGTTCTCCATCCTGCACAACCTTTACGTGGACGGCTTGCGGCGCAAATCGCGGCGTCCCCCTCATGTCGGCCTGGAAAGTCTTGGCATGGAGCAGTCGGAGCCGGCGGCGGACGGGGCCAGTGGGCGCGACCTTGATCGCGCGCTGCAGCTTCTGAGCGCAGAGCAGCGCGAGGTGGTCTTGCTGGTGGGGCTGGAGGGACTGAGCTACGCGGAGGCGGCGGACGTGCTCGACATTCCGGTCGGTACGGTGATGTCGCGCCTGGCCCGGGGCCGCGACCGGCTGCGCACGCTGATGGACTACGGCGGCGGCAACCGCAATGGCCGCGCACCCCTGCGGAGGGTGAAATGATGCCGCGACGAATCAGCGAGGCCGAGCTGCACGCCCTGGTTGACGGCGAGTTGACGCCAGGGGAGCGCGCCGAGATCGAGGGGCTCCTGCAAGGATCGCCAGCCGAACTGGCGCTGGCCCGCGATTTTGCCGATCTCAACGAGGCCCTGCGCGCCAGGTATTCCAAGGAGATCGATGCGCCTCTGCCGGAAGCCGCGTTGCGGCTGCTGGCTCGGGTTCCGCGACGGCGGTCGATGTTCGCTGCCCGCTCCCAGGCATTGGCCGCCGCGCTGATCATCGCCGTCGTCGCCGGGGCGGCGGGGTATGTGGCGCGGGACATGATGGGCGATCGTCAGCAGGAGCCGGCCTTCGTCACCAGCGCGATCGGTGCACACCGCGTCTATGTGCCGGAGGTTCGTCATGCTGTCGAGGTGAAGGCCGCCGAGGACCACCTCGTGCGTTGGCTCACGCGCCGGGTCGGCGCGCAGTTCGTTGCACCTTCCCTGGTCGAGCATGGCTGGAAGCTGATGGGCGGCCGGCTGGTGCCCGACGGCGGGCGGCCGGCGGCGCAGTTCATGTACGAGGACGCCGGCGGGCGACGCCTCACGCTCTACATCCGCAAGGAGACGACGCTTGCCAATACGGCCTTCCAGTTCGCCGAGCAGGAGGGCTTCGAGGCCTTCTATTGGATCGATCACCCGCTGGCCTACGCGCTTGCCGGCAAGCTGAAGCGCGAGGAGCTGATGGCGCTCGCCAACCTGGTCTACGCCCAGCTCGAGGCCCTGGCCCCCTCTCGCAGCCAATCGATGCCGCCGACCATGCCGTCCGCGCCACCCAAACCTGGGCGATGATCCCCTCGCAGACCTCTACACCGCCTGCTTTTCCTTGCCCGACTTGTCAGCCTTGTCCTTGCCGGATTTGTCCTTGTTCGCCTTGGCCTGCGCGGCGGCGTCCTGGGCGAACAGCTCCTCCAGCTCCTGGGCGTGAGTCTGCGCGCTCTTCTGCATCTTCTCCTCGTTGGTGTAGTGCTTGTAGTCCTCGTAGAGACGGTGGCGGTCCTGGTCGCGGAACGTGTCGACGGCGAAGCGCACATCGCGCTCGGTCACGCCGAGGCCGCGCAGCACCTCGCGCGTCAGGTCGAGGGAGGACAGGAATGTCTCGCGGCGGATCACCTCGACGCCGAGGTCCATGAGCTGATGCGTATGGCGCCTGTGCCGGGAGCGCGCGAAGATCGGCACGTGCGGGTATCGCTGCCGGACCATGCGCGCCGTCCTGAGCGAGGCCTCGACGTTGTCGATCGCCAGCACGAAGGCGCGCGCCTTGGCCGTCTGTGCCGCCTCCAGGATCTCCGGCCGGCTGGCGTCGCCATAGAAGATGCGGGCCCCGAACTTGCGTACGGCGTCGACCTGCTCGGGATCGGAATCGAGCGCCGTCAGCGGTATGCGCTTGGCGAGCAGGACGCGCGCCACGATCTGTCCGACGCGACCGAAGCCGGCGATGACCACGTGCCCGTCGTTCTCCGGCAGGCTGTCGAAGGCCCGCGACAGCACCGGCCTGGGTGCCACCATCTCTTCGATCGCCAGCAGGAGAGGCGTCGCCACCATCGATAGCGTCACCGCCACCGACAGAAGGTCGGCGGTTTCCCTTTCGAGCACGCCGGCGGTCATGCCGGACCCGAACAGCACGAAGGCGAACTCGCCGCCCTGGGCGAGCGCTAGGCCCAGCCGCCGCGCCGGACCTGCATCGAGGCCGGCGCGGAGCCCGAGCGCGAACAGCACGACGCTCTTGATGAGCAGCAGGCCGGCGACGATCGCCAGCACCAGCTTCGGGCTGGTGGCGATCAGGCTGAGATCGAGCGACATGCCGATGGCGGTGAAGAAGAGGCCCAGCAGCAGCCCCTCGAACGGAGCAATGTCGGCCTCGAGCTCGTGGCGGTAGTCGGAATCGGCGAGCAGCACGCCGGCGATGAAGGCGCCCAGCGACGCGGAAAGCCCCGCCTTCTCCATCACCAGCGTGACGCCGACGACGGTCAGCAGGGCGCTCGCCGTCATCGCCTCCTTCACTCGCGTGCGCGCCACCAGCCGGTAGACCCCGTCGAGCACGAAACGCCCGACCACCACCACGGCGATGATGAGGCCGATGGCCTTGAGGGCTGAAAGGAGCTCCATCTGGCTTGCGGCGTCGCGCACCGAGACGGCAAAGAGCGGGGTGAGCGCGATCAGCGGGATCGCCGCCATGTCCTGAAACAGCAGCACGGCGAAGGCCAGCCGGCCGTGACGCAGCGCCAGCTCGCCCTTCTCCTCCAGGATTTGGAGCGCGAAGGCCGTGGATGAGAGCGACAGCGCAAGTCCCGCGAACAGGGCCGCTGGCCACGCCAGCCCGTACACCACGGCGATCGCCGCCAGCACCACCGCGCTGATGGCGACCTGCGCGCCGCCGAGGCCGAAGATCGACGTGCGCATGGCCCACAGGCGCTTGGGGCGAAGCTCGAGGCCGATCAGGAACAGCAGCAGCACGACGCCGAACTCGGCGAAGTGCAGGACCGAGCTGACCTCATAGACCGAATAGACGAAGCCCAGGCCGAAGGGCCCGATCAGCACGCCCACCAGCAGGTAGCCCAGCACGTTGCCGATGCGCAGCAGCTTGGCGAGCGGCGCTGCTACGACGGCGGCGGCGAGAAACAGCGCGACTTGTGTCAGCGTCACATCGAACATGGTTCATTCATCCCGGGACGGGCTGCCCTCCAAGCATCGCTTGATAGGAAGGATGGACGGGGCGGCGCAACCGCAAAAGGCGCACGCCTGTCGTCCAGACGGGCACGCGCGCAAATGACGGTGGAAAACGACGCACGCACAAACGCGGAGGCAGATGGGTATCCGCCTCCGCGTGCTCGCGAAATCAGCAAGTCGGCTTATGAGGAATACTTGATCGAGCAGCCATAGGGTCGCGATGTCGTGATGGACACGGGCTTGCCCTGCGTAACCTCGCCCAGGGCTCTGTCGACGAAGTTCTTCGCCGTCTTCAGGTCGTCGCGGCGCGTGGTCGCCTTGTCGTCGATGCCGCCCATGTAGGCGAGCGTGCCGTCGCCCTTGATGACGTACATGTGCGGCGTGGTCTGGGCCCCGTAGGCATGGCCGACGTCACCCTTGGGGTCGAACAGCACCGCGGTCGGCGCCGCGCCGCGATCCTGCGTCAGCTTGTTGGCTTCATCTGCCGTCACGTAGCCTTGCGATCCCGGCTCGGACGAGATGACCGACAGCCACACCACCCCTTGCGCCGTCCACTTCTTCTGCAGGGCCTGCATGTTGTTGCCGCCGTAGTGCTTGCGCACGTAGGGGCAGTCGTGGTTCGTCCACTCCAGCACCACGGTCTTTCCCTTGTAGTCGGCGAGCGACACGGACTTGCCGTGGCTGTCGGTGAGGCTGAACGCGGGCGCCGGCGCGCCGATCCGGGTTTGCGGGCCGGGCGAGGCAACGGCGATGCCGAAGGCGGCGATGGCCGCGGCGCCGGCAAGACCGCCGCCCAAGAGCGCACGTCGTCGAATCGGTCTCATGTCATTCACTCCTTCGTTGCTTCTTCCAGGGAGGCCTTGCGTTGAGGCTGATCGGCGATGTGGGCGATCTCTCCCAACACTATGGCGGGCGTGAGGATCTGCGGCAGGACGACGGGCTTGCCGCCGGGCGCGTAGAGCAGATAGAGCGGCACACCGCTGCGCCCATGCCGCTCCAGCACGCGCGTGATCTCGGGATCGCGGTTGGTCCAGTCGCCCTTGAGGTAGGCGATGTTCTTTGTCGCAAAGGCGGCCTTTACCGCGGCATCGGCGAGAGAGGTGTGCTCGTTGACGAGGCAGGTGATGCACCAGGCCGCGGTCATGTTGACGAAGACGGGCCGGTCTCCGGCCAGCAACTCGTCGAGGCGCCGCTGACTGAAGCGTTCGTATCCCGCCCCGGACGCCGACTGAGGTTGGTGGTTGGGTCCAAGTGCGCCCTGCTCGAGCCCGGCGACGGCGACAGCCACGCCCGCAAGCGAGGCAACGGCCGTAGCGATGGCCGTGCGGCGACCCCATCCGTCGGACATCTGCTGGATGCTGAAAGCCCAGGCTGCCAGGCCGATCAGCACCAGCCCGACGAGGGCCCCCAGGAGTCCGGTGGCGTCCCACCTGCTGGCTCAACACCCAGATCAGCCAGGCCACGGTGGCATAGACGGGGAACGCGAGGAACTGCTTCAGCCGCTCCATCCAGGCGCCGGGGCGCGGCAGGTGGCTGATGAGCTGCGGCGCCAGGGTCAGGGCCAGGAACGGCAGCGCCAGGCCCAGGCCGAGCGCAAGGAAGACGATAAGACTGATCGCGGCCGGCTGGGTAAGCGCGAAGCCCACCGCGGTCGCCATGAAGGGGGCGGTGCATGGGGTTGCCACCACGGCCGCCAGCACGCCTGCGCTGAACGAGCCCACCAGGCCGGGTGCAAGGGCCGCCCGCTGCCCCATCCCTTGCAGCGACGAGCCCAGATGAAACACACCCGACAGGTTCAAGCCGACGGCGAACAGCACGTAGGCAAGAACGGCGACGGTGGCCGGCGACTGCAGCTGGAAGCCCCAGCCGACCTGGACCCCCGCCGCGCGCACCGCAAGCAGCAGGCCGGCCAGCGCCGCAAACGCCACGAGCACGCCCGCGGTATAGGCCAACCCGTGCTCGCGCACGCGCGCCCGCGACTGGCCCGCCTGCTCGATGAGCCCGAGCACCTTGATGGAGAGCACCGGAAATACACACGGCATCAGGTTGAGGATCAGGCCGCCGAGAAGGGCGAGGACGGCAGCCTGCAGCACGCCGGCGAGCAGTGGCCGGCTCGGCGGTCACGGCGCCCAACTGACTGATGGTGACATCGGAAAGCTCGAAGGCGCGCCGCGCGGTGCTCGCCCCTTGCGCCTCTTCCACCACCAGCACGCCGCCGGCCGTGGCGGGCGGGCTGACGGACAGCGCGCTGCGCTGGATGCGCAGCACCAGGCCGTCTCGCGTCGCCTCATGCTGCTGCGGGGCTGCGTGCTGTATCAGCGTCTCGGCATAGGGAAAGTAATAGGCCGAGCGGATGCTCTGTGACCCGAGACCGGACACCGTCAGTGTCAGCGCATCCTGCGCGAGATCGAGGTGCGCTGATCCCGGCGAAGCCTGCGGCAGGGCCGAGCGTGCCGCGCTGAACGCGGAGCGTGATCCGGGGTCCGGATCGCCGGCAGCTGCAGTGCTGGATCGAGGCAGGCTGAGCGAAAGGCGCGCCTCGCCCGGGATGCACTCCTTCTGGCACACCAGCCAGGACACGTTGGCCGCGATGTCGATGGGCGCGCCGGCGCCAATCTGCGTGGGCGGCCGCACCTGGGTGAGCAGCGCGGTCTCGCCCTCGAAGCCGAAGTTCATGAGGTGGGCGACCGCCAGGCGGTGCGGCGTCGGCCATACGATAGGGCCTGCCTCGAATCCGTCCGGCAACTGCCACGCAATCGCGATCGACTCGCCGGAATCGCCAGGGTTGCGCCAGTAGGTATGCCACCCCTCCTTCATGCGCAGGCGTACGGCGAGCCAGAACGGCTGGCCGGGGGCAATGGAAGATGGCTCGGCGAGGAGCTCTGCCTGCACCAGCTCGCTCATCGGCGGGGCGGCAGCGGCGCTCGTCGACCGCCCGCCGGCAAGCGCGGCAATAGCCAACAAAAACGCCGCCAGCCAGAGGGTCGGGCGGCGTCTGGGCCGGTTGCGGCAGTGCGAGGTTGGCGATCGATCGCGCGGCACGGCAGCGATGTTGGGTGGGAGCCCCCCACTGCACAAGGCAATCATTGCTCACAAATCGGTGATGCCTCTCCCTCTCCCCGCGCCACTTCCCCCTCTCCCCGCGCCTGGGGCCCGCTCCGCGAACGCGACACGCGGGGAGAGGGCCGGGGTGAGGGGCAGCAGCGAACTCAACGTTGGAGTTTGCATCTGCCCCTCACCCTATCCCTCTCCCCATACTGGAGAAGCATCGGGAGAGGGAACTCCCCTACATCTGGCGCGGCGCGTCGAGGGTGGCGAACGGCTGCGCCGCCTCGAACGCGCGGCTGGCGCGCAGCACCAACGCATCGGCCCCGATCGGCCCGACGATCTGCAGCGCCACCGGCAGCCCGCCGCTGGTCAGTCCGCAGGGGATGGCCGAGGCGGGCTGCTGCGTCAGGTTGAAGGGGTAGCTGAAGGGTGCCCAGTCGGTCCACGCGGTGCCCCATTCGCCCGACGCTGGCACCAGGTCGCCCACCTCGAATGCCGGCAGTGGCAGGGCCGGCGTCAGCAGCAGATCGAACCGCTCGTGGAACCTGGCGAACGTGTTGTGCAGCTCGGCGCGCAGGAGTTGGGCACGCAGCAATTCGGTGGCGGAAATCGTGGCACCGTGCGCAGCGCCGGCCACCAGTCCCGGATCGCCGAGCGCCGCGACCCGATCCGCGAACGGCGCGAGCTGGTAGGCCATGGATGACCACCACAGCGTATTCCACGCGTCGATGGGATCGCTGATGCCGGGGTCAGCCTCTTCGACCATGGCGCCGAGGTCCTGGAACTTGCGCGCCGCAGCCGCCACGGCGCTCGCCACCTCCGGATGCACACGGCTCGCGAACCCTAGCTTCGGCGAATAGGCGATGCGCAAGCCGCGCACGCCGTCCTCGAGGCCGGCCATGAAGTCCGGCGCAGGCGAGATCCAGCCGTAGACGTCGCGCGTATCCGGCGCCGAGATCACGCTCATCGCCAGGGCCGTATCGGCAACCGTGCGCGTCAGCGGCCCGTGATGCGCCAGCGTGCCGAGCGGCGAGGTGGGGAACGCCGGCACGCGTGCGCGGGTCGGCTTGAGGCCGAAGCAGCCGGTGAAGGCGGCGGGAATGCGGACCGAGCCGCCGCCGTCGGTGCCCAGATGCAAGGCGCCCATGCCGAGCACGCACGCCGCCGCCGCGCCTGCGGACGAGCCGCCCGTGGTCATGCGCGTGTCCCACGGGTTGCGCGTGAGGCCCGTCAGCGGGCTGTCGCTGGTCGCCTTCCAGCCGTACTCCGGCATGGCGGTCTTGCCGAGGATGATCGCGCCCTGCGCCTTGAGCCGTGCCACCGCCGGCGCGTCGATCTTCCATGGGGCTTCGGGCGTGAGGCGCGAGCCGAACCGCGACGGCATGCCCGCGACGAGGATGTTGTCCTTGGCCCCCGCCGGCACGCCGTCGACGAGGCCCTTCGGCGCCCCCTTGGTCCAGCGCGCCTCGGACTCCCTGGCGGCGGCCAGCGCACCCTCGGCATCGAGGTGGCAGAAGGCGTTGACGACCGGGTTGAACCGCTCGATGCGGGCGAGCGTCGCCTTGGTCGCCTCGACCGGCGAGAGCTTCCCCGTCCGATAGAGCGCGACGAGCTCGGTGGCGGAGAGCAGGGCTGGGTCGGTTGATTGAGAAGGCATGGTTCGTCCGCTGTCAGCAGGGAGAGGCGCGGGTCTCCCTCTCCCCACTTTTCTGTGGGGAGAGGGTCGGGGTGAGGGGCAGAGGCTTGCGCCGGCGTCTGTGGCTGCCCCTCACCCTGACCCTCTCCCCGTTTGCCCTCGGGCTGACCGTAGTTCGCATGTCCTAACGATGATGGCCCGAGGGCAAACGGGGAGAGGGAATTCCTACACCACGCTCTTGTAGCGCGCGATGCACGTATCGAGAACCTCGTCCGCGGGCCGGCTCCACCAGGCGTTGGAGAAGATCTCCGCTTCCACCGGGCCGGTGTAGCCCGCCGCCTCCACGAGAGCGCGGATCCTTTTCAGCTCGATGATGCCGTCGCCCATCATGCCGCGGTCGTTGAGGAGGTCGCGCGTCGGCACCAGCCAGTCGCAGACGTGGTAGGCGAGCAGCCGCTTTTTTCCGGCGCGTGCGATCTGCCCCTCGAGCTTGGGGTCCCACCACGTGTGATAGACGTCGAGGGCGACGCCCAGCGCGCCGGTCTGCCCCGGATCGAGCGCATCGCACAGGTCGAGCGCGTGCTCGAGCGTGTTGATGCAGGCGCGGTCGGCGCCCTGCATCGGGTGCAGCGGCTCGATGGCGAGCGGCATGCCCACCTGGCGCGCGTACTCCAAGGTCGCGGCGATGCCATCGAACACCTGGGCGCGCGCCAGCCAGATGTCCTTCGACAGCGGGCTTGCCGTCGAGCGCGCCGGGCAAGGCGCCCGCCACCAGCACGACGCAGGGGGCGCCCAACGCGCGCGCCTCGTCGATCGTGACGCGGTTGTCGTCGAGCGCGGCACGCAGGCCAGCTGCATCGGCCGCCGTGAAGAAACCGCCGCGGCAATAGCCGGACAGCTTGATCGATGCATCGGCGATCTGTCTGGCGACGGAGGCGAGCCCCGCCGCCTGCACCTGGTCGCGCCAGGGGGAGATGCCGCCGATGCCCCGCCGCGCGCACGCCTCGATGATCCCCGGCAGGTCGAGCTGCTTCCTCACCGTCGCCGTGTTGATCGACAGCAGCCGCAGGTCGCCGGAAAGATCGCGCATTGTCATGGCCAGAGCGAATACACGCGCACAACGTGAGACGAAGTGCTGCGTGAGCGCCGCGCACGCTTCCCCTCCCCTTGACGGGGAGGGGATAGGGGTGGGGTGAAGCCGCGAAGGGGGAATGGTCATGGCGCTTGCATGGCGCCGTTTCGTCCTTGGACCCCCACCCCCGACCCCTCCCCGCAAGGGGGAGGGGAGATCCCGCGGCTCGCATCAACATTACGCAATCCCGTGTAGCGCCAGCACGGCGCTCATGCGGCGTCGCGCAAGCTCCGGATCGGGCAACAGGCCGGCGCGGTCGGCGAGGCGGAACAGCTCGGCCAGATGCACGATGGACCGTGCGCTCTGCTGGCCGCCGACCATGACGAAATGATCCTGCAGGCCGTTGAGATAGGCCATGAACACCACGCCGGTCTTGTAGAACCGCGTCGGCGCCTTGAAGATGTGGCGCGACAGGGGAACCGTCGGCTCGAGGATCTCGTCGAAACGTTTGCGGTCTCCGGCCGCCAGGGCGGTCAGCGCGGCCGAGGCTGCCGGCGCGATGGCGTCGAAGATGCCGAGCAGCGCGTCGCTGTAGCCCTCCTCGTCTCCCGCGATCAGCTCCGCATAGTTGAAGTCGTCGCCCGTATACATGCGCACGCTCTTGGCCAGCTGGCGGCGCATGACGATCTCCTTGTCCTTGTCGAGCAGCGAGATCTTGACGCCGTCGACCTTGGCCGCGTGCGCGTTGATGATGCCGACGGCCGTCTTCATCGCCGCCAAGTGGTCGGCGTTGCCCCAGTAGCCGGCGAGCGCGGGATCGAACATCTCGCCCAGCCAGTGGATGATCACGGGCTCCTTCGCCTGGGAGAGCACGCGGTCGTAGACGCGCTCGTAATCGGCAGGCGACTTGGCGACGCGCGCGAGCGCCCGGCTTGCCATCACGATCAGCCGCCCGCCGGCAGCCTCGATCGCCGCCATCTGCTCCTCGTAGGCGCGGATCACATCGTCGACCGAGCGCACCTTGTCGAGGTCGAGATGGTCGGTGCCGCAGCCCGAGGCGATCAGCGCCGGCCGGCCCTCGCGCTTCTCCCAGGCCTTGGCCGCGCCGACCGCGCGCTTGATCAGCTCCAGCGACGTCGGCCAGTCGAGCCCCATGCCGCGCTGGGCCGTGTCCATCGCCTCCGCCACGCCGAGGCCCAGGTCCCACAGGTACTCGCGGTAAGCGATCGTCTTGTCCCAGTCGAGCGCGCAGTCGAGCCAAGGATCGTTGGCCGCCGTAGCATCGGCCACCACGTGCGCCGCCGAGAACGCGACGCGGTTGAAGGCGCCCTTCGCCTTGTCCGGCAGGCCAAGGGGCTTCGACAGCATGAACGTCTCGAGCTTCCCCGCCGCCGTCGGCAGGTTGATCTTGAGCGAGGAGAGAATGGGTGCGTTCATCGGTACAGTTCCTGACCAGCTGCCGAAATGCAGTTCGCCGCGTTTCCCTCTCCCCTCGGGGAGAGGACGTGAGGCCATGGCTTACGGCTGCGAAGCTGGTCCGGGATGCGAACGCGGCGGCTGTGGCGCAGCCGTAAGTCATTTGGCCGAACTGGTGAGGGGGAAGTGAAGGCCCCCTCATCCGGCCCTTCGGGCCACCTTCTCCCCAAGGGGAGAAGGGCCTTCGCCGCGTGCGTCATGCTCAAACCTTCAATTCCGGCACATCCACCCAGCGCCGCTCCTTCCAGGAGCGCAGCGCGCACTCGACGAGCTGCACGCCCTTGGCGCCCTCGACCAGGTCCCACTTGTAGGGCGCGTCCTCCTCGACGTGACGGATGAACGCCTCCCACTGCAGCTTGAAGCCGTTGTCGTAGCTTTGCGTGTCGGGCACGGACTGCCAGCCGGCGTAGAAGTCGATCTCCTGCCTGACGTCGGGGTTCCACACGGGCTTGGGCGTCGCCATCCTCTGCTGCGTGACGACATCCTGCAGGCCGGCCACGGCCGAGCCGTGCGTGCCGTCGACATGCAGGGTGAGCAGGTCGTCGCGGCGCACGCGCGTCGCCCACGAGCAGTTGAAGTGGGCGATGACATCGTGGTCGAGCCGGAAGGTGGCGTAGCAGGCGTCGTCGGCCGTGGCCTTGTAGGGCTTGCCGGCCTCGTCGATGCGCTCGGGGATATGCGTGGCACCGAGGCACGAGACCGACTTCACGTCGCCGAAGGTGTTGTCGAGCACGTAGCGCCAGTGGCACAGCATGTCGAGGATGATGCCGCCGCCGTCCTCGGCCCGATAGTTCCAGGAGGGGCGCTGGGCCGGCTGCAGGTCGCCCTCGAACACCCAGTAGCCGAACTCGCCGCGCACGGCGAGCAGCCGGCCGAAAAAGCCGGAGTCGATCATCATCTTGAGCTTGCGCAAGCCCGGCAGGAACAGCTTGTCCTGCACCACGCCGTGCTTGATGCCGGCGGCTTTGGCCTTGCGCGCGATCGCGATGGCCTCCTCGAGGTTGGTGGCGGTCGGCTTCTCGCAATAGATGTGTTTGCCGGCGGCAATGGCCTTGGCCAGCAGTGTGGGGCGCATCTGCGTGGTGGCGGCGTCGAAGAACACCGTGTCGTTGCGGTCGGCGAGGCACGCGTCGAGGTCGGTCGAGACCCTCTCGATGCCGTGCGTCTTGGCGAGCGCCTCGAGCTTGGCCCTGTCGCGCCCGACCAGGATCGGATCGGGCATGACGCGGTCGCCGTTCGCGAGCATCACGCCACCCTGCCGACGGATGACCGCGATGGAACGCGCCAGGTGCTGGTTGGCGCCCATGCGGCCGGTCACGCCGTACATGATGATGCCGAGCCGCCGCGTCGCCATGGAAATGCCTCCGGACCAGGGTTTCCGCCAGTTACGGAGAGAGCCCATTCGATGTCAATGCGCCATAGGCCTGGGCGCCATGGGCCTGGCCCCTGGCCGGAAAATAGGCGCTATGCGGCCGAAGGCACCCCACGAGGCGGCAATGACGGATCGGGCGCCGCTGCCGCGGGAAGGGTCGCGGCGGCCATGCCGTCCTGCAGGGCCTTGCGCAGGACAAGCGGCTCGGCGAGCCGGGGAAGGTAGATGTCGTCAACGCCTGTGCCATGCAGCTCGATGCGGCCGAAGTTGAACAGCCGACCCATCAAACCCTGCTCCAGATTGATCTCCTCGATGGCCCTCAGCTGCAACTCCTGCGTGGCGCGAACGATCAATCCGCGTTTGTAGATCAGGCGCTGGTTCGTCACGCCGATCTCCGTTGTCCAGATTGGAACCAGGATGGCAAGCCACAGCACCCCCCCGGCCACCGCGAGAGACAAGGCAGTCCAGTTATATCCTTTCCATTCCACCACGGCAGCGCCCGCAGCGAAGATGGCGAGAAGGGTCCACGCACCAGCGCGGTAGAACCACGGGAAGCGCGCCCGATACAGCAGTGCTTCGCTGTGGCCGAGACTTTTCTCGATGTAGCTCATGGTGGGTACCCGACGTGGCCGTGGCTGCGAAGAGAGAACGCAGCAGCAGCTCGAGCGTTTCAGACAATCTGCGCAATTGTGCGGCGGCCCAGGGGGCGCAATGCCGGGCTAGCGCGGGCGGCGGAGGCGCCGCAGGGCCAGGCGTATCAGGTGCCTGAACCAGGTACCGTAGGGTGGCGCCAGCAGGTCGGTCAGGGTGAGCCGGGGCTGGGAAAACACCGCCTTGCCGTGGCTGAAGGTACGGAAGCCTTCGCGCCCGTGATAGGCGCCCATGCCGCTCTCACCGATGCCGCCGAACGGCAGCAACTCCTGGGCGAAGTGATAGATCGTGTCGTTGATGGTGACGCCGCCCGAGACGGTGAGGTCGAGCACGCGGTCGATGCGCGCCCTGTCGTCATCGAAGTAGTAGAGCGCGAGCGGCCGCGGCCGGCGGCGGACGTAGTCGATTGCCTCATCGAGCGTCCGGTAGGTGAGGATCGGCAATAGCGGGCCGAAGATCTCCTCCTGCATGACGGCCATCTCGGCCATAACGCCGGTGAGCAGCACGGGCGCGATCTTGCGGGTGTTGGAGGAACCAATCTCGCCGGTGGCCAGCTCGCCTCCGGGATCGATTGCGTCGACGCGCGCACCCCTTGCTCGCGCATCCGCAACGAGCCCCAACAGCCGCTCGTAGTGGCGTTGATTGATGATGGCGGTGTAGTCGCGGTTGTCGATCAGGCGCGGATAAAGGACCATCGCTGCTTCGCGGTATTGCCGTGCGAACGCGTCGACGGCGCTCTCGTGCACCAAGGCATAGTCGGGCGCGATGCAGGTCTGCCCCGCGTTCAACAGCTTGCCGTGGGCAATCCGCTTGGCGGCCGTCGCCAGATCATAGCCGGGGTGCACGATGGCCGGCGACTTGCCGCCAAGCTCCAGCGTGACGGGTGTCAGGCTCTCCGCCGCGGCGGCCATCACCTTCCGTCCGACCGCCGTGGAGCCGGTGAACAGCAGATGGTCGAACGGCAGCCGGCAAAGCGCCTGCGCAACGTCGGCGCCGCCGGTCGCGACGGTGACGCGATCGGCGCCGAGCGCGCCTTCGAGGCACTCCTTCAGGAGATCGGACGTGGCCGGCGTGAACTCGGAAGGTTTGAGGATCGCGCGGTTGCCGGCTGCCAGCGCCGCTGCCAGCGGCCCGATCGTCAGCGACACGGGATAGTTCCAGGGCGAGATGATCCCCACCACGCCCTTGGGCTGCCAGAGGATCTTATTGCGCGCCGGCCAAAATGGGATCGCGCTGGCCCGCCGCTCCGGGCGCATCCACTTGCCGACATTGCGCAACGCGTCACGCACCGTGGTGAGCGCCGGGATCATCTCCGCCACCAGCGTCTCCTCGTGCGATCGCCAGCCGAAGTCGCGGGCAATCGTCTCCTGAAATTCCGGGATGGAGGCGACCAGCGCGCGGCGCACGGCCCGCAGGTGCGCCTGCCGATCCGCCAGGGAAGCGGGCGGCTCCTGGCGGCTCGCCTGGTGCATGGCCCAGAAGCGCGTTTCGAGGTCGGCGGCGCCGGCAGGCGCGGGCTGGCGGGTCGTCATCACTCCGCCTGCCCCCACCGCTCGAAATTCCCGTCCGGATCGACCGCCGCCTGCAGTCGCATGGCTGCGATGCGCGCAAGGCGCAAGGTCATGGCCTTGCGCCGCGCCCCGGCCAGCCTGTGCTCTGGCGCCGGGCGGACGATCTCCCCGCCATAGCGGTCGGAGATGATGAGGCCCGTATCGGGCGGCAGCACCTCGCGCGGAAAATCCGGCGCCACGGCGAAGAACAGTCGATCGCAGAAGGCGCGGTACTCAGGCCACTTTTGGTCGCTGCGGAAGTCCTCCAGGCACGACTTGACCTCGATGATCCAGATCTCGCCGCCGTCCGATATGCCGGCAAGGTCGGCGCGTCTGCTGTTGGCCAGGGACATCTCGGCGACGGTCGCGAGCCCGTACGCCCGGAGCAGTCTTGCCGCACCGCGGCAGATGTCGGTGGCGGCCGCCCGCTGAAGGGTGTCTGCGGCCGGGGCGGGATCGGGCATAGCCACTGCCATGACTGACAAATCTCCTGGCCGCGCCGCGCACGCCCGAGGCCGGCGAACGCCACCGGCGCAGATTTGGAGTGCGCGACCACGGTGTCTTTCCTTGGCCGCGATGGCCGCCTATTGTCCCGGTCGGCGTCAGCAATCGGGTGGCATATTGCATGTTTTTCAAGCGTCCGCAGCAGGACAGCGCCCGAGCTGTCACCGGGGGACAGACAACGACGGTAGCGGCACGTCCGCAGGCGCTCGACGCGTCGGAGCTGCGCCGCGTCGTCAACCCGGCGACGCTGGGCTTCAAGACCACCGGCGACCTCAACCCGATCAGCGGTCTGATCGGCCAGGAGCGGGCGCTCAAGGCCATCCAGTTCGGCACCAGCATCAAGAGCCACGACTTCAACATTTTCGTGCTCGGCCCGCCGGCCTCCGGCAAGAGCACGGCCGTGAAGGCCCACCTCGAGCAGAAGGCGGCCGCGGCGCCCACGCCGACCGACTGGGCCTACGTCTACAATTTCGACGATCCCAATCGGCCGCGCGCGCTTCAGCTGCCGCATGGCCGCGCCAAGTTGCTGGCCAAGGGCATGGTGGCGGCTCTCGACGAGCTCAGGAGCGTCCTGCCGGCGCTGTTCGAGGGCGAGGACTACCAGGTGCGGCGCCGCGCCATCGACGAGCAGTTCAGGTCGGGTCAGGAGGAGGCGCTCGAGGCGCTCAATGCCAAGGCGCGGACCCAGAACATCGCCATTCTGCGCACGCCCACGGGCTTCACCATGGCGCCCATGCACGAGGGCAAAGTGGTCAAGCCCGAGGTGTTCAACGCGCTGCCTGAAGGCATGCGCAAGGATGTCGAGAGCAAGATCGAGGGCCTGCACAAGGAGCTCGGGGCTATCCTCGAGCGCATGCCGAAGGCCGACAAGAAACGCCGCGGTCAGCTGAGCGAGCTCAACGAGGAGGTCTCCCGGCATGCCGTGCAGGAGGCATTCAACGACCTGATCGAATCGTTCTCGGACGTGCCGCAGGCGCTCGATTTCCTCAAGGCCGCCGGCTTCGATCTGATCCGCAACGTGGCCGTCTTCCTCATGACCAGCGAGGAGGAGAATGCCATCGTCAAGCAGTCGGTGGACGTCGCACGCGACGCGCGTTTCCGCCGCTACATGGTCAACGTCGTCGTCGCCAACGGGGATGGTGCGTCGGCCGGCGCGCCCATCGTCGAGGAGCTCAACCCCACCTACGGCAACATCATGGGCCGCGTCGAGCACATCGCCCAGATGGGCACGCTCGTCACGGACTTTCTGCTGATCAAGGCGGGCGCCCTGCATCATGCCAACGGCGGCTTTCTGCTGCTCGACGCCCGCAAGCTGCTGCTGTCGCCGTTCGCCTGGGAGGCGCTGAAGCGGGCCGTCAAGGCGCGCGAGATCCGCATCGAGCAGCCGACGGAGGTATCGGGCCTCATCTCGACGCAGTCGCTCGACCCGCAGCCGATCCCTCTCGAGCTGCGCGTCGTGCTGTTCGGGGACCGCGAGCTCTACTACCTGCTGTCCGCCTTCGACCCCGACTTCGCGCGCCTGTTCAAGGTGCAGGCCGACTTCGACGACACCATCGAGCGCTCCTCGGAGAACGATCAGGCCTATGCCCGGGTGATCGCCTCCATTGTCAAGGAGCACGGGCTCAAGCCGATCGATGCCACCGGCGTCGCCCGGGTCATCGACGAGGGTGCGCGCCTGGCCGACGACCGCGAGAAACTGTCGATCGAGATCGGCCGCATCGCCGACATCGTGCGCGAGGCGGACTACTGGTCCGGCCAGGCCAAGCGCGAGGTCACCACGCGGGCCGACGTGGCGCGCGCCATCGAGGAGCAGATCCAGCGCGCCGACCGGCTGCGGGACAGGGCGCAGGAGACGATCGCCCGCGGTGTGGTGCTGGTCGACACGGAGGGCGCCGAGGTCGGCCAGATCAACGGCCTGTCCGTCCTGCAGCTTGGCTCGTTTTCCTTCGGCCGGCCCAGTCGCATCACCGCGCGCGTGCGCCTCGGCTCGGGTCGCGTCATGGACATCGAGCGCGAGGCGAAGCTCGGCGGGCCGCTGCACTCCAAGGGCGTCATGATATTGTGGGGCTTCCTCGCCGGCCGCTACGCGCTGGACGTGCCCCTGGCGCTGGCGGCAACGCTGGTGTTCGAACAGTCCTACGGTGGCGTCGAAGGCGACAGCGCCTCCTCGGCGGAGCTCTATGCGCTGCTCTCCGCGCTCTCCGAGATTCCCGTCAAGCAGGCGTTGGCGGTGACGGGCTCCGTCAACCAGCGCGGCGAGGTGCAGGCGATCGGCGGCGTCAACGAGAAGATCGAAGGCTTCTTCGACGTGTGCCGGCCGCGCGGGCTCAACGAGCAGCAAGGCGTGCTGATCCCGAAATCGAACGTGCAGCATCTGATGTTGCGCGAGGACGTGGTGGAGGCTGTCCGGAACGGACAGTTCGGCGTCTATCCCGTCGGCACCATCGACGAAGGCATCGAGATCCTGACCGGCGTCAAGGCGGGTGAGCGCGATTCCTCGGGCCGTTTCCCGGCCGGGACCATCAACCGGCTGGTGGAGGACAAGCTCAGATCCCTTGCCGAGCGTGCGCGCAGCTTTGCCAGGAGCACGGGCAACGGCGCCATCGCCAAGGACGCTTCATGATCGCGCACGTGGCTGAGAGCGGCGAGGAAAGCGGCCGCGTCGTGCTGCATTTCAGCTCCGCGCAGCCGAACGCCCTTGCGCTTGCGGCCGCCATCAGGGTTGCCCGGGCGTTCGGCTCCGAGGTCGAGATGCTCTTCGTCGAGGACGAGCAGCTTTACGATTGCGCCGCCTACACCTTCGTGCGCGAGGTCTCGCTGACCGGCCGACAGCGACGGGTGGTGTCGGCGGCGGACATCGGGCGCGATCTGCATTTTGCTGCGCGAGGGGCGCGGCGGCAGATCGAGGCGCTGGCACGCCGCGCCGAGGTGCCCTTGCGCACGCGCGTCGTGCGCGATGAACCCCTGCGCGCCCTGTCGGTCGCCTGCGCGGAGCGTGGGCCCTGGAACGTGGTGGCGCTGGCCGAGCCGTTTACGGGCAACGGCGCGCTGCTGCATCAATTGCTGCTGGAGGTTGCGGGCACGACCGGTCTCGTCGTGGTCGGGCCCAAGGCGCAGCGCGTGGAAGGTTTCCCGGTCGCCGTCGTGGAGGATATCCAGCGGCTGCCGGATATGCTGCGCACGGCCGAGCGGCTGGCCGCTCTCGATGGCACGCAGGTCGTGCTGTTGCTGGTTGCGTCAGAGGTTGAACGGCTCCATAGCATGGACGGAGAGGCGCGCCTCGTGCTGGAGGGCCGAGAGGATGTGCGCATCGAGATCGCCGCTGCCACGCACGGTGCGGCAGTGGTCATTGCGGAGGCGCTGCGCCGTTTGCGGGGCGGCTTCGTGATCTGCCAGCTCGGTGGTCTGCTCGTCCCCGACGAGGGTGACCTGCGTCCGCTGGCGGGGGGTCTCGAATGTCCATTGTTCGTGGTGCGTTGAGGCGCGTAGTGTGATGATCGAGAAGTCCGCTGTATCGCACTGGGCTGGGTTCGGGAGCGGACTTCTCGATCTGAATCACACTAGAAGACTGATCGCTCTAGTGTCCTTCAGATCGCGAAATTCGTTCCGAGCCCGCCGCACACTGCGACGAATTTCGCGATCAGGACACTAGGAAGGCAAGCCACAAGGTGCAGTGGTCGGTCCCGCAGAACTGGCTGCGACGGGTCGGCTCGCGATTGGAGCCGATGCAGGCCCGCATCGCTGCGCGGCGCATCGAGCTCGGCGTCGCTTTGGTGCTGACCGCGTTCTTCGCCATCGCGGGAGGGCTGCGGCCGGCCGTGGCGCTGATCGGCCTGGGTGCCGTGGTGGTCTGGGCGGCAGCCTGGCCGGCCGACGATCTGGCGGGCATGGTGCGGGCCGGTACGCGGGGTGCGTCGGCCGCGGACTCGGAACGGCTGTGGCGCATGGTCGTGGATGCCGTGCCGGAGCCGGCGGTCGCCCTCGACGGTGCCGGTCTGATTGTGCACGCCAACCGCAGAGCCGAGGAGCTGTTCGGCTCGCGGCGGCGTGGTGGCCACCTCGCTTCGATGAGCCGTGACCCTGAGCTGCTGGCCGCGGTCGACGAGGCACTGGCCTCCCACCAGGGTTGCGCGGTGGAGCTGCAGACACGGGTTCCCGTCGAGCGCCGTCTCCTGGCGATGGTGGCGGCGCTCGACACATCGGCTGCCAGAGGCGGGGGGCCGGCGCTGCTCATCTCGTTCAGGGATCTGACCGAGCAGGACCGGCTTGCGCGCATGCGCGCCGATTTCGTCGCCAACGCCAGCCACGAGCTGCGCACCCCTCTGGCCTCGCTCCGGGGCTTCGTGGAGACCCTGCAGGGGGCGGCCAAGGACGATGCGCAGGCGCGCGAGCGCTTCCTCAAGGTCATGAGCGAGCAGGCCGAGCGCATGTCGCGCCTGGTCGATGATCTCCTGTCGTTGAGCCGCGTGGAGATGCGCGAGCACCTGCCGCTGGAGGAGCGCGTCGACCTCAATGATGCTCTGGGGCGGGTCATCCAGGCGATGCAACCTCTGGCCACCAAGACCAACACGGCCATCGAGTTTCAAGAGTTGCGGGAACCGGCCTTTATTCGCGGCGACCGCGACGAGGTCGTGCAGGTGTTTCAGAACCTGATCCAGAACGCAGTGAAGTACGGCAAGCCCGGTGGCCGCGTCGACGTGCGCGTCGTTCGGGAGGTTGCGGCCGCCGGCCGGCCGGCACGCTTCCTGGCGTCCGTGAAGGACGAAGGCCCAGGCATCGCGCCACAACATCTGCCGAGGCTTACCGAGCGCTTCTACCGCGTCAGCGTTGCAGCCAGCCGAGAGAAGGGCGGCACGGGGCTTGGATTAGCCATCGTCAAACACATTCTCAACCGCCATCGGGGCGAACTCATGGTCGCCTCCGAGGTTGGCAAGGGCTCGACCTTTACCGTCGCGCTGCCGATTGCGCAGGACTGAGTTTAAGGCTCTAAAACTCAATAAAAACAGTGTATTAGTCTGTCACATGCATGTATTGCTGAGGCGTTACTACTCCGCTCGCTTGCAGAATTTGCCACCCGGTTGGCGGATTGGCCGTCAGCCAAGCGAGAGGGGAGAGCTCCCGTGAATTCTAGTAGTATGACAATCCGAACAGCGACCATGGCCGCCGCGATTGCTGCCATGATGGTAGTCCCCGCGACTGCCGCCGACATCTCCGGCGCCGGCGCCACGTTCCCGTATCCGATCTATGCGAAATGGGCGGACGCCTACAAGAAAGACACCGGCATCGGCCTCAACTACCAGTCCATCGGCTCCGGTGGCGGCATCAAGCAGATTACCAACAAGACCGTCACCTTCGGCGCGAGCGATGCGCCGCTGGCAGGCGAGAAGCTCGATAAGCTCGGCCTCGCCCAATTCCCAGCGGTCATGGGCGGCATCGTCCCGGTCGTGAACCTCGAAGGCTTCAAGCCGGGCGAGCTCGTGATTGATGGCCCGACGCTTGCCAAGATGTTCCTTGGCGAGATCAAGAAGTGGAACGACGCGGCGCTCAAGAAGCTCAACCCCAGCGCCAAGCTGCCGGACGCCGCCATCGCGGTCGTGCACCGCTCCGACGGGTCGGGCACGACGTACAACTTCGCCTACTATCTCTCGGACGTCAGCGCAGAGTGGAAGTCGAAGGTGGGCGTCAACACCTCGGTGCAGTGGCCCGTGGGCATCGGCGCCAAAGGCAACGAAGGCGTTGCCAACAATGTCGGCAACACCAAGGGCTCGGTCGGTTACGTCGAATACGCCTACGCCCTGCAGAACAAGCTGACCTTCACCAAAATGATCAACAAGGCCGGCAAGACCGTGTCGCCGACTTCGGGGGCGTTTCAGGCCGCCGCTGCCAACGCCGACTGGAAGTCCAAGCCCGGCTTCGGTGTCATCCTCGCCAACCAGCCGGGTGACCAATCCTGGCCGATGACGGCGGCGACCTGGATCTTGATGTACAAGGAGCCGAAGGATGCGGCGGCCTCCAGCGCGGCACTCAAGTTCTTCGCTTGGTGCTACAAGAACGGCGACAAGATGGCCGAGTCGCTCGACTACGTGCCGATGCCTGACAACGTCGTCGCGGACATCCAAAAGATGTGGAAGAGCGACATCAAGGCCTCTTTCTAACTAACTGATGCTGGGCTGATCCCAGAAGAGAGGAAGAGGCGCCGGCCGGCGCCTCTTCCTTGTGTTTCAGCGACGTACCCCCTTGTCGCGCGGCCAGTGTGCCGCTTCAGTGGGTTCCGGAGCAAGCGAGCTTGCGAAGGGGCCGGAGATGCAGCCTGAGCGGAGGCTTGGCGTGGTCGATGTGGCGCTGAGGCAGGAAGTCGTGGGCGAGCAAGCGCTCCCCTCGCGCGCGAAGGTGCTCAACCGGCTGCGCCGGACCGATCGGATTTTCAAATATCTGACCCGCACCGCGGCTCTCGGCGTCCTTGTCCTCCTCGGTTCCATCATCATCTCCCTGCTGATTGGATCAATGCCGGCCTTGCGTGCCTTTGGCGTGAACTTTCTTTTCGAGGAGGTATGGAACCCGGTCACCCAGCGGTTCGGCGCATTGGCGCCGGTCTACGGGACCATCGTCACGTCGGTGATCGCCATGCTGATCGCGGTCCCTTTGGGCCTCTTGATCGCATTCTTCCTGACCGAACTCTGCCCGCCGTGGCTGCGCCGTCCTATTGGCATCGCCATCGAGCTGCTCGCAGGTATTCCGAGCATCATCTACGGCATCTGGGGTCTGTTCATCTTCGCGCCGTTTCTGCAGCAGACTTTGCAGCCGTTCCTGATCGACAGCTTCGGGGATGTGCCGATCCTGTCGTCTTTGTTCGCCGGGCCGCCCTACGGGATCGGCGTGCTCACGTCTGGCTTGATCCTCGCCATCATGGTGCTTCCCTTCATCACCTCCATATCGCGCGACGTGTTCGAGGCCGTGCCGCCCGTCCTCAAGGAAGCCGCCTACGGGGTCGGCTGCACGACCTGGGAGGTGTTCCGCAACGTGGTGGTCCCGTTCACGCGCGTCGGCGTGATCGGCGGCGTCATGCTGGGTCTTGGCCGGGCGCTCGGCGAGACCATGGCGGTGACGTTCGTGATCGGCAATGCGCATCGGATCTCGAGCTCAATCCTGGCGCCCGGCACGACCATCTCCGCCACCATCGCCAACGAGTTCACGGAGGCTGTCGAGGATCTCTACACGTCCGCGTTGGTCGAGCTTGGCCTCATCCTCTTCGTCATCACCTTCATCGTGCTGGCGATCGCACGCTATCTCCTCATGCGGCTCGAGCGGAAAGCGGGGATCTGAGCCATGGACCAATCTCGCTACGTCAGACGCCGCATCCGCAATGGTATTGTGCTGGGCTTGTCGGTGTTGGCCACCCTGATCGGTCTCGGATGGCTCGCACTGGTCCTGGGTGTCCTGCTGTGGGAAGGCCTGTCCGGTCTGTCGCTCAGCGTCTTCACGGAGATGACGCCGCCCCCCGGCTCGGCCGGCGGCCTGCTCAACCCCATCATGGGCAGCCTGATCATGACGGGGCTGGGCGTAGTGATCGGCACACCCGTTGGC
The DNA here is from genome assembly GCA_963797005.1 of uncultured Alphaproteobacteria bacterium. GTDB lineage: Bacteria > Pseudomonadota > Alphaproteobacteria > Rhizobiales > Hyphomicrobiaceae > AWTP1-13. The sequence goes on from CAWCOF010000003.1 coordinate 136,370, forward strand.
GTCCTGGCCGGCACCTACATGGCCGAGTATGGCCGCTATGAACGCCTGACTTCGGTGGTGCGGTTCATCAACGATATCCTGCTCAGCGCACCCTCGATTGTCGTGGGGCTGTTCGTTTATGAGATCATGGTCATCCGGATGGGCCACTTCTCCGGCATGGCCGGCGGCGTGGCGCTGGCCGTGATCGTCATCCCGGTTGTCGTGCGCACGACCGAGGACATGCTATCGCTGGTTCCCACAGCGTTGCGCGAGGCGGCAGCCGCGCTCGGGATGCCGCGCGCTTTCGTTATCCGCCACGTCGCCTATCGGGCCGCGCGCGCAGGCATATTGACCGGCATCTTGCTGGCGGTCGCTCGCATCAGCGGCGAGACGGCCCCGTTGCTCTTCACGGCCCTCAACAACCAGTTCTGGAGCACCGACCTCAATGCGCCGATGCCCAGCCTGCCGGTGGTCATCTTCCAGTTCGCTCTGAGCCCCTATGCCGATTGGCAGAAGCTCGCCTGGACCGGCGCGTTGATCATCACCCTTGCCGTGCTCGCCCTCAGCATCATCGCCCGTGCTCTTACAGCAACGAGAAAAGCATCATGAACACAGCCATGGTCAGCGTCCCCGAAGTCAGGCATGCGGCGACTGATACAGCCGGTCTCCCTGAACGCGTGACGGTGCGCAATCTGGATTTCTTCTACGGCGACAACCGCGCGCTCAAGGGCATCAGCCTGCCGCTCTATGACTGCAAGGTGACGGCCTTCATCGGACCCTCGGGGTGCGGGAAATCGACCCTCTTGCGCGTCTTGAATCGAATGTACGACCTCTACCCCAACCAGCGCGCTACCGGCGAGATACTGCTGGACGGCAAGGACGTTCTCTCGCCCAAGCAGGACGTCAATCTGCTGCGTGCGCGCATCGGCATGGTCTTCCAGAAGCCGACGCCCTTCCCGATGACCATCTATGACAACATTGCCTTCGGCATTCGCCTCTATGAGCGGCTGTCGAAATCGGAGCTCGATGTTCGCGTTGAAAAGTCGCTGCGGCGGGCCGCGCTGTGGGAGGAAGTGAAGGACAAGCTGTCGGCCAATGGCCTCAGCCTCTCGGGCGGGCAGCAGCAGCGCCTGTGCATCGCCCGGACGATTGCCGTTCGGCCGGAGGTGATCCTGTTCGATGAGCCCTGCTCGGCGCTGGACCCGATCTCGACGGCACGCATCGAGGAGCTGATCGACGAGCTGAAGGCCGACTACACGATCGTCATCGTCACCCACAACATGCAGCAGGCCGCGCGCGTGTCCGACTTCACCGCGTTTATGTTTCTGGGCGAACTGATCGAGTTCGGAGCGACGCAGACCCTGTTCACCACGCCCAAGGACAAGCGCACGCAGGACTACATCACGGGTCGCTTCGGATAGCGGCCGAACCCGAGGGCAGTGCCATGAACGAGCATATCGTCAAGTCCTTCGACCAGGAGCTGCAGCTCCTCGACAAGAAGATCGCGCAGATGGGCGGCCTTGCCGAGCGTCAGCTCGCGCAGGCCTTCGACGCGCTGGAGCGGCGCGACCCCAAGCTTGCTGAATCTGCCGTCGCCAGCGACCGTTCCATCGATACGCTGGAGCGGGAGCTGCAGGAGCAGACGATCCTGATGATCGCCAAGCGTCAGCCGATGGCCAACGACCTGCGCCACATCATGACGGTGCTGAAGATCGCGGGCGACCTGGAGCGCATCGGCGACCTTGCCAAGAACATTGCCAAGCGTGCGCTGGCGGTCTCCGGCGAGAACCACCCCAAGCCGCTGATGACCGGCCTCAAGCACATGCTCGAGCTCGCCATGCGCCAGCTCAAGGACGTGCTCGATGCTCAGGCCGAGCGTGACACCGACAAGGCGCTGGCCGTGTGGCGGGCCGACGAGCGTCTCGACGCCATGTACAATTCGCTGTTTCGCGAGCTCCTCACCTACATGATGGAGGACCCGCGCAACATCGGCCTTTGTACCCACCTGCTGTTCGGCGCCAAGAACATCGAGCGCATCGGCGACCACACCACCAACATCGCCGAGTACGTCTACTATCTCGTGCACGGTACGGCGCTTACCGACGATCGTCCCAAGAGTGACGACACCAGCTCCACGCTGATACGAAAGGAATGAGTGGCCTATGGGTGCCTTGTCTGCCACGTCGTCGCCCCACGTCCTCGTGGTCGAGGACGAGGCGGCCATTGCCGAGGTGGTGCGCTACAACCTGGCGGCCGAGGGTTTCCGCGCCACCGTGGCGGCGAGCGGCGAGGAGGCCGAGATGCTCGTCGCCGAGGACCAGTTCGACCTCGTCGTGCTCGACTGGATGCTGCCCGGCCTCTCCGGCATCGAGCTCTGCCGCCGGTTGCGGCGGCGCGATGCCACGCGCGCGCTGCCGATCCTCATGCTGACCGCGCGCGGCGAGGAGGGCGATCGCGTGCGCGGGCTGGCGACCGGCGCCGACGACTACGTGGTCAAGCCCTTTTCCGTCCCGGAGATGATGGCCCGCGTGAAGGCGCTCCTGCGCCGGGCTGCGCCGGCGCGGATCGCCAACGTTCTGCGCGCCGGCGAGATAGAGCTCGACCGCACCGCCCATCGCGTCATGCGCCGCGAGCGCGAGGTGCGGCTGGGGCCGACGGAGTTCCGCCTGCTGGCCTTCTTCATGGAGAACTCCGGCCGTGTGCTCTCTCGGCAGCAGTTGCTCGATGGCGTGTGGGGACGCGACGCCTACATCGACGGGCGCACGGTCGACGTGCACGTGGGCCGGTTGCGCAAGGCTTTGATCCGCGGCGCCGACACCGATCCAATTCGCACGGTGCGCGGCGCCGGTTATTCCTTCGAGGACCGTCCCGCCGGACGCGCTGCATAATTCCGTTGGTGATTTCCTATTCTCTCCCCGCAATTCACATCGAGCAGGATTGAGTGTGGCGAATACGCCACGAGTGCAACGCGTTGCCTCCTTCGATCGTAAGCGACGCTTGAGACTGCACGTCCGGCCAAGTAGTGTCCGGCCGTCGGTTGGGCGTTGGCCCCGTGTCTGTCGGGCCGGACCTTCAGTAATCGCTCCACCGAACGCGTATAGCGCACCGTAGTGCGCCCAAGTTCAAAGATTACGCGTCCAGTCTCCAAGTCCAGCGTCATCACCAGTCTCGCGTTGATCGTCGGCCGATCTGGCTAATGGCGTTTGTGCGCGCTGCGTGCGCTTCCGAACGTCTTCTCCAGGTCTGTCCGTAACAGGCCGGAATCTGCGCGCGTTCATGCGCCTGCGGATTCCGCCGTCGAGCATATCGGGAGAACCAGGGCATGGCCTGGAACGACGAGCGGGTCGACCTTTTGAAGAAACTTTGGGCCGATGGTCTGAGCGCCAGCCAGATCGCCGGCCGTCTCGGCGGGGTAACCCGCAATGCCGTGATCGGCAAAGTGCATCGCCTGGGGCTGTCCGGGCGTGCCACCACCTCGCGCATGAAATCACATCGCCCGCGGGCGCGCTCGCAGGCCAACAAGCGCCTGATGAAGCCGCGCTATGCCAACGTGGGCAACTCCGCCTTGCGCCAGCTCTATCTGGGCGACACCGAGCCCTATACGCCGCCGGCGGAGGAGATGGTGATCCCGCTCGCGGAGCGCAAATACATCCAGACGCTCACCGAGTCCTGCTGCCGCTGGCCGATCGGCGACCCGCAAGTCGCCGACTTCCACTTCTGCGGGAAGAAGAAGGTGGCCGGTCTGCCCTACTGCGAGCATCACGCCCGGCGGGCCTACCAGCCGCCGCAGCCGCGCCGCCGCGAGCGCGAGGTGCACGAGCCGCTGATCGTGGTCCAGGCGATCTCGCCGACGCCCGTCCCGGCTGCCGCGGAGTCGGCTGTCGCCGAGCCCGCCGCGGAGGAGGTCGCCGTCTGACACCAACATGCTTTGTCGACGAGGGCGTTGGCAAAGCAGCGGGGGAGGAGGCCGGGTGCCGCGGGGAGCGCGCCCGGTCTTCTTGCTTGCAGGCCTTCTTGCTTGAGGCACGTAGCCTGGCGCTCGCCATTGACAACGCCCCGCCGCGGGTCGCATAAGATTTCCATGACCTATCGGATCAACCTGCGACGCCGATTGCCACGCCGATCCGCGCGGCTGCGATGACGGACCCAGTCGCGGGTCCCGATCACCGCCGCGCTTGAGCGCGGCTTTTTCATTTCCCTGCCAAGCAAGATAGGTCTTGCCATGTCCACCTCTTCCGCCCACGCCGGCAAAGCCGGTTCCAAAAGCAAAGCAAAGCCGGCCGCTGCGAAACCTGCTGCTGCCGCCGGCCCCTCCCCCGCCGTCATGCCGACCTACGCGCGCCAGAACGTCTCTTTCGAGCGCGGCGAGGGTCCCTGGCTGATCGCGAAGAACGGCGACCGCTATCTCGACTTTGCCAGCGGCGTTGCGGTCAACGCGCTGGGTCACGCTCATCCCAGGCTGGTCGCGGCGCTCACCGAGCAGGCGCACAAGCTCTGGCACTCCTCCAATCTCTACCGCATCGACAACCAGGAGCGCCTCGCCGAGCGGCTCTGTGAGGTCACGTTCGCCGACAAGGTCTTCTTTTGCAATTCCGGCGCGGAGGCCTGCGAGGGCGCCATCAAGACAGCCCGGCGCTATCACTTTGCCAACGGGCATCCCGAGCGCTGGCGCATCATCACCTTCAAGGGCGCCTTCCACGGCCGCACGCTTGCCACCATCGCCGCCGCCGGCAACGAGAAGTATCTCGAGGGCTTCGGCGAGCCGGCACCCGGCTTCGATCTCGTGGCCTTCGGTGACCTCGACGCCGCGAAGGCGGCAATCGGCCCCGAGACGGCCGCCATCATGGTCGAGCCCATCCAGGGCGAGGGCGGCATCCGCGTGGCTGCCATCCAGTGGCTCAAGGACCTGCGCCGCCTGTGCGACGAGCACGGCCTGCTGCTCGTCCTCGACGAGGTGCAATGCGGCATGGGCCGCACCGGCAAGCTCTTCGCATATGAGTGGGCCGGCATCACGCCCGACGTGATGGCGGTCGCCAAGGGCATCGGCGGCGGATTCCCGCTGGGCGCCTTTCTCGCCACCGATGAGGCGGCGAAGGGCATGGTGCCCGGCACGCACGGCTCCACCTACGGCGGCAATCCGCTCGGCACCGCCGTCGGCATGGCCGTGCTCGAGGCGATCCTGGAGCCGGGCTTCCTCGCGCGCGTGCAGGAGGTGGGCCTCCGTCTGAAGCAGCAGCTCGCCCGCATCAAGGACGAGAACCCCGATGTCATCGAGGAGGTGCGCGGAAGCGGCTTGCTCGTCGGCATCAAGGTCAAGCCGCCGGCGGGCGATGTCGTCGGTGCCTGCATGCAGGAGAAGCTGCTCACCGTCGGCGCCGGCGAGAACGTCGTGCGCCTGCTGCCGCCGCTCAACGTCACGGACGCGGAGATCGCCGAGGCGCTGAGCCGACTGTCGGCGGCGCTGCGCCGCGTGGCCAAGCCCGCCGCCTAGACGGCCGGTCTCCAAGAAGAGGCTCACGCCGTCATGGCCCCACGGCACTTTCTCGATATCGATCGCATCGACGCCGGCACGCTCAGGCGCATCATCGACATGGGCCACGCCATGAAGAAGGCGGGCAAGCGCGTGCCGGCGAAGCTCAAGCCCGCCGGCATCGATGCGGCGGTGCTGATGCTGATCTTCGAGAAGCCCTCGACGCGCACGCGGGTGTCCTTCGACGTGGCCATGCGCCAGCTGGGCGGCCAGACCATCGCGCTCAACCACACGGATCTCCAGGTCGGCCGTGGTGAGCCCCTTTCCGACACGGCCAAGGTGCTGTCGCGCTATGTCGACGTCATCATGATCCGCGCCAACAAGCACGAGACGCTGACCGAGCTTGCCGGGAACGCCACCGTGCCCGTGATCAACGGCCTCACCGACCGCACCCATCCCTGCCAGATCGTCGCCGACATCATGACGTTCGAGGAGGCGAAGGGTCCGATCAGGGGCCGCCGCATCGCCTGGACCGGCGACGGCAACAACGTTGCGGCCTCCTGGATCCAGGCGGCCGCCCGCCTCGACTTTGCCCTGACGCTCGGCTGCCCGCCGCAGCTCAATCCACCCAAATCCGTTGTCGACTGGGCCCGGCGCGAGGGCGCCACGATCAAGCTCACGGATGACCCTGCCGAGGCCGTGAAGGGCGCCGATTGCGTCGTCACGGACACGTGGGTGTCCATGGGCCAGCAGGACGAGGCCTCGCGTCGCAAGCAGCTGCTGGGCCCCTATGCCGTGGACGAGGCCCTGTTGAAGAAGGCGTCGCGCGACGCCATCTTCATGCATTGCCTGCCGGCCTATCGGGGGCACGAGGTGTCCGCCGCCGTGATCGATGGCCCGCAGTCCATTGTGTGGGACGAAGCTGAGAACAGGCTCCACGCCCAGAAGGCGATCCTGGCTTGGTGCCTCGGGGTTGATTGAATGCTGCACATCGACGACGCAGGCAGCCTGGCGCTGCCGGACGACGATCTCGTGCTGCCGTTTCGTACGGTCAAGTCCGATGTGGTCGGCCGCGTGATCCGGCTCGGCCGGGTGGTCGACACCATCCTGACGCGGCATGCCTACCCCGAGCCCGTGAGCCATGCGCTCGGCCAGGCGCTGGCGCTCACCGCCATGCTGGGCACCGCGCTCAAGTCGGAAGCCAAGCTCATCCTGCAGACTAAGACCGACGGGCCGCTCGATTTCCTCGTCGCCGACTACGTGGCGCCGGGCAAGCTGCGCGGCTACGCCAGCTTCGACAAAACGGACGCGGGCTTGGCCGAGACCAAGGGCCGCGGCGACCAGGGTGTCCTGCTCGGCAAGGGTCACGTCGCCATGACCATCGATCCCGGTGACGACAAGAACCGATACCAGGGCGTCGTGCCGCTCGAGAACGAGCCGCTGGTGGACGCCGCCCATACCTACTTTCGCCAATCCGAGCAGCTGCCGACCTTCATCCGGCTGGCCGTGGCCCGGCACTACGGGCCACATGGCGGCGAGGAGCGCCCCTCCTGGGGCTGGCGCGCCGGCGGGCTCATGATCCAGCAGCTGCCGCGCGCGGGCGGCCAGCGCCCGCCCAATGCCGAATTCGACACGGAGGACGACGACGAGGAGAACTGGAACCGCGCGCGCCATCTCGCGGCGACCGTGGAGGACCACGAGCTGCTCGATCCGACGCTGTCCCCCGAGCGCCTGCTCTACCGGCTGTTCCACGAGGAAGGCGTGCGGGTGACGCCGGCAAGCGCGTTGGAAGCCGCGTGCCGGTGCTCGCGCGAGCGCATCCACGGCTACCTCAGCCGGTTCGGGGCGGACGAGCTCAAGGACATGTGCGAGCCCGATGGCGACATTGCCGTCACCTGCGAGTTCTGCTCGCGCAAGTATCGCTTCTCGCCGGGCGAGATCGTCTGAGACCGGCTGCCCTCTACCAAAGTCGAAACCGGCGGCTGGATATTCGGCCGCAGATTTGAGTATTGCGCCAGCTTCTGCATAATTCCCCCACGGGGCCCCGCGTAAGTAGTGCGTTGCCTGAAGGAGCGGGATGGGCAGGAAGGAAAGATCGCTTCAGGAGCTCTACGCGAGCGACCCGGAGCGGGCCGATGCGGTGGTCTTCGGCCGCCGGACGGGCGTGACACGGCGCGGCTTTGTGGGCGGTGCCGGGTTCGCGGCCATGAGCGCCGCTGTGGGCGGCCCTATCGTGTTCGGCACCAACATGCCCGCCGGCCTCGTGCCGGCCGCGCTGGCGCAGGGCGTCAAGAGGCTCGATTTTCCCGGCAAGGATCCGGGCCTCCTCGTCTTGAACGACAAGCCGCTCGTCGCCGAGACGCCGCCCGGGCTGCTCGACGACGAGACGACGCCGACGGAGAAATTCTTCATCCGCAACAACGGCCGAACGCCTGATGCCGTCGCCGACCCCGACGCCTGGATGCTGGCGATCGACGGCGAGGTGGCAAGGCCCGTCGAAATCTCCCTGGGCGACCTCAAGAAGCGCGTCCGGCCGCGGACCTTGCGCATGGTGCTGGAGTGCGGCGGCAACGGCCGCTCCTTCTTCACGCCGCGCGTGCCCGGCAACCAGTGGCGGCATGGCGGTGTCGGCTGTGCCGAGTGGACCGGCGTGCCGCTCGCCGATCTCCTGAGGTTCGCAGGTCTGAAGGCAACCGCCGTCTACACCGCCAACACCGGCACGGACGTGCCGATCTCCGATGACCGCAGCCGCCCCGTGCTGTCGAGGGGCGTGCCGATCCGCAAGGCCATGGAGCCGCACAGCCTCCTGGTGTGGGCCATGAACGGCGCGCCGCTCACCCCCGTCCACGGCGGCCCGCTGCGCCTGATCCATCCCGGCTGGCCGGGCTCGGTCTCGCACAAGTGGCTCTCCAGGATCACCATCCGCGACAAGGTGCACGACGGTGAAGGCATGCTCGGCACCGCCTATCGCGTCCCCGTCAAGCCGATGCTGCCGGGCAGCGCGGCGGACGAGGCAAACTTCCGGATACTGGAATCGATGCCCGTGCGTTCGATCCTGACCAGCCCCGCCAACGGCACGCGCTTTCCCGCCCAAACCAAGGAGCTGAAGCTCAGAGGCGCCGCCTGGGCCGGCGACCTCGACGTGGCTCGCGTCGACGTCTCGATCGACTTCGGCGCCACCTGGCGGCGTGCGTCGCTCGACCGGCCGCGGAACCGCTACGACTGGCGGCGGTGGACCGCGAGCGCGCCGCTGGCGAGCGACGGCTACTACGAGATCTGGGCGCGCGCCACCGACTCCGACGACCGCGCACAGCCCCACGTTGCCGGCGACTGGAACCCGAAAGGCTACGGCGCCAATCCCATGCACCGCATCGCCGTGCTGGTGGGCTGATGGTGCCCCGGCCCGCGAAGTCGTCGGAGGGCAAGTGAGCGCCGCCTATCCCTACAATGATATCTTCCGCCGCCACGTGGCGGGCCTATGCGCGGCGTTCGACCGGCGCGCGCCAGCCGGCGTTCCCGACGGACTGAAACATGCCGCCGTGGCGATTGCGCTCATCGAGACACGGGACGATTCGGGTGACGCCGCCTTCCTCCTGACCCGGCGCGCCGACAGCCTGCGCGCGCACGGCGGCCAGTGGGCCCTGCCCGGCGGCCGCTGCGACGGAGGCGAAACCGTTGAGCAGGCCGCGCTGCGCGAGCTCCACGAGGAGGTGGGCCTGCCACTCGACACGCAGGCGGTGCTCGGCCTGCTCGACGATTATCCGACCCGTTCCGGCTACCTCGTGACACCCGTGGTGGTGTGGGTCGGCATGGCGCCCAAACTAGTCCTGGATCGCGGCGAGGTCGCCTCGGTCCATCGCATTCCCCTCGTCGACATCACCCGTGAGGACGCCGTCGATTTCACCACCATCCCGCAGAGCGAGCGGCGCGTCGTGCGCGTCAGGATGAACGGCAGCCTGGTGCACGCACCGACGGCGGCCTACGTCTATCAGTTCCGGGAGCTTCTCCTCGGGCGCACCACCCGCGTCGCTGACCTCGAGCAGCCGGTATTTGCCTGGCGCTAGGCCTCCCTCTCCCCGCAAGCCCCTCTGGCTCGCCGCACGCATCGCCTACCTGAGAGCTTGCGGGGAGAGGGTCGGGGTGAGGGGCAGCAGAATAGGCCACCGTCGGAGCAAGCTTCTGCCCCTCACCCTAACCCTCTCCCCACGCTGTTGGCGCGTGAGGCGACGTGAGCGATGCGTGGGGAGAGGGAATGGTCAGGCGCCGAGCCACCAATGCGCGATGCGGCCGGCGATCAGGGCGAGCGCGGTGAAGGTGAGGTTGAGGCCGATGCTGACCACGAGATAGGTCGTCATCTTGGTCGAGAGCGGCACCTGCGGGTGCTGGCGCAGCAGCCAGATCTTGCGCGCCCACCCCGTCAGCGTCAGCGCCGCCGCGCCGACGAGCACCCACCACCCCGCCTCTTGGGCATACCCGGCCCACGCCACCACGCCGAGGATCAGCAACTCGAACATCGCCGCGCAACCTACGGCCTCACTTGCGCCCCACGCCGACCCCGCGCCCCAGCCGCCACATCTCCTCCTGGCACCTGATGTCGGCCAGCATGCGGTCGAGCAGCAGGCACGTGCGGCGGTAGAGGTCCGAGCCCGCGCGATAGTCGGCAGGCGCGAAGAAATCGCAGCGTCCCGCCTTGAACAGCTCCACGCACTTTCCCTTCGGTTTGCCTGGCGGGTAGACGGCGATCGCGTGCCCGCCGTTCTTGCGCATCACCGCCATCGACGGCACGTCGGTGTCGCCGTCGCCGAAGTAGATCATGTTGGCGAACGGAATGGGCCGCGCGTCCTCGGCCATGTGCTGGTTGATGCTCTCGCCCAGGTCCTCCACGCCCTTGTTGATGCGGAAGAGATACTGCGTCTTGCCCGTGTCGGTGATGACGCGCTTGGGATAGGGCAGGTCGTAGGCCTCGAACCAGTATTCCGAGGCGAACACGTTGTGGAAGCGCTTGTAGATCGCCGTCCCCTCGATGATCTCGGTCAGCCCCGAGGAGATGAGGTAATGCCTCAGCGTCACGCCGTGGCTCTGGGCGTGGCTCTTGACGTAGCCGGCGATGGCCTCGAACCACGCCTCCACGCCGGGGTACAGCGCCACCTGCCGCCCCTGCGCGACGAGATCGCGCCGGTCGATGCGCACGCCCCTCTCCTTGGCCTTCTTGTAGAGCAGGTGCATGTAGGTGATCAGGGGATCGGCCTGCGTTTTCCTGGCGAGCGCGTTGCTCTCGGTCCAGAACGCGGCGGCATCCGCGCCGATCTTCGGCAGGAAGGCATACTCCTGCATCGGTCGCGGCGAGAGCGTGCCGTCGAAGTCGTAGACCAGCGCGATCGTCTTCTTGTCGAACTTGGGCCCGGCGACGCGCGTGCTGGCGGCGCCGGCACCCGCGCTTGGGGCCTCGTCGCGGGCGGACCTGCGCCGGCCATCTGCACGCTCGACCATCCTCGTTCGCCTCGCTGTCCGGGTCTCCGGCATCATCCGAATGACGCTACAACTATCGGCTGATTCGATGGGCGCGACCAAGGCGGCGTCCGGGCAGATCCGCGTCAGTGCGTGCTGCAGGAAGCCGGTGTCGTGTCAAAGGGACGCCCGCGACCCTTGTCGCGCCCCAAGCACTTTCTCCCTCGCGGCGTCTCCGCCCGAGGCTTTGAAAGAAGATGGGGCGTCTATGACCCCTTGAACCAGGCGCTGAGAATGGATCTCAGACGCCCCACCGCCGCGTTCCGGAGCCCGATTGGCGCTCCACGGTTCGTGTGGCCGACCCGCCGGTTGTCCCGACTGCGACCCCCGGATCGCAGGCCGGGACGGCGCCCTGCAGCCGGCGCCGCCCCATGACCCTAGGCAATCGCGATCCTGCCATAGGCAAAAGGGAGCGGGGATAAGTATTGCCGGGCTTCTCGGATGAGGCTTCTATTTCTTGTTCAGCCGGGCGATCAGGCTCGAGGTGTCCCAGCGGTTGCCGCCCATCTTCTGTACCTCGGCGTAGTAGCCATCGATCATGCGTCGCTACATCAACCTTGGCGCCGTTGCGCTTGGCCTCGTCCATGATGATGCCGAGGTCCTTGCGCATCCAGTCGACCGCAAAGCCGAAGTCGAACTTGCCCTCGTTCATGGTCTTCCAGCGGTTGTCCATCTGCCAGGATTGCGCCGCGCCCTTGGAGATCGTCTCCATCACCTTGGGAATGTCGAGACCCGCGCGCTGCGCGAAGGCGAGGCCCTCGGATACGCCCTGCACGGTCACGGCGACGATGATCTGGTTGACCATCTTGGTGAGCTGGCCCGCGCCCGCTGGGCCGATCAGGGTTGCCATGCGCGCGTAGTTGTCGATCACGGGCTTGGCCCGGTCGAAGGCGGCCTGGTCGCCGCCGATCATGACGGTGAGCACGCCGTTCTCCGCGCCGGCCTGCCCGCCGGAGACGGGCGCATCGAGGAAGTCGAAGCCTTTGGCCTTGGCCGCCGCGTAGAGCTCGCGGGCGATGTTGGCCGATGCTGTCGTATTGTCGATGAAGACGGCGCCCTTCTTGACCGACTGGAACGCGCCCTTCGCGCCCAGCGTCACCTCGCGCAGGTCGTTGTCGTTGCCGACGCAACAAAACACGAGATCCTGGTCCTTGGCCGCGTCCGCCGGCGTCGGCGCGGCCTTGCCGCCGTATTGCTTGACCCAGGCCTCGGCCTTGGCGGCGTTGCGATTGTAGACGGTCAGCTCGTGCCCGCCTTTCTTGCGGATGTGTCCGGCCATGGGGTAGCCCATGACGCCCAGTCCGATCCACGCCACCTTCGCCATCATGCGTCTCCTCGTGTCGCGGCTCTGGCCAGGCCAAGCCGGTCCAGACCAGTCCCCGGGGCGACTATTAGCGAATGGCGGCAGGGTTGTCAGCGCCGTTGGCTATCGCCAACCGCTGGGCGCGTTCACTCGGCGCGGACGCTGGGCGGCGAGGCCCAGTCGGGCTCATCGGGCGTCGAGGGAACGCCGACGGCGGCCGCGCCGAGGACGGCGACGGTGGCGGTGACGGCAAGGAGGAAGGTCTTGAGGGTCATGCGGCATCTCCTCGCCTGGTAAGTGCAAGGCCCGTGCCTTTTCATGTCCGTGGGGAATCGAGCGGCCCTCAATTGAGCCGAGGTTGAACGCAGCGTTTATCTCGCGTTCAGGAACACGTGGTGTTTCTAGCGGTTACGCGCGTGCACCAAAGCTGCGGTGCCGCCGTTTGCCGGGCGGCGACGGGGCTCGCGGCGATGTCAAATCGCCACGACACGCGCGCTCCCCTGGCCTAGATTGGCGGCGATTGCGCGGGAAACGGTCATGGCGGCACGGCAAATCGGTCAGGGCTTCGGCATCTCCTGGCAGCGCGTCGGCGGTGACGCTCGACGACGTGGAGGCGGCGCGGCGCGTCATGACCGGCGCCATCGTCGAGACCGACTGCGACTGGAGCCGCACCCTGTCGGAGATCCTGGGCTGCAAGGTCTGGCTCAAGTTCGAGAACCAGCAGTTCACCGCCTCCTTCAAGGAGCGCGGCGCCATAAACCGACTCACGGCGCTGTCGGAGGCGGAGAGGAAGCGCGGCGTGATCGCCATGTCCGCCGGCAACCATGCCCAGGGCGTCGCCTACCACGCGCGCCGGCTCGGCGTTCCCGCCACCATCGTCATGCCGGTCAACACGCCCACCGTGAAGGTCGTCAACACGCGCCGCCATGGCGCCGATGTGATCCTCACCGGCGAGACAGTGGAAGAAGCGGCGGCCTTCGCGCTGAACCACGGGCGCGACAAGGGCTTCACCTTCATCCACCCCTATGACGATCCGCTGGTCATCGCCGGGCAGGGCACGATCGCGCTGGAGATGCTGGGCGCGGCGCCGGAGATCGACACCCTCGTCGTGCCGATCGGCGGCGGGGGGCTGATCAGCGGTATTGCTGTTGCCGCCAAGGCGCTGAAGCCCGGCATCCGCGTCATCGGCGTGCAGGCGGCGCTCTATCCCTCCATGTACAATACGATCAAGGGGACCAGCCTGCCCATGCGCGGCGATACGCTCGCTGAGGGCATCGCGGTGAAGGCGCCGGGACATATCACCGAGCCGATCGTGCGCCAGCTCGTCGACGACATCCTGCTGGTGTCGGAGCCCGAGATCGAGCACGCCGTCAGCCTGCTCATCAACATCGAGAAGACCGTGGTCGAGGGTGCAGGCGCGGTAGGGCTCGCCGCGCTCCTGCAGGACCCGGCCTGGTTCAAGGGACGCACCGTCGGCCTCGTGCTCTGCGGCGGCAACATCGACACGCGCCTGCTGGCCAGCGTGCTTGACGCGTGAGCTCGCCCGCGAGGGCCGCCTCAGTCAGCTCGCCATCGATCTCGCCGACCGGCCGGGCCAGCTCGGCAAGGTCGCCGACCTGCTGGGCGAGGCCGGCGCCAACATCGTCGAGGTCTACCACCAGCGGGTGTTCTGCGACCTCCCCGCCAAGGGCGCCCTGCTCGAGGTGGTGATCGAGACGCGCGACCGCGCGCACCTGCAGGAAACCGTGGCGCGCCTGAAGGCCGCCGGCTTCGAGATCGAGGTACGCTCCAATCCGGGAGGAACGCGCTGATGGAAGGTGCGCGCATGGTCCCCGGCGACATCTCCACGCTCGACATGCTGCGCCAGCTCGAGCGCAAAGTGCTGTGGCTGTCGTCCTACATGATCCACCACGCCAACCACGAGGTGGATCGCGGCGACGGGCTGAAGGTCGGCGGCCACCAGGCCTCCTCGGCCTCGCTGGTGACGCTGATGACGGCGCTCTATTTCCACATCCTGCGCCCGGAGGACCGCGTGGCGGTCAAGCCGCACGCGAGCCCGGTCTTCCACGCCATCCAGTACCTGCTGGGCAACCAGACGCTCGACAAGCTGCAGAACTTCCGCGGCTTCGGCGGCGCGCAGTCCTACCCTTCGCGCACCAAGGACGAGGACGACGTCGACTTCTCCACCGGTTCGGTCGGCCTCGGCGTGGCGGCGACGGGTTTTGCCAGCCTCGTGCAGGAGTACGTGCACGCCAAGGGCTGGAGCAGCGATTGGCCCAAGGGGCGCATGGTGGCGCTGATGGGCGATGCCGAGCTCGACGAGGGCAACGTGCACGAGGCGCTCCTCGAGTACTGGAAGCACGGGCTCACCAACTGCTGGTGGGTGATCGACTACAACCGCCAGAGCCTCGATAGCGTCGTCTCCGACCGCCTGTTCATGAAGATGGCGGCGCTGTTTGAGAACCTCGGCTGGAAGGTCATCCTCCTCAAGTACGGCAAGCTGCTGCAGCGGGCCTTCGCCGAGCCCGGCGGCGAGCGCCTCAAGCAGTGGATCGACGACTGCCCCAACATGCTCTACTCGGCGCTGGTGTTCGAGGGCGCCAAGGGCTGGCGGCGCCAGCTCGAGGACGATCTCGCCATCCATCCCGACACCCTCGCCCTCATCCGCCGCCACGACGACGACGCGCTCGCCCGCCTGATGACCAATCTCGGCGGGCACGACATGGAGCTGATCCTCGAGACCTTCGCCGCCGCGCCGTCGGTCCAGCCGGTGTGCTTCATCGCCTACACGATCAAGGGGCTGGGCCTGCCGTTCCAGGGCCACAAGGACAACCACGCCGGCCTGATGACTTCGGCGCAGATGAACGAGCTGCAGGGCCCGCGAGGGCATCAACCAGGGCGAGGAGTGGGACAGGTTCGCCGGCCTCGACCTGCCCCACGACGTCATCGAGCGTTTCCTTGCGCAGGTGCCCTTCATCCGCAAGGGCCGTCGCCGTCTGCAGGCGGCGCCCGTGCCGGTCACGTTCCCGAAGATCGAAGTGAAGGGGGCGATGGCCACGCAGACGGGCTTCGGGCGCATCCTCGACGAGATCGCGCGCGCCGGCGGCCCGCTTGCCGAGCGCATCGTCACCACCTCGCCGGACGTCACCGTCTCGACCAACCTCGGCCCCTGGGTCAACCGCCGCGGTCTCTTCTCGATGGTGAGCCACGAGGACCTCTTCAAGGAGCGCGGGCTGATGTCGCCCCAGCGCTGGGGCATGAGCCCCAAGGGCCAGCATTTCGAGCTCGGCATCGCCGAGATGAACCTGTTCCTGATGCTGTCGGCAATGGGTCTGTCGCACTCGCTGTTCGGCGAGCGGCTGCTCCCCGTTGGCACGCTCTACGATCCCTTCGTCTGCCGCGGGCTCGATGCCCTCAACTACGCCTGCTACCAGGACTCGCGCTTCATCGTCGTGGGCACGCCGGCGGGCCTGACGCTCGCCCCGGAAGGCGGGGCGCACCAGTCGATCGGCACGCCGCTGATCGGCATGGCCCAGGACGGGCTCGCGTCCTTCGAGCCGGCCTATGTCGACGAGCTTGCAGCCATCATGGAATGGGCCTTCGACTACATCCAGCGCGAAGGGGCGGAGGACAAGGAGAAGCGCTGGCATCGCGACGAGAAGGGGGGCTCGGTCTACCTGCGCCTGTCGACGCGGCCGCTCGATCAGCCGAGCCGGGCCATGACGGCGGACTTCGCCAAGGCAATCATCGACGGCGGCTATTGGCTGCGCCGGCCCGAGCCCGGCACGGAGTTGGCAATCGTCTACACCGGCGTCGTGGCGCCCGAGGCCATCGAGGCCGCCGGCCTGCTCGCCGAGGATCGCCGCGGCATCGGCGTGCTGGCGGTTACCTCCGCCGACCGCCTTTCGGCCGGCTGGCATGCGGCGCAACGGGCGCGCGAGCAGGGTCAGCCGGATGCGCGCGCGCCGGTCGAGACCCTGCTATCCGAGCTGCCCCGCGACGCCGCCATCGTCACCGTCACCGACGCCTACCCGGAAGCGCTCTCCTGGATCGGTGGCGTCCGCGGCCACCGCATACGAGCGCTGGGCGTGGAGCACTTCGGCCAGTCCGGCTCGATCCCCGAGCTTTACGGCCACTACGGCCTCGACGTGAACGCCATCCTCGCCGCCGCCGAAGGCATCACCGGCCGCCCCGTGCGGTATCGGTTTTTGCAGAAGTGACGTAGTATGTCCTTGGCGCGCTTGTCGCGCTTGAAGCTCTGGAGCTGTTCATGACACGCCAGTTCACGGCCATCATCGAGCGCGAGGACGCGGGTTACGTCGCGCTTTGTCCGGAGCTGGATATCGCCAGCCAGGGCGGCACCATCGAAGAGGCGCGCGCCAATCTTCAGGAAGCACTGGAGCTGTTCCTCGAAACGGCTCCGCCGGAAGAGGTGAAGCAGCGCTTGCGCGAGGAAGTCTACGTAACGCGAGTCGAGGTCGCGGTTGGGTAAGTTGCGGGTGCTGTCGGGTCGGGGCGCCTGCGTCATACTTGAAAGGCACGGCTTCGTAGAGGTGCGGCGTCGCGGCAGTCACATAGTCATGCAGAAGGTGCTGGACGCGGGGACCACTACTGTGCCCGTGCCCGATCACGACGAGCTCCGAAGGGGAACCCTGCAGGCGATCATTCGTCAAAGCCAGGTACCGCGGAGCGAATTCGAGGTGTAGCGCTGCGCCAAGGGGCAGGGCGGCGGTTCGACCAGTTCCCGGCGGCCTCACGTTATTCCATGACAGGTTCGTGGCAGCTTCTCCCTTTCTTTCCGCGCAATCAGGGCCCCGCCAGCCGCTTTTGATTGCCGTGCGGGCGGGGTTTCGTTTAACGTGCGACGGCATTTTTCCGCCCGCAGTTCCCCCAGCAGGAAGTCCCCCATGATTGATCTTTACACATGGTCGACGCCCAACGGCCGCAAAGTCTCCATCATGCTCGAGGAGTGCGGGCTCGAATACGAGGCCCACGCGATCGACATCTCCAAGGACGAGCAATTTCAGCCCGATTTCCTGAAGATCAGCCCGAACAACCGCATCCCGGCGATCGTCGACCGCGACAACGGCCGCTCGCTGTTCGAGTCCGGCGCGATCCTGATGTACCTCGCCGACAAGACCGGCATGTTCTGGCCGCAGGACGACCTCGACGGCTACTGGCTCACGGTGCAGTGGCTGATGTGGCAGATGGGCGGCGTGGGGCCGATGATCGGCCAGGTGCACCATTTCCTGCGCAACGCCAAGGGCAAGGCACCCTACGCGGAGGAGCGCTACCTCAAGGAGGCAAACCGCCTCTACGGCGTGCTCGACAAGCGGCTCTCGGAGGCCGAGTACATGGCCGGCAGCGAGTATTCCATCGCCGACATGGCCACGTGGCCCTGGATCTCCCGCTTCGAGTGGCACCAGGTCGACATCACCAAGTATCCCAACGTGCTGCGCTGGTACAAGGCGATCGCTGTGCGGCCGGCTGTCATCAAAGGCTACCACGTACCCGTCAAGCAACCCGGCATCCCCATGCCGGCGTGAGCGCCAACCCGAACTCCAGTGCGAGGGCTGAACATTGAACACGAAGAAGCAAGCCAGGTTCTCCGGCGTGATCACCCCGGTGCTGACGCCCTACGGCGAGGACGGCAATCCCGACGCCGACCGCTTCGTGGAGCACTGCCACTGGCTGCTCGATGAGGGCTGCACGGGGCTGGCGCCGTTCGGCACCACCAGCGAGGGCAACTCGCTGGGCCTCGACGAGCGCATGGAGCTGCTGGAGGAGCTGGTCGACGACGGCATCGATCCGGCCAAGCTGATGCCCGGCACCGGCACCTGCGCGCTGGCCGATGCGGTCATGCTGACCAAGCACGCGGTCGATCTGGGCTGCGGCGGCGTGCTGATGCTGCCGCCCTTCTATTACAAGGCGCCGAGCGAGGAGGGCCTGTTCCGCTTCTTCGCCGAGGTTATCGAGGGCGTCGACGACGACCGCCTCAAAGTCTACCTCTACCATATCCCGCCCGTGGCCCAGGTCGGCTTCTCCCTGCCCCTGATCGGCCGGCTGATCGAGGCGTTCCCCGAGACCGTCGTGGGCCTCAAGGACTCCTCCGGCGACTGGAGCAACACGGCGGCGATCCTCAAGGCATACCCCGGCTTCGAGGTGTTCCCGGGCTCGGAGGTGTTCCTGCTCGACGGGCTGAGAGCCGGTGGCGCTGGCTGCATCTCCGCCACCTGCAACGTCAGCGCCGCGGCGATCCGCAACGTCTACGACCACTGGCAGGGGCCGGACGCCGACAAGCTGCAGGCCGGCATCACCGAGATCCGCAAGGCCATCCAGGCGTTCCCGATGATCCCGGCGCTGAAAGCCCTGATCGCCCACTACCGGCAGGATCCGGGCTGGGCCAGGATGCGCCCGCCCTTTACCGAGCTCCCCGCAGCGGAAGCCGAGAAGGTCGTGCGCACGCTGGCCGACGCGCACGGCTTCCGGCTCGACTTTGCCAAGGCGGCGTAGGCTCAGCGCCGGCTCGCGGCGGACTGGCCCACCTCACGCGCCCTGCTTCTGCGGGTGGTCCTTCGCGCGAACGCTGATCTGCCCGTTGTTCTCGATCACGGCGAACAGAACGTCCGTGATGGCGGCGCATCCGGCCATCCTGAGCGCAGCCTCCAGCTCGTGGTGGGTAATCTGCTCCCGCCGCATCACGGCGGCGTTGACCTCGCCATTGTGGATCAGGACCTGCGGCGTGCCTTCGATCAGCCCCTCGATCCGCTTGCTCTTGTAGGTGGCGTAGCCGAGCGTCCAATTGAGAGCGATCAGCGTCACGACGGAGATCATGCCGCCGACGACGGAGTTGTCGCCTCCGTTCATGGAGTTCTGCACGGCATTGGACAGCACCAGCAGCAGCACGAGGTCGAAGGGGGCGAGCTGGCCGACCTGCCGCTTGCCGCTGATGCGCAGGATCACGATCAGGAAGACGTAGACGAGCAGCGCGCGCGTGATGAATTCCCACCACGGGATCGACATGGTCCACATGAGCATCTCCACCCAAAGCCGGTCGCCGGGTCGCGCCCGGTCGGCGCAATTGATAGCCCATGTCGGGCGGCGGCGCCCGCAGGGCTTGCAACCCCAAGGTGCGGTCGAGCCTGTCAGCGCGCGTGCGAGGTGCGCACCCGACCTGGCTCGGACACATGCGCAAGGGTGCGTTCGAGCGCGCGTCCCCAGAGACGCGAGCCCGCCCGGTCGGAGACGAGATCGTGCCCCTCCGCGCCATAGGCGGGCACCACGCGCAGCTCGGCACGGCCGCCGTTGACATTCCAGGCGGAGGCCATGGACGAGGCGAGCTCCGGGCTGAAATAGCTGTCGTTGTCGGCATAGATCCACAGCGTAGGCACGCGTGCGGTGCGCGCGTAGGCGCCGACTGCCTCGATCAGACGATCCCGGCCGCAGACGGCGTTGGGCTCGCCGTAGGCGTGACCGCCGCGTCCGCCGGCGAAATTGACGATGAGCTCGACGCCTGCCGGGTTGCGTGAGGCGAGGGCCAGCGAAGCCCAGCCGCCCGTCGATACACCGGCGACGATCACCCGCGACGGGTCGATGAAGGGCTGATCGGCCATGTAGCGCAGCACCGCCTCGATGTCGTCCGCGGCCGCGAGGCCAGCCGCGTAGTGGTCGGGGTTGGCGCAGGTGTCGTGCCCCTCGACCAGGTCGCCGCCGGTCGCTCCATGGCCGCGGCGCTGCGGCAGCACGACGACATAGCCGCGATCGACGAACCACCTCGATAACCAATAGAAGACCGGCATCGACACGGCCTCACGCGTGCTATCGTCGCTGCCGTGGTTCATGATCACGAGCGGACGGCGCGTTCGGGTCGAGGCCCGCAGGATGCCGCTGCGTTCGGCGGGACGGAACATGGTTGCGCGCAGCGGAACCTTCGGGTCGCCGCCGGGCACGATCCACAGCTGCTCGCGCAGGCGCGGCCCCTCGGGACCGAAAGGTCCATAGATGGCGTGCGCGCCGATGCCGCGCCCGATGTGCCAGACCGGTATGAACGCCAGGCACAGCGCAGCAAGCAGCAGCACTCGCTTGTACCAGCTCCGCTCCCCCGAGGTGAGCCTGCTCATTTCCCCAACCCCCTGTTGACCCGCGGTTTTTCTTACCCCGCCTTCTTGCATCTCAGGCGCGCCCCGCGCGGCGCGCATTTGCCGACACTTTGGCAGCGCAACGCCGGTTTGGCGACTGCGACATTGAACCAATCCACCGCGGCAGACGAGTTCCATTGGGAACTGGTGAACCGGCTCGACGTTGAGGGCAGATAGCGACGACGTCCAACTAGAGGAGTGAACATATGCTGAAATCCTTCACAGCCGGAAGCGCAGCCGTTGCGGTTGGCCTGTTCATGGGCGGCCTTGCCTACGCGCAGACGAAAACCCCGGCGCCGATGAAGATGACGCAGGCCGAGTGCCAGGCGCTCTGGAACCGGCTCGATGCCAGCAAGTCCGGCAGCGTCAGCGAAGCTCAAGCCAAGTCCTACGTGACGAGCTTCAAGGGCATCGACGCCAACAACGACGGCAAGCTGTCGCAGACCGAGTTCCAGGCCGGCTGCAGCAAGGGCGAGGTGCACGGCTCCGCAACCACGGGCTCGGGCAGCGGCACCAACGGCTCGAGCACCCTGCCGAAGACGAAGTAAGCCGGTAGTAGCCCTGATCGACAGTCTTGATCAGGCAGGACCCGGTCGTTCCTCGGCCGGGTCCATCCGCTCGTGCTACTGCCCATTGCCCTTCGCGTTCGCCTTGATGAAATGCGAGATGGTTTCGACCGCCTTCCTCTCGATGCCGAGGAACCCGTGCTGGGACTTGGCCTGGCAAGGCGCTGACTGAGGCGGGGAGCCGCCGTCGAGCAGCACTGCCTCCACCTTTGGGCTTTTCGTCAAGCGCGCCTTGAGCTTGGAGGCACCGGAGGCCGGCGTGATGTCGCACCCGTCCTTGCGATGCGAGACGATCAGCGTCGGCAGCGTGATCCGCGGCAGCGCCATGCTGGCCACGCCATTGTGGTGGCTTCGCGCGATCTTCCAGTTCGGCTTCGCGCCTGTGATGGTCGAGGTAAGCACCAATCCATCCACGTTGTGCGCGCCGATCGCGCCGCCAGCCGCGGAGAACGTTCCCATGCTGGTGCCGACCAGCCAAACCGGCACTGGCGCCTGCTGCTTCAGATAGGCGGCGATTGCGCCGATGTCGTCCGCGTGCGACCGGGTCATGCGGAAGATGGCGTTCATGCCGTCCTGCCGGTCGGACGGGGCGTCGGCCACGGCCACCATCAGGCCGTGATCGGCGAAAAGGCTCCGGGTCCGCACCAGGAAGTTGCCCTTGCCCCATCGCATGCTGGACGCGCTGCGCAAGCCGAGCGCGCCGTGACCTCCCGCGAATAAGATCACGGACGCAACGGGTTTCTCGGGGCGGATCAGAATGAAGGCCTGCTTGGCACCGCGCGGCGTCCGGATGGAGACCAGCGTGGCGTTGTGTGGCTCCGCGACAGCGCCCGCCGTGAGGCACACCACGAGACAGAGCGCCGATAAAGCCTTCGTGATCATCCTATCTCCTCATGGATACTGGTCATGCGCCGTACCGGCTTGTCATTTGTAGCGTACCGTCATACGCCGGGGCTAGACGCTGGCAAGAATGGCGAGAGCACATGAAGGCCGTATGGCGCGGGCAGGTGATCGCCGAGAGCGACGGCATCCTGGAAGTAGGCGGCTACACCTACTTCCCGAGGGCGGCCGTGCGCATGGATCTTCTCCATGCGGCCCCCAAGACCGAGCGCGACCTGGCGTGCCCGCACGGGGTGCAGTTCTACGACGTCGCGAGCGGGGCGGCGCGTAGCGAGCGCGCGGCGTGGTCCTACGAGGCACCGCAGGCCTCGAGGCAGCAGGTGGATCATTGGATTGGTTTCTGGCGCGACGTTGCCATCGCGTGAGCGCATCGCCTGAGAGCCACCACCTCCCCTACTTCGCCATGGCCCGCACGGCGGCGGCTTGCGCCTTGGCGCCGGCCATCATGAACGAAAAGTCGCTGCCGGCCAGAATGAGGCGCATCCCGCGCGCCACATAGCGCTCGATCAGCTGGGGAGTATAGACGCCGCCCATGCCGGGATGCTTGCCCTGCGCGCGGCACGCGGCGACGACCTTGTCGTAGGCCGCCAGCACGCGGTCGTGAGCGAACTCGCCCGCAATCCCCATCTCCGCGCACAGATCGTTGGTGCCGATCAGCAGCGCGTCGACGCCCGGCACGGCCGCGATCGCCTCGGCGTTGTCGATGGCCTGCGGCGTCTCCAGCATCACCACCACCAGCGTCGCGGCGTTCACCGCGCTGGCCATCTCGCCGATCGGATGCGAGGCAAAGCCAACCTGCGGCAGCGCGCCGGTCATCGAGCGTTTGCCGACCGGTGGGAAACGGCAATAGGACGCGAGCCTGGCCGCCGTCGCCGCGTCGTCGACATGGGGGAACACGATGCCCAGCGCGCCGGCGTCGAGGGCGCGGCTCGCCAGGTAGTGCTCGAACCCCGGCACCCGCACGATCGGCGTGATGCCCGCATCCTGCGCCGCGACCGCGATCTGGGTGGCGGCATCGAGGCCGATCGGGCCGTGCTCCATGTCGATGAACAGCCAGTCGAATCCGGCCGTCTTCATCGCCTTGCCGATATCGACCGTACGCGCCTGTCGCACCCCGACGCCGATTGCAAGCTCGCCGGCTTCGAGCCGCTTCCTGGCCGCGTTCTCAATCGTAATCATGGGCTTTTCCTCTGCGTGGTGGGCCGGCGGCGCATAGTGGACTGCCGGCAAAGAGCGCCAGATCATAGCCTGCCGCCCCGGCCGATGCTGCAGCCCTCGTGTCCCGCGGGGGCCTGCGGCAGCGCGGCCTCCACTTTTTGTCGAATTGGACCCGGCCGGGGGTTGCCCGAAGGTCTGCTCAGGGCCTACTTTTCTCTCCTGACGACATAATTCAACCATGCCGCGATGCTGGCATGGGCTGGCGCACCACCTTGACCACTAACCCACCGGGGGGTCTTTCATGTTTACGCGTAACTCCTCTGCCGAGCCCAAGCCGTTGGAGCCGACCAACGGCAATCGCAATCCCAACCAGGCCTTGAACGTCGCCCCGGCGCAGCCCCAGGCCCAGCGCAGATCGGGGCCCGTCAAGTCTTCGGGCAATCTTTCGGTCATCAGCAACGACTTGAAGATCATCGGCCAGGGCCTGCGCATCATCAGCCAGGGCACGCTGCAGGTCGACGGCGAGGTCGAGGGGGACGTGGTCGGCAGCGAGGTCATCATCGGCGAGCTCGGCAAGGTCACGGGCACCGTGGCGGCCGAGCAGGTGACCGTGCGCGGCCGGATCTCGGGTGCCATCCGCGCCGTGACCGTGTCGCTGCAGTCGTCCTCGCACGTGGAAGGCGACATTCATCACATGTCGCTGGCCATCGAGCAGGGCGCCGCCTTCGACGGCCGCTGCCGTCGGCCCACCGACGCCTCGGAGCTCCGGCCCGATTTGGGCTAGGGCATGCCGAGACCCGGCGGCGGTTGAGCCCGCCGCCGCGGCCGCCTTGCGGGGGGAGTCTGCGCATTTGGCGAGCCGACGACGTTTATGCGTATTTTCAAGATCGAGCTTCCCGCCACAATCCGGTCCACCGACCCCGATGTGAGCCTTGCCTCCGACGGCTTGCGCGAGCAGCTCGGGCGCGAGCTGGACGCTTTGCGCAACGAGCTGAGCGAGACGGTGCGCGCGCGCGCCGTCACCTACTTTCCCTCCGACTACACGGTGTTCGTGCGGCTGGCCTTTGATGTCGAGGACCAGGCGGCCAAGGTCACCTTGTGGATCGACGACCCCACGGTGCGCTGGCCCAACGGGCTCTTTGCCCGCCGTGCCTGGCGGCTCTCGGTCCCGATCATGACGCACATCGTCAAGGAGATCTTCGAAGCGCGCCTGCGCTCCATCCAGTTCGACGTCAACGAGAGGAAGGCGCGCGTCTCCGCCTACGGCCCCACGCGCGGATGGCTCGATCCCATCATCCTCACGGGCATCGTGGTGGTCGCCACCACCTTCTACTGGCGCCTCCTCCATCCCTGGCTCTGGACCTGGCTGACCCAGCCTTACTGAACCGCTGGCTGAACCGCTGGTCGGGCGCCCGCAAACGGCGCGGCCCCTTCTCCGTGGGAGGGAGAAGGGGCCGTAGTAGGGCGAGAGAGTGTCACACAAAAACCAGTTGTCCGGCTCGGCCGGGTCGGAGGCTTCAGCGCACCGAGCCGGTGTGGCTTGGCGCGCCTCTATCCGTTGTCTGCTCCACCGGCGGCGCCACGAACAGCGAGGCGATCAGGATGCCGCCGGCGATCGCGAAGCAGGCAAGCGCCCAGACCTTGGCCTTGTTCAGCTTTCCGTCGAGGCGTTCCGCGGCGAGCAAGTCCATGGGTCGGAACCGGTGACTGGCTTGGATGCACGGAAACGTAATTGATAATGGGGAGTAAATCCATTTGGAAATTGAATTGTACTTAACCTTGGCGGGTTTAATAAAATTGTTATCCCATAACAACGCATATCGAAATCATTCCGCAATGTCTGCCAAAGCTTGAAGCGAGCGGCCCGAGGCCGTCTCAGCGCTTCTCGCGGATCTCGGTCAGGGTCTTGCGCACCGACAGCGCCTCAGGATCGAGCTTGAGCTCGATCACCGACGGCTTGCCGCTCGCCAGCGCCTGGCGGAACGCTGGTGCGAATTCCTCGCCCGCTGCGACGGTGAAGCCCTCCGCACCGAAGCTCCGCGCATAGGCCGCGAAATCCGGGTTGACCAGCGTCGTGCCGATGATCCGGTTCGGATAATCGCGCTCCTGGTGCATGCGGATCGTGCCGTAGAGGCCGTTGTTGGCGATGATGGTGACGATCGGCAACGCGTATTGCACGGCCGTCGCCAGCTCCTGCCCCGTCATCAGGAAGCAGCCGTCGCCCTGGAAATTGACCACCGCCCGCTGCGGGTGGGCGAGCTTGGCCGCGATCGCCGCGGGCAGCCCGTAGCCCATCGACCCCGACGTCGGGGCGAGCTGCGTGCGGTAGCGTTTGTACTGGAAATAGCGGTGCACGAAGGCGGCGTAGTTGCCGGCGCCGTTGGTGACGATGCCGTCCTCGGGGAGCATCTCGGACACGGTGCGCACCACCTCGGGCATCTTCACCGCGCCCGGCACGGGGATGATCTCGAGGCTCGCCTCGTAGGCCGCGCGCAATTCGGCACGCTGCGGGCTCCAAGGTATGCGCGAAGGCGGCTCGAGCCGCGCCAGGGCCTCGGCAAATGCGCCCGCGGTGGAGGCGATCGGCAGGTCCGCGCGGTAGACCGAGCCCAGCTCGTCGGGCGAAGGATGCACGTGCACGAAGAATTGCTTCGGATTGGGGATGTCGAGCAGCGTATAGGCGCTGGAAGTCATCTCGCCCATGCGGGCACCGACCACGATCAGCACGTCGGCGCCCTTGATGGCGGTGGCGAGCTTGGCATCGATGCCGATGCCGGCGCAGCCGACGTTGCAGCGGTGGCGGTTGTCGACGTAGTCCTGGTAGCGGAAGGACGTGGCAACCGGCAGGTCGAAGCGCTCGGCGAAGGCTTCCACGCTTTTCTGGATGTCGGCGCTCCAGCCCGGCCCGCCGACGATCATCAGCGGCCGTGAGGCCTTGGCGAGCTTCTCCTGCAGAACGGCCATGTCGGCGGCCGTCGGGCCCATCGCGGCGATGCGCGCGGGCTTGGCATCGATCGCCTCGCACTCGGTTGCCAGCATGTCCTCGGGCAGGCCGAGCACGACCGGGCCGGGCCGCGCGGAGCGGGCGAGATGGAAGGCGTGGCTCACGTACTCGGGGATGCGCGCCGTGTCGCGGATGACGCCGGCCCACTTCACGAACGAGGAGAACAGCCGCTTCACGTCGATCTCCTGGAACGCCTCGCGGTCCTCGGTGTCGCGGGCGGGCAGGCCGACAAACATCACGAGGGGCGTGGAGTTCCTGCTGGGCGACGTGCAGGCCGCTCATGGCGTTGGCAGCACCCGGTCCGCGCGTGACGAAGCATACGCCCGGCTCGCCGGTGATCTTGCCCCACGCCTCAGCCATCATCGACGCGCCGCCTTCCTGGCGGCAGATGATGGTCTTGATGCGGTTGGAATCGTGCAACCCGTCGAGCGCGGCGAGGAAGCTTTCGCCCGGCACCGTGAACGCGGTGGTGGCACCCTGCGCCTCCAGCTGATTGACCAGGATCTTGCCGCCGTGACGCATGCCTGCTGCTCCTTATCGCCGGCCGGGGTCCGCCCCCGGCCGGTCCGACGATAGCGGCCGTCACGTCAACACTGCAAACACCCATTGCGTCGCAGCGCCCTCCCGCCTGAGGCGCCGCCGGCTTCAAGGGGCTGCAGCCCGCAAATCATCTGCGGCGGGCCAACCTCATCCCCGGCAGGCGCCGCGTCACCGACGCGACCGCCGGAGCCCGGGGACCCACGCAAGCATCCGTTTGCGTGCGCTCTCCGCATTGCTCCCGCTCTCCCAGGCCGCAGGGCCGCGAGGCAGTCACACGCTCGCGTCTCGTTCTGGGCGCATGGGTGCCTGCTCTCCGCTTCGCTCCGGCCGGGATGACAGTCCAGCGCCGCCGCCGCGTGGAAATCCACAGGGCCGATCTACGGCGGTCCAGCGGAACTGGAGTGGCATCCTTGCGTTATCAACAGGATTGGGCCGGTCGAGGCGAATCGCGGATTGGGCCCGCGCGTGTCGGTGCCTATGATCGGCTCGTACCAAACTGCGATCGGAGGTGAAAATCGTGAATTCCAGAAAGATCGCCGTCGTGGCGCTGCTCTGCACCATTGTCGCTCTCGCCGCCTGCCGGCGCGAGGATGGCTACTACGACCCGTTGAAGCTCGGCGGCCCGGCTCCACAGCAGGGGCAGGTGGCGCGCTAGACGCGTCGGTCTTCTCTCTATCCGGCAGTCGCAAAGGGCCCCACCCGGGGCCCTTCCTCTGTCGACGACATCGCCGCCGCAAGGCTCGCGCCCTCGAACGGAACCACCAACGTCATGCCCGCGAAGGCGGGCATCCACGACCCAATTTTGGTGCGATCCAGCGCGAAGTCCGAATCACGCTAAGGGTGCTCTATGCAGAGGGCCCTGAAACGCAGCACGAAATCCGGCTACTACGAGCTGATCGTCATGCTCGCTTTGGCGGGACTGTCGTTCTTGGGCGCGCCCGCGCTTATCATTGTCGCTGGTGCGGCACTGCTCACACTCTCGACCTTCTACGAGTACGCCCACCTGCAGCCACGCTTCGCCAAGGCGAGCGCCGCGCATGTCATGGCGGGCAGCATGCTCCTCACCGCCCTTACCAGCCTTGTGTTCGCCTCGCTCTGCTATGCGGTCGGGCGACTCTTCGCCTGGGTCATCGCAGCGTAAGGTAATATGCACCTGCGGCTGTGGCGAGGATTGATGCTTCAAGCGCCAATCTAATCCAGAACCAGGGTATCTCCCTTGCGTGCGATTCAGACGTGGGGAAAGTGCTCACGTCCTCGCCTAGCTTCTCAAGCATTTCGCGCGCGGCCATCATCCCAGCGTCGTCATCGACCAAGCGGTAGTTCTTCCAAGCTTCCTTGAGGAGTTCGGGACCTTGTCGGTTCCGGTTGAGTTTTACTGCGAGTTCTCCTGCACGCAGAAAGGCGGCGGCAGCTCTTCGATAGGCCGAGACCGCAGCAAGGTTTGGCGCACTGTCAACCAGCGCTTCTAGTTCGAACTTGGGCCTCGCCTGTTCCCGATAGTATGTCGCAACCGCTTCCAATGTTTCGCCTTTCAGCAGCCTATCATCGGGTGCGAGGTCGTATGCTCGTTCGAAATGTTCTAGAGCGGTTTCTATCTCGCCCTGCGCGAGCGCGAGTTCGCCGAGGTATCGTTCCGCCTCCATATCCCTCGGATAGTGCCGGAGGGCCTCCTCCCAGGCGGCGCGGGCGTCTTTACTTTGCCGCGGTTGTGGGCGCTCTTGCCTTGAACGAGAAGTACAGTCGCCAATTGCAAATTAGCATTAGACAAATACGTCTGCCCAAGTTTGATGTCGTCGTTCAGGCCTGCGACGATCCTTGTCAGCGTCCCTTCCGCGAGCCCGGGATCGCCACTCCCAAGTTCACCTATCGCTTGCGTCACTTGGCGGTAGAATTCGTGATCGACTTCTTTGCCTACTGCCTGTCCCGATCGAAGCCGGCGGATGATCCGATTTCTCGCTTCCTTAATTTTCGCCTGCTGATCTTCTAGGTATTCAAGCAGCCTTATGGCGATGTGGGACTTGGAATATCGCCACGCTCTCCAAAGCCCAAAGATTGAACCACCAATTCCGACGAGAGAACCTACGATCGCCAGCCATTCCTTGACGCCGTACTGGCTCAAATCCATCAGCAAAGGGGTCCAAAGGGACAGCCATGCATATCCATCACCCATAGTCTGCTCCCCCAGCCAATACGCGTTCGAAAATACATGTCCCTTCTGCCCGATGCGGGCCTCGTCTTGGAAGAAGAGGCGGATGCGCTTGTTTTTATGCGTACGCTGTATTTTTCTGAGCAGCGCCGGGGCTCTTTTTAAAGGCCGCCTGGGCGGCCGGGTCTTTTTGCGGATGGCTCGGGCGCGCCTTCTGTCGCGAGAACCCCAGACGCTTCAGCAGCCGGCCGAGCGACCAGGGATGCATCCGCTTGCCGAAGCGCTGCTCGCAGATATTGGCCAGGTCCTCAAGCGTGTAGGCCGAAAGACCGCTGGCCTCCGGATCAGGCCCATCCAGCACGATGCGCATCAGCTCGGCTTGCTCTTGCGCGTCGAACGTGGGCGGCCGGCCATCGCCCCAGCGATCGGCGAGGCCGTCGATCCCGTGCTCGTTGTAGCGCAGCACCCAGTCGCGCAACGTCTGCCGGTCCATGCCTGCCGACCGGGCTGCCTCCTCCCGGCTCATGCCGTCGAGAGCGTTGGCGATCGCCAGCATGCGGCGCGCCACACGCGTGTCGGCCTCGGCCTTGGCCAGCTTGCGAAGAACTGTCGGCGTGCGGTCCTTGCGTATCTCCAGCGCAGCCATGATGCCCTCCCTCGAATTGTCAAGGTGAGAGAATCATGAACTGCCCGCCCACGGAACCACTCCCGCGCAACACGAGTTGATCCATCGGGGGCGGTATCAGGTCTACTGAGATTTGCCCATCGTCCATCGCAGCGTGAAGGAAATCAAGCGCTGTTGCGACGTGGGTTGGGGGTGAAGCGGGCGGCGGTGCGCCCAGCTCACTTCAGCATGAAGAGCAGGCCGGCGATCGCCGCCAGGATCGGCAGCGCGATGGCCAGCCGCACGCCCAGGCTCGGCGTCGCCTGCAGGCGCGCGAAAATCGGAAGCTCGCTCACATCCTCGCCGAGGCCTTCCAGGCCCTCGCGCATCGCCTGCATACCGGTGCGGTCGCCGGCCTGCTTGTAGCTCTCATAGGCGCGCCGCATGGATACCGGCGCCTGCACGCCGCTGCCGAGCTGGGTCGCAATCTCGGCCGCGCGCGCGTACGCCGCCGCGGCGCGATCGTGCGCCCCGGCCCTGGCGAAATTCGGCGCGGCTTGGTTCAGCGCGCCGAGCTCCAGCTTCGGGCTGCGGCGCTCGCGATAGTAGCGAGCCCGCATTTCGGTGGTCTCGGCCTTCGCCAGCTTGTCCTCCGGCGCCAGCTCGGCTGATCTCGCAAACTGCTCCCACGCGGTGTCGACGTCGCCCAAGGCCAGCGCCAGCTCGCCCAGGTAGCGCGCGGCCTCGGCATCGTCGGGGTTGTACTTGAGGGCCGTCTCCCAGGCGCTCTTCGCCCCGGCGCTGTCGGAGCGCGCGCCGGCGATGCGTCCCAGTACCAGCAGCGCGGTTGCCGTCTGCAGGCCGGCGTTGGCCACGTACAGGCCGCCGATCTTGCTCAGCTCCGTCAGCCGCTGTTCCGCGCGCGCGGCTTCGCCCCGATCGAGCTCGGCCAGCGCCTGCACGAAATCGCGGAAGAAGCGGTGGCCTGGGTTCTTCGGCAGGGGCTCGCCGTATCTGATGTGGCGAATGATGGCCGCGCGGGCCTCTTTGATGGCCGCGGAGTCCTCTTCGAGATACTCCAGCAGCCGGTTGACGATCTGGCCCTTCGAGAAGCGATAGGCCTGCCTCGAGCCATAGGCAAACGCCGCAACGCCCAGCACGGCAGCAGCCACCAGGAGCCAGTCCCTGGTGGCGAAGCTGGCAAGGCCCGAAAGCGACCATGCCTGCGCTGCTAGGAGCCGCAGCCCGTCCAACATCTGCCTTTAACCCCGACTTTGCCGCTGGCCAGATGCAATAAAGGTACCGCATCCCTTCCCCGGGCCCATGGTCGGACGTGGCTCGAGGTAAATCAAGCGCGGCGAAGGCCGCATTTCTGGTAAAGTCGGCACCTCCCAAGGCGCGCGAGGCGATATGACCACCAGCGACGACGGCAGCGGCGACCGCGGGTTCCTGCGGGGTCTGCAGACCTACGGCGACCGCGACTTCTCCGTCTACATGCGGCGGGCGTTTGCCAAGTCCATGGGCTATTCGGCAGACGAGCTGGCCCGTCCCGTGGTCGGCATCGCCTTCACCCATTCCCGCTTCAATCCCTGCCACCGCCACTTCCCCGAGCTCCTGGACGCCGTGAAGCGGGGCGTTGCGGCAGCCGGTGGCCTGGCGCTGGAGTTCCCCACCATCTCGCTGCACGAGTCCACGCTGGCCCCCAATTCCATGAAGTTCCGCAACCTCATGGCCATGGACACCGAGGAGATGATCCGGGCCCAGCCCATGGATTCAGTCGTGCTGATGGGCGGGTGCGACAAGACGGTGCCGGCCCAGCTCATGGGTGCCGCCAGCGCCGGCAAGCCCGCCATACAACTCATCGGCGGCCCGCAGATGACCTCCCGCTACAAGGACGACCGGGTCGGCGCCTGCACCGACTGCCGCAAGTTCTGGACCCAGTATCGCGCGGGCAAGCTGGGCGAGGCCGAGATCGCCGAGGTCGAGAGCCGCCTCGTCACCACCGCCGGCACCTGCGCCGTGATGGGTACCGCCTCCACTATGGCCGCCATCGCCGAGGCTCTGGGCATGACGCTCCCGGGCACCGCCGCCATTCCCGCCGTGCACGCCGATCGCCTGCGCGCGGCTGAGGCCACCGGCGCCCGCGCCGTGGCGCTCGCCCGCTCCAGCCTCACGCCCGACAAGGTCATCACGGCCGGCGCCATCGAGAACGCCGCGCGCGTGCTGCTGGCACTCGGCGGCTCCACCAACGGCGTGATCCACCTTGCCGCCATCGCCGGGCGTCTTGGTCTCAAGCTCGACCTAAAACGGCTCAACGCGCTCTCCGACACGACCCCCGTCCTCGCCGCCGTAAAGCCGGTCGGCGACCAGTTCTACATGGAGGATTTCTTTGCCGCCGGCGGCATCGGCGCCGTCATGCGCGAGCTGAAACCGCTGCTCCATCTCGACGCGCTCACCATCGCCGGCGAAACACTGGGCGAGCGTCTCGCCAACGAGGAAGGCGCCTATGTCGACCGCCGCGTCATCAAGCCCGCCTCCGATCCGTTGGAGCCGCAGGGCGGCCTCGTCGCGCTGTTCGGCTCGCTCGCCCCCGACGGCGCCATCATCAAGCGCTCCGCTGCCACGCCCTCCTTGTTCGAGAAGACGGCGCGCGCGATCGTGTTCTCCTCGCTCGACGATATGGCCGCCCGCATCGATGATCCCGCACTCGACGTCACCGCAGAGGACATCCTCGTGCTGCAGAACGCCGGCCCCCGAAGTCCCTCCGCCATGCCGGAGGCTGGCTTCCTGCCGATCCCCAAAAAGCTGCTCGCCGCCGGCGTCAAGGACATGGTGCGCATCTCTGACGCGCGCATGTCGGGCACGGCCTACGGCACCATCGTCCTGCACGTCGCGCCCGAGGCTGCGGCCGGCGGTCCCCTGGCCTTGGTGAGGGCCGGCGACCAGATTTCGCTCAGCGTCAAGAACCGGAAGCTCGATCTTCTCGTCGACGACGCCGAGCTGGCCAAACGCCGAGCCGCCCTGAAGGCCTCGTCATCCGAGAGCCTGCGCGGCTACGACAAGCTCTTCCGCGACACCGTCATGCAAGCCCCCGACGGCTGCGACTTCGACTTCCTGCGCCGCTAGGCGAATCTCCCTCTCCCTGCGCTACGCCCCACCGTGCCGCGCGCGTCACCAACACGGGGAGAGGGTCGGGGTGAGGGGCAGAAACTTGCTCCAGCGTCCAAAGGTGCTCCTATGGCAGAACCTCTCCGCATCCTCTCCACCCTCGCCACCAAGGGCGCGCTCTCGCCTCTGGTGGTAAGTTTCACCCAGGCCACCGGCGTGTCCGTCAGCGCCGACTACGGCCCCACCAACGCGCTCATCCCGCGTCTGCGCGTCGGCGAAGCTGCCGACGTGGCGATCATCACCCGCGCCGCCCTCGACGAGCTCGCCGCCGAGGGCGTGATCGTTCCCGGAAGCCCTAGCGATATCGCCCGCTCCCGAGTCGGTCTTGCCGTGCGCGCCGGCGCGCCCAAGCCCGACATTGCCACGGTCGAGGCTCTCAAAGCCACGCTCTTGGGCGCCCGCTCGATCGCCTATTCCAAGATCGGCGCCAGCGGCGTCTACTTCGCCGGTCTGATCCAGCGGCTCGGCCTCGCCGATGCCGTCAACGCCAAGGCCAACATCACGACGGGCCTCACGGCGAAGCTTGCCGCGCGCGGGGAGGTGGAGCTGGCGGTCCAGCAGGTGAGCGAGCTGATGCAGGTCGAGGGCGTCGACATCGTCGGGCCCCTTCCCGCGGAGGTGGAGCCCGGCACGGTCTTCGCCGCCGGCATCGTCGCCAAGTCGAGCAACCGTGACGGCGCCGCCAGGCTCATCGCCCACCTCGCCTCCCCCGCTGCCGCCCACGCCTATGCCGCCGCGGGCCTCGAGCCGAGGGGTCAGGCCCTGCGGGTCTGATCCTCGTCCGGCGCCACGTACGTCATGCCCGCGCAGGCGGGCATCCACGCCACGTAGGTGCGGTCGGAACAATACGGAAGCTTGGATGGGTCCCCGCCTTCGCGGGGATGACGTCGCTCTATTGCATTTCGCCGCGTATCGAACTTCGGCGGCGTCATGATAAGAATGGAGCTCTTTGCCACTCCGGCAGCACGCACGAGGTCACCCATGCCCGCCGTCGAAATCCTCGAGGTCGCTCCGCGCGACGGCTTCCAGGCCGTCAAGCCCTTCATCCCCACAGAGACCAAAATCGCGCTCATCGAGGAGCTTGCCGCCTGCGGCTTCACGCGGATCGAGATCGGCTCCTTCGTCAGTCCCAAAGCCATCCCGCAGATGGCCGACACCCCCGAAATCCTCAAGCGAGCGCACCTGCCGAAATCGTTGCGCGTCATGGCACTGGTGCCCAACGCCCGCGGCCTCAACCTTGCGCTCTCCGCCGGCATCAAGGAGATCAGCTGGGTGATCTCCGTCACCGAGAGCCACAACCGCTCCAACGTCAACCGCAGCGTCGACGACAGCTTCCGCGACTTCGCCGCCGCCTGGAACGGGTTGGGCGCGAGCAAGCCCAGGCTGCGCCTCGGTCTCTCCACCTGCTTCGACTGCCCGTGGGAAGGCCGCGTGCCGGAGGAGGCTGTGATCCGCGCCGTCGAACGGGTCATCGAGATCGCGCCCGACGTGGAGATCGGCATCTGCGACACCACGGGCCGCGCCGCGCCCGATCACGTCGGCGGCCTGTTCGCCAGGATCATGCCCCGCTACGCCAGCGATCGCGTCACCTTCGGCTACCACGGCCACGACACCTACGGCCTCGGCGTCGCCAACGCGATCGAGGCCTATCGCCAGGGCGTGCGCGTCATCGATGGCGCCGCGGGCGGCCTGGGCGGCTGTCCGTTCGCGCCGGGTGCTGCCGGCAACACGGCGAGCGAAGATCTCGTGTTCGCCTTCGAGCACATGGGGCTAGATACCGGCATCGACTTCGATCGGCTGCTCGCCGCCGCCGACCGCATTGCCGCGGTGGCGCCGCAGCAGGCGGGCGGCAAGTTGCGCGTCGTGCCGCGCAAGCGTGCGCTCGCCGGCTTTGGTCATGCAACGCAGGGCCTGTCCGCCTGAGGGCGCTTCTCCACCACGAAGTTGCCGCGCGAATCGCCTAGAGCCTCGCCGGGGTCGGGCTCCGGAGGCCACTCATGCGGCAACGCCCGCTCGCATTGCTGCTAGCTGCAATCCTGATTTCACTGCCGGCCGTCGCGCACGCCCAGGGCCGCTTGGCACTGGTCATCGGCAACGGCGCCTACCGGCACACGCCGCGTCTCGTCAATCCCGTCAACGATGCCAGAGATATTGCTGCGGCCCTCTCTTCGCTGGGCTTCGACGTTACCGAGGCCATCGATCTCGACAAGCGCGCCTTCGACGAGGCCTTGCGCGCCTTTGCCGACCGCAGCACCGCTGCGGACGTCGCGCTCGTCTTCTATGCTGGCCATGGCCTCCAGGTCTCCGGCCAGAACTATCTGCTTCCCGTCGACGCCAGGCTCGAGAGCGAGCGTGACCTCGACTTCGAGACCGTCCAGCTCGACGTGATCCTGCGCCAGCTCGAGACCGGCCGCGACGGCAAGACCAACCTCGTCTTCCTCGATGCCTGCCGCGACAACCCGCTCGCCCGCAATCTCGCTCGTACGATGGGCGTGCGCGCGGTTCGGCGGGGCCTCGCGCCCGTCGAGTCCGGCGCCGGCGTGTTCGTCGCCTTCTCCACCCAGCCCGGGAACGTCGCGCGCGACGGGGTGGGCCGCAACTCGCCCTTCGCGGCGGCGCTGCTCAGCCACATCGCGGCCCCCGACCGCAATGTCAGCGCCTTGATGATCGCCGTGCGCAAGGACGTGATCGCAGCGACCGGCGGCGCCCAAGTGCCCTGGGACCACTCGGCGTTGACGGGCGAGTTCTATTTCAACCCCTGGACTGGCATCGTCACCGGCTCGGTGCCCCCACGCCGGCCGAGCACGCCGCAGGAGGAGCGCATGCGCCGCCTCGACGAGGAACTCGGCCGGCGCCCCTAGAGCCGTTCCGAGTTGGATCGACGTAGCAATCAGCGGTCATCGACCCAGTGCTGAGCTTGTCGAAGCACGCCATTGTCAACCTCATTCGCCCTTCGACAAGCTCAGGGCTGAGGGCTCGTGCTTCCATGAAAACCGGAACGACACCAACTCGACCGAGCGCCCCTTCTTCTGCCATGATCGGGCGAGGAGGACGCGACCCATGCATCTCGCCGGCAAGACCTACGAGGAGGTTTACTGGAGCTTCCGCTGGGAGACGCCGGCGCGGTTCAACATCGCCGAGGCTATCTGCGAGCGCCACGCGGCGTTGAAGCCCGATGCCCCAGCGCTACTCTACGAGCAAGCCGACGGCGCGCTGCGTTCCTGGAGCTTCGGCGAGGTCTCCGAGCACGCCAACCGCTGCGCCAATGTTCTGGCCCACCTCGGCGTCGGCCGCGGCGTCATCGTCGGCATCCATCTGCCGCAGTGCCCCGAGAGCCTGATCGTCCACATCGCCATCCAGAAGCTCGGCGCCATCGCGCTGCCGCTCTTCACGCTGTTCGGCCCCGAGGCGGTCGGCTACCGCCTCGCCGACAGCGGCGCGCGCGTCCTCATCACCACGCCCGCGGCCCTGGAGCGCACCGCAGATGCGGTGCGGGCCGTCGACACGGTGCAGCACGTCGTCACTGTCAGCGATGCCGCGGCCCAAGGCGCCCACGACTTCTGGTCCCTCCTGGCGCGCGCCGCACCCAGCGCCCCCACCGCCGAAACGTCCGCGGACGATCCCGCGCTCCTCATCTACACCTCCGGCACCACCGGCAACCCGAAGGGCGCACTGCATGCCCAGCGCGTGCTGATCGGCCACCTGCCCGGCGTGATGGTGCCGCACGACTTCTTCCCCAAGCCCGGCGACAGGTTCTGGACGCCGGCCGACTGGGCCTGGGCCGGCGGGCTGCTCGACGTGCTGTTCCCCTCCCTCTTCCACGGCGTGGCCGTGGTGGGCTCCGTGCGCGCCAAGTTCGAGCCGGAGTGGGCCTTCGACTTTCTGGGCCGGCACGGCGTGCGCAACACCTTCATGCCGCCGACCGCGCTCCGCCTCATGCGCCAGGTGCCGAACCCGCGCGCGCACTTCGCCTATGCGCGTGCGCTCGATCGGCACGGGCGGCGAGAAGCTGGGCGAAGACATGATGGCGTGGGGCCGCGACACGTTCGGCCTCGAGCTCTCCGAGTTCTACGGCCAGACCGAGGTCAACCTTGTGGTCGGCAACTCGCCGGGCCTCTTCCCGGTGCGCGCGGGCTCCATGGGCCGCGCCATTCCGGGCCACACCGTCGAGGTGGTGGACGACCAGGGCAACGTGCTGCCCGCCGGCGAGCCCGGTATCGCCGCCGTGCGCCGGCCCGACCCCGTCATGTTCCTCGAGTACTGGAAAAACCCCGAGGCAACGGCGGAGAAGTTCCGGGGCGACTGGTGCCTGCTCGGCGACGTGGCGGTGAAGGACGCCGACGGCTACTTCTGGTTCCAGGGCCGCGACGACGACATCATCAGCTCGGCCGGCTACCGCATCGGTCCCGGCGAGGTGGAGGAATGCCTCACGAAGCACGCGGCGCGTGGCGCTGGCGGGCGTGATCGGCTCGCCCGATCCGATCCGAGGCGAGGTGGTGACGGCGTTCATCGTGCTCACCGCGGGCTACGAGCCGAGCCCCGCGCTTGCCGCCGAAATCCAGATGTTCGTGAAGGAGCGGCTCGCCGCTCACGAGTATCCGCGCAAGGTGCGCTTTGTGTCCGCGATGCCGATGACGGTCACCGGCAAGATCCGCCGCAAGGACCTGCGCGCGCTCGATCGCGAGAGCCCGGAAGGCGCCTAAGGGAGGGGTCCAGCCCCATCCCCGGCAACCACGATCCCGCAAAACCCGAGGCCTGTTGTAGTTTTGGCACCAGCCGCCCCGCCCGACGGGATATGCTTGCGGTTGCGTCACGTGCTTTTGCAGTCAGTCGTATTTCGGCCGGTGACGAGGTGTGTGTTATGTGGCGTGCGTTGACGTTTGCGGCGGCTTTGGCCGCTTCCATTTCCTCGGTGCAGGCGCAGAATTTTTCCGGCGCCTACGTCTTCGGCGACAGCACCGTTGACGGCGGCTGGTGGAAGGGCTCGTTTTCCGATAATTGCGATTTAGCCCCGACACCCTGCACGCCTGCGGTCACCAATACGCAAAAAAACCAGAAGATCTCCAACTCGATCGACGCAGGTCACAACGGTGCCCCCGTCGGCGCGGGTTACCTCATGAACTCGCAGCTGCTGGCAGGCTTCTTCGGCTTGTCGGCTGACTCGGCCAACCAACCGGGCGGCACGAACTACGCCATATCGGGCGCCGTCAACAACGAGGCCGACGGTCAGGGCAACCTCAATCAGAATCCGGGACTGCCCTCCACCATTCAGCAGATGGCCAACTACCTCATCGCGAATGGAGGGCAGGCCAACCCCTCGGGCCTCTACTACATCAGCTCCGGCGGCAATGACATCACCTATGCCCAGGACACGTTCGCCACGCTTGCCGACCGGCAGAATTTCGTCGCGACCGAGGCGGCGGCATTGGTCCAAGGCATCGCTACGCTGCATGCAGCGGGTGCCCAGTATTTCGTGGTCGACAGCAATCACGGCCCCGGCGGTCCAGGCACGCTCGGTGAGTACTACACCCAGCAATTGTGGTTCGGGCTCGCCGCCGCAGGCGTCAATTTCGTTCCCGCTGACATCAGCTCCATGGTGCGATACGTCCGCGCCAATCCGACAGAGTTCGGCTTCACCGCGGCCACCGTGCTGCCCGGCGTCGTGGCGGGGGTAACGAGCACGGGCTCGGCCTGCGTCATTCACTCCGGTGCATTGGGGCCGACCGCCGGCTGGGGCCAATGGTGCGTGAATACGACGACGCCGAGCGCCGACTACGCCTACCTGGCATCGGCGGACGCCCAGCAGACCTACTTCTACTCGGACGATCAACACTTCTCGGCGGCCGGCCAGAAGATCGAGGCGGACTACGTCTACAGCCTCATCGCGGCGCCGAGCCAGATCTCCCTGCTGGCGGAGAACGCGATCAAGACGCGCACGAGCCTCGTTGCCTCCATCCAGAGCCAGATCGCCGCGACCCACGCAAACCACGGGCCCGGCATGTTCAACGCCTGGGTGACCGGAGATGTCGGCAGGCTGAGCATCGACAACTACCCGGGCCTTCCCGGCGATCCCAGCACGCCGGTCGCGCTGGCCGGCGGCGTCTCGGTCAATATCGGGCCCGGCGCGATCGTTGGCGCTGCTGTTTCGGTCGGCCACAATGCGCCGGGTTGGGACGACAATCGCGGCAAGTTCGAGCAGGACGAAACGACGGGCAGCCTGTATGCGGCCTATCGAGGCCCCGCCCTCTGGGGAACTCTGATCGCCACCTACGGCGCGCTCGACTACGACGTGGACCGCAATGTGCCGATCGGCTTGGCGCTCTTCTCCAACCACGCCAGCACGAGCGGGCACAACTGGTCTGTGGCGGGTCAGCTCGGCTACGACTTCACCGTCGGCATCGTCAAGACCGGCCCGGTTGCCGGTCTGCTGTGGCAGCGCGCCAACATCGACGGCTTCGTCGAAAGCGGTGGCGAGTTCACCAGCCTGGGCTTCGGCGACCAGGATCGGACGTCGGCGGTCACGGCGCTCGGGTGGCATGCCCGCGTGGACCTCGGGATCTGGCAGCCCTTCGCGCAAGTGGTGTGGAACCACGAGCTTGCCGATACCGACCGCAGCGTCACGGCTTTCCTCACCAGCGCGACGGCGCCGAGCTACGCTCTGCCGGGCGTTACCGTGGGCAAGGATTGGGGAACCGCCACGCTGGGCACGACGGTGCAGCTTGGCCCTGGCGTGATGGCCCTCGGCTCAATCGAGACGGAGTTCGGGGATCACGACGTGCAGGCATACGGCGGACGTATCGGTCTCAACGTCCGGTTCTAACCGACCCGTGTGATGGCATTTGCGAGACACCACACTAGCCGCGGCGGAACTTGCGCAGGAAGGCCTCGCGTGCCGCCACGTCCTCGAGCGGCCCGACCAGGCGCAGCCCCATGCCGGTGGCG
Source organism: uncultured Alphaproteobacteria bacterium (assembly GCA_963797005.1). GTDB lineage: Bacteria > Pseudomonadota > Alphaproteobacteria > Rhizobiales > Hyphomicrobiaceae > AWTP1-13. Next base: position 175,796 of record CAWCOF010000003.1, read on the forward strand.
GTGCGCCAGGCTACCTCGACGCGATGGATGATCCCGCGCGACGCCTCGGCCAGATAGAACTCTCCCGGAAGTCCGTGCGAGCTCAGCATGCGGATGTGGGCACCGCCCTCCGACATGTTGTCGATGGTGACGTCGACGACCGACTGGGCCTTGCCGAAGATGACCTTGCCTTCCTTGAGCACGCGCCGCCGGGGCGACGTGCGGTGCTCTGCTTTTCCTTTGGTCGCAGGCTCGGGTTGGCCGGACGGCGCCGCCGCCTGATCGGCAGGCTGCCCCGCCGCGGGCTGTTCGGTGTTGGGTCGCGTGTTTGCGGACGGCACGGTCTGCCCCTGCGCGGGCTGGCTGTCCATGGGACGATAAGCGTCGGGAGTGCCCGACCTACGGGCGGGCTGGCTCGGCGTGACGTTCCCGGAACCGGGCCCGGAACCGGGAAGGGACGCATCTTGTGACATAGCATCTGCCCTTTGAGACAGTACGCGCAGCCCCCCGCTCGGGAGAGTAGGTGCCTGCTTCTTAACAGGTGCTTTATTCGCCCGCGCAGGTTGTAGCGAACGATGCTGCTTGTATGCGCATTTGCCTGCACCGGCGGTTTCGGACGGGGAAAGCGGCCAACTCCAGCCCTGGCGCTTAGCGCATCGCTGCGGACGTGGCGTGGCTACCCGCTAGTCGGTCCGGGCGACGTCGAGCCGGTGCACGACGCCTTGGGTCTGGCTGTTGAGCGGGGGATACCGCTTCAGCACCAGCGGATCGTGACCGGGCACGACGTGCCGCGGCGAGGCGGCCAGCTCCTTCAGCCGTTCATAGCCCTTGAGCGTGTTCTCCACGTCGACCACGATCGGGAACACCTTGCCCTTCTCGAAGTTCTCGTAGAAGTGCGAGCTGTCGGAGGCGAGCATGACGGGGCCCGATTGCGTCATCACGCGTACCGCCTGCAGGCCGCGGCTATGGCCGCCGATCTTGTGCACCGTCACGCCGGGTGCCACTTCCGCGTCGCCGTCGTGGAAGATCACCCGGCCCGAATAGAGGTTCTTCACCATCTCGCAGACATGGTCGGCCGTGAAGGGATAGCGCAGGTGTGCATGGCACATGCACGGTCCCGTTGCGTACGCCATCTCGGCCGCCTGCAGGTGGAAGCGTGCCTTGGGAAAGGCGCTGAGCGTGCCGGCGTGATCGTAGTGCAGGTGGGTGACGATGAGTTGATCGAGGTTCGCCGCCGACACGCCCACCATCTCCAGCGCGGCGGCGGGCTCCCGCGCCACGATGCGACCGCGCTTCGTTCCCTCCTTCTGGTCGAACCCGCAGTCGACGACGATCGTGCGCTGGGGGTTGCGGATGACCCAGACGAAATAGTCGATCGGATGCGGCAGATCATGATCGTCGGCGGAGATGAAGCTCTCGAACCGCTTGCGGTTGACGAACTCGCCATACTTGACGGCAAGGATCTCGTAGGTCTCGGGCGTGGCCACGGCGTGCTCCTGCAACTTGAGGACGACCCAGAATGGCCTTTCGCTCGCGCCGTGTCATCCCTTCGCCGGCTTAACCAGGCCGGCGGTCCGGGGTCTGTGCGCTGCTCTTTTCCCCGCTCGTTAAGCCGGTCGCGTGGCCCGCACCCACCCGCCGCCAAAATGTTGTAAAATGCGAGGACTATCGGTTCGGGTAGCCGGATCCGTGCGACATCGGAAATGAGCGCGAGTAAGACCCCGTGAATGTATCTTTTCTGCAGGAGCTGCTGAATGGGATCGCCGAGCAGGGCCGGCATCTGCTGCCGCGATCGCTTGGGCGGGCCTCACCCAGGGACAGCATCAACAAGCTGGCCGAGGCGCTCCTCTCCGGCCGCGGCGAGGCCTCGGGCGTGGCCATCGCCTGCGCGATCCTCGAGAGCTACCGCGCGATGCCTATGGAGGGGCGGATCGAGTTCCTGACCTTCCTCGCCCGCAACATGCAGCCCGATACCGAGGACGTGGCGCGGGCGGCGCGGACCTACCTCAACACGCCCGGCGCGACCAGCATTGCCGCCCTGCAGCAGGCCGTCGAAAGCCCGCGCCAGGAGTTCTTCCGCCGCCTCAACCGGGCGCCCGGCGCGACCGCCCAGATCGTCGGCATGCGCCGCGACCTGATCGAGGCGCGCGATCCAGCCCTTGCGCCGCTCGAGCGCGACCTCAAGCACCTGCTGATGTCGTGGTTCAACCGCGGCTTCCTCGTGCTGCGCCGGATCGACTGGCAGACGCCGGCCGCCATCCTGGAGAAGATCATCGCTTACGAGGCGGTGCACGAGATCAAGGGCTGGGACGACCTGCGCCGGCGTCTCGATCCGGCCGACCGGCGCTGCTTTGCCTTCTTCCATCCCTCGCTGATCGACGAGCCGCTGATCTTCGTGGAGGTGGCGCTGACGCGGCTCGTCCCGGCCAGCATCGGAGAGGTGCTGCAGGAGGCGCCGAAGGACGGCGGGCCCGGCGAGGAGCCGGCCGTTGCGGTCTTCTACTCGATCTCGAACTGCCAGGAGGGCCTGCGCGGCATCTCGTTCGGCAATTTCCTCATCAAGCAGGTGGTCGACGACCTGATGAAGGAGAGCGCGTCTCTCAAGACCTACGTCACCCTCTCGCCGATGCCGCTGTTCGCCGACTGGCTGGCCGATATCATGGACGATCGCGATCCAGGCCTGCTCACGCCGGAGGAGCGCACCCAGCTCGATGTCATCGAGGACCCGGCGTGGATCGAGAACGGCCCGGCCGAGGCGGTGAAGCCCCTGCTGCTGCGGCTTGCCGCACACTACCTGCTCAACGCCAAGTCGGAGGGGGAGCCGGTCGATCCGGTGGCCCGCTTCCATCTGGGCAACGGCGCGCGGCTCGAGCGCATCAACTGGGCCGGCGATGCCTCGCCCAAAGGGCTGCGCGAGGCGCACGGCCTCATGTGCAACTACCGTTACGAGATCAAGGACATCGAGAAGAACCACGAGGCCTACAAGAACGAGGGCACGATCGCGGGCTCGCGCCAGGTGAACGCGCTCCTGAAGCCCCAGCGCGGGCGGCCCGAGGGCGGCAAGCTGCTGGCCCTGTCGCGGCTGCGCACGGGTCGCCCGGCGGTCCAGGATGGCGACCAGTAGCCGCGCGGTTCCGGGCCATTTATGCTGCGCCGGTCGAAAGTAACACCGCGGTTCGAGGCTGAACGATGCGCTACAGCGACGACGATCGGGAAAGCGAGAACGTCGAGGATCGACGCGGCCAGGGCGGGTTTCCGCGCGGCGGCATGCCGTTCCCCATTCCGATGGGCGGCGGTGGCTTGAGCATCACCTCGCTGCTCGTCATCGGCGCCATCTGCCTTGTGTTCGGCATCAACCCGCTGGAGCTGCTCAATAGCGGCGGCGGTGCTCCGATGCCGGAGGCCGCACGCCCGACCAGCTATCAGCCGGGCGCTGCCCCGAAGGACGACGAGGGGTCGCGCTTCGTGCGGCACGTGCTCGCCGACACCGAGGACGTCTGGGAACGCACCTTCCAGGCTGCCGGCCGGCGCTACGAGAAGCCCACTTTGGTGTTGTTCACCGGCGCCACGCGCACAGCCTGCGGCGTCGGCCAGTCGGCCATGGGCCCCTCCTATTGCCCGCTCGACCGCAAGGTCTACATCGACCTCGACTTCTACCGCGTGCTCCGCGAGCGCTTCCAGGCGCCCGGCGAGTTTGCGCAAGCCTACGTGATCGCCCACGAGGTCGGCCACCACGTACAGACGCTCCTCGGCGTCGCCGAAAAGGTGCAGGCGAAGAAGCAGCAGTATCTCAGCATCGGCGATGAGCCGCACGCCAACGCGCTCCAGGTGCGCATGGAGCTGCAGGCCGACTGCCTTGCCGGTGTGTGGGCGAAGAGCGCCAATGAGATGAAGGGCCGCCTCGAGCCCGGCGACATCGAGAAGGGCCTCGCCGCGGCGGCGGCGATCGGCGACGATACGCTGCAGCGGCGCAGCCAGGGCCACGTGGTGCCGGAGTCCTTCACCCACGGCTCTTCGGCGCAAAGGGTGCGCTGGTTCCGCAAGGGCCTCGACGGCGGCGCCATGAGCGCCTGCGACACCTTCGGCGCCCCCGACCTGTAACGCGAAGCGCGTAGGGTGGGTCAAGCGAAGCGCCGACCCACCGCTTATCGCGTGCGGTGTACGGCCTTGCGTCGGGTCATCGCTCGACGCTCGACCCGACCTACGCGCTGCGGTGCGTTCGGCGCTCCGGATCGTGATGCATCGCGGCGAAGGCGACGGCAAGTTCATTCGCCCAGGCGATACGTTCACCCCGTGGTGAGCTTGTCGAACCACGCGGCCACGACGGTGCGTCACAGCGCCCTTCGACAGGCTCAGGGCGGCGTTGAAGCTCTGATGCGGCAACAACGGGCCTCATCAGCGAATGGATCGCGGCCGTCAGGCGCCCACCGTCTCCGCGATCAGGTGGTCGACGACGCCCTTGAGCGCCTCCTCGCGCGTCGCCCCCTGCGCCATCAGCCGTTCGAAGCACGCCACCTGCCGGTCGGCGCTGGTGCCGCGCTGAACGATGGTGCGCGCATGCGCGATCTCGGCCGCGCAGCCGAGCGCCTCGGCGTCTTCGCTGAGCAGCACGAGTAATTCCTCGACGAGATCGGCGAAGGGGACAAGCTCGCCCTTGCCGAAATCGAACAGCGTGCCGGCGACGCCATAACGCTGCGCCCGCCAGCGGTTCTCCGACAGCAGGAACAGGGGATAGCTGCGCCAGGTCTGGTTGCTGCGGCGGAAGCGGTAAAGCATGCGCAGGATGGACACGAACATCGCCGCCACGCACACCGCATCCTCGACGCGCGTGCACACGTCGGTGATGCGCATCTCCAGCGTCGGAAATTTCGACGATGGTCGAATATCCCACCAGATTTGGCTGGCATCGCTGACAACCTTGGACCGGATGAGAAGATCGATCGTTTGCCGGTATTCCTCCCAGCTTTCAAACCGGCCCGGCAGGCCGGTGCGCGGCAGCTCCTGGAAAGCGGCGATGCGGTAGCTCTTGAGGCCGGTGTCCTCGCCCTCGGCGAACGGCGAGGAGGTGGACAGCACCAGGAGGTGCGGCATGAAATAGCGGGCCTGGTTCATCAGGTCGATGCGGAGCTCGTCGTCCTCCACGCCCGCATGCACGTGCATGCCGCAGATCACGAGCCGGCGGCCGACGCCGGCCAGGTCCTTGGCAATCGCCTGATAGCGTTCCCGCTCGGTCGGCTGCTGCGTGCTCCAGCGCGCGAACGGGTGGGTGGAGGCCGCGATCGGGGCAAGCCCGTGCTGGGCCGCGAGATCGGCTACGGTCCGCCGTGCCTGCACCAGCTCCGCGCCGGCAGCAGCCGGCGTCTTGTGTATCTCCGTCTCGACCTCGATCTGGGACTTGAGGTACTCGCGCGCCACATGCCCGCGCAGCGCGCGCTCGCAGTCCTCGAACAGCGCCTGCGGCATCTCGCGCACGAGGTCGCGGCTCGCCTGCTCGACGAGCAGGTATTCCTCCTCGATGCCGATGGTGAAAGTCGGGTCCTTGAGCGGCATGATTCGTATGGTGGCACCGAAACGGCGGGGCCGCCACCGGGCGGAGCCTGGAGGCGAACGCCGGCGATCGGGTCTTTGCAGAAGGGGCCCCTCAGCGGCTAACCTGTCCTCGGGACGGTGGGAGGGACGGTAGAATGGCCGACATGCCAGAGCCGCAGGGCGGCGACGAGGCGGCAGCCCTGGACTGGGACGCCATCATCGTCGGGGCGGGGATGTCGGGCCTTTACCAGCTCTACCGCCTGCGGGAGCTCGGACTGCGCGTGCGGGTATTCGAGGCCGGAACCGGCGTCGGCGGCACCTGGTACTGGAACCGCTATCCGGGCGCCCGCTTCGATTCCGAGAGCTGGTCCTACGGCTACTCGTTTTCGCCCGAGCTGCTGGAGGAATGGAGCTGGTCGGAGCATTTCGCGGGGCAGCCGGAGACCCTGCGCTATCTCAACTACGTGGCCGACAAGTTCGACCTGCGCGGCGACATCCAGTTCCGTGCCCGCGTGACCGCGGCCCACTACCAGGTGGAGGCGCGCGCCTGGGACGTGACCTTGCAGGACGGCAGCCGGCACCGGGCGCGCTTTCTCATCACGGCCGTCGGCGTGCTGTCGGCGCCGACGACGCCGCGCATCGAAGGCGTGGACACGTTTCAGGGCCAGGCGTTTCACACCGCCCATTGGCCGCATGAGCCGGTCAGCTTCGAGGGCAAGCGGGTCGCCGTCATCGGCACCGGCGCCACAGGCGTGCAGACGATCCAGGAGGTCGCCAAGACCGTCGGGCACTTGACCGTCTTCCAGCGCACGCCGAACTGGTGCGCGCCGCTGCACAACGCCAAAATCGACGAGGAGAACCAGCGCAGGATCAAGGGGAGCTATCCTGAGATCTTCGCGCGCTGCCGCGAGACCTATGCCTGCTTCGTGCACACGATCGACCCGCGCGGGACGTTCGAGGTGACGGCGGAGCAGCGCGAGGCCTTCTTCGAGCACCTCTACGCGACGCCCGGCTTCGGCATCTGGCAGGGCAATTTTCGCGATATCCTCACCGACCGGGCGGCCAACAAGGCCATCTCCGACTTCGTCGCGCGCAAGATCCGCGAGCGCGTGAAGGACCCGGAGGTGGCCGAGAAGCTGATCCCGAAGGACCACGGCTTCGGCACCCGTCGCGTGCCGCTGGAGACCCGATACTACGAGGTCTACAACCAGCCCAACGTCGAGCTGATCGACATCAAGGCGACGCCGATCGAGCACATCACGCCGACCGGGATCAAGACCAGCGCCGCCGAATACGAATTCGACATCATCATCTATGCGACCGGCTTCGATGCCATCACCGGCAGCTTCGATCGCATCGACATCGCCGGCGCGGGCGGCCGCCGTCTCAGGGACACGTGGGCGAAAGGCCCGCAGACATTCGTCGGCGTCCAGGTCGAAGGCTTCCCCAACATGTTCATGCTGATGGGGCCGCACACCGCGCTCGGCAATATTCCGCGCAGCATCGAGTACAACGTCGAATGGGTGACGGGCCTGATCGGCTACATGCGGGAGCGCAATCTCACGCACGCCAGCCCCAGGCCGGAGGCCGTGGCTGCCTGGACCGACTACGTCCATGAGATGGGCAAAGGACTTCTGTCCAACGAGATCAATTCCTGGATGACCGGCATCAACACCAACGTCGAGGGCAAGCAGACCCGCGTCATCGCGCGCTACAGCGGCAGCGCCCCCACGTATCGCAAGTGGTGCGATGCCGTGGCGTCCAATGGCTACCACGAGCTTGCGCTGGCATAGCGCCCGACCCGCGTCTCCTAGCGCGACGACGTCGCTTCAGCCTCGAGCATCGCCTTGGCATCCAGCAGGCCTCCGCCGCATGGCTTGGAGCAGGCGCCAGCCGGCCGCCGCGCGAGGGAGCGCCTCAGCAGCTTCTCGATCTCGTCGGGCTTGCCGCGCAGCTCGGGCTTGACTGAGAGCACCAGCGCGATGGCCGCCGACACGTGTGGTGCGGCCATCGATGTGCCCTCCATGGCGGCAACCCCCGACGGGAACTCGTCGCTCGGAGCGACCAGGCTCCAGACGCCGTCGGGCCTGTTGTCGTTGTCGTCGTCACGGTCGAGATTGCCACCGGGCGCCATCAGGGTAACGCCCCCGTAGTTCGAATAGGGCGTGAGGTGGCCGCGCGCGTCGCTGGCGGCAACCGAGATGACGCCCGCGCAGCCCGCAGGGGTCACGTCCTTGATGTCGATCCTCTTGTTGCCGGCCGCCGCCACCACGATCGTCCCCGCCTCGCGTGCGTCATCCAGCGCCTGCTTGAGCAGGCCGACGTTCTGCAGCAGGCACGCCTTCGAGATGCTGAGACTGAGATTGATGACGTGGGCCTTGTGCTTGTTGGGTGGCACGCCGGGCACGGGGAGGCCGGCTGCCCAGGTCACCGCGCCGGCAAGGTCGGCGATGGTGCCTCTCCCGCAGCGTCCCATCGCGCGCACGGGCAGCACCGAAACCGCCCAGTTCACGCCCGCGATCCCCAGATCGTTGTCGCTTTGGGCGGCGCCGATGGTGCCCGCCACGTGCGTGCCATGCCACGCGGAGCCAACGTACTCCGAGCAGCTGTCGTGGTGCTCGGTGGCGTCGGCATCGGGCCCCTCCCTGCCGCCGCCTTTCTCCTCGGGATCGGAGATGAAGTTGTAGCCCGCAAGGACGTTGCCCGATCCCCTGATATCGGGGTGATCGGGCAGAATGCCTGAATCGACCACGGCTACAACCACGTCCCGGCTGCCCTTGTTCAACGCCCAGGCCGCGGCCGCGTTCATGCCCGACGGCGGCGCGAGGTAGTGCCACATGAGACCGGTCCGCAGCGCCGGATCGTTGGCGCCGGCGGGCCGGCTGGCCCTGCTTTGCACGCGCGCGGTCGGCGACAGCTGCTCGAGGCGCAGCGTGCGCTCCAGCTCCATGATCCAGTTGGGGTGGGCAAACGCGGCGCTCGACCCCTCCGTGAGCCGCCTGGCGTAGTCCTGCAGGGCAGCCAACTCCCTCGTGCCGCTCAGCCTGTCGCCCGAGGCGTCGCGAAAGTCGAGCCTGATCCGGACAGCCCGGGCGCCGACGCGATCGACGTTGATGGTCCTCGAGCGAGCACCGCCTGCCGAGACGCCGCCCGACCTGTCGGCGCGCTCCAGCTCTCTGAGCACCACACTCTGCAGCTCGCTTTGCGACCTGAAACCCACGAGCAGCTGGCCCGGCACGAAATCCGTGGCATTCGCTCTCAGTGGCGGCACCGGCGGCGCACCGCCGGAGGCGGGTGGCGAGCCAGGCGGCGGCTGACGGCCGGGTCCGCCGGGTATCGGCGGCACCAAGGGCGGCGCCACCACCAGCCGCACGCATTGGCCGTCCCGGCGCGCGTAGCCGTCCGCGCACGCGCATCGGCCGTCGCGCTCGACTTCGTAGCGGCCTCTGCAGACGATCTCGCGGCGACAGCTGCCGTCGGATTTGCGCGCGTAGCCCTCGGCGCAGGCGCATTGCCTGCCCTGCCGCGCCTCGTTGGCGCCGCATCGCGGCAGCGCGGCGATGCAGGCACCGCCTTGCCGGACGTAACCCTGCACGCAGACGCACCGCCTGCCCTGCCGGACCTCATTGGGGCGGCACGGAAGCGCTGCAACGCAGGTGGCCCCGCGGCGTACATAACCCTGCACGCAGACGCATCGCCTGTCCTGCCGCACCTCGTTGGGACCGCATCTGCGAACGACCTGACGCACGCACGCTTTGCCTTGCCACACGTAGCCGCTGGCGCACACACATTGGCCATTGCGGAGGACCATGTTCGCGCCGCAAGCCACACGCACGCATCCCTTCTGGGTCCGCTGATAGCCCGGACGGCATCGTCCCTGAGCGTCGGCCTCGCTGGTCGTCGCCAGCAGGCAAAGCGTGGCAATTGCCGCCGCCAGGGACAGCAGGCACAGGCGCTGCGCGAAGCCGAGATACGTCATGGCACCTCCGAACGCAGGCGATGGATTGTCTGATTAGGCAAATAGAAAGCGGCGGATGATAGGTGCGCCTATCGCCGTGCGCAAACGTTCGCATCCGCGTTGGCGCGCTGCGGCAGCGCACAACGGCCGCGGCACGCATCGCGTTGCGGCGACCCGCGCGATATCTCGTAGGCGAGCCTAAAGGTGAACTCTGCGTCGCGTCGATCGAGAGACGGCCACCGCGTGCACAACGGACGCAAGGCGCGGAACATGAACCTGTCATGAACAACGAGGTCCATGCCCGTTCACCAAGCAACGACTATTGTCTTGAGCAATCGCGTGACGGCGGCCGAGCTTGACCCGTTTTGCTGCTGGCACATATGAAGGCTTCGGGCGTCCGGCTCTTTGGCATTACCGCGCTTTCGGCGGGGCCATCGCAGAAAAGAGACGTGACAGGAGCACTGACCTTGAGCGGTCCTAGGAAACGGGGAGGTGCACTGTGATTGTCGATACGCCGCTGCAGCTGATATTTCGTGATTTGTTTTATCGCCTTGCCGGCTATGCCGGCGATCACGACGTCTTTTTGAAGCTGGAAGGGTTCAACGTCACCGGCTCGATCAAGGTCAAGGCGGCGATCGGCCTCGTCGAGGACCTCGAGCGGCGGGGGCTTGCCGAGTCCGGCCGAACCGTCATCGTGGAATCCTCCTCCGGCAATCTCGGCATCGCTCTCAGCCTCGTTTGCGCGGTCAAGGGCTACGAGTTCGTGTGCGTGACGGACCCCAACACCAACCACGCCAACATCCGCGGCATGGAGCTTTATGGGGCGAAGATCATCGTCGTCCGGGAGCGTGATTCCGCGGGAGGTTTCCTCGGAAGCCGGCTCAAGACGATAGAGCGCATCCTGCAGTCGCAGCCCAACGCGGTCTGGCTCAATCAATATGCCAACGTCGCCAACAAGAACGTCCATGCCGAGCAGACGGCCAACGAGATCGCGCGCGAGTTCGACAAGGTCGATTGGATTTTCGTCGGCTCGGGGACCACAGGCACCCTTGGCGGTATCTCGGAGCGCCTTCGCCAGGTTTTCCCGAGCATCAAGATCGTGGCCGTCGAGCCCGAGGGCTCCGTCACGTTCGGGGGCGCGCCCGGCAAACGCAGCATCCCCGGCGTCGGCACGAGCGTGCGGCCACCGATCGCCGACTTCGCCAAGCCGGATATCGTCGTGACCATCGACGAGGCGAGGACGGTCGACGTCTGCCGGTCCTTCGTTCGAGACCACCATCTGCTGGTCGGGGGGAGCACGGGCACCGTGCTCGCCGCCGTCCAGGATCTCGCGCCGGAGTTCGCGCCGGGCGAAACGATCGTCGCCATATCCCCCGATCTCGGCGATAAGTATCTGGACACGGTCTACGACGCGGCCTGGGTCGAAAAATTCGTTCGGGGCACGGCCAAGTCCTCAGCGAGGGAGAGCAATTCGTGGCAGGCGCCCCGACATTCCACGTCGTCCCCGGCCTGACGGTCCAGGCGGTCATCGAGGACGAGCGGGATCAGGTCTTCGATGCCGTCGCGACGGCCTACCGTCTGCATGCCGCAGGCGACGCGGTAAATCCCGACAGCTACTTCCTGCGCTTCCCGGACAAGCCCAGCGCCCGCATCATCGCGCTGCCGGCGCATCTCGGCGGCGCGGTGCAGAAGAGCGGCATCAAGTGGATCTCGAGCTTTCCCGAGAACAGAGCGCATAACCTGGCGCGAGCCTCGGCGGTTCTGATCCTCAACGATGCCGCCACCGGCTATCCGCTGGCCTGCATGGAGGCGTCCGTCATCAGCGCCACGCGCACCGCCGCTTCCGCGGCGCTCGCCGCAGAGCACCTTTCGCCCAAACCCTTTGCAGGAACGCTTGCCGTCATCGGCACCGGCATCATCGCGCGCACGACGGTGGACTGGCTGCTGTTCCGGGGCTGGAAGTTCCAAAAGATCCGCCTGCATGACCTGGATAGCCGCGAGGCGGACCATTTTGCCAAGTGGCTTCGCGAGCAGCACGGCGTGAAGGCCGAATTCAACGACCGGCTCGACGGCGCCGTGCGCGACGCATCCTTGGTGCTCTTCACCACGACGGCGGGCGAACCCTATCTCACCGACCCGAAGCTCTTCGCCCATGCGCCGACGGTGCTGCATCTGTCGCTGCGCGACATCGGCGTGAACGTGATCCTGGGCGCGCAAAACATCGTCGACGACGTCGACCATTGCCTGAAGGCCAGGACCTCGCTGCACCTGGCCGAAATGGAGACGGGGAACAGGAGTTTCGTGGCCGGCAACTTGGTGGACGTGCTCGACAAGAGGGTCGCCCCGGATCAAGAGCCGGCCGCGAATCTTCTCGCCCTTCGGCCTCGGCGTCCTCGATCTTGCCGTCGGCAACCTCGTCCTCGAGTTCGGCGATCGCCTCCAAGAAGGCCATCGCCGTCCCGGACTTCTTCAGCCATTCCACCCGCTGGTGATCCGGCCTGGAGCAAGATCGTTTCTGATCGAAGCACTTTGCTTCGATCATGGAACGTGAATTTTGCTCTCAACATATTGAATAGAGCAGGATTTACGCTTCGGCCGAAACGTCGCGATCGAGGCAAGGCGATTCCATCCGAAGCGATCCTGCTCTAGCTCGGGCCTGGATCGGCCCCAAGGGCAGACCGGTCTGCGGAGCCGCCGTTTAGGCATTCTGGCTACCGCCACGCCGCTGGGCCTGCCAACGCGCCAGAAGTCCGAAGGCAATGCCGCTCACCGGCCAGATGATGATTGCCGACACGATGGCGAAGGGGCTGGAGTACTCGAGGAACTCGTTGACGGCGAACATCAGTCCCACCGGCATGCCCCAGCAAATGATGCCGAAGAACGCCGCTTCGCGAGCAGTCAAATCGCCCACACGTTCTCTTTGGGCGCGCTGAAGCCGCTCAGACGGCGCACGACGATGCTCAGCGGAACGCCAACGAGAGCGCCAATGACAAGGGCCGCGATCAGCGGCGCCATCGAGCCGACGGCCTTGAGTTGAGGTACGGCGAAGAGGAAGGGCAGCGCCGCGCACGACACCGCCGCGTACATCCAAACGCCAAGGCAGGCAACAAGCATGCTGGATTTCTGTGACATGGGTAGCTCCCTAGAGGGGGTGACGCCCCATGTATGCTTCCCACCGCGCGACCATGTCTGTTCCCCAGGTGACATTCGCTGACAAATTGCGACTTCCAACATTCGCTTCGCGAGCCACGCGGCTGGGTGGGTAGCGAATGTCAAACCCGCTCCACTAGCTCCGGGTCACCGGAACCCATCAGCCAATCCGCCGCGTCCCGCCACAGCGTGTCGCGCATCTCGGGGCGGAAGAAGCCGAAGTGGCCGATCTTCTGCGCGCCGGCGTCGGCCGGCGTGATCCGCCAAACGCTGCGATCGACGCTGCCGACGTAATGTGCCGTCATGTGCGCGACGGCGGCTTTCGTGCCCCAGGGGTCGTCGGCGATCTGGGCAACACGCAACGGCGCGCGCAGGCTTGCGAAGTTGCGCGCCTCGGCCAGGGTCGCGTCGTCGAACAGGAACCCCGGCGTCATGCACCATCCCCGCCATTCCATGAAGGCCGGGCCCGGCATGTCCTCCCCGCCCATCAGCCGGCCCGGGAAGTAGCCGACCGTTCCAACGACCAGCGGCGCCACGTATCCCATCAGCAGGAAGATGCGGTAGCGCTCGCGGCGCGGCCATGCGGCCCCAGTAGCCGCTCAAGGTCGCCACGTTGAGCTGGCGGGCGATCAGCTGGTTGTTGGGGGCAAGCCCCGTCGCGAAGCCGCCCATGCTGTGCCCCACCCAGTGGATGGGCCGCTCCGGGTAGGTGCGGTGCGCCCAGTCCAGCACGCCCGGCACGTCGAGGATGCACCAGTCGCGCATGCGCACGCGCGATCCCTTCAGGCTGCCGTGGCGTGAGCCGCCGATCTCGCGATAGTCGAAGGTCAGCGCCGGGCCGCCCCGCTCGGCGAGATAGGCCGCAAACCGCCCGTAGAACCGGCGCAGGATCGCGGCCCCGGCGGCAACGACCGTGATCGGCGCATCGGGCGCCGGCTCTGCTGCGGGCTCGAAGAGGGTTGCGGCAAGCGCGCGGCCGTCCGCAGCGGGGATGGTCAGCTCCCGGCTGATGACGTTGGCCGCCGCGCCGTCGCGGGACGCAGCAAACGCGTTCATGTCCGGTCCGCTCGAGTTGACGTTAACGTCAACATACCCGGGTCTCCCCTCGGTACAACCGATTTCCCGCTTCGGCTGGCGGAGTGCGGGGCTATCCCCTATAAGGCGCCGCATAGCATACTCACATCCGGTGAGTTTTCAGGGTTCGGGCTGTGGCCCTTGGCCCGCCGATGCGTCTTAGGGGAGTTGACGATGCCCGCGCCGTGGAAGCCGGACAGCTGGAGGGGAAAGCCGATCCTCCAGGCGCCGGAATACCCCGACCCGAATGCCCTCGAGGAGGTCGAGAGCAACCTGCGCAACTTTCCCCCGCTCGTGTTCATCAAGGAGGTGCTCGACCTCAAGGAGAGGCTAGCCGGCGTGGCGCGCGGCGAGGCCTTCCTGCTGCAGGGCGGCGACTGCGCCGAGAGCTTCAAGGAGCACAAGACCGACTACATCCGCGACTACTTCCAGCTCTTCCTGCAGATGGCGCTGATCCTGACCTTCAAGGGCGGCATGCAGGTGGTGAAGGTGGGCCGGGTCGCCGGCCAGTTCGCCAAGCCGCGCTCCTCGCCCACCGAGAAGCAAGGGGGCGTGGAGCTGCCGAGCTACCGCGGCGACATCATCAATGGGCCCGACTTCACGGCGGAGGCGCGCATCCCCGACCCGCGGCGCCAGCTGCAGGCCTATCGCCAGTCGGCCGCCACCTTGAACTTCCTGCGCGCGCTGCTCGACGGCGGCTATGCCTCGCTCGCCAACGCCCACCGCTGGGAGCTGAAGTTCATGGAAGGTACGCGGGTCGAGACCCGCTACGCCGAGCTCGCCGACGAGATCAAGCGCACGGTCGAGATCAACGCGCTGCTCGGCATGACCGCCGAGAAGAACCTGGAGATGCGCACCACCAGCTTCTACACCAGCCACGAGGCGCTGCTGCTGCCCTACGAGCAGGCGCTGACCCGGCGCGACGAGGCCATGGGCTCGGGCCAGTACCTCGCGGCTTCCGGCCACATGCTGTGGATCGGCGACCGCACCCGGCAGCCGGACGGCGCGCACGTCGAGTTCTGCCGCGGCATCGTCAACCCAATCGGCATCAAGTGCGGCCCCTCGCTCGAGCCCGACGCGCTTTTGCGCCTGATCGATATTCTCAATCCCGCCGACGAGCCCGGACGCCTCACCCTCATCGCCCGCTTCGGCGCGGGCAAGATCGAGAAGCAGCTGCCCGCGCTCGTCCGCGCCGTGAAGAAGGCCGGCCGCACGGTGGTGTGGTGCTGCGATCCCATGCACGGCAACACGGTGACCGCGGCGGGCGGCCTCAAGACGCGCCCCTTCGACAGCATCGTCAGCGAGGTCGAGCGCTTCTTCGCCGTCCACCGCGCCGAGGGCACCTACCCCGGCGGCGTGCACATCGAGATGACCGGCCAGAACGTGACGGAGTGCACGGGCGGCGTCACCAAGATCTCGGAGGCCGACCTGCAGCGCCAGTACGACACCGGCTGCGACCCGCGCCTCAACGCCGGCCAGTCGCTGGAGCTCGCCTTCATGCTGGCCGAGCGGCTGTAAGGAAGGACAAGGTGGCCAGCGCCAGCGCCGCTCGCAGCGCGGCGGAGTAGCCGCAACCTGACCGACGCGTTGCTGCGCTGCCGGCTCGTCCGGTCGGCGTCGGCGCTTTGCGCGCAAGACTGGCTCGCCCGCGCATGCTCGCAGGCGGAGCGCTTGACAAGCGCGGCGCCGTGATGGCGAAATATCCGAATCGGATATAGCGACATCGGCACTGCGCTCTCCCATCGCCGGCGGACCTCGAACGCGGAGAACACCGATATGGACATGTTGCGACGCATGTGGCTCGGGCGCAATGCTGGGCCTCGCCGCCGCTCTGGCGCTTCTGGCCTGCGGACCGGCGCCTGCATCGGCTCAGGCGCGGGACGGGGACCTCGTCGTGTTCGCGGCGGCGAGCCTCAAGAACGCGCTCGATGCCGTCAACGCTGAGTGGCAGAAGGAGACCGGGAAGAAGGCCAGGATCTCCTATGCGGCGACATCGGCGCTCGCCAGGCAGATCGAGGCCGGTGCGCCCGCGCAGGTGTTCATTTCCGCCGACCTGCGCTGGATGGACTACTTGGCAGACAAGAGCCTGATCAAGCCCGAGACGCGCTCGAACCTGCTCGGCAACCGCATCGTGCTGATCGGGCCGAAGGGCAAGGCCAAGGCCGTAGAGATCAAACCCGGCTTCGACCTGGCGAAGCTGCTGGGCGACGGCCGGTTGGCCGTAGCGAATGTCGAGGCGGTGCCGGCCGGTCGCTATGCCAAGGCGGCGCTCGAGAAGCTCGGGGTATGGCCGAGCGTGTCGGCCAAGCTCGCGCAGGCGGAGAACGTGCGGGTGGCGCTGCAGCTGGTCTCGCGCGGCGAGGCGCCGCTCGGCATCGTCTACCAGACGGACGCCGCGGCCGATCCCGACGTCAGAATTGTCGGCGTATTCCCGGAGAATTCGCACCCCCGGATCATCTATCCCGTCGCCTTGACCGCCGACGCCACGCATCCGGATGCGGCGGCGTTCCTTGCCTACATCAGGTCCGCCAAGGCAAAGCCCTTGTTCGAGGCACAGGGCTTCACGTTCCTGAACGACGTGCGATCGTGAAGACTGCTTGCCCGGCCGCGACCGCCGGCGAGGCCTGACGAGGCTCGGCATTGGACTGGATCACCCTCAGCCCTGAGGAATGGACGGCGGTGCGGTTGAGCCTGAGGGTGGCGCTCGTCGCCACCCTGGTCGCGTTGCCGTTCGGCATCGCCGTTGCGGTCGCGCTGGCCCGCGGCCGGTTCTGGGGTCACGGGCTGCTCAACGGGATCGTGCTGCTGCCGCTGATCCTGCCGCCGGTCGTCACCGGCTACATCCTGTTGATCCTGTTCGGGCGACGCGGGGCCATCGGCGCGTTCCTCGCCGACCATCTCGGCATCGTGTTCTCGTTCCGTTGGACCGGCGCGGCGCTGGCCTGTGGCATCATGGGCTTCCCGCTGATGGTGCGGGCCATCCGGCTGTCGGTGGAAGGCGTCGACGCGCGCCTGGAGGAGGCGGCCGGCACGCTCGGCGCCAACCGCGCCTGGGTGTTCCTGACCGTGACCTTGCCGCTGATGGCGCCGGGCATCATCGCCGGCATGATCCTGTGCTTCGCCAAGGCGATGGGGGAGTTCGGCGCCACCATCACTTTCGTCTCCAACATCCCCGGCGAGACGCAGACCCTGCCCTCGGCCATCTACACATTCACGCAGGTTCCCGGCGGCGATGTCGGGGCCCTCCGCCTGACCCTTGTCTCCATCGTGATCGCCATGCTGGCGCTGTTCGCCTCCGAGGCGATGGCCCGGTACGCCAACCAGCGGCTCGACGCCCGATGACGCTCGCCATCGATATCCGGCATCGGCTCGGCACCTTCGCCATCGATGCCCGCTTCGAGGCCGGCAGCGGGCTAATTGCCCTGTTCGGGCGGTCGGGGGCCGGCAAGACCTCCATCATCAACATCATCGCCGGGCTGATACGGCCCGAGCGGGCAACGGTAAGCGTCGATGGTGCCGTCCTGGTCGACACCGCGCGCGGCGTCGACGTGCCGCGACACCGGCGCCGCATCGGCTACGTGTTCCAGGAGGGGCGGCTGTTTCCGCATCTCACCGTGCGGCAGAACCTGCTCTATGGCCGATGGTTCGCGCCGCAGGCGGAGCGCCACGCCGACCTCGACCGCGTGGTCGATCTGCTGGGGCTCGGCGGCCTGCTCGACCGCCGTCCCGGGCGTCTCTCCGGCGGCGAGAAGCAGCGCGTCGCCATCGGCCGCGCGCTGCTCGCCGATCCGCGCCTCCTGCTGATGGACGAGCCGCTCGCCTCCCTCGACGAGGGCCGCAAGGCGGAAATCCTTCCCTACATCGAGCGCCTGCGCGACCAGAGCCGGGTTCCGATCGTCTATGTCAGCCATTCCATTGCCGAGGTCGCGCGGCTGGCCTCGACGATCGTGCTGCTGTCCGAAGGCAAGGTCGCCGCCGTCGGGCCGACGTCGGAGATCATGCAGCGGCTCGATCTCTTCCCCCTGACCGGCCGCGCCGAGGCCGGCGCCCTCGTCGAGGCGACGGTGGAGCGCCACGACGAGGCCTTCGGGCTGACGGAGCTGAGATCGCGGGCGGGGCTTTGGAAGCTCTCCCGGCTGGACGCGCCGATCGGCACGCGACTGCGCTTGCGCGTGCGTGCCCGCGACGTGATGCTGGCGAAATCGGCACCGGCGGACCTGAGTGCCCTCAATGTCCTCCCGGGGATCGTCGCCGACATCGCCGGCGATGACGGCCCGATCGTCGAGATCCGCCTCGATTGCAGCGGCGAGGCCCTGCTCGCGCGCCTCACGCGCTATTCGGTTACGCGGCTGGAGCTTGCGCCGGGCACGCCGGTGTTCGCGCTCATCAAGAGCGTGGCACTCGACCGCCGCAGCCTCAGCGGCCCGATCCACCCCGATTTCGACCTCGACCCGGAAGCCGGCGACGCCTGACGGCGTGGGCTAGTCGCGACCTCCTACATCGCCCGCAGGGCGGCTCGCGAGGAGGGCCTTGAGGGCGCGCATGTCGGGGGCGGTGGCGGTGGAGGCTGCCCCCTGAATAGCTCGGTAGCGGCTGACCACGTCGTGACCCAGCTCGCTCAGCCGCGCGCCGCCGCCGCCGGACCCGCCCATCTGCGTTTCCACCAGCGGCTCGCGGAAGATGCGGTTGATCTCATCGACCAGCAGCCACGCGCGTCGATAGGACATGCCCATCTCCCGGCCCGCGGCGGAGATCGAGCCGTGCTTGGAGATGAGCTCCATCAGCCTGATCTTGCCGGGCCCCAGATAGCCGCAAGCCCCGAAGTCGATGCGGATGGTGAGCGCGGCATGGGCCGCGTCGCCGTCGAGGGCCGCCGCTCGGCGCGTGCTCTTTTTTGGCGCGTGTCGCATCGTGCGGGTGTGTGATCCTCGGCGCCGTCACGGGGCGATGGGTAAACCTCATCATGCCACAAAACAAATTCCCCCCACAGCCTAGCCCAACCGCGCCGCGATTGCCGCGGCCCCGACCATGAGGGCACAGGCGACGGCCAGCGCCCAGGTCAGCTGTGCCAGCCCAAGTGCGATCAGCAGCCCGGTGGAGAGGATCGGCGCGGCGTAGGAGAGCACGCCCAGCAGCGGCACGTTGCCCTTCTTCATGCCGATGTCCCAGAACAGGAAGGCGGCGCCGACAGGGCCGAGGCCCAAGCCGATCAGCGCCGACCACGAGACCCAATCGGGCGGTGGCGTCCAGTGCTCGAAGGCCAGACTGCACGCCGCAGCCAAGATGGCGGTCGCCAGGCAGGGGACGGCGATGCTCTCGCTCGGCACTGACGCGAGCAAGCGCGACGCCACCGAATAGCTGGACCAGACGAATGCGCACGCGAACGCCAGTGCGAAGCCCAGCGGCGCCTCGGGCGACTGGGCCGTGCCCAGCTTGTCGTGCACGAGGATGGCCGCCGCCGCAAACCCCATCAGGGCGCCGATCACATGCGCCATACGCAGGCGATGGTCTGGCAGCAACCCGGCAAACAGCACCGTGAGCAATGCCCACAAGGAGGCGATGAGACTTGCCTCGGCGGGCGGCGCCAGGGTCAGGGCGGCGAAGTAGAGCGCATGATAGGTGAAGAGGCCGTAGACCCCGAGCGCAAAGGATGCCCGGGTCGGCACGAGCCACGCGGCCCGGCCCCGCAGCACGGCGGCCCCCGCGATGATCGCGCCGCCGATGGTGAAGACGATTGTCGTGGTCTCGAACGGCGGGATCGGGCCCCTGAGCGCGGTAAGGCTGGCAAGTGTCGCCCACAGCGCGATTGCGGCAACGCCGATCGCGGTCGCGGCGCCAGACCCCGGCACGGCTTGCCTCCCATTCCACGTGCGGCGTTGCGCTGGCGGCGCCGGGCGCCCTAATGTCGGCTCATGCCGCAGGCGATCAAAGACTCACTCAGGATAGCACTGGCGCAGCTCAACCCCGTGGTCGGCGACCTCGCCGGCAACGCGGCAAAGCTGCGCTCAGCCCGCGCGGAAGCGGCCGCCAAGGGCGCGGACCTTATTGTATTCCCGGAGCTTTTCGTCACCGGCTATCCGCCGGAGGACCTGGCGCGCAAGCCCGCCTTCGCCGCCGCTGCCCGCGCCATGACCGAAGCGCTGGCGGCCGAGACCGGCGACGGCGGCCCGGGGATCATCGTCGGCACGATCTGGCCGGAGGACGGCAAGCTCTACAACGCGGCAGCCCTGCTGGACGACGGCAAGGTGGCGGGCGTGCGCTTCAAGGTCGACCTGCCGAACTACGGCGTCTTCGACGAGAAGCGCATCTTCGATGTCGGCCCGCTGCCCGGCCCGGTGAGCTTCCGCGGCGTGCGGGTCGGCATGCCGATCTGCGAGGACATCTGGAAGGAGGAGGTGTGCGAGTGCCTGCAGGAGACGGGCTCGGAGCTTCTCGTCTCGCCCAACGGCTCGCCGTTCGATTGGCCGAAGCTCGACGTGCGCATGAACGTCGCCGTCGCCCGCGTGACCGAGACCGAGCTGCCCCTCGTCTATGTCAACCAGGTCGGCGGCCAGGACGAATTGGTGTTCGACGGCGCCTCGTTCGTCCTCAACGGCGATGCAAGCCTCGCCGTGCAGCTCCCCGCGTGGGAGGAGCTGATTGCTGTCGTCGAGCTCGAGCGCACGGATAGGGGCTGGCGCTGCAAGCCGGGCCCGCGCGCCCTGCTGGAGGAAGGCGAGAGCGCCGCCTATCACGCCTGCACGCTGGGTCTCAGGGACTACGTCGACAAGAACGGGTTTCCCGGCGTGGTGCTCGGCCTTTCGGGCGGCATCGACTCCGCGCTCTGCGCCGCGCTGGCGACCGACGCGCTGGGTCCATCGCGCGTGCACTGCGTGATGCTGCCCTACCGCTACACGTCCAACGAGAGCCTCGCCGACGCCGCCGGCTGCGCCGAGGCGCTCGGCGTGCGCTACGACATCGTGCCCATCGCCGAGCCGGTCGAGGGCTTCACGCGTGCGCTTGCCAAGATGTTCGCCGGCCGCGCGCCCGATGTCGCCGAGGAGAACATCCAGTCCCGGGTGCGCGGCACGGCCCTGATGGCCATCTCCAACAAGTTCGGCGACATGGTCGTCACCACCGGCAACAAGAGCGAGATGTCGGTCGGCTACGCCACGCTCTACGGCGACATGAACGGCGGCTTCAATCCGATCAAGGACCTCTACAAGCTGCAGGTCTATGCCCTGGCGCGCTGGCGCAACGCGCATGTGCCCAAGGGCGGCAAGGGGCCGGGCGGCATCGTCATCCCCGAGAACATCCTGACGCGGCCGCCGACGGCGGAGCTGCGCGAGAACCAGACCGACCAGGATTCGCTTCCCCCCTACGAGGTGCTGGACGACATCCTCGCCTGCCTCGTCGAGGGCGAGATGCCGCTCGCCGACATCGTCGCGCGCGGCCACGACCTCGAGACCGTGAAGAAGGTGGAGCGGCTGCTCTACATCGCCGAGTACAAGCGCCGCCAGGCCGCGCCGGGCGTCAAGATCTCCGCGCGCAACTTCGGCCGCGACCGCCGCTACCCCATCGTCAACAAGTTCCGCGAGGAGCTTGGCGCCTCCGCACCCGGGACCGCCGCGCGCGCGACGCCCGCAAGCGAGGCCCCGCGACTTGTCCGCCCGCGCCCCGACGGGGGCGACTTGCCTTAAGACCATACGCGAGGTTGTTGCCATGTCCGCCATGCTGCCCGAATACGAAGTCTACGCGCTCCGCTATGCCACCCGCGACGCGCAGCGGCGCGACCATTTCATCGGCGGCGACCCGCACGAGGGCCCAATGCCGATGGACTATTTCGTCTGGGTGGCGGTCGGGCCGGCCGGCGCGTTCGTGATCGACACCGGCTTCACGGCCGAGCTGGCGAAAGAGCGCAAGCGCACCTTCCTGCGCTGCCCCATCGACAACCTCTCGCTGCTGGGCGTGGAGGCCGGCGCCGTGCGCGACGTGATCCTCACCCACATGCACTACGACCATGTCGGCAATTTCCACAAATTCCCCAATGCGCGCTTCCACCTGCAGGAGCGCGAGATGGCGTACGCCACCGGCAAGTACATGCGCTACCCGCGGCTGGGCCACAGCTTCCACGTGGAGGACGTGGTCGGCATGGTGCGGCTCAACTTCAAGGGCCGCGTCGAGATGCATTCGGGCGAGGTGGAGGTGGCACCGGGGATCACGCTGCATCCGACCTATGGGCACTCGGACGGGCTGCAGTCGGTGCGGGTGCACACCAAGCGCGGCTGGCTGGTGCTGGCGTCCGACGCCACCCACTACTACGAGAACATGCTCACCAACCGGCCCTACACCACGGCCTTTCACATCGGCCAGATGATCGACGCCTACCGCACGCTGGAGCGCCTGGCGCCGACCCCGCGGCATATCGTGCCGGGCCACGACCCCTACGTGATGAAGGAATACCCCGCGCCCAAGCCCGCGCTCGAGGGTATCGCCGTGCGCCTCGATGCCGAGCCGATCGCCCCGCCGATCACCATTCCCGGCGCCGCGCCGCGGTAGGCCGTTTGCTGATGGACGGCCTTCATTGATGGAGCGAAACCAGGTTGGGCCGATGCGGCAGCAACTCTGGTGTCTTTGCGTCCCACACGAGGCCGAGCCGACCGAGCGCACCGAGCACCCACCAGCCGGGGTCCATCTCCCCTTCCCTCACGCCAAGTCGCGCCGAGCCCGGAAAGGCGTGGTGGTTGTTGTGCCAGGCCTCGCCCATGGTGATCAGCCCGCAATAGGGCACGTTGTAGCCCTGCACGCCGGCGCCCTCGATGTGCCAGGAGCGCGGGCCCCGGTTGTGGGCGAAGTAGCCGACCAGCCAATGACCGGTGACGGAGGCTGCGACGCGCGCGGCGATGCCCCACACCACCCACGGTGAGCCGCCCAACAGGAAGAAGAGCACGGCCCACGGAATCTGCTGTGCCATCCAGGTGCGCTCCAGGAAGCGATAGAACCGGTCCTCCGCAACGCGCCGCTCCAGCACGAGCCGCGGCGGGCGGGCGAGGTTCAGCTCGCAATGCAGCTGCCAGTAGCCGTCTCGCAAGATCGAGGAGCGGTGCGCCAGGAAGGGATGGCAAACGGGCTTCCTCTGTGCCCAGTCGCGAATGTCGTGCTGGCGGATCATGCCGTAGGGGCCCGCCATGCCGACCAGCGTGCCCAGGTAGACGAACAGCCGCTCGAGCCAAAGCGGGCAGTCGTAGGAGCGATGGATCAGGCGCCGGTGCATGCCGAGCGAATGGCCCAGGCAGACCGTCGTCACGGTCGTGACCAGGAACAGCGCCAGCGCTCCCCAGGTGAAAACGAGCGGGCCGCCGACAAGCGCCATGAGCGTCATGGCCGAGATCCACAGGGACTTGGCGGGCTTCCAGCCGACGGTGCCGCTGACGGCGTCGGTATCCTCAACGTCGTGCATGCGCACGCAGCGGAACGTGCCCTCCGACGACCGCAGGGCGTGATCGATGGGATCGTCGGGCGCCGCTTGCGGCTCCAGTTGCGCCAAGGTCATCGCTTCCCGCCTCCTCCGAAGCGCGCCCTTCCAGCCTTGACACCATATAACTCCTTAGTTATGAAAACAACCGATTTCTCCACGATCCGGGAGCGTACCAGCGCGCTCGGAGATGAACTGCAAGGCAACGGCTAGAGGCTGATGTCCGTCGACAAGATTTTTGGGGCGCTGTCTTCGGCACCGCGCCGGCGCATCCTTGCCTACCTGTCCAAGACGGACATGATGGCGGGCGATATTGCGCAACGCTTCGCCGACATCATGTCTCAGCCGGCGATCTCGAAGCATCTGTCCATATTGGAGAACGCCGGCCTCATCTGGCGCGAAAAACGCGGCATGAACGTCCACTATGGCCTGAAGGAGGACGCGCTCACCGGCACGCTCGTGCACTTCCTGGCCGAGGTGTGCCCGCGCTCCCGGCCGTTCCGGAGAGACAGCGCGGAGGCGGCGAAGCGGAAGAGGAAGCCACGCGTTGCCTCGTCGCAGCCGTGAGGCATGGACGAAGAGGGGCCGAGCGATGCCCGACCCCTCGCGCGGCGATGCGCAGCTCAGTAGAGCGCGACGGGGTTGCCGGGTGAGCCGGTGGCACCCTTCATCTTCAGCGGCGACCACACGAACAGGAACTCGTAGGCCTTGTCCGCGGCCAGCTGCGTCAGGTCCAGGTTCTCCAGGTTCCAGATGCCACGCTTGGTCTGCAGCTTGATGTGGCACTCGAAGGGCTGCGGGTTCTCGCCGCCGGCGCCCTTGCCCACCGCCTCGGTGGCCCAGGTGTCGGCGCCGGTCAGGATGACCTTGCGTCCGGCAAGATACTCGCATGCCGAGATGCCGAAGCCCGGCTCGCCCGAATTGAACAGGGCGACGCGCCGTGCCTTCTCGGCGGCATCGTAGGTGTCCCAGTCTTTCGGGTGCCAGATGTTGCCGTGGCCCGTGTGCAGGAAGACGCAGTCGCCCTCGCCGATCGGCGCGATCCCCTGCTTCTTGACCATCTCCTCGATGTCCTTGGCGGTCACGATCCCCGGATCCGAGGCGCTGTTCTCCTTAGGAACGGGAAGCTGGCCGCCGCGCAGCGCCACCGCATCGAGCAGCACGCCGCGGCACACGAAGCCCTTCTGCGCGACGTGCTCGACGCCCAGGCGGCCAAGCCCGGTCGAGCTCACGTCTTTGTCCTCCAGGAAGCGGCCGTTGTAGTAGAACATCCCCTTGGAGGTGATGATGCCGATGTGGCCGGGCCCATCGAACTGCGTGCCGATCTGGCCCAGCTCGGTTGAGACATACTCGTCGTTGTAGACGAGCTTCTGTCCGCCGAAGGGGCCGCCGGTCGGCCGGCCGGGAATGACGAGCTTCCAGCTGCGCGTGCCGAAGGCGGGCGCGTCCGCCGCGTAGATCTTGCCGAGCGTAGCGACCTTGCCCGCCTTCACCAAGGCGGCAGCCTTCAGCACCATCTGCGCGGTGGTGCGATTGGGCGCGCCGACCTTGTCGTCCGCGCCCCATTCCGATGGCGACCACTTCTCGGTGAGCGGGGCGTCGTTGACATTCTGCGCCAGGGCCGTCCCGCAGGCGAGCGTCACGCCGATAGTCACGGCGAATTGCAAGAGAGATTTCATATGCTTTTCCTCCCATCAAAATTTTCTGCATGCGCTATGGAGGCCATTAATGCCTCGATCTTGGTCGGAACTATGTCGAGGGGATGCAAGGGACGCAGATCTCGCCCCCGATGGAGGCGGATCTGAGCCGAGTGCCCGGCGGGCCTACTCGGTGAGCCCGGTAATGTCGTAGGTCAGCTTGCCCGAAGCGTGGCGTGCCTCGGAGATGTGGACATGCGCGCCGGCGATCGGCACCACCCGCAAGCCACTGAAGGCGTCGACATCGCGCCCGTCGTCCAGCATCACGTGCACGATGGCGGTGCCGCGCGCCGCGGCGAGCTTCTTGATGTTCACCACCCGGCCGTCGTGCATCTTGACATCGACCGTGCGATCAGTGCGCTCGATCCGCTTCAGGAAGAAGAACGTGGTCGCTGCCGCCAATACCACGAACGCGACCACGATCGGCAGGGCGCGCATCAACCGGTCGCGCCACACCAGACGTGACAACCGCCGGGCTTTCTCGTCGGATAGTCTCACGGGGCCTGTCCTGTGCTGCCGCACCTACGCCTCGGTCCGCACGTCCGTGCGGAACGTCTTGGATACCACGCGCCAGCCGTCGTTGAGCTTGAGCAGCGTCAGGTAGTCGGTGAAATACCGCGGGTGAACCGAGCACTCGAGCTTCACGAATGCGGTCTCGGGGCCCGAGAGATCGATGGAGACGATGCGGTCGGTCCGCTTCAAGCCCTTGGATTTGGCCGAGGGCCGACCCTTGACCATGTCCAGCCACTTCTCACGCGGCAGGTCGCTCACGCTGCCCTCGTGCATGGAATAGAGGTGGCTTCCCTCGTGGAACGCCTTGGCGATCTTGCCCGCATCGCCCTCGTAGAGCCCGTCGAGATAGGTCCACACCACCTTCTCGATCAATTCGATATCCCCGGCCATCTGGTCCTCCAAGAACTTGGTGCAAGGGTGAGTGTAGCATGCGGCGTGCGCCCGCCGGAGCCGAGACGGAGGGTGTGCGGCGACTTGGCAGGAGCCTTGATGCGCCCGGCCCCGTCGCCATCTATGGGCCAAGGCTGTCCTGCACCCCAGCGGAGAGAGACGCGATGGTCGAGCCTGCGCCGGCCCCGGGAAGCGGTTTCATGGACCCACAGCGGGTCATGGCCTACCGGCTCCCGGAACCCGGGGCGACCGCCATCGAGGGCTGCAAAGTCACGTATGCTCTTGCCGGTCCCGAAAACGGCCCGCTGATCCTCTATTTCCACGGCTGGGGTGACGACTACCGGGCGGTCCTGCCGCTCGAGTACCCGCTCATGGACGCGGGCTTTCGGCTGCTCGTCCCCAATCGCCCTGGCTACGGCGGTACCGCGCTCGAGTGGTTCAAGGGCGGCAGGACGCACACCTGGCGCACCGCCGCGGATACGGCCGACGTCGCGGCGCGTTTGCTCGCGCAACTCCAGGAAAATGCCCCGTCACGTGTCGCCGTCGTCGGCACCTCGGGCGGAGCACCGGCGGCGCTGGCCTTCGCCAGTCGTCATGCGGCGCGGACCTCGGCGTTGCTGATCCAGGCGGGCCTCACTCAGCCGTGGACGGACGCGAAGTATGTGCCAGAGCTGTTGCGCGGCGAGTACACGACGGCATTCGAAAAGTTCGGCTGGGTGGGGGACCGCGTCGGCCAGGTCATGTTCGGGCTGCTCGCCAAGCTGCGCGAGAGCGGCTTCACGGTGGAGGACAGAGTGAAGGCACTGGCGGGTGTGCGGCTGGCGAATGCCAAGGCCGACCCGGCATACGACGCGGTCGTCGCGCGCATGCTGCGGGAGTATCCCGCCAACAGGGGCGGCGAGCTCAACGACGCGGCCAGCATCTTCTTCTCCAAGTCGGCCTATTGCGACTGGGCCGAGATCGAAGCGCCGACCCTTCTCATTCACGACGAGAAGGACCCGTTCGTCCCTATCGTGCACGCCGAGGACGCCAAGGCCCGGCTCGCCAATGCGACCTTGCGCACCTTCGCGCTCGGCGGCCACATCCTATGGCTGGGACCGCAGGCGCGCACCATGCACGAGGAACGCGTTGAATTCCTGAAGCGCGCGAGCAGGGCGCCCGACTCACTGCGACTTTAGCCGCCTTCCGCCGGCGCGCCGAACACGAACACGGCGGTTGCAAGCACGATCGCCAGCGCATATGCGCCGCCGCGAACGGTGTCGCCGCGACGCAGCGCGCTCGAGGTCGCCTGCAGGCACTGCAGGGCGTAGTAGAGGGCAAAGCAGCGCGACGCCAGCGAGACGAGGCTGAACACGTCGGTCTGCCACGTCACGACGCCTGCCACCAACGCCAGCAGCGGATAGGTATGGTTGGCAGGGATACGGCCGCCGGAAATGTCGTGCAGAAGCCCGCCTGCGCCCAGGGCATCGGCGATGGCCGCGCTCGACTGGCTCGCCAGCGCCCCGATGGTGACGAGGAGCGGCAAGAAGATGGACACCGGGCGCAGCATATCGACGATGGCCGCGACGCCGTCGTGAGAGTTTGCGGCGCCCAGCAGAGGGGTCATCAGCACGAAGAACACGATATAGATCGCCGCCGACAACAGTTGCGCAAGCTTCATCGTCCGCACGCGCAGCTCTGCCGGGTAGCTCTCGCCCAGGTATCGTGAGGCCTCGAAGCCCTGCACGACGATCAACAAGCCCAGGAGCGCGGGCAGGTTGGCGACCTCGAAGTGGCCGGGGATGAAAGCGAATTGATCGGTCGGGAACAGCAGCCCCCCGATCCCATACGCCGCCACCGAGGCGACGAGCCCGGCGATGACCGCCAGCTTTATGGAAACGGCGAACACCTCCATGCTCTCGACCGCGCGAAAGCCGCGCCAGAAACCCACCCCGCCGATGATCGCCAGCAGCACCGTGACGATCTCCTTGGCGAGGACGGCGTCGGTGGACCCGAAGAATTTCAGCAGGAAGCTGGCGAAGAGAACGAGGTAGTAGGCGACCGAGACGAAATACGCGAAGGTCAAAACGAGGCGGGAGAGCCGCTCGATCGACACCGCGTGCGGCGCCGCTGTCCCTTCCGCCAACGGCACCTCCATGTGGAGGATGTTGTCGCGAACCGCGCTTCCGATCAGGTAGGCGAGCGCGAGCAGGCCGATGATGGCGAAGACGGCCCACGCGCCGACCAGGTCCGACAAGAGCGGGAGCGCCACCAGGAAGCCGCTTCCGATGATCGATGCCAGGGGCGTGCTGGTCGCGCGCCATAGATCCGACTGCAGGATGCGCGGATGCAGCAGCCAGACGAGGAGCCCAAGGCACGTAACCGCGGCCAACGTTCCGAGCATGCTCTACCCGCTGGAGCTGGTGTCCGGTGACCGCCGCGGTCGTGCCGGGCCTTACCGGGCGTGCGGGGGATTGGCCCGCTCCACGAGAATCACTGATGGCGGCCAGGATAGAGGCTCGACGCCCGATCAGTCACCGGGCCCCCGACCCGCGCGGTGCATTGTCGTCGCCTTGGCGTCGATGTCGCCCTTCGCGTCCAGGACGATGCCGTAGTGCTGCTGCGCAAAGGCGGCGCTGATCTTGCCGTCGGCGAGGTCTTCCAGCACGAGGGCGGGATCGCGCGCCATCGGATCGCCGAAGCCGCCAGCGCCCGCCTGCTCGTGGATGATCACCGCGTCGTGCGGCACCGTCATCGTCACCTTGCCCGGCAGCGGTTCGCGCCGGTTGCCGATCTCGATGAAATTCCGGGAGCGGCCCCCCGGCTCGCCGCCGGCGAGGCCGTAGGGCGCGAAGGCGACGCGGTCGGTGCGCATCTGCAGCAGTGCCTCCGGCGCCAGGATGCGGTACGACCGGCGCAAGCCCACGCCGCCGCGCCACTTGCCCGCGCCGCACGTGTCGGGCACGAACGCGTACTCCTCCACCCGCACCGGGTGCTCGGCCTCCATTACTTCGACCGGCATGTTGGAGAGGTTCTGCGAGGCATTGGTCACGGCCTCCAATCCGTCCTTGTCCGGCCGCCCGCCCCAGGCGCCGCAGATCATGTCGACGATGATGAAGGGCTTGCGGTTGGGCCTCAGCCCGCTGATGCAGATGACGCTGTTGCCGCCCTCGCCGGCCGCCGGCACGCGCTCCGGCACGATCTGCGACAGCGCGCCGAGCATGGTGTCGAACACTCGGTAGCCGGTGAGGGCTCGGGCCGCGCAGGGCCCCGGCATCACCGGATTGAGCACGGAGGCTTCCGGCACCTTGATGTCCATGCAGCGGAACACGCCGACGTTGTTGGGCACGTCCTTGGGCAGCACGCAGCGCACGGAGAGGTAGGTGAGCGAGCGGGTGAAGCTGAGCGTCGAGTTGAGGGCCCCTTTCACTTGCGGAGAGGACCCGGTGTAGTCGACCAGGAGCGTGCCATCGCCGCGCACCGTGATCTCAACCTTGATGGGGATCGGCGTATCGGAGAAGCCGTCGTTGTCGATGTGGTCGAGGAATTCGTAGCGGCCCTTCGGCCAGGTCTTGATCTCGGCCCGCGTCAGCCGCTCGGCATAGTCGAGGAGCTCGCCCATGTAGGCCTCGACCTCGTCGGTGCCGTAGCGCTGGAAGAGCTTCTCGAGCCCCCGCTTGCCCACCTGTCCGGCGGCGTACTGCGCGGAGAGATCGCCCCACACCCGGTCCGGCACGCGCACGTTGATCTTGATCAGCGTCTCCAGCGTCTCGTTCAGCTTGCCGCGGTCGTAGAGCTTGAGCGGCGGGATGCGCAGGCCCTCCTGGTAGATCTCGGTGGAGTCGGACGCATTGGAGCCCGGCACGCGGCCGCCGACGTCGGTGTGGTGGCAGATCACCACCGCGAACGCGCGCCGCTTCCCCTCGAAGAAGAGCGGCATGAACATGAAGATGTCGGGCAGGTGCATGCCGCCGTGGTAGGGGTCGTTCATGATGACGGCGTCGCCCTCGCCGAGGTCGTCGCCGAACTTCGCGAGCACTGCGGCCATGGCCTCGGGGATCGCGCCCAGGTGCTGGGCGATCGTCTTGGCCTGCGCCACCATCTGCCCGTCCGCCGCGCACACGGCCGCGGAGAAATCCATCACGTCCTTGACGATCTCGGAGCGGGCGATGCGCACGACCGTGTAGGCCATGTCGTCAGCGATGGAGTCGAGCCCGCTCTTGATGACGGCAAAGGTGATGGGGTCGATCTTCACAACGTTCTCCCACGAAACGCAGAGCGCGACGGCCCCTCTCCCCTCGGGGAGAGGACGTGAGGCCATGACTTACGGCTGCGTGCTCTCACTCGACCACGCGCACACCCTTGCCGGTGCAGCCGTAAGTCATTTGGCCGAACTGGTGAGGGGGAAGTCTGTCGGATCGAGGAAGGCCCCCTCATCCGCCCCTTCGGGGCACCTTCTCCCCAAGGGGAGAAGGGCTTCCACCGCTTTCGTTGGCGGCCTGTGGGTGGCGCCTGCATCAACCCAGGTCCAGCACGATGTTGCCCATGGCATCGCGGTGGACGCGGGTGTCGGGGGGGACGATGGTGGTGGAGTCGAACTCTTCGATCACCAGGGGACCGCGGCGGGGTTCGAGCGACAGGGCCGCACGTGGCACGACTGCGGTCTCGACGGGCGCGGCACCTCGGGCGAAGTGCACGGCCCGCGACTGGGTGGTGGGCGCGCTGGCCGGCGCCTCGATGGACAACTGCGCGAAATCGAGGCGCTCATCGCGCAGGCCGCGGCCGATCACGCGCAGCTTGACGAGTTCGATCGGGCTCGCGTCCGCGTAGCCGTAGGTCTTGACGTATTCGGCGACGAAGCGGCGCGCCATCTCGGCGAGGTCGTCGCCGTCGTAGTGCACGGTGAGCTCGGTGGCCTGTCCCTCGTGGCGCAGGTCGGCCTCCCAGGCGAGGGCCACGCGGGGACCCGTGAAACCATCGGCGGCCAGCCTGTCCGTCACGTCGGCGGCGAGGCGCTGCTTGATCTGCCGAAGCTCGGCGGAGGGCAGCGTATCGAGAAGGCGCGTCACCGTGTCGAGCGCGATGTGCTCCAGGTCGGATGCCAGCATGCCGACCGCGCTGAACACGCCCGCCAGCGGCGGCACCACCACGCGGCGGATGCCGAGATCGCGCGCCACGTCGAGCGCGTGGATGCCGCCGTTGCCGCCGATGGCGACCAATGTGAGATCGCGCGGATCGCGCCCGCGCTCGACTGTGACGGCGCGGATGGCGCGCGACATGGCCGCATTGGCGACCGCGCGGATGCCATGGGCGGCGTCCTCGAGCGACAGACCGAGCGGTTTGGCCACATGCGAAAGGATCGCCCGCTCGCTCAGGCGCCGATCGATGGCGAGGCGGCCGCCGGCCAGCTCGCGCGGATTGAGCAGGCCGAGCACCACGTTGGCGTCCGTCACCGTCGGCCGTTCGTTGCCGAGATCGTAGCAGGCGGGTCCCGGGACCGCGCCGGCCAACTCCGGTCCGACCTTGAGCAGCCCGCCCTTGTCGATGGCTGCGAGCGAGCCGCCGCCCGCGCCCACCTCTGCGATGTCGATGGCCGGAACCTTGAGCATGTAGCCGCCGGCTTTGACGAACCGGCTGGAGGTGGAGAGCCCATCGCGGAACTCGTACTCCGAGGTCATGCTCGGCCGGCCGTCCTCCACGATCACGGCCTTGGCCGTCGTGCCGCCCATGTCGAACACGATGAGGTCCGGCTCGGAGCGGGCAGCGCCCAGGCGTGCCGCGCCGATCACCCCGCCGGCGGGTCCCGAGGCCACCACGAACACCGGCTTCTCGCAGGCCGTCTCCGCCGCCAGCATGCCGCCGTTGGAGGTGATCACCCGGATCGGCGCTGCGACACCAATCGAGCGCAGCCCCGTTTCGAGGTTCTTGAGATAGCTGCGCATGGCGGCCAGCAGGTAGGCATTCACCACCGTGGTGCTGGTGCGCTCGTATTCCTTGCGCTCCGGCAGCACCGCACTGGAGGCCGTCACCAGCAACGCGGGGAAGCGCTCGCGCAGGAGCGCCTCGGCGCGCTCTTCGTGCGCGGGGTTGCGGTAGCTGTTGATCAGGCAGATCGCGACCGACCCGATGCCGGCTGCGGCGAGCTGATCCCCGGCTGCCAGCACGCTCGCCTCGTTCAGCGGCTCGACCACGCTGCCGTCGGCCGCGATGCGCTCCACCACCTCGAGGCGATGGCGTCGTGGCACCAGCGGCTTGGGCTTGTCCCACGTCAGGTCGAACATGTCCGGCATGCGGATGCGGCCGATCTCCAGCACGTCGCGAAACCCGCGCGTGGTGATGAGCCCGGTCTTGGCGCCCGACCGCTGCAGGAGGGTATTGGAGCCGACAGTCGTGCCGTGCAGCACTTCTTCGACCCGCGCTGCAGGTATGCTCAGCTCCCTCAGGAGGGCATCGAGGCCGGCAACGACCCCGCGGCTCGGATCGTCCGGCGTGGTCGAGACCTTGCTCTCGTGCAGCACGCCGCCGCGGGACATCACGACGATGTCGGTAAACGTGCCGCCGATATCGACCGCAACGCGCACGTCTCCCTGCATCACCGCAGCCAGCTCTCTCTCCACGAAGCGATCCGCCCATCGAGCTTGACCGGCAACCCATGTCAAGCGGCAATGCGCCACGCTTGCAGGCCGTATGCAGTCCAACGCGATCAGCTATGACGATCCGCATGGCCGTGGCACAAGGGCGGCGATGACCGCAGCAGCTGTTGCCTCCAAATCAGCCGCGCATGTCGCCGGCATCATCCCCTGCCTCGACGAGGAGCAGGCGATCGGGCCGTGCGTGGCCGCGGTGCTGGCGCAGGGCGTCGGCGAGGTCATTGTCGTCGATGGCGGCTCGACGGACCGGACGGCGGAGCATGCGCGTGCCGCAGGCGCCAGGGTCATCGTCGAGCCGCGCCGCGGCTACGGCCGGGCGCTGATGACGGGTATTGCGGCGTTGCCGTCGGCGGCCACCGTCGTCCTCTTCATCGACGGCGACGGCAGCGACCGGCCGGAGTTGATTCCCGCGGTCCTGGCACCCATCGATAACGGCAGCGCAGACTTCGTGCTGGGGTCGCGACTGAGGGGTGCGCGCGAGCCAGGTAGCCTGGCGCCGGCGCAGATCGTGGCCGGCCATCTCGCCGGCCTCCTCATCCGGCTCCTCTATGGCGTACGCTTCACCGACATGTCGCCGTTTCGCGCCATCCGCCGCGACGCACTGGCGCACCTTGGCATGCGCGAGGAGACGTTCGGCTGGAACCTGGAGATGCAGATGCGGGTCGCAGCGGTGGGACTGCGGGCGGTTGAGGTGCCGGTCGGCCAGCGCCGGCGCGTCGGCGGTACCTCCAAGGTTTCGGGCAGCTGGCTTACCGTGGTGCGGGCCGGCTGGGTGATTGGGGCGACATTCTGCAGGCTGGCGATCGATTTGAGACGGGGCAAGGGCCGGTTACGCTCTGCCCAAGGTTGATTGCAGAAATTCCGCCTCTACGATGGGTTGCGCGGTGCGCGGCGCTCACCGTCGCGGGTACGCGCCTGTGTCCCGGCAATGTGCTTGCTCCAGCGTGAGCCGGCTTGCCGAGGGAGGAGACCATGGATAGACGCAGCTTCGTCGTCGGATCGTCCGCAGCCGCTGCGGTCCTGTTCGCGGGGCGCGCGCTCGCTCAGGACGCCTACCCTTCGCGCGCCATCACGCTGATCGATCCGTTCCCGCCCGGCAGCGCGACGGATGTGGTCGGCCGGCCCTTCGCGGCCGCCCTCGAGCAACTCGTGAAGCAGCCGGTTGCGATCAAGAACAGGCCGGGTGCCGCGGGCCAGGTCGGCGCGCAGTTTGTCGCCGCCGCCAAGCCTGATGGCTACACACTGCTCATCCATATGGCGTCGCTTTCCGGCTTTGCCGAGGTGGACAAGCTGTTCGGCCGCCAGCCGAAGTTGGTGCGCGCCGACTTCATACCCGTCGCCCGCCTCACCGAGGGACCGATGGCGCTGATCGTCAACGCCAAGCAACCCTACAAGACACTCAAGGACCTGATCGACGACGCCAGGAAGCGGCCCGACACGATCGTCTTCAGCTCGTCGGGCCCTTACGGCGCCCTGCACCTGCCGACCGTCTTGTTGATGAAGGCGGCGGGCATCAAGATGAAGCATCTGCCAACCAACGGCACAGAACCGGCACTCAGCGCGCTGCTGGGCAACAACGCGCAAGTGCTCGCCTCCCCTATCGGTGCAGCAGGACCGCACCTGAAGACCGGCAAGGTGCGCGCGCTTGCCTGCTTCTCGGCGAAGCGGGCCGCGGCGCTGCCCGAGGTGCCGACACTCGAGGAGCTCGGCTATCACGTGCAGTTCTCCCTGTGGGTCGGCCTGTTCGCCCCGAAAGGCACGCCGGATGCGATCGTTGAGAAGCTGCGCGCCGGCGCCAAGCAGGCAACCGACGATCCGAAGTTCGTCTCGGCAATCGAGACCGCGGGCGACGTCGTGGCCTTTCTCGACCAGCCGGATTTTGCCAGGTTCTGGAACCAAGACGCCAAGCGCGTCGAGGACGCCGTGCGCACGATCGGCAAGGTGTGACGGCGATAGCCACGATCCGGGGGCGTATCCGAGACAAGGGATCGACCAACGCGCGACGGCTCGCCAAGGCCGGCCTGCAATTTTGCCAGCGAAATCAGCCTCGAGCGTTGACACCGAGTGTCGCGTCGCGGGTTCGCGCGGACGCTGCTCCAAATGCCACACGCCGAGAGCAAAATGCGATGCGCGTGGGTGCGCCCGAGAAAGTGATTGGCGCAGCTGCAACGGAATTCTAGCTTCCGCAGCTCGATTTATATCCGCATCTTGCGGTGGCTTGTGAGCTCGGGGTTGGCACATGAGACAGGCGGCATACTGGCATCGAGCCGGCGTGGGCGCGGGCGCGGCAGTGCTCGTTGCTGTCCTGTGGGCCTCGGCATCCCTGGCGGCGCCGGGCGCCAAGCATTGCCGTATGGCGCGGGGCTGGGTGCAGGGCAACTGCGGTAGTGCCGCCGGTCGCGAGGGTACACCCGCACGATGCGTCAAGGCGCGCGGCTGGGTGAAGGACAATTGCCCCGACAGGATCGAGTTGTCGAGCGCGCAGATTTACCGCAGCGAAGTCTACGGCGTCGAAGACGACGACGCGGGGGCATACGTGCCGCGGCCTCGGCGCGTGCACAAGGTTCGCGGACGCGCCGTGCATGCGCGCGTGCGGCGATCACCGCGGCCTTCGCGGCAAACCCACCGGGAGCGCCGCTACAAGGATAGGGTCTTTGTTTCCGACTATCCCCGCCTTACCGGCAACGAGACGGCATTTTACGCAATGCTGGACAAGGACAAGTCCTGATACGTCGGCGCGGCGATCAGCACGGCCATTTTGCAGGGCTTTCGCCGCAATCCTTCGCAAGGCATCGGACAGTGCAAAGCGCTGGCCTGTGCAACTCGGTTTACTCTTCCCTGAGTGCGTGCTCGGCGCGCGGGCAACCTGACCGGATACTGGCGCGTTCCGTGGCTTGGCACCTCAAGGAGGAACTATGCGCAGATCAATCGTGCTGGCCGCCTTCGCCGCCGGTGCGGCGATGGCGCTCTGGACCGCGCCGTCATCGGCAATGCAACGGCTCGGCGAGCCGTGGGGTGCGCACGCGCTTCTCACGCGCGTCGCGGACATGGACGGCGGTCATGCGCGCGTCCGCGACCGCTCCGAGTATTGGCAGTACCGTCTCGAGGCTGCCCGTTGGCTGCACGATCAATACGTCAACGCCGGCTATCCCGCGCGTCGCTATCGCGGCGGCGTCACCTACGTCTATGTCGTGGACGATCCCTGTTGCGGCTATCGCCGGCATTGGCCGTGGATGGGACGCAGGCACGGGTATGGCCCGCGGCACTGGGTCTGGATCGGCCACCGCCGGTGTCACCGGCACTGGTGAGCAATGGGTCAGGCCCGCAGGGGCTGACCTCTTTCAGGCGGCGGGTGCAACCGAGAGACCGACCACCTTGTGGCGCTCGATGAGGCGCGCGATCAGGCCGGACGCCTTCGCCTCCTCGACGAAGTCGCGCAGGAAGGCGGCGCCGGCCCTGTTTTTCGGATCGGTTCCGACGGCCTGCTGCACCGCCATGAACTTGCCCTCGAGGATGCGCGCGCCCGGCAGCTTCGCCACATCCGATATGAGCCGCGGCCTCAGGCCGGCGAGGGCCTCGAGCTTGTCGCGAACGAACTCCTCGCAGGCGCTGTCGAGGGTGCCGGAGCGCACCAGCTCGGCGTGCCTGATGTTCCGGTCGAGCCACAGGCCGTAGGCGCTGCGGCCCGTCACCGCGATGCGCACCCCGGCGCGGTCGACGTCGGCGATGGTCTTGAGCGGCGTGCCGGCCGGCACGAGGTAGGTGGCCTCGATCTCGACGTAGGGCGGGCTGAAGGCGATGGTCTCCGCGCGCTGCGGCTCGGCGCCGATCAGGCCGATGTCCCAGATGCCCTTGCCGGCCGCGTCGGCGAGGTCGCCGGGCACCTTGAAGGGCACGTAGGCGACCGGCACGCCCAGTCGCGTCGCGATCTCGCCGGCGAGGTCGGGCGCGACGCCTTGCGGGTCGCCGGCCGCGCTCCTGCCCGTCACCAGCAGGAAATTGGCCATGTTGATGCCGGCGCGAAGGGTACCGGTCGGCGCAAGCTCGGAGACGACATTGGGCGACATCAAGACACCTCTACCTTAGCTGGATGACGTATTGAGGATCGGTTTCGCCACGGAAGCCCGCACCACCGGGATGTCGGCGTCGGCGAGCGCCGGCATCCGCTTCTTGCGTGCGAGCGCCTTCTCGACATAGGGCGCCAGCTCGGCGGCCTTGCGTCGCTCGCGCTCTGCCGCCGCTTCCGCGAACTCGGGCAGCACCTCGGCACCTAAGAGCGTGAGCAACTCGCAGATGTGCTCGTGCCGGTTGCGCCCGGCCTGCTGCAACAGGATGATCTGGTCGACACCCGCCTCCTCGAACGATCTGACGTGCGCACTGAAATCTGCGGGCGTGCCGATGCCGCGCGACTGCTGGAAGGCTTTTGCCAGGCTTTCGGTTCGCGCGGGGTTGGCATCGGGCGTGGCTTCAGGCTCCGCTGCTCCTGGAACCGTTCGAACAGCCGCGAGCGGCCGGGCACGGTGTCGCTGGTGACGAGGCCGGAGATTGCGTAGCGGAAGAACTCGAAGCCCTCCTTGCCGCGCCGGGCGGCCTCCTCGCGGTCGGGATGCAGCGAGAACGCCGACACCATGGCGATGTTGGCGTTGACGCTGTGCCCGACGGGCACGCAATTGTCGCTTTTGATGATGTCGTAGTAGATCTGGCTCCAGGTGCGCGCCTCGGTCTCGTCGATGAAGGAGAACGCCAGCGCGCCCAGGCCATTGCTTGCCGCAACCCTGATGGTGTCGCGGTTGGAGCAGGCCATCCACATGGGCGGGTGCGGCTTCTGCATGGGTTTGGGCAGCACGTTGCGGCAGGGCATCGTGAAAGAGCGGCCCTCGTAGCCCGGGATAGGGCGTCATCACCATCATGTTGGCGATCTGCTCGGCCGCCTCCAGCGCCATGGCGCGCTTCTCCTTGGCCGGGACGCCGAAGCCGCCGAGCTCCAGCCTGGTCGCGCCCTCGCCGATGCCGAGCTCCGCCCGGCCGTTGGAGACGAGGTCGAGCATGGCGACCGCTTCCGCGGTGCGGGCTGGATGATTGTAGTTGGCGATCACCTGGCGGATGCCGTGTCCGAGCCGGATGCGTTTGGTGCGCGCGGCGGCGGCGGCCAGGAACACCTCGGACGCCGAGCAATGCGAGTATTCCTCGAGGAAGTGGTGTTCGACGGCCCAGGCGTAATCGAGCCCCAGATCGTCGGCGAGCTCGACCTGGGCCAGCGCGTCGTGCACCAGCTTGCGCTCGTCGTCCTCTCCCCAGGGCTTAGGGAGCTGCAACTCGTAGAACACGCCGAACTTCATCGTTGATCCCCGTGATCCCGCCAACCCACGCTCAATGTACCAACAAACGATCAGCCGAGTCCCGCTCTGCCGACGGCGTTAGTCCGGCCGATCCATCCCCAGGAACGGACGCGCGCGGCGAGCGGCCTGCACGGGAGCAAGTGCGCCAGGTGCGGACGAAATCCCCTCTCCCCGTCGCGCTTCTTCAGCGCGAACGGGGAGAGGGTCAGGGTGAGGGGCAGCCACGACCGCTGCGCGCAACCACGGGGAGCCCTTCCCATGCCGACGTGTGTGAGACATGGAGCGTCTGCTGGACGCGCTGCTCGAGTTCATCGAGAGCGAAACGTAGAGGCACGGGTGAGTTCGCGGCTGCCCCTCACCCCGACCCTCTCCCCGCAGCCCTCGGCGGCACAAGGGCGCGCGTACGATCTCGGATAGCCCAGGGCAGCGGGGAGAGGGGGATGCGCCTCAGAACCACACCCCCGGAAAGCGGTAGCGCGGGCGCATGGCGATGGGGCCGAGGCCCACCAATGATACCATGGGTTCCTCGATCACCTCGATCGGTGGCGGCAGCTCGCCGGCTTGGAGCGCCTCGAGGCGGGCGATGCGGTCCTCCGTGGGCGGGTGGGAGCGCAGGAGCGACGGCTGCGGGATCTTCCGCGCCGGCACCGGGAACATCATGTCCTCCCAGAAGTGGCCCTGGTAGCGCTCGAGCTTGCCGAGCGCGCTCGCGAGCGCGCCGGGATCGCCGGTCAGCTCCGCGCCCTCCAGATCCGCGTCGAACTCGCGGGTGCGGGAGAGGCCGAGCTGCAGCAGGCTGCCGATGGTGGGGGCGAGATAGAGCAGCAGCAGCGCCAGGAAGGAGATGTCGGAGTCGCCGAGCAGGATCGCCGGCAGATTGAAGATGGCGAGGAAGATGGCGAGGTAGGAGAGCACCTGGGTGAAGCGCGTCATGATGTCGGCGAGGCCCATGACGGCGAGATCGTTGTTGCGCACGTGGCTGATCTCGTGCGCCAGCACGCCGGCAAGCTCGCGCAAGGTGAGGCGGCGCAGGATGCCCTCGGTGATGCCGATGACGGCGTTCTCGTGCGTGCCGGTGGCGAAGGCATTGAGTGTCATGCTGGGTATCACGTAGAGCCGCGGCGCGGTCGCCAGCCCGGCGCGGCGGGCGAGCTCGCCGACGATGTGCACGATCTGCCCGCCATGCTGGGGGTCGAGCGGCCGCGCGCGGTAGAGGCGCATCACCACGCCGGGCGGCAGGCGCGGGGCCAGCGCGTAAAGGATGCCGAGCCAGGCGATCGTCAGCACCACGCCGGTCCAGGACCAGAGCAGCCAGGCGCAGAACGTGGTCAGGAGCCCGAGGCCTGCGACGAGGACGGCCGTGTGCAGGTCGTTGCGCGATTTGTGCGCGCGCCGCTGCGTCTCATTGAGACCGGGCATTGCGTTGCTTCCCTGCGCTCGGTCGAAAATCGGCCGCCCCGAGAGCAATATGACCATAGGTGGCGGGATCGGCCAAGCTGCCGATGCCGTGACACGGAATTCAGAGCTTCTCCAGGGGGAGCGCGCTCGCGTGGGGCTCGGCGGCCACGAGCCGCGCCAGCGCCGGAATGACGTCTGCGATCTCGTCGATCACGTGATAGCGCACGTCCAGTCCGGGCCGGATGAAGGCATGGCGCAGCATGT
The DNA here is from genome assembly GCA_963797005.1 of uncultured Alphaproteobacteria bacterium. Lineage (GTDB taxonomy): Bacteria > Pseudomonadota > Alphaproteobacteria > Rhizobiales > Hyphomicrobiaceae > AWTP1-13. Next base: position 215,170 of record CAWCOF010000003.1, read on the forward strand.
GGTCGAACAGGGCGACCAGTGGGTCCCAGTAGCCGGCGACATTGGCGAGCACGAGGGGCTTGTCGTGCTGGCCGATCTGGCTCCACGTCATCTGCTCCACGAACTCCTCGAGCGTGCCGACGCCGCCGGGCAGCGCGACGAAGGCGTCGGAACGCTCGAACATGGCGAGCTTGCGCTCATGCATGCTGTCGGTGACGACCAGCTCATTGACCTCGGCCAGGGCTTGCTCGGCCTCCATGAGGAATCTCGGTATGATGCCGGTGACGTGGCCGCCGTGCTGGAGCGTTGAGCGCGCCACCTCCCCCATCATGCCGCGGCCGCCGCCGCCGAACACGAGACCGATGCCGTTCTCCGCCAGCGCCCGTCCGAAGTCGCCGGCGGCCTTGGCGAAGGCGGGGTCGGTGCCCGGGCCGGAGCCACAGTAGACGCAGATGTTGCGCAGCCTCCGCGACGTGGGTTCTTGATGGCGTTCCGCCCTAAGTGCTTCGTCTTGCATATGTTCTTTGTACCAACGATGACCTTGCGACACTTTGCCTTGTCCGCGCGGGCATTGTCATGCCCCGCCTGGAGAATAGGCAAACGGTGCGGGGCGGCCGAATTGGGGCGGGGCGAGGTTAACCAGTGGACGGGCTCGCCGCGGCCCGGCTAAGTTTAGGGCGCGTGGTTGCGCTCTCCTGGCAGCATCGGCGCGCAACGCTCAGGAATCGCGTAGTTATCGGGCCGAGACAAATCAGGCGAGGGAGGCAAGGCGTCCATGCACGGGGCTCGATCTCTTGGCGTTGCGTCGGCCGTGCTGGCCGTGTCCATCACGTTCGCACCATCGCTTGCGGCCATCGGCGAGGAGGGGGCGACGCGGCGGCGCGCCGAAGAGCTGGCGGAAAAGGCTTCCGGGCGCTTCACCCAAATCATGGGAGAGAAGCGTGTGGCGCAGGCGCAATCCAAAGCGCCCGCGGGCGGTGCCGCGAAAGACGACGGCAGCGGCGATCCATGGAGTGCGGGCCTGGAATGGCTCGACCACTCGGGCCGCGAATTTCAGGGTCTCATGCGGCGCCTCTCGGAAGGTAACGGGGCGGGAGCCGGGACGGCGAGCGCTCCGCCGGCGAAGTCTGGTCAGCCGCCAACGGCAGTGCCCGCGGCCAAGCCGCCGGCGGCCGTTGCCAAGAAGCCCGAAGCGCCAGCGCAGGAGTCCGACGACGTCGACTGGCTGACGCGCTCGAGCCATCGGTTCCAGGCGCTGATGCGATGGCTGGCCGAAGGCAAATCGCCACCTGCCGAAGGCGCCGTGACGGTTGCCAAGGAGCCGCCGGCAAAGGCGGCGGAGGCACCGGCGACCAAGGCCGGCTCGCCCCTTCCGGGGCCCGGGTCCACCGTGGCTCCGCCGCCCAAGGTCGAGACGAGCAAGGCTGAAGAGGACGCACGGCGGGCCGCGCGCGAGGCCGAGGTCAAGAAGACCGAGGAGGCCTTGAGGGCCGAGAAGGAAAAGAGCGAGGCGGCGAAGAAGACCGCCGATGCCAGGAAGGCAGAGGAGGCAAAGAAGGCGGCCGAGGCTGCGAAGGCCGAGCGTGAGAAGAAAGCCGCAGAAGCAAAGAGGATCGCGGAATCCAAGAGGATCGAAGCAGCCAGAAAAGCCGAAGAGGCGAGAAAGGCCGAGCAGGCGAGGAAGGCGGAGCAAGTCAGAAAGGCTGCGGAAGCCCGAGAGGCCAAGCGGATTGCCGCGGCGAAGCGCGCCGAAGAGGCGAGGAAGAAGGCCGAGGAGGCACGGAAGGCGTCGCTCGAGCGGAAGCAGGCCGAGGAGAAGAAGGCTGCCGACGCCAAGCGCGCCGCGGAGGAGAAGCGGCGCCAACTCAAGGCCGAGGCCGACGCCAAGCGGGCCGCTGCGCTTGCCGCCAAGGTGGCTGCGGCTGAGGCTCGAAAAGTGGCCGAAGCCAAGAAGGTCGCCGAAGCGAAACGCGACGCCGATTCCAAGGCGAAGGTGCAACGGGTAGCGAAGGCGGAAAGCAAGAAGGCCGACGCCAAGGACACCACAGGGCCCACCAAGACTGCAAGCATGGCGGCAAACGGGAAGCATTCGGCCCAGCGCAAGAAGGCTGCGAAGAAGCGCGCCCGGCACCGAAAGAAGCCCCGCTATGCCGCCCACCGCCGCAGATGCGCAGGCGCCGGTGTCGAGATCTCCGCGCCGGGCTGGTACGTGGTCAAGAGGGGCGACACGCTCTGGGACATCGCCGAACAGCACTACGACAGGGGCCTATCCTACAAGCGGATCTATCGCGCCAACCGCGGCCGGATACGCAACCCCCACTGGATCTATCCCTGCCAGAGAGTCTACCTGCCGGGTTGACGAGAGCCTGATTGGACAAGCGTTGCGCCGGCGTCTAAAGCCAGCGCATGCAACGCCTACACAAGCCTGCTTCCGGGGGTGGGCGCGGGGGCGGCCGCATGCGGTTTGGCATGCCGGCCGATTCGGACCAGTTCCGCGTTCTCAAAGGCCTCTTCCCCTACGTGTGGCCGACCGACCGGCCCGACCTGCAAAGGCGGGTGGTACTGTCGCTGGCGCTGATGCTGGTGGCCAAGCTCGTCACCGTCTCCATGCCGTTCACCTTCAAGTGGGCGACCGACGCCCTGGTGCTGGCATCGGGCGGCACGGTATCTGCCGCGCAGACGGTCCCCTGGCTGGTCGGCGCCCCCGTCGCCGCCATCGCGCTCTACGGCCTGACCCGCGTTGCCATGACGCTGCTCGTGCAGGTGCGCGAGGGCCTGTTTGCACGCGTTGCCCTCAACGCGGTGCGCAAGCTGGCACTCGAGGCCTTCGAGCACATGCACCGCCTCTCGCTGCGCTTCCATCTGGAGCGCAAGACCGGCGGGCTCACGCGCGTTCTCGAGCGCGGGCGGCTCGGCATCGAGAGCATCACGCGCATGACGTTGATGACGTTCGTGCCGACCATCGTCGAGTTCGCGCTGGTGCTCGTCGTGCTGATGGCCGAGTTCGATTGGCGCTACGCGGCGGCCGTCACGGCGATGATCGTGCTCTATCTGAGCTACACGGTGCGCGCCACCGACTGGCGCATCGGCATCCGCCGCACCATGAACGAGAGCGATACGGACGCCAACACGAAAGCCATCGACAGCCTCCTGAACTACGAGACGGTCAAGTACTTCGGCGCCGAGGAACGCGAGGCCCGCCGCTACGACCTGTCGATGGCGGCCTACGAGAAGGCGAGTGTGAAGAGCTACATATCGCTTGCCGTGCTCAACACGGGCCAGGCCGTGATCTTCACCGGCGCGCTGACCGCAGTGATGGTGATGGCAGGCCTCGACGTGGCGGCAGGGTCCAAGACCGTCGGCCATTTCGTCATGGTCAATGCGCTGATGCTGCAGCTGTTCATCCCCTTGAACTTCATGGGCATGGTCTACCGCGAGATCAAGCAGTCGCTCACCGACATCGAGCGCATGATGGACGTGCTGGCCGAGGGGCCCGAGGTGGCCGACCGGCAGGGCGCCCAGCCGCTGCGCGTCACCGGCGGCACGATCCGCTTCGAGGACGTCAGGTTCTGCTACGAGCCCGAGCGGATGATCCTCGACCGCCTCTCATTCGAGGCGCCGGCCGGCAAGGTGGTGGCGATCGTCGGCCCGTCGGGCGCCGGCAAGTCCACGGTCTCGCGCATCATCCTGCGCTTCTACGACATCGCCAGTGGGCGCGTGACCATCGACGGACAGGACATCCGCGATGTCACGCAGGCGTCCCTGCGCGCGGCGATCGGTGTGGTGCCCCAGGACACGGTGCTTTTCAATGACACCATCGAGTACAACATCCGCTACGGCCGGCCCGACGCAACGGAAGAGGAGGTGCGCGAGGCCGCGCGCATGGCGCAGATCGACACCTTCATCAGCCAGTTGCCGGACGGCTACCACACCATGGTGGGCGAGCGCGGCCTGAAGCTCTCCGGCGGCGAGAAGCAGCGCGTCGCCATCGCCCGCACCATCCTCAAGGGGCCGCCGATCCTGATCCTCGACGAGGCGACCAGCGCGCTCGACAGCCACACCGAGAAGGAGATCCAGGACGCGCTCGACCAGGTCGTGCGCAACCGCACCACCCTCGTCATCGCCCACCGGCTCTCAACCATCGTCGGCGCCGACAATATTCTCGTGCTCGACGCCGGCCGTCTGGTGGAGCAGGGCACGCATGGCGAGCTGCTGGCGCAGCGACGGGCTCTACGCCAGCCTTTGGAACCGGCAGCGGCAGGCCGAGAAGGCGCGCGAGGAGCTGGCCGAGGCGCTAGCCGCCGAGCAGGCCATCCAGCGACCGAAGATCACGGGCGGGCGGCTCTCGCCGGCTGACACGCCGGCAAGCGAACCCCGGCCCAGGGACATGGATGGGCGCGTTCTGGCAGGCGAGATCGAGCCGCGCAGCTGAGCCCTACCTGCGCGAGCCGCGGCAAAGCCGCCTCCGGCCCTATCGTGTCATTTTGCACGCACCTTTAGAGACTTAACGGGAAACGAAGACCGCCCATATTAGGATGGCCCTATTAGGATGGATTGCGGCCCGATCGCCCGGCGAACGGCGGGGGACGCGAGACCACCGGCAGCCTGAGACATGGAAAACGCACCCCAGCCCACCAGCACCATAGACAACCTGGGCCGGCGCCTGATGGCGGCGGCGCGGGAAGCCGTGCGGCTGGTTGCGCCTGTGCTGCGCGCATTCTGGTCGGTGGCCAGGCCCGTGCTCAAGCGCACGTTCGAGTTCCTGCTCGCGCTGATCATCGTGTTCGAGGAGTGGGGCTGGCGGCCGCTGGCCGATCTGCTGGGCCGGCTCGCGCTCTGGCGGCCGTGGGCGGTGCTCGAGTCGATGATCGTCGGGCTGCCGCCCTATGTTGCCCTTGTGATTTTCGCGCTGCCGACCCTGCTGCTGTTGCCGCTCAAGTTCCTGGCGCTGTTGCTGATCGCCAACGGGCGGATCGTAATGGCGACCGGGCTGTTCGTTGTCGCCAAGGTGGTGGCCACCGCCCTGGTCGCGCGCCTCTTCATGCTGACGCAGCCGGCGCTGATGCAGATCGGCTGGTTCAAGTGGGGCTATGAAACGGCGATGCCCTGGAAGGAGGCGCTGACCGACCGCGTGCACGCCTCCTGGGCCTGGCGGGTCGGGCGCGTCGTCAAGGAGCGCGCGCGCCGCGCGGTTGCGGCCCAGTGGCGGCGCCTGCGCCCGGCTATGCTGGAGATGCGGGCTGTCGTTGCGCCTGCGCGCCCGAGAGCTGCGCGCGATGGCCACGCGGGCGATGCAGGACATCCGCGAGCGCTGGGCCGCGTTCCGGGCCGGGCCTTAGCATAAAGCCGGGCAGATCACGACGGCCAGAAAGCATGCTCAATTTACGGCGTGTTTACTTGATACGACAGGCAGGCCGAACCTAGCGTCTCCACCTGAGCCGAGTCCGGGTGGCAAGACCCGGCTCCCGGGCTCACGTCACCGTCGAGCCACATGCGTTCTCCCTGTAAAGATCATCGAGCGTCTGAACGAGGATCCCGGTAATGGATATCGTATTGTTCGCTGTCTTGATGATTGGTTTCGCGATAGGAATCGCGTGCTCGCTGCTCGGTTTATATTTCGTTTGGTTGAAATTGCGCGGAGTCCATAAGCTTGGCGAAATCAGGGGAATTGGAGAAATAGGAACCCTTCAGGTCGGGCTCTCGCTCCTCTCCGCGGGCGCGTACCTCTTTTGGCATGCCGCCTCCACCTACATACCCATACAAAAGGGGGTGGAACTGCAATCGAAAGTGGACGCCCTGCTGGTGACCGCAAGCCGAGAATTGCGCAAGGAATTCTATGACGTCACCAAGGATGCCAAGCTTCCAATCAATTCCGACAAATTCGATCGGGCCAATTTCCTCATCAAGTTGCTGTTATACATAGATGATAACAACGGGCACGGATTGTACTATACGGGCGAGGTCGCGTTGCGGGAGGGGCAGTCAGAAACCGCGAAAAGATATTTCTATAGGTATTTGGAAGCGCAGGAGACCGTCCGAGAGCCCCATAAGGGCGGCAGCACAAGCTCCGAGATCTGCTATGAGCGTCCGCGAGGTTTTTGTCGGCAGCGTAGCGGCTGGGTCGAGCATTGGCTGGCAAACCAATTCTATGAGGCGGGTGAGGCCGTTGGCGATGTCACGCAGAAGCTGGAGCGTCTCGAGCGGGCGCTCATGCACACGACGGCCTCCCTGCGTGATTTTCCGAGCGGGTTCGAGCAAATGAAGCCGTCGAAATGGCTGCAACAGACCTTGCCTTCAGAAATAAGCAAACTGAAAGCGCAATAGCCGGCTCAGAGCGCATCTGACGGCCGGGCCACGGTCACCGGCCGCCGCTGGCTGCTATGGCCTCAGCGATCTTCTCGGCGGTCATGAGCGTGGGGAAGTTGGTGTTGGCGCAGGGCACCATCGGGAAGATCGAGGCATCGACCACGCGCAGGCCGCTCACGCCGCGCACGCGCCCCTCTGGGTCCGTCACCGCCATGGGATCGCCCTCCGCGCCCATGCGGCAGCTGCATGAGGCATGCCATACGCCGATGGTGGCCTTGCGCACGAAGGCCTCGAGCGCCTCGTCGTCGGCCATCACATCCTCGAAGGCCACGCCCTCGGTGATGAGATTGCGGATCAGGTAGCTGCGCAGGGCGGCCGGGCCGTCGAGCAGCGTGCCGGCAATCCGGGTGAGGATCTTGTTCTTGGTGTTGACGACGCCGACCTTGCGCACGCGGTCGGAATAGGTAGCCGGAAACGGGTCGGAGGTGACCGACTGCATCGCCGGCGTGGCGTAAAGCTTGCCCATCATGCGGAAGGCCTGCATCAGCCGCTCCAGGTCGCGGCGGTCGGACAGCAGGTTGAACTCGACCTCCGGCTCGTCGCGCCAGTCGCGCGAGGCGAGCCTGACCTGTCCGCGCTCCGACGTCGTGTGATAGACGGCGATCAGGAAAGAGGCGATGCGCTCGCCCACCGCGTGCCAGGCGGACTTGGTGACGGCGACGACGAACATGTCGCCTGCATGCATGCCGGCAAGTCCCGAGGAGTAGCGCAGCCCCACATGCAGGTGGCGGCGGGTGAACTCGTTGATGCGGGCCTGCGGCTTCACGTAGGCCGAGACCGAGATGGAGGGGTGGTCCATCAGCCGCTGGCCGACTCCCTCCAACGCCGCCCGCACCTCCAGCCCGAGATCCTTCAGGTGGCCGGCCGGGCCAATGCCGGCGCGGAGCAGATGCGCGGGCGAATGGATGGCGCCGCAGGAGAGGATCACCTCGCGGGCGCGGAACTCCCGGCGCGCGCCTTTCACGTACGCCACGACGCCGACGCAGCGCCTGCCCTCGAACAGCAGCTCGGCCACCTGCGTGTCGGTCAGAGATCGTGAGGTTCGGCCGCTGCCGGGTCGCCGGATCGAGATAGCCGATGGCCGCCGACACGCGGCGCTCATAGGCGTTGGAGATGGTGAGCGGATGGTAGCCGTCGCGCCACTCGCCGTTCTGGTCGGGGAGGTAGTCGAAGCCTGCGGCCTTGAAGGCCTCGGCGGCGGCCTTGGCGTGGCCCGTCCATTGATCGGGGAAGATGCGCCGCACGGGGATGCGCCCTTCCTTGCCGTGCAGGGCCCCGTCGAAGTCCATGTCGCGCTCCACCTTCTTGTAGAAGGGCAGCACGTCCTTCCAGCCCCATCCCTTGGCGCCGCGGGCGACCCATTCCTCGAAGTCGGCCGGCGCCCCGCGGTTGGCGAGCTGGCCGTTGATGGAGGAACCGCCCCCCAGGATCCGCGCCTGCTCGTATTTGCGCAGCGGCGGCGGGCTCTCGCCCGGATTGTTGTGGGAGACGACCTCGGTGCGGACCTTGAGGGACGTCCAGTGGAAGCGCGGGTCGAAATAGGCGGTGCCCGGATAGCTGTCGAGCACCTCGGGCGGCACCTTGCCGTGCGGCGTGTCCTGGCCCGCCTCCAGGAGCAACACGTCCGTGGCGCTGCGGGCGGAGAGCCGGTTCGCCAGCACCGACCCCGCCGAACCGCCGCCGACGATGATGAAGTCGTGGGTCATGGTGATGGCGCCTCCTCCCCGGGGGCTCACTCGCTTTTCGAGCGATCCTAGGGGCAGCCGGCGGGTTGCGCTACGTCGCCCTCGAGCGCAGGCGAAGGGGGCGGAGCTGGCGCTGGTGTTCTTCGCCGGCCACGGCCTGGCGACGGAGGAGGGCAACATCCTCACGCCGGTCGACGCCGAGGTGAACTGCACAAGCGGCGCCGTGACGCGCGGCGTGCCGGTCGAGCGGATCATGGCGGCGACGGAGCCGGCGCGCATGAAGCTCGTCATCCTGGATGCCTGCCGCGACAACCCGCTCGGCGCCGTGTGCCCGAACCTCAAGGGCAAGAAGCTCTCCTTCACGAGGATCGAGGCGGGCGCCATGCAGGGCTTCCTGCTGGTCACCTCGACGCAGTTCGGCCAGCAGGCGCTCGACGGGCCGAAGGGCGGCCACTCGCCGTTCGCCGATGCGCTGTTCTCGGCGCTGGAGAAGAAAAGCGCGAGCATCTACTTCGAGCAGGTGATGAACGAAGTGGCGCGCGCGACCTACGAGGCCACGCAGAAGCCCAAGAGCGTGTTCCAGCTTCCTTCCTGCAGATCTCCGGCAAGGTGGTGGGCGGTGCGGCGCCGGCAGACTGCCTCGCCGGCAAGGGCTGTGTCGGCGACGCCCGCATGGCGGCGCTGGCGATCGAGGTCGAGCGGCTCGGGAAGGACGCGGCCGGGGTGCGCAACATCCTCGAGGCGGAGGAGACGGCGCGCGGCAAGCCCTACACGGCGGAGGAGCGCGCCAAGCGCGTCGCCGAGCTGGAGAAGACGCTGGCCAGCATCGGCGCCAGCACCGATCCGCTCAGGCAGGAGGCCAAGCGGCTGATCGGCGAGCGGCAACGTGGCGGGTGGCGCAGGCCAAGCTCGATGCGGCACTCGACGCCGACGAGAAGGCGATCGCGGAAGCCGAGCGGGTGGCGGCGGAGAAGCGCAAGGCGGCGGCGCAAAGTGCGCGCGATTTGGCCGTGCTGGCGAGCGGGCGGGACGTGGCCAAAGCGGTGCGCGTACTACAAGCGCGCGACACGGCTCGACCCGTCCGATGCCGGGACGTGGGGCGCCTACGCGCGCGCAGCGCTGGAGGCTGGGCGCACGGGCGAGGCCAAGACGGCGTTCGAGCAGGCCGTCGCGAAGGCCGGCGATGGCGGCAATCCATACTGGCGGTACTGGGCGATGCTCGGATTGGGCGATGTGGCCGTCGCGCAAGGTTACCTCGGCGCCGCGCGGCGGCACTACGAGGCGGCCGCAGCCATCGCGGACCCGATCGCTAAGGCGGACCCCGGCAATGCCGGCTGGCAGCGCGACCTCTCGGTGTCGCATAATAAGATCGGCGACGTGCTGGTCGAGCAGGGCAACCTTCCCGCCGCGCTCGATGTCTTCAAGGCCGCGCTCGCCATCGCCGAGCGTCTGGCCAAGGCCGACCCCGGCAATGCCGGCTGGCAGCGCGACCTCTCGGTGTCGCATAATAAGATCGGCGACGTGCTGGTCGAGCAGGGCAACCTTCCCGCCGCGCTCGATGTCTTCAAGGCCGCGCTCGCCATCGCCGAGCGTCTGGCCAAGGCCGACCCCGGCAATGCCGGCTGGCAGCGCGACCTCTCCGTGTCGAATAACAAGATCGGCGACGTGCTGAGGGCCCAGGGCAACCTTCCCGCCGCGCTCGATGCCTTCAAGGCTGCGCTCGCCATCAGAGAGCGCCTGGCCAAGGCCGACCCCGGCAATGCCGGCTGGCAGCGCGACCTCTCCGTGTCGCATAACAAGATCGGCGACGTGCTGAGGGCCCAGGGCAACCTTCCCGCCGCGCTCGATGCCTTCAAGGCCGCGCTCGCCATCGCCGAGCGCCTGGCCAAGGCCGACCCCGGCAATGCCGGCCGGCAGCGCGACCTCTCCGTGTCGCATAATAAGATCGGCGACGTGCTGGTCGAGCAGGGCAACCTTCCCGCCGTGCTCGATGCCTTCAAGGTCGCGCTTGCCATGGCCGAGCGCCTGGCCAAGGCCGACCCCGGCAATGCCGGCTGGCAGCGCGACCTCTCCGTGTCGAATAACAAGATCGGCGACGTGCTGAGGGCCCAGGGCAACCTTCCAATCGAGCACGTGGCTGACCATGCCGTCGGCGAGCTTGGGCTCGAACCAGGTGGACTTGGGCGGCATGACGCCGTTGGCGTCCGCCACCGCCATCACCTCCTCCATCTGCGTGGGATAGAGCGCGAAGGCCACCGCCATCTCGCCCGAGTTCGACCCGCCGCGCCAGCTCGGCCAGGCCTCGCCCGCCGCCGATGAAGTCGATGCGCTTGTCGGTCCTGGGATCGGTGATGCCGAGGATCGGCTCGATCAGGTTGCGGCCGAGCAGGGTGATCGGCAGGCGCCCGATCGGATCGGACTCCGGGATCAGGTCGCGCCGCAACTCGAGCCGGTGCCAGCGGCCGCCGAGGTACATGCCGACCTCGGATGCCGACGCCGGCCGCACCGGTGCCTGTGAGGCGGAGACGGCAAAGCGCTCGCCGATCTCGGCGATGAACTGCTCCGGCGTGCGGCCGTTGAGGTCGCGAACGACGCGGTTGTAGTCGAGGATGGTAAGCTCGTGATGAGGAAAGACCACGCTCAGGAAGTAGCTGTGCGCGCCATCGCCGCCGCGCGCTTCCGCCACCCGGGCTGCCGCCGCCGAGCGGTGGTGGCCGTCGGCGATGTAGATTGCCGGCAGCGCGTCGAACATTTGCGTGAACGCCTCGATCACGGCCGTTTCGTCGATCACCCAAAGCTCATGAGTGACGTTGTCGTCGGCCGTGACGGCAACGTCGGGATCACGCTCGGTGGTGCGCTTGAGCAGTGTGTCGATCTCCGGCGCATGCGGGTAGCCCATCATCACGGGGCCGGTCTGCGCATTGAGGGCCTCGATCTGCTTGACGCGGTCGGTCTCCTTCACCGGCGTCGTCAGCTCGTGCTTGCGCACCCGGTTGGTTGCGTAGTCGGCAAGCGAGGCAACACAGGCAAGGCCCGTCTGCCGCCCGCCGGTCCACGTCGCGCGATAGGCGTAGTAGTAAGGGTGGGCGTCGCGCATAAGGACACCCTCGGTGATCATGCGCTTGAGGTTTTCTGCCGCCGTGGCGTAGACGGCATTGGAATAGGGATCGGCGCCCGGCGGCAGGTCGATCTCGGCCTTGGAGACATGCAGGAAGCTCCACGGCTTGCCGCGTGCCCGCTCGCGCGCCTCCGCGCTGGAGAGCACGTCATAGGGCGGCGCGATCACCTCGCGCGCACGGGCAGGTACAGGGCGCAGAGCCCGAAAGGGGCGGATAAGCGTCACGCGCTTCTCCTGTCGCTGTTGGGTTCTGCCTCGTTTAGTGGCAGCGGGCTGACGTGGCAATGCCCCCGTGGTCTATAGTGGATGATGCTTCAATAGGTAATTCCCGCGCAGCATGGGGCAAGGGGCACTCCCGCGCGAGATCGCGGCGTCGCGATCTGGTAGGAACATCTGCGTCCCTTACGGCGGTCTATCCGGCGGCCAGCCATGCCAGCAGCATCAAGACAAAAGGCGATCCTCATTGCGGGCCCCACGGCAAGCGGCAAGTCGGCGCTGGCGCTGACCCTTGCCGAGCGGCTGTCGGGGGTCGTCATCAATGCGGACAGCATGCAGGTCTACCGCGAGTTGCGCCTTCTGACCGCGCGGCCGACGGCCGAGGACGAGGCGCGGGCGCCGCATGCGCTCTACGGATTCGTCAGCGGCGCCGAGGCCTACTCGGCCGGGCGCTACGCCGCCGATGCGGCCCAGGCCATCGAGGAGGTGCGCGCGGCGGGGCGGCGGCCGGTCATCGTCGGCGGCACCGGTCTCTACTTCAAGACGCTGCTGGAAGGCCTGTCGCTGGTGCCGCAGGTCCCGTCGGACGTGCGCGCCTACTGGCGGGCACAGTCGGCCCTGCGATCCGCGCCCGAGCTGCACGCGCTCCTGGCGCAACGAGACCCCGAGATGGCGGCACGGCTGATGCCCACCGATCCGCAGCGGATCGTGCGGGCCCTGGAGGTACTGGAGAGCACCGGCCGTTCGCTCGCAGCCTGGCAGCGTGTTCCCGGTACGCCCGTGCTCGACGAGAGGGGCACGACACGCTTGCTGGTGATGCCCGAGCGCATCGCGCAGGGGGCGGCCATCGATGCCCGGTTCGACGCCATGATGGCTACAGGTGCCCTGGACGAGGTGCGCGGGCTCATGGCTCTGGGGCTCTCCGATGAACTCCCAATCATGCGGGCGCTCGGGGTCGCTCCGCTGGCGGCGCACCTCGCGGAGGGCCTGCCGCTCGAGGCTGCCGTCGCGGCGGCGAAGGCCGAGACGCGCCAATACGCCAAGCGCCAGGCGACATGGCTTCGGCGAAATATGATTGCGTGGAAAGCTATCAAAACGCAAGAAATGGAAATGATCGAAGGGAATGACTTATCGTTTATTGATGCTTAGCGGTTGACCCCCCACTCTCCGCTCCGGTATAGGACCGCCTGCCGAGGCATGCGGCAATGGAGCAGGAGCGATGGCACTGAAGATGACGGGCGCCGAGATGGTCATTCGGGCGCTCGCAGACCAGGGCGTGGAGCACATCTTCGGCTATCCCGGCGGAGCGGTGCTGCCGATCTATGACGAGCTGTTCCAGCAGGACCGGGTCAAGCACGTCCTGGTGCGCCAGGAAGGCGGTGCCGTGCACGCCGCCGAGGGCTACGCGCGTTCCACCGGCAAGGTCGGCGCGGTTGTCGTCACCTCGGGGCCTGGCGCCACGAATGCGGTGACGGGGCTGACCGACGCGCTCATGGACTCAATTCCCGTCGTCTGCATCACCGGACAGGTGCCGACGCACCTCATCGGCAACGACGCCTTCCAGGAATGCGACACCGTCGGGATCACACGGCCCTGCACGAAGCACAACTGGCTGGTGAGAAACGTCGACGACCTGGCGCGCATCCTGCACGAGGCGTTCTACGTCGCCCGCACCGGCAGACCCGGCCCCGTCGTCGTCGATATTCCCAAGGACGTGCAGTTCGCGACCGGCACGTACACCGGACCCAAGGACGTCAAGCACAAGACCTACCAGCCGCGCATCAAGGGTGAACCCACCGCAATCGCGCATGCCATCGAGTTGATGGCCCGGGCCAAGAAGCCGCTGCTCTATACCGGCGGCGGCGTCATCAACTCAGGGCCCAAGGCCAGCCAGCTGCTGCGTGATCTCGTCCGGCTCACGGGCTTTCCGATCACCTCGACCTTGATGGGGCTCGGCGCCTTTCCGGCCTCGGGCAAGGAATGGCTCGGCATGCTCGGGATGCATGGCACCTACGAGGCCAACCTCGCCATGCACGACTGCGACGTCATGGTGTGCATCGGCGCCCGCTTCGACGACCGCATCACGGGCCGCATCGATGCGTTCTCGCCGCGCTCCAAGAAGATCCACATCGATATCGATCCCTCCTCGATCAACAAGAACGTCAAGGTCGATGTGCCGATCATCGGCGACGTCGCCTATGTGCTCGAGGACCTCATCCGCACCTGGAAGGCGAAGGCCGCAACCGTCGACAAGACGGCGCTGAAGAACTGGTGGTCGCAGATCGACAAGTGGCGGGCCAAGAAGTGCCTCGCCTACAAGAGCTCCGACCAGGTGATCATGCCGCAATACGCCATCCAGCGGCTCTACGAGCTGACCAAGGATCGCGACGTCTACATCACCACCGAGGTCGGCCAGCACCAGATGTGGGCGGCGCAGTTCTTCCGCTTCGAGGAGCCCAACCGCTGGATGACCTCGGGCGGGCTCGGCACCATGGGCTACGGGCTGCCGGCCGCCATCGGCGCGCAGATGGCGCATCCGAAATCCACCGTCATCGACATCGCCGGCGACGCCTCGATCCTCATGAACATCCAGGAGATGTCGACGGCGGTGCAGTTCCGGCTGCCGGTAAAGGTGTTCATCCTCAACAACCAGTACATGGGGATGGTGCGCCAGTGGCAGCAGCTGCTGCATGGCAACCGTATCTCGGAGAGCTACACCGCGGCGCTGCCCGATTTCGTCAAGCTGGCGGAAGCCTACGGCGGCGTCGGGCTCCGGTGCGACAAGCCTCACGATCTCGACGATGCCATCATGGAGATGCTGAACGCGCCGGCCGATCGGCCGTTCATTTTCGACTGCCGTGTGGCGGCGCTTGCCAACTGCTTCCCCATGATCCCCTCCGGCAAGGCGCATCACGAGATGCTGCTGGGCGAGGACGTGTCCGACGAGGAGATCGACCGGGCGATCGGCAAGGAAGGCAAGGTGCTGGTTTGAGCCGGCGCGGATCAGACCGGCGCATCCCAGGGATTGATCACTGGGACCGCAAGATCGTCGAAGTGGCGCACGTTGCGCGTCGCAATGGCTGCACCGCGGCTCACGGCAATGCCGGCAATTTGCGTGTCCGCAAAGCCGGCTGGACGCCCCCGGCGCTGGCGATCAACGTCGATTTGCGCGGCATGCAAAGCAGCCGGCAAATCGAAAGAGAGCACGCGATTCTGGAAATCGCGGATCAGCAGTTGGTCGAAAGCGGCAAGAAGGGCCGTCTTACGACGGCCCTTCGGCTTGGCGTCGATGCCGCCCTTGATCTCGAAGACGGTGATGGCGGTCGTCCACAGTTGCTCCGAATCGGCCCGATCCAACCAGGCTATCACCTGCCTGCTGGGCTCCTCGGCCATCAGCTCGGAAGCGACGTTTGTGTCCAGAATGATCACCGATCGAACTTCACGCGCCGCGGCCGCTCTTTGCGTCGTGTGTCGACGGCCCGGTTGAAGGTCTCGAGCTCTCGTCTGGAGAGGCCAATTCCTTTGAACCGCGCAGACGCCCGCGTTCCGAAGGCCGGCACCGACGCTGCCCGCGCTCGCTCGTCGTCGAACCTTGGAGTGCGCGTGCGCTCATTGCCATTGAGCTCGTCGATGCCCTTTTGGAACGCTGCGTACTCCTCTTCCGTCAATCCGGTGCGCTTGAACCGCTCGCGCATCCGCGTGCCGAAGCCCTTCTCCTTTTTCCGGAGGGTACTGCCGCCCGTTTCGCCTGCGGCGGCTTCCCCCAGGATGGCTCGCGCTTCGGCCTCCAGGCTGCGACCGTGCTTCTTGGCGCGCGCCCGCAGCCGCTCCTTCACGGCATCATCGAGCCTGCGAACGATCAGCTGCGCCATCCCGGTTTCCTTCAGTGATATCTCTCAAAGGCGAATGATATCACTTGGCCCGAACCAACCGCAAGGCCGCTGACCCATGCCCAACACCCAGCCAGGCTCGGCCTACTTCCTCGAGGAGCGCAAGGACGCGCCCGAGACGCACACGCTGTCGATCCTGGTCGACAACGAGCCGGGCGTGCTGGCGCGCATCGCCGGCTTGTTCTCCGGGCGCGGCTACAACATCGACAGCCTCACGGTGTCGGAGACCGAGCACGCCAAGCACCTGTCCCGCTTCACCGTCGTCACCACCGGCACCCGCATGGTGCTCGCCCAGATCAAGACGCAGCTCGAGCGGCTGGTCAACGTGCACCGGGTCATCGACCTCACCGTGCTGGGCGAGCCGCTGGAGCGCGAGTTGGCCTTGATCAAGGTGGCGGGCAAGGGCGAGAAGCGCATCGAGGCCCTGCGCATGGCGGAGATCTTCCGTGCCGACGTGATCGATGCCTCCACCGAGCACTTCGTGTTCGAAATCACGGGCCGCACGGCCAAGATCGAGCAGTTCATCGGCATCATGTTGGAGCTGGGCCTGGTCGAGGTGTCACGCACCGGCATCGCCGCCATCGCCCGCGGCGCGAAGGGCATGTAGCGACGAGCGGCCGGGCTACTTGGTCTCGACCACCACGTAGTCGTCCTCGACTGCCACCTGGAACGTCTCGGCCATGTAGGGCCCCTCCACCAGCTTGGCGCCGGGCTCGACCGACACGGCATAGTTCATCAGGCGCATGCGCTGCGGATCGCACCAGGAGCGCCCCGTGCGCAGGTCGAACTCCCATCCGTGCCAGGGGCAGCGGATGATTTCGCCCGGCCGCGAGTACTCGTAGGTGCCGGGCACGGTTGAGGATACGACGCCCGTCAGCCGTCCACGCGCCAGGCTGCCGCCCTTGTGCGGGCACTTGTCGGAGAGCGCGAATAGCTCGCCCTTGACGTTGAAGATGACGATGTCGCGCGTGCCCACCTTCACGAGCTTGCGCGCTCCCGGCGGGATCTCGGCGGCGCGCGCGACGACGTGGCGGGGCATCGGCTACCCGGCCTTGCGCAGTGCCGGCGACGATCGTTGCGCGCGCGATCTTGCCGGGCCGGAGACGGTGCGGACCGTCAGGCTGGCGCCAGATGATTGCTGAAGTGCGCGGAAAACGGAAAAGAGGTTGCGAGCGCTCGGATTGCCGGTCGGCCCAAGCATTCGCATCAGGCTCTTGGATGGAATGCCGGTCGCGTCCGCTAGTTTGGCGAAGCCGATTGTGGCATTTATGTAGTCGCGCAGCACGATCTTGCCGACGTCGACCTCGCCTGAAAGTAGGGCGTTGATGCTCTCAGCCAGCAGCGCATCGCGAAAAGCCGGGTCCTTGTCGATGCGCTCCTTGACGGTTTCCTTGAACGAGCGGCTCAGAGGCATCTCCTACCCCTTCTTGCGGTTCCTGTAACTCTGCCAGAGCGCGTGCGCGGCGTGGATATCGCGTTGCTGCCGCTTCTTGGTTCCGCCACCGAGAAGGATGACGAGCTCCTCTCCGTCCTTGCCGAAGTAGATACGATATCCTGGGCCGAAATCGACCTTCAGCTCGAAGACGCCGCTGCCCACGGCCTTCACGTTGGACGTATTGCCGGCCTCCAACCGCGCCAAGGCGCGCTGCACGCGTGCGGCGGCCCTGGCATCCAGTGATTTGAACCAGACGCCAAACGGCCTCCGGCCCCGCTCGTCCTGGAACTCGCGCAACTGCATGATGGTACCATAAACGTTACCATCCGTTCAAGTCCCTGCAATGCCTGGCTTGGTGTTACGCCAGCCGATAGACCGCGCGCGCGTTGGACGAAAGGATCTGCCGGTAGCGCTCCTGGGGCAGCCCGGCCGGGAAGGCGCGGAAGGGATCGTCGAAATCCCAGTGCGGGTAGTCGGAGGCGAACAGCAGCCGATCCCAGCCGATCCACTCCATCATGTCGAGCACATGGGCGCGGTCTTGCGGCTCCTCCATCGGCTGCGTCGTCACCCAGACGTGCTCGCGGATGTATTCCGACGGCCGGCGCTTCAAGTGCGGCACCTCCGAGCGCATGCGCTCGTAGAGCTTGTCGAGGCGCCAGGTGAGCGGCGGCAGCCAGCCGAAACCGCCCTCGATGATGGCGACCTTGAGCCGCGGGAAGCGCTCGAACACGCCCTCGATGACGAGGCTCGACACGGCCGTCTGGGCGGACGTGGAATGCCCCGCGCCCTCCTCCATGTAGTAGGACGGCCAGCCGGTGCCGGTGTAGGGGTGCCCGCCCGAGCCGAACACGTGCATGCCGACCGGAAAGCCGTGCCGCTCGGCGGCCGCGTAGATCGGCCAGTAGCGGCGGTTGCCCAGGGGCTCGGCGGAGCGCGTCAGCATGAAGACCTGGGCATAGGCCGGATCGTCGGCTCGCTTCTCGATTTCCAGGACGGCGGCCTCCGCGTTCTCCGACGGCACGACGATGCCGGCCTTGAGGCGCGGCTCGGGTCTCGCAAACGTGTCCCGCTGCCAGTCGTTGATGGCGGAGGCGAGCGCGGCCGAGAACTCGGCATTGATCTCGCTCTGGCCCGACATGCCGAGCGGGCCGAGGATGCCGTACTCGATGCCATAGGCATCGAGGTACTGCGTGCGGATCAGGTCGAGGTCGGAGCCGGGCGGTCCGCCGTTCTCCGGCCACGCATCGCGGCGGCAGGCCTTGGGCGTCGACTTCGGATAGGGCTCGTAGCTCATCCCCAGGCGGCGGCGCGACCCGTAGGTTTCCAGGTGCTCGCGCCAATGCTGCGACAGATAGGGCTTGAGGTCGCCGAGCGAGCGCAGCGCCGGATGCACGTCGCCGTCGATCACCTTGAGGCGCACTTTGGCGTCGGCGCGGGGCTGGTGGTCGGCTTCGGTGTCCTGGCCGGGGGCCAGTGGGGCGTCGAGCATCATGGGCAGCTCCCGAGACGGGGATAAGTGGCGAGCGGGTTGTCGATCAGTATCTTGCGGGCAAGCGCGGCCGGGATGCCGGGCGGCAGCATCGCATCGCCGTCGAACTGCCAGTGCGGGAAATCGGTCGAAAAGAGCAGCATGTCGTCCGACTCGAGCTGATCGAGCACGCGCCCAATGTGCGCCGCCGAGGGCGGGCCGTCAAAGGGCTGCAGGGTGAGGCGGACGTGATCGCGGGCGAATTCAGCCGGCGAGCGGTCGAGCCACGGCACCTCCGTGCGCACCCCGCGCCAGGATTTCGACAGGCGCCACAGGCAGGGCGGCATCCAGGTCACCCCGGATTCGATCAGTACAACCTTGAGTTTGGGGAATTTGACGAACACGCCCTCGCAGATGAGGCTGCCGAGCTGGGCGTGGAAGCCCAAGGCCTGTGCCGCATAGTCCTCCAGGTAGTAGGTCGGCCAGCCGGACCCGGTGACGGGGTGGTAGTAGCTCGAGCCCGCGTGGATGCCGACGGTGAAGCCGTGGCGCTCGGCGGCGGCATAGATCGGCCAGTACATGGACTTGCCGAGCGGATGCTCGCCCATCGCCAGCAGGAGCACCTGGACGAAACGCTTGTCGGCGGCCAGCCGTTCGATCTCTTCCACGCACTTCTCGGTCGACTGGATGGGGAGAACGGCCGAGCCTCTGAAGCGGGGGTCCTTATCGAGCCATTCGGCCGCCAGCCAGTCGTTGAGCGCACGCGCGAAGGCCGCGGCAAGGTTCTCGTCGCGGAAGGTCTGCACCGGGAACAAGCAGTTGAGGATCGCGTGGGCAAAGCCGAAGCGATCGAGCGTCGCCTTGGCGGCGCTGGCCGGATCGGCATCGGCCCCGCTTTGCCGCCAGTCGGGCCGCGACGTGAGCGGCGCGTTGGGCGGGTAGGAGATCGAATCCCAGGTGTCGATGCCGCGCACCTCCACCGTCTCGCGCCAGAAATCGTTCATGTAACGGCTGAGCACCCGCGGGCTCGGCACGCGCGGATGGAAATCGCAGTCGATGGCACCTTGCCACATGCCGGATGGTCGCTCAGTCGAAACCCCGTCCCTCTACCTAAGCCAAGGCAGCCCGCCGGGCAAATCGCCAGGCCCAGGGGTCCGACCCGCGGGTCAGACCCCGCGGGTCCGGCCCCCAGGCAATAGACAGTAGGCAATCGGGAATAGGCCTACGCGCCCGCCTACTGCCTATTGCCCAGTATTGCCCAACACTTATTTCCCCGCAGCGGCTTCCCGCTCGAGGTTTTGCTTGATCAAGGGGCTGCGGGGCGGCGGGCACCGCATCCATTGATTTTTTGTAGGCGGTGCCATTCACCGCCCCGCGCAGGATTTATGGCCCGGGCGCCGCCTTTAATCTTGTCGCGAACCTGGGGACTTTCACCCGGCGACGGCGCTGTACCCCGTGGCTTCGGCCCGCGTAGGCCTCCGCCCGGCACTGCACCCCGCCCTCACGCCGATGACGCCTCATGAGCGCGACCCCTTTGTGGAGCGAAGCGACGCACGATACGTGGCCCCCGATACCGCGGGGATAAGTCGGGCGACGGATAACTCCGCTCACGGTTAATTTCTGTCATCCCGGAATTTCGCGTGAGCGAAATATCCGGGACCCAGGGTCAAAGGCCGAGCGCGTGGCCCCTAGGTCCCGGCTCTCCGCTTCGCTTCGGCCGGGATGACAGCCACCACCGTCATCCCCGCGCAGGCGGGGACCCACGCAAGCTTCCATTTGCCCGCCCTCTCCGCGTCACAGGCCTTAGCTGTCCGGCCGGCGTGCCGCGTCGGCTTCGCCGCCCGCTCAATGCGAGAAGAGGGTCGGCACCGTCATATGGCGGGCGATGTGGCGCGTGGCGCCGCCGAACACCATCTCGCGCATGCGCGAATGGCCGTAGGCACCCATCACCAGGAGATCGGCGCCGAGGTCGGCCAGGCGTGAGAGGATCTCGTCGCCCACGCTGATGTCGGCAGCGATCGACGTGCGCACCGAGGGCTTGATGCCGTGGCGGCCGAGGCTCGCCGCAATGGTGGTATCGGGGGCAAGGCCCGTCTCCTCGTCGGCGCGCTGCTTGACCTCCAGGATGTGCACGTTGTCGGCCGCGGTGAGCATCGGCAATGCGTCGAAGACGGCGCGCGCCGACTCACGGCCCGCTTTCCAGGCGATGACCACATTGCGGCCGACGTTGGCGTAGCGGCCGATATAGGGAACCACCAGCACCGGCCTGCCGCTTTCCAGTGCCAGGCGCTCCGGGAAATCCATCAAGGGAGACAGGTCCCAATCGGGGTCGGTCTGGCCGGCAATGATGAGGTCGGCCGCGCGGCCGTGGTCCATGACCACGGCGGCCAGATCGACGTGGGGCACCTTGAGCGCCCGCCATTCGGCCGTGAACGGTCGCTTCGCCGTCATGCGCGAGAAGGTGGCGGCAAGCTGGTCGGTCTCCTGGCGCTCGGCGCCGGCAATGGTGTTCAGCACCTGCGAGCCATAGGGGATCGCCACGGGAGAGGCTGGCACGCTGGCATAGACGTGCATGCCGATCAGGTGGGCGTTGTTCTTGCTGGCCAACTGGACGGCCGGCTCCAGCAACGCCTCGGCGCGCCGGGTGTCGTTCAGGTGCACCAGGATGGTCTTGTAGGTCATGCTCGGGTCTCCTCGGATCCTGAGCGCAGCATGCCCCGAGGCTCGGTGCGCCCTCATTGATCGGGATCAACACACAAGACCGCCGGCGCCGAGGCGAGACACGCGTGCAGACTTCGCGCCGCGGAGGGTGTGCTCCGCGTCTGCGTCGCCAACGCTGACGGCAGCAGCTTCAGCCTTTCAGGAGAGCCGCGTTCTTGTCGAGGACGCGCAGAATCTCATCGCGGGAGAGATCCGGCACCTCGAGCAACGCACGCTCGATCCCGGCCTCCCGGTAGGGAGCGAGCTTGGTTGCGTCGGCGGGTGCCGCGAACACGGTGATCGAAAGCGTCTTGGGATCGCGTCCGCCCGCTTGCGCCGCCTTCCTCAGCCGCTCCTTGGCCACCTTGGGGTCGAAGCCGCCGCGCGTGCGCGGGAACCAGCCGTCGCAGAACTCCACCACCCGCTTCAAGGTATGATCGCTCTCGCCCCCCAGCAGCAGCGGCGGATGCGGCTTCTGCTTGGGCTTGGGATAGAACCAGACCGGATCGAAGTTGACGAACTCGCCGTGGAACTGTGCCTCCTCCTCAGTCCACAGCGCCTTCATGGCCAGCGCCCGCTCGCGCAGCAGTTTGAAGCGCGTCTCGTAATTGGCGCCGTGGTTTTCCATCTCGTCGACGTTCCAGCCGCCGCCCATGGCGAAGATGAAGCGGCCGCCCGAGAGCTGGTCGAGGCTGGCGATCGACTTGGCCGTGACGATGGGCTCGTGCTGAGGCAGCAGGCAGATGCCGGTGCCGAGCTTGAGCTTCTTGGTCGCCGCGGCGGCGAACGACAGTGCGACGAAAGGATCGTGGGTGTGCTTGTAGCGCTTGGGCAGCTCGCCGCCGCCCGGGAAGGGTGTGCGCCGGCTGACGGGGATATGCGTGTGCTCGCAGAGGAAGAGGGACTCGAAGCCGCGCGCTTCGAGCTCCCGCGCCAGCTCGTCGATGGCGATGCCGTAGTCGGTGGGGAAATAATAGACACCAACGAGCATGGGTCATCCTCCGCGGGCTACGCATTTCTGTCGCGATGCCAAGGCTAACACAGCAAGCGGCCGCTCGCGACGGGCTTTCGCCGGACCGGCATTGCCGATGGCGACGGGAGCCCGGATAAATCCTGATGCCGTTGCGCTTTCGCCTCCCGGCTAGATAAACTCCGGGCATGAACGAGGAAACGCCGAACGCCATCGATCAGGCGCTCTTTCGCCAGGTCATGGGCAGCTTCGCCACCGGTGTCACCGTCATCTCGACGGAGACCGGCGGCGAGTTTCGCGGCATGACGGCCAACGCCTTCATGTCGGGGTCGCTCTCTCCGGCGCTGTGCGTGATCTCGGTGGGCAAGGCCGCCCGCATGCATGGCCACCTGCTGGAGGCCGGCCATTTCGGCGTCAGCATTCTCGCGCGGGGGCAGGAGCACCTGAGCGCGCATTACGGAGGCCGCCCGGACGCCGATCTGCAGCCGGCCTTCAGGTGGGTCGGCCGCACACCCGTGCTGGCCGACGCCGTCGCCACGATCACGACGAGCGTTGTGGGCCGCCACGAATGCGGCGACCACTCCATCTTCATCGGGGCGGTCGAGGAGATCGCAGCGCACGGCCGGGCACCGCTGGTGGTGCACGGTGGACGGTATGCCTCGCTCAACTATTCCGGCGAGTCGATCCTGGTGCCCGTGACGGACTTCTGGTGACCGATGCCGCCGCGGACATGGCGCGCGACACGGGCCGAATGGTGCCGGCTGCAGGATTTGAACCTGCGACCCCCTGATTACAAATCAGGTGCACTACCGCTGTGCTAAGCCGGCTTGGTCCTTGAAGATCAGCGCCTAGCATAGGCGTGTTCCGCCCGAAACCGGAAAGTCGGCGCTGATTTCGGCACGATTCCTTACAAAGATTTCATCCTTTGGTCCTCTCCCGCGGTGGGCCTCCCTCCCCCATGTAAGTTGTCCAGGCCTCTTCCCCCCGTAAGAGGCCGCGTGCCGGCCCTACTCCCTCAGGGCAGTGGCACCAGGCGGGAGCGGAAGCAAGAACTCCATCGAGCGCCGCTCTCGCCTTCCCCTGCTCCCATCCCATCACGGCGCAGCGCCTCCGCGCGGAGCTCAACTCAGTCGTGCTATGTCTCTGATCAGATTAGTGGTTTGTTAGGTCTGGCACCCCAAGCTGGCGCCGTTCCAGTGGCGAGTGGGTAGACGGCCATGTCCAAGCGTACGCTCCCCATACAACTGCGTCAGCTCATTGAGCAGCGCCGCATGCTGCAACGCGTGGTCGAAGCGTGCCGCGAGCTGCCCGCGCGTCAGAACCAGGCCGCGCGCTGCGAGACCGCCGTCGAGCAGCAGCAGCATGTGGCGAACCAGTAGCCGCGACAACTTGGCGTGCAGATGAGCCGCACGCCCTTGCGAATCGGCTGCTGGTCACGCAAGCGTCTCGAAAATTGGAGCAAATCACTGTAAAAAGGGGCCACGTGCCCTCTCGCCAGGAGCGATCATGCGCCTAAAGATCACTTTTGCCGTCGCCGCAGGAGCGCTGGTCCTTGCGCTCGGCGCCCCCGCTCAGGCCTTTGACCGGGGAAATCCCGACGGTGTTGGCATCTATTCGCCGCTGGAGCCACCCGTAAGAGGCCGCGAGCGCGCCCTGCGTTACGACCCGCGCTCCTGGTACTACACGCAACGCGGCTATTATCCCAATTACAGCTCCGACTATTGGGTGCCGCGAACCGAGATGCGATATCGCTATCGGAGCCAGTATCGCGGACCGAAGTATCACTATTATCCGGCGTGGGGTTTCCCGGTCGATTGGTGAAGCCGAACCCGCGCGCCGACTGGCACAACCCGTTCGACTCGCGCTTTAGCGTTCCTTAGCCAATCCCCGGTTCTATTGGAGATGGTCATTTCTCCGCTGGGCTGGGAGTTGGAAGATGCGCATGAATTTGCTGGCGGCCCTGGTTGCTGCCTGCGTGGGGCTCGGTTTCGGTCAGCCGGCGACGGCGGGCGGATGGGACGAGGGCGATGTCTCGAGCGGCGTCGTTCGCGTGCCGACGGCCGTGTATGTGCCCACCCATCGGCAAAAACGCTGTGGCCGCCGCTTCGATCCGCGGTGCCAGGTGCATTCCTTCGTCGTCTACAGGTACGCGGGCACCGCCTATCCGCGGTACCACTATCGTTGGCGGAGTTATGGCTGGAACCGATAAAAGTGGAAACCTGATTGGGGCGGCGCGCGTTCACGCCATATTCATATGCCCTGGTCACTTCTCCGGGTTATGAGCGTCGTGGAAATAGGGATCCCTCGGGAGCTTGAAACCTCATGATGAAGAAGATGGTGCAGTGCTTGCTTGCGCTGACGATCGTGCTCGGTGTTGCCGCTTCTTTGAGTCAGCCAGCCGAAGCGGGTCGCGGCGGGCGCGTCGCGGCCGGGGTCGCGATCGGCACGCTGCTCGGTCTCGGCATCGCCGGAGCGTACGACGGCCCGCGTCACTACTATCGCGACGGTGGGGATTGCTACCGCGGTCCGCGTCAGTGCCACTATGTGGGCCGTCGCTGCTGGTACAATCGCTACGATGAGTACGTTTGCCGTGGCGGTGACTATCGCTGCTGGCGTCCGCTGATCTGCGACTAGGTTCGGACGCTGGCTGGAAATGCGTGAGGGCGCGGCGCTGGCCGCGCCCTTCGGTTTTCTGGGTGCAGTCGCGCGAGCCCGACCGTAATGCGTGCAGCGCGCGCTATCGCCATTGCACCATATTAGCTGGCGGGTCGCAGGCGTCGCACCGCGGCCGTATGCATCGCGACTGCGGCGGCGTTCGACACGTTGAGGCTGTCGATCGGACCGTCGGTGACGATGCGGCACAGACGATCGCAGCTTTCCCGCGTGAGTTGGCGCAGGCCCTTGCCCTCTGCTCCGATCACAAGCGCCGGCCGATCGGGCCAGGCGAGCGTCTCGAGCTCGTCGGCTGCCTCGCTGTCGAGGCCGATCACCGTGAAGTCGAGCGTCTTGAGGTCGGCGAGCGCGCGGGCGAGGTTCTGCACGAGCACGATGGGTACGTGCTCCAGCGCGCCGGACGCGGATTTCGCCAGCGTTCCGTCGAGCGGCGGGCTGTGCCGGCGGGTCATCATCAGCCCGCTGGCACCGAACACGGCGGCGGAGCGCAGGATTGCGCCGACATTGTGCGGGTCGGTCACCTGATCGAGAACGACCAGCGGGCGGCCGGCGGCCTCCTCGGCCACCGCCTCGAGGCTCGGCTCGGGCAGCGGTTCGGTCTCCATCAGCGCGCCCTGGTGCACGGTGTCGGGGCCGAGGCGCCGATCGAGGTCCTTGGGCAGTACCCGTTCGTGGGCGAGGCCCCTCACGTGGAGCACGTCGTGCAAGCGCCGCTCGGCGTTGTCGGTGAGGTAGAGCTTGCCGATGGTGCGCTGCGCATTGGCGAGCGCGGCTTCCACCGGGTGAATGCCGTAGATCAGGGTCGGGCCAGCCTCGCGGGGGCTCTCCCATGCGCGTTTCGGCGAATGCTTGTGGCGCTTGTCGGGCATCGTTCCGCTCCAGGAGGGGCCCCGATGAATCGGCGCCCCTCTTGGGGCTTACGGGTTGACATGGGCGGAGGCAATCACCATAAACCCTCGTGAATTGCCCCTGCCGGTGACGGCGGGGCGATTTTGCTTGTGAAGGGCCGGATCCCTCGCTTCGAGGCAGTCGGTAGAGGAAGAGATCGAAGAGGCAATGCGCCTGATCCCGATTGGAGGGGTGCCCGAGTGGCTAAAGGGGACGGACTGTAAATCCGTTGGCTTCGCCTACGCTGGTTCGAATCCAGCCCCCTCCACCAGTCAGGTTTCAGGGATCAGGTTGCAGGGGTCGGGAGGTCGAAGCCAGGAATTGGGCCCTGAAACCTGATCCCTGGAACCTGATCCCTGAGAAGCGGGTGTAGCTCAATGGTAGAGCAACAGCCTTCCAAGCTGATGACGAGGGTTCGATTCCCTTCACCCGCTCCAATGCCTACATAAGCATAGGAAACGAAGGGCTGGGCTCATTTGCGCGCCGGCTTCTCCCGGCGCCGCGAACAACGAGTGAGGATATGCCATGGCCAAAGCGAAGTTTGACCGTTCCAAGCCGCACTGCAACGTGGGCACGATAGGTCACGTTGATCACGGCAAGACGACGCTGACGGCGGCTTTGACGCGGGTATCTGCGGACCAGGGCTGGACGGCGACGGCTGTTTCCTACGACCAGGTTGCGAAGGCCTCCGAGAGCCAGGGCCGTCGCGATCCGACCAAGATCCTGACCATTGCCACGAGCCACGTGGAGTATTCGACGGCCAAGCGGCACTACGCCCACGTCGACTGCCCGGGCCATGCCGACTACGTCAAGAACATGATCACGGGCGCGGCGCAGATGGACGGTGCGATCCTGGTGGTGTCGGCGGTCGACGGCCCGATGCCGCAGACGCGCGAGCACATTCTCTTGGCGCGGCAGGTTGGCGTTCCCTACATCGTGGTGTTCCTGAACAAGTGCGACGCGGTCGACGACCCCGAGTTGCTCGACCTGGTCGAGATGGAGGTTCGCGAGCTTCTGGTGAAGTACCAGTTCCCCGGCGACGACGTTCCCGTGATCCGGGGCGCGGCGATCAAGGCCTTGAACGGGGAGAAGGGCGAGCTTGCCGACCAGGCGATCCTGAAGCTGTTCGACGCGATCGACACCTACATCCCGCTGCCTGAGCGTCCGAAGGACCAGCCGTTCCTGATGCCGATCGAGGACGTGTTCTCGATCTCGGGCCGCGGCACGGTCGTGACGGGCCGGATCGAGCGCGGCACGGTGAAGGTCGGCGAGGAGGTGGAGATCGTGGGCCTGCGCGACACGCAAAAGTGCGTGGTGACGGGCGTTGAGATGTTCCGCAAGCTGCTGGACTCTGGCGAGGCCGGCGACAACGTGGGCTGTCTGCTGCGCGGCATCGACAAGAACGCGGTTGAGCGCGGGTCAGGTGCTGTGCAAGCCGGGCTCGATCAAGCCGCACAAGAAGTTCAAGGCGGAGGCCTACATCCTGACGAAGGAGGAGGGTGGGCGTCACACGCCGTTCTTCACGAACTACCGTCCGCAGTTCTACTTCCGCACGACCGACGTGACGGGGGTGGTTGCGCTGCCGGAGGGCACGGAGATGGTGATGCCTGGCGACAACGTTGCGGTGACGATCGAGCTGATCACGCCGATTGCGATGGAGGAGAAGCTTCGCTTTGCCATTCGCGAGGGCGGCCGCACGGTCGGTGCCGGCGTCGTCACATCCATTATCGAATGAGGAAAGTGTGGGCGGCGGCGTTCAGATGGGCGCCGTCGGCCCCTGAAAAGACCCGAAAAAAAGGCCGATTCGACGGGTGGGATCGGCCAAGCAGTACGCGTGCGATCTTGTCAAGAAAAAAATGTGACAAGGCCAACGAACTGGGCTATGTAAGCGCTCCCGCGAGGGCGGCCCAGCGGCTCAAGGGGTGTAGCTCAATTGGCAGAGCGTCGGTCTCCAAAACCGAAGGTTGGGGGTTCGAGACCCTCCGCCCCTGCCAAGGTTTGGCTCGCCTGCTCGAGATCCGAGGCGGTAGCTCTTCGAGTGGCGCGATCACTGGGCAGGCGCGATCACTGGGCAGACAAGGAAGATAGGCGAGCCGTGGCGGGTCGAGCGGCGCCTGAGATCGTGGGCTGAAGGTGAAGAACCCTTTTCAATTCATTGAGGAGGTGCGCCAGGAGACATCGAAGGTCACGTGGCCGACCTGGAAAGAGGTCTGGATCACGACGACCATGGTGCTGGTGATGGTGGCGCTGACGTCGATCTTCTTCTTGTTCACCGATCTGATCATCAGCCAGGTGGTGCAATTCGTGTTGAATCTGGGCCACTGAAAAAGGGCTCCAGTCGGTTGGGCGAGGGCAACTGTTAGAGAGCATGACCAAGCGCTGGTACATCGTCCACGCGTACTCGAACTTCGAGAAGAACGTGGCCAAGGACATCAAGAAGCGGGCCGAGGCCGCCGGCGTGGCGGAGCTGTTCGACGAAGTGCTGGTGCCGATGGAGGAGGTCGTCGAGGTGCGCCGCGGGCGCAAGGTGTCGTCGGAGCGCAAGTTCTTCCCCGGCTACGTCCTGGTCAAGATGGAGATGACGGACGCCGCCTATCACCTGATCAAGAACACGCCGAAGGTGACGGGCTTCCTGGGGTCGGAGAACAAGGCGATCCCGATCACCGAAGACGAAGCCATGCGCATCCTGCATCAGGTGAAGGAGGGCGTGGAGCGGCCCAAGCCCATGGTCACCTTCGAGATCGGCGAGAAGGTGCGGGTCGCGGACGGCCCGTTTGCCACCTTCGAGGGCCATGTCGAGGAGGTGGACGAGCAGCGGGCGCGGGTCAAGGTGGGTGTTTCGATCTTCGGCCGGCCGACGCCGGTGGAGCTCGAGTTCGGGCAGGTTGAAAAGGTCGCCTGAGGGCATGGATGCCCGGCGGCGACGCGAGTGAGAGAGTGCGGGAGCGCGGTTCGTGAAGAAGATCGACGGTTACATCAATCTGCAGGTTCCCGCCGGCGCGGCCAATCCGTCGCCGCCGATCGGTCCGGCTTTGGGCCAGCGCGGCGTCAACATCATGGAGTTCTGCAAGCAGTTCAACGCCAAGACCAAGGACATGGAGCAGGGTGCGCCGATCCCCGTGAAGATCACGGTGTTCTCGGATCGCTCGTTCGCTTTCGAGATGCGCACGCCCCCCGCGTCCCACCTATTGAAGAAGGCGGCCAAACTCGCCGGCGGCTCCAAGGAGCCCGGCCGGACCAGCGCCGGAACGATCACCATGGCGCAGGTGCGCGAGGTCGCCGCACAGAAGATGAAAGACATGAACACCGACGACCTGGATGCCGCGGTCAAGACCATTGCCGGCTCTGCCAGGTCGATGGGTCTGCAAGTTGTGGAGTGAGGGATGGTGAAGATCGGCAAGCGTGTGAAGGCTGTGCGCGAGGGCGTCGACCGGGAGAAGTTCTATCCCATCGACGAGGCCGTGAAGGTCGTGAAATCCAGCGCCAAGGCCAAGTTCGACGAGACCGTCGAGGTGGCGATGAATTTGGGGGTGGACCCCAAGCATGCCGACCAGATGGTGCGCGGCGTGTGCGTCCTGCCCAACGGCTCGGGCCGCACCCTGCGCGTGGGGGTGTTTGCCAAGGGCGAGAAGGCGGAGGAAGCCAAGGCCGCGGGCGCC
This sequence comes from uncultured Alphaproteobacteria bacterium, assembly GCA_963797005.1. Lineage (GTDB taxonomy): Bacteria > Pseudomonadota > Alphaproteobacteria > Rhizobiales > Hyphomicrobiaceae > AWTP1-13. The sequence goes on from CAWCOF010000003.1 coordinate 244,217, forward strand.
GACGTGGTGGGTGCCGAGGACCTTGTCGAGCAAGTGTCCAAGGGTACCATCGACTTCGATCGCTGCATCGCCACGCCCGACATGATGGGTCTCGTCGGCCGCCTCGGCAAGATTCTGGGCCCGCGCGGGCTGATGCCGAACCCGCGCGTCGGCACGGTGACGATGGATGTTGTGAACGCCATCAAGGGGGCCAAGGGCGGCGCCGTGGAGTTCCGGGTGGAGAAGGCCGGCATCGTCCAAGCCGGGGTTGGCAAGGCGAGCTTCTCGGAGCAGCAACTGGTCGAGAACATCAAGGCCTTCGTCGACGCCGTGGTGAAGGCCAGGCCGGCGGGCGCCAAGGGCAACTATGTGAACAAGGTGTCGTTGAGCTCGAGCCAGGGCGTCGGGATCAAGGTCGACAGCAGCAGTTTGAGCCTGGCCAGGACCGCATGAGCCAGGACTGCATGAGAAGGGGATCGGAATGAAATGAGTGATGCCGGGCGCATGCCCGGCTCATGGGCAGCGGGCCCCCGCAAGGGGTCTTCGGCCCAAAGCCTGTCCGAGACTGCCGGTGCCGGGATCCCCGGCTTAAGCCTCGTTTCTCGAGGGCCTGCACAAGACAGGGGTCAGACCGCAAGGGCAGCGTGGCCCACGGTCTGGAACTCTTGGGTCTGCACCATTGCGTCGGCGACGCAAGGGAAGGATGGGTTCCTGAAGCGTCGTCCTGGGGACGGCAAGGTGCAACCCGCGGAGCCTGGGCCGATCCGGTCGACCCGCCCGCAAGATGGAGTGAGCAAGGACGTGGATAGAGCACGAAAACGCGAGGTTGTCTCCACCCTCAATGAGGAGTGGAAGGACAGCGGCGTGATCGTCGTGGCCCATTACAAGGGGCTGACGGTCTCGCAGATGAGCGATTTCCGCAGACGGATGAAGGAGGCTGGCGGGACCGTCAAGGTCGCCAAGAACAGCCTGGCCAAGCTGGCGCTGCAGGAAACGGATGCGGCAAGCATTGTCGATCTGCTCAAGGGGCAGACGTGCGTCGCCTATTCGAAGGACCCCATCAGCGCGGCGAAAGTGTCCGTCAAGTACGCCAAGGAGAACGACAAGCTCGTCATCCTCGGCGGCGCGATGGGCAAGACGCCGATGGATGCCGGCGCGGTGCAGGCGTTGGCCGATCTGCCGTCGCTCGATGAGCTGCGCGCCACGCTGATCGGCCTGGTGCAGGCCCCGGCAACCAAGATCGCGCGCCTTTTGAAGGAGCCCGGCGGCCAGCTTGCCCGCATTCTCCACGCCAAGAGCGCCGAGAGCGCCACGAGCGCCTGAGGCCCGACCGACAACAGGGACCGGGAGTGGTCCCAAACGACGAAATGCAAAAGTTCAAACCGAAGGAAGTTGAGTCATGGCTGACCTAGCGAAGATTGTGGACGATCTCTCGAAGCTGACCGTTCTCGAGGCGGCGGACCTGGCGAAGTTGCTGGAAGAGAAGTGGGGCGTGTCGGCGGCCGCCGCCGTGGCCGTTGCCGCGGCCCCCGCCGCTGCGGGCCCCGCTGTCGAGGAGCAGACCGAGTTCACCGTCATTTTGAAGTCCGGCGGCGACAAGAAGATCAACGTCATCAAGGAGGTTCGCGCCATCACGGGCCTCGGCCTCAAGGAGGCCAAGGATCTTGTCGAGGCCGGTGGCAAGGCCGTGAAGGAAGGCATCCCCAAGGACGAGGCCGCCAAGCTCAAGAAGCAGCTCGAGGATCAAGGCGCCACCGTCGAGGTCAAGTAGCCCTGGTGGCTGTTGCGCGATGCGATGGCCGGACGCCATGCGCCGGCCGCGCACGCCCTGACACGCATTGGCCGGGCCCCCGAAAGCAAGGGGCCCGGCTCGCCTGCAACCGGAACATCTGCCTTCGCGCGCGAAGGACGAGGAGCGGAAATGGTCGATACCTACAATGGCCGCAAGCGCATCAGGAAGCAGTTCGGCTCGATCGGCGAAGTCGCGGAGATGCCGAACCTCATCGAGGTGCAGAAGAGCTCCTACGATGACTTCCTGATCGTCAAGGAGCCGCCCGGCGGGCGGCACGACCAGGGATTGCAGGCCGTCTTCAAGTCGGTGTTCCCGATCTCGGATTTCTCGGGCCGGGCGACGCTGGAATTCGTGCGCTACGAGTTCGAGCCGCCCAAGTACGACGTCGACGAGTGCCAGCAGCGCGACATGACGTATGCGGCGCCGCTCAAGGTGAAGCTGCGGCTGATCGTGTTCGAGGTGCACCAGGAAACGGGCGCCAAGTCGGTCAAGGACGTCAAGGAGCAGGACGTCTACATGGGCGACATGCCGTTCATGACGCCCAACGGCACCTTCGTCATCAACGGCACCGAGCGCGTCATCGTCAGCCAGATGCACCGCTCGCCGGGCGTGTTCTTCGACCATGACAAGGGCAAGACGCACGCGTCGGGCAAGTACCTGTTCGCGGCCCGCATCATCCCCTATCGCGGCTCCTGGCTCGACTTCGAGTTCGACGCCAAGGACATCGTCTACGTGCGCATCGACCGGCGCCGCAAGCTGCCGGTGACGACGCTGCTTTACGCGCTGGGCATGGACGACGAGGAGATCCTCTCGACCTTCTACAAGGCCATCGTGGTCAAGGAGAGCAAGCGCGGCTGGAAGGTACCCTTCGTCCCCGAGAAGATGCGCGGCATGACCCCGGTCGACGACCTCGTCGATGCCAAGTCGGGCGAGGTCGTGTCCAAGGCCGGCGAGAAGATCACGGCCCGTCGCGCGCGTGAAATCGCCGAGGAAGGCGTGAAGGAAGTGCTGTTCGCGGCCAGCGACCTTGCCGGCCGGTATCTCGCCGAGGACATCGTCAATCTGCAGACCGGCGAGATCTACGGCGAGGCCGGCGAGGAGCTCGACGCCAAGCTGCTGGAAACGTTCAAAGAGGCCAAGATCAAGGAATTCCCGATCCTCGACATCGACCATGTCACGATCGGAGCCTTCATCCGCAATACGCTCCACGTCGACAAGAACGCCAACCACGAAGAAGCGCTGATGGACGTCTACCGGGTGATGCGCCCCGGTGAGCCGCCCACGCTGGAGGCGGCCGGCACGCTGTTCCATGGCCTCTTCTTCGATCCCGAGCGCTACGACCTTTCTGCCGTCGGTCGCGTCAAGATGAACATGCGCCTCGACCTCAAGGTCGACGACACCGTGCGCGTGCTGCGCAAGGAGGACATCCTCGAGGTCATCAAGACGCTGGTGGACCTGCGCGACGGCAAGGGCGAGATCGACGACATCGACCATCTCGGCAACCGGCGCGTACGGTCGGTGGGCGAGCTGATGGAGAACCAGTACCGGCTGGGCCTCCTGCGCATGGAGCGCGCCATCAAGGAGCGCATGAGCTCTGTCGAGATCGACACCGTGATGCCGCAGGACCTCATCAACGCCAAGCCGGCGGCGGCGGCGGTGCGCGAGTTCTTCGGCTCCTCGCAGCTCTCCCAGTTCATGGACCAGACCAACCCGTTGTCGGAGATCACCCACAAACGGCGCCTCTCGGCGCTGGGCCCGGGCGGCCTCACGCGCGAGCGGGCGGGCTTCGAGGTGCGCGACGTGCACCCCACCCACTACGGCCGCATTTGCCCGATCGAGACGCCGGAAGGCCCGAATATCGGCCTCATCAACTCGCTCGCCACGTTCGCACGCGTCAACAAGTACGGCTTCATCGAGAGCCCGTACCGCAAGGTCGAGAAGGGCAAGGTCACTGACGAGGTGGCGTACCTCTCCGCCATGGAGGAGGCGCGCTATCACGTGGCGCAGGCCAATGCCGAGCTCGATCCCAAAGGCAAGCTGACAGGGGACTTCATCACCTGCCGCTTCGCCGGCGATGTGCTGCTCGTGACCCCCGACAAGGTCGACTACATCGACGTGTCGCCCAAGCAGCTCGTCTCGGTTGCCGCGGCGCTGATCCCGTTCCTCGAGAACGACGACGCCAACCGCGCGCTGATGGGCTCCAACATGCAGCGCCAGGCCGTGCCGCTCATCAAGGCCGAGGCGCCGCTGGTCGGCACCGGCATGGAGGAGGTGGTGGCACGCGATTCCGGTGCTGCGATTGCCGCCCGGCGCACGGGCGTCGTCGACCAGGTCGACGCAACGCGTATCGTCGTGCGCGCCACAGCAGAGACCGACCCGTCCAAGCCCGGCGTCGACATCTACCGGCTGCGCAAGTTCCAGCGCTCCAATCAGAACACCTGCATCAACCAGCGTCCGCTGGTGACCGTGGGTGAGGCGGTCGAGGCCGGCGAGATCATCGCCGATGGACCCTCCACCGACCTCGGCGATCTGGCGCTCGGCAAGAACGTGCTGGTCGCGTTCATGCCGTGGATGGGCTACAACTTCGAGGACTCCATCCTGCTCTCCGAGCGCGTCGTTGCCGCCGACATCTTCACCTCGATCCATATCGAGGAGTTCGAGGTGATGGCGCGCGACACCAAGCTGGGGCCGGAGGAGATCACCCGCGACATCCCCAACGTGTCGGAAGAGGCGCTGAAGAACCTCGACGAGGCGGGCATCGTCTATATCGGTGCGGAGGTGAACCCCGGCGACATCCTGGTCGGCAAGATCACGCCCAAGGGCGAGAGCCCGATGACGCCGGAGGAGAAGCTCCTGCGCGCCATCTTCGGCGAGAAGGCCTCAGACGTGCGCGACACGTCGCTGAGGCTGCCGCCCGGCGTCAACGGCACCGTGGTCGAGGTGCGCGTGTTCAACCGGCACGGCGTCGAGAAGGACCAGCGCGCCATGGCGATCGAGCGCGAGGAGATCGAGCGCCTCGCCAAGGACCGCGACGACGAGCTGCAGATCCTGGACCGCAACGTCTACGCCCGCCTCAAGACGGCGCTGATGGGCAAGGAGGCGGCCAAGGGCCCGAGGAGCGCCCGCAAGGGCACCACCATCACCGAGGAGGTGCTGACGGACGTCCCGCGCAGCCAGTGGTGGGAGATCGGCCTCTCCGACGACGCGGCGATGGCGGAGGTGGAGGCCATCGGCAAGCAGTACGAGGATGCCAAGAAGAGCCTCGAGCGCCGGTTCGTCGACAAGGTCGACAAGCTCCAGCGCGGCGACGAGCTGCCGCCCGGCGTCATGAAGATGGTCAAGGTCTTCGTTGCCGTGAAGCGCAAGATCCAGCCCGGCGACAAGATGGCGGGCCGCCACGGCAACAAGGGCGTGGTGTCGATGATCGTGCCGATCGAGGACATGCCCTATCTGGACGACGGCACCCATGTCGACGTGGTGCTCAACCCGCTCGGTGTGCCGAGCCGCATGAACGTCGGGCAGATCCTGGAGACGCACCTGGGCTGGGCGTGCCGGGGGTTGGGGCGGATCATCGACGAGGCGCTGCAGCAGTTCCACGAGAGCGGGCAGGCAAAGGCGCTGCGCGATGCCGTCGGCGACATCTACGGCAAGGACAATGGCGTCATCAGGCTGAAGGACGCCGATCTCGCCGCACTCAGCGAGAAGCTGAAGGATGGCGTACCCGTGTCGACCCCGGTGTTCGACGGCGCGCGCGAGCCCGACATCGTGCACATGCTGGAGAAGGCGGGCTTCGACACGTCGGGCCAGGTGACACTGCATGACGGGCGCACCGGCGAGCCGTTCGATCGCAAGGTGACCGTCGGCTACAAGTACCTGCTGAAGCTGCACCATCTGGTGGACGACAAGATCCACGCCCGTTCGATCGGCCCCTACAGCCTCGTCACCCAGCAGCCGCTGGGCGGCAAGGCGCAGTTCGGCGGCCAGCGGTTCGGCGAGATGGAGGTGTGGGCGCTGGAGGCCTACGGCGCAGCCTACACGCTGCAGGAGATGCTCACGGTCAAGTCGGACGACGTTGCCGGCCGCACCAAGGTCTACGAGGCCATCGTGCGCGGCGACGACGCCTTCGAGGCGGGCATCCCGGAGAGCTTCAACGTTCTCGTGAAGGAAATGCGCGCGCTTGGCCTGAACGTGGAGCTGGTCAACTCCGAGACCTCGGCAGCCGACGCGGGGCTCCCCAAGGAAGAGCCCGAGCGGCCACGCCTGCCCCCGGCAGCGGCCGAGTGAACCTTCCCTCTCCCCGCTTGCGGGAAGAGGGTCAACTGACGGGCAGCCTCAGGCGCCCCATTGAGAAGTCCATCGAAGGGACGCCGGCCCCCGGCGTCCCGAGGAAGAGAGAGCCGAATGAACGAGATCACCAACCTCTTCAAGCAGCAGGTGCAGGCCCCGGCTTTTGATCAGATTCGCATATCGATCGCGAGTCCCGACGACATTCATTCCTGGTCCTTCGGTGAGATCAAGAAGCCGGAGACCATCAACTATCGCACCTTCAAGCCGGAGCGGGACGGTCTCTTCTGCGCGCGCATCTTCGGGCCCATCAAGGACTACGAGTGCTTGTGCGGCAAGTACAAGCGCATGAAGTACAAGGGCCTGATCTGCGAGAAGTGCGGCGTGGAGGTGACGCTTGCCAAGGTGCGGCGCGAGCGCATGGGCCACATCGCCCTCGCAGCCCCCGTCGCCCACATCTGGTTCCTGAAGTCGCTACCCTCGCGCATCGGCCTGCTGATGGACATGACGCTCAAGGACCTCGAGCGCGTGCTCTATTTCGAGAGCTACATCGTCACCGAGCCGGGCACCACCACCTTGCAGGAGAAGCAGCTCCTGACGGAGGAGGCCTACAACCAGGCGGTCGATGAGTTCGGCCAGGACAGCTTCACAGCCGGCATCGGCGCGGAAGCGATCCGCGAGCTGCTGTCGGGCATGGATCTGCCCAAGATTCGCGACCAGCTCAGGCAGGAAATCGCCGAGGCCACCACCGAGCTCAAGCCCAAGAAGCTCGCCAAGCGCCTCAAGGTGATCGAGGCCTTCATCGACTCCAAGAACCGTCCCGAATGGATGGTCCTGACCGTCGTGCCGGTGATCCCGCCGGAGCTGAGGCCGCTGGTGCCGCTGGACGGCGGCCGCTTCGCCACCTCGGACCTGAACGATCTCTACCGCCGCGTGATCAACCGCAACAACCGTCTGAAGCGGCTGATGGAGCTGAGGGCCCCCGACATCATCATCCGCAACGAGAAGCGGATGCTGCAGGAGTTGGTCGACGCCCTCTTCGACAACGGCCGGCGCGGCCGGGTCATCACGGGTGCCAACAAGCGCCCCTTGAAGTCGCTCGCCGACATGCTCAAGGGCAAGCAGGGCCGCTTCCGCCAGAACCTGCTCGGCAAGCGTGTCGACTACTCGGGCCGCTCGGTCATCGTCGTGGGGCCGGAGCTCAAGCTGCACCAGTGCGGCCTGCCGAAGAAGATGGCGCTCGAGCTGTTCAAGCCGTTCATCTACGCGCGGCTGCAGACGCTGGGCCAGGCCGCCACCGTCAAGCAGGCCAAGAAGCTCGTCGAGAAGGAGAAGGGCGAGGTCTGGGACGTGCTCGACGAGGTCATTCGCGAGCATCCCGTGCTGCTCAACCGTGCGCCCACGCTCCACCGTCTGGGCATCCAGGCCTTCGAGCCGGTGCTGATCGAGGGCAAGGCCATCCAGCTGCACCCGCTGGTGTGCGCCGCCTTCAACGCCGACTTCGACGGCGACCAGATGGCGGTGCACGTGCCGCTCTCGCTCGAGGCGCAGCTCGAGGCCCGCGTGCTGATGATGTCGACCAACAACATCCTGCATCCGGCCAACGGCTCGCCCATCATCGTGCCGAGCCAGGACATCGTGCTGGGGCTCTACTACCTGTCGATGATCCGCGACAAGGAACCCGGCGAAGGCACCCTGTTCGGCTCCACCTGGGAGGTCGAGCACGCGCTCGCCACCGGGCTCGTCAGCCTGCACGCCAAGGTCAAGGGCCGCTTCCGGGCCATCGGTGCGGACGGCAACGAGACGGTCGAGGTGCATGACACGACGCCGGGCCGTCTGCTCCTGGGCGAGCTCTTGCCGAAGCGGCCCAACGTCTCGTTCGGCCTGGTCAACCAGCTCCTCACCAAGAAGAGCATCTCCGGACTGATCGACGCGGTCTACCGCGAGTGCGGGCAGAAGGAGACCGTGATCTTCTGCGACCGGATCATGGGCATGGGCTTCTACCACGCCTTCAAGGCCGGCATATCGTTCGGCAAGGACGACATGCAGATCCCCGACGCGAAGGCGAAGATCGTCGAGGAGACCAACGAGCTCGTGCTCGAGTACGAGCAGCAGTACAACGATGGGCTCATCACCCAGCTCGAGAAGTACAACAAGGTGGTCGACGCCTGGTCGAAGTGCACCGACCAGATCGCCAAGGAGATGATGGATCGCATCTCGGCGACGCAGCGCGACAAGAGCGGCCGCACGCAGCAGGTCAATTCCATCTACATGATGGCTCACTCCGGCGCGCGCGGCTCGGAAAAGCAGATGCGTCAGCTTGCCGGCATGCGCGGCCTGATGACCAAGCCGTCGGGCGAGATCATCGAGACGCCGATCATCTCCAACTTCAAGGAAGGCCTGTCCGTGCTCGAGTACTTCAACTCGACGCATGGCGCGCGCAAGGGTCTGGCCGACACCGCGCTCAAGACGGCGAACTCCGGTTACCTTACCCGGCGTCTCGTCGACGTGGCGCAGGACTGCATCATCAACGTGCCCGATTGCGGCACCGACGGCGGCATCAACGTTCAAGCCGTGGTCGACGCCGGCCAGATCATCGTCTCGCTGGCGCAACGCGTTCTTGGGCGTACGGCGGCCGAGGACATCAAGGACCCCGCCACCAAGAAGGTGATCTTGAAGTCGGGCCACCTGATCGAGGAGAAGGAGATCGAGGCGATCGAGAAGGCGCAGATCCAGGAGGTGCGCATCCGCTCGGTCTTGACCTGCGAGACCACCAATGGTGTGTGCGCCGCCTGCTACGGCCGCGATCTGGCGCGCGGCACGCCGGTCAACATCGGCGAGGCGGTGGGCGTCATCGCTGCCCAGTCGATCGGCGAGCCCGGCACGCAGCTCACCATGCGCACGTTCCACATCGGCGGCGTGGCGCAGACGGTCGACCAGTCGTTCATCGAATCGAACTTCAACGGCCGGGTGAAGATCAAGAACCGCAACGTGGTCAAGGACAGTCAGGGCCGGCTGATCGCGATGGCCCGGAACATGGTCGTCACCATTGTCGACCAATCCAACAAGGAGCTGGCAACCCAGAAGATCACGTACGGCGCCAGGCTGCATGTCGACGAGGGCGACGAGATCAAGCGCGGTACACGCCTTGCCCAGTGGGATCCCTACATGCGGCCGATCCTCACCGAGGTCGATGGCGTGACCGACTTCGTCGATCTGGTGGAGGGCGTGTCGGTGAAGGAGCAGACCGACGAGGTCAAGGGCACGACCAACCGCGTCATCGTGGACTGGCGCGCCACGCCGCGCGGGGCCGAGCTCAAGCCCGCGATCCTCATCAAGGAGTCCAAGGGCGGCAAGCCCGTGCGCGTCTCGCGCGGCGTCGACGCGCGCTACTCGCTACCCGTGGAATCCATCCTGTCGGTGGAGCCGCACGCAAAGGTGAAGGCTGGCGACGTGCTGGCGCGCATCCCGCTCGCCTCGGCCAAGACGGGCGACATCACGGGCGGCCTTCCGCGCGTGGCGGAGCTGTTCGAGGCGCGCCGTCCGAAGGACCACGCGATCATCGCGGAAGTCTCTGGAACGGTGGAGTTCGGCAAGGACTACAAAAACAAGCAGCGCATCATCATCAAGCCCGATGACGAGGCGGCGCAGCCCGTGGAATACCTGATCCCCAGGGGCAAAAACCTCACCGTTCAGCACGGCGACCGCGTCGAGAAGGGCGACTTCGTCTACGACGGCCACCCCGCGCCGCACGATATCCTTGCCATCAAGGGCGTCGAGGAGCTCGCCAACTACCTGATCAACGAGATCCAGGACGTCTACCGGCTGCAGGGCGTGACCATCAATGACAAGCACATCGAGGTCATCGTCCGGCAGATGCTGCAGAAGGTCGAGGTCGAGGATTCCGGCGAGACCGACCTGCTCAAGGGCGAGCAGATCGACAAGATCGAGTTCGACGAGATCAATCTGGGCTACGAGAAGCAGGGCAAGCGGGTGGCAACCGCCAAGCCGGTCCTGCTCGGCATCACCAAGGCATCGCTGCAGACGAGAAGCTTCATCTCCGCCGCCTCGTTCCAGGAGACGACCCGCGTCCTCACCGATGCGGCCGTGAACGGCAAGATGGATGGGCTCGAAGGTCTCAAGGAGAACGTTATCGTCGGACGGTTGATCCCGGCGGGCACCGGCGGCACCTTGCGGCGTCTGCGCAAGATCGCGGCCAAGCGCGACGAGCTGATCGCCAAGGAAAAGGCCAAGGAGAATGCCGAGAAAGCCCTGACCGCGCCGGAAGAAGGCGCCGCCATCCGCCCGCTCGAGCGTCGCCGGCGGCGCACGGAGGCGGCTGCGGAATAGCCCGATGAGAGCGCCTGCCGCAGCCATGGTGCGCTGCGGCGGGCGGTCGCCTTGGTGGGAGGGGCAAATATTTTCCTCTGGACAACCGCGGGGTGTTGACCGGCCGAGTCGCACTCGTATATAACGCGCGCACTCTCGCGGCAGGCGGTAGGCCAGTTTGCCGGCATGGGGTCATCCCCGCCTTGGCCTAAACGCTGCCGTCGTCAAGCAGAGGACATTATCGGGCCAAGATCCGCCGAACCTCGCGTGAAGCGAGCCGGTTGATCCTCTGGTTTGTGAGCCGGGCGCGGATGACGCTCGGCATCAGGCTTTGGCGCACGGGATTGTGGGTCCCGGGCGTCGCGGGAAGGATGGAACTGGCGCATGCCGACCATACAACAGCTGGTGCGCAAGCCGCGGACCCAGAAGGTCTACCGCGAGAAGGCGCGTCACATGCAGGCGTGCCCGCAAAAGCGCGGTGTGTGCACGCGCGTCTATACAACGACGCCCAAAAAGCCGAACTCGGCTCTGCGCAAGGTTGCCAAGATACGGCTGACCAACGGCTTTGAGGTGATCGGCTACATCCCGGGTGAGGGCCACAATCTGCAGGAGCACTCGGTGGTGATGATCCGCGGCGGCCGCGTCAAGGACCTGCCCGGCGTGCGCTACCACATCATCCGCGGCGTGCTCGATACGCAAGGCGTGGCGGACCGCAAGCAGAGACGCTCCAAGTACGGAGCAAAGAGGCCCAAGTAGTGGGCCTCTTTGCGTAGTATCCCCGCGCAGGCGGGGATCTCGATCCGCACGCGCAACGCGCGGACAAACTCGACGGGACTGATTGAAGGAAGAGGCGAATGTCGCGCCGGCACAAGGCTGAAAGACGCGAGGTCAATCCGGACCCGAAGTTCACCGACTTGGTCGTATCCAAGTTCATGAACTCGATCATGCGGCAGGGCAAGAAATCGATCGCCGAGCGCATCGTCTACGGGGCGCTCGAGCGCATGCAGACCCGCGCCAAGTCGGACCCGATCCAGCTCTTCCACCAGGCGCTGGACAACGTCATGCCGGCGGTCGAGGTGCGCTCTCGGCGCGTCGGCGGTGCCACCTATCAGGTGCCGGTGGAGGTGAGGAACGAGCGCCGGCAGGCGCTGGCCATTCGCTGGCTGATCACGGCTGCGCGCAGCCGCAACGAAAACACCATGGAGGAGCGCCTGTCGGGCGAACTTCTCGATGCCGCCAACAATCGCGGCTCGGCGGTGAAAAAGCGGGAGGACACGCACAAGATGGCAGAGGCCAACCGGGCCTTCTCCCATTACCGCTGGTGACACGGACCGCACACGATCATGCCACGCAAGCACAACATTGAGGACTACCGCAACTTCGGCATCATGGCCCACATCGATGCCGGCAAGACGACTACGACGGAGCGGATCCTCTACTACACGGGCAAGACCTATAAGATCGGCGAGGTGCACGAGGGCGCTGCGACCATGGATTACATGGAGCAGGAGCAGGAGCGCGGCATCACCATCACCTCGGCCGCCACCACCTGTTTCTGGGAGGGCAGGCGCCTCAACATCATCGACACCCCGGGCCACGTCGACTTCACCATCGAGGTGGAGCGCTCGCTGCGCGTGCTCGACGGGGCCGTTTGCGTGCTCGACGGCAACCAGGGCGTCGAGCCCCAGACCGAGACGGTCTGGCGCCAGGGTGACAAGTACGAGGTGCCGCGCATCATCTTCGCCAACAAGATGGACAAGACCGGCGCAGACTTCCAGCAGTGCGTCGACGAGATCGTCAGCAAGCTGGGCGCGCGTCCGGTTCCCCTGCAGATCCCGGTGGGGGCCGAGGCCAACTTCAAGGGCGTCGTCGATCTCCTCAAGATGAAGGCGATCATCTGGGAGGGCGAGGACAAGGGCGCCAAGTTCCACGAGACGGAGATCCCGGCCGAGCTCCAGGCGCGGGCCGCCGAGCTGCGCGCGGAGATGATCGAGGCTGCCGTCGAGATGGACGACGACGCGATGGCCGCCTACCTCGACGGCAAGGAGCCCGACGTCGCGACCCTGAAGCGGCTGATCCGCAAGGCCACCGTCAACCGCGTCTTTTATCCGATGCTGTGCGGCTCGGCCTTCAAGAACAAGGGCGTGCAGCCCCTGCTCGATGCCGTCGTCGACTATCTGCCCTCGCCGAACGACCGCGAGGCCTTCGAGGCGATCGACGTCAAGACCGACGAGCCGGCGGTGCGGCGGCCGATCGACACCGATCCCCTGTCGATGCTCGCGTTCAAGATCATGGACGATCCGCACGTCGGCTCCATCACCTTCTGCCGCGTCTACTCCGGCACGGTGAAGAGCGGCATGGCGCTCGCCAACACGACGCGCGACCGCAAGGAGCGGGTCGGACGCATGTATCTCATGCACGCCGACGATCGCGAGCAGATCGACGAGGCCTACGCGGGCGACATCATCGCGCTTGCCGGCCTCAAGGATACGCGCACGGGCGAGACGCTCTCCGACCCGAACAAGCCGGTGCTGCTCGAGAAGATGGACTTCCCCAACCCCGTCATCGAGATGAAAATCGAGCCAAAGACCAAGGCGGACGTGGAGAAGATGGGCGTCGCGCTCGCCAGGCTTTCCGCCGAGGATCCCTCGTTCCGTGTGACCACCGACCAGGAGAGCGGCGAGACCATCATCAAGGGCATGGGCGAACTGCACCTCGACATCAAGGTCGACATCCTCAAGCGCACGCACAAGGTCGAGGTCAACGTCGGCGCGCCGCAGGTGGCCTACCGCGAGACCTTGGCGCGGTCGACCGAGGTCGACTACACGCACAAGAAGCAGACCGGCGGCACCGGCCAGTTTGCGCGCGTCAAGCTCCGCCTCGAGCCCGGCGCGCCGGGGTCGGGCAACGAATTCGAGAGTGAGATCGTCGGTGGCGCGGTACCGAAGGAATACATCCCCGGCGTCGCGAAGGGCGTGCAGGGCGTGTGGGATTCGGGCGTGCTGATCGGTTTCCCCATGGTCGACACCAAGGTGACCTTGTACGACGGCGACTTCCACGAGGTGGATTCGAGCGCCATCGCCTTCGAGATCGCCGCGCGCACCGCCATGCGCGAGGGTGCCATGAAAGCCGGCGTCAAGCTGCTCGAGCCGATCATGGACGTCGAGGTGGTATCGCCCGGCGATTTCGTCGGCAGCGTGATCGGCGACATCAATAGCCGCCGCGGCCAGATTCGCAGCCAGGAGATGCGCGGCAACGCCACCGTCATCCGCGCCAACGTGCCGCTCGCCAACATGTTCGGCTACGTGAGCCAGCTCAGGTCCATGAGTCAGGGCCGGGCGATGTACACGATGCAGTTCGCGCACTACGCGGAGGTTCCGCGCAACGTGGCTGAAGAGGTGAAGGCGAAGTACGCTTGAGAGTTGAGGAGCGAAAGTTCGGGCCGGCTCCCGCCGGGCCGGTGCGAAGCGAAGATGTGGGAGAGCCCTGATGGCCAAAGCGAAGTTTGACCGTTCCAAGCCGCACTGCAACGTGGGGACGATTGGTCACGTTGATCACGGCAAGACGACGCTGACGGCGGCTTTGACGCGGGTGTCTGCGGACCAGGGCTGGACGGCGACGGCCGTTTCCTACGACCAGGTGGCGAAGGCCTCCGAGAGCCAGGGCCGGCGCGATCCGACCAAGATCCTGACGATTGCCACGTCCCACGTGGAGTACTCGACGGCCAAGCGCCACTACGCCCACGTCGACTGCCCTGGCCATGCCGACTACGTCAAGAACATGATCACGGGCGCGGCGCAGATGGACGGTGCGATCCTGGTGGTGTCGGCCGTCGACGGCCCGATGCCGCAGACGCGCGAGCACATTCTCTTGGCGCGCCAGGTCGGTGTTCCCTACATCGTCGTGTTCCTGAACAAGTGCGACGCGGTTGACGACCCCGAGTTGCTCGACCTTGTCGAGATGGAGGTGCGCGAGCTTCTGGTGAAGTACCAGTTCCCCGGCGACGACGTTCCCGTGATCCGGGGTTCGGCGATCAAGGCCCTGAATGGCGAGAAGGGCGAGCTTGCCGACCAGGCGATCCTGAAGCTGTTCGACGCGATCGACACGTATATCCCGCTGCCTGAGCGTCCGAAGGACCAGCCGTTCCTGATGCCGATCGAGGACGTGTTCTCGATTTCGGGCCGCGGCACGGTCGTGACGGGCCGGATCGAGCGCGGCACGGTGAAGGTCGGCGAGGAGGTGGAGATCGTGGGCCTGCGCGACACGCAAAAGTGCGTGGTGACGGGCGTCGAGATGTTCCGCAAGTTGCTGGACTCTGGCGAGGCTGGCGACAACGTGGGCTGTCTGCTGCGCGGCATCGACAAGAACGCGGTTGAGCGGGGTCAGGTGCTGTGCAAGCCGGGCTCGATCAAACCGCACAAGAAGTTCAAGGCGGAGGCGTATATCCTGACGAAGGAGGAGGGTGGGCGTCACACGCCGTTCTTCACGAACTACCGTCCCCAGTTCTACTTCCGCACGACCGATGTGACGGGCGTGGTTGCGCTGCCGGAGGGCACGGAGATGGTGATGCCGGGCGACAACGTTGCGGTGACGATCGAGCTGATCACGCCGATAGCGATGGAGGAGAAGCTTCGCTTTGCCATCCGCGAGGGCGGCCGCACGGTCGGTGCCGGCGTCGTCACATCCATTATCGAATGAGGAGATCAGGGGCGCCCGGCAGTCGGGCGCCCTTAGCTTTGGGGTAGGTGCACTTCGATGCAAAGTCAGAATATCAGGATCCGCTTGAAGGCCTTCGATCATCGCGTGCTCGATGCCTCGACGCGCGAGATCGTCAACACGGCCAAGCGAACCGGCGCCGAAGTGCGCGGGCCCATCCCGCTGCCGACGCGGATCGAGCGTTTCACGGTCAACCGGTCGCCGCACATCGACAAGAAGAGCCGCGAGCAGTTCGAGATGCGCACGCACAAGCGGCTGCTCGATATCGTCGATCCCACGCCGCAGACGGTGGACGCGTTGATGAAGCTCGATCTTGCCGCGGGCGTCGACGTCGAGATCAAGCTGTAAGGCTGCAAGGAAGGAAAACGGAACATGCGTTCCGGAGTGATCGCGCAGAAGGTGGGCATGACCCGCGTCTTCACGGACGGCGGCGAGCATATCCCCGTCACCGTGCTGAAGCTGGAGAAGGTGCAGGTGCTGGCGCATCGCACGGAAGAGAAGAACGGCTACACGGCCCTGCAACTCGGTGCCGGCACCCGCAAGGCGAGCCGGGTGACGCGTCCCGAGCGCGAGAGCTTTGCCGTGGTCAAGGTCGAGCCCAAGCGCCGGGTGGCCGAGTTCCGCGTGAGCCCCGACAACCTGATCGAGGTTGGCGCCGAGATCACCGCGGACCACTTCGTCAAGGGCCAGCTCGTCGACGTGACCGGCACCAACCAGGGCAAGGGCTTCCAGGGCCCCATGAAGCGCTGGAGTTTTTCCGGATTGCGCGCCACGCATGGTGTCTCGGTGGTGCATCGCAGCCACGGCTCCACCGGCCAGCGCCAGGACCCCGGCAAGGTGTTCAAAGGCAAGAAGATGGCCGGCCACATGGGTGACGTGCGGGTGACGACGCAGAACCTCGAGGTCGTCCAGACCGACAAGGAACGCGGCCTGCTCCTGGTGCGCGGCGCGGTGCCGGGCGCCAAGGGCGGCTGGGTGCTGGTGCGCGACGCGGTGAAGAAGCCTCTGCATAAGGAAGCCCCCAAGCCCGGGGCCTTCCGCGCTCTGGGCGCGACGGACGAAGGCAAGGACGGCCAGGCAGGCGCTGCGGTCGAGGCCGCCAAGACGGAGTCCCAGGAGCCCACGCCATGAAGGCCGCCGTTAAAACGCTCGAGGCCGGCAGCGCCGGCGAGCTGGAGCTCGACGACGCCATCTTCGGGCTCGAGCCCCGCAAGGACTTGATCCATCGCATGGTCCGCTATCAGCAGCTGAAGCGGATGGCCGGCACACACCACGTGCAGGACCGCTCCGAGATCACGGTCACCGGCAAGAAGATGTACCGGCAGAAGGGCACCGGCGGCGCCCGGCATGGCGACAAGTCCGTGCCGCAGTGGCGAGGCGGCGGCAAGGCGTTCGGCCCCAAGCCCCGCAGCCACGCCATCGAGCTGCCGAAGAAGGTGCGCGCGCTGGCTCTCAGGCACGCGCTCTCGGCCAAGGCCAAGGCGGGCGAGATCGTCGTGCTGGACAAATGCACATCGCAGGATGGCAAGACCAAGGGGCTCAAGGAGAGCTTCGGCAAGCTTGATCTCACCAACGCGCTGATCATCGACGGCGCCGAGATCGAGCCGGCGTTCGCCAGGGCCGCGCGCAATATCCCAAACATCGACGTGCTGCCCGTGCAGGGCATCAACGTTTACGACATTCTGCGCCGCAAGTCCCTGGTGCTGACCAAGGCGGCGGTGGCGGCGCTGGAGGCGCGCTTCAAATGACCAAGAAGAAAAAGGACATCCACGACGTCATCCGCGCGCCCGTGATCACGGAGAAGGCGACGCTCGTCTCCGAGTTCAACCAGGTGGTCTTCAAGGTGGCGCGCGATGCCTCCAAGCCCGAGATCAAGGCGGCGGTGGAGAAGCTCTTCAACGTCAAGGTCAAGGCGGTGAACACCAACCTGCGCAAGGGCAAGCTGAAGACGTTCCGGAACATCCGAGCCCGGCAGAGCGACGTCAAGCGTGCGGTGGTGACCCTCGAAGAGGGCCACTCGATCGACGTGACGACGGGTCTGTAGGAGGCGACGATGGCACTCAAGACCTACCGTCCCACCACGCCGAGCATGCGCCAGCTCGTGCTCGTCGACCGGCGCCAGCTGTGGAAGGGCGCGCCGATCAAGATGCTGACCGAGGGCAAGACCAAGTCGGGCGGCCGCAACAACTTCGGCCGCATCACCACGCGCCACATCGGCGGCGGGCACAAGCAGGCCTACCGCAAGGTCGATTTCCGCCGGACCAAGCACGACATGCCGGCCAAGGTGGAACGGCTGGAGTACGATCCCAACCGCACGGCCTTCATCGCCCTCCTCAAATATCAGGACGGCACCATGGCCTACATTCTGGCGCCGCAGCGCTTGGCTCAGGGCGACACGGTGGTGGCCGGCGTCAAGGCGGACGTGAAGCCCGGCAATGCCATGCAGCTCGCCTCCCTGCCGGTCGGCACCATCGTGCACAACATCGAGCTCAAGGCCGGCGGCGGCGGCAAGATCGCGCGCTCGGCCGGTGCCTATGGACAACTCGTCGGCCGCGATGCCGGCTGGGCGATCCTGCGGCTCAACTCGGGCGAGACGCGCCGCGTGCGTGCCGAGTGCATGGCGACGGTGGGTGCCGTCTCCAACCCCGATCACATGAACGAGTCGACCGGCAAGGCCGGCCGCACGCGCTGGCGGGGGACGCGGCCGACCGTGCGTTCGACCGCCATGAACCCTGTCGATCACCCCAACGGCGGCCGCACCAAGGGCGGCAAGCATTGGGCCACCCCGTGGGGCAAGCCGACCAAGGGCGCCAAGACGCGCAAGAACAAGGCGACCGACCGGTTCATCATCCGGCCGCGCCAGAAAGCGAAGTAGGAACGACCCATGGCACGTTCAGTCTCCAAGGGCCCCTTCGTCGACGGCTTTCTTCTGAAGAAGGCCGACAAGGTGCGCCAGTCGGGCCGCAACGAGATCATCAAGATCTGGAGCCGGCGCTCGACCATCCTGCCGCAGTTCGTGGGCCTCACCTTCGGCGTCCACAACGGCCAAAAGCACATACCCGTAAACGTTACCGAGGACATGATCGGCCACAAGTTCGGCGAGTTTGCGCCGACCCGCACGTTCCACGGCCACAGCGGCGACAAGCGCGCGGTGCGGGCGAAGACATAGTGGCTGCGAGACAAGACAACGGCGAATGCGAGTGAAGGCCGGCTGATATGGGCAAGAAGAAACGAGACCGCGACCTTTCGGACGACGAGGCGAAGGCCGTGACGAGGAACCTCAGGGTCTCGCCGCAGAAGCTCAACCTCGTCGCGCAGATGATCCGCGGCAAGAAGGTCAATATGGCGCTGGCCGACCTCGAGTTCTCGAGGAAGCGCATTGCCAAGGACGTGCGCAAGTGCGTGATGAGCGCGGTGGCCAACGCCGAGAACAATCACGGCCTGGACGTCGATGATCTGGTGGTGAGCGAGGCCCACGTGGGCAAGAACCTGGTCCTCACCCGCTTTCACGCGCGCGGCCGCGGCCGCATGAGCCCGATCGAGAAGCCTTTCGCGCAGCTCACCGTGGTGGTGAAGGCCAAACCCGAGCAAGCCCAAGCAGAGGACGCCGAATAATGGGTCACAAGGTCAATCCCGTCGGGCTGCGTGTCGGCATCAACCGGACCTGGGACAGCCGCTGGTTCGCCAGCCGCGGCGAGTACGGCAGGCTGCTGCACGAGGACATCAAGATCCGCGACCACATCCTCCAACAGCGCCGCCAAGGCGGTATCTCCAAGGTGGTGATCGAGCGGCCGCACAAGAAGTGCCGCGTCACCGTGCACACGGCCCGGCCCGGCGTGCTGATCGGCAAGAAGGGCGCCGACATCGAGAAGCTCAGGGGCGAGCTTGCCAGGCTCACCCAGTCCGAGGTGCATCTCAACATCGTCGAGGTCAGGAAGCCCGAGGTCGACGCCACGCTGGTGGCGGAAACAATTGCCCAGCAGCTCGAGCGGCGCGTCGCCTTCCGCCGCGCCATGAAGCGGGCGGTGCAGTCGGCGATCCGACTGGGTGCGCTCGGCATCCGCATCAACTGCTCGGGGCGGCTCGGCGGCGCCGAGATCGCCCGCGTCGAGTGGTACCGCGAGGGTCGCGTGCCCCTGCATACGCTGAGGGCCGACATCGATTTCGGCTACGGCCTCGCGCAGACGGCCTACGGCGTCATCGGCGTCAAGGTGTGGATCTTCAAGGGCGAGATCATGGAGCATGATCCGATGGCCGCCGAGAGGCGCGCTATCGAAGCCCAGGAAGGCGGCGGTGGCGGCGGGCGGCGGCGTGGTGGCGGCGGCGACTGGGCCGGCGAGCGCCAGGGCGCGGAATAGTGATCGGCCGATAGGAAACCGCTCCCATGCTGCAGCCAGCACGCACCAAGTATCGCAAGGCCCACAAGGGCCGCATCCACGGCAACGCCAAGGGCGGCACCGAGCTCAACTTCGGCTCGTTCGGCCTCAAGGCGGTCGAGCCCGATCGCCTCACGGCGCGGCAGATCGAGGCGGCGCGGCGGGCCATCACGCGCGGCATGAAGCGCGCAGGCCGCGTGTGGATCCGCATCTTCCCGGACGTGCCGGTGACGAAGAAGCCGGCCGAGGTGCGCATGGGGTCAGGCAAGGGCGCGCCGGAGCTTTGGGTTGCCCGCGTCAAACCGGGCCGCATCATGTTCGAGCTCGACGGCGTGACGGAGGCAACCGCGCGTGAAGCCTTGGGGCTCGGCGCGGCCAAGCTGCCGATCAAGACGCGCATCGTCAAGCGGCAGGCCTGAGGAGCGGGCGAGATGGTCATGAAGGCAAGCGAGTTCAGACAGCAGACGCCCGACCAGCTCGACGAGCAGCTGGGAAAGCTGAAGAAGGAGCAGTTCAACCTGCGCTTCCAGCGGGCGTCGGGTCAGCTCGAGAACACATCGCGCGTGCGCGAGGTGCGGCGTGACATTGCCCGCATCAAGACCGTGCAAACCGAGAAGCGCAACGGCCAGGACGGCCGCGGCGGCAAAGGGGCTTGAGGCGATGCCGAGACGCGTTATGCAGGGCGTGGTGGTTTCCGACAAGAACACCAAGACCGTCGTGGTCCAGGTGGAGCGGCGCTATACGCACCCGCTGTTCAAGAAGACCGTGCGGCGGACGAAGAATTTCCATGCCCACGACGAGGAGAGCACCTTCAAGGTGGGCGACATCGTCTGGATCCAGGAGAGCCGGCCGATCTCGAGGACCAAGCGCTGGGTGGTGCTCAAGGACAGGAAGGCGTGAGGCTCGGCCCGGGACACCGGGATGGGCTCTCGTGTGGGTGGATGACTGCGGGACAAGGGTTGGATCGATGATCCAGATGGAGAGCAATCTCGACGTGGCCGACAATTCCGGCGCGCGCCGTCTGCAGTGCATCAAGGTGCTGGGCGGGTCGAAACGCAAGTATGCCACCGTCGGCGACACCATCGTCGTCACCATCAAGGAGGCGATCCCGCGTGGGCGCGTCAAGAAGGGCCAGGTCATGAAGGCCGTGATCGTGCGCACGGCCAAGGGTGTGCGCCGCCCGGACGGGTCGCTGATCCGCTTTGACCGCAATGCCGCCGTGCTGATCAACCCGCAGGGCGAGCCGATCGGCACGCGCATCTTCGGACCGGTCACGCGCGAGCTTCGGTCCAAGAACCACATGAAGATCGTCAGCCTCGCGCCTGAGGTGCTGTGAGATGGGTGCCAGGATCAAGAAGGGCGACCAGGTGGTCGTGCTCGCCGGCCGCGACAAGGGCAAGAAGGGCGAGGTGATCCGGGTCATGCCGCGGGAGAGCCGGGCGCTCGTGCGCGGCGTCAACGTGGTGCGCCGGCATCAGAAGCAGTCGGCGAGCCAGGAGGGCGGCATCATCTCCAAGGAGGCGTCGATCCATCTCTCCAACATCGCGGTGGAGGATCCCAAGGACGGCAAGCCCACCCGCGTCGGTTTCAAGATGCTGGCCGACGGTCGCAAGGTGCGCTTTGCCAAGCGTTCCGGCGAAGACATCGCCGAGAAGAGGTAGCCATGGCCGACAACGACAAACCGGCAAAGCCGCCCAAGCCCGACAAGCCCGCCAAGGGCGCGGCCCCGGAAGGCGAGAAGCCCGCCAGGCAGGCCAAGGGCGGCAAAGGTGCGCCCAAGGGCGACCGGCGCGCGCCGAAGGCCGAGAAGGCGGCAGCCGCTGCGCCGCGTCCGAAGGACTACCGGCCGCGCCTCAAGTCGCACTACGACAAGGTGGTGCGCGACGAGATGACGAAGTCGTTCGGCTACGCCAACCCCATGCAGGTGCCGCGCATCGACAAGATCGTGCTCAACATGGGCGTGGGCGAGGGGGTCAACGACCGCAAGAAGGTCGATGCGGCGGCCAAGGAGCTCACCATGATCGCCGGCCAGCGCGCCGTGGTCACGCGTGCGCGCAAGTCGGTCGCCAACTACAAGCTGCGCGACGGCATGCCGATCGGCTGCAAGGTGACGCTGCGCGGCTACCGCATGTACGAGTTCATCGACCGGCTGGTGACCATCGCCCTGCCGCGGGTGAAGGATTTTCGCGGGCTCAACCCCAAGAGCTTCGATGGCCGCGGCAACTTCTCCATGGGGCTCAGGGAGCACATCGTCTTCCCCGAGATCGACTACGACCAGGTCGACGAGATCCGGGGCCTCGACGTGATCGTGTGCACCACGGCAAGAAGCGACGACGAGGCTCGCGCGCTCCTGCGCGGCTTCAATTTCCCTTTCCGAACCTAGCAGGAGTTGGGGGCCGCCGGCGGCCCTTGGAGGACTGAATGGCAAAGCAGAGCTCGGTCAACAAAAACAACAGGCGCAGAAAGATGGTCGCGCAGTACGCGGGCAAGCGCAAAAAGCTGAAGGAACTCGCGGGCGACCTGAACAAGCCCGCGGAGGAGCGCTTCGCTGCCCGGCTCAAGCTGTCGCAACTGCCGCGCAACAGTTCGGCCACGCGCATCCGCAACCGCTGCGAGCTCACGGGCCGCGCGCGCGGCTACTACCGCAAGCTCAGGGTGTGCCGGAACATGCTGCGCGAGCTGGCGAGCCAGGGCCTGATCCCGGGCATGGTCAAGTCGAGCTGGTAAGTGGAGGCGAATGACGATGAACGACCCGCTCGGCGATCTCCTGACCCGCATCCGCAACGCCCAGCAGCGCCGGCGCCCCAAGGTGTCGACGCCGGCGTCGAACCTGCGCGCCCGCGTGCTCGACGTGCTGGTCGATGAGGGCTATATCCGCGGCTACGCCAGGATCGACCACAAAAGCGGCCTGGCGGAGCTGGAGATCGAGCTCAAGTACGCCAACGGCCAGCCCGCGATCCGCGAGATCAAGCGCGTGTCGAAGCCGGGCCGGCGTGTCTACTCAGCCGTGCGCGACCTCGAGACCGTCGCCAACGGGCTGGGCGTCGCCATCCTGTCCACGCCCAAGGGGGTGATGTCGGATTCCAAGGCGCGCGAGGAGAATGTCGGCGGCGAGATCCTGTGCAACGTCTTCTAAAGGCGGGGTCAGGCCGGCTTGAAGGTTTGAGGAACGAGCATGTCACGCATCGGTAGAAATCCTGTTCCGGTCCCGGCGGGCGTCACGGCGACGGTCGCCGGCCAGACGGTGAAGGTGAAGGGCCCCAAGGGCGAACTCTCCTTCTCCTGCCCGGAGCTGATCGCCGTGGAGAAGACGGCGGACGGCATCGCGGTGAAGCCGCGCGAGGAGAGCAAGCGGGCCCAGTCCATGTGGGGCATGTCGCGCACGCAGATCGTCAACCTCATGGACGGCGTCACCAAGGGCTATTCGCACACGCTGGAGATCCACGGCGTCGGCTTCCGCGCGTCGATGAAGGGCAAGGACAGCCTGACCCTGCAGGTCGGCTTCAGCCACGACGTCGTGCACAAGATTCCCGCCGGCGTGGACGTGAAGGTCGCCGGCGCCAAGCAGGAGGTCGTGGAGGTCTCCGGCATCGACAAGCAGAAGGTGGGCCAGGTCGCCGCCGAGATCCGCGCATCGCGTCCGCCGGAGCCCTATCAGGGCAAAGGCATCCGCTACCGCGGGGAGTATATCCACCGCAAGGAAGGCAAGAAGAAGTGAGGCCGTTGCCATGCTCGGCAGGTTGAACCAGTTCGAACGGCGCAAGCGGCGCGTTCGCGGGACGCTTCGGAAAAATGCGAAGGGTCGCCCGCGGCTGTCCGTGCACCGTTCCTCCAAGCACATCTATGCCCAGATCATCGATGACGCGGCGGGACGCACGCTGGCTGCGGCCTCGAGCCTCGAGAAGGACCTGAGGACGAGCCTGAAGACCGGCGCGGACAAGGCGGCGGCCGGTGCCGTCGGCAAGCTGTTGGCGGAGCGGGCCAAGCAGGCCGGCATCGCCAACGTCGTGTTCGATCGCGGCGCCTACAGGTTCCACGGCCGCATCAAGGCGCTCGCCGACGGTGCCCGCGAAGGCGGCCTGAGCTTCTAACGAGCTACCAACAAGGAAGGGCAGCGCAGTGGCACGTCCACAAAGAGACCGGGGCCGCGATCGCGAGGAGCGCGACAGCGAGTTCCAAGACAAGCTCGTGCACATCAACCGCGTCGCCAAGGTGGTGAAGGGCGGCAAGCGTTTCGGTTTCGCGGCCCTCGTCGTCGTCGGCGACCAGAAGGGCCGCGTCGGCTTCGGCCACGGCAAGGCGCGCGAGGTGCCGGAGGCGATCCGCAAGGCGACCGAGGCGGCGCGTCGTGGTCTGGTGCGCGTGCCGTTGCGCGAGGGCCGCACGCTGCACCACGACTCGGAAGGACGCCACGGGGCGGGCAAGGTGGTCTTGCGCTCGGCGCCCCCGGGCACCGGCGTCATCGCCGGCGGCCCCGCGCGCGCGGTATGCGAGATGCTGGGCATCAAGGACGTGGTGGCCAAGTCGCTGGGCAGCACCAACCCCTACAACATGGTGCGCGCCACCTTCGATGCGCTCAAGGGGCAGGAGAATCCGCGTGCCGTCGCCAAGCGGCGCGGCAAGGTCGTGAGCGAGATCGTGGCACGGCGCCGCGATACCGCCGGCGACGCCGACGCGGCCGCGGAAACGGCTTGAGGTTTGCGAGATGGCACCGAGTAAATCCGGCAAGACGGTCACGATCGAGCAGATCGCGAGCCCCAGCCGGCGGCCCAAGAGCCAGGAGCAGACGCTGATCGGCCTCGGCCTCAACAAGCTGCGCCGCAGGCGCACGCTGGAGGATACCCCAGCCGTGCGCGGCATGATCCACAAAGTGAGCCACCTCGTCCGCGTGGTCGAGGACAAGGCGTAACCATCAAGGAGCGCGGGACCCATGCGCCTCAATGAGCTCAAGGACAACCCCGGCGCGCGCAAGTTCCGGCTGCGCATCGGCCGCGGCATCGGCTCCGGCGTCGGCAAGACCGGCGGCCGCGGCGGCAAGGGCCAGACCGCGCGCGCGGGCGTGCGGCTGGGCGGCTTCGAGGGCGGCCAGATGCCGCTGCATCGGCGCCTGCCCAAGCGCGGCTTCAACAAGCGCAACCAGCGGGAATACAACGAGATCAACATCGGCCGCCTGCAGCAGGCGGTCGATGAGGGCCGGATCGATGCCGCCAAGACCATCGACGTGGCGGCGCTGGTGGCCGCCGGCATCTTCCGACGGCGCATGGACGGTGTTCGCGTGCTGGGTGACGGCGAGCTCAAGGCAAAACTCGCGCTCACCGTCGATCACGCCACGGCCAGCGCCAAGGCGGCGGTCGAGAAGGCGGGAGGCTCCATCACGCTGATCGAGAGGAAGGTGCTCCCGGCGGACGAGGCCAAGCGCAAGAAAACGGCGGCCAAAAAGGCCAAGACGTCCAAGGCCAAGCCGGCGTCGAGCGAGGACTAGTGTGATGATCGAGAAGTTCGCCGGCGCGCGCGGTCTCACTCGGAGCGAATTTCTCGATTTGAATCACACTGGCAAAGCTGAGATTTAGTGTCCCTTGTGATTGCGAAGTTCGCTCGGGACCTGAGAGTTGAGCACAGGCGAACTTCGCAATCGGGACACTAGGCCTGCGGCGCGCGGGATGTCGCGTGGCCTGGGCGGCACAACGGACCGAGAGCCTTGCCGCGGGCGGAATGCCCCTGGTTCAGGCGCTTGCGCCACCGGGGAGACCGCCCCATGTTTGAGACGAGGCCCCGGCAACCCAGGTAGGGCCGGGCCGGGAGGAATGCGATGGTTTCCGCTGCCGAGCAACTTGCCGCGAACCTCAACTTCGGGTCGTTCGCCAAAGCCGAAGAACTCAAGCGGCGGATCTGGTTCACGCTCGGCGCGCTGGTGATCTACCGGCTGGGCACCTATATCCCGACGCCCGGCATCAACCCGGTGGCCTTCGCCGAAGCCTTCCATCAGCAGTCCTCGGGCATCCTTGGCATGTTCAACATGTTCTCGGGTGGCGCGGTCGGCCGCATGGCGATCTTCGCGCTCAACATCATGCCCTACATCTCGGCTTCCATCATCATGCAGCTCATGACGAGCGTGGTGCCGTCGCTGGAGCAGCTCAAGAAGGAAGGCGAGCAGGGCCGCAAGCAGATCAACCAGTACACCCGCTATCTGACGGTCGCGCTGGCGGCCTTCCAGGCCTATGGCATCGCCTATGGCCTCGAGGGGTCGCGCAGCCAGGCCGGGCCGGTGGTGATAGATCCGGGCTGGTTCTTCCGCATCACCACCGTGGTCAGCCTCGTCGGCGGCACCATTTTCCTGATGTGGCTCGGCGAGCAGATCACCGCGCGCGGCGTCGGCAACGGCACCTCGCTCATCATCATGTCGGGGATCGTGGCCGGCCTGCCGAGCGCGCTTGCGGGCCTTCTCGAGCTGTCGCGGCAGGGCGCCATCTCCTGGCCTCTGCTTATTGCGCTGCTCGTGCTGATGCTGGCGGTGGTCGCGGCCATCGTCTTCATCGAGCGCGCCCAGCGGCGGCTCCTGATCCAGTATCCCAAGCGGCAGATGGGCAACCGCATGTTCCAGGGAGACGCCTCGCATTTGCCCTTGAAGCTCAATTCGTCGGGCGTGATCCCCCCGATCTTTGCCTCCTCGCTGCTGCTGCTGCCCATCACGGTGGCGCAGTTCAGCGCCGGTGCCGGGCCCGAGTGGCTCAACGCCATTACCGCCTCGCTTGGCCGCGGCCAGCCGCTCTATCTCATCGTCTACGTCAGCCTGATCGTGTTCTTCGCTTTCTTCTATACGGCCATCGTGTTCAACCCTCAGGAGACGGCGGACAACCTGCGCAAATACGGCGGCTTCCTGCCCGGCATCCGGCCGGGCGCCAAGACCGCCGAGTTCATCGACTATGTACTGACACGCATCACGGTGGTCGGCGCCCTCTATCTGGCGGGCGTTTGCGTGCTGCCGGAGTTCCTGATCTCCTATGCCGGCGTCCCGTTCTATTTCGGCGGCACGTCGCTGCTGATTGCCGTCTCCGTGACGATGGACACGGTGGCTCAGGTCCAGAGCCATCTCCTGGCGCACCAGTACGAGGGCCTCATCAAGAAGGCGAAGCTCAGGGGGGCGACGAGGCGATGAACCTCATTCTGCTGGGGCCGCCGGGGGCGGGGAAAGGCACTCAGGCCAAGGGCATCGCCGCCAAGTATGGGCTCGTCCAGCTTTCGACCGGAGACATGCTGAGAGCCGCGGCGGCCTCCGGCAGCTCAATCGGCCGCGAGGCGAAGGTGGTCATGGAACGCGGCGACCTCGTTCCCGACGCCATCGTCGTGCAGGTGATCGCGGAGCGCATCGACCAGTCCGACTGCGCCAAGGGCGTCATCTTCGACGGTTTCCCGCGCACTCTGGCCCAGGCCGACGCGCTCGATAAGCTGATGAAGGAAAAGAAGAAAAAGCTCGATGTGGTGGTGGAGATCAAGGTCGACGACCGGCGTCTCATCGAGCGCATCGTCGGCCGTTTCGCCTGCGCCAGCTGTGGCGCGAGCTACCACGACAGGTTCCACCGCCCCAAGGTTCGGGACGTCTGCGACGTGTGCCAGGGCAGGAGCTTCACGCGGCGAGACGACGACACGCCGGAAACGGTGACGAACCGCCTGATGGTCTACTACCGCGAGACCTCGCCGCTGATCGGCTACTACTACTGCAAGGGCAGCCTAAAGTCTGTCGACGGCATGGGCTCGATCCAGGAGGTGGCCGGCGGGATCGGCGCCCTCCTGGACAAGCTCAAATGAGGGATGCGGGCGAATTTGTTCAAGTCAGACAGTCGCTTCTGGGCTGTTGACGGGGCCGGTTGTACACGTTAAAAGACCACCACTTTCGCGACTAGGGACGCAAGCGATCGGGGCCGGCGCAGAGAACGCCGGGGGCCCGTGCGCATGCGTTTGAGTCGTATGTCCGGGCTCGAAGCGGCGGGCGACCCCGGACGGATCGAGCGGCGCCGTTTCTCGGGAGTAGGACGTGGCCCGTATTGCAGGCGTGAACATTCCGACGCAGAAGCGCGTCGTCATTGCACTCCAGTACATCTACGGCGTTGGGCCCAAACGGGCCCAGCAGATCTGCCAGAAGGTCGGCATTCCGGACATGCGTCGCGTCAACGACCTGACGGACGCCGAGGTGCTGCAGATCCGCGAGACCATCGACCGCGACTTCGTCGTGGAAGGCGATCTGCGGCGCGACACGGCCATGAACATCAAGCGGCTGATGGATCTTGGCTGCTATCGCGGCCTGCGCCATCGCCGCGGGCTGCCGGTCCGGGGGCAGCGCACCCACACCAATGCGCGCACGCGCAAGGGCCCGGCGCGGCCGATCGCCGGCAAGAAAAAGGTGACCTGATTTCGCGTCTCTCACTCGCATCCCGGCAGCGGCCGTCGAGCGGCGCCCTGCCGCCACCAAATCCGTCCTGGAGTTCCACCTGAATGGCCAAAGAGCAGCAGCAAGCCGGCCGCGCCAAGCCGCGCCGGCGTGAGCGCAAGAACATCTCCTCCGGCGTGGCCCACGTCAGCGCCACCTTCAACAACACCATGATCACCATCACCGACGCGCAGGGCAACACCATCGCCTGGTCGTCGTCCGGCACCATGGGCTTCAAGGGGTCGCGCAAGTCGACGCCCTACGCGGCGCAGATGGCGGCGGAGGATGCCGGCAAGAAGGCCATGGAGCATGGCATGAAGATCCTCGAAGTCGAGGTGATGGGGCCGGGCTCGGGCCGCGAGTTGGCGCTCCGGGCGCTGCAGGCCGTCGGCTTCCAGATCACCTCGATCCGCGACGTCACCTCCATTCCCCACAACGGCTGCCGGCCGAGGAAGCGCCGGCGCGTGTGATGAGCCGCCCGGCTTTGGGCATTTGAGCCTTTCATGAGCGCGGAGCATGGAGCCGGTCACAGGCTCCAGGGCTCCCACGACATCCAAACCCCGCGAGGCCTAACGTGGCGAACGTATTGCAGAAAAACTGGCAGGACCTGATCAAGCCAAGCAAGCTCGAGATCCAGCCCGGCCGCCAGAGAAACATGGTGGCGACCATCGTCGCCGAGCCGCTGGAGCGCGGCTTCGGCATGACGCTCGGCAACGCGCTGCGGCGCGTGCTGCTCTCCTCGCTCCAGGGCGCCGCCATCACCAGCGTGCACATCGACGGCGTGCTGCACGAGTTCTCCTCGATCCCCGGCGTGCGCGAGGACGTGACCAACATCATCCTCAACATCAAGGAGATTGCGCTCCGCCAGCACTCCGACGGCGTCAAGCGCATGGTGCTGAAGAAGGAGGGCCCCGGCGTCGTCAAGGCATCCGACATCGAGGCGAGCTCGGAGATCGAGATCCTCAACCCCGATCACGTCATCTGCACGCTCGACCAGGGCGCCTCGATCCGCATGGAGTTCACGGCCACAATGGGCAAGGGCTACGTGCCCGCCGAGCGCAACCGGCCCGACGATGCGCCGATCGGGCTGATCCCCGTCGACAGCCTCTACAGCCCCGTGAAGCGCGTCTCCTACAAGGTCGAGAACACGCGCGAGGGCCAGATCCTCGACTACGACAAGCTCACCATGACGGTGGAGACCGACGGCTCGATCACGCCCGACGACTCGGTAGCGCTGGCCGCGCGCGTGCTGCAGGACCAGCTCGCGGTGTTCATCAATTTCGAGGAGCCGAAAAAGGCGATCGAGGACACCGCCAAGCACCCCGAGCTCGCCTTCAACGCCGCGCTTCTGAAAAAGGTCGACGAGCTCGAGCTCTCCGTGCGCTCGGCCAACTGCTTGAAGAACGACAACATCGTCTACATCGGCGACCTGATCCAGAAAACGGAAGCGGAGATGCTGCGCACGCCCAACTTCGGGCGCAAATCACTCAACGAGATCAAGGAGGTGCTGGCGAGCATGGGCCTCCACCTCGGCATGGAGGTGCCGAACTGGCCGCCCGACAACATCGAGGATCTCGCCAAGCGCTTCGAGGATCAGTACTGAGAGTTCCCTCTCCCCATGCTTCTTCAGCATGGGGAGAGGGAGATCAACGCGAGGCCATAGAACCTCGCTTCAACAACGGAAAGGAATGCCACATGCGACACAGGAAGCTGGGCCGCCGCTTCGGCCGGCAAAGCGCGCACCGCCAGGCCATGTTCTCCAACCTGGCCGCCGACCTCATCCGGCACGAGCAGATCACCACCACGCTCGCCAAGGCCAAGGACCTGAAGCGGGTGATCGACAGGTACATCACGCTGGCCAAGCGCGGCGACCTCAACTCGCGCCGGCTGGCCGCGGCCCGCATGGGTGACGAGGCCATGGTCAAGAAGCTCTTCGACACGCTGGCGCCGCGCTACAAGGCACGCGCCGGCGGCTACACGCGCGTGCTCAAGGCCGGCTACCGCTACGGCGACTCCGCCCCCGTTGCCGTCATCGAGCTCGTCGACCGCGACGAGACGGTGAAGGGCAAGGAGGACAAGGAGCGCCACGAGGCCATGAAGGAAGCCCAGGCCAACGCCTGAGCCGGGTGTCCCAAACGCGACCCCCGGATCGCAGGCCGGGACGAGCGCTCTGCAGTTGGCGCCGCCCCATGACCCGAGGCAATCGCGACTATGTCTGAGCCGGATTCCGCGGGTATAAGCGTCGCCCAGATATTCCGCTCACGGTTAATAGACTTGCCGTTCCCGCCCCGGCATCGTCATCCCCGCGCAGGCGGGGACCCACGCAAGCCCCCACTTGCGCTCCCCATCCGTATCACTGCGCCAGTGCCGCTCGAAGGCGTGCGGGGGATAGCGGTCCGCAGTGAGCTTCCCTGCCCGTTGCAACTCACCCCGTGTAGCCGCCGTGCCGGCGGCGGGGCCGCTGAAGGCACGGCCCGACCGCGCGGCCGCTTGCACGCCCCATCCCGACCCACCGCCAATTGGAGCGCGTCACCGCCACTGCTATAAGCGACGCGTACGCGCTTCGCGCGACCGAACCCCTCAGCCCATCCTCGATGCGCCGACGCTTCCATCTGATCTTCAACCCCGGTGCCGGGGTCACGGGCGCACCGCTGCTCGAGGCGACGGTCACAGCGCTGCAGCGTGCCGGAGCAACCATCACGCGCTCGATGCCCGGCGATTTTCGCGCCCTGCGCGCCGATGCACGCGCCGCGGCGGCTTCGGGCGGCTGCGATGCGATCATCGCCGCGGGCGGCGACGGCACCATCCGCCAGGTGGCGGCAGCGCTCCTCGACCAGCCGATCCCGCTCGGGATCATCCCTGTCGGCACCGCCAATGTTCTCGCCCAGGAGATCGGCCTGCGCGCCACGGTTGATTCGGTCGCCCCGATGCTGCTCGAGGGCCCCGTCGTGAACGTCGCCTGCGCACGCGCCAACGGCGAGCCCTTCCTGCTGATGGCCGGCGCCGGCTTCGATGCGCGCGTGGTCGGTGCTCTCGACCAGGGCCTGAAGTGCCGGCTCGGCAGGGCGGCCTACGCCGGGCCGCTGGTCGGCGCCATCATCCACGACATGGACACGCTCGCCTTGACCATCGACGGGCGCCGCCACGCCGCCAGCTGGGCCGTGATCACCAACGCCCGCCACTATGGCGGACGCTTCGTGCTGACGTCGCATACCGGCATCCATCAGCGCGGCCTGGAGGCGATCCTGTTCAAGGCCCGAAACCGGTCGGAGCTGCTGGGCCAGCTGATGAGCCTGGCGCTGGGCCGGCTCCATGCGCACGCCCGCAAGGGCGGCGACGTCGAGATGCTGTCCTGCTCGCGGGTGAGCATCACCTCGCGCAAGCCCGTGCCGACGCAGATCGATGGCGACCTGACGGGCGCCACCCCGCTCGAGGTGGAGGCCGGGACCGAGGAGCTGGCTTTGATCGTGCCGGCGCAGACGGGCGGCATGCGCAACTCGAAGCGTTAACCTTTCGTTAACCGAGTCAGAGAACGTTAACGTCGAGTGCTGCACTGCAGCTGGAGGTGGGGCGCTCGCTAGGGACAGGTGCTCCAGCATTGAAATAGTGCGCGTCAGAGCCGCGGGGGAACGCAGGTTCCCGGGCATCTGAGCGAGGCATGCACAACGCAGGCACTGCAGAATTGCCGAGGGCGAGGCGGGATTGGATGGGGCCGCCGCTGGCAACTCTCGGACTCACGTTACCGCGACGCTTTCGCGGTCCCATCCCGAACCTCTGTGACAACTCGAGCACGGCCGTCGCGGCCGCGTGGCTTCCGGGCGATTGGGCCCGGCAAGTGCGCGGCTCTTGGCGCGTATCTGCCCGTGGCGGCGGCCCTGCAGGGTCGGCACAGCACACTCTCTTAAGATGGAGTGACACATGAAGCGCCTCTGTCACCGGTGTGGCGTGTCCCCAAGTCGGCTCGACCCACGTGCGAGCCTCGCGCTCCAACCCGAACCGCATTTCCTCTGGGTGCTTCTCTGGCGCAAGAACCAGCGTCAACATCCTCCAAGTAAGCGCTGATCCGGCTTTGCCGGCGGGGTGGTGCGAGCCGCCGCCGGCCACAAGCACCAAGGCCGACCCCACGGGGCCGGCCTTTTTTGTTCTTGTCATCCCGGAATTTGCGCCAGCAAATATCCGGGACCCAGTGCTTCAAATCTTGCGTGGGATTCGTGGCCCCTGGGTCCCGGATATTTCGCTTCGCGAAATTCCGGGATGACAAATTACATCGGAATGCGCGCCACCAGGTTGTGGCTGAAGTAGTTGTCGATCGCGGTGACGATGGAGCCCGACACCTTCTCGCGCCAGGCTTCCGATTTCAGCATCTCGGCGTCGTGCTGGTTGGTGACGTAGCCGAGCTCGATCAGGATCGAGGGCACCTTGGCCGTCTTGAGCACCACGAAGGCGGCCGAACGGTCGGGGTTGTCCTTGAGGTTGGTGCTCTCGCCCATGTATTCGATGACCGACTTGACGAACACGTTGGTGCGGTCGCGCGTCATCTCCACCTCGCGGCGGGCGAGATCGGCGAGGATCTGGCGCACCGAGCCGGCATCGGCCTCGATGCCCTTGGCCAATCGCAGCGGCGCGCGCGACAAAACGGTCTTGCTGACCTCGCCCTTGGCGGAGCGCATCAGGTCCTCGGCGACGGAATCGCGCAGCGAATAGATGGTGGCGCCGCGTGCGCTCGCCTGCGCGTAGTCGGCATGCACGGCAACGAACAGCGCGGCGTTGTGGCGCTCGGCGAAGGCGCGCCGCTCGTGCAACTCAACGAACACGTCCCGGTCGCGCGTCATCAGCACCCGGTAGCGGCCGGTGGCCATCAGCTTCTCGCGCAGCTTGAGCGAGAACGCGAGCACCACGTTCTTCTCCACCGTGCCATGCTTGGTCGCACCCGTGTCATCGCCGCCGTGACCGGGGTCGAGCACGATGACGGGCTTGAACATGGTCCGCGCGCGCATCTGCGGCGATACCGCGGGCCTCGGCATCGGCGGCTGCAGGCCTCTCGCGCCGAGGCCGAAGGCTCCGGCCCGCATCTCGGCACGCTTGGCGTTTGCCGCCTCGATGTCGGCGGGGCGATCGGCCGCCACGATCTCGAGCGTCAGCAGCGCCGTGCCGCCCTGTTTCTGGATGCTTGCCTTGTCGACGATCACCGGGCCCGTGACGTCGATGACGACACGCGCCTTGCCAGGCGCGGACAGGCCGCCGCGGAACGACTTGACGAGGCCGATGGGCTCCGCCCCTGGCTGCGGCGGCAGCCGAAACCCGACTTCGGGCAGCTCGACGAAGACGCGGTTGGGGTTGGTCAGCGAGTAGACCTGAAATTCCACCTGGCGCTCGAGGCCGATGATGAATTGCGTGCGCGGCTTGGGCGCCGCCTCTTGGGACGTGGCAAACGCGTGCGCGATCGGTCCGCCGGCGTTTCGCTGCGCCCACGCTGGACCGGCCAGGACAGCCAGAGCCAGCGTTACGCACACAAGAGCCGAGCGGGCGAGCAGGCGCCCCGGCCAGCCAATTGCCATGTCCTAGACCCCCGTCTAACGCGCTACACAAGCGGGACAGTCTCGGGCTTAACCGGGGAAGATGGCATTTTCCGGGTAATGGCCCGGGCAAGTTATGGAACCTGAAAGGTTAAGGAAGGCCTGAGAGGCGCGCCGAAACGGCTTGTCAGAGCAACTCCTCGAAGGGGACGATGGTCGACTTGACGGTCTTCATGGCCATGGCCTGGGCCACAGAATAGGGGTCCCAACCGAGGCATTCCATCCCTCCCGCAGCCCAGTGGGGAGCGCAAAAGCCGTGGTTGGCCGGCACCTTTACCTTTCGTAAAGCGGCAGATGGCTAGCGTCCGCTGCCGATACAGGAGAGAAAGGGCATGCGCATGATCGGGTCGCTGGTGCAGACTATTCATCAGCACCCCAGGTCGAGTGTCCAGGACGCAGCGCTGCTCGCTGTCGCGATGCTGGTCGCCATTCTCCTTGCGTTCGAATACGACATCGTCGCGTTCTGGGGCGAGCTGGGCGAGCACGAACAGCGTATTCGTCTCGAGGAGGTGTTCGTCCTCACCGGCCTGCTTGGCGCGGGGATCGTGGCCTTTGTGTTGCGCCGCTTGCACGAGCAGCGGTACGATTTCGAAAACCAGCTGAGGGTCGAGGCCGAGATGGGGCTGAGCCGGGCCCTCGCCCTGCAGGACCCGTTGACCGAATTGCCGAACAGGCGGGCGCTCGCGTCGGCGCTCGATGCGGCCGTCGCCCGGGCATCGCGCGACGGCGGGACGTTCGCGTTCTATCTCCTCGATCTCAACGGCTTCAAGCGTGTGAACGACAAGCATGGACACCTCGTGGGCGACGAGGTCTTGCGCGAGACAGCCCGCCGGCTCCGCGCCGCTGCGCGCCAGGGTGATCTCGCTGCGCGGCTCGGCGGGGACGAGTTCGCCGTTCTTGCCTATCGCGTGGGCACCCGTCCGGAAGCGACAGAGATCGGTCGACGATTGCTTGCCGCGCTCGATGGCGGCATCAGGATCGGCGATCAGGTATTTGGGGTCGGCGTCGCCGTTGGCGTCGCACTCTGTCCCGCGGATGCCATAACGGCGGAGGAGGTCGTTCGTCGCGCCGACGCGGCGATGTATCAGGCGAAGACGCGCGGCGGCTCCGCCTTGAGCTTCCCGAAGCAGGACGCGCAAGTCCCGCCGGCTCCGAGAAGGGCCTTGGCGTGAGCGCCATTCAATACCCGACAAGCCCGGCGTAGCCCCGTCCCAGCGCGTCGCCCCTGGTCACGTCGGCTGGGCAGCCGGACGGGCGGTGGTGATCTGGCTTGCCCTTTGATAGTCGGCCTGGGCAAGGTCGGGCCGGCCCATGCGCTCGTGGGCGACGCCGCGGCTCTGGTAGGCTGCGCCGAAGGCGCTGTTCCTGTCGATGGCCGACGTGTAGTCCTTGATCGCGGCGGCGATGTCGCCGCTGCCCATATAGGCGTTGGCACGCATGAAATAGGCAACCGGGGCCTTGCTGCGCTTGATGGCGCGCGTGTAGTCGTCGATGGCGCGGGACACCAGGCTCTTGGCTTCGAAGGCCACGCCCCGCGCAACCAGGGCGGCCGCGTTCTTGGAATCGGCGGTGATGATCTTGGAATAGTCGCCGATGGCGCGATCGATATCGCCGCGCGCCTTGTACGCGTCGCCCCGCAGCATCAGGACCTGAGCGAGCTTGGGGTGGCGATCGAGAGCCTTGCCGTACTCGGCGATCGCGGCGTCGAGATTGCCGGCGCGATGGTGCGCGAGGCCCGCTTGCGCGAACGGCACCGCCTGCTTCTGGCGGCGCTGCTTCATCGCGCCGAATACCAGCGCGATGGCAATCCCCGCGAGCATGAACCAGAGCAGGTAGCCGATCAGGTAGTCGAGGGCAGAGAGTGAATAGGGTGGCAGCGGGCGCGGCAGGCGACCTTGCGCCTGCAGTTTCTCGATCAGCGCTGCATTGAGCGGGTAGTAGCGGTGCTGTCCGACGACGCCGAGGATGTAGCCGTCGTCGGTGGTGCGGTAGGGCGCGACGAAGGAGTGATGGGAGAATTTGTAGCCAAGATAGAGCGACTCGCCGCTGGGGCCCTTGAGATCGAGGTCCTCGATCTTGTGCAGGTACTCCTTGGTCCCGAACATGATCTTCGCGGCCGCAGCGGGCTCGGCGAGCGCCAGGACGACACAGAAGAAGGCGCTCAGCAGCGCGGCGGCGCGGACGAGGGTGCCGCACCTGGGCAGTCCGAGGGACGGGAGCATGGCAACTGTCTCGTCGTCGCTGGGCACACGGTTCGGCACAACCTAGGTAGCGGACGCGTCACACGCAATCGGGGCGGAGACACATGGCCGAGGAAAATTCATGCCCCCACCAGCCGCGCGTAGCCCTGCCCGAGCGTGTCGTCGAGCAGCTGCTTGTGGCCCGCGAAGCCCGCATGCTCCGGCCCGATCTCCCCCAGCGCGTCGTCGGCGAAGCTCTCGCGCTTGATGTAGACGATCGGCGCGCTGACCGGCATCAGCATGGCGCGCTGCTTGGAAAGGGTGGTGATGAGGCCGCGCATCTGCCCGGCCGGGTCGAGCTGCGACACCATGATCATGCGCATCGCTCCCTTCGTCAGCGAGACCAGGTGGATGTACATGGAGGACGCCGGGATATAGAGGCGGCCGCGATGCAGATACGGCCGTGTCCGGGCGGTCGCGCTCCTGGAACAGCAGGCTCGGCCAGTCGTCGTCCCAGGTGATGTCGGTGCGGTAGGCCATGATGCCGCCCGGCCCCGAGAACGAGGGGCGCAGCGTCAGGTAGCTGCCGATGTAGTGGTCGACGCCGGCGCGCGTATAGGCGCCCATGTAGACGGGCGCGACGCGGCTTTCCGCTCCATTGGGCTCGGGGGCATCGCGCCCCTGCTGGCCCTCGCCGGCCCAGGCCGTCTTCACCCGCTCGAACTCGAGCCCCAGCACCATGCACACGTCGAACAGCGTCTGGTCGCGCACGGGACGGCCGGCGAGCAGGTTCTGGATGGTCTTTTCGTGGATGTCGGCGGCATCGGCCAGCTCCGCCTGGGTCATCTTCTTCTCGATCATCGCCGTCTTGATGAACGAGAGGCCTGCCTGATGTTTGGCCTGATGTTTGGCCTGATGCTTGGTGTCCGCGCGCATGGGAGCCGGCCAGCGTCCATCTTCCCCGTCTGAAGCGTGACCGTAGCTGAAAGCGCACCGCCCTGCCAAATCGCAAACGGCCGCGCGGCATCCCGACTGTTGAAAGCCGGCCGGCGCCCTTCCGGCGAAACCGCCCTCAGGATTTCTCCAGCGTGCAGAGTGTGCCGATGTCGTTGAGCAGGGTGGTGACGCTGGGCGGCAGGAGCTCTTGCCCGCCCTTCGCCTTGCGGGCGGCGGCGTAGGGCTGCCACACGTGTTTTGCGAACGCCGCGTCGGTCGGCGTACCCCAGTTGAACGTGTCCGTACCGCCGGCGTCGCGAAGCTGCAGAACCAGCCAGGCCAGCGCCGCTTCGCATACCTCCGGCGGGGCCTTGGTGTTGCGGGGTGCGCGCAGCTGGGCGATGCCGGGCGCGGTCGTACCCTGCATGGCCCGCACGTCCATGGTGGCGACGCTCACGCCGTTGCAGCGGATGCTGTAGAGCCGGCACACCCCGTGCACGACGTAGCTGGAGTAGGTCGCCAGGCAATTGTGCATGCGGACCCCCTCCTCCACGAGCTGATCGGAGGTGAGGAGCGGCACGAAATCGAGCCCGTGTACCTGGCGGGCCTGCGCCCAGACGCTGCCGCTCGCGGGCAGCGCGAGGCAGAGATCCTGCAGCACGCGATGCAGCCAGCGCCTCGTCAGGTAGGCGGCCCGGCCGATGCTCATCTTGCGCGTCCAGCGCGAGGTCATGAGCCCGGCGGCCGCCAGCTCGGGCTGGCGCGAGAACCAGGCGAACATCGCCAGCGGCAGCAGCGCGTTCGCCGGCGGCAGCCGCTTGGCGGCAAAGATCGGCTGCGCCGCGACCCAGAGCGCGAACTCGTCCCCGCCCACGGCCCGGGCAGCCAGGACCCAGTGCAGCCAGCAGCCGAGGTTCTGGTGCCCGATCGGCAGCAAAGTGATGACGCGGCGGCCGAACTCGGCGTCATTGCCCTCCGCCATCCGCGCCGGAAGGGGCCGATCGAACGCCTCCGGCGGAAGCCGCCGCAGCCAGCCCGGCAGCTGAAGCGCCGAAGCGACGTCGGCGAGCGGCGCCCCCATATGCACGAGCCCCACGGCCATTGCGCGACGGCGCAGCGGGCCGCGCGCGGTGACAAGCGCGACGCTGGCGGCCGGAAAGCTGAACAGGAGATCGGCGAACCTGGGCGACGCCTCGCCTTGCCGTTGCAGGGCGCGACGGTACCTCGGCGCGTACCGCCGCAGCTGCGCCTCGACGTCCTCGCTGGTTCCGTTTTCAGAGATGCGCATCACGCCAGTCCAGGTTGCCACTCGGGACGACTTTGCAGTTTGCACGCTGTACCTTGAAGTTCTCGCACGGGGCTCGCGACGCCCTGCGTTAAATCTCCGTAAGCCTACATTCGAGCGCAGTGTCGCCAACCCACCGCCGCTTTCACCGAACAGAAATCGAAACTCCGGGCTCGTCCGGCGTCATGCGTCGTCACCATCAAAAGCAAGAAACCGCGTCCGCGCCCGCCGATAGCATGCCAAGGGGCGTAGCGATCGCACAGCTGCACAATGGGTTGAGCGGCGTGCAAGGAGAGTCAGACACCAGAGCTGCATTGCAGACGAGCGCGCGGATCGAACCAGAAGTTCCATGGCCGCGCTCTCACCGGCGTGGTCTGCTGGGGCCGGGGGGCCCTAGGTGAGGTGCCGGGATGCCGACTGACACAAAGGCTCGATGCGAGGAAGCATCAGGCGCACAGCTCATACCCCAGTCCAACTCGGAGGCTGCAGGAATGTCCAGAGCGGCGCTGATAGCCATGATGAGCACTATCGGGGCCTTCGATTGTTTTCAGGAACGCATGGTCAAGCAGGTCAGGCCAAACCCCATTCGGCACCACAATCACGTGGCCAAGCTCGACTGTCAGTTCGGTCGCCTGTGCACGGTTAGTGGACTGGCGGTACTCGCGCTGGTCTGGAAGGAATCGGATTACGTCAAAGAGGAGGATCTCGAGGCTGCCGGGCTGAAGCGCCTGCGAAAAGACAAGAAGATCACGCAGCATGCCCTCGGAGCCGCCTTGAGGGCCTCTGCGACCCGCTGCGCATTGAAGGGGTCGGATGACATGTACGAGCGCCGCGCCCAGCGCATCGTCGAGGCTGCCATCACCTTCGGGCTGATTGAGCCGCAGGTGGACCGTCGCAATCTCAAGCCGCTGCGCGCGACAGAAGCGCTCCATGATCTCATGATTGCTGTCGGCGGGTCGATCCGCACGCTTGTTTTCGGAGCCTGAATATGTACGTACTAATTTCATATCGCGATACTGCCCGAGCCGCAGAAGCTGAATTCGCGAGGCTTGTCGAAGATCCAGTGAGGGCGATCGGACATCGCCTTGCTTTGGCCAACGCGAACACTGATGGCTGGTCCCGTCCCCTTCCAGGCCTCGTATTTGATTTAAATCTGAATATGATCGGCGAAGACTCGCCCGCAGTCTTCATCGGATTGCTGGACGATCAATTCCTGGTAGCGTGCAAATTGCTGGAATTACCATCGCGGCCAGACCAGACATTCATAGAGAAATTGCTGAAAGAGCAGTGCATGAGTTACGATATTATCCCTCGGTTTCGCAACGAGATGAATACCCGCAAAAACGCCCTTATGCAAATCGCCGACGGATCGATATCGGTAATGCGAATTGCCAGCCGCGGGGCATTGCCTTATCGGCTTTCGGCTTTCGGCAGGGTCGTCGGCGCTTCAGGGCAGGATGCAACTGCGGCTTCGATCTTGCAGCTGGCGGACCGAATTGGCGGTTCGGGGGCATCCAATCATCATTTATCGACTGCAATCTCTCTTCTCCTCGATAGTTTTTCAGGCGAAAGCAGCAAGACGATGCTTAGAAAGCTTGTGCGAGATCATGATTGCAGATTTGCCTGGTCTTGCATTCGACTGGACCAGGCTCCCCATGACGAGCCTGTTTGGACGGATCGAGCGCCTGTTCTCCAGGGTCCTTCAGCCGGAAACACTGACAATCCGACGGGCGATTACTCGACATTGAAATCGTTTTGCGAGGCGGGGGGGGCATCATTGTGGCCCTCATCCCTCTTGTATTCACCATTTGTAGAGCAGGTTTCTAGGAGAGCGTGGCCGCCATGGTTGCGGTTCCTTATTGTCGTGACGAATGTAGGTATGCAGGCCACTCCCAAGCTTTGGGTGTCACAGTTTTCAAGTATGTTGAAGGGCCGAAAGCAAGTTCGTCGCAACAGAGTGCGGACGAACCCCAAAGGTGGAGGAGGGGACAGCCGCAGCCCTGGTTCGTTCCAGACGCTGTTGGATCTGTTCAGGGGGACCAGTTCATCTGTGCCGATCCGGCCGGAAGCAAGGCGTCGGGCATTACGTGGCGTCGATCGGAAAGCGCTGTTGCTCAAGATGGAGCGTGCCCTATACATCCCGAATACGGATACGATTCTTTCGCTTTACCGCGGCGACGCGTGCCCAGCGGCCGCATTCAATCGCAAGGGTCGCAACAGGCCTTGACGGGACGGAAGGGCCGTGCCGGAAGCTGGTGCCCATCAGACCCGTACTGCGAATAATGCCTCTGTTCCCCTTCGGCACAATTTGGTCTGGTCGATCGCAACCCAGAGCCTTGGAGCTGCGCGCCTGGCGGCGATCTCCCTTGCGCGACGCTTTGGTGCAGTGCAAATCGTCTGAGGCCAGGATAAGGGCCACTCGAACAGGAGCGAGGTCGAACACGGCACAATGCTTACCAAAGCCAATTCCAGCGCGCTCAGCTTTCCGGTGGCGGAGGCCCCGCAGCCGGGGCAGGTCGTCGAGATCGCGCCGGGCATCCTGTGGACCCGCATCCCCCTGCCGTTCCGGCTCGATCACGTCAACGTCTACCTGATCGAGGACGGGGACGGCTGGGCGGTACTCGACACCGGCATCGACAACGGGCCGACACGGGCGGTCTGGACCGCGCTGCTCGAGGGGCCGTTGGCGGGGCGGCGCCTCACCCGCCTGATCGTCACCCACTTCCACCCCGACCATATCGGTCTCGCGGGCTGGCTGTGCGAGCGGTTCGGCCTGCCGCTGCTCACGAGCCAGACCAGCTATCTCGCCTGCCTCAACATCTCGTTGAGCCCCGGCGCGCTCGACGCCAAGCCGTATCGGGATTTCTACCTTCGCCACGGGCTCGACGCGGCCACCACCCAGCGCGTCGCCACGCAGGGGCACGGTTATCTCAAGATGGTCGCCGGACTGCCGCCGACCTTTCTGCGCCTGGTCGCCGGCGACCGGCTCGTGATCGGCGGGCGCACCTTCGAGGTGCTGACCGGCAACGGCCACGCGCCGGAGCAGGTGATGCTCTACTGCGCCGCCGACAAGGTCTTTCTCGCCGCCGACCAGGTGCTGGCCAAGATCACCCCCAACATCAGCGTGTGGGCGGTGGAGCCGGAGGGCGACCCGCTCGGTCTCTACATCCGCTCGCTCACCGAGCTGAAGCGAACGATACCGGAAGACGTGCTGGTGCTGCCGGGCCACCAGCTGCCGTTCTACGGCCTGCATACGCGCAGCGATCAGCTGATCGCCCACCACGAGGCGCGCTGCGCGATGATTGCGGAGGCGTGCCGCTCGGCGCCGCGGTCGGCTGCCGAGCTGGTGCCGGTGCTGTTTCACATCGCGCTGGACCCGCACCAGATGAGCTTCGCCTTCAGCGAGGTGCAGGCTCACGTCAACTTCATGCTGCGCCGGGGCGAGCTGGTCTGGGCGCAGGCCTCCGACGACATCGAGCGCGTCGTCGCCCCGTCAGCCGTGCGGTAGCGCGAACGCTCCCCACAGCAGCAGGAGGCCGGCGCCGATCAGCAGGGCGTCCATGAGCAGGCGGAACTGGCTGGCGTCGAGCCGCAGCACGAAGCCCTTGGCCAGCCGCGATCCCACCATCAGCGAGGCGCCGATGACGAGGCCTTTGCCGATGGTCTCCAGCGGCAGCGCGTTGAAGCGCTGGAACACGACGGCCTTGGTGATGCCGATCGCCATCGAGCCGAACGCCTCGGTCGCCAGGTAGCCGCCCTTCACCAGTCCGTAGGCGAGAAAGAACGGCGTGTTGATCGGGCCGGTCGAGGCCACCAGCCCGGAAAGAAAGCCGATGCCGGCGCCGACGATCGACAGGTGCCACGCCACGATGCGCATGCCGCGTGCGAACAGCCAGTGCCGCATCGGCACCATGATGATGAAGAGCACGCCGAGGATCCCCTCGACGAGGCGCGGGTCGAGGATCAGCAGCGTGCGCGCGCCGAGCGCGGCCGCGGGCAGGGCCGTGGCGCAGTAGTAGGCGTTGGCGCGCCAGTCGACCTCGCGCCACCACACCAGCACGCGCGAAAGATTGGCCAGCAGCGCGCAGATCGCCATGATCGGCACCGCTTCCTGCGGGCCGAAGGCCAGCATCAGCACCGGCATCAGCATGATCGAGGCGCCGAAGCCGACGATGCCGGAGAGCGTGCCGGCGATGAGGCCGAGCGCGAGGATTGCAATCCAGATCATGTGGCGCGACCGCTGCGGCCTTTGCAGGGCCCGCCCCCGCTCGCGCGATCGCCAGCACCTTTACAGGCGGCGGGCGGGCAGCGGAAGGGGCCGGCCCCGATCAGCCGCCACAAAGAAAGAGCGGCGGGCGCCGCCTGGGCGTCCGCCGCTCTACTATGGCGTGATGGCTACGGCTCGCGTCGTCAGCGACCCAGCACCGTCACCCGGACGCGGGCAATGCCCTGCTCCCTCATGCCGAGGATACCGGCAGCCGCCCGCGACAGGTCGATGATGCGGCCGGCGATGTAGGGGCCGCGGTCGTTGATCTTGACCTCGACCGAGCGCCCGCTCGCCAGATGCGTGACGCGCACGCGCGTGCCGAAGGGCAGCGAGCGGTGCGCCGCGGTCATGGCGTTCGGGTTGAACCAGCCGCCGGCGGCCACACGCTGGGGCTGCCAGTAGAAGGAGGCGACGCCGAGCTGGCCGGAGCCCTTCGGACCCGCCGTGCTCAGGCTGCGCTTGCCCCACGCCTGTCCGGTCGAGCGCTTCGCCCGGTGGTGATGAGCGACGCGGCGGTTGGAGCCGCGGCGGCGCGCATGCTGGCGACGCTCGCGGTGGCGCTTGACCTGGCGCCTTTGCCGGGGCTCCTCGGACTGCTCCTCATTGTCCACGGAGCGGTTGCGCAGGCGTGGCACGCCCTCCGCATCGTCCCAGGCATTGCTGCGGCCAAAGTAGGCCCTGGCGTCGGCCGCGGTGGGTGTCAGCAGGCCCGTGCCCAATGCGAGCACGAGCAAAACCGGCGCAAACAAAGCTCTAACGAAGCATCTCATTTTGTTACTCCTCTGCACATGACGCGCGTCGGCTCAGAGGCCGGCATCCCCTTGGGCGGCGGACGAAGCGGGAAAGCGCAGGTGCTCTTTTCCGAAACGAGCCGTTAGCCGAGACGAGGATGCGCGGTGCGTTCGATGTCTGAGTTCAGTTGTTCCCCGAGCCGCTCACCGGAACCCCGCGAGGACATTGCCGAATTCTCATTCGGTGCCCTGCCTTCCGGCGCGGCGAGACAAGTGGCGATGGGTTGTGGGGTCAACGATGAAATATGAACTGCATTCATGCCTTTGTCGCAGCGAATTCAAAGAAAACTTGAAATTGCTCGCACATTCCGCCCTCGACACATGCCGTGACCGATGGGCCACGCGACAATACGCGCGCAATGCACGTCGCATCGCGCGCGGTGTTCATAGATGAACCTTGATCTGAGCCGTGCCGCTTCTCAGAGAGCGCCGGGATAGCCGCCGCCGTCGATCAGCAGGTTGTGGCCGGTGATGAAGCCGGCGTGCTGCGAGCACAGGAACGCGACCGCGGCACCGAACTCCTCCGTGGTGCCGAACCTGTTGGCGGGTACCGCGGCCTTGCGCTCCGTCTCCACCACCGACAGCGCCACCTTGCGTGCCTCCGCCATCTTCTGCGTGGTGCCGCGCAGCCGGTCGGTGTCGAAGGGTCCCGGCAGGATGCCGTTGATGGTGACGTTGTTCTTGGCTGCCTTGCGCGCCAGGATGGCGACGGCGCCCGTCAAGCCGAGGCGTGCGCCGTTCGACAGCTCGAGCGCGGCGATCGGCTGCTTGATGGAGGCCGACGTGATGTTGACGATGCGGCCGAAGCCGCGGTCCATCATGCCGTAGACGGTGTCGTGGATCAGCGCGATGGGGGTGATCATGTTGCCCTCGACCGCCTTGCGCCAATCATCCAGGGAGAAGTTCTTGAAGTCGCCGGGTGGCGGCCCGCCGGCATTGTTGATGAGGATGTCGGGGTTCGGGGCAGGCGGCGAGCACCGCCTTGCGGCCTGCTTCCGTCGTCACATCGCATGCCACGGGCGTCACCTTGACGCCGAGGGCGCTGATCTCCTTGGCGGTGGCGTTGAGCGCGTCGGCGCCGCGCGCGCAGATCGTCACGTCCACGCCTTCGCGCGCCAGCGCCGTCGCGCAGCCCTTGCCCAACCCCTTCGATGCCGCGCAGACGATGGCCTTCTTGCCCTTGATGCCGAGATCCATGGGTGTCACTCCTCCCGATGCCTGTTGCCGTGATAACCTATAGGATCGCGCTGGAGAAGGTCAGCCGCACCGCAAGAGGGGGCGCACTTGCCTGAGCGGGTGATTTCCACTCCCGGTTCGCGCGCGAGCGAGGTCCTGCTCGTCTTCCTGAAGCTGGGGCTCACCTCGTTCGGCGGCCCGATCGCCCACCTCGGCTATTTCCGCGACGAGTTCGTGGCGCGCCGGCAGTGGCTCGACGAGCGCGCCTATGCCGACCTCGTCGCGCTCTGCCAGTTCCTGCCCGGACCCGCGAGCAGCCAGGTCGGCCTCGCCATCGGCCTTTCACGCGCGGGCTACCTTGGCGCGCTGGCGGCCTGGATCGGTTTCACCCTGCCCTCGGCCTTGGCCCTCGTGCTGTTCGCCTTCGGCATCGCCGCGCTGGGTGATGCGCTCGGGGGCGCCTGGCTGCACGGTCTCAAGATCGCCGCCGTGGCCGTGGTCGCCAATGCCGTGCTCGGAATGATGCGCGCGCTGGCCCCCGATAAGGAGCGCGCCACGCTGGCGGTGGCCGCGGCCGTGATCGCACTCATGGTGCCCACGTCGCTGGGACAGCTGGGCGCGATCGCGCTTGGCGCAGCCGTCGGGATA
This sequence comes from uncultured Alphaproteobacteria bacterium, assembly GCA_963797005.1. Lineage (GTDB taxonomy): Bacteria > Pseudomonadota > Alphaproteobacteria > Rhizobiales > Hyphomicrobiaceae > AWTP1-13. The sequence continues at coordinate 288,977 of CAWCOF010000003.1, forward strand.
GCGTTCGTTCGCGGCACCCCCGTTAGTGGCCACGTCGCGCTGCCCGTGAGCGTGGGCCGCGGTGCAGGTGCCCTTTGGCTGCTGCTGTTCCTCCTGCTGCTGATCGGGCTGCCGGCGCTGGCCTCGCGATCGGGCGGCCAGGAACTCGCCCTCTTCGATGCCTTCTACCGTGTCGGCTCCCTGGTGTTCGGCGGTGGCCATGTCGTGCTGCCGCTGCTGCAGGCCGAGGTGGTGCCGGCGGGCTGGGTATCGAACGACGCCTTCCTCGCAGGCTACGGCGCGGCCCAGGCGGTGCCGGGGCCGTTGTTCACGTTCGCCGCCTACCTCGGCGCCGTCATCGGCGGCTGGCCGGCCGCGATCCTGTGTCTCGTCGCCGTCTTCCTGCCCTCGTTCCTGCTGGTTGCGGGCGCGCTGCCCTTCTGGGAGGCGATCAGGTCGAAACCCTCCGCGCAGGCCGCGCTGGCGGGCGTCAACGCCGCCGTGGTCGGCCTGCTGCTGGCCGCCCTCTATCACCCGGTGTGGACCGCGGGCATCGCCGGCCCCAAGGACTTCGCGCTCGCGGTTGTCGCCTTCCTGTTACTCTTCATGTGGCAGGTCACGCCGTGGCTGGTCGTGATCCTGAGCGCGCTCGGCGCCGCCGCCTTGGCGCAGATGCCGTTGCCGCTCTGACGGCGTCGCTTGCGCTTTTTTTGCGCTGCACCGAGGCATCGTGACCACACTTGCGCTCTGCGGTGCGCTGGCGCTCGTGTGGCACGCCGTCTGAAATTCGCGTCGTTGCCGCAACCGCACTGTTGCGGGAGTGCCTTAGGCCTGTAGGCTTCGCGGGCCTGTGCCTTTTGGGGCATTGGAACGGCGGGACACGGCGTCCGTTTTCCTGTAATCGCCTGAGCACACGCGCGTTGGGGGAGTTGGCCATGGCCGAGACCAGGGAATCATTCGTTTCCGGCTGGGGCCGCGTCGCCGACTACCTGTTCGGCCGCAACGCGCTGATCGGCCTCGCCTCGCTCATGCTGCTCGCCATCTCGGGCTTCGCCACCTGGCACGGCATGCGCGACTTCATCATCGGCGTCTCGTCCTCGGGCCCGGCCTCCGAGCAGCTCCTGCCCGGCGGCATGCGGCTTTCCAACGACGTGCTGGTGATCGTCGTCGTCGTCGCGCTCACGTTCCTGATGTGGCTGATGCTGCGCGAGACGTTCGGCGCCCGGCGCTCCCTGCGCGAGCGGCTCATCACCTTCCCGCTCTATGTCTTCCTCGCGGTGTGGTCGGTCGGCTTCGGCTACGGCTTCTGGTGGAGCCTGATCTCCGGCGGCGAGGCGACGCGCACCGGGCTCGCCGGCTTGCAGGAGGACGCGCGCGATGCCAGCGCCGTCATCGCCGCGCGGCTCGCCGCCGTGCGTGCCCAGCTCGACAACGTCGTGACCTGGTCCGACAGCCAGATGACGCGCGAGGAGACCAGCGGCGGCAGCTGCGGCACGCCGTCCGGTGCCGGCCGCGGGCCGCTCTACAACGCGAGGCGCGGCGTGCGCGATTCCGTCGCCACCTTGCGCGACGGCATGACCCGCTCCTGGCTCGAGCCGGTGCAGGCCGATGTCGAGGCGCTCAAGCAGAGCGCCGGCGGGCTCGTCGGGCGCCACCGTCGAGGAGCGGCAGAGGGCCTTCGAGGCCAAGGCTTCCGACATCCGCGGCCGCGCCCGCAGCATCGCCGCCCGCAGCAACCAGCTCGGCAAGTCGACGGCGGCCGAGATGCGCGCGCTCGCCAACGCGGTGGCCGCCCCACCGGGCTCGCCAGGCTTCTCCTGCTACGACCCGACGCTCGCCGAGCGGCTGCGGCAGGCCGCGACGCAGGCCGACCAGCCGGCCGAGCTGAAGCTGCGCGAGGCGGTGTTCAACGAGGGGCCGGCCGGCGTGGCCAACGCCGTCAAGAACCTGTGGCGCAACATCGGCGCCTATTCGACGAGCCTGGCGAGCTACGTCGTGACGGGTGGAAAGCGCGCCGAGGGCCGCACCGACAGCGGCGAGCCGATCACGGGGCGCGACCTGATCGCGCTGCTCGCCACCATCGGCGTCGACCTCGGCCTGCTCGTGCTGGCCATTCTCAATCCGCCGAGAGAAGGGCCCTCGATCAGGCCCACGGGCGCCTTCCGCCGGCAGATCAACGAGGCGATCGACACCGCGATCGCGCGCGCGGGCGTCGACCGGGAATGGGTGCACCGGCATTTCATCCATCACAAGGGGGCGTCCTACCTCGTGATCCCCAACCTCTACGCCGCCGATCCGGCCGACGAGAAGGAAAGCGGCCGCGCGCTGGCGATGAACCATCTCGCCGGCGTGTTGAGCGATCTGGACCTCGTGACCTGGCCGGAACAGCGGCTTCAAGCTCGGCAAGCTGCAGATCACCAGGACCGAGCTCCAGCGCCTGAAGAAGGACGAAGCGACGGCCAGCGACACCGACCTGAGCGAGGTCCGCAAGAAATGGTTCGAGGAAAAGGGCCTCGATCCCAAGGACGCGCATGCCGCACAACGCCCGGCCGATCCGCAACCACGGGCTCTTCTCCAAGGCGGAGCGGGCGCTCGAGATCGCCGGCTGGAGCGAGCGGGCGCGCAACGACATCGAGATCTTCCGCCTGGTCGATGCGGAAGGCCTGACGCCGGTGCTCATGGTCCTCAACGAGACCAAGGGCTCCGGCGGAGATGGGCACGAGGCCCAACAGCCCGCAGCGACCTGAGCGCATTCCCTCGAGCAGATGCGGCAATCACAGCTTTTGGTGTTGCGCCGCGCCGCTGCGTTTTGTGCCGAAACGTGTCGGATTTTCCCGAGCTTCGTCGCCCGTCGAGCCATGAAGAGTGTCTTGTTCGTCCTGCCCTGGTTTCGACGCCCGGGATTTGTATAGTCGCCAAGGGGATCGCCGCAGCGGCGCCAGGGCTGGCGCAGGGCGGTTGCAGACGTCGAACCCATGCATCGCAAGGACCACCAGCCTTGGGTGCGTCGGCATCAGGACGGCCAGCCGATATTGTCCGGCCGTTTCCGTCGCTGCGAGTAGGAGGGGGACGCCATGGATTCCGGTAGTGTGGCCAAAGTCAGCGCGGCGACGGTGCTGGTCACCGGGCTGGGCGTGGGCGGGCTTTTCTTCGCGCAGACGTCTCAACGCCTCGAGCAGCAGGGCAAGATCGTCATCGCCGCGGGCAATCCCCTCTATACGGAGCTGGCGAACCGCTACGGGGAGGCCCTGAAGAAATACGGCGTCGACGTGCGGGTGCGCCAACGGATGCACTACAAGAACTGGAAAGGCGTCGCCGCCCTGCGCAGGCTCGAGGGCCGCATCACGATGCGGGCGCTGCTCGACGACAATTCGGGGATCACGGCGGCGTTCGTGAAGGGCAACCTGCTGGCCAGCATGCAGGGGAGCCTGGCAAAAGACTGGGCGAAGAAACGCCACGAGGAGTTCTCCAGGCTCCGCTCGGTGGGGCGGCTGTTCTACGAGCCGATCTGGGTCTACACCCGCGGCGACCTGCCGATCGAGACTTTGCGGGATCTCAAGGGCAAGCGCATTCTGATCGGCTCGCGCGAAAGCGGGTCGCGCGCCATCGTCAGGCAGCTGCTGAGCGCCAACGGGATCGCCGGCAAGGAGGCGGCGACCCTCATCGACGAGGATCTGCCCGCCGATGCCGCCCCGCTGCTCAACGGCACGGCGGACGCTGCCATCCTCGTGCTCGCCGCGCACACGGAGAAGGCCCAGAAGCTGCTGCGCGTGCCCAATATTCGCCTGATGAACTTCGCGCCCGAAGCGGAGGCCTACGCCAGCCGGTTCCCGGCGATCACCAAGGTCGTGCTTCACACCGGCGCCGTCGACTTCAACCCGCTCGTTCCATCCGCCGACATAACGCTGCTTACCACCTCGGTGGCCCTGGTGGTGCGCCCGGATATGGACCCGGCGCTGATCAGCCTGCTCAGCTACGCGGTGCTCAACAATCCGCCCTCGGGCTTCGACGCGCGCGGCGATCCTGTGCTGTTTCACCGGGCCGGCGAATTTCCCTCCGCCAGCGACCCCGAGTTCGAGGTGCCCAACGAAGCCCGCGTCGTCTACAAGTCGGGCGAGCTTCCCTTCGTTCTGCGGCAGCTGGCGCCGGTCGATCGCCGTCTGGGCGTGCCGTTCGCCTACACGTCGTTCGTCAGCGCGCACGCGGCCAAGCTGATCCTGCTGATTCCGCTGCTTGCGATCCTCCTGCCCATGAGCCGGTCGCTGCCGGCTCTGTACGTGTGGCTCGTCCGCCGCCGCATCAGCTATTGGTACCGGCAGCTCAAGCGACTGGAGGGCGACCTGGACGACGGGATCACGCCGTACGACCATGCTGCCCTGCAGGCCGAGTTCGAGCGTATCGACGCGCACGTCCGGCGCCTGCGCATGCCCCACTTCTTCGCCAACCAGCTCTACGACCTGCGCGGGCATATCGAGCTTGTTCGCCAGCGGCTGGCCGCGAGGCTGGCGGACGTCGCGACATCCAGGACCTGACCACCATGGCAGAGACGATCGGCTTCATCGGGGTCGGCGCCATGGGCGGCGGCATGGCGGCCAACCTGCTCGAGGCCGGCTATGCCGTCGTCGTGCACGACATCGATCGCGACAGGGTTGCAGCGCTCGTCGCGCGCGGCGCCACCGCGGCCGCCAATCCGGCCGAAGCCGCGCGACAGGCCAGCCGCACCGTCACCATTGTCGAGACCACCGCGCAGACGGAAGATGTCATCCTCGGCGACAAGGGGGTGATCGAAGGCGCCGCGCGCGGCCATGTCGTCGCCATGATGAGCACCATCGACCCGAATGCCGCCAGGCGCATCCACGATCGCCTGGCCGAAGCCGGCATCGCCATGCTCGATGCGCCGGTCAGCGGCGGCAGCGCGCGTGCCCGGTCGGGCGAGCTCTCCGTGATCGCGGGCGGCGACAAGGCCACCTTCGAGAGCTGTCGCCCGATGTTCGAGGCGATGTCGTCCCACCAGTTCCACGTCGGCGGCATCGGCCAGGGCCTGGCGCTCAAGCTCGTCAACAACATGCTGATCCAGGTCAACACCGTGGCCATCGCCGAGGCTTTCGTCATGGGCGCCAAGGCCGGGCTCGACCCGCAGGTCATGTACGATGTGATCAAGGTCTCGACGGGGGCGAGCTTCGCGCTCGACATGCGGGTGCCGCGCATGATCTCCGGCGATTTCACGCCGGGCGGCACCGTCGACATCACCTACAAGGACCAGGAGCTGGAGACGGCGTTCGCCAAGTCGCTGGGCGTGCCGCTGTTTCTCGCCAACGTCAGCCAGCAGGTCTACCAGATGGCGCGCGCCGCCGGCCTCTCCAAGGTGGACGGCGCCTCGGTGGTCAAGGTCTACGAGCAGATGGTCGGCGTGAAGCTCGGGCCGCGATAGCGCTGAAGGTCCCTTGAGGGCGAGGTCATCGGGCGCCGACATAGGAGAGGACGAGGTAGGCGCCCAGCATGAGGATCGCCCACAGCGCCATGGTGCCGGTGGGCCAGCTGCGGCCCAGCACCCCGTCGGGGCCGTGGTGGCGATGGAGCTGCCGGTTGATGGAGCCGGCGCCGGCCGCCGCACCCGCCACGACCAGACCCCAGGCCTTGTCGCTCAGCGCGTAGAACGCGTCCACCGCCACGCGTCCGAGCCGCCGATAGACCCAGTCGAAGTCGAGGTTGATGGAGCGCCGCTCGGGCGGATAGATGCCGGTCCGGATCAGGACCGCGACGGCGAGCGGCTGCGAACAACAGCAGCTGTATCTGGGTGACGACGTGCTCGAGGGTGTAGGGCTGATAGGCGGCGTTGTAGGGCAGCAGCGTGTAGAACACCGACGGCAACGAGCCGATGGCGATGCACAGCGCGGCCGATATGGCCATCGCGGTCAGCATGTTGGCCGGCGCCTCCTTGCATCGCTTGCCGGAGTCGTGCGCAAAGAACGCGAAATAGGGAATCTTGATCCCGGCGTGCTCCACCACGCCCGCACTCGCGAACAGCAGGGTCAGCCAGACCCAGAAGTAGCCCTTGTCCATAGCCTCGGACATGATCATCGATTTCGTGACGAAGGCGGAGAACAAGGGCATAGCGGAGATCGATGCCGCCCCCACCATGCAGAAGCCCGCGGTCCAAGGCATCGATTTATAGAGCCCGCCGAGCTCGGAGCCCTTGATCGTGCCGACCCTGAACAGCACAGCGCCCATCGACATGAAGAGCAGGCCCTTGAACAGAATATCGGCGAAGGCGTGGGCGACGGCGCCGTTGAGCGCAAGGTCGGTGCCGATGCCGATGCCCACCACCATGAAGCCGAGCTGGTTGTTCATGGAATAGGAAAGGACGCGGCGCAGGTCGTTCTCGATCACCGCGTAGAAGATCGGAAACGCGGTCATTACGGCGCCGATCGGGATCAGGATCTCCGTGCCGGCATAGCCGCGGGCCAGTGCGTAGATCGCAACCTTTGTCGTGAACGACGACAGGAACACCGTGCCGGTGACGGTGGCCTCCGGGTAGGCGTCCTCGAGCCAGTTATGCAGCAGCGGAAAGGCGCATTTGACGCCGAGCGCCAGCAGGATCAGCGCTTCGGCCGTCGTGCCCAGTCCCAGCCGGTTGAACGCGATCGAGCCCGTCGCGCGGTAGTGCAGCATGACGCCGGCCAGCAATAGCGACGCCGGCCCCCATCTGCACGATCAGATAGCGCAAGCCGGAACGCCACGGCACGTTCGGTGCGCGCTGCCCAGATCAGAAATACGGAGGCGACCGCGAGCACCTCCCACCAGATGAAGAAGGTGACGAGGTCGCCCGCGAAGACCGCGCACAGCGCGCCGCCTGCATAGATGAGACCGGCGACATGCTGCACGGTGTCCTTCAGATGCAGCGCGTAGATCGACCCGATCAGGGTGGCGAGCAGGAACACGTAGCCGAACATCAGGCTCAGGCGGTCGACGCGGGTGGTGGTCAATGTCAGATCGAAGAGCTGGATCTGGCCGAGCTGGCCATGCGGCAGGCCGATCAAATAGAAGAACGCGACAATGGGAAGCGCCAGCATGAACGCGGAGCGCAGATAGCCCCGCAGCAGCGGCAGCAGCAATCCGCCAACGATCAGGATCAGCCCGGGCGGAAACTCACCGATCATAGTAGTCCTCGGGACGCATGATCAGAACGCGCAGGACCTTGGCGCCCAGGATCACCGCGGAACAGGCGACGAAGCCGAAGATGGCGTAGAAGCCAACCGTGTGCTCGATCGCAAACGGCCCGTGCTTGGGCCCGTGCTTGGGAATGAGAAAATCGATGACGAACAAGAGCGCGCAGACCGCGTAGAAGCCGCGGACGAGCCTGTCGACATTGGCCCTGCTGTCGAGCCAGTACCTGGGCTCATCCGGCGCCGGGCCGTGCGCAGTTCCGTTGTCAGGATCGGTCATCACTGGCTCCCTGGTTTGGCCGTTGCCGTCGTGACGGCCGCCCCGACAAGGTGTTCCACAAAGCCGGCCGCGAAAAACAGCACCAGGCTCATCAGCGCCGTGGCGCATAGCGCAATGAGACAGGCGAGCGGGGCCTCCGCCATGCCGCCTCGATCGCCGTCTGCCGTCCCCCCGCCGCGCGCCGGCAGGAAGAAGGCGCGGCCGACGATGGAGAGGAGATAGGCGACGTTCAGCAGCGAGCTCACCATCAACACGACGACGACGAAGAGCTGGTTCGCGTCGACGGCGCCGACCCCCAGGTACCACTTGCTCCAAGCGCCGCCGAACGGGGGCACGCCGACGATGCGAGAGCGCGCCCATCAGGAACGCGGTCATGGTGATCGGCATCCGGCGGCCGATGCCGTCGAGCTCGCTCACTTCGGTCTTGTGCGCGGCGACGTAGATGGCGCCGGCGCAGAAGAAGAGCGTGATCTTTCCGGCCGCATGCATGGCGATATGCATGCCGGCTCCGATCACGCTCGTGGTGCTTGCCACCAGAGCGCCGAGGACGACATAGGCGAGCTGGCTTACCGTGGAATAGGCGAGCCTGGCCTTCAGATTGTCCTGCCGGAGCGCCACCAGCGAGGCCGCGATCAGGGTGAAAGCCGCAGCGTAAACCAGCCAGCCGGCGGCGTTCGTCTTGGTGATGAGGTCGAGGCCGAACACGTAAATCACGATCTTCAGAACGCAGAACACGCCCGCCTTGACGACCGCGACCGCATGCAACAGCGCGCTGACCGGCGTCGGAGCGACCATTGCGGACGGCAGCCAGAAATGAAACGGCATCAGTGCGGCCTTGCCGATGCCGAAAACGTAGAGGGCGAGCAGTACGCCGAGAACGCCGGCGCTTGCCGTGCCGGCAAGGATGCCGCCCGACTTGAAGTCGAGCGTGCCGGCAAACACGGCCGTGGCAATGATGGCCGGCAACAACAGGACCATCGACGTGCCCAGCAGCAGCACCAGATAGACGCGCCCCGCGCGCATGGCCTCGGGCGTCCCCTTGTGCGTGACGAGCGGGTAGGTCGACAGCGTCAGAACCTCGTAGAAGACGAACAGCGTGAACAGGTTCTTGGCGAAGGCGATGCCCATGGTCGCGGCGATGGCGACCGCGAAGCAGACGTAGAAGGAGGTCTGCCGCGGCTCGTCGTTGGCGCGCATATAGCCGATCGAGTAGATCGAGTTGACGAGCCACAAGGTGCCGGCGACCAGCGCGAACAGCATGCCGAGCGGCTCGACGGCAAAGGCGAGCTCGACACCCGGCACGATCTGGAAGAGGTCATGCTGCGGGCGCGCGCCCGCGTACACCGTGCCGGCGAGGCTCCATACGATTGCGGCGAGCAGGCCGGCGCCGAGGAGGGTGACGAGCTCGCGCAGGTTCGGCCAGCGGTGAAACAGCGGGATCGCCACCGCCGCCAGGGCCGGCACGGCGATGCCCAGCAGCATCAAGGTGTCGGTGGACAGAGCGGGGCTCACCTCAGGCCTCCGAGCAGCGCCTGCGCGGCCTTGCTGGCGATGCCGGCAGAGGCCCGCGTGTCGATGCCGAAATAGATCGTGGCGGCGGCGAGCACCAGCAGCGGCACCAGCATGGAGAGCGGCGGGTCCTTGGCCTTGCTCGCAAGCGCCGACGGCTCGCGAAACCAGGCCACCTCGACCACGCGGCCGATGTAGACCATCGCCAGCAGCGAGCTTGCGACAATGAGGAACACGAGCGGCCACCAGCCCTTCTCCAGGGCGCCGACGGCAAGGTACCACTTCGAGATGAAGCCGACGGTGCCCGGCGTGCCGATGATGGCGAGCCCGGCCACCACGAACGCCCCCATCGTCAGCGGCATCCGCCGGCCGATGCCGGCAAGGTCGGCGAGCTTCACGCTGCCGATGCGAAAGACGATGGCGCCGAGCGCGAGGAACAGGGCGGCCTTGATCAGCGCGTGGTTGAAGAGATGGACGATGCCGCCGGTGAGCCCCATCTGGTTGGCGAGGCTGATGCCGAGCGTCATGTAGCCGATCTGGCCGAGCGACGAATAGGCCAGCATCCGCTTCACGTTCTCTTCGAAGATGGCGAGCAGCGAGGCGATGAACATGGCCGCGACCGAGAGCACCAGCATCACTTCCGAGACGGGCAGGCTCTGGAAGCTGATGGCGACGCCGAACACCGAGAACAGCAGGCGCAGAAGCACGTAGACGGCGACCTTGGTGGCGGTCGCGGCCAGGAACGCCGTGGCGAAGGACGGCGCGTAGGCATAGGCGTTGGGCAGCCATACGTGCAGCGGGAACAGCGCCAGCTTGAGCGAGATGCCGACGGTGAGGAAGGCAAGGGCCGCGAGCACGGGCCGCGTCGTTTCCGCCGCGGCCGGCCCGAGGCGTGCGGCGATGTCGTGGATGTTGAGGCTGCCGGTGACGAGATAGAGAAGGCCGATGCCGATCACGTAGAAGGTCGCGCCGATCGTTCCCATGATCAGGTACTGGTAGGCGGCGACCAGCGCGCGCCGGTCCTTGCCCATGGCGATCAGCACGTAGGTCGACAGCGACGAGATCTCGAGGAACACGAAGATGTTGAAGGCATCGCCCGTGACAGTGATGCCGAGCAGGCCGGTCAGGCACAGCAGGTACATGGTGTAGAACCAGGCCTGCTTGTCGCCGTCGATCTCGGCGGCAACGCTGCGCCGCGCGAACGGCATCATGACGGCGGCGACGCCCGACACGAGAACGAGGACGAAGGCATTGAGAATGTCGACGCGGTACTCGATGCCCCAGGGCGGCGCCCAGCCGCCGAGGTGGTAGGAGATCGTCCCCGACGCCAGCACCTGGAGCAGCAGGCTGACGGCGATGACGGGAAGGGTCCAGCAGACGATGAGGGCGAGCGCCCAGGCCGTGGTGCCGCGGCGCAACAGACCGGTGAGCAGCGCGCCGACCAGCGGCACGACCACCTGCAGCGCGGGGAGGTGGGGCAGAACCGCCTTCATTCCTCCCCCTCCTTGGAGAAGATCTCGTCCTCCTCGATGGTGCCGTAGGCCTCGTGGATGCGCACGACCAGGGCAAGGCCCAGCGCCAGCGTGGCGACGCCGACGACGATGGCCGTCAGGATCAGGACGTGCGGCAGGGGGTTGGAGTAGACCTTGAAGGCGGGATCAATGATCGGGGCGGTGCCGCCGATGATCTTTCCCGGCGCGATGTAGAGCAGATAGACCGAGGTCTGGAACAGGGACAGCCCGACCAGCTTCTTGATCATGTTGCCGCGGGCAATGACGATGTAGAGCCCCGCCACCATCAGGAAGATGGTCACGGCGTAGTTGTAGTGCGAGGCGAGGCCCTGCAAGACCTCCATCACCGACCCCGATCGACGAAGGCATAGAAGATGGCCACCATGGTGCCGGCGACGGTGATGAGCACGCCGAGCTCGACGGAGAAGATGCCGAACTCGTGGCCGTGCGCTGCTTCGTGGGCAAGGTGGGAGTAGTCGAGATAGTTGCCGCCCAGCCAGAGGCCGGCGACGCCGGTGCCGGCGTAGATCAGCACGCCCAGCGGCACCATGCGCTCGACCAGGGCCTGGGGGGCGATGCGCTTGGCGGCCTTCACGCCGAAGATGAGGGCAAAGAGGATAATCGTGCCGGCCGTGATGACGCCCGCCTGGAAGCCGCCGCCGGGCCCGAAGTCGCCGTGAAACTGCACGTAGAGCGCAAACAAGAGCACGAACGGCACCAGGAGCTTGGTGCCGATGCGCAGGATGACGTCAAACTTCATGAGGCCCCTCCCGCCTTGGCCTGCGCGTCCTTGGCCCGCCGCCGGCCTCTCAGCAGCAGCATGACGCCGATGCCCGCGGTGAAGATCACCGTCGTCTCGCCGAGCGTGTCGTAGCCGCGATAGTCGGCGAGCGTGGAGGTGACCACGTTGGGGACGAGCGTGTCCTTGAGTGCTGTCGGCCAGGTATTTGGGTGCAACGTGCTTCTGGATCGGGCTGTCCGCCACGCCGAAGGGCGACAGGCCCAAGGTGCCCCACACGACCGCCGCCCCGGTCACCCCTGCCACCAGCATCGGGATCAGCGGGGAGCGTTTGGAGGGGTATTCGATGGTGCGCACCAGATGCAGCGTGGCGAGCAGAATGACGGTGGAGATGCCCGCGCCGACCGAGGCTTCGGTCATGGCTACGTCGACCGCGTCGAGCACGATGAGCGCGCTTGCCATCAGGAAGCTGTAGATGCCGGCGAGCACGACCACGGCAAACAGGTTGCGCTGAAAGACGATCGCCATGGTGACCGCGGCAAGCAAGGTCAGCAGCACGATGTTGATCAAGGACTCCATAGGCTCCGCCTATCGCGCCGCTTCAGGCTGGGGCTTGACCGCGTCGGCGTCGGGCCGGTCGCGGCGATCCTCCGCGAGCGTGGGCTCAATCCCGTAGTCCAAGGCGGCATTGGCCAGCGCGTGCGTCGCAACGGGACCCGTGAAGAAGAAAAGGATAAGCAGAAACAAGAGCTTGAGCGTTACGAGCGTCAGGCCGCCCTGCAGCATCAGGCCGGCGATCAGGAGGCCGGCACCTGCCGTGTCGATGACGCTGGCGGCGTGCATGCGCGTGAAGAGATCGGGCATGCGGGCAAGCCCCAGCGCACCGACGATGATGAAGAAGCCGCCCGCCAGCATCAGAACCCAACTGAGGCCGTCGATGAGAAGGTCCATCCTCAGGCCTCCTCCTCGACGTCGTAGGCGAGGTCGCCGTGGCGGAAGAACTTGAGGACGGCAAGCGTGCCGATCAGGTTGAGCAGGCCGTAGGTGATGCCGATGTCGAGCCATTCCGGCCGGCCGGTAAGGAAGCCGACGGCGGCAAGCAGGAGGATCGCCAGCGTGCCGACAGAGTTGCCGGCAAGCACGCGGTCGAACAGCGAGGGCCCCTTGATGCCGCGGAAGACCGCGAGCACCAGCGCGACGAGGACGGCAAAAACAGCGGCGGCGAACATCACGCCCTCCCCTCGAACTGTGTCACGCGGGCGTCCATGCCGCCGCCCTCGAGATCCTGCGCGCCCTCGCGTACCAGCGCGTGCACGGTGAGCACGTTGCCCTTCACCCCGGTGGTGATCGTGCCGGGCGTCAGCGTGATCGAGTTGGCGTAGGTGACGATACCCAGCGAGGTGCGCTGGCTTGCCCGAACCCTGGTCATGGTCGGGGAGATCGGCAGGGCGGGGTTGATGATGATGCGGGTGACGCCCCAGGCCGACTTGGCGATCTCGATGAGGAGCCAGGGCAGATAGGTCAGGAAGCGGCCGGCGAGATGGATCGGGTGGCCTTCGCGGTCGGCGATCCCCATGCGCACCGCCACCAGGACGCAGAAGAGCGCGGAAGCGGCGCCGAAGCCGATGAGCACCGGCGTGTAGTGGCCGGAGAGGACCAGCCAGAAGAGGAACAGCACAAGCCCGAGGCTGATCAGGCGCATGACGCCTCCCCAAAATCCGATCTGTTGTGAAGTCCCGCACCCGGCTATCCGGCACGCAACCGCGCGCGGTCTCGTCGGCGCCCAAGATCAGCACGTCCGCGGGGCAATGGCAATCCCAGGACCGGCAAAAACGAGCCTCCGCCCGGGGCCCGGAGGCCTCGTTCGGGCATGACCATCGCGCGGTGACGGGTGCCCGTGTGCCGCAGTCGGATATTGACCTCGATCAAAGCCCACAGGCAGCGGACAAGGTCTTCATGGGCCGTTGCGTGCCGCGCCGGGCGCAAGTACTCGACATGCCTGATCCTGCCTGAACCTCCCTGAGGCCGCTCGATGACAATGCCACCGCGGGAAGACACGGCTGCCTTTGCCGATGTGATGATGCTGATCGGTGCCCTGATCGTGGGTGGCGGGGGCCTCGCGCTGGCGCTGACCTCGAGCGACTCGGGGATGGCGTTTCATGGCTTGCTGTTCTTGCTCGCCGGGGTCCTTGCGGCGATCGCCGTACTGCAGATCTCCTTCCGCCAGGGCGTGCCGCTGGAGGCCAATGCCACGTTCATGGACGGTCCGATCAAGGTCGCCACCATCGCGGCCGTGGTCTGGGGGATTGCGGGCTTCGTGGTCGGCGACCTGCTTGCCTGGCAGCTCGCCGTCCCGCAGCTCAACCTCGATCTGCCCTGGACCAGCTTCGGGCGGCTGCGCCCGCTGCACACTTCGGCGGTGATCTTCGCCTTCGGCGGCAACGTGCTGATCGGCACCTCGTTCTATGTCGTGCAGCGCACCTGCCACGCGCGCCTTGCCGGGCGCTGGGCACCCTGGTTCGTGGTGTGGGGCTACAAGCTTTTCATCTTGATCGCCGGCACCGGCTATCTGCTCGGCATCACCCAGAGCAAGGAATACGCCGAGCCCGAGTGGTACGCCGACCTGTGGCTCACCATCGTCTGGGTGGTCTATCTGCTCGTGTTCCTCGGCACGCTCATGAAGCGCAAGGAGCCGCATATCTACGTGGCGAACTGGTTCTATCTGGCCTTCATCGTCACCATCGCCATGCTGCACCTCGTCAACAACGCGACGGTCCCCGTCAGCCTGACCAGCCCGAAGAGCTACATCGTCTACTCGGGCGTGCAGGATGCCATGACGCAATGGTGGTACGGGCACAATGCGGTCGGCTTCTTCCTCACCGCCGGCTTCCTCGGCATCATGTATTACTTCATCCCCAAGCGCGTGGAGCGGCCGATCTATTCCTACCGCCTCTCCATCGTGCACTTCTGGACGCTGATCTTCCTCTACATCTGGGCCGGGCCCCACCATCTGCACTACACCGCGCTGCCCGACTGGGCGCAGACGCTCGGCATGACCTTCTCCATCATGCTGTGGATGCCGTCCTGGGGCGGCATGATCAACGGCCTCATGACCTTGTCGGGCGCCTGGGACAAGCTGCGGACCGATCCCGTGGTGCGCCTGCTCGTCGTCTCGGTCGCCTTCTACGGCATGTCGACCTTCGAGGGGCCGGTGATGAGCATCAAGTCGGTCAACTCGCTCTCGCACTACACCGACTGGACCATCGGCCACGTTCACTCCGGCGCGCTCGGCTGGGTCGCCATGGTTTCCTTCGGCGCCATCTACTGCCTGGTGCCGTGGCTGTGGAACCGGCGCGGCCTCTACTCGATCCGCCTGGTCGAATGGCACTTCTGGGTCGCGACGCTCGGTATCCTGCTCTACATCACCGCCATGTGGGTGTCGGGCATCACCCAGGGCCTGATGTGGCGCGCCTACGACAACCTGGGCTTCCTGCAGTACTCGTTCATCGAGACGGTCGAGGCGATGAAGCCCTACTACGTGATCCGCGCCATCGGCGGGCTTCTGTTCATCGCCGGCGCGCTGATCATGGCCTACAACATCTGGCGCACGATACGCGGCGACGAGCCCGTCGACGTGAGCGAGCAGCCACGCATCGCCGCGGCACCCGGGCTGCGGCCGGCGCGGCGGCGGAATAGGGGGCAGCCATGAAGCACGAATTTTTCGAGAAGAACTCCCTCGTTCTGCTGATCGGCATTCTGGTGATGGTATCGATCGGCGGCATCGTCCAGATCGCGCCGCTGTTCTGGGTGGACAGCACGATCGAGAAGGTGAAGGGCATGCGGCCCTACACGCCGCTGGAGCAGGCCGGCCGCGACATCTACGTGCGCGAGGGCTGCTACGGCTGCCACAGCCAGATGATCCGCACGCTCCGCGACGAGGTCGAGCGCTACGGCCACTACAGCCTTGCCGCCGAGAGCATGTACGACCACCCCTTCCAATGGGGCTCCAAGCGCACCGGGCCCGATCTCGCCCGCGTCGGCGGCAAGTATTCCGACCAGTGGCAGGCCGAGCACCTGACGAACCCGCGCTCGGTCGTGCCTGAGAGCATCATGCCGGGCTATCCCTGGCTGTCAGAGCGCAAGCTCGATACCGGCGACCTCGTGCAGCGCCTCAAGACGCTGCGCATCGTCGGCGTGCCCTATAGCGACGAGATGATCGAGAAGGCGCCCCAGGACGTGGTTGCCCAGGTCACGCCGGACAGCCGCCCCGCCCGCGAGCTCGTGCGCCGCTATCCCAAGGCCAAGGTCGGCAAGTTCGACGGCAAGCCGGGCACCGAGCCGACCGAGCTCGACGCCCTCATCGCCTACCTGCAAATGCTGGGCACGCTGGTCGACTTCGCCAGCTTCGATGCGTCCGGCCCCAACCTGCGCTGAGAGGGCGACATCCCATGAGCTATGACGCCGTCGCCACGCTGAGCCAGGTCACGTCGCTGTTGATGTTCATCGCCATGTTCGCCGTCGTCCTCGTCTACGCGCTGTGGCCGAGAAACGGGCCGCGCTTCGAGAAGGCGCAGCGGCAGGCGCTCGACCTCGACCAGAAGCCATCGACCGACAGGGGGCGCGCGTGACCACCCAGAAGCGCGATATCGATGCAGTAACCGGCATCGAGACCACCGGCCACGAGTGGGACGGGATCAAGGAGCTCAACAAGCCCTTGCCAAGGTGGTGGGTGTGGACGTTCTACGCCACGATTGTCTGGGCCGATCGGCTACTGGGTCGTGTACCCGGCCTGGCCGACGCTCGACGGCTACACCAAGGGCCTGTTGGGCTACAGCCAGCGCGCCGTCGTGGCAGACGAGGTGAAGGCGGCCAAGGGCGCGCAATCGGCTTTTCGTGACAAGCTCGCCGCCACGCCGATCGGCCAGGTCGAAGGCGGACCCGGAGCTGCTGCGCTTCGCCATGACGGGCGGCGCGCGCCGCCTTCCAGGCCAACTGCGCACCCTGCCACGGCCGCGGCGCCCAGGGCTTTGCCGGCTATCCCAACCTCAACGACGACGACTGGCTGTGGGGCGGCACCATCGACGAAATCCACAAGACCATCAGCTTCGGCGTCCGCTCAGACGCCAAGGAGACGCACGACCTCGCAGATGCCGCGCTACGGCCTCGACAAGCTGATGGACGACGCGCAGATCAACGACGCCGCCGAATACGTGCTGTCGCTGACGGGCAGGTCGACCGACGCGGCGGCCGTGGGCCGGGGCCAGAAGATCTTTGCCGAGCAGTGCGCCGCCTGTCACGGCCCCGACGGGAAGGGCAAGCAGGAGCAGGGCGCGCCCAACCTCACCGACGCGATCTGGCTCTACGGCGACAGCAAGGCGGCGATCCTGGACAGCATCAGGACCGGGCGCGGCGGCGTGATGCCGGCCTGGGCCGGCCGCCTCGATCCCGTCACGGTCAAGGCGCTCGCGGTCTACGTGCACAGCCTCGGCGGCGGCAAGTGAGGCCAGGATGTAGTAAGTAGGTTGGGTCGAGCGATAGCGATGACCCAATACAAGGATAGAATGCGAAGCGTCGGGTCTGCGCTTCGCTTGACCCAACTACGCTGGCACTCGGCGCGATGGTTTACATGGACAAATACATCATCGCTGCCGACCCTGCGGAGGCCGCGCCCGGCGTCGAGCGCCATCGACGTCAAGGCGGTCAACCGGCCGGCCGAGCGCTCGCTCTATGCCGGGCGGCAGACGATCTACCCCAAGCTCGCGCACGGCCGCTTCCGCTCGCTCAAGTGGCTGGTGATGGCCGTCACGCTCGGCATCTACTACGCGCTGCCCTGGCTGCGCTGGGACCGCGGACCGGACCTTCCCGACCAGGCCGTGCTGCTCGACATGGCCCACAACCGCTTTCTTCCTGTTCTGGCTCGAGATCTGGCCGCAGGAGTTCTACTTCGTCACCGGCCTGCTGGTGCTCGGCGCGCTCACCTGTTCCTGGTCACCTCGGTCGCCGGCCGCGTCTGGTGCGGCTACACCTGCCCGCAGACGGTGTGGACCGATCTCATGATCGTGGTGGAGCGCTTCTGGCAGGGCGACCGCAACGCCCGCATAGCCCTCGACCGGCGGCCGTGGGGACCGGTCAAGATCTTGAAGAAGGGCATGACGCACCTCTCCTGGCTCGCCATCGGCGTGGCCACGGGCGGTGCCTTCATCTTCTACTTCCGCGACGCGCCGACGCTTGCCCACGAGCTCGTCTCGGGCACGGCGCCGACCATCGCCTATCTCTTCCTCGGCATCTTCACGCTCACCACCTACGTGCTCGGCGGCATCGCGCGCGAGCAGGTGTGCATCTACATGTGCCCGTGGCCGCGCATCCAGGGCGCCATGGTCGACCACGAGACCTTGCTGGTCAGCTACACGCGCCTATCGCGGCGAGCCGCGCGGGCCCCACAAGAAGGGCCAGCCCTGGGAGGGTCGCGGCGACTGCATCGACTGCATGGCCTGCGTCGCGGTCTGCCCCACCGGCATCGACATCCGCGACGGCTCGCAGCTCGAATGCATCCAGTGCGCGCTGTGCATCGACGCCTGCAACGAGATCATGGACCGGGTCGGGCGGCCGCGCGGCCTCATCGCCTACGACACCATCGCCAAGCAGGAGGCGGCCGCCACGGGCACGACGGCGCCGCTGCAGCTGATCCGCGCCGCGCACGATCCTCTATGCCGGGCTCATCTCGATCGTCGGCGCCATCATGCTGGTGGCGCTGGCTCAACCGCACGACGCTCGAGATCAACGTGCTGCACGACCGCAACCCGCTCTACGTGCAGCTCTCCGACGGCGGCGTCCGCAACGGCTATACCGTCAAGATCCTCAACAAGCTGCACACAGCCGCGCGCGTTCGGCCTGGCGGTGCGCGGCCTGGAAGGCGCGCGGCTGGCCATCGTCGGCGTCGATGCAGGCGCGCCGATCGAGGTGGCCACCGACGACGCTGCGCGAGCTGCGCGTGCTCGTCACGCTGCCGCCCGCCGCCGTCGCGCGCAACCAGGCCGGCACGATCGACTTCGAGCTGGTCGTGCACGATGCCGGCTCCGGGCAGCAGACCGCGCGGGGCACGCTTTTCCAGAAGCCGGCGCACGGAGGCCGCCCATGAGCCCGACCGTCCTGCCCGTGCGGCGCGAGCGAGGTCTGCATGGACGCCACGTGCTGATCGGCGTCGTCGCCTTCTTCGCCATCGTTTTTGCTGGTCAACGGCGCCATGATCTACGAGGCCATCTCGACCCATTCGCGGCCTCGATGGCCAAGGAGCCCTATCGCAAGGGCCTCTACTACAACGAGCGCATCGCCGCCGACGAGCGCCAGGCGCGGCTCGGCTGGAAGGATGCGGTCGAGGTGGGCCGCGACGGCCACGTGGCCATCACGATGGTCGACGCGGAGAGCCGTCCCGTCGTCGGCAAGAAGATCACCGTCGTCGTCGGCCGGCCCTCCACCGATCGCCGGGACGTCAGGCTGGCGCTCTCCGAGACCGCGCCCGGCCGCTACGAGGGCAATACGGCGCCGCTGGAGGCGGGCAGCTGGCTGCTCGCGCTCGAGGTGCGCGCCGATGCGCGGGCGGCCGAGCCGCTCTATCGCGCGCGGAGGCGGCTATGGCTCAAGCGGTGACGCCATCACGTGTCATCCCGGCCGAGCGCGAAGCGCGCGAGCCGGGACCCAGGACCGCGGGCTCGTACTCGCCCCTGGGTCCCGGATATTCGCTTCGCGAATTCCGGGATGACAGTCCAGTGAAGGCGAGCGCTTCGCCACCACCATGCTGGCCGTCGAGAACATGCATTGCGGCGGCTGCATGCGCAAAGTCGAGACGGCGCTGCATCGCCGTGCCCGGCGTGGCGAGCGCGCGCGCCAATCTCTCCGCCCGGCGCGTGACGGTGGTGCACGCGCGCGAGCGGTGCCGGTGCCGCCGACTTCGTCGATGTGCTCGCGCGCGCCGGCTACAAGGCGGCCGAGCTCGTCGACGGGACCGCCGGCGCTCGCGAGAGCGCAGACCGCGATTTTCTCAAGCGCCTCGGCGTCGCCGGCTTTGCCGCCGCCAACATCATGCTCTTGTCCGTGGCGGTGTGGTCGGCATCGGGGCCAGCGACATGGACGCCCGCCACGCAGTCGCTGTTCCACTGGGTGTCCGCGCTGATCGCGCTGCCGGCGATCGCCTATGCCGGCCAGCCGTTCTTCCGCTCCGCCGCCCAGGCGCTCGCCGCCCGTCGCCTCAACATGGACGTGCCGATCTCGCTCGGCGTGACGCTCGCCACGGCCATGAGCCTCTACCAGACCATGCGCGGCAGCGAGCAGGTCTATTTCGATGCCGCCATCACGCTGCTGTTCTTCCTGCTGGTCGGGCCGCTATCTCGACCAGCGCATGCGGGCCCGTGCGGCCGGGCGCTGCCGCCAACCTCGTGGGCTTGCGCGGCACGGCGGCGACCGTGATCGAGCGCCGACGGCACCACGCAGCGCCTGCCTGCCCGCGCGCTCGCACCCGGCATGCGGGTCCTCACGGCCGCGGGCGAGCGCTTCGCCGTGGACGGGCGGATCGTGGAAGGCCGGGGCGAGATCGACGAGAGCCTGATCACCGGCGAGACGGCGCCGCGCGTGGTGGCGCCCGGCGCCCTCGTCTACGCCGGCACGGTCAGCCTCGCGGCGCCGCTGGTGAGCGAGGCGACGGCGACGGACGAAAACACGCTGCTTGCCGAGATCGGCCGCCTGATGGCGGCGGCCGAGCAGGCCCGCGGGCGCTACGTGCGTGCTCGCGGACCGTGCCGCGGCCTTCTATGCGCCCGCCGTGCATGTCCTGGGCCTCGTCACCTTCCTGGGCTGGCTGGTCGCCGGGCAGAGCTGGGAGACGGCGCTCACCTTTGCCATCGCCGTGCTGATCATCACCTGCCCGTGCGCGCTGGCGCTGGCGGTTCCGGCCGTGCAGGTGGCCGCGACCGGCCGGCTGTTCGACCAAGGGTGTGCTGGTCAAGGCCGCCGACGGGCTGGAGCGCCTGGCCGAGGTCGACACGGTCGTGCTCGACAAGACCGGCACGCTGACCCTGGGGCAGCCGGCGCTGGCGGATGACGCGCAAATCAGCGACGAGACGCTCGCCCGCGCGGCGCGGCTGGCGGCCGGCAGCCGCCATCCCTATGCGCGGGCCGTCGTGCGTGCGGCGCAAGCGCGGGGGCTCGCCGTCAAGCCTGCCGCCGGCGTCGCGGAGACCGCCGGGCTCGGCCTCGAGCTCGGGTCGGAGCGGCTCGGCTCGGCGGCCTGGTGCGGTGCGGAGGCATCAGGCAGCGAGGCTGCGGCGGTCTGGTACCGCGCCGCGGACGGCACGCGCGTGGCCTTCCACTTCGAGGATCAGCTGCGGCCCGATGCGGCCGATGTCGTGCGGCGCCTCAAGGACGCGGGGCTCGCGACCGAGCTCTTGTCGGGTGACCGGCCGGCCGCCGTGCAGGCGGCAGCGAAGGGCGCCGGCATCGACCGCTGGCGGGGCGGCGTTCTGCCGGCGGCGAAGATCGCCCGCCTCGAAGAGCTGAAGGCTGCCGGGCGCAAGGTTTTGATGATCGGCGACGGGCTCAACGACGCGCCGGCGCTCGCCGCCGCGCACGCCTCGCTCTCCCCATCCACCGCCGCCGACATCAGCCAGACGGCCGCGGACGCCGTCTTCCAGGGCGAGCGGCTGGCACCCATCCTGGAGACGCTCGCCGTTGCCCGCGCCGCGCGCCGCATGGCGCTGCAGAATTTCGCCATCGCCGTTACCTACAACCTGGTGTTCGTGCCGCTGGCGATTTTCGGCCTCGTCACGCCGCTGATCGCCGCCATCGCCATGTCGGCCTCCTCGATCGTCGTCACGGCCAACGCCGTGCGGCTGAGAGCCGTGCGCGCTGAGGCTCGGCCGATGACGGCGCTCGCCTGGCTCATTCCCGTGCGCGCTGTTTCTGGGGCTGTTGGGGCTTGCAGCCTTCCTGTGGTCGCTCAACCGCGGCCAGTTCGAGGACCTGGAGGGCGCCGGCTGGCGGGCACTGCAGGACGAGGAGGCCGAGCCTCCGCCCGCATCGAAGGCCGGGCCTCACAAGTAGCCGTCGGATCCGTCGCGCACGACGTCGCGGAACGCGTGCCAGGTCGCGTGCCCGATCAGCGGAAAGGCGACGACGAGGCCCACGAACACGGTGGCGATGCCGACCGCGATGAACCCGGCGATCAGGGCCGCCCACAGCGCCATCGGCTTGGGGTTCAGCATGACGGCGGCGAGGCTGTTGGTGATCGCCGTCACGGCATCGATGCGCCGCGTCATCAGGAGCGGCACCGAGATCACGGAGATCGAGAACGCGAGCGCGGCGAGCGCGCCGCCGACGATGGTGCCCGTCACCAGCAGGCCCAAACCGTGCGCCGTGAAGAGCAGGGTGGGCACGAACTCGCTGGCCGGCGGCAGCGGCTTCGATCCCAGGAACAGCATGAGCAGCAGGAACGCCATCTGCACCCAGACGAAATAGACGAAGGCCAGGATGGCGCCGAAGAAGCCGAGCTGGCCGGCGGTCTTTGGCCAGATCCTGAAAACGTCGCGCCAGCGGACGCTTTCGCCGCTCTCCAGGCGCCGGCTCACCTCGTAGAGGCCAACCGCTGCGACCGGCCCCAGCAGCAGGAAACCGCCCGCCAGCGCCAGAACCAGCGAGGCGAGATCGGCCACCAGCAGCCCCAGCGTGAGGGCGGCGGACAGGGCCGCGAAGATCACGCCGTAGAAAAGGCTGATCTGGGGGGCGCTCCACAGGTCGCGCCAGCCTGCGGCGAGCCAGTTCCAGGGCGCATCGAACGCCACCTGCTCGATCGCGACGCCGCTGATCGCCGCAGGCGCTCCAGCCGTGCTTGCTACCCGTTGCGCCACATGGGCCTCCCCGAACAGAAGCGCCTGTTCCCGGCGCTTCGTGCAAACTACCACCCAATCATCGAATGGAAGCGCGGACTTTGATGCTAGTCAAATTCCGATGGCAGAGGCCTCATGCAGTTTGGAACCTTCTGTTCTCCGACCGCGTTTTCTATGCCGGCTCACACCAGTCCGGATCTTCGTTGAGGCGGCGCCCGTGGCGAATAGGTCTTGGTTTGCACGTTTCTCGGCGGCGATCGCGCGCGCAGCAGGACGGCCGCTAGCGTTTCTTCTGGCCGTCGCGACCATCCTCGTTTGGGCGATCTCCGGACCAGTCTTCGGCTTCAGCGACACCTGGCAGCTCGTGATCAATACCGGCACGACCATCGTGACGTTCCTGATGGTATTCTTGATTCAGAACACCCAGAACCGCGATGCGATCGCCATGCAGGTCAAACTCGATGAGCTCATTCGGGCCATCGAGGGTGCGCACAACGCTTTGTTGGACCTCGAAGAACTTGATGACGCCATCCTCGAACGCGCCCAACGACGCTATCGCAAACTTGCCGAAAAGGCGCGCGGCGATATTGCCATCGGCCGTTCGGACCTCGGCTGCGAGGACATCGCCGAATAGATCGTGGTTGTGACAGGCCTGGCGACCATCCGCACGTTTGCCTGGACATTACGCCGCCCGCGCACGCGGCCGGTAGATGGCGGTGTGGGCGATGCGAGCGATGGGTGTCTTGCCGTTGGCGAGGACGAGGCCATCGAGATCGACGAAGCGGTGGCCCTTGCGCTCGTAGTTGCCGGTGACCTTGGCGCGGACAGTGAGCTCGTCGCCGGTGCGGGCGGCAGCAAAGTGCTCGACCTTGCTGCCCACGTGGATCCAGGGGCCGAGCACCACATTGTGCATCAGCGCCCAGTTGAGGAGGCGCGGCAGCAGGCCCGGATGCGACAGGCCCTCCCGTACGTAGAGCGGGTCGGTCTCGCGCACGTCGGCCACGTACTGCGCGATCCCTTCGGGCGTCAGGCAGCAGCGGGCGGATGCCGAGCAGTGTGCCCTCTTTCAAGGTCGTCTCGTCGGCAGGCGGCCGAGCCGATGGATCGCCGGCCGCAACGGCCGCGAAGTCGGTGAGCTTGGGCGGGGTAATGCGCGCCAAGGCCGCGCTGCCTGTTGCGCAAAGCTCCCCGCGGCTCGTGACCTCGATGGCAAGGCCGTCGGCCGTCTCGCGGGACGCCACAAGCGCCGTCTCGCCGTCGTAGACCGGCTTAAGGAAGCGGGCCTCCATGGTGCCGCCTTCGAGGAACGGCCGGCCCCAGCGCGCCACCGCCGGGTGTGCCATGTAGGCGTGGACGTCGACGCCCGGCACCAGCCCGCCCGAGAAGCCATAGCGCTGCGCGACGGTATCGTCGTGCATCTTGTTCTCGGAGTCGCGCGAGGTGTTGAAGGCAACGACGCTGTAAGGCTCCGCGCTCACGCTCATCGGCAATGTCCTCGCTGTCAGTTCGCGGCCGCGTGGAGCGGTGCGCCCGCCGCCCACCAGCGCTCCAGCGGCTCGAGCAGGTTCTCGGCCGGCTGGTAGCCGTTGGTGATCAGCGCGTAGCCTTCCTCGTCGCTGCCGGCGATCAGCGTCGGGAAGCCGTGGATGCCGAGCTGCTGGGCGGTGAGGAAGTCGCGGAAGGTCTCGTTGCGGGTCTCGGGGTCGAGGAAGGCTTCGGCAAACGTCTCGCGCTCGAAGCCCGCCTCCTCCGCCACCTTCACGATCTCGTCGGTCGACGTCATGTCCCGGTTCTCGGCGTAGAACGCCTGGCTGATGCGCCCCTTGAACGGCAGCGCCATGTGCGGCTGGAGGCGGCGGGCGGTGACGACGGCGCGGCACGCGGGCTCGGTGTCGTAGACGAAGCCCTCGCGGTCGAAGAAGGCGAAGTTGAAGGGCTGGCCGCTCGCGGCGTTGACGCGGGTCCAGGCGCCCTTGATGTAGTCCTTGTCCTGCTGGCGCATGGGCGCGGTGTTGCCGGCGCGCAGGCCGCCCATGACGAGCTTGAGCGGCATGCGCTCCTCGAAGCGCTCGGCGATCGCGGCAATGATGGGCGAGAACCCGTAGCACCACGAGCACATGGGATCGGCGATATAGACGAGCTGCTTGTCTGCCATTGGTGTAACTGCGATTTGAGGGGCTGATTGCCCTTTTTAGCACGGGCTTGCCGCTCCGGCGACCCCACCCGGGAACTTGCGCTGCGCGCCGTCCGTTCCCAGATTCCATGGCAACATTGGCCGTGCAGGAGACCGCTTGTTCCCGATCCGAGACAGCGTCAGCCTGCCGGTCAGTGCCGGCGGTCCTGCATGATCTCGAGCTGCAGCTGCTGGATCTCGGCGAGGCGCTGCCATTGCTTGCCGAGCAGGTGGTCGATCTTCTCGTGCAGGTGGCGGATCTCGAGCTCGGCCTTGAGGTTGACCTGGTAGTCGTTGAGCGAGCGCAGCCGGTCCTTGGCCTCCTGCCGCCGCTGGCTCATCATGATGATCGGCGCCTGGATCGCCGCAAGGCAGGACAACACCAGATTGAGCAGGATGAAGGGATAGGGATCGAAGGCGCCGCGGTTGCCGAGCAGAAGATTGAGGGCGATCCAGACCGCGAGGGCGACGGCGAAACCGGAGATGAACATCCAGCTGCCGCCCACGTTGGCGAGATCATCCGAGATGCGCTCGCTCATCGTGCGGGTGCCCTCGTACCGCTGCTCGACGTTCTCGGCGAGGGTTTCATGCGTGGCAAGGCTGTCTGCGACGCGGCGCTCGATTTCGGTCAGGTCGCCGCTCTCGGCGCTCATCAACTCCTGCACATAGAGGCTGCGGTAGCGGGCGACCTCGCTGCGGGCAACCAGGTCGTCGGGCGCAAGCTCGGGATGGTCCTTGCGGATGCGCTCGGCGAGGCTCGGCAGGACCGTCTCCAAGTTCACCAGGTCACGGCGCAGATGCTCCCGCCCGGTTATGGCGCAACGCTGCCGGTCCTTGTTCGGCGCGACTGTCTTCGACACGGCACTGCCTCCGTGCAGCCAATGGCAGACTGTGCTGGGGCAATGGGGGCGTTGCCCGATGGCCTTCCCTCACCCGCGCGGGCGGGAGGCGCGATTGCCGCCCGTGATCTACCAGACGGCGCAAACAGCGTCCATTGTAGCAGATGAAGGGTCAGGGCTTGGCCCCGGCCCTTTCCAGGATCTCCACCATGCGCGTGTAGCCGCGGGTCTTGGCCAGCTGCCAGCGGGCGCACGCCCTGGCCGTCGGCGAGGTTCACAGCGGCGCCGGCCTTCACCAGTGCTTCGAGCGTGGCGACGTGACGGGTGCCGCCATTTCCCAGCACGATCGACTCGATGAGCGCCGTCCAGCCGAGGTTGTTGACGTGGTCGAGGGGCGCCTTGCCGGCAATCAGCGCGGAAACGACCTCGGCGTGGCCGAGGTGCGCGGCAGCGATCAGCGCCGTCCCTTGTAGGGGCTGGTGACGGCGCGCGCATTGCCGCCCGAGGCGATGGCGAGCTTGACCATCTCCACATCGTCGATCACGGCGGCGATGGTGATGACATCGTAGGCCTGCGCGTCGAGCAGGTTGAGATCGGCCTTGGCCTCGATCAGGGCTTTGGCCGCGGCGATGTATTTGCGGTGCGCCGCCACCATCAGCGGGTGCGTCCATGGCCGTCGCGCGCATTGGGATCGGCGCCGGCAGCCACCAGGCGCTTGATCTTGGCCGCATCGCCCTTGGCCGCGGCGGCGTGCAGCCCCTCGTACGCCGCAACCTCACTGGCGCTCGGCGGGATCTGCGCTTGGGATGTGCCGGCACCGAGGGGGAAACCGAGAAGAACCGTGATCAGGAAACGAGCGATCGACATTTGAGTGCGGTCATTCCCTCGCCAAGAGCCTTGGACTTGAGGTGGCGAGCCTCGTGGGCTAAAAGGCGCGCCAACTCCCACATCGATGAGCAACCGAGGACGCGCCGGTGGCGAACCCCCAATACGTCTATCACATGTCGAAGCTCTCCAAGACCTACCCGGGGGGCAAGCAGGTTCTGAAGAACATCTCGCTGTCGTTCTTCCCGGGCGCCAAGATCGGCATCGTCGGCCTCAACGGCGCGGGCAAGTCGACCTTGCTCAAGATCATGGCGGGCGAGGTGGAGGACTTTGCCGGCGAGGCCTGGGCGGCCGACGGCATTCGCGTCGGGTATCTGCCGCAGGAGCCGGAGCTCGATCCTCGAGAAGATGTGCTCGGCAACGCCATGGAAGGCGTGGCGGAGAAGAAGGAGCTGGTCGACCGCTACAACGAGCTCGCGGCCAACTACTCCGACGAGACGGCCGACGAGATGGCCAAGCTCCAGGACGAGATCGAGGCGCAGGGCCTGTGGGACCTCGACACGCAGGTGGAGCAGGCGCTCGATGCGCTGCGCTGTCCGCCGGGCGAAGCGGACGTATCGAAGCTCTCCGGCGGCGAGAAGCGGCGCGTGGCGCTGACCAAGCTTCTGCTCGCCAAGCCCGACATCCTGCTGCTCGACGAGCCGACCAACCATCTCGATGCGGAATCGGTCGCCTGGCTCGAGCGCTATCTCAAGGCGTACGCGGGCTGCATCATGCTGGTCACCCACGACCGCTACTTCCTCGACAACATCACCGAGTGGACCTGGAGCTCGATCGCGGCCAGGGCGTGCCCTACAAGGGCAACTACTCGAGCTGGCTCGAGCAGAAGGCCAAGCGCCTGGAGGTCGAGAAGAGCCAGGAGGAGGCCAAGCAGCGCACCTCGAGGCGCGAGCTCGAATGGATCCGCGCCTCCCCCAAGGCGCGCCAGGCCAAGTCGAAGGCGCGCATCCAGGCCTACGACAAGCTCGCCGAGGAGGCCGGCCGGCAGGAGGTCGGCAAGGCGCAGATCCAGATCCCGGCGGGGCCCAGGCTCGGCGACATGGTGGTGGAGGTGGAGGGCCTGTCGAAGGCCTACGGCGACAAGCTGCTGATCGAAGGCCTGTCGTTCAAGCTGCCGCCGGGCGGCATCGTCGGGGTGATCGGCCCGAACGGTGCGGGCAAGACCACGCTTTTCCGCATGATCACGGGCCAGGAGAAGCCGGACGCCGGCGACATCACGCTCGGGCGCCACGGTCAAGCTCGCCTACGTCGACCAGAGCCGCGACCACCTCGAGGACAAGAAGACCGTTTGGGAGGAGGTGTCGGGCGGGCTCGACATCATGAAGGTCGGCGAGAAGATGGAGGTGAACTCCCGCGCCTACGTGAGCTGGTTCAACTTCAAGGGGCCGGACCAGCAAAAGAAGGTGGGCCTGCTGTCGGGCGGCGAGCGCAACCGCGTGCATCTCGCCAAGCTGCTCAAGGAGGGCGGCAACCTGCTGCTGCTCGACGAGCCCACCAACGACCTCGACACCGAGACCTTGTCGCGCGCTGGAGGCGGCGCTGGAGGACTTCGCGGGCTGCGCCGTGATCATCACCCACGACCGCTTCTTCCTCGACCGCATGGCGACCCACATCCTGGCCTTCGAGGGCGACAGCCACGTGGAATGGTTCGAGGGCAACTTCGCCGACTACGAGGAGGACAAGAAGCGCCGGCTGGGCGACGCGGCGGTGGAGCCGCACCGCATCAAGTTCAAGCGCTTCGAGCGGCGGTAGCTGCAAGGGCGCCCGTGGCGATTGGAGGTGTACCCAGGCGCAACCGGGTAGACGGCGGGGTAGCGCGTGTCGAAAACGCCTGAAGCTGGCTCGACCTGTTCCCCTCCCCTTGACGGGGAGGGGCTTGGGGTGGGGTGAAGTCGCAGCGAGAGCAGCCCGTTAGTCGCCCTCGCCGGCCTCGTCGACGTGGAAGCGGTGCAGGATGCGGTGGACGACCGGGGCGAAGGCGAAGCCCGCCGCCAGCAGGACGACGAAGCCGGAATAGATGGCGTAGCAGCCCGCAAAGAGCTTGCCGGCTTCCGTCTTGACCGTGTCGACCGGTCCCATGCCGGAAAGGATCATGGACGCGTTGAGGAAGGCGTCGAGCCAGCCCATGCGCTCGAAATAGGCGTAGCCGACCATGCCCAGCCCCAGCGAGGCGGCGATCAGCAGGGCGGCGATGCCCATGCTGAGCACCAGCCGCCACAAGTAGCGCTGTATGGGT
Organism: uncultured Alphaproteobacteria bacterium; assembly: GCA_963797005.1. GTDB lineage: Bacteria > Pseudomonadota > Alphaproteobacteria > Rhizobiales > Hyphomicrobiaceae > AWTP1-13. The sequence continues at coordinate 317,168 of CAWCOF010000003.1, forward strand.
GCCAGCGGCTGATTGCGCGAACTCGTAGTCGAGGAGGTCCTGGTCAAGCAGTTCCTGGGCCATGGCGGTTCACCGGCGTAAGCGAGAGCAGAATCGTTTCGGATCGAAGCGCTTGGCTTCGAGCGGCGCCGAACATGGCCACTTCCCGCTGAAAGTGACAAGACGCTGTTTGCGGGCGGGCGCCCGGGCCCAGGCCCCGGACATGACTGACGTGCGGCGCCGGCGTTTGCGGCGCTTGTGGCTTGCTTATAGGCTGCGCCCGTCCGTCCCAGGTTCCCCCACCCAACATTGAGCGCGCTCTTGTCTCCGCCTCGGCGCATGTTCCACGGCTGGTATATCGTCGCTGCGGTGTTCGTGGTCACCACCACCACGTCGGGGCTGGCGTTCTACAACCTCTCCATCCTGCTTGCTGCCTTCGTCTCCGAGCGTGGCTTTCCGGTGGCGCTCGCCAGCAGCGCCACGGCCACCTTCTTCATCGCCAGCGGCATCGGCGGGGCAATTTCCGGCCGGCTGATCGAGCGTTTCGATGCGCGCTTCGTCATCGCCTTCAGTGCCACGATCGGTGCGCTGGCGCTCGAGTCCGTGAGCGTGCTGCGCGAGACGTGGCAGCTCTACGCCTTCCACATCGTGTTCGGGCTTTCGCACGGCGCCTCGGGGTTGGTGCCGGCCACGACGCTGGTGGCGCGCTGGTTCAACGCGCGGCGCGCGCTGGCCTTCTCCATCGCGTTCACCGGCCTTTCCTTCGGCGGCATCCTGGTCGCACCAGCCGTGGCATTCATGATTTCGCGCATGGGGCTGTCGGGCGCCGCGCCTTACATGGGGCTCGCCTACTTCCTGGGCATCGCGCCCGTGGCGGTCCTGGTCCTGCGGCCGAGCCCGGCGGCCCTGGGCCTCGTCCCTGACGGCGCGGAGCCGGCGCGATCGGCCGGAAGCGCGCCGCAGCCCGCCGTGTCCTCTGCGGAGGCGTGGCGCAGCCGCTACTTCTACGCGGTGTCGATCGCCTATCTGTTCCTGCTTGGGTCGCAGGTCGGTGCCATCGCCCACATCTATCGCCTCGCCAGCGTGCGCGACGGCGTGGCGACGGCGGCGCTGGCGATCGCCACCATGGCGACCTCCAGCACGGTCGGACGCCTCGTCGGCGGCGGGGTGACGCTATGGATGCCGGTTCGCGTCTTTGCCCTGGCGCTGATGGTGATGCAGGCCGTGGCCCTGGCGCTGCTGGCCTTCGCCACGGACCGGCCGGCTATCCTCGCAGGTGCGTGCGTGTTCGGCCTGACGATGGGCAATTCCTTGATGATGCATCCGCTGCTTCTGGCGGAGCGGTTCGGCACGCGCGACTACGGTCGCATCTATTCGATGAGCCAGTTGGTGACGATGATCGGCGTTGCGGGCTGCCCTGCGCTGATCGGCGTCATGTACGAGGCGAGCGGCGACTACGAGCTGCCGTTCCTGATCGTTTGCGGCGGCAGCCTCGTCGGTTTCCTGACGCTGTGGCTGTTCGTCGACCGCCGCCGCTAGGCCATTGCGAGCCGCGTCGCTCTGCGGCGCTGCAGCAGGAAGAGGACGATGGAGATGTTGACGGCGTTCCACAGGAGCCCGTTGGCGAAGGCCTGCCAGTAGGAGCCCGTGAGATCGAAGATGGCGCCCGACATCCACCCGCCCAGCGCCATGCCGACGATGGTCGCCATGATCGCCAGGCCGACCCGGGTGCCCGCCTCGCGCGGGGGAAAGTACTCGCGCACGAGGACGGCATACATGGGCACGATGCCGCCCTGGAACAGGCCGAAGAGTGCCGAGATCACGTAGAGCGGCGTCAGCCCGTCGAACAGCAGATAGAGAAAGAGCGCCACGCCCTGCAGCGCGGAGCCGATGAGCAAGGTCCTGAGCCCGCCGATCCGGTCGGCGACGAACCCCGAGGCGATGCGGCTGACGATGCCCAGGCCCAGCATCAGGGAGAGCATCTCCGCGCCGCGCGCCACGCCGTAGCCCAGGTCGCTGCAGTAGGCGACGATGTGCACCTGCGGCATCGACATGGCCACGCAGCAGGCCACGCCGGCTATGCACAAGAGGAGCTGCAGGCTCCCGGTCGACAGGCCAAGGCTGCCCGCCGTGGCGCTGTGCGCCGTGCCGACCGCGGTCTCGCCGCCGTTATCCGTCATGCGTTGCCGCAGCAGGAGGATGAACGGCCCCATCGCCAGGAGGCAGAAGACACCGATGGCGACCTGCGTCGCGCGCAGGCCGTGGTTGGCGATGAGATACTGGACGATCGGCGGCCAGATCGTGCCGCCCACGTAGTTGCCGGAGGCACAGACGGCAACGGCGATGCCGCGCCGCCGCGTGAACCAGTGCGAGATGTCGGCGATCAGCGGCGCGAACCCGGCGGACGTGCCGAAGCCGATGAGAATATGCACCAGTGCGAACTGCCACGCGTCGGTGCCCAGCGCGGACCCCAGATAGCCGCCGCCGAGGCAGAGCGTGCCGACCATCAGCGGCCAGACGATGCCGAGGCGGTCGGCCATGCGGCCGATGACGACGCCGCCCAGCGCGAAACCGACCATGGCAAACGTATAGGGCAGCGAGGCATCGGCGCGGGCGATGTTGAATTCCGTCTGGATGGCCGGCAGCGCGACGACGACCGACCACATGCCGACGCTGCCGATCGTGCTGATCACGACGGCGGCGGCGAGCCTGAGCCACGCCTGCGCGGACTCCACGGAGGGGCCGCCTGTGCCTATGGTTTGTGCAGAAACGGCCATGGGGAGCGCACAATCCAGGCTGTGCGCCCCCTGGTCAAGGCTCCGAGGGCTCTGCCGCGCGCAGGGGAGACTTGCGAATTGCGCCTCAGGAGGGGGAAACGGCCAGATCGGCTCGGGGTCCCTTCACCACGATGATGGCAGCGATCAGGTTGAGGGTGATGCACAGCGCAATGGGGGCGGCATAGCTGCCGCCGGCGTCGCGCAGCAGGCCCAGAATGCCGGGACCGAAGGCGTAGGTGAACTGGCTCACGGCCGTCGACAGGCCGATCAGCATGCCGAACGAGGCCGCCTCGAACTCCCGCTGGATGATGAGCGAGGGAAGCGTGATGAGGTTGCCGACCGAGAAGCCGTAGACGGCGCAGGTGGCGAGCAGCACGCGGCCGTCCGCGGTCAGCGCCATGACGCCGAGCGCAACCGCCTGGCTCAGCAGGGAGAGCGCGGCGGCGAGCCGCTGGTTGAGCCGGTCGACGACGGTGCCGAGCAGCAGGCGGCCGACGATGGCCATGGCGGTCGTGATGGCGACGGCAAGCCCGGTCGTGGTCCGCCCGACGATGGGCTCCAGGAAAGCGATCTGGTGCACGAGGAATCCCGCCTGGGAAAAGAGCGCCAGCGCGGTGAAGGCGCTCACGCCGCGGAAAGCGGGATTGGCGAGCGCGGAGCGGCGCGTCCAGGCGGGCTTGGCCGGTGTGGCGGAGGCGCCTTCGGTCTGCGCCTGGGGAACGGGAACGTTCAAGACGCCGAAGGCGAGCGGCAGCGCAAGGAGCAGAATGAGCGCCGCGCCGGCGAGCATGGCAAACGTGAAGCCTTGCGCGGCGGCAAGAAACACCAATCCCGGAACAATGATGACCCCGCCGAAGCTGGCGCCGTTGAGGGCGAGAGAGATCGCCAGCCCCCGCTTTCTGCGAAACCACAGGCCCAGGATGTTGTTGATGGCGCCCAGGCTCATGTTTGCCCAGCCGAAGGCCATCACCAGATAGACGACAAAAAGCTGCCAGGGCCTGGTGATGAAAGGCAGCGCCGCGGCCGATGAGGCGAAGGCGAGGCAGCCGATGAGGACGCAGGTGCGCACCCCGAGGCGGCGGATGGCGTCGCTTACGAAGGCGACCAGCACCGCGCTGAAGAGGTAGTAGCCCGTGCTAGCGCTCGAGATGAGAGAGGACGGCCACCCGTGCTGGCGCTGCAGCTCGGCCAGGTAGAAGCCGTGGCCGTAGAAGCCGAAACCCCAGGCCAGCACCGCCATGACGAAGCAGGCGAGCACCACGCGCCAGCCGTGGTAGCGGAGCGAGGTTTCGTCCGGCGCTGGCGTGGAAGCTTGGCTGCCGATCGGTAACGTCCTAGCCGCGGCTGCCCTGGAACGCCCAGCTGCCGAGACCGCTGGCGCTCACGCTGCCGGTAATCTTGTCGCCCGCGACCGTGGCGGTGAACGCCAGCGTCAACGGCATGGGGTTCTTGATGGCGGCCTTGAAACTGATGCGGTCGCCGTCCGCCTTGCCGTCGACAACGTCGGTGGAGGCGCCCTCCTCGCTCGTCAGCCTGCCCGTGAGATCGCTGCCCGCCTCGGCCAGCGCCAGGGTGGCCCTGCGCTCGCCGATCGGCGTCTGCATGGTCAGTTTCCAGGTGCCGCCGACGGACATGCCTGACCTCCCGCTGGGATGCGCCCATCAACTGCAAAGTGGGCCAAGGCAGGCCAGTTAGCGCGACAACTCCTGCCGTGGCAAACGAAATTGCCGCCGCGCAATTGGCGGGCTGAGCCGTCAGGCCGCCGAGCGCAGCGCCGCCGCGCCCGAGCGTGCAAACAGCATGCGGCGCTCGAAGAAGCTGGAGCGGAAGAAGGGATTGCGCTGCAGCACCCGCTCGCGCGCGGTGGGGTAGTCGAGGGCCATGAGGCTGATCGGCTTGGTGAGCGAGGGATAGTGCCGCGGCTCGCAAATGAGGCGGTGCCCGAAGACGCGCTTGTAGAATGCCTGGTGCTCGGCGCGGACGGTGGCCAGCAGCATGTTGGCGGCAAAGTACTCCGAGGCCAGCCAGGCGAGCCGGGTCGTCACGTAACACAGCTCGGGATGGCGGCGCGAAGCGGTCCGGTCGGCGACGAAGCGTGTGGGATCGATCACCGTCCGGCCGGCGGCGATCACCGGCGACAACAGGTCGGAGAAGACGTTGAGCGCCGGCAGCTGCGGATGGGCCCGCGTGGCAACGTGCAGGCGGATCGAGCTTGCAAGCTCGCCATCCACGTGGACGCCGAAGATCAACGCATTGGCGGTTTCGTCGAGATCGTCGCAGAAGCGCTCACCGGGGCTTGGCGGGATGGCGCCTTCCCATCGGTAGGCCGCATAGCGGAGCCTGAAAATTGCTTCCCGCTCCTCCGCCGTCTCGACCCGGCGATAGTCGACCCGCTCCAGCAGTCTCAGGACACGATCGGAAAGGCTTGGTGTCTGCCGGGCCTCGCTAGGAAGCTGCGGGACCTGAAATGCCAACGCTACCATTGCGCTACTCCGCTAAACTCTACCCCTTGCGCGATAGTAAGGTTAACATAAAATTCAGATAAGTAAACATTAACTTAACGCGGCGGGCAATATGGTAAAGATATGGTTAAATCATGAGCCGCATTGACGCAGCACTGAGCATATGCGCGGGCTCAACTCTTATACAACTATTCGCGTATTGGTCATGCATCTCACTTGTGCCTCAGTTTCGCCGCGCAGGCGGCCAACATCTTGTGCCAATTTGATACAAAACTGAAATCTAAACTGACCATGCCGTCGCACGAGCCGTACGGCCGCGCGCAATTGAACGAAAATTCATGCCCTTGGCCGAACCTGCACCCAGGAGGGTGCGCCCTAGTCGGCGCATGCGGGGAGACTATGGAATTCTGGCATCACCAACCGCGACGCAGGGAACCGAAGGAGCCACCGGCCGAGATCTACATCTCGCTGGTCGACTCGCTCTTCAAGGATTTCCGCAGCCTGTTCGTGGGCTCGATCGCGGCCTCGGTTACCGCGTTCATCACGGCCTGGAAGACAGGCGAGCCGGCGCTCTACCTGTGCTCGATGGGCATCGTCGTGGTGGCCTGCCTGCGGGCTTTGGACGTGCGCGCGTTCGAGCAGCGTCGGGAGCAGTTGGCCACGGTCGCCGAGGCGCGACGGTGGGAGGCGCGCTATGTAACGGGCGCCGCCGCACACGTGGCCGTGCTGGGCATCTGGTGCCTCGTTGCCTTTGCCAAGACGACTGATCCCTTCGTGCAGATCTCCAGCTTCTCGCTGACGCTGGCCTACATGATCGGCATCTCGGGCCGCAACTTTGCCAGCAGCCGGCTCGTCAACGCGCAGATCATATGCGCCGGCGTGCCCATGACGCTGGCGCTGGTGATGATGGGCGGCGCCTACTACACGGTGCTGGCCTTCGTGCTGGTGCCCTTCTTCGTGACCTTGAAGTTCATCTCCGACAGGCTGCGCGTGGTCCTGCTCGATGCGGTGATCGCGGGCCGGGACGTGAGCTGCCTCGCGGCGCGGTTCGATAGCGCGCTCAACAACATGCCGAACGGGCTGTGCATGTTCGATGCGGAGCGGCACGTAGTGGTTGCCAACAAGCGGCTTGCCGAGCTTCTCAAGGTTCCTGCGGTCATCGCCGGCACGGCCATGTCGTCGCGCGAGCTCATCTTGCGGTGCGTCGACGGCGGAACGCTGTCGGCGCCGGACGCCGAGCGGCTGGCGGTCGAGTTCGAGGGCAGGCTCTCGGCCAAGGCCGGGGGAGAGCTCTGCTTCGAGACGCAAGAGGGCCGGACGCTGGAGCTCACCTTCCAGCCCATGCCCGGCGGCGGCTCGGTCGTGCTGTTTGAGGACATCACCGAGCGCGAGGCCGCGCAGGCCAAGATCAACCAGCTGGCGCGCTACGACGTGCTGACCGATCTTCCCAATCGCGCCTTCTTCCGCGAGCAGATGGATGCTGCCGTCGGCGCGCTGAGGCAGCGGGGGCCGTTCGCCATACATTTCATCGATCTCGACGAGTTCAAGGGTGTCAACGACACGCTGGGGCATCCCTGCGGCGACGAGCTGCTGCGCGCCGTTGCCGAGCGGCTGCGCGGCGTGGTGCGCGAAACCGATATCGTGGCCCGCTTCGGCGGAGACGAGTTCGTGCTGCTGCAGTACCCGCTGGGCCACCCCAAGGAAGCGGTGGCGCTCGCCGAGCGCATGGTCGCGATCCTGGGCGAACCCTTCCAGATCAGCGGTCAGGAGGTCGTGGTCGGGGCCAGCATCGGCATCACGCTGGCGCCGCGCGACGGCAGCCATGCCGACCAGCTGCTCAAGAACGCCGACATGGCGCTCTACCGGGCCAAGGCCGATGGCCGGCGCGCCTGGCGCTTCTTCGAGCAGGGCATGGACGTGATGGCGCAGGCGCGGCGCAGCCTTCAGGTGGACCTGCGCAACGCGCTCGCCGCCGACGCGCTCGAGGTCTACTACCAGCCGCTGCTCAACCTGCACACCCATCGCATCTCGACCTGCGAGGCCTTGCTGCGCTGGCCGCATCCGGTGCGCGGCATGATCCCGCCGGCGGAGTTCATTCCCGTGGCGGAGGAGACGGGCCTCATTGTCGAGATCGGCAACCGGGTTCTGCGCCAAGCCTGCGCCGAGTGCGTGAAGTGGCCGCAGCACGTCAGCGTGGCCGTGAACATGTCGGCGATCCAATTCCGGCGCAGCAACGTGGCCGAAGACATCAGGGAAGCGCTCGAGGCCTCCGGGCTGCCAGCCCACAGGCTGGAGATCGAAATCACCGAATCGGTGTTCCTCGATGACACCGAGGTGACGCGGCGCTGGCTGAACGAGCTCCAGAGAATGGGCGTCAGGGTCTCGCTCGATGATTTCGGCACGGGCTACTCGAGCTTGAGCTACCTGCACAGCTACCCGCTCAACAAGGTCAAGATCGACCGCTCCTTCCTGCAGGGGATCGGGACCAGCGAGCGGCCGCTCAACCTGCTCTATGGGGTGGCACGCCTCAGTGCCCAGCTCGGCATGACGGTCGCCGCGGAAGGGATCGAGACCAGGGAGCAGCTCGACGCTGCTGGCACGCGAGCCGGCCATCGAGGAGGTGCAGGGCTACCTGATCGGCGTGCCCATGCCGAAGGCGGATCTGCGCAAGATACTGCTCGCGCCCGACCTCCATCTCGCCAATGCGGGCCTGAGCCGGGTCGCCTGATCACCGTTCGCCTCTCCCATGCCCCCGGAATGACGGCGGGACCGCCACAAGGGGATCCCGCCGGCCTGTTGCATTCAGCGGCCGTTGTAGTTGACCTGCCGGTCGCGCGGCATGCCGTAGACCACCGAGTCCACCTCGCTTCGGCTCAGGCCGATGTCGCGCAAGGTCGCATCGTCGAGATCGAACAGGATGCGCGCCGTTGCGCGCTTGGCTCGGCGGACCTGATAGGCGGTCCATTCCCGCTTCAGGAAGCCCGCGACCGATTGCGACAGTGAGGTCGGTCGCGGATTTGACAGGACGTGTGTGGCGTGAGCCATGACCAACTCCTTTGTTACGGCGGCGCTTGCGCGTCTCGTTCAGCGGCAGGCTGCGGCGGAGAGCGACGGCTCGGGGTTGGCCGCGTCGGCTGCCGGCTTGCGCCGGAACAGCGGGAGGATGAAGTCGCGCACCGCCTGCGCGCGCTCCACGTGGGCGCGCCGAATGAGGGCGTCGACGTCATCCGGGGTGACTTGCTCGTAGGGGTAGGGGTGGTTGGTCAGCATTTTTAGAATTCCTCATCCGAAGTTGTCGTGAGCGTTGAAATAGGTTGATAACTGCGCGGCCACAAACGATAATAACTCTCCCGAGGGATGAGATAAGCTAAATCGTCATATGCGCCGACCGCTGCCACCGCTGAATGCGCTCAGGGCCTTCGAGGCCACCGCCCGCCATCTGAGCTTCTCCAAGGCGGCCGAGGAGCTGCACGTCACCCCGGCCGCGCTCAGCCATCAGATCCGGGGCCTGGAAGACCTGCTCGGCCTCAAGCTGTTCTTCCGGCGCGCGCGGGCCATCGAGCTGACGGAGGCCGCGCGGTTGGTCTATCCGGGGATCCGCACGGGCTTCGAGAGCCTGCGCGACGCCGTCGACCAGCTGGAACGCGGCAGGCAGGATCGCGTGCTGGTCGTCAGCGCGACGCCCGGCCTGACGGCCAAGTGGCTGGTGCCGCGGCTCTACCGTTTTCTCGCCAAGCACCCCGACATCGATACCCGCATCACCGCCAGCGCCGGCTACGCCAACTTCACGTCGGATGGCGTGGACGTGGGCATCCGTCTGACCAATGGCGTGCATCCCGATCTTTACGTGGAGAAGCTGTCCGACGAGTGGGTGCTGCCGCTGTGCAGCCCGCGCCTGCTCGAGAGCGGCCGGCCGCTGCGCGCTCCGGAGGATCTCGCGCACTTCACGCTGATCCAGGTCGACCTGCCCGGGGTCGTACCGACCTGGGCCGATTGGCTGGACATAGCCGGCATCAAGGGCCTCGATACGATGCGCGGGCTTCGCCTCAACGTCGCCGACCACGCCCTGGACGCGGCGAGCGAGGGTGTGGGCGTGGTGCTCGGCTACAAGGTGGTCGCGTCCCACGACATCTGCCTGGGGCGCCTCGTCGTGCCGTTCGGGCCGGAGGTGCCGGTGCCGGGCCGGGCCTACCACTTCGTCTGTCCCAAGGGTCAGGAGAAGCGGCCGGCGATCAAGGCCTTCCGCGACTGGGTGTTCGCCGAGATCGAGGAGACGGCAGCGATGTTGCGGCGGGTCCCGATCGGCGGCAAAAAGGCTGCGCGAAATCCAGCTGCGAAGAAGGCACCGGCCTGAGGAGCAAAATTCCGTGCGAACCTATCGGATAGCGGCAATCCCCGGAGATGGCATCGGCGTGGAAGTGGTCGCTGCCGGCGTCAAGGTGCTCGAGACCTGCGCGCGCCGCGATGGCTTCGCGGTCAGCGTCGACCATTTCGACTGGGGCTCGGAGCGCTACAAGAAGACCGGCGCATTCATGCCCGCGAACGGCCTCGATCTGATCAAGGGCCACGACGCCATCCTGTTCGGCTCCGCGGGGGCGCCGGACGTGCCCGACCACATCACGCTGTGGGGGCTTCGGCTCGCCATCTGCCAGCCCTTCGACCAGTACGCCAACGTACGGCCGACACGCATCCTGCCGGGCATCGTCAGCCCCCTCAGGAACGTGTCGGGGCCGGAGCTCGATTGGGTGATCGTGCGGGAGAACTCGGAGGGCGAGTATGCCGGCGTCGGCGGGCGCGCCCATCGCGGGCTGCCGGAGGAGGTGGCAACCGACGTCTCCATCTTCACGCGCGCGGGCGTCACGCGCATCATGCGCTTCGCCTTCGAGCTGGCCCGCGCGCGCCCGCGCAAGCTGCTCACGGTGGTCACCAAGTCGAACGCCCAGCGCCATGCCATGGTGATGTGGGACGAGATCGCCGCCGAGGTCGCCGCCGGCTATCCGGACGTGCGCTGGGACAAGATGCTGGTCGACGCCATGACCATGCGCATGACCTTGCGGCCGGAGTCGATCGACACCGTCGTTGCCAGCAACCTGCACGCCGACATCCTGTCGGACCTGGCGGCGGCGCTCGCGGGCTCGCTCGGTATCGCGCCCACGGCAAACCTGAACCCGGAGAGGCGGTTCCCCTCCATGTTCGAGCCGATCCACGGCTCGGCGTTCGACATCGTCGGCAAGGGGATCGCCAATCCGGTCGGCACGTTCTGGTCCGGCGTGATGCTGCTCGAGCATCTGGGAGAGAAGAGCGCCGCGGCACGGCTCATGCGAGCAATCGAGCGCGTCACGGCCGACAAGAGCCTGCACACGCCTGATCTGGGCGGCAAGGCAACGACCGACGCGGTCACGGCCGCCGTCTGCGAGGCCCTGCTGGGCGACAATCGGTAGGCTGGCTGGCCAATAGGCTGGCCGGCGCAAACTCGCCTACGCGGACAGGAAGCGCACCGCGACGCGCGCGGTCTCGCGGCGCACGACCTCGACGCGGCGCGACCGCCCCGCGCTGTCGTGCAGCTCGAACTGGTCCGGCACCGCCGAGACCGGGGCCATCAGCAGCGCGCCGGAGCTCGAGATGTTGACGATGCAGCACCTGACCGCTCGGCCGCCGGGCGTGATGATGCGCGCGGCAAGCGAGGTGTCCTGTCTGGGCGCGCCGCGGCGTTCCGCCCCGGTGGGCTGGTCCGTCGTTTGGCGTCTGCCGAACTCACGCGAGGAACTTGTCATCTGGCGGGGAGGGTCTGGTTGCCTCCGACGCTGCTAGCGGGGCATCTCCTAACGCGCCGTAAATGTCGTCGCCCAACTCCGCCGAAGACGCGCAGATGCATGGACACGACCATGCTTTGCCACCGTGTCCTCTGGTGGACCCGGTCTGGATCAACGCGGGAAAGGAACGCCGTGGAGGCCCGGGGCCGTCGACGCGCCTAGCGCCAAATGGTCGACGGCCAATCGTTCGTGCGGCTATGCGGCTCGGGTCTGTCGTGCGCCTTGGCCGCGGCGGCATCCGCAGGCGCGGTCAGCGACCACGTGAACGCACGCTTGGCGAGCGGGTGGTGGCTGGCGACGCGGCGCTTGCCGCTGAACTCCTGCTCCGCCAACGCGTCGTACTCGGGAACGGTGGCGAGCGGGGCCTTGGGCTTCAGATGGACGATGCGATAGCCCTTGGCTTTCAGGTCGGCCAGCAGGCCCGGCAGGGCGCGCGCCGTCGAGACCTGGATGTCGTGGAAGAGGATGATCCCCTTCCGCTGCCTGGCGAGGTCGGCCATCACCTTGTGGCGCACGGTCGAGGGGTTCGTCGTGCGGTAGTCCTTGCTGTCGATGTCGATCGAGAACATGGCGACCTGGCGCCCTTGCAGGTAGGTCGTCGCCGCCCGGGTGTCGCGCAGATAGGGAAACCGGAAGAAGGGAGCCAGCGGCTTGCCCAGCGCGTGCTGCACGGCGCTGAAGCCGAGCTCGATCTCCGCGCGCGCCCTGACCGAGGACATTGCCTGCAAGTTGGCATGCGACCAGGTGTGGGCGCCGACGGTGTGCCCACGCTTGGCGTACTCCTTCACCATCTCGGGATCGGCGACAGCCATGCGGCCGACAAGGAAGAACGTCGCCTTGGTGCATTGCTTCTCGAGTGCCTCGAGCACCGGCTTGGTGTAGGCGCGCGAGGGACCATCGTCGAAGGTCAGCACCACCTCGCCGTCGGCAAGGATGTCCTCTGACTTGTTGTACTGGGAGCCGAAACGGGGACCGGTGCTGGTGTCGATCTCGATGGTGCGCGACACGCCGAGCACGTTGGGTCCGGGCTTGCAGGCGTCCTCGGCCAGGCTCGGTGCGGAGGCGCCTGCCAGCAACATGCCCAATGCCAGACCGCAAACTCTAATCGACCGCATCCTGATCCCCCAAGACGCCCCGCTAGCGACGGGAAACTGCGATCCGCGTTCTGGCATGTCGTCCATCCGTGAGCAAGGCATTGTGAGGATGACCGAATCTAAGGGCAAACGGTAAAGGCTTCTCTGCAACACTGTTTCTTTGCCGCCATGTGTCCCCCGCGCATCAGAGCGACGCGCGCGCGCAGCCAAAGGCGTGGCCTTCTTTTGCGCAAACCGGATGGTGCGCGGCAGCGCCCAATGCTATCCGGCTCGCGCGTGCCCCATGAGGCAATCGCCAACATGCAAGACGAGACGATAACAGAGCCGGGGCTGCAGCTGGCTGTCGGGCTGGCGCGGCCGATCGCGGACGCGCTGGCGGCCGGCGATGAGCGCGCGTGCGCGGGCGCTGGCGCAGGACCTGGAGGCGCCCGACCTCGCCGACCTGATCGCCCTGCTGGAGCCCGCGCAGCGCATCGCGTTCGTGCTGGCGCTGGGGCCGGCTTTCAAGCCGGAGGTGCTGGCCGAGCTCGACGAGACGGTGCGCGACGAGCTGCTGCCGGCGCTGCCCGAAGGCGTGCTGGCGGCTGCCGTCGCCGAGCTCGAGACGGATGACGCCGCCTACGTCCTGGAGAGCCTGGACGAGGCGAAGCGGCGCGAGGTCCTGGCGCAAGTCCCCGCCGTCGATCGCGTCGCCGTCGAGCGCAACCTCGAGTACCCGGAGGACACGGCCGGCCGTCTCATGCAGACGGACTTCGTCGCCGTGCCGCCGTTCTGGACGGTGGGCCAGGTCATCGATCACATGCGCGAGGCCGTCGACCTGCCCGAGACGTTCTCCGACATCTACGTGGTCGATCCAAGCCATCACGTCGTGGGCAGCGTGGACCTGAGCCGGCTCCTGCGCACCAAGCGCGCGATCGCCGTCGACAGGATCATGGCAGCCGGGCGGCAGGTGGTGCTCGCCACCGCAGACCAGGAGGAGGTGGCCCGCCAGTTCGAGCGCTACGACCTGAGGTCGGCGCCGGTGGTGGACGCCCACAAGCGCCTCGTTGGCGTCGTCACGGCCGACGACATGGTGGAGGTGATCGAGGAGGAGACGGAGGAGGACCTGCGCAGGCTGGGCGGCGTGGGCGATGAGACCGTGACCGACAACGTCGTCTATACGGTGACCAATCGCTTCGCCTGGCTGTTCATCAACCTTCTCACCGCGCTGCTCGCGTCCTCCGTCATCAAGCTGTTCGACGCCACCATCGAACAGATGGTGGCGCTGGCCGTGCTGATGCCGGTGGTGGCGTCCATGGGCGGCAATGCCGCCACGCAGACCATGACGGTGACGGTGCGTGCGCTCGCCACGCATGAGCTGGGCCCCGTCAACGCCATGCGCGTCATCGTCCGAGAAGCCTACGTCGGCCTCATCAACGGCATGCTGTTCGCCATCATCTGCGGCGTGATCGTGCTGGCGTGGTTCGGCATCGGCACCTTGGGCCTGGTCATCGCCGCGGCTATGATCTGCAACTTTCTGGCGGCCGCCTTCGCCGGCATTCTGATCCCGCTGGCGCTGACCCGGGCCGGTTTCGATCCGGCCGTGTCGTCGGGCGTGTTCGTCACCACCATCACCGATGTGGTGGGCTTCTTCGCCTTCCTGGGGCTCGCCACGCTCTGGCTGGTATGAAGATGGGCAAACCAAAGGTTCACCGGCAAAGTCGCGACCGCGAGGAGAGGAAGAAACATGAGCGTGCGCGTGCGGCGCCTCGAGGCCAAGGACAAGCCCGAGTGGCTGATGCTCTTCAAGGGCTATATCGCCTTCTACAAGGCAACCTTGGCCGATGACGTGATCGAGGCGACCTGGCAGCGGCTGATGGAGGCCCCTTCCGATTTTCATATGGCCTTCGTGGCGGTCGACGAGGCGGACAAGGCGCTGGGACTAGCGCACGTGCTGTTCCACCGCTCGACCTGGTCGCCGACCTGGTATTGCTACCTGGAGGATCTGTTCGTCGATCCGGTGCGGCGCAAGAAGGGCGCGGGGCGTGCCTTGATCGAGGCGACCTATCGCGAGGCCGATGCGCGCGGCGCAACGCGCACCTACTGGGCGACACAGGAGTTCAACTACACCGCCCGCGCGCTCTATGATCAGGTGGCAACCAAGTCGCCGTTCGTGCAGTACCGGAGGTAGCCATGAAAACCCGAGCCGCCGTCGCCGTCGACAAGGGCAAGCCCCTCGAGATCCACGAGGTGGATCTGGAAGGGCCCAAGGCCGGCGAGGTGCTGGTCGAGATCAAGGCCACGGGCATCTGCCACACCGACGAGTTCACGCTGTCCGGTGCCGACCCGGAAGGGCTGTTCCCCGCGATCCTCGGGCATGAGGGCGCCGGCATCGTCGTCGATGTCGGTCCCGGCGTGACGAGCGTGAGGAAGGGCGACCACGTCATCCCGCTCTACACGCCCGAGTGCCGGCAGTGCCCCTCATGCCTGTCGCGCAAGACCAACCTGTGCACGGCGATCCGCGCCACCCAGGGCCAGGGCGTGATGCCCGACGGCACCTCGCGCTTCTCCATGGGCGGCAAGAACCTCTTCCACTACATGGGCACCTCGACGTTCTCCAATTTCACGGTGCTGCCGGAGATCGCGGTGGCCAAGGTCCGCGAGGACGCCCCCTTCGACAAGATCTGCTACATCGGCTGCGGCGTGACGACCGGCATCGGCGCGGTCATCAACACGGCCAAGGTCGAGCCCGGCGCCAACGCCATCGTGTTCGGGCTGGGCGGCATCGGCCTCAACGTCATCCAGGGCCTCAAGCTCGCCGGCGCCAACATGATCATCGGCGTGGACGTCAACGACGACAAGAAGGCGTGGGGCGAGCGCTTCGGCATGACCCACTTCGTCAATCCGAAGGAGGCGGGCAAGGACCTGGTCGCGCATCTGGTCAACATGACCAAGCATGGCGCCGACCAGATCGGCGGTGCCGACTACACCTTCGACTGCACCGGCAACGTCGCCGTCATGCGGCAGGCGCTGGAGTCCTGCCACCGCGGCTGGGGCGTCAGCGTCATCATCGGCGTGGCGGGCGCCGGCCAGGAGATCGCCACCCGCCCCTTCCAGCTCGTCACGGGCCGCGTCTGGAAGGGCACGGCCTTCGGCGGCGCGCGCGGGCGCACCGATGTCCCTAAGATCGTCGACTGGTACATGGACAAGAAGATCCAGATCGACCCCATGATCACCCACACCATGCCGCTCGCCGACATCAACAAGGGCTTCGATCTCATGCATGCGGGCAAGAGCATCCGCAGCGTGGTAATTTTCTAGAACCGAGCGAGCGGGCCGGCTTCGATGCGGCGGGCGCTGAAATGGCTGGGCGGCTTGGCGGCGCTTGTCCTCGTGCTCGCGGCGCTGGGCGCGGGCGGCATCTACATCGCGCTGCGCAACACGGTGCCTGCGCCCTCGGGCACCCTCGCCATCGCCGGCCTGTCGGCGCCGGTCGAGATCGTGCGCGACCGCGAGGGCGTGCCGCACATCTTCGCCAAGTCGATGGAGGATCTCTTCTGCGCGCTGGGCTTCGTTCATGCGCAGGACCGGCTGTGGCAGATGGAGCTGCTGCGGCGCGCCGGCCAGGGGCGCCTGTCGGAGATCTTCGGCGAGCGCACGTTCAAGACCGACGTGTTCTTGCGCACGCTCGATCTGTACGGCCATGCGGAACGCTCGCTTGCCGGCCTGGACGCAAAAACGCGGCGCACGCTGGAGGCCTACGCCCAGGGCGTCAACGCGTTTATCGAGCGCAAGACCGGGCTGCTGGAGCCGCGCCTGCCGCCCGAGTTCCTGCTCTTGCGCCACACGCCCGAGCCCTGGCGTCCGGCCGACAGCCTCGTCGGCCTGAAGATGATGGCGCTCGATCTGGGCACCAACATCGGCTTCGAGATCGCCCGCCTGACGTACGCCGCGCAGGGCCTGACCTCGGCCGAGATCGAGGACCTGATGCCGCCGGATCCCAGGGACGCCGCACCGCCGCTGCCCGAGATCGCCAAGCTCTACCCGGTGCAGCATCTGGCGGCGGCCGGCAAGCAGGCGGCGCTGGCAATGGACCCGATCGGCGGGGGTGCCTCCAACAACTGGGTGGTCGACGGGGCGCATACCAAGACCGGCAAGCCGCTGCTCGCCAACGACCCCCACCTGCGGCTGCAGGCGCCGTCGATCTGGTATCTCGCCCATCTGGCGCTCGCGCAGGAGAGCGGCGCACCGACGGTCAATATCGTGGGCGCGACGCTGGCTGGCCTGCCGCTGGTCGTGCTCGGGCGCGCCGACTCGGTGGCCTGGGGCTTCACCAACACCGGCGCCGACGTGCAGGACCTCTACGTCGAGAAGATCAATCCCGACAACCCCCGCGAGTATCTCACGCCGCAAGGCTGGCAGCCGTTCGAGAGCGAGCCGATGGCCATCGCCGTGAAGGGAATGGGGGTGCGCACCGTGGAGCGCCGGCGCACGCGCCATGGGCCCGTGCTGCCCGCCTTCTATCGCAACCTCGGCGGCATGCTGGGACCGGGGTACGTGGCGGCCCTGCAATGGACCGCGCTCTCCGACGACGACACCACCATCGCCGCCGGCATGCTCGATCCCAACCTGCGCACGGTCGACGCCTACGTCGCGAATATGCGGGCCTATGTCGTGCCGATGCAGAGCATGGTGGTGGCCGACTCGACGGGCAAGATCGGCCTGATCGCGCCCGGCCGCGTGCCCCTGCGCGACCCCTCCAACGCTGTTGCAGGACGCGCCCCGGTGCCCGGCTGGGACGCGGCCTACGACTGGAAGGGGCGCCTCAATTTCGAGGACCTGCCGCGCGTGGAGAACCCCGCGGGCGGCGCCATCGCCACGGCGAATGCGCGCATCGTCGGGCCGGACTATCCCAGTCTCCTGACCCACGACTGGGACCCGGCCTTCCGCCAGCAGCGCATCGAGAAGCTCATCTTCGGGCGCACCGACCACGACATGGCGAGCATGCGCGCGGCCCAGAACGACGTGCTCGACCCGGCCTTTGCACGCCTGCAGACGCTGATGATCGCCGCGGCCCAGGCCGGCGGCGAGGTGGACAACGCCCTGCTCGACCGGCTCACCGTGTGGGACGCCAACATGCGGGCGGATGCGGCCGAGCCGCTGATCTTCTCCGCCTGGGTGCGCGAGGCCGTCCGTGCGATCTACCAGGATGACCTTGGCGCCGCCTTCCTACTCTTCTTCGACGCCCGGGCGCCGGCGCTCATACGGCTGCTCGAGGGCAAGGCCAAGGGGCGCGACTGGTGCGACGACCGCACCACGCCGGTCAAGGAAAGCTGCGGGTCCATTCTTGCCGGCGCGCTCAAGTCGGCGCTGGCCGATCTGGAACGGCGCTATGGCCCCGACCGGTCGAAATGGCGCTGGGGGCCGGCGCATTTCGCGCACGGGGAGCACCGGCCCTTCGGGCTTCTCGGCGGACGCATCGGCGCGTTCTTCAATGTGGAGGTGCCGAGC
Organism: uncultured Alphaproteobacteria bacterium; assembly: GCA_963797005.1. Taxonomy (GTDB): domain Bacteria; phylum Pseudomonadota; class Alphaproteobacteria; order Rhizobiales; family Hyphomicrobiaceae; genus AWTP1-13. The sequence goes on from CAWCOF010000003.1 coordinate 334,783, forward strand.
CCCGGCGGCGACTACACGATCAATCGCGGCAAGATGAACTTCGACGAGGAGCCGCCGTTCGCCAACCGCCATGCCTCGAGCTACCGGGCGATCTACAACCTCGCCGATCTCGACGCCTCGCTCTACATGCAGACCAGCGGCCAGTCGGGCAATCCCTTCTCGCCGCTCTATCGATCGTTTGCCGCGCGCTGGGCGAAGGGCGAGTACATCACGATTGCCACCAAGCGTGCCGAGATCGACAAGGCGGCGCTTGGGACGTGGCGGCTTTCGCCGCAATAGCTCTCGAGCCGGGGATCGGCCGGCAGCGCCGGCAAGGAAGACCGCTACGGATGGCTGTGGCTTGCCGCGCGAGGCCCGATATGCAGCGGGCGCGCGCCAATGGCGTTCAAGAGTAACGCGCCCGGCCGGCGGCCCGTTTGAAGGTAGCGGCACAGGCCGCAGCTCGCCTCCAAACGGGGCCAGGCCGGCATCTCAAAAGGCGTCATCCGCCCACTCGGGCAGCTCGTTCTCGTTGCCGTCGTCCGCGTCGTCCGTGTCGTCTTGGGTGGCATCGGCGGCATTGTCGTCGTCGTCACGCTGGGTCCTGACGGCCTTGGGCGCCTTGGCGGCCTTTGGCGACTTGAACTCCGGTACCCACTGGTCTCTGGCGGCCATGGCGCTGTTGGGCGCGGCGATGCCGGCGATGAAGACCAGGGCGATCAGGGCGGATACGATCGCCAGTGTTGATTTCCCGTACATGATGCTCTCCTTGTGCTGGCGTGATGCCAATGTCGCTTGGGACAGTGAAGGTCTACCGCTGTTAGGAAGAGGGCGCTGTTCCGCAGGGAACAGTCGCTGCCGCTCGGCGTCAACGGCTGCAATTGAAAGGAGTGAACGATGCGTATCGTTTCACCTCTGCCCGTGCTCGCCCTGGGCCTGGCACTCGTGTCAGCGGTGCCGGCCGAGGCCAAGACCTGCAAGGACACGATCACGGCCAAGGGCCAGTCGCGGGCACAACTCAGCGATGCCTCGCGGGTGCGGCGCGCACGCGAGAATGCCATCGCCAACTGGAGCCGGCGCGCACGCGACACCTACGGCTGGGCCTACCGTTTCTGGTCGCGGGCGGAGGAGAAGCAGGTGGAGTGCGGGGGCGGCAGCAGCGGCAAGCGGTGCACGGCGAGCGCCAAGCCCTGCCGCCTGCTATGACCACGACGGGGTAGCCTATTCGCAGAAGGCGTTGCGGCGGCGCTCGGCCAGGTCGAAATGGAAGTGGTCGCGGTGGGCCGCGTTGGCTTCCGGGCCGAGCACCGTGCCGAAGGTGCCGCAGGCGCCTTTGTGCAGCCGGCGCAGGAACGCCCCTTCCGCCGAGGCAGCCGCTTTGTCGCGCTCGGCAACGAGCGCGGCGACGTCGCCCTTGGCATCGCCCTTGTCTTCGCGCCTGTCGCCTTGGTCGTCATGGTCGTCGTTCTCTTCGTCCCGGTCGTGGCCGGCGCCGAGCTTGTGCGGCTCGGTCGTCATGACCGGGGCGGCGTTCCTGCTCTTCTTCAGATCGCGGGGCCTCGCCGCGATGGCGCTATGCTGTCGCGAAGGGCCGGGCTCGGCTTTCGCGGGTTGCGGTTTGGACTGATCTTTCTTGGCGGCCTCCTTCGCCTCCTTGGCACGCTCGGCAGCGAGCTTCTCGGCCTGGCGCAGGTCACGGGCGGTCGGGCCCCAGAACCGCCCGACCTCGATGGTGCGGCCGTCGGCCGTGACGAAACCGCCGATATCGATAGCGTTGGCGCGGGCGTGCTCGGAAAGCTTCGCGCTGCCGGACCTGCTGCCGTTGCGCTTGCGGCAGGAATAGCCCGAGGCGTGCCACATGCGCACGATGGGCGAGCCCAGCAGCGCCTCCGCGGTGGGCTGCAGCGTCTCCTCCACCCAGGTGTAGAGGCTCGCCACCATGGCGCAGTTGAGTATGGCGGGCGGGTTGAGCTCGATCTTTCCCGCGTCCGAATAGATGCGGTGCAGGGCCACCGGCGCCGGGTCGCCGCATTGCTCGTGCTTCATGGGGGGCTCGATGTCGACATCGGCGGCGATCGGCGCAAGCCGCCGCAGGCACGCATGCAGGCCGGCGATGATCTCCTCTTGCGACCACACGTCTGGCTTGGGCGGCTCGGCCTGAGCGGCCTCCGGCTTGTTGGCGTCGGCGGAGGGAATCGGGATGGCGTCCTTGGGCTTTTCTTCCTTGGCGATGGCCGAGTTCTTCCGCACGGGCTGGGGCACTTCATGGCGCGCGCGGGTGCGGCGGCGTGCGGCGACGACGATCGGCGACGCGGTGACCGCAGCCGAGGCGCGCGCCGGCGGCCGGGCCTCCTCGTGCGGGAGCACCGACAAGGCCGTCAGGGCAACGACGAGCGCGATCGAGAGGTAGGTGGACACGGCGGTGAGGAGCTCGGCGAGCGCGGTCAGGTATTTCGCGGCATCGAACATAAGCTATGCGCTTCACCGGCGGCGGTCGACCGAATCCGTGCTCAGTGTCGGTGCCGGTTGTGGTCGAGTTGTGGTCGAACGGTGGAAGCTGGGGCTCGGGCAGGCTCGGGAACAATCGTCATTCCCGCCAAGCCAGGCGCAGAGCGGGGAATCCAGCAGCGAGCAAGGCGCTTGCTGCGTGAATGACAACGCCGGCAGGCGGGCTGCGGTTCAACCCAGGAACTCACGGCGCACGCGCTCGGTGTGCTCGCCCAGCGCCGGCAGCGGCCCGAACGCGGCCCGATCCTCGCCGAGAAAGCGCGCGGGCGGTGCGGGCATGTCGATCGGGCCGTTGGGGGAGGCCACCGTCACGCGCCGCAGGTGGGGGTGGTGGAGGATGCTTGCCACGTCGTTGACGCGGGCGAAGGCGATCTCGGCATCCGCCAGCTGGCGCGAGAGCGTGGCGACATCGCGGCCCGCAAAGCAGCGGGCGACGATGCCGTCGGTCTCGGCGCGGTTGGCCACGCGCGCCAGGTTGGTGGCAAAGCGCGGGTCGGTGATGTGCTCGGGCTGTTCCAGCACCTTGGTGCAGAACGCGACCCATTCCCGGTCGTTCTGGATGGAGATGAGGATCGGCAGCTTGTCGGCCGTCTCGAATACGCCGTAGGGGCCCACCGTCGGGTGCGTGAGCCCGAGCCGCTTCGGCGGCGCGCCGTACTCGGTGTAGAGCATGGGGACCGCCATCCACTCCATCATGGAATTGAACATCGACACGCGGATGTCTGCCCCCTCGCCGGTGCGTGCGCGGGCGAGCAACGCCTCCAGGATCGCCTCGTAGGCGTGCATGCCGGTGGCGATGTCGACCACGGAGACGCCGACGCGCGCTGGTGCCTCGGGACCGCCGGTGACGCTAGCCAACCCAGAACTCTGCCTGGATCAGCAAGTCGTAGGCCTTGCGGTCGCGATAGGGGCCTTCGTCGCCGTAGCCGGAGATGGAGCAGCACACGAGGCGCGGAAATCTCTTGCGCAGACCCTCGACGGGAAAGCCGAGCTTGGCGAGCGCGCCGGGCTTGAGGTTCTGGATCAGCACGTCGGCCTTGGCGAGCAGCGCCTCGAACAGGCGCTTGTCCTGAGGCTTCGTGAGATCGGCAACGACCGATTCCTTGCCGCGGTTCAGCCAGACGTAGTGCGTGCATTGGCCCTTGACGATGTCGTCGTAGTAGCGGGCGAAGTCGCCCTCGGGGCGCTCGAGCTTGATCACGCGCGCGCCGGCATCGGCGAGCCGCCGGGCGGTCATCGGCGCGGCGACGGCCTGGTCGAGGGAGACGACGAGCGTGCCGGCGAGAGGCTTGGTCATGGGGGTGCTATCCAGACGGAGAGGGTTGCAATCCCCTCTCCCCACTCTTCCGTGGGGAGAGGGTTAGGGTGAGGGGCAGACGCTTGCTCCGGCGTTTGCATCTGCCCCTCACCCCGACCCTCTCCCCGTAAGGACGGGGAGAGGGAGACGGCAAGATTACAGCAGGCCCCGCTTGGCGAGGTTCTTCATCAATGCGCCGGTGCCGAAGGTCCAGGGCGATGCCTCGGTCGACAAGGTCATGCGGTTGGCGAGCGTGCCCAGCTGCGGCGCGGCAATAGTGGTGATATCGCCCTTCCTGTGCGTGAAGCCCTGCCCCTTGGCGCCGCGATCCTTGACCGGGGCGAACATGGTGCCGAGGTAGAGTACCGCGCCGTCGGGATACTGGTGGTGCGCCCCCAGCATCTGCTTGACGAGGTCGGCGGGGTCGCGGGCGATCGCGGACATCGATGAGGCACCCTCCAGGGTGAAGCCGTCCTCGCCCTCGACCTTGAGGCTCACCTCGATGCGCCGCACCGTGTCGAGCGTGAACGCGCCGTCGAAGAGGCGGATGAAGGGACCGAGGGCGGCCGACGCGTTGTTGTCCTTGGCCTTGGAGAGCAGCAGCGCGGAGCGGCCCTCCACGTCGCGCAGGTTGACGTCGTTGCCGAGCGTGGCGCCGACGATGGCGCCCTTGGAATTGACCAGCAGCACCACCTCGGGCTCGGGGTTGTTCCAGGTGGAGATCGGGTGCAGGCCGGCGTCCATGCCGTGGCCGACGGCCGCCATGGGCTGCGCCTTGGTGAAGATTTCCGCGTCCGGGCCGATGCCCACCTCCAGGTACTGCGACCAGGCGCCCTGCTCGATCAGCACGCGCTTGAGCTCGGCCGCCTCCTTGCTGCCGGGAACGAGCCTGGCGAGATTGCCGCCGAGCGAAGCCGCGATGCTGCTGCGGATCGCGTCCGCCTTCTCCGGCGCCCCGCGCGCCTGCTCCTCGATCACCCGCTCCAGCATCGACAGAGGAAAGGTGACGCCCGCCGCCTTGATCGCCTGCAGGTCGATGGGTGCGAGCAGCCACGGCTTGCGAGTGTCGCGCCTCTCGGGCGGTGTGTTGGCGAGGATCTCATCAAGCGCGCCGATGCGCGGGCCCTTGCCCTTCTGCACGAGCGCTGCCGCTTCCGGCGTCTCGGCGAGGTCGCGCATGGTGGGGGCGAGCTTGGAGATGTCGTAGACGCCGTCGGTGCGGATCGCCGCGACCGCGGGCCCCTCGACCTCGGGGAGCCAGACGCGTCCCACGAGCGTGCCCGCCGCGCCGTCCTCCGGCAAGGTCGCAGCGGGTATCATGTACTCCGCAATGGTGCGCATCTTTTCCTCCCTGCCGGCCCGGCGATAGGCGTAGTAGGCTATCAACGCGTTTGCCAGGATGTCATCCCGGAATTCGCGGTAGCGAATATCCGGGACCCAGGGCAGCAAAGTGTGCGCGTCCCGCCTATCGCTGGGTCCCGGCTCTCCGCGCCGATGCGCTCCGGCCGGGATGACAAAGTTGGGTGACTTTGCAGGAGGAAGCATGGCCGTTCGCATCGAGAAGTCCGGCAGCGTCTGGACCGTCATTCACAGCCGACCCGAGGCGCGCAATGCCGTGGACGCGGCGAGCGCGGATGCGCTGGTGGCAGCGTTCGAGGAATTCGACGCGGACGACGGCGCCGACGTCGCCGTGTTCTGGGGCGAGGGCGGGGCCTTCTGCGCGGGCTGGGACCTCAAATCGGTGTCGAGCCTCGACCAGGCCAATCCGGTTGGCAACATCGACTTCCCCAAGGGCGGCGGCAAGGCGCCGCGCGGGCCGCTGGGGCCGTCGCGGCTGGAGCTATCGAAGCCGGTGATCGCCGCGGTGGAAGGGCCGGCCGTGGCCGGCGGCATGGAGCTTGCCATGTGGGCGGACGTGCGCGTGATGGCGGAGAGCGCCTACTTCGGCGTCTACTGCCGGCGCTGGGGCGTGCCGCTGATCGACGGCGGCACCGTGCGGCTGCCGCGGCTCGTCGGCATGGGCAAGGCCATGGACATCATCCTTACGGGCCGCAAGGTGACGGCCGAGGAGAGCTATAGCATCGGCTTGTGCGAGAAGGTCGTGCCGCACGGACGCGCCCGCGAGGCGGCCGAGGCGATGGCGCAGGAGATCGCCCGCTTCCCGCAGGAGTGCGTGCGTTCCGACCGCCTCTCCGCCTATCGCGCCTGGGGCAAGTCCGTGCGCGAGGGGCTGGAGAGCGAGTGGGCGACGAGCGCAGGCATCGTCAAGGCGGAAGGCATCCGCGGCGCCACCCGTTTCGCGGAGGGCATGGGCCGGCACGGGGATTTCAAGAAGATCTAAGTGTCATCCCGGAATTTGCCTCAGCAAATATCCGGGACCCAGGGTTGCTTGATGGGCGCTATGCTGTGTCCCTGGGTCCCGGCTCTCCGCGCGTCCGCGCTCCGGCCGGGATGACAGCACGGGGAGGAACCGCTCATGCAACTCAAGGATCATATCGTTCTCGTCACGGGCGGGCTCGGCACCTTGGGCACGGCCATGTGCGCGGCGATCGAAGCGGCAGGGGGCAAGGCGATCCGCAGCGATCTCGCGTCCCGCGGCAAGGTGGACATCGCGCTCGATGTGACGCGCGAGGAAGACTGGAAAGCGGCGATGGCCGAGATCGAGCGCACCCACGGCCGGCTCGATGGCCTCGTCAACAATGCCGGCATCGGCACGCCGGGCGACGTGGAGCAGACGCCGTTCTCCGAGTGGCGCCGGGTGATGGCCGTCAACGCCGACGGCGTGTTCCTGGGCTGCAAGTATGCCATGCCGCTGCTGGCGAAATCCAAGGCCCCCTCGATCGTGAATATCTCCTCGGCGTCGGGCATGGTCGGCGGGGCGAACCTCGCCGCCTACAACGCATCGAAGGGCGCGGTGCGGCTGCTGACCAAGTCGGTGGCGCTGTCGGGCGCGCGCAAGCGGCCGCCGGTCAGATGCAACTCGGTGCATCCCGCGTTCATCGAGGGCGACATGGTGGACGCCATGGTGCGCACCCGCCCCGACCAGGCCAAGGCACGCGCCAAGCTCGAGGCGCAGATCCCGATCGGCCGCCTCGGCCAGCCGCACGAGGTCGCCAACACGGTGGTGTGGCTGCTGTCGGAGGCCTCCTCGTTCACGACGGGATCGGAGGTGCTGGTCGACGGCGGGCTGATTGCGGGTTGACGTCATGCCCGGGTCGCCGGGCATCCACGCCAACTGATTTCACACGCGTCGCCGGACACGGGCACTTGCGTGGGTCCCCGCCGGAGTTCACCCCGGACTCGATCCGGGGCGGGGATGACATTTCGCTGGGAGAGCCTACCGAGTTAACAAGGTTTAACTGGCGCGGCGTGCTGCCGGCGCGTTCAATCGCCCGCTCATCTGCGGAGACTCCTACCCATGCGGGCAGATCGGGGCGCAAGGCCGCGGCACGCGCTGTGGACCCGAGCGATTGCACCTGCGAGCGCTCGCCCTTCTTGTGTGCGTGGCGCTGGTTGCGACTGTCGTCGCGCCACCGCTGCTGGCGCAGGAGGCGCCGCGCCTCGAGGCGAAGGCCGCACTGGCACCGTCGCGGGAGGAGCTCGGCCGGCTGTTCGATGCCGTGGTCGAGACCACGGGGGAAGAGTTCTGGGACAAGGATCGGCTGGAGTCCGTCGGCTGGCAGGCGCGCGCGGCAGCGGCCCGCGAAAGCGTGGTGGCGGCGCCGAGCCTCGAGGAGGCGACAAGGCGGATCAACGCGCTGCTCGGCGAACTCAAGACGTCGCATACGGCGCTGCTTACGCCCGACGAGGTCGACTACTACATCCTGCTCGACGTCTTCACGCGCGGTGGACGGGGCGAGCGCGGCAGCCAACGCCGCAAGCTTCAGGACCTCGCCGAGGCCGCCGGCCGGCAGGACCTGCGCTATGCCGGCATCGGCATCTTCACGGCGCGGATCGAAGGGCGGGATTTCATCGATGACGTGCTGGAAGGCGCGCCGGCCGACCGCGCAGGGCTGAAGGCCGGGGACGAGATCGTTCGGGTCGATGGGGCGGCGTTTCATGCGATCCGCTCGTTCCGCGGCAGGATCGGCAAGCGGGCGAGCATTGCGGTTCGCCGCAGCGCGGGCGGCCCCGTCGAGGAAATCAGCGTCGATGTGGTGCCGATCGAGCCGCTCAGCGCCTTCAACAAGGCGACGCGGGCGAGCGCACGCGTGATCGAGCGGGAGGGCCGCCGCGTCGGCTACGTGCATGTGTGGGCTTCCGTCGGCGAAGGCTCGGCGGAGGCGCTGGGCGATGCGCTGGAGACGCTCGGCGTGAAACGGGGCGTGGCGCGGGCCCGGGGTGGGGACGGCGAAGACGCCGAGCCTGGCTCTGCGTCTTCGGCCTCGGCCCGCCCCCTCGATGCGCTCATCATCGACATGCGCGGCAAGATCGGCGGTACAGCGGGCAATGCCGGGCACTATCTGGAGGTGCTCGATCCGCGGGGGCCGCGCATACGATCGCGCAACAGGGCGCACAGTGGCCGGGTCACGACCTCGCTGCGCGGACGTACGGCCGTGCTCATCGACCATCATACGCGCAGCACGGCGGAGCTTTTCGTGCATGCCTACAAGCGCGAGCGGCAGGGGCCGTTGATCGGCACCCGCACGGCCGGCGCGGTGAGTGCGGCCGCGGCATTCGCCATGCCCGGCGGCAACCTGCTCTATCTGGCGGTGACGGGCCTGGAGGTGGACGGGGAGATCGTGGAAGGCGCGGGCGTAGCGCCCGACATCGAGGTGGCCCGCCCGCTGCCTTATGCGCACGGCGCCGATCCGGTGATCGAGGCGGCCGTTGATGCTCTTGTGCGGAGCGCGGCGAAGGGCGGGTAACACGGTGCCTGCACGAGATGACGTTGGTGGTTGTCATCCCGGCCGGAGCGCAGCGGAGAGCCGGGACCCAGAGGCTACGAACGATGCGCGAGCATGTGGCCCTGGGTCCCGGATATTTCGCTTCCCTCGGGACAAGCCCGAGGGCAGGCGCGAAATTCCGGGATGACAGAAAGTAACCGTAGGCAGAGTTATCCCCGGCTGCTTGGGCGCATGCATATGTGGCGTCACTTCGCGCCGCCGCTGCTGGCGCAGGAAGCGCCGCGCCTCGAGGCGTCTTTAACGTGAGGGCGGGGTGCAGTGCCGGGCCGAGGTTACGCGAACTCCCGGCAACGGGGCTCAGCGTCGCCGCCGGGTGGGATTCCCGGTCCCCGAGTGAGGTTGAACGCGACGATCAGGCCAGAAAACCCTGCGCGGGGCGGTGCATGGCACCGCCTACAAAATAATAGGAATGCGGTGCCCATCGCCCCGCAGCCCCTTCGATGAGCAGAGCCTCGGGCGGAAAGCCGCCGCGAGGATGAAGGTGCTTTCCGGCAGAACCCGGAGCGTTTATTGTGGCCCTTCCCTCCGCTGCTTTTGAGAGTCTCCCGCTCCGGCCGAGCATGAGGATTGCCGGCCGAGACCGATGTAAGGAACCCCATGGCCGAGCTTGTCGACGTCCAGTTCATGCCGCTGTCGGCGGCGCCGGGAGGATGCCACGTCGTGCTGGCGGGTGAAGGGCTCACGCTCGGGCCGGCGGCGCGCGGCATCGACGAGCGCATGAAGGGCGCACTGACCAAGGCGGCAAAAGCCGCGGGCTTCACGGGCAATGCCAAGACGTCGATCGAGATCCTGGCGCCGGCCGGCATCGATGCGGAACGGCTGGTCGTGGTCGGAACGGGCAGAGCCGCCAGTGAGCTCGACCGCCTCCTGCTGGGCGGGTTCGCGTTCGCGCAGGCCGGCGCGCGCAAGGGTGAAGCCGCCACTATCCTGGTCGACCCTGCCGATCCGGGACAAGCCAGCCCCGAGGTATTCGCCGCCGATCTCGGGCTCGGTGCACTTCTGCGCAGCTACGCCTTCAAGAAATATCGCTCGCGCAAGCCGGAGGACGAGCGCGAGGAGGGATCGCGCGACGGGCTGCGCAAGCTCACCATCCTGTGCGCCAAGCCGGATGCCGCCGCCAAGGCTTTCGCCGGCCGCAAGGCCGTGGCCGACGGGGTGGCCCTGGCGCGCGACCTCGTCAACGAGCCGGCCAACATGCTGGGTCCGGTGGAGTTCGCCGAGCGCATGCGCGACCTTTCCAGCGCCGGCCTCGAGGTGGAGGTGCTCGACGAGGAGCAGCTCGAGGCCTTGAAGATGGGTGCCTTGCTGGCCGTCGGGCAAGGCAGCGAGCGGCCCTCCCGCGTCGTGGTGCTGCAGTGGCATGGCGCCAAATCGAAACGGGCCAAGACCCTGTGCTTCGTGGGCAAGGGCGTGTGCTTCGACACCGGCGGCATCTCCATGAAGCCCGCCGGCGGCATGGAGGACATGAAGGGCGACATGGGCGGGGCGGCCTGCGTGGCCGGTCTCATGCTCGCGCTGGCCTCGCGCAAGGCAGCCGTCAACGCGGTGGGGCTGATCGGCCTCACGGAGAACATGCCCTCCGGCAAGGCGCAGCGCCCCGGCGACATCGTCACATCCATGTCGGGGCAGACCATCGAGGTGCTCAACACGGATGCGGAAGGGCGGCTGGTGCTGGCCGACGTGCTCTGGTACGCGCAGGAACGCTTCAAGCCGCGATTCATTGTGGACCTGGCGACGCTGACCGGCGCCATCATCGTTGCGCTGGGCAAGGAGTACGCCGGCCTCTTCAGCAACGACGACCGGCTGGCGGCGGAGCTTTCGGCGGCGGGCGAGGCGACCGGCGAGAAGGTCTGGCGCATGCCGCTCGGCAAGCCCTACGACAAGCTGATCGACAGCAAGAATGCCGACATGAAGAACATCGGCGGCCGCCACGGCGGCGCCATCACCGGCGCCCAGTTCGTGCAGCGCTTCATCCATCTCAAGGACGACAAGGGCAAGGTCGATGCCGTGGGCGCATCTGGACGTGGCCGGCACGGCGATGGACTCTGGACGCAACGAGATCAACCAGAGCTGGGCATCCGGCTGGGGCGTGCGCCTGCTCGACCGGCTGATCACGGACGGCTACGAGAGGTCGTAGCGTCGGTTGATGTGGTGCCCTAGATGATTGTTAAGATGTCGATAACTCTCAGTGATTTTCCATAATATATATTATGCGAACAAGCTGGCCTGACCCGAACTCCCTTGCCGGCCCCATGCCGTTGAGCCCAGGAGGCGCACGATGCCGAGCCTAGTCACTGCAACGCCGCCCGCCCCGCCATCCGAGGCCGCGGAACATTTCGAGCGCAAGCTTGCTTTCGAGACCGATTGCGCGGATGTGCACGCCGGGCTGAAGTCCGGGGCCGTCGACTTCGTGCTGCTCGACGTGCGGGGGCGCGCGGCCTTTGCCAGGGCGCACGTGCCAGGCGCGATCAGCCTGCCGCATGCCGACATTGTACGGCGGAGCGCCTGATGGCCTGGCCGCACGACACGGTGTTCGTCGTCTATTGCGCCGGCCCCCACTGCAACGGCGCCGACAGGGCGGCTCTGAACCTTGCCCGGCTCGGCCGGCCGGCCAAGGTGATGCTGGGGGGCATGACCGGCTGGGCCGACGAGGGCTTCGCCTTCGAGGCGAGCAGCGAGGTGGAGGTCTGACAGGCCGCGGCCCCGGCAAAGCTCACGGAACATTGCGGGCGGCTGCACGTTGCATGTCCACAGCCGCGACCTAAGTCGTGGCCGTGAACCATTGCCACGAACGGAGCTTTTCATGAGCAAAGTCAGCACTCTTGCCACAAAGGGCAAACCCGCCGCCGCGCTCGATACGCCGACGGACCTGTCCCAGGACGCCGTGCGTGACATCTCGAAAGCGTTGAACGGCCTGCTGGCCGACGCCTTCGCGCTCTATCTCAAGACCAAGAATTTCCACTGGCACGTCAGCGGCCCGCACTTCCGCGACTATCACCTGCTGCTCGACGAGCAGGCCGACCAGATTTTTGCGACGACCGACGAGCTGGCCGAACGCGTGCGCAAGATCGGCGGCATCACCCTGCGCTCGATCGGCGACATCGCCCGCCACCAGTCCATCAAGGACAACGACGAGAGGTTCGTGGCGCCCAAGGCCATGCTGCGCGAGCTGATGGCCGACAACAAGGCCGTGGCCGCGGCCATGCGCGAGGCGCACGAGGTGGCCGACAAGCACGAGGACGTCGGCACGGCGAGCCTGCTCGAAAACTTCATCGACGCCACCGAGCGGCGCACGTGGTTCCTGTTCGAGGCGAGCCGCGACGCGGATCGCTCGGGCCACTGAAGCGCTACTCGTCCCGCGGCGCCGGTCCGCGCAACGACTTGAGCCGGGAACGCCGGCGCTTGGCGTCCGACCTGCGCAGTTTCGAAGCGTGCGTTGGCTTGGTCGGGCGGCGGGGCTTTGCCGGCGTCGCCGCCCGACGTATCAATTCCACCAGCCGCGCGCGGGCATCCTCGCGGTTGCGGGCCTGGCTGCGAAAGCGGCTGGCGGTGATGACGATCACGCCGTCGCCGGTGAGGCGCTGTCCGGCCATGCGCTCGAGACGCGTGCGCACGTCGTCGGGGAGCGAGGGCGACCGGCGCGCGTCGAACCTGAGTTGCACCGACGTCGACACCTTGTTGACGTTCTGCCCGCCGGGGCCGGACGCGCGCACGAACACCTCTTCCAGCTCGGCCGGATCGATCGAGATCTTGTCGGTAACGCGCAGCATCGGGCTTCCGGCGTACGCCCCCCCTTCCATTTCGTGCTATCAGACCGCCTCGGCATGAATATGGGATTGACGAAAGCGGGAAATGACCTCCGAGACGCGCAAGTCCATCAATGACCTCATCGCCGTCATGGCCGCGCTCAGGACGCCCGGTACGGGTTGTCCCTGGGACCTGGCGCAGAATTTCAAGACGATCGCGCCCTACACCATCGAGGAGGCCTACGAGGTCGCCGACGCCATCGAGCGCGCGGACATCACCGCGCTCAAGGAGGAGCTGGGCGATCTGCTGCTGCAGGTGGTCTATCACGCCCGCATGGCGGAGGAAGAGGGCGCGTTTGCGTTCGGGGATGTGGTGGAGGCCATCACGGCCAAGATGATCCGCCGCCACCCGCACGTGTTCGGGACCGAGGCGGAACGCGCAGCAGGCGCCGCCCCCGGTTTCTGGGAACGGATCAAGGCGGAGGAGCGAGCGGAGAAGGCTGGCAGGGCCCCCCCCCACGCCCTAACCCCATCCCCGCAAGCCCTCGCGCCATCTGAGGGCAGGTCCGACGTGGGGAGAGCCCGAGTGCGCAAGGGAGAGGGGAACGCACGTCGAGCATCCTGGCCGACGTGCCCTCTGGCGCTGCCGGCGCTCGGCGCGGCGATCAAGTTGCAGAACAAAGCGGCGCGCGTCGGATTCGATTGGCCCTCGCTGGCCCCGGTGTTCGACAAGCTCAAGGAGGAGTTTGCGGAGCTGGAGGCGGCCGTCTCATCTGCCCCGCCGGGAACGGACGTGGGGCAGGACGAGATCGCGGAGGAGTTCGGCGACCTGCTGTTCGTTGCAGCCAACATCGCCCGGCATCTGAGGATCGACCCGGAGGGCGCCCTGCGCTCCGCCAACCAGAAATTCGTGCGGCGCTTCCGGCGCATCGAGGAGCTGCTGGCGGCCGAGGGTCGAACGCCCGCCCAGTCGACGCTTTCCGAGATGGACCGGCTCTGGGACCAGGCGAAGGCCGAGGAACGCAAGCCTTGAGATTATTGCCGGCGGAGATCGAACGGATCGGTGGAACAGGCGCATGACGCAATCATCATACGCTGGAGCAGCCAAACCCCGTGCACCGGCGCGTCACTCGATCCGGAGATTGGCGAGCTTCACGACGAGAGACGGCACGAAGGCGGCAGCCAAATTGTCGTGAGGCGAAACGTCGGTCGTCTTCGCATAGCCGTTGGCGGAGGGCTCGCGATGAACGCGGGTGGCAAGCGTCTCGGCATTGACGACCCAATACTCGCGGACGCCGAGGCTGGCATAGCTGCGAGCCTTCGGCTCCATATCGAACCGCAAGCTCGAATGTGCGATCTCGATCAGCAAAACGACGTCCGCGGGAAGAATTGACGTGGGGCTGCACCCGATTGAGCCAATGAGAAAGTCGGGCTCGAAGTAATCCGCGTCGCCGGCGCGCCAGCCCGGCTCGGCGTGCAGATCGAATTGATCGGGCAGGTTGCGGCGCAGCCAGTTGAGAATGGCGCCGCGCACAACCTCGTGCCGGTTGCCCTTAGGAGACATGGGAACGAGCTCCCCCCGATCAGTTCGATGCAGTCCTTCTCGGTGAGAATGTCGAACTCGGTCAGGCGCTCGAACTCGGCCAGGGTCCAGCGCATGCGGGGCACGCCCTCGGCCGCTTGCGTCGTCGCGCGGCTCGCAGGCTGGCGCACAATCTCGTTCATAGATGCATTCTAGCAGTGACACCCGCGGCGCGCCACGGGCAGGGCAGGACCCGCAGGCCCGCAAGGTTGCATTCTCAGGCGATTCCGGGCCGCGAACGGATGGGTCCGCTCAGGCCGGCCCGCTTGAGCTGGCCTTCGAGCTTGCCCCTGACGGCGGGATCGATGCGCAGGCGCACGCTGATGGCGCCATCGTCGGCGGTTTCCTGGGCCTCGATGTCGGCATTCTCGTGCAGCCAGCCGAGCAGGCGGCCTGCGTGCGGCGGGATCTGGAGGGTCACAACCTCGTCTCGGGCGCCGAGGCGAGCGTCGATGGCGGCAAGCAACCCGGCCAGGCCGTCCCCGGTCAGCGCCGACACCAGCACGGGCTGGCGGTCGCTGCGGGCGATGGCGCTCGTGGCCTCCAGCCGGTCCGACGCGCTGAGCTTGTCGGCCTTGTTCCATACCTCCAGCAGCGGCACGTCGGCAGCCGCCGCGTCGATGCCGAGCTCGGCGAGCACTGTCTCCACGTCGCGACGCTGCGCTTCGGTCTCGGCGTGGCTGATGTCGCGCACGTGCAGGACCAGGTCTGCCTCCACCACCTCTTCGAGCGTGGCGCGGAAGGCCGCCACCAGCATGGTGGGCAGATCGGAAATGAAGCCGACCGTGTCGGACAGGACGATGCGCCGGCCGCTTGGCAGCCGCACCTCGCGCATGGTCGGATCGAGCGTGGCGAACACCTGGTCCTTGGCCACCACGCCCGCGCCCGTGAGCCGGTTGAACAGGGTCGACTTGCCGGCGTTGGTGTAGCCGACGATGGCGACCACGGCGAGCGGCACGCGCTTTCGCCCGCGCCGATGCAGCGCGCGCGTCTTCACCACGCCCGCCAGGTCCTTGCGGATCTGGACGATGCGCTCGTCGATCTGGCGCCGGTCGGCCTCGATCTGGGCCTCGCCCGGGCCGCCGAGGAAGCCGAAGCCGCCGCGCTGCCGCTCGAGATGGGTCCAGGTGCGCACCAGCCGGCCCTTCTGGTGGGTCAGGTGCGCCAGCTCGACCTGAAGGCGGCCCTCTCGGGTCAGCGCGCGCTCGCCGAAGATCTCCAGGATCAGGCCGGTGCGGTCGAGCACCTTGCAGTTCCACGCCTTCTCCAGGTTGCGCTGCTGGATGGCGGTAAGGGAATGATCGACGATGGCAAGGCCCGCCTCGTGCTCTGCAACGAGCGCGGCGATCTGCGAAACCTTGCCCGAGCCGATGAGCGTCGAGGGCTGCGGGCGCAGCAGAGGCACGATTTCAGCCAAGCGCACCTCGAGATCGATGGCGCGGGCCAGGCCCACCGCCTCCTCGAGCCGGTCGGAGGCCGAACGCGGCAGGGGCGGTGCGATCGTGGGCAGGCGCGTGCCGTTGCCGAGCGGCCGCGCACGGCGCTCCTCCGGCCGCAGCGGCACGAGCACGATAGCGCGCGTCGGCTGGCGCCGGCGTTCAACCGGTGCGCGCCGCTTACGCCGCTCTTGTGGATCTGGCCGAGCGTGCGAGATGGCTAACTCTGTTGGCCTTCCGCCTGATCGTCCATCAGGTGCACAGGCTGGCCGGGCATGATGGTGGAGATCGCATGCTTATAGACGAGCTGCGAGTGTCCGTCCCGGCGTAGCAGGACACAGAAATTGTCGAACCAAGTGACGATGCCCTGCAACTTCACACCATTGATGAGGAAGATCGTGAGCGGCGTCTTATTCTTGCGTACATGATTTCAGGAACGTGTCCTGAAGGCTTTGGGCTCGTTCGGCCATTTTTGTAGTCCATGTTCGTGACGTGGACAGGCCGCCATGCCTACCCTCCATCCCCATTTGCCGGTAACATGCAGATTCACAAGGGGCTAGACAAGCAGATTCGCGCAAGCAGCAACGCCAATTTGCACATTTGAAAGTCAGTCGGCGGCCATTTCCGCCGCTGTATGAAATTCGGACCGCAGTTTCAGCGTAAGGAGACCCGGGGCGCCGTTGCCTATGGGTTGGTCATCGATCCGCACCACCGGCATGAGAATACTTGTGGCGGAGGTGACGAAAGCCTCGCGGGCCGCCTTGGCCTCCGCCACCGTGAACGGCCGTTCGATGAGCTCGATCTTCTCGCGTGCGAGCAAGTCGACGAGGGTGGTACGGGTCACGCCCCGCAGGATGTCGTTGTCGATCTGCCGCGTGATCAAACGCCCAGCCTGATCGACGATCCAGGCGTTGGACGAGCCGCCCTCGGTAACGCGGTTCTTCTCGTCGTAGAACCAGGCTTCCCTGGCCCCTTCGGCGCGCGCCGCCTCCTTGGCGAGCGATGCCGGCAGCAGCATGACCGTCTTGATATCGCAGCGTCCCCAGCGGATGTCCGGCATGGTCTTGACCGCGATGCCGGCCGCGGCCGCCGCCTCGAGCCTGGCCGGCGAGACGCTGCGCGCCAGGCACACCACTGTCGGGTCCACGTTCGCCGGCGGGAACAGGAAGTCACGCGGCCGCGCGCCGCGCGAGACCTGCAGATAGACGATGCCGTAGCTGACCCGATTGCGCCGCACGGTCTCGCGCATGACGCGCGCCAAGGCCGCCCGGCTCATGGGTTGCGCGATGCCGAGCTCGGCGAGGGAGCGGGTCAGCCGGTCCATGTGCCTCGTCTCGTCGACGAGGCGGCCGTCCTTCACCTCGCAAACCTCGTAGATGGCGTCGGCGAACTGGAAGCCGCGATCCTCCGCATGCACGCCGGCGTGCGCGTAGGGCTCGTAGCGGCCGTTGACATAAACGATGCGCGTCATGAGGTTCGCCTTCCCAAAGCCAACCAATTCTTGGACAGAGCAGGATTCACGCTTCGGCTGAAACGTTGCGATCAAGGCAAAGCGATTCCATCCGAAGCAAGCCGCAGATTGAGGCGAATTTCGCGATCAGGACACTAGGCTTGGCGGACCTCGGGGCCGCGCTCGTGCGAGCTCACGCCGAGCGCGCGCAGCTTGCGGTGCAGCGCCGAGCGCTCCATGCCGACGAACTCGGCCGTGCGCGAGATGTTGCCGCCGAAGCGGTTGATCTGCGCCAGCAGGTACTCGCGCTCGAAGATCTCGCGCGCCTCGCGCAACGGCAGCGACATGAGGTGGTCGGCGCCGCCGTTCACGGGAAGCGGCACGTTGGAGCCGATCTCGTCGGGCAGCAGGTTGGCGGTGATGATGGTGTCAGGCTCGCCGCCCGAGAGGATCATCAGGCGCTCGATGTTGTTCCTGAGCTCGCGCACGTTGCCCGGCCAGTCGTGCGCCTGCAGCACGGCGATGGCGTCCTCGCCGATGCGGCGCGGCGCGAGGCCCGACGACTGGGCGATCTGCTGCACGAAATAATTGATCAGCAGCGGGATGTCGTCGCGCCGCTCGGCGAGCCCCGGCACGCGCAACGGCACCACGTTGAGCCGATGGTAGAGATCCTCGCGGAACCGCCCCTCGGCCATCTCGCGCTCGAGCTCGCGGCTCGTGGAGCTGATGATGCGCACGTCGACGGAGACCTTGGGGCCGCCGCCCACGCGCTGGAACTTCTGCTCGACGAGGACGCGCAGCACCTTGCCCTGCGTCTCCAGCGGCATGTCGGCGACCTCGTCGATGTAGAGCGTGCCGGTGTGGGCTTCCTCCAGCGCACCGACCTTGCGCGGGCCCGAGTGGTCCTCGGTGCCGAACAGCTCCTCCTCGACGCGGTCGGGCGCCATGGCGGCGGCGTTGAGCACGACGAAGGGGCTGTCCTTCCTTTGCGAGTGGGCGTGTAGAACGCGCCCGACCAGCTCCTTGCCGGAGCCGCCACCACCTCGGATCAGCACGCGGCTGTTGGTCGGGGCCACACGATCGATGGCGGCCCGCAACTGGTTGATTGCCGTCGACTTGCCGATCATCTCGGCGCTCACGACCGAGCGCTCCTTGAGCTCCTTGACCTCGCGCTGCAGCTTGGATGCCTCCAGCGCGCGCAGCGTCACGAGCAGCAACCGGTCGGCCTTGAACGGCTTCTCGATGTAATCGTAGGCGCCGCGCTTGATGGCGGTCACGGCCGTCTCGATGTTGCCGTGGCCCGAGATGATGACGATGGGAAGCTCGGGATGCGCCTTCTTCAGGATGTTGAGCACCTCCAGGCCGTCGAGACGGCTCCCCTGCAGCCAGATATCGAGAATGACGAGTTGCGGGCGCCTCTCCTCCACGGACTTGAGGGCTTCATCGGAATCCCGGGCGACGCGGGTTCTGTGACCGTCGTCCTGAAGGATCCCGGCAACCATCTCGCGGATGTCAGCCTCGTCATCAACGATCAGGATGTCTGATGCCATGAGTCACTCCTTGGATCGATGGCGATCACGCGCTGCCGGGGGCAGCGGCGGGTTCGGGTTGCTCGCGCACCGCCGGCCGGGAAGCTCCCGCGCCGGCCGGCAGAGAGATGCGAATGAGGGCGCCGTGCGCACGGCCGGGGGCCGGCGGCGCATCCTCCAGGGACAGCGTCCCGCCGTGCTGCTCGACGCTTTTTTGCACGATGGCGAGGCCCAGCCCCGTGCCCTTGTTGCCCTTGGTCGTGACGTAGGGTTCGAGCAGGCGGGTGCGGTTGTGCTTGGGCAGGCCCGGTCCGTTGTCGATGACCTCGACATCGACGCGATCGCCGTCGAGACGCACGACCGTCTCGATGCGTCCGCGCCAACCGGCTTCGCGATCCGGACTCTCGGCGTACGCCAGGATCGCCTCCTCGGCGTTCTTGACCACGTTGCTGATGGCCTGCGAGATCAGCCGCCGATCGCACGAGACGATGATCGGCTCGCTCGGGAGCTTCTTGTCGAAGGTGATGTCCTGCCCGGCCATCTGCCGGTCGAGCACGGAGGCGCGGACGATGTCACGGATATCGTGCTCGGCCATCTGCGGCTTGGGCATGCGGGCAAAGGCCGAGAACTCGTCGACCATGCGCGTCACATCGCCGACCTGGCGAATGATGGTGTCGGTGCACAGCTCGAAGACCTCGCGGTCCTCGGTCAGCACCTTGCCGTACTTGCGGCGCAGGCGCTCGGCTGAAAGTTGTATGGGGGTGAGCGGGTTCTTGATCTCGTGAGCGATGCGGCGGGCAACGTCGGCCCAGGCGGAGGTGCGCTGTGCGGCGACGAGGTCGGTGATGTCGTCGAAGGTCAGCACCGAGCCGTAGTCCTCCTCGTCCTGCGCCTCGTGCGTGAGGCGCGCTGAGAAGGTGCGCTCCTCCCCATCCAGCACCACCGTCACCTGCCGCTGGGACCGCCCCTTGGCATTGGGGTCCTGGCTCTCCTCGAGCAGCACGCCGAACTCGGGAACCGCCTCGGCCAGCTCGCGGCCGACAAGGCTCGACTCCGGCCGACCAAGAAGCTTTTCCGCCGAGCGGTTGACAAGCGTCATGCGCCCGTTGGGATCAAGGCCGATCACGCCTGCCGAGATGCCGTAGAGCACCGCCTCCATGAAGCGCCGCCGCTCGGTGAGCTGGGTGTTGGTGGTCACGAGCTCGTTGTGCTGGTGCGCGAGCTGCTGCGTCATGTGGTTGAAGTTCATCGACAGGCGGCGCAGGTCGCCCTCCCCGCGCCGGATCGGCAGCTCGACCTTCATGTTCCCCTTCGCCACCTGCTGGGCGGCGTTGATCAAGCGGCGGATCGGCGCCACCAGGCGCCCGGCGAACCATAGGCCCACCCAGACGGCCGCCAGAAGCGCCGTCAGCGAGATCATGAAGTACATGAGCCCGTGGGCGAGCTTCAGCCCGCCGCGGCGCTGGCGCAGCTGCTGGTACTCGGCAACGCCGGCCTCGGTCCGGCGCAGCTGGCGCACCACCGTCGGGCTGACGCCACGGGCAACGTAGAGGTAGGCATCGGGATAGTTGTGCAGTTTGGCGATTGCCGCGACACGGAAGGTGGCAACCGGCATCAGCAGCGGCACCTGGCCGTGCTCGGCAGCGCGGATCAGGTGCTCGGGTGGCGGAACGTAGGGGATCTTGTCGTCCTCCAGCACCGCCACCTCGACCTTGCCCTTGGCGTCGATGACGTAGGCGACGGGGAGATCGCGCAAGCCGGCCTGCGCGAAAACCAGCTCCCGGAATTTGAGCTTGTCGCCGGCCAGCCGGGGTGCCGCATCGTCGAGGTCCTTGGCCATGTTGACGATGTCGGTGCGGATGACCTGGCCGTGCTCCTCGAGGTAGGCGTGGGCCACATCGAGCGAGCTCATGACGATGGAGGTGGTCTGCCGGTTGAACCAGTTGTCGAGGGAGCGCGAAAAGGTGGTGGTGGCGGCAACCGCAAGCAATAGAGCCGGCAGGGCGGTGATGATGCTGAACAGCGCAACGATGCGCGCATGCAGCCGGGCCCCCGCGACTTTCTTCCTCCAGGCGCGCCGCAGACCGACCACCTGGACGGCAATGACCACGACCATGGCCAGTGCAAGCAGGACGTTGGCGAACAGCACGCCCAGCACCACCTCATTGCGCGGCACAATGGGTGTGAGGCCCGTCAGGATGAGATAAGTGGCAAGGCCCGAGACCAGCGACAGGCTGACGACGATGAGGCCGATCCAAAACGCCCGGCTGCCCGTACCCGGAAGCTCGGGTGCGTTCTCATCCAGCAGCGGGTCGAGCGGAGCCGGGTTCTCGGTGGCCAGTCGCCGCAGCCGGTTCCAGCCGTGATGCAGCGCAACCGCTGCGCGCCCGGCTGCATCCCGCAGCGCGACAGCGAAGTTTTTTGCAGCCCGACTAAGCTCTTGGATCAGCTGGTTCATGTGCTCGGTGGCGCCGCTTTCATGCAGCAAAGCGATCACACTGATCACTGGCACTGTGGCATTTTCGCGACAATTGCCGACTTACGCCAATACGAGCCCCAGCGTCAAGAGCGAGCCCGCCTGCGGCCGAGATCGCTCCGTGGCGGTGGACAACGCCGGCTTCGGGGCTGAGGAGCGCACCGTTGCTGATAGCATGAACGCGGGCCACCTTTCCGCCACCATGGTGTCGGACACCGCACCAACCCATTGATTTGATGCGTCAGGCGCCGCCATCAGGGCACGGGGCGGCGGGCGCCGGGGGAGTTCGATGCGCATCCTCAGCCGATACGTGTTTCGGCAGACCGCCGGCGCGCTCGTTCTCATCATCATTTCGCTCACCGGCATGACCTGGATTGCCGTCGCCCTGCGCCAGCTCGACCTGATGACGACGCAAGGCCAGGATGCGCTGCGCTTTCTCGCCATGACCACGCTGGCCATCCCGACCATGATGGCGGTGATCGCGCCGATTGCATTGCTGATCGCGTCCATCCACGTCCTCAATCGTCTCAACGGCGACAGCGAGCTGATCGTCATGACGGCTGGCGGAGCGCCCGTGTGGTGGCTGATGAAGCCTTTCGGACTGCTCGCCCTCCTGGTGGCAATCGGCGTCGCCTGCGTGAACCACTGGGTGGGGCCATGGGCGCAGAAGTCGTTGAGGGGGCTCGTGGTGGAGGTCCGCTCCGACCTCATCGCGCAGGTGATCCAGCCCTGGCGCTTCACCTCGCCCGAGGCGAAGCTCACCGTGCACATTCGCGACCGCGGACCGACGGGAGAGCTGCTGGGGCTCATGATGCATGATGCCCGCGACGCCAAGCAGACCGTCACATACCTTGCCGAGCGCGGCCGCATCATCAAGCAGGGCGACGCCGCGTATCTGCGCATGGACAAGGGCCACATCCTGCGTCGCAGCGAGAAGGACCCCACCCCGCAGATCGTCGCGTTCGACCGCTATGTCGTCGACTTGCAGCAACTCGAGCAGCGCATCGACCAGGTACAGACGCTGCGCCCGCGCGAGCGCTATACGCCCGAGCTGCTATGGCCGGATCCGAACGACGCCTACGTCAAGCAGAACCCCGGTCGCGTCACGGCCGAGTTGCACGAGCGGTTCGCAAGCCCGCTATATGCCTTCGCCTTCATGCTGCTGGTGATCGCGTCCATGGGGCAGGCACAGACCACTCGGCAGAGCCGCATCCAAAGCGTCGTGGGGGCCTTTGCGGTTGCCACTTTCTGCAGGATTCTGGGCATCGCCACCAACAACATGGTGGTGGTGCGTCCCTCGCTGAGCGGACTCCTCTATGTCGTGCCGATCGCGGCAGCCGTGCTCGCGGCCATCTCCGTGCAGTGGCACCTCTATCCCCGTCCGCCGTCACGGCTCACCAGGGCGTACGCGTCCCTGCTGGATGGCGCCACGGCATGGCTCTCCGCCCTCTGGTCGCCGCGGCCTGCTCGCCGCCCGGCGCGCGGCATGAGAGGTTGATCGCGTGCTCGGTCCCCGCACGCTGCGCCGCTACATCGCCCGCCGGTTCTTGTTGGCGATCCTGGCGACGTTCACGGTGTGCGCCGTACTCATTTTCATGATCGACATGGTCGAGTTGCTGCGGCTTTCGCGACGCGCTACCGATCTGTCGATCAGCATGCTGCTGTGGATGGCGCTGCTGCGCCTGCCCGCCTTCACCGAGATCCTGCTTGCGTTTGCCGTGCTGGTGGGAAGCATCGCCGCCCTGATGAGCCTCAACCGCAAGTCGGAGCTCAACGTCATGCGGGCGGGGGGCATGTCGGTGTGGCAGTTCCTTTGGCCCGGCCTGGTCGTGGCGCTCGTGCTGGGGATTGCCGCCGTGACCCTCTTCAATCCGCTCGCTGCCAGCGCACGCTCGGAGGCCGAGCGCCTGATTGCGGAGGCGTTCGGCAAGGAGGCGAGCCTGCTTGCCACCTCGGGCGAGGGGTCCTGGCTGAGGCAGGACGGGGCGGACGGCCAGTCCGTCATGACGGCCCGCGCTGTGGCCGACCAGGGGTTGTCGCTGGCCGGCGTGATTGTGTTTGTGTTCAACCCGCAAGGGGCTTTCGTCGAGCGCATCGACGCGGAGCGTGCAACCCTCGGTGACGGCTACTGGGAGTTGCGGCGGGGGATCGTCTCGCGCCCCGGCAAGGAAGCCCAGCCTTTCGAGCGCTATACCGTAAAAACCTATCTGACGAGAGAGAAGGTCGGAGACGCTCTGGGCTCGGAGATCTCGGTGTCGTTCTGGCAGCTCCCCTCGCTGATCGAAGTAGCTGAAAGAGCTGGGCTTTCTCCCGATCGCTACAAGATGCAGTACGCGCTCCTGCTGGCGCGGCCGATGCTGCTGATCACCATGGTTATTTTGGCTGCCACTGTGTCTCTGCGGTCATTCCGCTCCGGGGGGACCCAGACTATGGTTTTGACCGGGATGGTCGGGGGAATCGGCTTTTTCCTCCTGTCGGAAGTCTCGCGACAGATCGGCATTGCCGGTCTGATTTCGCCAGGTACGGCAGTGTGGGTGCCGATTGGACTAGCTTTGCTCGTCTCACTGACGGTGTTGCTACACCAGGAGGACGGCTGAGTGATGCGTCGCGCGCCGATACCGCACACCGCGTGCGGCCGAGCGCCTGCCTGCAGTCGTCGCATTGACGCACTGCGGATGGCGCGCGCGCTCGTCTTGCTGGCTGTCCTTGGTTTCCTTCTTCCGCTCGCTTCTGGTCCTTCGCTCGCGCAGGACCCCAGCACGACCGTCGCCAAGTCGAGCTCGAACAGGGCGTTCCCGCGCGCCAAGGGCGGCATCCTGGGTCCACACAAGAAGATCGACCAGACACAGCCGCTCTACCTGCAGGCTGACCAGCTGCTCTACGACACCAAGAACAACCGGGTCATCGCCCAGGGCAACGTCGAGATCTATTACAACGACTACATCCTCACCGCCGATCAGGTCGTCTACGACCAGAACGTCAACAAGCTGCTGGCAGAAGGCAACGCGCAGCTCAAGCATCCCAACGGCAGCATCACCAGGGCGGACAAGTTCGAGGCCCTCGACGATTTCCGCGATGCCTTCATCCAGTCGCTCAGCGTCGTCACGCAGGACGACACGCGCATCGCCGCCGATCGCGCCTACCGACGCGAGGGCAACATCACCGAATACGAGCGCGGCAAATTCACGCCCTGCAAGAACGATCCGGGCATGCCGCCGCTATGGTGCATCAGCGCAGCGCGCATCATCCACGACCAGAAGGCTGCAACCATCACCTATCAGGACGCACAGTTCGAGTTCCTGGGCGTTCCGGTCTTCTATCTGCCCTACTTCCAGCACCCCGACCCGTCGGTTAAGCGTCGCTCGGGCTTCCTGATGCCGACTTATGCGAACTCCTCCGAGCTCGGTTTCGGGTTCGAGCTGCCCTATTACTTCGCGCTGGCGCCCAACTACGATTTCACCTTCCATCCCCAGTATTGGAGCAAACACGGCGTCCTGTGGCAGGGTGATTGGCGACACCGGCTCGCGAACGGCCAGTACAGCATCAAGATCGCGGCCATAGACGAGGGGTTAGACGAAGCGAGCGGCGGCTTGAGCGACAAGAGCGGGTGGCGCGGCTCGATCGAAACCAAGGGCCAGTTCTCGCTGTCTTCGTGGTGGCGCTACGGCTGGGATGTGACGGTGGAGAGCGACGACAGCTTCCGCCGCTTCTACAAGCTCGACCCCATCCTGCAGACCGACCGCGTCAACACGGTCTATCTGCAGGGCATGAGCGATCGGAACTACTTCAGCGCCAGGCTCTATCAGTTCGGCGGGCTCCTGCTCAACGATCCGTCCTACTCGGAGTCCCTGGTGCATCCGGTCATCGACTACCGGTACATCGTCGGCCAGCCGGTGCTGGGAGGCGAGCTCAGCTTCAACGCGCACGCGCGCAACATGACGCGCGACGACGGCACCGACACGACCCATGCGCTGGCCGAGGCCAACTGGCGTAAGCAGATGATCGATCCGATCGGTCAGGTGTGGACGCCCTTCACGTATGCGCGCGGCGACGTCTACAACTACGCGCAAGCGGTGAGCCCGATCGACGGGACCACTCCTATCTCCGACGACACCGTCCTACGCGGCGTCGCCGCTGGCGGTGTCCTCTACTCCTATCCCTTCGTCGCCCACACCGGTGCGGGCTCGCACGTGATCGCACCGACGGCCCAGATCATTGCGCGCCAGAGCAGGGCCGATCAGAGCCGTCTGCCCGACGAGGATGCCAAGAGCCTGGTGTTCGACGACACGCTGCTCTTCGACGTCGACAAGTTCTCCGGCTACGACCGGTTCGAGACGGGCACACGCCTCAATGTGGGCGCGCAGTACACCTTCCAGGCCAACAACGGCATCTACGCGCGGGCGGTGCTGGGGCAGAGCATCCAGCTGGCGGGGGCCAACCCGTACGCCGATCCGGGGCTGGACCCCACGGTGAAGTATAACTACTCGCCGGTGAGCGGCCTCGAGACTGACCGCTCCGACTATGTAGCCGGTCTCTATCTGTCTCCGTGGACAGGCCTGAGCGTAATCGCCCAGGGACGCTTCGACGAAAGGGACTGGAGCCTACGCCGGCAGGATACGGCGCTGCAGGCCAGCTATGGCCCGATCTTCGGCTCGGCGGCTTACACGTTCGCCCACTTCGATCCGCAAGTGTCGGCAACGACCGCCGTCGGCGACCAGCAAGACATACTGGGGACCCTCGGGCTCAAGCTCACCGACCGCTGGGCCGTGGCTGGCACGATGCGTTACGACATCGATGCCAAGGATCGCATCCAGGATCAGCTGTCCTTGAAGTATGCCGACGAGTGCTTCGTGCTGACCGCCTCGTACACGGAGACCTTCGTCGAGAATGCGGCCCTCGACCTCAAGCCCGATCGCACGCTGATGCTGCGTTTCGAGCTCAAGCATCTGGGTGCGTACAGCTACAGGACCGATCAGCTTAACCACGTCTTCGGAGACACCAACCAGGGACCGAAGCTCTAGACTGTGATAGTGGCCGCATCGGCCTCGCGTATCGGCGCCATCCCTCGACCATCCCACCGAGCGTGCCGCCGCCGCCATGCCAGCGCCACGGTTCTCTTGTGGATATCGGGCACCGCCGAAGGTAGCTCGGGGTAGGATTGGTTGCGTCGAATCGCACCGAGCGCTGCTCGCGCAAGATTGGGTCAGATGCCTTTTAGCTTACGCGCCCTGCCGATGACGGCCTGCGTTTGCGTTCTCGTGGCGGGCGCGGGCTTGCCCACGTCTGTCGCTGCCAAGTCGCGTGACACGCGCCAGGCGGTCGCCGAGCAGCAGGCACCCGCCAGGGGCAAGGTCCAGCAGGGTATCGTGGTGCTGGTCAACGACGACCCCGTCACCGCCTACGAGATCGAGCAGCGGGCCAATTTCCTGGCCGCGAACGCGGGCGGAACCAGCGCCGACATGAAGACCAAGGCCGAGGCACGGTGGCGGCAGATCACCAAGGACCCGCGCACCAACCAGCGTCTGCAGAAGCTCTTCCGCGAAAAGGGCGTCAAGACGCGGGAGGAGGCGACGGTGGTGCAGCGGGAGTTTGCCAAGAACCTGCAGCGCGAGATGTTCGAACAGCTGAAGCGCGAGGCGCGCACCGGCAGGGTGGCCCACTTCAAGAAGCAGGCCCAGGAGGAATTGATCGAGGAGCGGCTCAAGCTCCAGGAAGCCAAGCGATTGGGCGTCGAGTTCAGCGACGCACAAGTCGACACCATCATGAAGAACCTGGCCGAGCGCAACAAGATGACGCCGGCCCAGTTTGCCGAGCATCTCAAGCGTTCCGGCATCGATCCGCAGACGATGCGCGAGAGGTTCAGGGCCAGCTATGGATGGCGCGACGCGATCCGTCGCCGTTTTGGCGCGCAAATCTCGGTCAGCCGGCGCGACGTCGATCGTGTAATCGCCGACACCGCCAGTGAGAGCGGCGACGACGCGATGGAGCTGCAGCTTCTCAAGATTACGTTGCCGATGCCCAGCCACATCGACCAGACGGCCTTGGCCAAGCGCTTCGCCGAAGCCGAGGCCATGCGGCACAAGGCCAAGAACTGCCAGGCGATGGCCGGCCTCGCCAAGACCATTTCGGATGCCAGGTTCGAGGACCTCAAGGCCGTCAAGCCCGGCAGCATTCCCGAGCCGACGCGATCCATGCTGCTGGCAGCCAAGGATGGCGATATCCTGCCGCCGACGACGGCGCCGAGCGGCATCGAGGTCTACGCGGTTTGCGGGCGGCGGGTGAACAAGGGTGACGATAAGCAGCGCGAAAAGGCAACGCAGGAGCTGCAGGCTCGAGAATTCGAGATGCTGGCCACGCGCCACCTCCGCGACCTCAAGCAGGACGCCCACATCGAATACCGCTGACCGCCCGCGCGGCAGCGATCGGCCAAGCCATGCCCCGCGCTCCTGAGCAACATCCCCCTGTCGCAGCGACGATCGGCGATCCCTCTGGCATCGGCCCCGACGTGACATTGGCCGCCTGGCGAGAGCGCCACACGTTGGCGCTGCCGCCTTTTGCTCTCTATGGCGATCCGGGTGTACTCGAGGCGCGCGCGCAGCGGTTGGGCATCAGCGTTCCGATCGAGGCGATTTCCTCGCCGCGCGAGGCGCCGGCGGCGTTCGCAAGGGCCTTGCCGGTTGTGGTGGTCGGTGCTGGTGCGCGGGCTGCCGAGCGATCCGCCGATCGTCTGGTGCTCGGCGCCATCGAGGAGGCGACGGCCGCCGTGATCGCAGGCGAGGCGGTGGCGCTCCTGACCAATCCGGCGACCAAGAGAACCCTGCAGGCGCCCGGGCTCGCCTATCCCGGCCATACCGAGCTGCTCGCGGCGATAGCCTCGCGGTTTCTGGGAGGCGGCGCCTTCCGGCCTGTGATGATGCTCATGGCCGATGAGCTCAAGGTTGTGCCGACCACCGTGCACATCCCCCTCGCCGCCGTGCCTGCCGCGCTGACGCGCGAGCTTCTCCTCGCCACCATCCGCACGGTGGCCGCCGCGCTCGTGCTGGATTTCGGCATCGCCGCGCCGCGACTTGCCGTGTGCGGCCTCAACCCGCACGCCGGCGAAGGCGGCATGATCGGCACCGAGGACGCCAATGTGATCGCGCCCGCCATTGCCACGCTGGCTGCCGAGGGCATCGCTGTCACCGGCCCTCACGCCGCCGACACGCTCTTTCATGCCGAGGCGCGCCGTGCCTACGATGCCGCGATCGCCATGTACCACGACCAGGCACTCATTCCGCTGAAGACACTGGCGTTCGATCGCGGGGTCAACGTGACGCTGGGGTTGCCGTTCGTGCGCACCTCGCCGGATCACGGCACGGCCGTGGGGATCGCGGGCACCGGCAAGGCGCGGCCCGGCAGTTTCATCGCCGCGCTGCGGCTTGCCCACGAGCTGGGCCTCCGCCGCGCCAGGGCCCGCGCCGTATCGCGGCCATGAGCGCCGCACGGCCCGGGGCGAGCCCGGACGGCCTGCCGCCCCTGGGCGAGGTGGTCCGCGATCTCGGCCTCGCGGCGCGCAAGAGCCTGGGCCAGAACTTCATCCTCGACCTCAACCTGACGCGGCGCATTGCCCGTGCTGCCGGACCGCTGGCCGGCAAGACCGTCATCGAGGTGGGACCGGGCCCCGGAGGTTTGACGCGTGCGCTTTTCCTGGAGGGCGCCGAGCGCGTGGTCGCGGTGGAGCGCGACGAGCGCTGCCGGCCCGCTCTGGAGGCCATTGCCCAACGCTATCCCGGCCGGCTGGAGGTCAGCTATGCCGATGCGCTGGAAGCCGATTGGCGGGCGCTGGCCGCCGGGACCAAAGGCAAGCCGGTGATCGCGGCCAACCTGCCCTACAACATCGCCACGCTCCTGCTCATCGACTGGCTCGAGGCCGACCCCTGGCCGCCGTGGTACGAGCGCATGGCGCTGATGTTCCAGAAGGAGGTGGCCGAGCGGATTGTCGCTGCGCCCGCCACCAAGGCTTATGGGCGGCTCGCAGTGATTGCCCAGTGGCGCACGCGCGCGCAGTTGCTCTTCACGCTCAAGCCCGAGGCTTTCACGCCGCCACCCGCCGTCGCCTCGGCCGTCGTCGTCTTCGAGCCGACCGAGCGACCGTCGCCGGAATGTTCGGTGAGATCGCTCGGGAAGGTCACCGCGGCCGCCTTCGGACAGCGGCGCAAGATGCTCCGCCAGAGCCTGAAGTCTCTCACGCCGCATCCCGAGGCTCTGCTCGCGGCCGCCGGCATCGCGCCGACGCTGCGAGGTGAAGCGCTCACCGTGCGCGACTTCGCCCGCCTCGCCTATGTGCTGGAACGGCTGCCGAAATAGGGGACCGGATCGTTACAGGCTCGCCAGCACACCCTTGACGAAGGCGTCGAGGCCGGTCTGGCGCGTGCGCTTCAGGCGTTCCGCGGCGAGGATGGCGCGCAGTCCCGCCTCGCTCGCCTCCAGGTTCGCGTCCGCATTGACGATCGCGTAGTCGTACTCGGCCCAGTGCACAATCTCGGCCGCGGCCGCCGCCATGCGCCGCGCCATCACCTCGGCGTCGTCCTGGTTGCGCGCTTTGAGCCGACGCTCGAGAGCGCGGCCGTTGGGCGGCAGGATGAACACGGTTACGACGTCGTCCCCCATCTTGTCTTTGAGCTGTCGCGCCCCCTGCCAGTCGACATCGAACAGCATGTCCTCGCCGGCCGCGACCGCCTGCACGACGGGCGTCTTCGGCGTGCCGTAGAAGTTATTGTGAACCTCGGCGTGCTCCAGGAGTTCGCCGGTAGCCTGCAGCCGGTCGAACTCGGCCTTGTCGATGAAGACATAGTCGCGCCCGTCGACCTCGTCGCGCCGCGGCTTGCGGGTGGTCACGGACACCGACATGCGGATGCTGGCATCGACCGCCAGCAGACGCTTCGACAGCGTGGTCTTGCCGGCGCCGGACGGCGAGGAGAGCACCAGCAGCAGCCCGCGCCGGATCACATGCGGAGGGTCTTGGGGCCCGGCGTCACTCAATGTTTTGCACCTGTTCGCGCATCTGATCGATGATGGCCTTGAGCTCGAGCCCCGCCCGCGTCATGTCGGGGTCGCTGGCCTTGGCGCATAGCGTGTTGGCCTCGCGGTTGAACTCCTGGGCGAGGAAGTCGAGCCGGCGTCCGGCAGGATCGCGCGAGTCGATGAGCTCCCGCGCGGCTGCGACGTGAGCGCGCAAACGCTGCAGCTCTTCCTCGACGTCGGCGCGGGTTGCCAGCAGGGCTGCCTCCTGATGGAGACGGTTCTGGTCGAAGCTCGCCCCGCTCTCGAGCAGGCGTGCCACCTGCTCGGAGAGGCGGCGCCGGATTGCGTCGGGCGCTCGACCCGGGGCATTGGCAATCGCCGTCACCAGCCGCTCGATGGCGGCGATCTGATCGAGGATGACGGTGCGCAGACGCCCACCCTCTGTCTCGCGGGCGCGCACCATGCCCTGCAGCGCCTCGCCAAGGCCCGCGAGCATGGCTTCGGCGCGGGCCTGCTGCTCGTCCTCGCTCTCCTCGGTCTCGACCACCTCGAGCACGCCCTTGATGCCGAGCAGGGCCTCCGCCTGCAGAGGGGCGGCACCCGTCGTGCGCCTGACGCGTTCCAGGGCCTCGAGCACCTGCTCGAGCGCGGCCTCGTTGAGGCGGATCTGCGCTGAGCCGTCGCCGCGCTTGACGTTGAGATTGACGGCCACGCTGCCGCGGTTGATGCGCTTGGAGACGGCCTCGCGCACACGCGGCTCGAGGCTTTCCAAGCCAGGCGGCAAGCGCAACCTCAGATCGAGACCCCGCCCGTTGACCGAGCGCACCTCCCAGGCCCAGGCCACGGGGCCTGTCGAGCCGGCGGCGCGCGCAAATCCCGTCATGCTCTTGAGGGTCATGGCAGCGTTTTCATGCGTGCGACCGAATCAGCGGCATCCGATGCCGCAAACCTTAGTCGCAGTTCGACGCAGCAACAAGAAAGGTGGAAAGGGCAATCAGCGGCCAGCCGGGTTAGGGTTTGGCCTTCGCTGTATCCCCTGACTGCGCAGCCACGGCCGGCTTCTTGTCCTTCGCATCGTCATCAGCCTTTGCCGGCGCGGCCGGCTGACCTTTGCGGTGCGGCGCCTTGCGGATGACTGCCCGCGTCTTCTTCGCGGGCTTTCCAGGAGTGCTTGCGGTGGTCGGCGTGTCTGCGGGCGTCTTGGCTGCTTCCGCCTTCGCCTTCATCTTCTTCTCAAAGGCGCGCCACTTCACGACGTTGGCGTTGTGCTCCTTCAACGTCTCGGCAAACAAGTGACCGCCGGCTCCATCGGCGACGAAGTAGAGATCCTTGGTGTCGGCGGGGTTGAGCACGGCCTCGATGGCGGCGCGCCCCGGGTTGCAGATCGGCGTCGGCGGCAACCCGTCGATTTGATAGGTGTTGTGCGCGGTCTTCTGCGCAATGTCGGTCTTCAGGATGGTGCGCCCCCACGCCGCCTGGCCGCCGAGCAGGCCGTAGACGATGGTGGGGTCCGACTGCAGGCGCATGTCCTGCCTCAGGCGGTTGATGAAAACCCCCGCCACGCGCGCGCGCTCATCGTTGCGTCCGGTTTCCTTCTCCACGATCGAGGCGAGGATGATCGCCTCCTGGGGCGTCTTCAGCGGCAGGTTCTTGCGGCGCTGCTCCCAGGCTTTCTCCGCCACCTTGCGCTGCTCGGCGGCCATCATCTCGAGCACCGCCTGCCGCGAGGCGCCGCGGGGAACGAGGAAGGTCTCCGGCAGCAGCGTACCCTCCGCGGGTGCAGCCGTGATCTCGCCGGTGAGGCTTTGGTCCGCCTTCAGCCGCTCGACGATCTGGTGACTTGTCAGCCCTTCCGGGACGGTGATGCGATAGGAGACGGTCCTGCCTTCCGAGAAGAGGGCGACGAGCTGGCGGATGCTGGCGTGCTGCTTGACCTCGTACTCGCCCGCCCTGAGCTGGACCGGTTTGCTTGTCCTCCATCCAGGCTGAAAACCGCGACCACAGATATCCGGCGATGAACAGCCGTCGATCGCCGACAATGCCGTCGCGCTCTAGCCGGGCGGCGATCTGGTGGGTGCCTTCGCCCTTGGGGATGACCACCACCCTGGGACGGTCGAGCGGCCCGGGCGCTTCCATCTGGCTGTCGAACAGGAAGGCGAGGCCGCCGACGAGCAGCATGACCAGCAAGGCGAAGGTGAACACGCCGCTCAGCAGGCGCCAGGCCGGGCTGCTATCGCGGACTTCCGCCGCCAGCCGACGACGTCGCGGCCGGGTTGGCGGGCGCGTCGGCTCGAGCCGCTCGGCCGGGCTGTGCGCGAGCGACCTCGAGGTACGGCGAAAGTGCGGATCAACGCGCTGGTTCGCCGGCCCGCGGCCTCTCATTCTCCGCTCCCGATGCAGCGCGCCTCGTGCCCCCGTTCGAGCCCCCAGCGCGCGATTGTACCGGCAATGATTCCCTCGCGCCGACCCTAACACCAAATGTGGCGAAAGGTGGATTGCTACACGAGGGCGCGGGCGGTGCTGTGGAGGGTGTGGCTACGCCGACATGCGCCTGAGCACCAGACTGGCGTTGGTGCCGCCGAAGCCGAACGAGTTCGACAGCGCTATGTTGATCTCGCGCTTCTTGGCCTGGTGCGGAACGAGGTCGACGGCGGTCTCGACCGACGGGTTATCGAGGTTGAGCGTGGGCGGGGCGATATTGTCCCTGATGGCCAGCGTGGAATAGATCGCCTCCACGGCACCGGCGGCGCCCAGAAGATGTCCGATAGCCGACTTGGTCGACGACATGGCGAGCTTGCCGGCGGCGTTTCCGAACAGCCGTTCCACCGCACCGAGCTCGATCTCGTCGCCCATCGGCGTCGAGGTGCCGTGCGCGTTGACGTAGTTGATGTCGCTCGGCTCCAGGCCGGCGCGCTTCAGCGCCATCTGCATGCAGCGGTAGGCCCCATCGCCGTCGGGCGCCGGCGCCGTGATGTGATAGGCATCGCCCGAAAGACCGTAGCCGATGACCTCTGCGTAGACGCGGGCGCCGCGGGCCTTGGCATGCTCGAGCGACTCCAGCACGACGATCCCCGCGCCCTCTCCCATCACGAACCCGTCGCGATCCTTGTCGTAGGGCCTCGAGGCCTTCTGCGGCTGGTCGTTGAAGTTGGTGGAGAGCGCACGACAGGCGGCAAAGCCGGCGACGGCGATCCGGCACAGCGGGCTTTCCGCGCCGCCAGCCACCATGACGTCGGCATCGCCGAGCATGATCAGGCGCGCCGCGTCGCCGATGGCGTGGGCGCCCGTGGAGCAGGCCGTCACCACCGCGTGGTTGGGGCCCTTGAGATCATGGCGGATGGAGACGTAGCCCGAAGCCAGGTTGATCAGACGGCCGGGGATGAAGAACGGGCTCACGCGACGCGGCCCCTTCTCCTTCAGCAGCAGCGAGGTATCGGCGATGCCGGAAAGTCCGCCGATCCCCGAGCCGATCAGGACACCCGTGCGCTCCTGCTTCTCCTTGGTGTCGGCCTTCCAGCCGGCGTCCTCGAGCGCCTGGGTGGCAGCGGACATGGCGAAGATGATGAAATCGTCGACCTTGCGCTGCTCCTTGGGCTCCATCCAATCGTCGGCATTGAACTTGCCTTCGTCGAGCG
Organism: uncultured Alphaproteobacteria bacterium; assembly: GCA_963797005.1. Lineage (GTDB taxonomy): Bacteria > Pseudomonadota > Alphaproteobacteria > Rhizobiales > Hyphomicrobiaceae > AWTP1-13. The sequence continues at coordinate 368,331 of CAWCOF010000003.1, forward strand.
AGCCGCGCGGCACGAAGCAGCCGATCTGGCAGGCGAGATCGTCGGCCTGGAACTCCTCGATGCGGCGCGCACCGTTCTTGGCCTGGAGCAACCGCGACCAGTTCGCTTCGACACCACATCCGAGCGGCGTAACGAGGCCGAGCCCGGTGATGACGACACGCTGTGACATGTCCGACCCTGAGCCGCCCTTCAGCGCGACAGCTGACGCTTCCCGGAAGCTCCGCCCCCGAGCGGAGCAAAGCCCACGCACAAAGCCCGCAACCTGGACCCCAAGTCCGGGGCGTCAAGCCGCGCTTGCATGTTTCTCGAGAAATTTGACGGCGTCGCCGACCGTCTGGATCTGCTCGGCGGCATCATCGGGAATCTCGCAGCCGAACTCTTCCTCGAATGCCATCACCAGTTCGACCGTGTCCAGGCTGTCGGCGCCGAGATCGTCGATGAAGCTTGCGTTATCGGTCACCTTGTCGGCCTCCACTCCAAGGTGTTCGATAACGATCTTCTTCACGCGCTGTGCGACGTCGCTCATCGGTTTATCCCTCGGCTCTTTCTTGATCCAGCTTGTGCATCGAAACCGTCGGGGCTAGGCCCGGAGCGCCATGAGCGACCCTTGCGGGGCCCGCGCAGCCAAACCCATCGACGCGCACTCCTGTGGTGAACGCGCAAATCAGAGGGGCTCGTTAACATACTTCCCTGACCTTGACCAGCGGCCGAAAAGGGCGTCTTCCGATCATTTACGATGTCGCCTAAGCCCCTCAAATCATTACCAGCCCGCCGTTTATATGCAGCGTCTGGCCGGTCATGTAGCCGGCCTCCGGCGCTGCCAGATAGACGGTCGCGGCGGCAATGTCGTCGGGTGTGCCGAACTTCTGAGCGGGGATCGCCTCTTTGATCGTTGCGGTCTGCTTCTCGTTGAGCGCGTCGGTCATGGGCGTCGATATGAAGCCCGGCGCGATGCAGTTGACGGTGATGCCGCGCGAGGCCACCTCGCGGGCCAGCGATTTCGACATGCCGATCATGCCGGCCTTGGAGGCCGCGTAGTTCCCCTGGCCCGGATTGCCGATGATGCCGCTCACGGACGATATGTTGATGATGCGCCCATAGCCCGTCTTGGCGCGCATCATGGCGCGCGAGGCCGCGCGCATGAGCATGAACGTCGCGGTCAGATTGACCGCGATCACATCGTCCCACTGCTCATCCTTCATGACCATGAACAGGTTGTCCTTGGTGAGCCCGGCGTTGTTGACCAGGATGTCGAGCCGCCCGAGCTTGGCGATCGCCGCGTCGACGAGCTTGGCAACATCCGCCTTGTTGCCGAGGTCGCAGGGCAGCACGTGCACGCGGGCGCCGAGCTCGGATGCCAGCTTGTCGAGCTTGTCGGTCTGGCGGCCGGAGACGGCAACGGTGGCGCCCTGCTTGTGCAGTGCGCGCGCGATGGCCCCGCCGATGCCCCCGGTGGCCCCGGTGACGAGGGCGGTCTTTTCGTTCAGCTCGAACATTGGTGTTCCCCTAACTTGCCTGGGGCATCAGGATCGGCAGCGCCGCCTCGATGTCGGCGGGCGTGCCGAGCGAAACAGCGCTGAGCGTGGGCACGATACGCTTGGCAAGGCCGGCCAGCACCTTGCCGGCACCGATCTCGCAGATCTCGGTGACGCCGGCGGCGGCCATGGCGGCAACGCACTCGCGCCAGCGCACCGTAGCCGTCACCTGCTCGACAAGCCGTCTCTTGATCTCGGCCGGGTCCGAAATCGGCGCAGCCAGCACGTTGGCGACCAGCGGCACGGCGGGCGGGTTCATCTCCACCTTCGCCAGCGCGTCCGCCATGACGTCCGCCGCCGGCTGCATCAGGGCGCAATGGAAGGGCGCGGAGACGTTGAGCGGCATGAAGCGGCGCACGCCGAAGGTCTTGGCGAGCGGGGCGGCGCGATCGATTGCCGTCTTGGCGCCCGATATGACGACCTGCGTCGGCTCGTTGTCGTTGGCGAGCTGGCAGACCTCGCCTTGTGCGGCTGCCGCGGCGAGCTTCTCGCCGGCCTCCTTGCCTATGCCGAGAAGCGCCGCCATGGCGCCCTGCCCTACCGGCACGGCCGTCTGCATGGCCTGACCGCGGACCTTGAGCAGCCGCGCGGCATCCGTCACGGAAAGCGCACCGGCCGCAGCGAGTGCGGAGTATTCGCCCAAGGAATGGCCCGCCACATATTTCACGCGTTCGGCGAGCTTCAGCCCCTTCTCGCGTTCCAGCACGCGCATCACGGCGAGCGAAACCGCCATCAGGGCCGGCTGCGCATTCTCGGTCAAGGTGAGGGTTTCGAGCGGCCCATTGAACATGAGGTCCGACAGCTTCTGGCCGAGCGCGGCGTCGACTTCCGCAAATACGCTCCTGGCCGCGGCATGAGCCTTGGCGAGCTCGGCCCCCATGCCGACCGCCTGGCTGCCCTGCCCTGGGAAAACGAACGCTAGCGCCATGGGACCAATCGGGGTTGCTGCGTAAAGCTGAGGCTAGAGACACGAGGCGCGCGGCCCCTGTCAAGGCACGTCAAGGCACGCCTCACGCCTTGTATTCCGGCCCAAAATGCGTATAAGTCGCGGCCGTTACCCGCTCCGGTTGGAGGCTGAACGGGAACCGCCCTCTATTCTGCGGGGGCGGCAGGGCAGGTGCCCGGCTCCCGGTGTCTTCGCTCTTTCGGGTCCTTTGGGCCTTCCGTTGCAGCGCAATCAGCTGTGCCGGGCCCAAAAGGGGCTTTGCGCCGGATCGGGCACACGCGAACGAGGAAGGCCATCCATGCCGCTGTACGAGCACGTATTCCTGGCGCGCCAGGACATCTCCCAGACCCAGGTCGAGGGGCTGGCGAAGGAATTTTCGCAGATCATCGAGGAGGGCGGCGGCAAGATCGCCAAGTCGGAGTACTGGGGCCTCAAGACCCTTGCCTTCAAGATGAAGAAGAACCGCAAGGCGCATTACTCCTTGATGAACATCGACGCCTCGCCGTCGGCCGTCGCCGAGATGGAGCGGCGCATGAGCCTCGCCCCCGATGTCATCCGCTTCCTGACCGTACGGGTCGAGGAGCACGAGACCGAGCCCTCCATACAGATGCGCAAGAGCGACCGCGACGACCGGCGTGACGGTGATCGCGGTGGGTTCCGCGGTGGCGGCGGCTTCCGTGGCGGCGACCGCGGTGGCTTTCGCGGCGGCGACCGAGGCGGTTTCCGTGGCGGCGGCGACCGTGGCGGCGGTGGTGGTGGCGGGTTCCGGAGCGGCGGCGGAGGCGGTGGGCCTCCGCGCGATCGGGACGGCGACCGGCCGCCGCGTCCGCCTCGCGCGGCCGAGGGCGAAGCCGAAACGCAGGAGAGCTGAGGCCATGGCTGAAATCGCGACCCCTGCGCGCCGCCCGTTTCATCGCCGTCGCAAGACCTGCCCCTTCTCCGGGGATAAGGCGCCCAAGATCGACTACAAGGACGGCCGTCTGCTGAGCCGCTATGTGTCGGAGCGGGGCAAGATCGTGCCCAGCCGGATCACGGCTGTCTCCGCCAAGAAACAGCGCGAGCTTGCCCGTGCCATAAAACGTGCGCGGTTCATCGGGCTGCTGCCCTACGTCATCAAGTAGCGGGGTCGGGCGCGAAGCCCGATCCTCGATGTTGCATGGTTGGGACGGCGGCCTTGCGCAGAGCCGTCTCTAACCGCCACGAGCGGGACAGCTGGCATATGCGGTTTGGATTACTAGTAGGGCTGGGCTCGGGGCTGGCGTCGGCCCTGCTGTGCTACTCGGCCGCCCACGGCTCTCCGCTTCTCAGCACACTTCTCCTGCTGCTGACCCCGCTTCCCACCCTGCTCGCGGGCCTCGGTTGGGGCTGGCTGATGGCGATGGCCGGCGCGGCTGTCGGCACGCTGGTGATGGCGATGATCCATAGTGCCCCATTCGCCATCGGCTATTTCCTGACTCTGGGCCTGCCTGTGGTGCTGGCATCCTATCTTGCCTATCTGAGCCGCCCCTCAGCTGATGATCCTGCCCAGCAGGAGTGGTATCCGGCCGGTCGCCTGCTGGCGGCGATGACCCTCTACGGCGGCGCTTTGCCTGTCGCGGTCCTGCCGCTGATCGGTGGCACTTACGACATCATGCGCGCGCCGATGGCAGAGCTTCTGCACCGCGTCTCGGAGCGCACCTCAGCCGACCTCAATATGAAGCCGCTGGACGACCATCAACTCGATGCGCTGGCCACGTACTTCATCAACCTTCTTCCCGGTGTGCTGGCCGCCTATTGGCTCATCGCTTTCGCGCTCAATCTCTACGTGGCCGGCCGCGTCGCGCAGGCCTCGGGTCTGCTGGGCCGCGATTGGCCCGATCTTCCGGCGCTTGCCTACCCTGTAGGCTTCCCGTTCCTCGTCGCGGCCGCGCTTGCGGCTTCCTTCGCGACCGGGCTTCTCGGGGTCGTGGGGACGAGCTTCTCGGGTGCCCTGCTGCTCGCTTATCTCCTGGCCGGCCTGGCGCTCATGCACTTCATCGCGCGGGGCCGGGCGCCGTGGTTCCTCTGGTTCGTCTATCTCGGGTTGCTCTTGTTCGGTCCCTATCTGGCGTTCGCGCTCGTGCTGGCCGGCATGCTGGAGCCGATCATCAATCTCAGGCAGCGCCTCCGCGCGCGGCCCCCAACCACCTGAACCTCGACTTTCAAGCAACTGGAGCATCCCATGCAGGTCATCTTATTGGAACGCATCGGCCGTCTCGGGCAGATGGGCGACGTGGTCAACGTCAAGGACGGCTACGCGCGCAACTTCCTCCTCCCCCAGAAGAAGGCGCTGCGCGCCACGCCGGACAACCTCACCCGCTTCGAGAAGGACCGCGCACAGCTCGAGGCTCGCAACCTCGAGCTCAAGAAGGAGGCCGAGGCCGTCGCCGCCAAGCTCAACGGCCAGAGTTTCCGCACCATCCGTCAGGCGGGCGATACCGGCCAGCTCTACGGGTCCGTCACCACGCGCGACATCGCCGAGGTCGTGACGGAGGGCGGCTTCTCCCTCGATCGGCGTCAGGTCATTCTCGACCGGCCGATCAAGACGCTGGGGCTGCAGCCCGTGCGGGTCGCGCTCCATCCGGAGGTCCTAGTCCAGGTCACGCTCAACATCGCCCGATCCCAGGACGAGGCCGACCGCCAGGCGCGCGGCGAGGACGTGACGGTGGTCAAGGAGGAGGGTGTCGAGCTCGAGACCTTCAATCCGGACGCCCTCTTCGAGGAGGAGGCGCTGTCCCGGCAGCAGGCCGAGGAGGGCGAGGGGTCCGGGTCGGCCGAGGAAAAAGCCTGACGGGCGTGCTCGGATAAATCCGCAAAGCGGGCGCCTGCGTCACAAGTTGCCGATCGCACCGGGCATGGGAACCTTGCCGGTAGCTTTGGCATTTGACTTTCGTATAATAGAGGTAAAACTTTCTTAAGGCAGACGGATGGGGAGCCATAGGCTGCGTACGGGCAGATATCGGTCATGTTCAAGTTGCTCGATGTCCTCCTGCGCCGCATCGTCGAACGCGGCGCTCTGACCCTAGTCGACGCTGACGGCAGGGAGCACCACTACGGCGACGGCCAAGGGCCCGCCGTGGCCGCCCGCATCCTTGACAGACGCCTCGAGCGCCAACTCGTGCGCGACCCGCAGCTCGCCCTCGGCGAAGGCTACATGTACGGCCGGCTCGTGATGGAGCAGGGCCGCATCTATGACCTGCTCGCGCTCGTGCTGAGCAACGCCGATACGCACGCCTTGCCCCGCTGGTCCAGGACCCTCGATGCGGTCCGCTATCTCGTTCGCCGCGTCGGGCAGTTCAATCCGGGCGGCCGCGCGCGCCGCAACGTGGCGCGCCACTACGACATCGACGGTGCCATCTACGATCTCTTCCTCGACAGCGACCGGCAATACTCCTGCGGCTACTTCACCCAGGCCGCCAGCCTGGAGGAAGCCCAGCTGGCCAAGAAGCGCCACCTGGCGGCCAAGCTCGCCATCGAGCCCGGCCAGCGCGTGCTCGACATCGGCTCCGGCTGGGGCGGGCTCGGCCTCTACCTCGCCAAGGTCGCCGACTGCGACGTCACCGGGGTGACGTTGAGCGCGGAGCAGTTCAAGATTTCGCAGGAGCGTGCGCAGCGCGAAGGCCTCTCCCGTGCCGTCCACTTCGACTTCAAGGACTACCGCAAGGTGAAGGGCTCCTTCGACCGTATCGTGTCGGTCGGCATGTTCGAGCACGTCGGCGTCAACCACTACGGCACCTTCTTCCGCAAGGTGCGCGACCTCCTCACCGACGACGGCGTGGCCGTGATCCACACCATCGGCCGCTCCGAGCCGCCGGCGGCCACCAATGCGTTCATCGCCAAGTACATCTTCCCCGGCGGCTACATCCCCGCGCTCTCCGAGATGGTCTCGGCCATCGAGCACTCGGGCCTGCTCGTCACCGACCTCGAGATACTGAGGCTCCACTATGCCGAGACCTTGCGTGCCTGGCGCGAGCGCTTCATCGCCAACTGGGACAAGGCCGCGGCCGTCCGTGATGAGACGTTCTGCCGGATGTGGGAGTTCTACCTGGCCGGGTCCGAGACGGCATTCCGCTATCAAAACCTCGTCGTGTTCCAGATCCAGCTTGCCAAACGCATCGAGACCCTGCCGCTGACGCGCGACTACATGCACGACGGCGAGAGCCGTCTCGGCTCGCGCGAGGCCGGCGGCCAGCGCTCCCGCATGGCCGGCGAGTAGGGTGCAATAGCGATAGCGTATTGCACCGATCGCACCGACCGGATCGGCGCAATACGGCTGGCGCCTATTGCGTCCTACGGCACGCCACCTCGTTGACGCACCAACCGCTCAGGCTCTGTGGAGAACTGGGATAAGCCCGACGCGTTGCTGAGGTCTCCCGCGACGAATCCGCCTAACCCCCGGCCTCATGACCGAAGCCGCACGCCGCAATCCCGCCCCCGCCGCCGACGGGTCCGCCTCCCTTGAGGACCTGCCGTTCCGCGCCGCCCCCCACAACATCGAGGCCGAGCAGGCACTTCTTGGTGCCATCCTCGTCAACAACGAGGCGCACGATCGCGTCTCGAGCTTCCTCGAGGCCCACCACTTCTACGATCCGCTGCACCAGCAGATCTACGAGCACTGCTCCAAGCTGATAGCCGCGGGCAAGCAGGCAACGCCGATTACGCTCAAGAGCTTCTTTGAGAACGCCGAGCCGATCGACGCCACGCTGACGGTGCCGCAATACCTCGGCCAGCTTGCCGCCCATGCCACGACCATCATCAATGCGCGCGACTATGGGCATACCGTTCACGACCTCTTCACCCGCCGCAAGCTGATCCTGATCGGCGAGGATATGGTCAATGCCGCCTTCAATTCTCCCGTGGACTTTCCCCCAAAGGAGCAAATCGAAAAAGTCGAGACGAGCCTCTTTGAGCTTGCCGAGACCGACAAGTACGGCCAGGGCTTCCTCGGCTTCAACAGTGCGCTGACCCATGCCATCGAGATGGCCAACAACGCCTACCAGCGCGACGGCCATCTTTCCGGCGTCGCCAGCGGGCTCAAGGATCTCGACGCCAAGATGGGGGGACTGCAGCCCTCCGACCTCATCATCATCGCCGGCCGGCCGGCGATGGGAAAATCATCGCTTGCTACCAACATCGCCTTCAATGTCGCCCGCGCGCGCACGCATTCGCTGAGCCAGCGGCCCGAGGTCAATCCAGAAGACGCGTCCCATGATGGAGCCGTCGTCGGCCTCTTCTCGCTCGAGATGTCAGCCGAGCAGCTTGCGACGCGCATCCTGTCCGAGCAGGCCAGCATCCCGTCAGAAAAGATCCGCCGCGGCATGATCGACGAGGCCGAGTTCAAGCGGCTGGTGGAGGCGAGCCAGGAAATGGCGACCCTTCCGCTCTTCATCGACCAGACCGGCGGCATCTCGGTGGGCCAGCTTGCGGCGCGTGCGCGCCGCCTCAAGCGGCAACACGGGCTAGGGCTGATCGTGATCGACTATTTGCAGCTGCTCACGGGCTCCGGCCGGCGCGCGAGCGAGGGGCGTGTCCAGGAGGTGTCGGAAATCACCACCGGCCTGAAGGCGCTGGCCAAGGAACTGAACGTGCCGATCATCGCCCTTTCCCAGCTGTCCCGCGCGGTGGAGAACCGCGAGGACAAGCGCCCGCAGCTGGCCGATTTGCGTAAATCGGGCTCCATCGAACAGGACGCCGACGTGGTTATGTTCATCTACCGGGAGGAGTATTATCTGGAGCGTACGAAGCCTGCCGAGGGTACGATCGAGTTCCAGGACTGGATGGCCAAGATGCAGTTCGTCAACGGCAAGGCCGAGGTGATCATCGGCAAGCAGCGTCATGGGCCCGTCGGCACAGTGCAGCTCCAGTTCGACGCCAACGTCACGCGCTTCTCGGACCTGGCGCGCGAACAGTACATGCCGGAGCGGTTGGGTTGACGGCGAACAACGTATACGGCTGTCGCCCCGAGCGCCCGCGGGCGCCGATCCCGCTGTCGGCGCGCGCGGTCCTCACCGTCGACCTCGCTGCGCTGCGCGCCAACTGGGTCCATCTCAACCAGGCCTCCAGCCGTGCCGAATGCGCCGGCGTCATCAAGGCGGATGCCTATGGCCTGGGCCTGGCACCGATCGCCAAGGCCCTCACCAATCAGGGCTGCAAGACCTTTTTCGCCGCCACCATCGACGAGGGGCGGAGCGCGCGCGAGGTGCAGCCCGGCGCCACCATCTACGTCCTCGACGGCCTGCTCGCAGGCGCGGAAGCGCAATACACGGGCTTCGATCTGCGCCCGGTGCTCTCCAGCCTGGCGGAAGTGCGCGACTGGGCCGCCTACAGCCGCTCCCGCGGATGCAAGCTGGCTGCTGCGATCCACATCGACACCGGCATCAATCGCCTCGGCATGCCCGAGGAGGACGTCAATCAGCTGGCGGCCGCCCCCGACCTCCTGTCGGCTATCGACATCACGCTGGTAATGAGCCATCTGGCCTGCGCCGACCATCCGGCGGACCCGATGAACGAGCGCCAGCGCCTCCTCTTCGACAGGCTCCGCGCCAAGCTGCCGCCGGCGCCGGCGAGCCTTGCCAATTCCGGCGGCCTGTTCATAGGCAAGGCCTATCACTACGACCTGGTGCGGCCCGGCATCGCCCTCTACGGCGGCCGCGCCCACGAGGGCGTGCCCAATCCGATGCGCAGCGTGGTGCGGCTCGCCGCGCGCATTCTGCAGGTGCGCGACGTGCCGGCCGGCGCCACCATCGGCTACGGCGCCACCTACAAAGTGCAGCGCCCATCGCGCATCGCCGCGATTGCCTGCGGCTACGCCGACGGCTTCCTGCGCGCGCTCAGCGTCAAGACCGGTGAGGCGGGCCCCGTCGGCTACGTCGGCGGCTACCCGGTGCCGATCGTGGGCCGCGTCTCGATGGACTTCACCACCGTCGACGTCACCGAGGTTCCGCCCGACCTTGCCCGCCGCGGCGCCTGGGTCGAGGTGATGGGCGAGCGCGTCTCCGTCGATGATCTTACCGATCGCGCCGGCACCATCGGCTACGAGCTCCTGTCGCGCCTCGGCCAGCGCGTTTATCGCGTCTACGAGGATGCGGGGGGATAAGTTCGCGTGGCGAGACCGGCTAGAAGCCAGTTCGTGTGCCAGAGCTGCGGCGCGATCGCCTCGCGCTGGACCGGCAAGTGCGCGGGCTGTGGCGAGTGGAACACGCTTGTCGAGGAGGTCGACGCAGCGCCGCCGCCGGGCTCGGGAATGGCCAAGGCGTCCAAGGGCCGGGCTGTCGCGCTCGAGACGCTGGCCAAGGGCCGCGAGAAGGTCACGCGGTATCCCACCGGCCTTGCCGAGCTCGACCGCGTCAGCGGCGGCGGCATCGTGCCGGGGTCGGCCATGTTGATCGGCGGCGAGCCCGGCATCGGCAAGTCGACCCTTCTCCTGCAGCTCGCCGCGCAATTCGCCAACGCCGGCCGTCGCGCCATCTATTTCTCGGGCGAGGAGGCCGCGGCCCAGGTGCGCCTGCGCGCCGAGCGCCTCGGCCTCTCGGACGCGCCTCTCGCGCTCGCCTGCGAGACCAACCTCTCCAACATCCTCGCCACCTTGAGCGACGGCCAGCGGCCCGACCTCGTCGTCGTCGATTCCATCCAGACCCTGTGGGCCGACGCCCTGGAGGCGGCGCCGGGCACCGTGAGCCAGGTGCGGGCGGCGACACAGGCCCTCGTCCGCTTCGCCAAGGCGCAGGGCTCCGCGCTCGTCCTCGTCGGCCACGTCACCAAGGACGGGCAGATCGCCGGGCCGAAGGTGATCGAGCACATGGTCGACACCGTGCTCTACTTCGAGGGCGACCGCGGCCATGCCTTCCGCATCCTGCGCGCGGCCAAGAACCGCTTCGGCGCCACCGATGAGATCGGCGTGTTCGAGATGGCGGCCGAGGGCCTGCGCGAGGTCGCCAACCCGTCCGAGCTGTTCCTGGGGGACCGCCTCGCCTCCACGCCGGGCTCGGCGGTGTTTGCCGGCGTCGAGGGCACGCGGCCCATCCTGGTTGAGATCCAGGCCCTCGTCGTGCCCTCGGGCCTCGGCACGCCGCGGCGCGCGGTCGTGGGCTGGGACGCCAACCGCCTCTCCATGCTGCTAGCCGTCATCGACGCCCGCTGCGGCATCAGCTTCGCGCAGCACGACGTCTACCTGAACGTCGCAGGCGGCCTGAAGATCACGGAGCCTGCGGCCGATCTCGCTGCCGCCGCGGCGCTGCTGTCATCCATTTCCAATGTTGCTCTGCCGCCGCACCAGGTCTATTTCGGCGAGGTGAGCCTGTCGGGAGCGGTCAGGCCGGCCGGACACCTGTTGACGCGCCTCAAGGAAGCCCGGAAGCTTGGTTTCAAGCGGGCGGTTCTGCCCGCCGCAGGTGATCTCGATCAGGCCGGTCTCAAGCTTGGCGTCTCACGCGTGGCGCACGTCAAGGGCTTGGCCGAAGTGCTCGGATTGTGAAGCTGGAATTGCGATTTGGGACAGGGGACCTGAGCCATGATCGCTGGGCTTGCCTACCTCGACGTTGCGTTGCTGGCGATCCTGGCCATCTCGGGAATGGTGGCCATGTACCGCGGGTTCACCCGAGAGCTTTTGTCGATCGTCTCGTGGGCAGCGGCGGCGGGCGCCGTCGTCTACTTCATCCGCTACCACCGCCCCTTCGCCGAGGAGGTGGCGCGGCACTTCTCCAACCCGGTCCAGACCTCCTACATCTACGTTGCCCAGGTCGCCATCGGCGGGCTCATTTTCCTGGTCGTCCTCGTCATCGTCCACCTCATCACCTCGCGCATCTCCGACACGGTGCTCGACAGCCGCGTCGGTGCCATCGACCGCATCCTGGGGCTTGCCTTCGGGGTCCTGCGCGGCTTCGTGTTGGTGGTGATACCTTATATGTTCTACAAGTCGTTCGTGCCCGACCCCCTGCAGCAGGCGCCCTGGGTGCGCAACGCCATCTCGCTTCCCTACATCAAATCCACCGGCAATTCGTTCCGCGTCATCCTGGTGCGCCTGGTTCCGCCCCAGCTGATGGGCCCCGGGGACCAGCAGCAGAGCGGGCTTTTGCGGCATGTTCCTGGTCCTTTGGTCACGCCCAGTGGTCAGGCCGTCCGTCTTGCCCTATATCCAGAGGGCCCCACGGACGAGGATGCCTGAGCCAGGAAGGCGGCCCGGGGTAGTGCTGCTGGACCTGCACTTGGGAGATGCCCATGAACGTCGTGCTTCCCCCGCGTGATGTCCGCGACACCCGCCCCGCAGGCCCCGGCGAGGAAGACCGGCTGCGCGAGGAATGCGGCGTATTCGGCGTCTTCGGCCATGACGATGCCGCAGCCCTCACCGCGCTCGGCCTGCACGCCCTCCAGCACCGCGGCCAGGAAGCGGCCGGCATCGTCACCTACGACGGCGCCCACTTCCATTCCGAGCGGCGCCTGGGCCTCGTCGGCGACAACTTCAACAAGGCCGAGGTGATCAGCAGGCTCAAGGGCCACATCGCCCTCGGCCACAACCGCTACTCCACCACCGGCGACACCATCCTGCGCAACGTGCAGCCGCTGTTCGCCGACCTCGACACCGGCGGCTTCGCCGTGGCGCACAACGGCAACCTCACCAACGCGCTCACCTTGAGGCGCGAGATCGTCTCCTCCGGCGCCATCTGCCAGTCGACCTCCGACACCGAGATCATCCTGCACCTGATCGCCCGCTCGCAGCGCCGCCGCATCGTGGAGCGCTTCGTCGACGCGCTGCGCCAGATCCAGGGCGCCTACGCGCTGGTGTGCCTCACCAACGACATGCTGATCGGCGCGCGCGACCCAATCGGCATCCGCCCGCTGATGCTGGGCCGGATCGGCTCCGCCTACGTGCTGGCATCGGAGACCTGCGCGCTCGACATCGTCGGCGCGGAGTTCGTGCGCGAGATCGAGAACGGCGAGATCGTCACCATCACAGAAGCGGGCGTGGAAAGCCACCGGCCGTTCCCGCGCCGTCCCGCCCGGCCCTGCATCTTCGAGTACATCTACTTCGCCCGGCCCAATTCCATCATCGGCGGCCGCAACGTCTACGACCTCAGGAAGCAGATGGGCGCGCAGCTCGCACGCGAAGCCCCCGCGCCCGCCGACGTCATCATCCCGATCCCGAACTCCGGGGTGCCGGCGGCAATCGGCTACGCGCAGGAGAGCGGCGTCCCGTTCGAGCTGGGCATCATCCGCAACCACTATGTCGGCCGCACCTTCATCGAGCCCGAGCAGAGGATCCGCCAGCTCGGCGTCAAGCTCAAGCATTCCGCCAACGCGTCCGCCGTGCGCGGCAACCGCATCGTGCTGATCGACGACAGCGTCGTGCGCGGCACCACCTCGAGGAAGATCGTGCAGATGATGTTCGAGGCGGGCGCGCGCGAGGTCCACCTGCGCGTCTCGAGCCCGCCCATCGCGCACCCCGACTTCTACGGCATCGACACGCCGAGCACGAGCGAGCTGCTCGCCGCCAACATGACCGTTCCCGAGATGCGCGACTTCATCGGCGCCACCAGCCTCGCCTTCCTCTCCGTCGACGGCATCTACCGCGCGCTGGGCATCGAGGCGCGCGATCCCCTCTCGCCCCAGTTCACCGACCACTGCTTCACCGGCGACTATCCGACCGACCTCGCCGACCAGAACGGCGGCGCCTCCCAGAGCGACCAGCTCTCCCTCCTCTCCGAGGTCAGCTGAGGTGTCATCCCGGAATTTCGCGGAAAGCGAAATATCCGGGACCCAGGGCCAGAAACTGTGCTCGAGATTTGCAACTCCTGGGTCTTGGCTCTCGCGCAGCTTGCCCGGCTCCCGAGCCGCGGCGCTCGGCCGGGATGACAACCACTAACCTCATCCGCGGCGGACGCCGCGGTTGCCACACCCCTACATCGTCGCGCCGATCTGCCAGGGCACGAACTCGTTGTCGCCGTAGCCCAAGAGCTCGCTCTTGGTCTTCTCGCCCGAGGCCACGCGCAGGATCGCTTCGAAGATCTCCCGGCCCTTTTCCTCGATCGATACGCCGTCGAGGATGTCGCCGCAGTTGATGTCCATGTCGTCCAGCATGCGCTTGTAGATGTCGTGGTTGGTGGCGAGCTTGATCGAGGGCGTCGGCTTGCAGCCGTAGGCCGAGCCGCGGCCCGTGGTGAAGCACAGCACGTTGCAGCCGCCCGCCACCTGGCCCGTGGCCGCCACGGGATCGTAGCCGGGCGTATCCATGTAGACGAAGCCCTTGGCGGTGACGGGCTCGGCGTAGCGGTAGACCTCGGCCAATGTGGTGGTGCCGCCCTTGGCCGCCGCGCCCAGCGACTTCTCCAGGATGGTGGTGAGGCCGCCCGCCTTGTTGCCGGGCGAGGGGTTGTTGTCCATGGAGCCGTCGTTCTTCGCGCAGTAGTCCTGCCACCACTTGATGATGTCGACGAGCTTCCGGCCCACCTCGGCGTTGCGCGCGCGGCGCGTGAGCAGATGCTCGGCGCCGTAGATCTCGGGCGTCTCCGACAGCACGGCGGTGCCGCCGTGGCGCACCAGCAGGTCGACGGCTGCCCCCAGCGCCGGGTTGGCGGTGATGCCGGAGTAGCCGTCCGAGCCGCCGCATTGCAGGGCGAGACAGAGCTCGGACGCCGCAATGCTCTGCCGGCGCGCCTTGTCGGCGAGGGGGAGCATCTCCTTGATGCGGGCGACGCCGGCCTCGATCGTCTTCTTCGTCCCGCCGGTGTCCTGGATGGTCATGGTGCGGAAGTTGTCGCCCTCGATCAGGCCGTACTTCTCCTTCAGCCGCTCGATCTGGAACACCTCGCAGCCGAGCCCCACGATCAGGGCCGCCGCCAGGTTGGGATGGCCGGCATAGCCCCACTGCGTGCGCTCGAGCGCCTCGTAGCCCTCGCCCTTGGCGGCGAGCCCGCAGCCCGTGCCGTGCACGAAGGAGACGACACCGTCGACATGGGGGTATTGCTCGAGGATGCCGGAGCGGTTCACGGCTTCCGCCATGAAGCGCGCCACGGAGGCGGAGCAGTTCACGCTGGTGAGCACGCCGATGTAGTTGCGCGTGCCGGCCTTGCCGTTGGCGCGGCGGTAGCCCTCGAAGGCGGCGCGCTCATTCTCGGGCAGCAGGGCCTCCGCGCGCGCGTCCTGGGCGAAGGCGTAGTCGCGCTCGAACTCGCCAAACGAGCAGTTGTGCGTGTGGATATGGGCGCCCGGCGCGATGTCCTCGCTGGCAAAGCCGATGATCTGCCCGAACTTGAGGACCGGCGCGCCCTTGGCGATGGGCTCGACCGCCATCTTGTGCCCGCGCAGGATGCGCTGGGTCGCCATCGTACCCTGAACGGTCGTGCCCTTATCGACCGGGTCGATGGCCACGATCAGGTTGTCGCGGGCATTCAGCCTCAGCGTGCGCGGAGCCTTCTTTTCCGGCCTGTCCTGCATGATTGCCTCCCTCGCGGAGTTGACGTTCCGCGTGCGCCAGCATGGCACGACCATCGGCGGCCGAACAGTCTGCCTGGCCGATGATTGGGCCCGCTCGAGAGCTCCTGGACAGGCCGCGCGCGACCTGCTGCGATAGGCAGGCCCGCAGCACGAAAGGAGCCGCCCCTATGCCGATCATCGATTCCCAGGTCCACGCCTATGAGGCCAACACGCCCAAGCGGCCCTGGCACAGCGTGCCCAACTGGCCCGCTCACGTCACCGGCGAGGAGATGGTGGCGGCGATGGACAAGGTCGGCGTCGACGGCGCGATCTTCATCTCCGCCTTCTCCATGTACCGCTACGACGCCAGCTACGCGGTGGAGGTGCAGCGCGCCCACCCCGGCCGCTTCGGTCTCGTCAAGCCGGTCGACCCAGACGACCCCGCGGTGGAGGAGGTCGTCGCCGAGTGGAAGAAGACCCCCGGCACCGTCGGCATCCGCATCATGCTGACGAAGGAGCCGGGACGCGACCGCGATCCGAAACATCCAGGTCTCGACCGTATCGCGCGCGCCGCCGTGAAATACGACTTTCCCGCTCAACATCCTCTGCTGGGACAACCTGGACGCCGGCACTGCCGTGATCGACCGCCATCCCGACACGCGCTTCATCCTCGACCATCTCGGCATCCTGCAGCCGCGCACGCCGCCCGCCCCGCCGCAGCCCTGGGCCGACCTGCCCAAGGTGCTGGAGCTTGCCAAGCGCAAGAACGCGGTGATCAAGGTCAGCGGCGCCTGCACGCTGTCCAAGGAGCCCTATCCCTTCCCCGACATCTGGGACCCGCTCGCGCGCGTGTTCGACGCCTGGGGCTTCGACCGCTGCCTGTGGGGCACGGACTGGACCCGCGCCTTCGCCGTCGTCAACTACGAGCAGGCCGTCGCGCCGTTCCTCGAGACGGACCGGCTCAGCGACAGCGAGCGCGCGATGCTGATGGGCGGCGCCTGCGCCAAAGCCTACCGCTGGTCCCCGACGAAGGGTTAGATGCCGGCATCAATTTGATGCGGGAAACATCAAGCCGGCTCGACGGATGCCCCTCCCCGACGGGGAGGGCTAGGGGTGGGGTGAAGTCCCGAGGGCGACCCCAAGCTCTTTACCCCCACCCCCGTCCCCTCCCCGCAAGCCGTCGGGCTCTCCACGAGCTATTCGTCCTGCCCAGAGATGGCCCGAAGGGCAAGAGGGAGGGGAGCTGCGCAAGCTCGCCTGCGAGTCTGCCCGCCAATCGAAGGTCGAGCTACTCGGTTCGCTCAAGCACCGCCTTCACCGCCACCAGCACCACCGCCGGATACGCGAACCGCACCGTGTCGCCGTCGCGCCGCGCGTTGACGCCCATGGCGTCGCCCTCGACCGCGGCGTCGACCATCGCCCTGAGCCGCGCGCGGTCGTCGCCCACGGGAAAGGACCTCTCCACCAGCCCCTCGCGCTCGACCGGCACGCCGTAGAAGCTCAAGGTCGGCTTCGGCAGACCCGCATCCCGGAAGGCATCCGTGTAGAACGCCAGCGGCCGGAACTCGACGGTTGAGGGGTCGCGGTGCCGCTCCATGGCGTTGAGGGCGGCCGCCTTCGCGGGATCGTCCGAGGCAACAGCGTCGCACACCACCACGCGCCCGCCCGGCCGGCACACCCGGATCATCTCGGCCAGCGCGCGTGCCGGCTCCTGCATGTGGTGGAAGGCGTAGCGGCAGCTCACGATATCGAACGACGCATCGGCGAAGGGCAGCGCGTAGGCGTCGCCCCGGTGCCAGGCCACGTTCGCCGTGCCACTCGCCGCCGCCAGCTTGCGCGCCTCGTCCAGCATCGCCTCGGTGGCATCGAGGCCCTCGGCCCGGCTCACCCGCCGCGCGAACGTCATCACCACCGAGCCCGGCCCGCAGGCGACGTCGAGCGCCACGTCGGTCGGCTTCGGCGCCGCCGCATCGACCAGGAGATCGAGCGCGGCCTGGCTGTGATGCACCGGCGAGGCGGCGAACTGCACCGCCTGCCGCGTGAACTGATCGTCGATGGTCGCGGCATGCGGCGTCAGCGGCACCTGTGCCGCCATGGGAAGTCACAGTCATGGGTATGTACTCCAGGGTACGAGCGCATAGGGGATTCCCCCTCCCCCTTGCGGGGAGGGGTTAGGGGTGGGGGTACATGCCAGGGAGAGCCTATCCCGGCGCACACACCCCACCCGGCATGGCGCGCGAAAGGCGCACCAAGCCACCCTCCCCGTCAGGGGAGGGTGGGTGACGCAGCCTAGGCACTCTGCTGCGCGTGCAGCCGCCCGCGCTTGGCGAAGAGCTTGTTGAGCGCGGACACGTAGGCCTTGGCACTCGCCACGAGCGTGTCGGGGTCGGCCGCGCGCGCGGTGACGGCGCGGCCGCCGGCATCCGCCTCGTCCTCGAGCCGCACCGACACCTCGGCTTGCGCATCCGTGCCCTCGGTCACCGCGTGCACCTGATAGAGCGCGAGCTTCGCCTTGTGCGGCACCAGCTTGGCGATGGCATTGAAGGTGGCATCGACGGGCCCGTTGCCGGTGGCCTGCACGGTCTGGTGCACGCCGTCGCCGAGATCGAGGCGTCAGCGTCGCCGACTGCGGGCCCATGGTGCCGGCGATCACCGTCAGCGCCACCACCTTGACCCGGTCCTGCTGGGTGGCGATCTCCTCGTCCACCAGCGCCTCGATGTCCTCGTCGTAGACGTGCTTCTTGCGGTCGGCCAGCGCCTTGAAGCGGTTGAAGGCGTCCTCGAAGGCGTTCTCGCCCAGCTCATAGCCCAGCTCCTTGAGCTTGACCCGGAAGGCGTTGCGGCCGGAGTGCTTGCCCATCACCAGCGAGGTCTTGGACACGCCCACCAACTCCGGCGTCATGATCTCATAGGTCTGCGTGTGCTTGAGCATGCCGTCCTGGTGGATGCCGGACTCGTGCGCGAACGCGTTCCGCCCGACGATCGCCTTGTTGTACTGCACCGGGAACGAGGTCGCCGCCGCCACCAGCTTGGAGGCGCGGTTGAGCATGGTGGGGTCGATGCCGACCTGGTAGGGCAGCACGTCGCCGCGCGTCTTGATCGCCATCACGATCTCTTCCAGCGCCGCGTTGCCCGCCCGCTCGCCGATGCCGTTGATGGTGCATTCCACCTGCCGGCAGCCGGCCTTGATGCCGGCCAGCGAGTTGGCCACCGCCATGCCGAGATCGTTGTGGCAGTGCACCGAGAAGATCACCTTCTCCGAGCCCGGCACCTTCTCCATCACGGTGCGGAACATCTGGTAGTATTCTTCCGGCGTGGCGTAGCCCACCGTGTCGGGGAGGTTGATGGTGGAGGCGCCCGCCTTGATGGCGGTCTCCACGCAGCGGCACAGATAGTCGATCTCCGTGCGCGTGGCGTCCTCCGCGCTCCATTCCACGTCGTCGCACCAGTTGCGCGCGCGCGCGACCTGGAACTGCACCATCTCCAGCACCTGCTCCTCGGTCTTCATGAGCTTGTGCTTGCGATGCACCGGCGAGGTGGAGATGAAGGTGTGCACGCGCGGCCGCCGGGCGCCCTTCACGGCCTCGCCGGCACGGTCGATGTCGGCCTCGCCCGCGCGCGACAGCCCGCACACCACCGCGTTCTTGACGCCGCTTGGCGATCTCGGAGACGGCCTGGAAATCGCCCTCCGAGGCGATCGGAAAGCCCGCCTCGATGATGTCGACGCCCATTGCATCGAGGAAGTCGGCGACCTCGAGCTTCTCCTCGAAGGTCATGGTGGCGCCGGGGCACTGCTCCCCGTCGCGCAAGGTTGTATCGAAAATGAAGACGCGGTCGGTGTTGGCGCCGTCGTGCGCAACGACGGAGGGTTTGGCGTGTCGGGACATGGCTCATGTTCCTCAATCGGGGGCCGGATAAGAGTCCTTCCGGCATCGAAACCTGACGATTTGCTTGGCTTTGCATCCCCTGAGCGGCCGTCCCGGATCACCGGGCACGAGCGGGGCTCAGGGGCCGATAAGGAGCAGGGTGCCGATGAGGCCGAGCGCTGCCGTCGCCGGCAACAGGCCGGTCGCGGTCAGGTCGATCCTGGAGCTCTTCGCGCTCACTTGGCTTCCCACGCGCTCAGGCGCCTCAAAATAGCGCCCACGCAACAGTTCCACCACTACTTAAGCCAAAATAGCGCCGGGATGGCAAGAAGAATTGCGCGCAATCCCCCGTATGACACCCACGTTACAGCCGCGTCGAGCGCCGTTGCCAGGCGATGCCCGCTCCACTTCTGCGTTCGCCAGCGCGGCATAAGATGTGGTCAACGAGCCCTTGCAGGGCGAGGAGGCCGGAGGCCCAGACCCGATGCGAACACGCGTTGCGCCGGTTGCGCCGCTCCTTCTATGTTCGACACTCTGAACCGGCCGAGCCCTCATCAACGCGAGCCCACCCCTTGCGCCTCTCCGTCCTCGATCAGTCCGTCGCCCTGGTGGATCGCCCGCACGGCGAGGCCATCCGCAACACCATGGCGCTCGCCAAGGCCTGCGAGGGCTGGGGCTATCAGCGCTTCTGGCTCTCCGAGCACCACTCCAACGAGACCATCGTCGGCACCGCGCCCGAGATCCTGATCGCGGCCATTGCCGCCACCACGTCGCGCATCCGCGTCGGCAGCGCCGGCGTCATGCTGCCGCACTACGCCCCCTTCAAGGTCGCCGAGCAGTTCCGCGTGCTCGACGCGATCGCGCCGGGCCGCATCGATCTGGGGCTCGGCCGCGCGCCGGGCTCGGACGGGCGCACGGCCTTCGCGCTCAACCCGCTCGCCAACGAGCGCCCCGCGCACTTCCCCAACGACGTGCGCGACCTCATCGCCTGGGTCGCCGGCGAGCCGCTGCCCGAGGGACATCCCTTCCGCCAGGTCAAGGCCTACCCCGCCGGCGACACGGCGCCCGAGATCTGGATGCTCGGCAGCTCCGACTACGGCGCCCAGGTCGCGGCCCACTTCGGCCTGCCCTACGCGTTCGCCTGGTTCTTCACCGAAGGGATGGGCGCCGAGCAGGCGCTGACCCTCTACCGCCGCAACTACCGCCCGAGCCCGCGCCACCCCGAGCCGCACGCGGGGTTATGCGTCTGGGCGCTCGCCGCCGACACGGAAGAAGAGGCGCAGCATCACTTCGCCTCCCGCGCCCGCTTCCGCCTGTTGCGCGACCGCGGCATCTTCGCCCCGCTCGAGCCGCCCGAGCAGGCCGCCGCCTATCCCTACACGCCCGAGGAGGCCGCCCGCCTCGCCCACTATCGCGCCGGCGCCATGGTCGGCACGGGGGCACAGGTCGCCCAGCAGATCCGCGACCTCGCGCAGCGCCTCGATGTGCAGGAGATCGCCGTCGTCACCTGGGCCTACGACGAAGCCGCCCGCCACACGAGCTACCGCCTCCTGGCCGAGGCCATGCATTGAGCTGGGCATCAGCCCGGCGCATATAATCCACGCTAGTGGCTCGCATCGGCTAATTTGACTCATGTGCAGCGCCTGCGAACACTGATTCTTACCCTGTCGGGTTCACAACCGACAGGGCAGATCGAGATGGCAGCCAAGAAATACATCGTCGAGCTCGACGCAGCCGAGCGCGAGCGGTTGAACGCGCTGATCTCCAAGGGCAAGGCGCCTGCGAGGACGATCCTGAAGGCGCGCATCCTGCTGAAGACCGATCAGGGCGAGGGCGGGCCTGGCTGGCTCGATGCCGAGATCGTCGAGGCGCTGGATACCAACGCGACCATGGTGTCGCGCGTGCGCGAGGCGTTCGTGACGGAGGGGCTCGATGCCGTGCTCACACGCAAGAAGCGCGAGACACCGCCCACACCGCCGATTTTCGATGGCGAGGCACAGGCAAAGCTGACCGCGCTCGCCTGCTCCGAGCCGCCGGCCGGCCACGCGCGCTGGAGCATCCGTCTGTTGGCGGAGCACGTCGTCGAGCGCAGGATCGTGCCGGCCGCGCACTTCAATACGGTCGGCCGCGCGCTCAAAAAAACGACCTCAAGCCGCACCTGACCGACTACTGGGTGATCCCACCGAAAGCCAACGCAGCGTTCGTCGCGGCGATGGAGGACGTGCTCGACGTCTACACGCGGCCGCACGATCCGGCGTGCCCGCTGGTCTGCCTCGATGAGACGAGCAAGCAACTCGTCGCGGAGACGCGCACGCCCGAGCCCATGCGAGCAGGACAGCCCGCGCGTCACGACTACGAGTACAAGCGCAACGGCACGGCCAATCTCTTCATGCTGTTCGCGCCGCTCGAAGGTTGGCGCCATGTCGAGGTCACCGAGCGCCGCACGGCCATTGACTACGCTCACGTCCTGCGCGATCTCGCCGACATCCACTTCCCGAAAGCGGAGAAGATCGTCCTGGTTCAGGACAACCTGAACACGCACACGCCGGCGTCATTGTACGAAGCGTTCGAGCCGGCCGAGGCGCGCCGCATCATCGAGCGGTTCGAGTGGCACTACAGCCCCAAGCACGGCAGCTGGCTCAATCTGGCGGAGTCAGAGCTGGCCGTGCTCTCCGGCCAATGCCTCGCCCGGCGCATCCCCGACGCCGACACGCTCAGGACGGAAGTCGACGCGTGGCGCAAGCACCGCAACACCCACAACGCCAAGGCCAACTGGCACTTCACTTCAACCGACGCCCGTGTGAAGCTGAAGAGCCTGTATCCGTCGCTTTAGGAGATTCAGGCCACTAGTCCGCAAGCCGATTGAGGCCCCGAGCCCTTGCAGGGCGAGGTCCGCGCCGGCCCGCCTCAAACCTCAATTCTGCCCTCCGCCACCCGCACCGCGTGCCCGCCGATGCGCACCGTGCCCAGCTCGCCGCCCTCCACCTCCAGCGACAACTCGATGTGGCTCGGCCGGCCCATCTCGTAGCCCTGCTCGATGATGCGCTTGTGCAGGCCGTCGGAGAATTCGTCGAAGCGGTGGATGACGCCGGCGAAAGCCGCTGCCGCCGATCCCGTCGCCGGGTCCTCCGGCACGCCCATATGCGGCGCGAACATGCGCGCGTGGAACGCCGACGTGCGATGCACGGTCTGGCGGCAATAGAGGAAAAGCCCCGTCGGCGGGCCGTTCTGAAAGGCGGCGGGCAGGTGTTGGGGCGCGATCTGTGCCTTGCCGATCGCCTCCAGCGACGACACGGGCACGAACAGGAACGTGTTGCCGGCGCCGAACCTGGTCGGCCGGTGGTTTTCCAAGCCGATCTCGGCCGGGATCAACCCGAGCGCTGCTGCGAGCCGCTCGGCCGAAGGCGCCGCGCCGGCCTCCTCGGGCCGCTTGGGCGCATCGAATTCCGCGAACGGCGCCGCACCCTTGCGCAGGCGCACCCCGACGCGCACGGTGCCGATCGTCTCCTCGAGCACCACCAGCGCCTCGCCGTTGCCGGCGGCCTGGCCGCCGCGCAGCTCCGCCAGCAGCACCGCCGTTCCAACCGTGGGATGACCGGCGAACGGAAGCTCCGCTGCCGGCGTGAAGATGCGCAGCCGTGCGGTGTGCGCCGGATTCTGAGGCTTCACCACGAACACCGTCTCGGGAAGATTGAACTCGCGCGCAATTGTCTGCATGCGCCCGGTATCGAGGCCGTCGGCCTCGAGCACGACGGCCAGCTGGTTGCCGCCGAAGCGCTTGTCGGTGAAGACGTCGAGGATGTGATAGTCTAATCGCATGGCCAGCCCGATCGTTGGAGTCGGCCGGGACATTGCCGGATTCCCGGCCACGGTCCAAGCGGGACCGGAGAGACCTCGCGTGGCAGCAAAACCGCACGCAAGCTCAAATTTCCTATCGGCTTATTTCAACCGATCACATGTTGTACTTGACACACAAATGCCCCGAGTAGGTCAACTTGCCGCCGCGGTACGCCGATGAAATGCCTATCGCTAGACACGGGAGTGGGGGCTTACGGCGAGGGAACCGATTGAAGGCCGGTGGATTTCCCATTGGTCCGCCCCCGAGGGAGAACTGAACCCACATTGAGGATCGGCAGGCGCACCCCGCGCCGATCCGTTGGCTTGTGGCGTTCACAACCAATGGGAAAGCGCGCTCGTCGCGCGGTCCCGTAGGGGGCGGCAGAGGCTCCCCGCGTCTCTGCCGTCCCATCTCTTGTCGGCAAGCCCTGGAAACGGAGAAGCGTCATGAAACTGCGCGCGCTCGCGCTCGGCATGGGAGCGGCCGTCATGCTCGTCTCGACGGCCGTGCCGGTCATGGCGGCCGACCTCGGCGGCGGTCCGCCTCCGGGCAGTGTCAAGGACGCGCCGCTGCCGCCCCTGCCGCTCTACTCATGGTCCGGCCTCTACATCGGCGTCCACGCCGGGTACGGCTGGTCCGATATCGATTGGACCGGGGGCGGAACGACGGTTGGCGACAGCGGTGAGGGATGGGTGGGCGGCGGCCAGATCGGCTACAACTGGCAGCGCGGCGCGCTGGTGTTCGGCGTGGAGGCGGACATTTCCGGCAGCGGCATCTCCGGCTCCACCATCTGCCCCAACCCTGCCGATGCTTGCCGCCACGACGTCAACTGGCTGGCCTCCGTGCGCGGGCGGCTGGGCGTCACGGGCAACGGCAACCGCACGCTCTTCTATGCCACCGCCGGCGGCGCCTGGGCCGACGTCGACTACACCGCCAGCGGCCGGCCGGGCTTCTCCGACACGCATTTCGGCTGGGTGGCGGGTGGCGGCATCGAGCACATGCTGACGCCGAATTTGAGCGCGCGCATCGAATACCTCTACTACGGGTTCGACGGCGCCACCGCCCCCGCCGGCGCGCTCGCCGGTGGCCCGGTCGATCTCGATCCCAGCATGCAGACCGTGCGCGTCGGCCTCAGCTTCAAGTTCTGACGCGAGGGTAGGGTGCAATAGCGGCAGCGTATTGCACCGCGTACCCTATCGGTGCAATTCGGCTAACGCCGATCGCACCCGACGCGCCGCGCCGACAGAGGTCGCGGGCTATTTCGTCTTCTTGGCCTGGTCCGCGGCGCTGGCGGCAGCCGGCTGGTTGGCGGGTTGGGTGCGGACCGAAATGCCGAACAGTCGCCACTGGCCCGAAACCGGCTGAAACAGCAGCTCGAAGTGCACCTGCTGCGGCGCGGTCTTGTAATAGCCGACCAGATGCAGCATGCCCTGCGCGTTGATGACGGGTTCACGCAGAAGGATCGGCGAGAACAGAATGACCGGCGTCAGGTCGATGTTCTGCTGGCGCAGGTTCTTGAATATCTCGGCGAGCTTGGCGGGCGTGTTGGCGTTCTGAAAGCTCGGCGCGCCGAGCGCGTGCAGCACCGAGAAGTTCCCCGTCAGGTTGGCCTGGCTCAGTGCCACCACCGACGTCTGGATCATCATCGCCATCTGCTCGGGGCGTGGAATGTGCGGCTTTACCTCTGCGGGGGCTGCCGCCTGCTCCTTGGCTTGACCCTTGGCCTTGAGGTGCTTGCCGTAGGGGATCCGCGGCGGGTCCTTCTTCTGGGCGTGGGCCACCCCTGCGGCTGCGACCAGCAGCGCGGACGCGAGCGTTGCGATCGCCAGCGCGCACTTCCCTCCGCGCGCGCGGTAGCGCGTCACCAAAGGCGATCTGGCCCGGCTCGTGTTCCTCGTCACGGGAGACCCCTTCCCCGCTCAGATTGGCGCTGCTCACACACTCGCCGGCGCGCGGTCATCAGCTCCGTGCACCGAGAGTCTTCCGTTAAGCGAGACTCTTATGAACCTTCGGGCGAGATTGTGGCATGGGGCCCGCGATGCGCCCACCGCCAATCGCAGGGTTGGTAACGGGCGGGGTGGTTGTGCTTGGTTTCCGGCGCTCTGCCCGACAAACACGAAAGGCGCCACCGCGGGATGGCGCCTTTCCTCCTTTAGGCAGCCCTTGCGGCCGTCACTTCCAGGTCATCTGGATGCCGGCGCGACCCGCAACCACGCTCTCCGACCTGTAGCCCATGAAATTGGAGTGGCTGAAGCCGATGCCGCCATCCAGCGCGATACGCGAGCCCGCGCCAAGGCAGCCCCGGCACAGCACGCCGGCAGCGCTCATGCCCCAGGCGTTGGCGTCGCCGTCCAGATTGCCCCAGCCGAGCCTCAGGCCGAAGTTCTCGTGCTGGCCGAGGTTCGGTGCCTCGAGCGCGAGCGCAATGGCCACGCCGGCCTGGACCTTGGCGATACCCTCGAACACCGCGCCCCTGTCGGAGGCCAGATGCCCAAAGGCGTCCGTGGTCACAAGCTGCAACGGGCCGGATTGAGCGCCCTGGTTGGTCGGCAGGCCGCTGACCGTCAGGTTGCCGCCGATGGTGGTGTCATTACCCACCGACAGGTTGTTGCCAACGCTGGCGTTGTTCGTGACGCTCAGGTTGTTGCCCACGCTTGCGTTGTTCGCCACGCTGAGGTCATTGCCGACGTAGGCATTGCCGCGTCGTGTGCAGCGTGTTGTCTGCGACACGCCACTATTGAGCGTGGTCGTCGGAATTGACCGTGTTGATGTTCCGTCGTAGCATTGACCGTTGTCGCGTTGACTGTCGGCCGTTGACGCTGGTGTCGCCGGTCGTGCTGACGGTCGTCGATGTTGCCGATCGCTGGCGTTGACCGTTGCTCGCGTTGACCGTCGCTGATAGTTGCCGGTGCTCGGCATTGACCGTCAGCGCATTGACGGTGCTGATGTTGCCGGTCGTTGGCGTTGACCGTTGGTGTCGATGTTGCCCGTTGTCGCATGAACGTCCCGTCGACGGTGGCATTGCCGCGTCGTGCTGAGCGTCGTCGTGCTGATGTTGCCGACGTTGGTGATGTCGCCGGTGTCGGCGTTGCCCGTCAGCGCGTTGACGGTGCTGATGTCGCCGGTCGTTGCGTTGACCGTCTGCTGATATTGCCCGTCGTCGCATTCACCGTGCCGATGTTGCCCGTCGCGGCGTTGACCGTGCTCGCGTTGACAGTCGTGATATTGCCGGTCGCTGCGTTGACGGTCGCGATGTTGCCCGTGGCGGCGTTGACCGTCAGCGCATTGACGGTGCTGATGTTGCCGACGTTGCGTGATGCCGTTCCGGTGCTCGCGTTGACCGTGTCGATGATCGCCCGCGCCTGACAGTGGGCATTGACGGTCGCCGATGTTGCCCGTGGTCGCCGACACCGTGCCGAGCGGAGATGTCGGTGACCGACCGACGTGATGTCGCCGCCGCCAAGATCCAGGCCGCCGCTGCCATTGATGCTGACGTTCGACGTCGTGAGGTCCCCGTTGCTTGGATCGACGCTCACGAGCTTGTTGCCCGTCGCGGCACCAATGCCGGGCAGGCCGGGCAGCGTGTAGGCCGTGGTGCCGGTGGTCCCGAGCATGATCTGGTCGGACTGGGTCGCCGTGGCGCCGGCGCCGATGGCGACGGAATTGTCGAAGGCCGAGGTCGCGCCCGTCCCGATCGCAATGCTGTTGGTCGCGGAAGCGGTCGCTTCATGGCCGACGGCGATTGAAGAGAATCCCGAAGCCGTGAGATTGCTGCCAAGAGCGGTCGCGTTTCCGCCCGTCGCCTTGGCAAGGTTGCCGACGGCGGTGTTCTCGTCGCCGTTGGTCCCGGCGTAGGCCTCGGAACCGATGGCCGTCGAAAATGGGGTATTGGCTATCGCGTCCGGCCCGACGGCGGTCGTGTTATTGGTACTCGCTTCGGCGTTCGTGCCGCAAGCGACACTGGGAACGCCAGTTGCTGTCTGACCGCCAGCACGAACACAGACGGCCTGGGCAGCTGCGGGGTCCGGCATCATGGCCGCTGCAACCGCCAAGGCACTGACGCAACCGAGGAGCTGAAGGCGCCTCTTGTGGACCGACGCTACTCCCATCGACACTACTCCCCCACGCAACAATACCTACACAACACACTATGGCGGACCGTAATCAGTCTCTTGTGCCCCAACCGAAACCGGTCCGCTCATTGCGGGCACACCGCGCCCGCGTAACCCTATCGGTTGCAGCACTACAGTTAACATGGTGGAAATCTCTGCTGGTGGTATTTCTGCAACATGAGAGGTCGATTTAGGCCCAAATGATCAGCGTTTTTCTGGGTTTGCTCTGATTCTTTAACCATTTTTTCCATGCGGCGAGAGGCCGATGATTGACATGCGCGGTGGCCGGGAATTGGGCGGATTTTGACGCGGCTGGATCAAACTCTGCTCCACAGGTACCCCCCTCGCGTATGCAATGGATGCGGTGGGCCGGCCCATGTCGGCTTTTTCGCCACGGTATTGTTGCATCTCAATCTCAAGAAGTAGATCCGCGCCGAATTAGCCAACCCTCTGATTGGTTACGGCAATTTCCAGCATAAGCAGGCGGCCTGATGCCCGACAGCATCCCGTTGCCCACTGAGGCCACCTCTGAGCCGGAATGGAGCCGCCTGGCATCCCGTCCCCCGGGCGGGGTTTGACTGGGGCGTCCGTACCGACCCTGATACGCTGGGGCCATCCGAGCCCTCCGCGTGAGCCGCCGAGAGCAATTCCAATGCAGACTTCGGGTGGACCCGCCCCCGCCACCGCTCCCGCCCAGCCCGGCGGCGACTTCAATGTCGTCCCCTATACGTCGGTCGCTTTCCCGCAATCCCAGCCGGCGCGGCTTGCGGCGCTCGGCATGCTGTTCGGCCTCTCCCCGCCGGCGGTCGGCACCGCGCGCGTGCTGGAGCTCGGCTGCGCCGCGGGCGGCAATCTCATCCCCCAGGCCGTGCGTTTTCCGTCCGCCAAGTTCGTCGGCATCGATCTCTCCGTGCGGCACGTGGAGGACGGCAGGCGGCGCATCGCCTCCCTCGGCCTCGGCAACATCGAGATCCGGCAGGGCGATCTCGCCACGATCGAGCTCGAGGAGCGCTTCGACTACGTCATCTGCCACGGCGTCTACAGCTGGGTGCCGCCGGCGGCGCGGGACGCCATCCTGCGCCTCTCGTCCCGGAACCTGACACGCGGGGGCATCGCCTACGTCAGCTACAACGTCTTTCCCGGCTGGCGCATGCGCAACGTCGTGCGCGACATCATGCTCTACCACGCCGGCGAGAGCGGGCCGCCGCGCGAGCGCATCGCCAAGGCGCGCTGGGTCGTCGAGCAGATGGCCAAGTTCACGCCCGCGACCAGCCCCTACGGCGCGATGCTGCGAGACGAAGCGGCCAGACTGGCGAAGTCCGACGACTCCTACATCCAGGGCGAGTTCCTCGTCGCCGACAACGCACCCTGCTACTTCCACGAGTTTGCCGCCGCCGCCCAGGCACACGGCCTCACCTATCTGTGCGAAGCCGACGTGGCGGATTGCATTGCCGAGAACCGCGGGGCCGAGCTCGGCGCCCTGATCCGCACCATGTCGGGCAACAACCTGATCCCGCTCGAGCAGTACATCGACTTCTTCGTCGGCCGCCCCTTCCGCCAGACCCTGCTCGTCAAGTCGGAGCGCGCGAGCAGCATCAAGCGCACGTTGGTGCCCGACCGGATGGCTCCGTTGCACGTCTCCGGCCAGCTCACCTACGATCCCGACAAGAGCGGCACCCAGCGCCATGTCTATCGGGCTCCGGGCGGCGGTACGATCTCGGTCGCCGGCCACGCCGCCTCGCGCGCGCTCGAGACGCTCGCGGCCGCCTACCCAGAGACCCGTACGCTTGCCGAGCTGGTCGGCGAGGTGACACCGCAGGACCTGCTGGGCGGCGCGCAGGAGACCGAAGCCGCCGTTCGCGACGCGCTTTTCAAGCTGATACTGGCGGGGCTCGCCACCGTCTCGACGGTGCCCGTGCGCATCGGCAAACCGGACGCCCCCCGTCCCATCGCGACATCGCTCGCCCGCGCCGATGCGGCGGCCAACCAGCCCTGGACCGTCAATCCGCGGCACGAGACGGTCAATCTCGACGTCGTCAAGCTCGCGCTGCTGCCCCATCTCGACGGCAGCCACGACCGCGACAGGCTGGCCGAACGCCTGCAGGCGGCGGTGCGCGAGGGGCGCATCTTTCTGAAGGACAACAAGACCGGGCTCGACATCGAGGAGCCCGCTGCCCTGGACAGGGCGGTGCGCGAGCACGTGGGCGTCGCGCTTGCGGGCCTCGCCGCGACGGGCCTGCTGGAACCCGGCCGATGACAGGTCGCCTCGGGCCCTCAGAGTTCGACGGTTAACCTCGTGGTGAGCCTGTCGAACCACGTGGTCGAGACGGTGCCTTTCAGCCATCCTTCGACAGGCTCAGGACGGGATTCGAGCCAGCCTCCAGGCAGCGCGCGCGCCCCGCGGGCCGAGGTTCCAGCTACAGGCAGCCCGTAATTGTGCTGCCGCACTTGACGTAGTTGATCTCGTGCCAGGCGCAGCACGGCTCGTTCTTCTTGCACACGAAGGTCTTGATCTCGCCTGAGTACTTCATCTTGATGCGGCAGACCTTCTCGCCCTTGCCGGCCTTGACCGTGGCCGCCTTCTTCTTGCTCGCGGCCTGCGTCGGGTGGGGGGCTACCGGAGCCAGCACGAGGCCGCCAAATCCGACGGCCAAGGCGAACAGCAAAGCAGCGCGTATCGTCATCGATTTCCCTCTCGGTGCAGCATTCTGCTCGGTTGCAAGCCGGCATTATCGCCGCGCTGCCAGCGCCCGCCTAGAGGCAATCCATCGTTGCGGGCCGCTATTCCCCAACCGCACTCAGCCCTGCTTGGCCGACTCCACCATGCGAGTGCGATCATCGTTTCCATCAGCCTTTGCTTGCTGTTGGCCCTCCACACGTTGTGTATCTCGAAGGAGTCTTCGTAGGGCGGCTTCACAATGAAGTCTCCGGTGCCCAAGCCGAGAGGGCCCAGCCCCAGGATGCGGTGCCGGAAAAAATCGTCCGGCAGTCGGCGCACGACCATGCCTTCGGTGTTGAAG
This sequence comes from uncultured Alphaproteobacteria bacterium, assembly GCA_963797005.1. Lineage (GTDB taxonomy): Bacteria > Pseudomonadota > Alphaproteobacteria > Rhizobiales > Hyphomicrobiaceae > AWTP1-13. The sequence goes on from CAWCOF010000003.1 coordinate 398,074, forward strand.
GCGTGGCCCGTGGCCTGGCCGACCCTGTGCTCCTCGATCACCTGTCCCGGGGAGAACCGCCACCAGCTGAAGTGGTCGACGAAAACGACCACGAACAGCCAAATGAGTGTCGAGCACGCGAAGAGAAGGCGACATAGAAGGCCAGATTGAAATGGATGCGCAGCAGTCCGGCCCAATTCATGGCGGCACCGATGCCGGGTATGTAGCGCGCACCCCAGACGATGCCGGCGGCGATCAGGATCAGTACGAACGAATAGACGCCGCGCGCGCGCACGTTCGTGAAAACGATGACAAAAAGCGTCGCCGCAGAAGTCGAGGCAATGGCGAGCGAGCCGGTCGACTGGGCCGCGGAGGCCACGCGCGTGCCTGCGAACGCCGATGCGGCGGCGCTGGCTCGGCGGCTGCGCACGCTTCGCCGACGCGTGTTCCTGCAGACGCTGGTGCGAGACCTGACCGGCCGCGCGCGCTTGCAGGAGGTGTGCGCGACCATGTCCACGCTGGCCGACATCGCCCTCGCCGCGTCAGCCGCACGCCATGCCGTCGATCTGACCGAGGCGCACGGGGCTCCAATCGGCAGCGAAAGCGGGACGCCCCAGGCGCTGATCGTCGTCGGCATGGGCAAGCTCGGCGGGCGCGAGCTCAACGTCTCCTCCGACATCGATCTCGTCTTCGTCTACCCGGAGGAAGGCGAGACTGCCGGGCCGCGCGTGATCGCCAATCGCGAGTACTTCGATCGCCTCGGCCGGCGCATCGTCGCCACGCTGAACGACGTCACCGGCGATGGCTACGTCTTTCGCGTCGACATGCGGCTTCGACCGCACGGCGAGAGCGGAGGCCTCACCACGTCGTTTGCGGGGCTCGAGAATTATCTCGTGACGCACGGGCGCGCGTGGGAGCGCTACGCCTGGTTGAAGGCGCGCGCCATCACGGGCGAGCGGCACGACGAGCTCGCGGCGCTCGTCACCCCCTTCGTCTACCGCAAGTACCTCGACTACGATGCGTACGAGGGATTGCGCGACATTCACCGGCAGATCCGCGACCAGGGCGCGCGCCGCGACTACGCGCAGAACGTGAAGCTCGGCGACGGCGGCATTCGCGAGATCGAGTTCATCGTGCAGGCCTTGCAGATCGTCCGCGGCGGGCGCGAGCCGGACCTGCGACTGCGCGGAACCCTGCCCGCGCTGGCGGCGCTCGGCGAGCGCGAGCTGCTGCCGCCGTCTTCGATCGCCACGCTGCACGATGCATATGTCTTCCTGCGCAACGTCGAGCACCGCCTGCAATACCGCGACGACCGCCAGACACACCAGCTGCCCGCCGACGCGACGGAGCTTGCGCTCCTTGCCCACTCGATGGATATGACGCCGAACGCGTTCGCGGACGCACTCGAGCGCCATCGCGGCCTCGTCTCGTTCACCTTCGCCCAAACCTTGGGCGTCGAAGGCAGGACGGCGGGGACGACGGACACGTTCCTCGCAACGCTGTGGCACGACCCGGCGTCAACGCCCGCGGTGTGCGAGCAACTGCAGGCCATGGGATTCGTCGAGCCCGAGGCCCTGGTGGCGAGCCTCGCCCGGGCCCGCGACGGCAGCCGCTACCAGCAGCTCCCGCCGCCTCCCGCGAACGATTCGATACGCTCGTGCCGCAACTGCTCGCCGCTGCCGCGGCGCAACCCGGGCTCGTGGGCGCGCAAGTGGTCGTCGCGCGATTGCTGGCGCTCCTCGAGGCCGTCGCCCGGCGCAGCGCGTACCTCGCGCTCGTGATCGAGCATCCGCCGCTCCTGCCCCGCCTCGTCAACATCATGGGCGCGTCCGCCTGGGCGGCGGACTACCTCACCCGCAATCCGCTGCTGCTCGACGAGCTGCTCGACGCGAGCGCGCTGCTCGCCGAGCCCGATGGGGACGCGTGGCGGACCGAGCTCGCGCGGCTGCTTCGCGACCGGACGGACGATGCCGAGCATCAGATGGACGTGCTGCGCCATTTCCAGCATGCGCAGACCTTTCGCCTGCTCGCGCAGGACCTCCTCGGCCGCCTGACCGTCGAGCGGCTGGCGGACCACCTGTCGATGCTGGCGGACGTCGTTCTCGAAGCGGCGCTCGCGGCCTGTTGGACGCACCTCGCGGGTGGCGCCGCGCCGCCGCCCCGGTTCGCCGTCATCGGCTACGGCAAGCTCGGGGGAAAGGAGCTCGGCTACGCGTCCGATCTCGACCTCGTGTTCCTGTTCGACGTCGCCGCCGACGATCCTGCGGCCGAAGAGGAGGAGCTGCGCTACACGCGGCTCGGCCAGCGGCTCAACACGTGGCTCACGAGCACGACCGCCGCCGGCCAGCTCTACGACACCGATCTGCGCCTGCGGCCCGACGGGGCCAAGGGCCTCCTGGTATCGAGCCTGCGCGGGTTCCGGAAGTACCAGCGCGCGAATGCGTGGACCTGGGAGCACCAGGCGCTGACGCGCGCGCGCTTCGTGGCGGGCGATGCGGATGTCGGCGTGGCGTTCGAGGCCGAGCGGGAAGCGATCCTGCGAACGCCGCGCGACGAGGCGAAGCTCGAGGACGACATCGCGGCCATGCGGCGCAAGATGTACGCGGGCCATCCGAATCCGACGGCGCTCTTCGACTTGAAGCACGATCAAGGCGGAATGGTGGATATCGAATTCGTCGGTGCAGTACCTCGTGCTCGCCCACGCCCACCGCCACCCGATTCTCACCCGCAACGCCGGCAACATCGCGCTGCTCGGATTCGCCGACGAGCTTGGCCTCGTGCCGGCAGCACTCGCGCAAGAGGTGGCTGCGGCGTATCGCGAGTATCGCCGGATGCAGCACAAGGTGCGGCTCACCGGCGCCGCGCACGCGCGCGTCGATCCCGCGCCGGAGGCGGCGCGCCGAGCGGCCGTGGCTTCGCTCTGGACGCACGTATTCGGCGGGCCGTGGCCGGAAAGGGACGCCGGCGGCGCGCCCTAGCGCGGAAGCCGCTGTTGCTTCCTGCGAATGAGCGGCAGCGGGATCGGCTAGAATCGCCCTTCCACGCAAGGAAGGAGCTTCCCGCCATGTCGATGGCCGACCGCGACGGATGGATCTGGTATCGACGGCAAGATGGTGCCGTGGCGCGAGGCCACCACGCACGTCCTCACCCACACGCTGCACTACGGGATGGGCGTGTTCGAGGGCGTGCGCTGCTACAAGACGGTCGACGGCCCCGCCATCTTTCGACTGCGCGATCACACCAATCGCCTGTTCAATTCCGCGCACATCTACGGAATGAAGCTGCCGTTCACCAAGGACGAGATCGACGCCGCGCAGCTCGAGTGCGTGCGCAAGAACAAGCTCGACTCCTGCTACCTGCGCCCGATCGCCTTCTACGGCTCGCACGCGATGGGCGTGGCCGCCAAGTCGAACCCGGTGCTGGTGGCGATCGCGGTATGGCCCTGGGGCGCATACCTCGGCGCCGAGGCGCTCGAGCGAGGCATTCGCGTCAAGACGTCGTCGTTCACGCACCACCACCCGAACATCACGATGTGCAACGCGAAGGCGGTCGGCAACTACACCGTGTCGATCCTGGCCAACCAGGAAGCGCTGCACGACGGGTACGAGGAGGCGATGCTGCTCGACCCGCAGGGCTTCGTATGCCAGGGCTCGGGCGAGAACGTGTTCATCGTGCGCGACGGCAAGCTGTCGACGCCCGACCTCGGCGGCGGCGCGCTCAACGGCATCACGCGCGATACGATCATCACGTTCGCGAGCGAGCTCGGCATCCCGCTGCAGTGAGCGGCGCATTCCGCGCGACGAGGTGTACATCGCCGACGAGGCGTTCTTCACCGGCACCGCCGCGGAGGTGACGCCGATCCGCGAGCTCGACAATCGCGTGATCGGCGCCGGCCACCGCGGACCCGTCACGACGAAAATGCAGATCGCTGTTCTTCGACGCGGTCAATGGCCGCATTCCGTCGAAGAAGGCGTGGCTAACGAAGGTTGGATGATGGCCCCGCATCGCGAGGATACTTCCCAATGAGCGACTCCGACGCGACCGCGCCGGTGGTCGTCCAGCCGGCGGATTTGCCCGTGTTCTGTCCCAACCCCGCCATGCCGCTGTGGTCGTCGCATCCGCGGGTGTTCCTCGACATCGCCGACGAGGGCGAGGCGATGTGTCCCTACTGCGGCACCAAGTACGTGCTGGCGGGAGGGCCTCGGCCGGCCGCTCCGCACTAGCGCGCGGACCGCCTGGGACCGCCCATCGCGCCGGGGAGGTCGGCGCGCGCGCTTGCGCGTATGCTGATCGCATCGCGCCACGGAGGGGTCAGACACGACTTTCCGCGTATGTTGTCCGAAATGAGCAACCGGGCCAGACACGACTTTCGGCGAACATTGCGGCACTCTCGAGGCGCCGGCGCGAAGCGTCGTATCTGACCCCTTGTCGTATCTGACCCCCTATGGCCGGCGAACGCATTCTGATCGTAGCCCCATCGTGGGTGGGCGACGCGATCCTGTCCGAGCCGCTCGTCGCGCTGCTGCGCGATCCGTACGAGGACCCCATCGTCGACGTCCTGGTCCACTCCTGGTGCGCGCCGGTGTATGAGCGGATGCGCGGCATCCGGCGGATCGTGGAGAATCCTATCGGGCACGGCAAGCTCGACCTCGCGGGACGCCGCAAGCTCGCCAAGGAGCTGAAAGGTGAAGGCTATACCCACGCCTTCATTCTTCCGAACTCCTGGAAGTCGGCGCTGGTCCCCTATTTCGCGCGCGTCCCGAAGCGTGTCGGCTACAAGGGCGAAGCCCGGTATGGCCTGCTCACCGATGCGCGCCCGCTCGATCGCAAGGCGATGCCCCGCCTGGTCGATCGCTTCGCGGCGCTGGCCGTCGCGCGAGGAGGGCTCGTCCCGATGCCGCCCTCGCCGGTGCTCGTCCCGAACACGGCCAACCGCGCGGCGGCGATGCGCGCGCTCCATCTCAAGACCGATCGACCGGTGGTCGTGCTGTGTCCCGGCGCGGAATTCGGCGCCGCCAAGCGCTGGCCGCCCAACCAGTTCGCCGAGCTCGCCGCGATGTTCCTGCGCGACGGGGTGCAGGTGTGGATCGTCGGTTCGCCGAACGACAAGATCGCCGCGGACGCGGTGATCAACTCGCTCGGCGAGAACATGCATAAGGTGCGCGACCTGACCGCGCGCACCGATCTCGGCACCGCGATCGACATCCTGTCGTCCGCCTCGCTCGTGGTCTCGAACGATTCGGGACTGATGCATGCGGCCGCGGCGGTCGGGGTTCCGCTCGTCGCGCTCTTCGGCTCCTCGTCCCCGGTGTACACGCCGCCGCTGTCGCCCGTCGCGCAGGTCGCCAAGATCGACATCGCCTGCAGCCCGTGCTTCAAACGGGAATGCCCGCTCGGCCACTTCAAGTGCATGCGCGAGCTGAAGCCGCCGATCGTCTACAATCTCGCGCGCACGGCATTGCCCGCCTATATCTCTCCCGACTTGCGCCGTTATTGAGCCGTCGCCGCCATGCCCAAGGGTCGCACGACGCCGATCTTTACCTCGCCGCAGGATGCGTCGCTCGCGTTCTACCAGGCGTTCGAGACGCAGGACATCGACGCGATGATGGCCACCTGGGCCGACGACGAGGAGATCGTCTGCGTGCACCCCGGCGGCGCCCGCGTGGTCGGGTTCGACGCCGTGCGCAGCGCATGGGAACAACTCTTCGCCGGGGACGCCAAGCTGGCGTTTCGTCTCGAGCACATTGTCATGATGGAAACGGTGGGCCTCGCGATGCAGTCCGCGATCGAGCACGTGTCCACCGCCGACGGAACGGCGCGCGGCGCGGCCGCCGCCACCAACATCTTCATGCGCACGCCGTCGGGATGGCGCATGGTGTGCCACCACGCCTCGCCCGTCTCCGCGGTGGTGATGCCCGCTCCGACGGGCCCGCTGCACTAGGGACTCGTTGCCTCTTGATTCAGACTAGTGTAGACTAGTCGATACCTCGAGCTCGGTTCTCACTGCCATGGCCGATATCGGCGCATACCACGCCAAGACTCATTTGCCCAAGCTTCTCGAGCGTGTCGAGAAGGGAGAGCGCTTCGTGATCACCCGCCACGGGAAGCCGGTCGCGGAATTGGTTCCCGTTGCCGCGCGAGACCCGGCGGCCGTCGCGCAGGCGATTGCCGAGATGCGAGGAGTTCGCCAGCGGCTGCAGCAGCGCGGCGTCAGGTTGCGGGATGTGCTCGGCACCAGCGAGAACTGGCGCGAGCTTGCGCACGAGGAACATCGCCGTTAGATCCGCAATGGCTTTCGTGCTCGACTGCTCGGTCACGCTTTCGTGGCTCCTGCCCGACGAGGGCAGCGCGGCAACCGACGCGCTGGCCGACATGCTGCAACGAACGACGGCGACTGCGCCGGCAATCTGGCCCTGCGAGGTCGCCAACGCACTGCTCGCAGCGCAGCGCCGCGCGCGTATCGGCCATCATGAACTGGTACGCGTGCGACGCGCGCTCGCCGCACTGCGAATCGAGATCGAAGCAGTGGCTAGCGACCACGTCCTGTCGACGGTGTCCGATCTCGGGCAGAAGCTCGCTATCACGAGCTACGACGCAGCCTACGTCGAGCTTGCCGCGCGGCGGCGTTTGCCGCTCGCCACGCTCGACGCACGTCTGCGCAAGGCCTGCGCCGCGCTCAAGATCGCCGTCCTGCCGTAGCCCTCGATCAGGGCTCGATCGGATGACCGCGCGCAGCGTGTCGGCCTTTGCGCACGCGCCGACGGGTCTACGCCGTTCCGCCGACCGTCAAGCCATCGATCCGGACGGTGGGCTGGCCGACGCCGACGGGGACGTTCTGTCCGTCCTTCCCGCACGTTCCGACGCCGGCATCGAGCGCCAGGTCGTTGCCGATCATCGATACGCTGGTGAGCGCGTCGGGCCCATTGCCGATCAGCGTCGCGCCCTTCACGGGATAGGTAAGCTTGCCGTCCTCGATCATCCACGCTTCGGCGGCGGAAAACACGAACTTGCCGCTCGTGATATCGACCTGGCCGCCCCCGAAATTGGCGGCGTAGAGGCCCGACTTCACGGACGCGATGATCTCCGCGGGATCGTGCTGACCCGGCAGCATGATCGTATTGGTCATGCGCGGCATCGGCAAGTGCGCGAACGATTCGCGGCGGCCATTGCCGGTGGCGCCGACGCGCATCAGCCCCGAGTTCATGCGATCCTGCATGTACCCCTGCAATACGCCGTCCTCGATGAGCACGGTGCGCCGCGTCGTGTTGCCTTCGTCGTCGATGTTGAGCGACCCGCGGCGCTGTTCGAGCGTGCCGTCGTCGACGACCGTCACGCCCGGCGCCGCCACGCGCTTGCCGACGCGTCCGCTGAAGGCGCTCGTGCCCTTGCGATTGAAGTCGCCTTCGAGGCCGTGCCCGATCGCCTCGTGCAGCAGGATGCCAGGCCAGCCGTTGCCGAGCACGACGGTCATCGTGCCCGCGGGCGCGTCGCGCGCCGCGAGGTTGAGCACCGCCTGTCCGACCGCTTCCTTGGCGTAACGATGGAGTATCTCGTCGGTGAAGTACGCGTAGTCGAAGCGCCCGCCGCCGCCGGCGTAGCCCTGCTCGCGCCGGCCGTTCTCCTCGACGATCACCGTGATCGACATGCGCACCAGCGGCCGCACGTCGGCGACCACCAGCCCGTCGCTGCGCGCGATGAGGATCGTCTCGTGCTCGCCCGCGAGCGAGGCCATGACGTGCGTGACGCGCGGATCGCGGGCGCGGGCGATGCGTTCGAGCCGCTCGAGCAACGCCACCTTGTCCGCGTCGCCGAGACTTGCCACCGGATCCGCCACGGCATAGAGCGCACGCGCCCCGCCGCGCTGCTCGAGCGGCGCCACCGCCGATTGACCCTGGCGGCCGATGGCGCGCACCGCGAGCGCGGCCTCCTGGAGCGCGGCAAGCGAGATGTCGTCCGAATAGGCGTACGCCTGCTTCTCGCCCGTCACCGCACGCACGCCCACGCCGCGATCGATGTTGAACGTGCCCGACTTGACGATGCCCTCCTCGAGGCTCCAGCCCTCGAAACGGGCGTGCTGGAAATAGAGGTCCGCGAAGTCGACATCGTGGGCATGGATGTCGGCCAGCACGCGCGACAGCACGGACTGCGAAAGTTCGGTGGGCGCGAGGAGAAGCTGCTCGGCGTCCGCCAGCAGCGCGGCGGAGACGGGAGGAACGGACAGATCAGTCACGAATAGCCCTTTGCAATATGTGGTCTCGTGCGGCCCGCGACGCGACCTTGGCAGTTGTAGCTATTCTGGGGCCGATTGCGCTGCGATTCAATCGGCGCCTGCGGTTGGAAGCGCTCGCCGGGATCGTCGATGCGAGACCAGCGCGTCCGCACGGGCTCCGTCATTTCGCGCAGAACGCCACGCCCTCGCCGATCCAGCCCGCCGCTTGCATCGCCGCGTAGGTCAGGCCGTCCGTCGTGAAGCGGTGATTCACGTCGGCAACCGTCGCCGGATCGTTGTAGAGACGATAAACAGGGCGCGTAAGCGCCGGACACGCGTCGGCGACGGGCAACCGCATCCGAAAGCCGATGGCTTCGAACGTCCACAGGGGATTGCTCCTCAGCCCGGCGCATTCCTGCGCGAAGCCCGTGTAGAAATGCGTGTTGGGTCCCACGTTGGGCGTGCCGAAGAATCGGCACACGTCGACGGCATCGACGTCGTCCTGATACCACGTCGTGAACGCAAACCCAGTCCTCTTCCACGCGCCTTCGAAGGCGCCCGCATCAAGCGCGGCTGCCTCGTCCGCGAACGCCGTCAGGAAATAGTGCCCGAGCGCAGCGTTGAAATATTCGACAGCGACCGGCACCGACGGATCCTGCGCCATCCGATAGATCGAGCCGTCGCGCAAATCGGACCAGTACACCTCGCCGTCCCGGTCCTCGCCGAAGGTGCCGATCTGATGCGTCGTCGCGACGATCTGCTCGGTGCGCCATTGCCCGTCGCGATCACGCGCCGCGGCCCAGATGCGTCCCGAGCAATAGTCGCCATAGAGGTACCGACCATACAGCACAGGCACGTTGCGCCCGCGGTAGACGAAGCCGCCGGTGACGGCGCAACCCTGGCTGTGGTCGTACGTGAGGACCGGCCACGTGAAGGACTGCAACCCGGGCGGGCATGGAACGAGCAACGTACATCGCGTGCCCTCGAAGAAACGCCAGCCGAAGTTGTCGCCCGAAGCTCTTCCGCGCGGCAGGTAGTCGACTTCCTCGATCGCGCCCTGTCCGACGTCACCGATGTAGAGATCGCCCGAGACGCGGTCGAAGCTGAAGCGCCATGGGTTGCGCAAGCCCAGCGCGAAGATCTCGGGTCGGCCCCCACCGGCGCTCGCGTAGACGTTGTCGGAAGGGATTGCGTAGGGCGTCGCGCTGTCCACGTCGAGCCGCAGCAACTTGCCGAGCAATGCCTGCGGATTCTGCGCGCGGTTTTCCGGATCGTTGGCGCTGCCGCCGTCGCCCATGCCGATGTAGAGGAACCCGTCCGGACCGAATCGCAAGGCCCCGCCGTTGTGGTTCTCGTAGGGCTGCGCGATGACGAGTATTTCGCTGCGCGTAGCGGGATCGGCGCGCTCCGGGTCCGTGGCGCTGACGCGATACGATGCCACGACCGTCGCGCCGTCGCCGGCCCGCGTGTAGTCGACGAAAAATCGGCCATTGACACTGTAGTGCGGGTGGAATGCAAGACCGAGCAGGCCGCGCTCGCCGCCGAAGGCGACGAGCGAGCCGATGTCGAGGAACGGCGTGGTCGCCAGCGTGCCGCCGCGGAGGATCCGGATCCTGCCCGCCTGCTCGACGATGAAGAGCTCGGCAGAGCCGTCGCCTGCGTAGGCGATGTCCACCGGCGCGGATGCGCCGGATGCCACGAGCTCGGCCTTGACCGGCAGCGCCCCCGCGCACGCACCTGCCGCGAGGGCGGCGATGAAGGCAAGCGTCGCGCGAAGAAACGAGGGCAAGCTACTTTCGCAGCAGGTCGCGGATCTCGCGAAGGAGGACGACTTCTTCCGGCGTCGGCGGAGGCGCCGCCGTCTCCGTATCGAGCTTGCGCTTGGCCTTGGCAAACTGCCGGACCATCCAGAAGATCACGAACGCGAGGATCACGAAGTTGATCACGATCGTGATGAAGTTGCCGTAGGCCAGGAGCGGCACGCCCGCCTTGGTCAGAGCGTCGTAGGTCATCGGTCCGGTGTAGCCCGCAGGCGGGCCGCCCAGCAGGATGAAGTAGTTGGTGAAATCGAGCCCGCCGAAGATCCTGCCGATCACCGGCATGATGATGTCCTTGACCAGCGAGTCGACGATCTTGCCGAACGCCGCGCCGATGATCACGGCGACGGCGAGGTCGATCACGTTGCCCTTCAGCGCAAAGTTGCGGAAGTCCTTCAGCATCGACATGGTCGTTCCTCCTCCATGAACGGCGGCGCCGGTCAGACCGCGGCTTCTCCCGACTCCCCGGTGCGGATGCGGATGACCTGCTCGACCGACGTCACGAAGATCTTGCCGTCGCCGATCTTGCCGGTGCGCGCCGCCTTGACGATCGACTCAATGGCGCGCTCGACGAGCGCGTCGGCGATCACCACCTCGACCTTGACCTTGGGCAGGAAGTCCACGACATACTCCGCGCCACGGTAGAGCTCCGTATGGCCCTTCTGGCGGCCGAAGCCCTTGACCTCGGTGACGGTGAGCCCCGTGACGCCGAGCTCGGAAAGCGTTTCGCGGACCTCGTCGAGCTTGAAGGGTTTGACGATCGCTTCGATCTTCTTCATGGCCAGGACTCCGGGCTCGCGGGCCGGGCCCGCGCTCGTGCGGAAGCTTACACGATGAGCAGGGGGGCCGGCATTGGCGGACTTGCCGGCCGTTAGCACCTGGGCAAACCGCGGCGGGGTTAGCATCATGAGCAGGCCGCGGTGCTCTGCGCGCCTGGCACGGGTGATGCCATGCGCGAACGCAGCGGCGATGATCCCGACCCGTCAACCAACCTTTCTTTCAGCGGAGCTCTCATGTCGCACTACATCGACGCCATCCTCATTCCGGTACCCCGCACCAACCTCGAAACGTACAAGCGCATGTCCCAGGAATGGGGCAACGCCCACCTGCGCCACGGGGCTCTCTATTACTCCGACTCGATCAGCGACGACGTCCAGCCCGGCAAGGTCACGTCGTTTCCGCAGGCCGTGCAGCTCAAGGACGACGAAGTGATCGCGCTGGCGTGGGTGGTATATCGGAACAAGGAGGACCGTGACCGCATCGGCAAGGCGGTCATGGACGATCCGCAACTCAAGGAGTCGATGGACCCTTCGAAGATGCCCTTCGACGGCAAGCGGATGTTCTGGGGCGGGTTTCAGACCATCATCGGGCTCTCGGCCGGACAGTGAGCGAAGCCGACGGCGTGAGTCCGAGGCTGCGCGGGCGCTCACGCGCAGGAAGGATCGCCAAAGGTCCGCAGCAGGCGCTCGCGCGCCCGGCCGTCGCCTGCTAGCTCGGGAGCGCGCTCCAGTCGTTCCACGCCGACGTGATGGGGTAGCGCCAGTCCTTGCCGAATCCTCGCGGTGTGATGCGAATGCCGACCGCGGATTGCCGCCGCTTGTATTCGCTGACCCTGATGAGACGCACGACCTTCGCCACCGCGTTGCGCGCATAGCCCATCGCCACGATCTCGTCGGGGCTGCGGTCGTGCTCGACGTACGCTTCGAGGATGCCGTCGAGAACGTCGTACGGGGGCAGCGAGTCCTGGTCGGTCTGGTCGGGGCGCAGCTCCGCCGATGGCGCACGCGTGATGATCCGCTCGGGGATCACGCGGCCGAGCGCGTTGCGGTAGCGGCAAAGCCGGTACACGAGCGTCTTGGGAATGTCCTTCATCACCGCGAACCCGCCCGCCATGTCCCCGTAGAGCGTGGCATAGCCGACGGCCATCTCCGACTTGTTGCCGGTGGTGAGCACGATCGAACCGTACTTGTTCGACAGCGCCATCAGGAGCGTCCCGCGGATCCGCGCCTGGATGTTCTCCTCCGTCGTGTCCACGGCGCGACCTCGAAATTCCGTCGCCAGCGCGCCGAGGTACGCATCGAACACCGGCTTGATGGGAATCTCGTCGTAGCGCACGCCCACGATGGCGGCCATCTCCCGCGCGTCGGCGAGGCTGATCGCGGCGTTGTACTGCGAAGGCAGCATCAAGGCCCGCACGCGGGCGGGGCCGAGCGCATCGACCGCGATCGCCAGCGTGAGCGCGGAATCGACCCCGCCCGACAAACCCAGGAGCACGCCGGGGAATCGATTTTTTTCGACGTAGTCGCGAACCCCCAGTCACCAGCGCGGCGTAGGCGTGCGGCTCCAGTCGCTGGGTCGAGGCTTCCGCGCAGAGGGCGCGGCGTCGGGCCGTCGAACTGCGCGAGCGCAGACGGTCTCGTGCCAGGCGGGCGCCTGCTGTGCGAGCGCACCCTTCGCATCGACGATGAACGACGCGCCGTCGAAGACGAGCTCGTCCTGGCCCCCGACGCGGTTGACGTACACGATCGGCAATCCGCACTCGCGCGTGCGCGCCTCGACCTGCTCCCGCCGCAGCGCCTGCTGCCGCGATGGTAAGGCGAGCCGTTCGGCACCACGAGCAGTTGCGCGCCCGCCGCCGCCGCCTTGCGCAGCCGGACCTGGAAACCACACGTCCTCGCAGATGATGAGTGCCGAACCGCACGCCATCGACTTCGAAGACGCACGGCGCGGCGCCCGGCTCGAAGTAGCGGTCTTCGTCGAAGACGGTATAGTTCGGCAGGATTTCCTTGCGATACACCTGCGCGACGCGGCCGTCGCGCACGACGGCCACGGCGTTATGGCAGCGGCCGTTCGCCCGCTCCGGGAATACCGACCAGCACGGTCCCCGACGTCACCGAGCCCGCCAGGGCGGCAAGCTCGGCCGCGCATGCATCGACGAACGCCGGCCGCAGGAGCAGATCCTCGGGCGGATAGCCGCACAGCGAAAGCTCTGGCGTGACGACCAGCGACGCGCCCGCACGGCGCGCTTCGCTCACCGCGTTCGCGATTCCGCTGGCGTTCGCCGCGAGGTCGCCGACACGCTGATCGAGCTGTGCCATCGCCAGCAGCATGGCAACAATTTTACCATTGGCGAGCGTCGGGCCCGCCGCCTGCCGCCATCGCAGGCACTTGAGCATCGCGCGCATTCACGCGAAAATCGGGCAGGTCATGCGCGCACCCGTCCCCTTTGTTGCACCGCCGATGCCGGTCGTGGCCTCGCCGATGATTCGCGAGGACGTTGCACTTCGCGACATCGCGCCTCTCGCCTGGGACGCGCTGACCGGCGGCCAGCCGTTTCTGTCGCACGCGTTCCTAGCCGCGCTCGAGACCACCGGATGCGCGGTGCCGCGCATGGGCTGGTCCCCTCGCTTGCTCACCGCGTGGCGCGGCGACCTGCTGATCGGCGCGCTCCCGCTGTACGCGAAGTCGCACAGCTACGGCGAATACGTCTTCGACTGGGGATGGGCGAGGCATACCGCCGGCACGGCCGCCGGTACTATCCGAAACTCGTCGCGGCGGTTCCGTTCACGCCAGTGCCCGGCCCGCGCGTGCTCGCGCTGGACGCCACGGTGCGCCGTGCGCTGCTCGAGCATGCCATCGAGATCGTTCGCCGCGGCGCGTATTCGTCGGTCCATATCCTGTTCCCGCCCGATGACGAGGCCGCCTTGGGCGAGGCGCTCGGCATGATTCCACGCCAGGGCGTGCAGTTCCATTGGGAAAATCCCGGCTACCGGGACTTCGCGGACTTCCTGGCCGCGTTCTCGCACGACAAGCGCAAGAAAGTGAAGCAGGAACGGCGGCGCCTCGGCGAGGCCGGCGTCACGTTCGAGCGCAAGCAAGGACGCGAGATCACGGGCGCGGAATGGGCGTTCTTCTACCAGTGCTACGAAGGCACCTACCGCGCACATCACTCGACGCCCTACCTGACGCCGGGATTTTTCGAGGAGATCGGCCGCACGCTGGCGGACAACGTCCTGCTCGTCGTCGGATCGCGCGGTGGGCGCCGGCTGTGCGCAGCGCTCGACATCTACGACGAGGGCACGCTGTGGGGACGCTATCGGGGCACCAGCGAATATGTGCCGGCCCTGCATTTCGAAGCGTGCTACTACCAGGCCATCGAGTTCTGCATCGAGCAGCGCATCGCCCGCTTCGAGGGCGGCGCGCAAGGCTTGCACAAACTGGCCCGCGGCTTGCGGCCGGTCGCCACCCGGTCGCTGCACGCGGTGGGCGACCGCGCGTTCGCGGCCAGCGATTGCCGAGTTCTGCGCGCGCGAGCGGGTCGACGTCGCGCACTCGCTCGACGAGCTCGCGTCGTCGTCGCCCTTTCGGCAAAGCGGACCGTAGGCGTGCTGATCTACTACACCGACCACTTCGTCCTGCCGCTCCCGCCCGACCACCGCTTCCCGATGCGCAAGTACGCCGCGCTGCGCGAGCGCGTCGCAGCGGTCGCAGGCGACCTGGTCCGCGTCCCACCTGCGGCCACCGACGCCGAGCTCGTCCGTGCGCACGATACTGCGTACGTGGCCGCTGCCTGCGGCGGCACACTCGAGCCCCACGTGCAACGCCGCATCGGCTTCCCGTGGTCGCCCGCGATGATCGAGCGCTCGCGGAGATCGGTTGGCGCGACGATCGCGGCCTGTCGCAGCGCGCTCGATTCGGGTTGCGGGATCAATCTCGCCGGCGGCACCCATCACGCCCATCGCGACCACGGCGAAGGGTTTTGCGTATTCAACGACGCGGCTGTCGCCGCGCGTGCGATGCAGGCCGAGGGCCGCGCATTGCGCGTATTGATCGTCGACCTCGATGTCCATCAGGGCGACGGCTCGGCCGAGATCTTCGCCACCGACGAGAGCGTGTTCACGCTCTCGCTGCATGGCCGCAACAACTTTCCCTTCCGCAAGCAGCAGTCCCGCCTCGACGTCGAGCTCGACGACGGTACCGGCGACCGCGACTATCTCGCCGCGCTGGACGTGACCTTGCGCCTCGCATTGGCGCACTCGCGGCCCGAACTCGTCATATATCTCGCCGGCGCCGATCCCTATCGCGGCGACCGGCTCGGACGGCTCGCGCTCTCGAAGGCCGGGCTCGCCGAACGCGACCGGCGCGTGCTCTCGGCGCTGCGCGCGGCGGACATCCCGGTGGCGATCGCGATGGCCGGCGGCTACGCCGAAGCGATCGACGACATCGTCGACATCCACTTCGCGACCGTGTCGCTCGCGCTCGAATACTTCGGCGAGGCCGGTGCTAGACTTGCCACTCCGCGCTCGGCCGCGTGACGTAAACTGAGCGACTCGTCCATGGCTTCGCCACTACTCCTCACTCGCGAGGGTCCGATCGCGACCCTCACGCTCAATCGTCCGGAGTCGCTCAACACGCTCGACTACGCACTGATGGATGCGCTGGTCGATGCCGCCGCGGACGTCGCGGCCGACGCTGCGCTGCGCGTCGTGGTCGTGCGCGGCGCCGGCAAGCACTTCATGGCGGGCGGCGACTTGCGCACGTTCGCGGGCGAGCTTGCAAAGCCGGCCTCGCAGCGTACTGCGCACTTCCGCAACATGATCGGCCGGCTGCATTCGACCATCGAGTCCTTCCATCGGATGCCGCACCCGGTGGTGGGCGCCGTGCACGGCGCCGTCGCGGGCTTCGGCCTCTCGCTCATGAACGCCTGCGACCTCGTCATCGCCGCCGACAGCGCCTACTTCGCCTCGGCGTATCGCAACATCGCGCTCACGCCCGACGGTGGCGGCTCCTGGTCGCTGCCGAGGCTTGCCGGCATGCGCCGTGCGATGGAGATCCTGCTGCTGGGCGAGCGCTTCGACGCGCAGCAGGCGCTGGCCTGGGGCCTGGTGAATCGGGTCGTTCCCGCCGTCGAGCTCGATGCCGCGGTGAGCGCGGTCGTGCAGTCGCTGGTCACGGCGCCGGTCCTCGCGATCCGCAACGCCAAACGGCTGGTGCGCGAGTCGCTCTCGCGTTCACTGTCGGAGCAGCTCGACGCGGAAGCGATGAGCTTCGCCGCATGCGCGGGGACGGCCGATTTCGTGGAAGGGATCACGGCGTTCCTGGACAAGCGGCCGGCGCAATTCGGCCGCCCGAGAAATGAGATACCGTGTGCTTTGCCAAGGGGTGTTTTCATCTGGGCGCATCCGGTTGAGCGAGTCTTGGGACGAACGCACGACGATGCTTGGCCACGCTGTAGATGGCGAGCAGCAGCTTGTGCATGCAGGCGACGAGGGCCACTTTCGGCAGCTTGCCGCGCGCGCGCAGTCGTTGGTAGTAGTGACGCAGCCACGGGTTGCTGCGGACGGCGGTGAGGGTAGGCATCCAAAGAGCGGCCCGCAAGCGGGCGTTACCGATCGGCGTGATGGCCCCGTGCAGGAATTGGCGTTTGCCCGATTGCTTCAGGGCCGGGATGGTGCCGACGTAAGCGGCGAGTGCACTGGCGTTACGGAAGTGGCTGGGGTCGCCGAGTTCGGCGATGAGACGGGCTGCGGTGTTGTGGCCAATGCCGTCGATGGTGGTGAGCAAGCAGCCGATCTCGTGCTCGCGCAGTTTGCCTTCGATGTCACGGTCGATGTCGCGCAGTCGGCGACGGAGCGTATCGAGGTCATCGCAGGCGTAGCGAATCTGCAGGCGGTAGGTGGCGCTGTGGTGTTGCCCGACCGAGCGGCGTGCGGCATCGATGAGGGTGCGGCCAAGGTCGAGGCCGACTTGATGGCGACCGTCGTAGCGCAAGCCGGCAAGACGTCGTACCGAGACGCCGCGATAGGCGGCTGCGGTGGGATAGTCGCGCAAGATCGCGGTGGCGAGCTCGCTGTCAAGAGTGCGGACGTAGCGGGTGAATTCGGGAAAGCCGAGATCGACCAGGCGGTGCAATTGCCGGACGCGGTCGCCGAAGTCCTGCACCAGCCGATCGCGCAGATGCACGAGCTCGCGCAGTTCCTCGGTGAGCGCATCGGGCAGGGGTGTGGTGGCGGGCCGCTTTTCGGCGGCGAAGCGGGCGATGCCGACGGCATCGATGGCGTCAGTCTTAGTTCGCTCGAGGTCGACGCCGGCGAAGCGATGGGTGCGCAGTGGGTTGAGCAATGCGATGGTATGGCCGGCGGCGGCCAAGACCGCGAACAGGTTCTTCCAATAGTGTCCGGTCGCCTCCATGGCGATCAGCACTTCATGTGGGGTACCCAGCAGCGTAAGCACTTTCTGGTAACCCGCGGCGTCTTCAGTAAACGGCGTGGCTTTCAAGTCCACGGCACCCTCGGCGTTGACGATGGCCACGACGTGTGTTTCCGACGCGATATCAATTCCGGCGAAGCGCATAGGTACTCCTGGCGACGGAGGAAGTCGGGAGCCTCGGAGCCGGTGCACCTGTCCGCGCTTGTACATGCGAGGACACGGCAGTGCCGGCCCCGGGATACCGTTCGGACCCTGAGCACCGGTCGAGGGCGCCAATCTCATACCCGAAGCCTGAGCTTCAAGCGCCGCAACGGCGACCCTCTCCCGGTTCCGTCGGTGTCCATTCTGGGAGTGATCCAATGAGTGGACAACATACAAGCGCCGCAGGGCCGCCCCTAGGCGCGAATTCCGCCCCCCGGGGGGCAGCGCAGCGGCGCCAGCCGCAAGCGTGGGGGGACCATACGCGTCTTTCCGGCCGCACGCTCTTCATCACCGGCGGGTCGCGCGGCATCGGCCTGGCGATCGCGCTGCGCGCGGCGCGCGACGGCGCCAACGTCGTCATCGCCGCCAAGACCGCCGAGCCCAATCCCAAGCTGCCCGGGCACGATCTACAGCGCCGCCGAGGAGATCGAGCGGCCGGCGGCCAGGCGCTGCCGGTGCCGTGCGACATCCGCGACGAGGACGCGGTCGCAGCCGCCGTCGACGCGGCCGTCGAGCGCTTCGGCGGCATCGACATCCTGGTCAACAACGCCAGCGCGATCAGCCTGACCGGCACGCTGGCCACGCCGATGAAGCGCTTCGACCTGATGTTCGGCGTCAACGTGCGCGGCACCTATCGCTGCTCGCAGGCGTGCCTGCCGCACCTGCTGAGTCGCGCGGCGGCCGCAATCCGCACATCCTCAACCTGTCGCCGCCGCTCGACGATGGACGCGCACTGGTTCGCGCCGCACGTCGCCTACACGATGGCCAAGTACGGCATGAGCATGTGCGTGCTCGGCATGGCCGAAGAGTTCGCGGCGCAGGGCATCGCGCGTCAACGCGCTGTGGCCGCGCACGCGTCGATCGCGACCGCCGCGCTGCAGATGATTCCCGGCGCGCGCGACGCCTCGAACCGTGCCGCAAGCCGGAGATCGTGGCCGACGCCGCGTACGCGATACTCACGCGGCGACGCGCGCGGCGACCAGCGGCAACTTCTTCATCGACGAGGAGGTGCTGCGCGAAGCCGGCGTGACCGACTTCGCGCGCTACGCGATGAAGCCGGGCATGCCGCTCATGCCCGACCTTTTCGTCTGACGCTTTATGCGTCGTCGTCGCGCGGCACGGCCGTGCTGGGCGGCGCGATGTTGCCGTCGACTTCGCGCGGCGCACGCTTGATGTTGATCTCGGGCGGCGCGCGATTGCCATCGACCTCACTTCGCACACGATTCCCGTCGGCCTCGCGCGGGGGCACGTTACCGTCGACCTCGCCGCCGCGCATCGGACCGCGCTGCTGACGATGCGGCCCCGGCGGGCCTCCTTTGCCGCGGAACTGGCCGCCCTTGCCGCCCGGCCGGCCACGTGGGCCGCTGCGATTGCCGCGCGATGCGTGACCGCCTTCGTTGTTGCCGCGCGGCGCGCCGCCGGGAACCGTGAGCGTGGCCATCGCATACGGCGACCGGTTGGCGTTGCTCTGCGGTTGAATCTCGTCGAAATCCATGCGCGGGCCGTTGGACGCGGGACGCGGTTGCCCAGGCCCTTTGCCGTGTCCCTGAAAGCGACCGCCGTGACGATTGCCCTTGCCCTGCGGGCGCAGCCCGATCGCGTTGGCGTTGCTCTGCGGTTGCGTGGTCTCGAAATCGGGACGCGGCGATTGCGGACGCGGTCCATTGCCGCCGCCGTTGGCGCCGCGCGGCACGTGACGCGGTCCGCCCTTGCCTTGCGGCCGGCCGCCGTGCTTGCCATGCGGAGGGCGCGAGTTCGGATTGCCGCCGGCACGCTCGCCTTCGCCTTGCCGCGGATGCCCCTGCCCATGTCCGGGCCGCCGCTGCTGCCCGTGTCCGCCTTGCGGTCGCGCACCCTGCGGAGGACGGCCACCGCCGCCGCTGCGCAGCCCCGCGCCTTCCATGACCGCCGACACTTCGTGCGCCTCGAGCTCGAGCGTGTCGCCGCGCTTCATCACCGACGGCATCGCGAGCGTGCCGTAGCGCGTGCGAATGAGCCGCGACACCGGCAGCTCCAGCGCTTCGAAGAGACGCCTCACTTCGCGATTGCGGCCTTCCTTCAGCACGACGTGGTACCAGTGATTGGCGCCCTCTTCCTCGCCGCCGCCGTCCTCGACCTTGTCGCACTTCGCGACCCCGTCTTCGAGGGTCACGCCGGCGAGGAGCTTCTGCGTCTGCTCCTCGCTCATCCGGCCGAGGATGCGCACGGCGTACTCGCGCTCGACTTCGTAGCGCGGGTGCATCAGGCGATTGGCGAGCTCACCCGAATTGGTGAAGAGCAGCAGGCCTTCGGTGTTGTAGTCGAGGCGGCCGACGCTGATCCACTTGCCGTTGCCGATCGACGGCAGCTTTTCGAACACGGTCGGACGGCCCTCGGGATCGTCGCGGGTGACGATCTCGCCCGCCGGCTTGTGATACATCAGCACGCGCGGACGCGGCTCGCTGAAGCGCACCTGTACGAGCTCGCCGTTGATGCGCACCTCGTCGCCGGGACCGACCTTCTGCCCGACTTCCGCCGGCAGGCGATTCACGGTGATGCGCCCCGCGACGATCATGTCCTCCATCGCGCGACGCGACCCGAAGCCGCACGAGGCCAGGACCTTGTGCAGGCGCTGCGGCTCGCTGAAGATTTCGTCAGTGGAGCGTTTGTGTCTCGGAGGCGGGAGGCTCTCGTTGATCGCGTGCAGCGCCAGGTTCGGCTGCTTCATCGTTCCCGAGGAGGGGGCTCGCGAGGGCGAGTGCCGTCTCGGCGGCCTTGGTGGGGGCATCTGGGATCTCCAGGAGGTGGGAGGGATCGAGCTCGGCTAAGGGAGGAAGTTCGGAGAGCGAACGCAAGCCGAGGTCATCGAGGAAGGCTTTGGTCGTGGCGTAGAGCGCCGGACGTCCCGGCGTCTCGCGATGGCCAACAACCTCCACCCATTGCCGGTCCTCGAGCGTCTTGACGACGTTCGTGGACACGGCCACCCCGCGGATCGCTTCGATGTCGCCGCGGGTGACGGGTTGCTGATAGGCGATGATCGCCAATGTTTCCATGACCGCGCGCGAATAGCGCGGCGGCCGCTCCGGCGACAGCCGGGCCAGGAACGATTGCACGAAGGGCAGGCCCTGGAAGCGCCAGCCGCTCGCGACCTGCACGAGCTCGACCTTGCGGCCGGTCCAGTCTTGCCTCAATTCGTCCAGGAGCTTGCGGACCAAGTCGTTCGGCAGCGGCGGCTCGAACAGCTTCGCAAGCTGGGCGACCGGCACCGGCTCGCCCGCCACGAGCAGCGCGGCCTCGAGGATGCTCTTGATCTCGGTGAGATCGCCCGCGGCCTGCGGCTCGTCGTCGTCCTGCGGCAGTGGATGGTTCCGTTCGTCGTTCATCTTACATGTCGCCGGCGAGCGCGAACGCCGGTCCGCCGGTCAAGGTGACGTGAATCGGCGCGTAGGGTTCGGTCTGCGCGATCGCCACGAGCCGCTCGCGCGCGAGCTCCAGCAGCGCGAGGAACGTGATGACCAGATGCGCGATGTCGGCATGCTCGTGGAAGAGCGCCGTGAATTCGAGGTAGCGACCCGTTTCCAGGAGCTTCAGCACGCGGCTCATCTCACCGCGCACCGAGAGCTGCTCGCGCGTGACGAGATGGTGGCGGTTCACCCGCGCCCGCTCCACGAGTCCCGCCCACGCCGTGCGGAGGTCTTCGGGACGCACGTCCGGCAGGCGCACGGCGGCCACGTGATCGATGAAGATGCGCACCGCCGTGAAGTCGCGGTCGATCTGCGGATGCGCGTCGAGCGTGCGCGCCGCCTGCTTCATGCGCTCGTACTCGAGGAGGCGGCGGACGAGCTCCGCGCGCGGATCGGAAGCCTCTTCGCCCGGCGGCGCCGGCGGCTTCGGCAGCAGCAGGCGCGACTTGATCTCGATCAGCACGGCGGCCATCAATAGATACTCGGCCGCGAGCTCGAGCTGAGTGCGCCGCATCATCTCGACGTAGCCCAGATACTGGCGCGTCAGTTCCGCCATCGGGATGTCGAGCACGTTGATGTTCTGCTTGCGGATGAGATAGAGGAGCAGGTCGAGCGGCCCCTCGAACGACTCCAGGAAGACTTCGAGCGCCTCCGGTGGGATATAGAGGTCCGCCGGCAGCTCCGTGAACGCCTCGCCATAGACGCGCGCCAGCGGCTTCGGCTCGGGCGACGGGTGCGCGAGATCGATGGCGGCGTCAGTCATAGGAAAGACCCATCGCCGCGCGCACGTCGCGCATGGTTTCCTCGGCAAGCTCGCGCGCACGCTCGCATCCGTCGGCCACGATGTTGCGGACGAGTGCGGGATCGTCGATGTATTTCTGGGCGCGCTCGATGATCGGCGCCTGTTCCTTGATGATCGCATCGATGACCGGCTGCTTGCACTCGAGGCAGCCAATGCCGGCCGTGGTGCAGCCTTTCACGACCCACGCCTGCGTGTCGGCGTTGGAGTAGATCTTGTGGAGCGGCCACACCGGACAGAGCTCGGGATTGCCCGGATCGGTGCGGTGCACACGCGCCGGGTCCGTTTGCATCGTCCGGATCTTCTTCGTGACCTCCGCCGGGTCCTCGCGCATCAGGATCGCATTGCCGTACGACTTCGACATCTTCTGGCCGTCGAGGCCCGGCACTTTCGGGTTCTCGGTCAGGAGCGCTTCCGGCTCGGGCAGGATCATGCGGCGCGAGCCCTCGAGGTAGCCGAACAGGCGCTCGCGGTCGCCCAGCGCCAGGTTTTGCGTGTCATTGAGAAGCCCGCGCGCGGCCTCGAGCGCCTGCTCGTCGCCCTTCTCCTGGAACGCGGTGCGAAGCTCGCCGTACTTGCGCGCCTTCTTGGCGCCGAGCTTCTTCATCGCGGCCTTGGCCTTGTCCTCGAAGCCCGGCTCGCGCCCATAGATGTGGTTGAAGCGGCGGGCTAACTCACGCACGAGCTCGACGTGCGACACCTGGTCTTCTCCGACCGGCACCATGTTGGCGCGGTAGATGAGAATGTCCGCGCCTTGCATCACGGGGTAGCCAAGAAAACCATACGTCGACAGGTCGCGGTCCGAGAGCTTCTGCTGCTGGTCCTTGTACGTCGGTACCCGCTCCAGCCAGCCGATCGGCGCGATCATGCCGAGCAGGAGCGTGAGCTCCGCGTGCTCCATGACACGCGACTGCACGAAGAGCGTGGAGCGCGTCGGATCGAGTCCCGCGGCGAGCCAGTCGACCATCATCTCCCACACGGACGAGGCGATGTTCTCCGGCTCTTCGTAGTGCGTCGTCAGCGCGTGCCAGTCGGCCGCGAAGAACAGGCACTCGTATTCCTCCTGGAGCCTCACCCAGTTCTTGAGAGCGCCATGGTAATGGCCGATGTGCATGCGGCCCGTGGGGCGCATGCCTGACAGCACACGGTCAGCGAACATTCGAAGTTTTCGTTTTCGTGGCCTCTTTGTCCCCGCCACGCGAGGGCAGCCTAGAGGCTTGTCAATGCGTACAGCAAGAACGAGAAAAACCGGTAAATCGGACCCAGCACCGACCACAGCGCGCCGGGTATCGCGACCAGGGCCAGGATCACGAACAATCCGTAAGGCTCCATTCGCGCCAGCGCCGTCGCGGCACGCATGGGCAGCAAGCCCACCGCGATGCGCCCGCCGTCGAGCGGCGGGATCGGCAGCAGATTCAGCACCATCAACATCAGATTGATCGAGATTCCGATCTGCGCCATCTGATAGAGGCCGTCGCTCGCCCACTGGCCCGACGGTCCCGCCGCCTTCGCGAGCAAGGCCCATCCCACGGCCATCGCGAAATTCGCCACGGGCCCAGCGCCAGCGACCCAGATCATGTCGCGCTTGGGGTTGCGCAGGTTGCCGAAGTTCACCGGCACCGGCCTCGCCCAGCCGAACAGGAACGGCGCTCCCAGCAACAGCAGCACACCGGGGACCGCAATCGTGCCGATCGGATCGATGTGCTTCAACGGGTTCAGCGTCACGCGCCCGAGCATCCAGGCCGTCTGGTCGCCGAACATCCGGGCCACGTAACCGTGGGCGGCCTCGTGCAGGGCAATCGCCAAGACCACCGGGATAACCGCCA
Source organism: uncultured Alphaproteobacteria bacterium (assembly GCA_963797005.1). Lineage (GTDB taxonomy): Bacteria > Pseudomonadota > Alphaproteobacteria > Rhizobiales > Hyphomicrobiaceae > AWTP1-13. The sequence continues at coordinate 421,557 of CAWCOF010000003.1, forward strand.
GCGCAACGGTCTCGAGCGAAAAATCCATTACGGCGTCATTTTACCTGAAGTCGGGGCCGGGCCGGTTTCGGGGCTCTCCGCTCATTCGACGGTCAAGCCCAGTCGCCCGGGATCGCCGCCGCCCAGCCGTATCACCGAGCCCGGCTCGCTCCCGAGATCGACCACCGTCGTGGGAACGCCCGCGCACGGGCCCGCGTCGATGACGAGATCGATCTGCGTCTGCAAGGTGTCGCGGATCGCTTCGGGATCGTTCAACGGGACCGCGGCGTCCGCTGGCAGGAGCGTCGTCGACAGGATGGGCTCTCCGAGCTCGGCTAAGAGCGCTTGCGCCACCGGATGATCGGGCACGCGAATGCCGACGGTGTGGCGCTTCGGGTTCTGCAGGCGGCGCGGCACTTCGCGAGTGGCGGGCAGCAGGAAAGTAAACGATCCGGGCACTCCCTGGCGAACGATTCTGAATTGCCAATTGGCGAGGCGCGCAAAGCGCCCGGCGTCGGCCAAGTCACGACAGACCAGCGTCAGGAAGTGAGCGTCGCCCAGGCCGCGGATCCTGCGTACCCTTGCGGCCGCTTCCGCATCGCCCAGGCGGCAACCCAACGCATAGCTCGAGTCGGTGGGATAGGCGATGACGCCGCCGTCGCGCAGGATTTGCGCAGCCAGGCGAATGAGCCGCGGCTGCGGGTCCCTGGGGTGGACCGTGAAGTACTGCGCCATCGGAGAGGAAAGCTGCCAAGTGGATATATAATTGTCGCAGATATCCACGTCCCGGTTATATAGCGTTGAACCTCCAGCAGCTCAAGTATCTTTGCGCGATTGTCGACAACGGCCTCAACGTATCGGATGCCGCCGAAGCGCTGTTCACCTCGCAGCCCGGCATCAGCAAGCAGATCCGACAGCTCGAGGACGAACTGGGCTTGTCGATCTTCGTGCGCCAGGGCAAGCGTCTCGCGTCGCTGACGCCCGCAGGCGAGATCGTGGTGACCACCGCCCGGCGCGCGATGCGCGAGATCGCGAACATGAAGCGGGTCGCCGAAGAGTTTCGGGGCGAGGACACGGGAACCCTCGCGATCGCCACCACGCACACGCAGGCGCGCTACGTGCTGCCGAAGGTGCTGCGCGAGTTCGCCACGCGCTATCCGAAGGTCAAGGTCATGCTGCACCAGGGCAATCCGATCCAGGTGGCCGAGCACACCGTGCGCGGCGAATCGGACATCGGCATCGCCACCGAAGCGCTCGCGGACTTTCCCGAGCTCGTGACGCTGCCCTGCTACGAATGGAATCGCCTCGTGATCGTGCCGAAGCGCCATCCCCTTGCTCGGATGGGGCCGCTGACGCTCGAATCGCTCGCCAAGTTCCCGATCGTCACGTACGACTTCAGCTTCACCGGCCGCTCGGCAATCAACGCCGCGTTCTCCGCGCAAGGGCCTCGAGCCCAACGTCGTGCTGACGGCGCTCGACTCCGACGTCATCAAGACGTACGTCGAACTGGGAATGGGCGTGGGGATCATTGCGCAGATGGCCTACGACCCCGCGCGCGACGTGGCCTTCGAAAAGCTCGACGCCGATCATCTCTTCGCGCCGTCCACCACGCGCCTTGCGCTGCGCCATGGCGTGTTCCTGCGCGGCTACGTGTACGCCTTCATCACGCTGTTCGCCCCGCAATACACGCGCGCCGCCATCGATGCCGCACTCGAGGGCCGCGTGCGCCGATGAGCGACGTCGTCGACGCGACGCTGATCACCCACCGGCGGTCCTGGGCGCTTGCGGCGCTGCTCGCCTCGCTCGCCATGCTGGGGCCGTTCGCAGTCGACATGTACCTGCCCGCGTTTCCGGCGATCGGCGCGGAAATCGACGCTTCGCAACTCGGACTCCAGCAGTCGCTGTCGATCTACATGTTCGCGTACGCCTTCATGATGCTGTGGCATGGCGCGCTATCGGATTCGCTCGGTCGCCGGCCGATCATCATCGGCAGCCTTGTCGTGTTCGCGGTGGGAACGCTCGGGTGCGCGATCGCGGGCAATCTTCAGTCGCTCTGGCTATCCCGCGGGTTGCAGGGATTGTCGGCGGGCGCGGGCCTCGTCGTCGGTCGCGCGATCATTCGCGACCGCTATCAGGGTCCCGAGGCACAGCGGATGATGTCCCAGATGACGCTGGTGTTCGGCGTCGGCCCCGCGGTGGCCCCGATCGTCGGCGGCGCGCTCCTCAATCTGCTCGGGTGGCGCTCGATCTTCTGGGTGATGCTCATGTGGACCGCTGCGATGATCGTCATCAGCGTTCGCTCGTTGCCCGAGACGCTACCGAAGGCGCAGCGCCATGCGCTCCATCCCGTGGCGTTGTGGCGCAACTACCGCACGGTGCTCGGACAGCCGAAGTTCGCGCTCTTAGCGCTCGTCCCCTCGCTCAATTTCTGCGGCTTCTTCCTCTACATCGCGTCGGCGCCCGTTTTTCTGGTAGGCCTTCTCGGTGTATCCACGTGGGCTTTCGCAGTCCTGTTCGTGCCCATGACCGTCGGCATCATGATCGGCGCCTACCTGTCGGGCAGGCTGGCCGGCCGCTTGTCACCCAAGCACACCATCCGCGTCGGGTACGGTTTGCTTGCGTGCGCCGTCGTGGTCAACCTGATCGTGTGCACGCTCCTGCCGCCTTTCGTGCCGCTCAACGTCCTGCCGATCATGATCTATACGATCGGAACCGCCCTCATCATGCCCAGCGTGACCTTGCTGCTGCTCGACCTTTTTCCCACGATGCGCGGCATGACGTCGTCGCTGCAGGGCTTCGTCCAGTTCGCGCTGGGCGGCGCCGTGGCCGCGATGGTCGCGCCGGTGCTCTCCCGATCGCTGTTCATACTGGCATTGGGCATGGGCGGGTTCATGGCGGTAAGCTTTGTGCTCTGGCTCACCTACCAGCATCGCGCGAGAGTTGCACTGAAAGAATCGTCCTTATGATCCGATCGCTTATCCTTGCGCTCGCCTTCGCCGCATCGCAGTGCCCTCTCTGCGCCGCGGCCGAGCTTCCGTCCACCACGCTCACGATCGGCGGCCACAAGCTCGTCGCGGAAGTCGCCGTCACGCCGGAACAGCGCGCGCTCGGACTCATGAACCGCTTCAGCTTGCAGCCCGATCGCGGGATGCTGTTCGTATTCGAGCGCGCCGAGCCGCAGGCATTCTGGATGAAGAACACGTTCATTCCATTGTCGATCGCCTTCATCGGCGCCGATGGCCGCATCATCAACATCGAGGACATGGCGCCGCAGACCGAAGACTCGCATTGGTCGAAGGGGCCGGCGATGTATGCGCTGGAGATGCGGAAGGGATGGTTCCGGGAACGGGGTATCGGGCCGGGCGGGTTAGTGGGTGGAATTCCGCCGGACAAGCACTGAGAGGATCTAATGCGCCCCCGGAGCAATGCAATGCAACTCGAGGCGCCATAACGGTTTCTTCTTTGTATCGGACAATGGCGGGTAGGAATTGCGCCAAGTCTCCGGTATCGTCATTGGCAAACATATGCCTACGTAGACAGCAATTGGCCAGCGCCCGCGGTCAAGCCCGCACAGGAGTTTGGTGGGGAGGCCGGACTCGCTCCGCGTTCGGCCGGCGCGCCACTTTCGCGTCGGGAGCGCGAGTGCCTCGAGTTGGCTTCACATGGGCAGACCACCGACGACATTGCCGGCAAATTGGCGATCAGCACCAGGACTGTGCAGTTTCACTTCGACAGCATTCGAGGCAAGCTTGGAGCCGCGAATCGGCTGGAGGCGATCGCCATTGCCGTGCGGACGGGTGCAATAAAGGCCGGATATCTCCGGAGTCCAGCCCCCGCATCCGATACGGCAGGTCCCTTCGATCTCACAGCCGGTCGCTCGAGGAATATCAATGCTTGAGCACATACTCCCCGGAAAGCCGCACTTGCGCCGCAGCCAGCTTATCCCACCGTTCCTGGCTTCGCTCGTCACCGCCGCCGAGTCCGGCCGACAATTACTTCCGTACGTGAAGTCAGTTGCCGAGCATCTAGGATTCGATCATTTCATGCATGGCGCCACCGCCGAGCCACGACCAGATCGGAACGGCAGATCAGTCGTTTACACCACGATGTCGCCGGAGTGGGTGGAGCGATACGATCGTTTGGCGTACATCGAATGCGATCCGCGCATATATCTAACGTGCAGAAGTGCGGTGCCGCTCATTTGGGACCAGAGTTGCATTCGCGGCTACGGAGCTAAGATCGATGCGTTCCTCGACGACGCCCTCGCCTTCGATGTCGCCAGCGGTGTCGCTTTCATGTTTCATGGTCCACTGCGATCCGCCCTCACCGAGGTCATTCCGCCGCCGAATGCCGTTGCGCCACTCTCGAAGCGGGAGCATCAGTGCTTGGCGCTGGCGGCAGGCGGCATGACCACACCTGATATCTCGACAAAGCTGCAGATCAGCGCTCGCACCGTACAATTTCACTTCGACACCATTCGGAGCAAGCTCGGTGCGGCGAACCGTCAAGAGGCCATCGCGCTCGCGGTTCAGGATGGGACGATCCGAGCTCGCGCTGGCTCGACAAGGTGAAGGATACTGTTCCAGCTCAATAAGCTGACCGAGGAGTAACGTGCTCGAGCCTCTTCTCCCTGGAAAAGTCGACCTGCGGCCGCAGCAGTACGTGCCGCCGTTCCTGTCCGCATTGATCGCAGCCGCTCGGCAGGGCAGCGATCTCCTCCCGTTCGTCGATTCGATCACACGCCATCTCGGATTCGAGACCTTCTTATACGCAGCGTCGGCGATGAGCAAGCCTGACCATGAGCAAAAGGCCTATGTCTATACGACGCTACCGCTGGCGTGGGTCGTTCGCTACGACCAGATGGCGTATGTCGAGGTGGATCCGCGCGTCGTCGTGACTTGGGATAGCGCGGTGCCGTTGATCTGGGACCAGACCAACGTACGTGGTCGCGGCGCCAAACCCGATGCGTTCCTGGACGACGCACTTGACCACGGTATAGCGAGCGGCGTCAGCTTCATGTTTCACGGCCCGCAAAACTCCCACGTTCTCGTCGCGCTCAACTCGCCCATTCCGACGAACGACGACATCCGCTTGCAGGCCATCACTCGAAATCTTCCGGACATCATGATGTTCGGACACTATTTCCACGAGATCTTCATGCGGTCGGTGATCGAGATCGGCGCCGCTCCGCGGTCGGCGGGGGCTCCGCTTTCGAAACGCGAGCGCGAGTGTTTGACACTCGCGGCACGTGGCCTCACGACCGACGACATCGCGATGAAGCTCGAGATCAGCTCGCGCACCGTTCAATTTCACTTCGACAGCATTCGCAGCAAGCTTGGCGCCGCGAACCGCCAGGAGGCGGTCGCCCTTGCCGTGCAGAGCGGGGTGGTGCAGGCGGGCAAAGGTTCCCTTCCATCCGCACACCTGTAGAAAAGTACAGGTAGCTTTCGACAGGTCCGTTTTCAACAAGGCCATCAATTCAACCGCTTGGCACACAGCGCTCGCGCAATTCGTCGCTTCAAAGCTCACGCACCCTCCGCCCACATCTACAGTAGCGGCAGCCCGAAAACAACCGTAGCCTGCAGTTGTTGCTTCGGGATTCCACCAGGTCCGATCGGCAAGCGGGGGCGAAGAATGGCGCAATCGAAAGTGTGCTCGCAGGGCGACTTGACCTTCGCAAGCATGGCCGACGCGGTGACCTCGGCGCTTGGCGCTCGCACCCAATCCGGCGAAAGACTCGATGGCTTCGTGGCGCTTGCGGCCGGCCTCGGATTCGACGGCTTTTCGTATCTCGTGCTGACGCACGATGTGACCCCTCCGCAGCTACTCGGGCATTGGACCACGGCGGGCCGCGGCTGGACCTCGCGCTACGCGGCACGCGGCTATCACTTTGTCGACCCTCGGGTAACGAAAACGTGGGGTCGCTCGGTTCCCATCGTCTGGGACGGCGCGCCGGACGGTCTCGACATGCGATCGCAGGCGTTCCTCGCCGATGCCGGTCGCCGTTCGATTCGTGGCGGCGTGGCGATGTCGCTGCACGACGTGCATGGGCGCAGCATCGTGATCGCATGGGATTCGAGCTCCAGAATCCGTGGCTCCTCTCACGAGGAGGAGATTCGCGGCCGGCTCGGCACGGTGGCGCTGCTGGCGGGCTTCGTGCACGAAGCGATGATCGCACGCTGCCGGGAGGATTCGCGGGACCATCGTCCAAGTGACTTGACCGAGCGCGAGCGCGAATGCATCGCCCTCGCAGCGCGCGGCATGACCAGCGCCGACATCGGACTGAAGCTCGGCATCTCCGAGCGCACGGCCAATTTTCATTTCGGCAACGTGGTCACGAAGCTGCGCGCCTTGAATCGCGGCGAAGCCATCGCGCGCGCCGTCGCGATGAATCTCGTGTCGATCGCCCGCTAATCGCGTCGTCGCGCGATCGCGACAGGCTTACCCGTTCGCCGCCAGCCACTTCTGCAACTCTGCGATCGAGTATGCCGTGGTGAGGGGCGCCATTCGCCCCAATCCTTCCGCGTCGTGCGCCCCGTACGCTACGGCGAGCCCCGCGACGCCCGCGTTTCGCGCAAGCTCCAGATCGTGCGTCGTGTCGCCGATCATCAGCGTCTGCGCCGGTTCGACGCCCAACCGCCCCATCAGGTGCAGCAGCATGTCCGGGTGAGGCTTCGGATGAGCCCTCGTCGGCGCAGCGCGTCGCGTGGAAGCGAGTTCGCAAGCCGTTCTTGCTCGAGGACCCGGTCGAGCCCCGCTCGAGTCTTGCCGGTCGCGATGGCCAGCCAATACCCGGCCCGCTCGAGCTCGTCGAGCATTTCCACCGCGCCGCCAAAGAGCGGGATGTCATCTTCGCGCGCGAGGTAGTGCTTGCGATAGTGCGCCGCCAACTCCGCGTGGCGCTGCATCGGAAGCGCGGGCGCGACCCGTCGCAGCGCATCCGCGAGGCCGAGGCCGATGACGTAGCGCGCTGCGCTGGCGTCGGGTACGGCCTCGCCCATGTCGCGCAGCGCCGCCTGGATGGCCTGCGCGATGATCGCGGTCGAGTCGGCAAGCGTGCCGTCCCAGTCGAAGACGAGCAGCCGGAACCGGCGGTCGGCGGCGTCACGCATGCGGATCCGCTGGCGCGCATCGAGCCGCGCGACGAAGCTCGTGAGGTCCGCCGGCAATGGCGCGTCGAGCGCCATCGATTGGCCCGTCGAGCGGATGCACGAACGCGAGCCGTCGCGCGTGCAGGAACATCCGCTTCAGACCCTTCCTTGGCGAGCGCCTTGTTCCACGCGAAGTCGCCGTACTTGTCGTCGCCCGCCAACGGAAATCCGAGATGCGCGAGGTGCACGCGGATCTGGTGCGTGCGCCCGGTCTTGCAGCTCGGCCTCGAGCAGCGCCAACGGCGGGTCGCGCGCGAACCAGGTCGCCTGCCGTCGGAAGATCGTCGTCGGCCTCCGGCGCCGTCCGTCGTCGACCCGGACGCGCCGCTCGCCCTCCCGTGTCGAGAACTTGTGCAACGCAAGCCGCACCGCGCCGCATCTCGTCCCGCCAGCGTGCCGCGGACCAGCACGAGGTAGCGCTTGTCGACCCGCGCCTTCGCGCAGCTGCGGCATGCAGCCCGACCAGCGCAGTGCGCTTCTTGGCGAGCAGCATCACGCCCGACGTCTCGCGGTCGAGCCGATGCACGAGCTCGAGGAAGCGGCGCCTCGGGCCGGGCCGCGCGCATCTGCTCGATCACTCCGAACGCGATCCCGCTGCCGCCGTGCACGGCGAGCCCGGCCGGCTTGTCGATCGCGATCAGCGCGTCGTCTTCGAACAGGATCGGCAGCTGACGGCCGGCGCCGGCTCCGCGCCGGCCGCCCGCGCCGCCGGCGCCGCCGATTCGCACCGGCGGCACGCGCACGACGTCGCCCAACGCCAGCCGCGTATCCGGGCCGACCCGCGCCTTTGTTCACGCGGACCTCGCCGCTGCGAAGGATCCGGTAGATATGGCTTTTCGGGACGCCCTTGAGCGACGCGCGCAGAAAATTGTCGACCCGCTGCCCGGCCGCCCGCCTCGCCGACCGTGAGCCAGGCCACAGAATCCTTGCTTAACTCATTCATTCGCTTATAATTGTCGCCGAAGCCGCGCAGGGTGCCTGCTCAAGGCGCGCAACCGGTCCCAGTGGTCCGGATCGCCTTGACCCGATGTGCTTTGCGCGCAGTCCCGCGCACTTACGAAGGCGCGACGCGAACAAGCCGGCTTCAAGTCGCTCGCCGGCCGGGCGTTGCACCCCGAGAAAAGTAGCGATGGTAAAGGATGAGCGCAGTCTCCGCACCCGGCAGCGGCCGGTTCGAAGCGGCGCATTGCGCGGCGCCCAGAGCGAGATTTTCCGTACCCGGCCGCCCCATCGCGGCGCCAGTGCGCTGCTGGCCCCGGTCCGGCAGCCGGATGATGATCCACCGCTTGTTCGCATCACGAAGACACGAAACACGACGAGAGCCCGTCCTCCCCGTCACACTCGCGGGCTCGAACCGCCATGCCGATGCGCTCAACTGCCCTCGCGCACCGCTCTCGCCTGCCGGCTCCTCTGCGAGCCGGATCCGTCTGTCGTCGCCTGCGACCGCCGTCAGCTAGCGCTTTGCCGCCGCGCGAATCGCGGCGCGTCTTGCTTCGCCTCCGCCTGCCCGCGGCGCCTCGCGCTGGGGAATGCACATGAAACGCATGCTGTTCAATGCCACCCAGGCCGAGGAACTCCGGCTGGCGATCGTCGACGGCCAGAAGCTGATCGACCTCGACATCGAATCCGCCGCCAAGGAGCAGCGCAAGGGCAACATCTACAAGGCCGTCATCACCCGCGTCGAGCCGTCGCTCGAAGCCTGCTTCGTCGACTACGGCGACGACCGCCACGGCTTCCTGCCGTTCAAGGAAATCTCCCGCGACTACTTCCGCGACGGCGACGCGCGACGCCGCGGCAAGGCACGCATCCAGGACGCAGCTGCAAGGAAGGCCAGGAGCTGATCGTCCAGGTCGAGAAGGAAGAGCGCGGCAACAAGGGCGCGGCGCTCACCACCTACATCTCGCTGGCCGGCCGCTATCTGGTGCTGATGCCGAACAACCCGCGCGGCGGCGGCGTGTCGCGCCGCATCGAGGGCGAGGACCGCAACGAGCTGCGCGAGCCATCGACCAGCTCGAGTACCCGCAGGGCATGAGCGTGATCGCCCGCACCGCCGGCATCGGCCGCACGCGCCGAGGAGCTGCAGTGGGACCTGAACTACCTGCTGCAAGCTCTGGCACGCCATCGACGGACGCCGCGCAAGATGCAGGCCGGCGCCTATCCTGATCTACCAGGAATCGAGCCTGGTCATCCGCGCGATCCGCGATTACTTCCATCCGGACATCGGCGAGATCCTGATCGACACCGACGCGATCTTCGAGCAGGCGCAGCAGTTCATGAGCCACGTGATGCCGGCCAACGTGCAACCGGGTCAAGCTCTACAACGACGACGTGCCGCTGTTCTCGCGCTTCCAGATCGAGCACCAGATCGAGACCGCCTACGCGCGGCAGGTCCCGTTGCCCTCCGGCGGCGCGATCGTGATCGACCACACCGAGGCGCTGGTCTCGGTCGACGTCAATTCGGCGCGCGCGACCAAGGGCGGCGACATCGAGGAGACCGCCTTCAGCACCAATCTCGAGGCGGCCGACGAAATCGCGCGCCAGCTGCGCCTGCGCGACCTGGGCGGCCTGATCGTCATCGACTTCATCGACATGGAGAGCGCGCAAGAACCAGCGCGAGGTCGAGAACCGCCTGCGCGATGCGCTGCAAGTACGACCGCGCGCGCGTGCAGCTCGGCAAGATCTCGCGCTTCGGCCTGATGGAGCTGTCGCGCCAGCGCCTGCGCCCGGCGCTCGCGCGAACGGCGCCACATCCCCTGCCCGCGCTGCAACGGCATCGGCCACATCCGCGGCACCGAGTCCACGGCGCTGCACATCCTGCGCATCATGCAGGAAGAGGCGATGAAGGAGAACACCGCGCAGGTCGTCGCGCAGGTGCCGGTCGACGTCGGCGACGTTCCTGCTCAACGAGAAGCGCACCGAGTGCACGACGATCGAGACGCGATCAAGGTCAACGTGCTGCTGGTGCCCAACCGGCACCTCGAGACGCCGAACTACAGCTCGAGCGCCTGCGCCACGACGACCTCAACCAGGGCGAGCCGCTGCCGCTGTCGTTCGACATGGTGAAGGAGCCGGAGAAGATAGATCCGGCGCAGCAGATCAAGGAAGAGGCGAGCGCACCGCGCCAGGAGGCGATGGTCAAGGGGATCGCGCCCGCACAGCCTGCGCCGCTGCCGGTCGAGAAGCCCGTCGTCGATGCGAGCGCGTCGACATCCCGAGCGGGCGAAACGTGGTTCGCGCGCATGCTCGAATGGTTCCGCGCGAAGCCGGCGGCGCCACCCTCAGTCGCCGAGGTCAAGACTGCGCGTGACGCGCGTCCCGCCGATCGCGCCCGCGATGGCCGGCGCGACAGCCGCCGCGCAGACGACCGCGAACGTCATCGCGGCGAGGCGCCGCGGCGGCGAGCGCGCGGGACGAGCCGCGCGAGGCACGGCGCGGCGGTGAGCAGCGCCGCGACCATCGCGGCGAGCAGCGTGAACAACGGCACGAGGGCCAGCGCGACTCGCAGCAGAGTCGCGGCGGCGCCGGACCGCAAGCCACACCGCGTCGCGACGAGCGGCGCGACGGCAATCGCGGCGCGCAGCGCGAGCCCCAGAAGCCGCGCGAGCACAAGAACGAGGGCGCACTGGTGACGGAGGACGTCGCTGCGATGACTTCCGCCGGGCCGACGCAGCCGCAATCGAGCGAGGCCAAGGAAGGCGGGCGCCGGCGGCGCGGACGTCGTGGCCGTGGCGGCGAGCGCGGTGAGCGTCCGGCTGCGGCCGACGCCAAGGCGCGCGATTCGCTCACGGCACCGAGCGTGGCCGAGGTGGTGGAGATGGTCGCGGGCGGCGAACCCGCCGCCGACACGCCGCCGCCGGTCCGCGAAGCGCGGCCGCCGAAGACGCCGCGCGAGCCCAGACCTCCGCGCGAGCCACGGGAGCCGCGAGCCCAGCGAACCGCCCAGCCCGTTGAAAGTGAGATGCCGGTCGCGCAAGGCGAGTCAGCCCCCGTCGAGACGGTGGCCGAGGCGTCGAATCCATCGCCGGAGGTCCATGTGGAGCCTGTCCCACGCCATCGTCGAGCGATCGATGGTGCCGGAGCTTCCGCCCATCGCGTTGACGCTCCCGGCGGACTCCGATCTCGTCCTCGTGGAGACGAGCCACCGCGCGCCGGCGCCGGCCGAGGAGATCGCGACGCCGCGGCCCAAGCGCGTGCGCCCGCCCCGCGTCGAGATTGCGAGCGAGCCGCTCGAGATCATCGAGACGCGCAAGGAGCCTTCGCCGCCTTCGACGTAAGTTCCCCGATTTCGGGCCGAGGGCGGACGCATGCGTCCGCCCTTTTTAGTGCCCGGGGTCAGAGTCGGCGGCGCTCGGGCGCCGCGCCTGACGACTGAGCGCCCGGTGCGAGGGTGAGAATCGGGGCTTTACATTGTAAATACGAATCGTTATCATTAGCGTATGTATGACGATGCGCAAATGGCCTACCCTTGGGACGCCGGCATCTGGTTGCGGGGCCCGCGCTGCGTGATGGTCCTGGCGATCCCGAGCATCGCCTGACCGAGCCGGCCTCGCCCGCCTTTCGCCCGCCACGTCAGCGCAGCCTGCATGCCGGACCCTCGCAACCAAGGACTGTCGTTGCTTGCAGTTCGCTCCCCTGCCGATCGGAATGCGCAGCGTGTCGGCTTCGCGGCGGCCGCCATCCTGCACGTCGCGCTGATCGCCGGACTCCTGAGCTACGCGCCGGTACGCGAGGCGCTGGTCGCCGCCGCGCCGATCACGGTGGATCTCATTACACCGCCCATCGAGCGCCCGCCGGAGCCGCCCAAACCGTTGCCGGTCAAGCCGATCATGAGGCCCGTCCTCCCGCGCCCCATCGAGCCGGCGCCGCTCTTCGCCATCACGCCGCAGACGGCGCCGGAGCCCGCGACATTCCAGGCGCCTGTTCTGGAAGTCGTGAAGCCGTTGCCTCCCATCGAGCCTGCCGCGCCCGTCGAGAAGCCGGTACTTCCGACCACGCCGCCGAGCTTCAACGCCGCGTATCTCGACAATCCACCGCCGCGGTATCCACCGCTCGCCCGCCGCGCCGGCGAGCAGGGCCGCGTGCTGCTCCGCCTTCACGTGACGGCAGGCGGTCTCGCGGAGAAGGTCGAGCTCAAGGAATCGAGCGGGTCGACGAGCCTCGACACCACGGCGCTCGAAACGGTCAAGCGCTGGCGCTTCGTCCCCGCGCGGCAAGGCGACCAGGCGGTCGCGGCGTGGGTGATCGTGCCGATCAACTTCACTTTGGAGCGTTGACCATCCATGGAACCCGTGCAGGGCGTGACCTTGGCGAGCTTCATCGCCCAAAGCGACGGTGTCGGGCGCACCGTGCTGGCCTTGCTGGCGATCATGTCGCTTGCCACGTGGTATCTCATCATCACGAAGAGTCTGCAGACCATCACGATCCGGCGGCGCGCGTCCAGGTTCCTCGAGTCGTTCTGGAACGCGCCCTCGATGCAGGCGGTCGCGCTGCGGCTGCCGAGCGGGCACCCGACGAGCCGTTCTCGCGCCTCGCGCAGCGGGCGATCGCGTCGGCGCGACACCACGAGCGCCATGGCGCACACCGGCTCGGCGAGGCCGGCAGCGCGTCCGAGTTCCTGCTGCGCGCGATGCGTCGCGTCATCGACGAGGAAACCGCGCGCCTCGAATCAGGACTCACCATCCTGGCGTCGATCGGCAGCATCTCGCCGTTCGTTGGACTGTTCGGGACCGTGTGGGCGTGTTCCACGCGCTGACGGCCATCGGGATGTCGGGCCAGGGAACGCTCGACAAGGTCGCGGGGCCGGTCGGTGAGGCGCTCATCATGACCGCCGCGGGACTCTTCGTGGCGATCCCCGCGGTGCTGGCCTACAACGCGTTCGTGCGCGGCAACCGCGTCGTGCTGGCCGAGCTCGATTCGTTTGCGCACGACGTGTTCGCGTTTCTCACGACGGGGTCGCATGTGCACGAGACGACCGCGCATACGATCCCGCAGGGCGCGCCCGTGAAAAGCGGAGCCTGACCATGGCATTCGGCAACTTCGAGCGCAGTGGCACGGCCCGCACGATGGCGGAGATCAACATGATCCCGCTGATCGACGTCATGCTCGTCCTGCTCGTGATCTTCATCATCACGGCGCCGCTTTTGACGCATGCGGTGAAGGTCGACCTGCCCAAGGCGACGAGCTCGCCCAACCTCACGAGGCCCGACCACATCGTCCTGTCGATCAATGCCGACGGCACGGTGTTTTGGAACGGCGAGGTCGTCGACGGTGCGGAGCTCCTGACGCGCCTCGCGGCGGCGGGCCGCCGCATGCCGCAGCCGGAGCTGCACCTGCGGGCGGACCGCACGACGCAGTACCAGACCATCGCCGAGGTCGTGGCGGCCGCGGCGCGCTCCGGCGTGCAACGGATTGGCTTCGTATCCGATCCGTCGATCGCGCAATAGACGATAGCTTCGCGTGCAAGCGAGGGCCGCAAGCCTTGGCAGTCCCGCCACGCCACTTGCAACACCAAGGCCTCGCCACGAATGCCGACGATCCAATGCCACACGCCCGATTCCACTTTTCCCCGCTGGCCCTGGCGACTGCCCAGGCCATCCGTGCGCGCCGCACGCGTGCCCCTGGCCCGACGCCGGCGCGTCCTTCGCTGCCGCTCGGCGCGGCCATGCTCGCAGGCATTGCATTGACACCCGCCGCCGCGCTTGCGCAGTCCCAGGGCGAGGCCACGCTGCCGGAGGTGAAGGTCAAGGAGCCGGTCCGCAACGAGGACTACCAGACCAATGCCGCGACCATCGGCGCCGGCGTCCCGACGCCGATCCGCGACATCCCGCAATCGGTGACGATCATCAACAGCGCGCTGATGCAGGCGCAAGGGGCGACCAGCCTTGCCGACGCGCTGCGCAACGTACCGGGCATCACGATCGGCGCCGCCGAAGGCGGCACCATCGGGAACAACTTCAATCTGCGCGGCTTTTCCGCGCGCACGGACCTCTATCTCGATTCGATGCGCGATCGCGGGCAGTATTACCGCGACGTGTTCTCGCTCGATGCGGTCGAAGTGCTGCAAGGCCCCTCCTCGATGCTCTTCGGCCGGGGCTCCACCGGCGGCATCATCAACCAGGTGAGCAAGTTTCCCTCACTGACGCCATTTGCGACCGCGACGCTGACGGCGGGTACGCAGCCGTCGGTGCGCGGGACCTTCGACGTCAATCAGCCGGTCTCGAACACGGCGGCATTCCGCGTTTCGGGCATGGCGCAGGACGTGCACTCCACGCGCGACGTGATGAAGAGCGACGACTACGGCGTCGCGCCGGCCCTGACGCTCGGGCTCGGCACGCCGACGGAGGCGACCTTCAACGCGCTCCTGACCCACAACCACGACATGCCCGACTACGGACTGCCGCCGGTCAATGGCGCGCCCGCGACGGTGAATCGCAAGAATTTCTACGGCGCAACCGACGACCGCACGATCCAGGACGTCGTCAACCTGAACGCCACGTCACGCACAAGTTCACGCCGACCGTCGAGCTGCGCAACCAGACCCAATACTCGGAGTACAAGATCGACGCACGCGAATCGGGTCCCAACAACGTCGGCACGCTGAGCAGCACCGGCGTCTACACGGCCTTCCCCGCTACCAATCTCGCCAATCTCACCTCGCTGCCGCTCGACCAGCTCTACGTCGGCATCGGCAGCCACGACCGCGACATCGCGGATTCGTCGTTCTACAACCAGACCGACCTCATCACCGAATTTCAGACGGGGCCGATTTCACATCTGCTCATCACCGGACTCGAGCTCGGACAGGACCGCAACGATACCCAGAACTACACGCGCAACATCCCGGGCAATCCCAACAATATCTTCCGGGCCGTGCCGCTCGTCTCGCCCACCTACGACCCGGCCGGCTACATACCCGAGGTCACCGGCAACCACGTGAACGCGAAGGCCACCGACGTCGCGCCCTACCTCAACGACACGATGTCCTTCCTCCAGACCTGGAAGGTGGTCGCGGGCGTCCGCTACGATCGCTACAACGCGAGCCTGACGAACACGATCAACCAACCTCCTTCCGCTTCGCAGAGCATCGGCTTCACGAGCGTGCGCGCCGGCGTGATCTACCAGCCGACCGACGTGCAGTCGTACTACGTCTCCTACGGAACGTCGTTCAATCCATCGCTCGAAACGCTCACGCTGACGAGCGGCCAGCAGAGCCTCGACCCGGAAACGAGCAAGCAGTACGAGCTCGGAGGCAAATGGGATCTGCTGGAGGGCAACCTCTCGGTCACCTCCGCGATCTTCCAGATCGAGAAGGACCACACGCGCTCGCAGATCTCGCCGGGCGTGTACGAGCTGACGGGCGACGTTCGCGTACGAGGTTTCCAGGTGAGCGTCGCCGGGCGCATCACGCCCGCGTGGCAGGTATTCGGCGGCTATACGTATCTCGACGCGGAGATCGTCAGCGCGTCCACGATAGACGCCACGCAAGGCAAGGTCCCCGCGAACACGCCGCAGAACAGCGCGGCGCTCTGGACCGCGTACAACTTCACGCGCGAATGGCAGGCCGGCACGGGCATCACGTACATGTCGGACCGCTATACCTCCAACACCAACGCGGTCAAGGTGCCCGACTACTTCCGCTGGGACGCGATGCTCGCCTACCAGCAGCGCAACTACACGATCCAGCTCAACGTCTTCAACCTGACCGATCGCCTGAATTACGATGCGCTGATTCCCTCCGACCGCGGGCGCTCGGTACCCGGCACCAATTTGCAGGCGCTGTTGTCGGTCATCTACAAGTTCGAGTAGGTGCCATGCTGCTCCACGTCCCCGGCATACTTCGCGGCGAACAGGTGAGCGAGATGCGTGCGCGCCTGGACGCGGCGGATGCCGACTGGGTCGATGGGCGCGCCACCGCAGGGCACCAGGGCGCGCACGTGAAGCACAACCTGCAGATCGCCGAAGACTCGAACGTCGCTCGCGAGCTCGGCGGAATCGTCCTGGCGGCCCTCGAGCGCCATCCGCTGTTCCTGAGCGCGGCGCTGCCCGCGCATATCTATCCGCCGATGTTCAATCGCTACGAAGCGGCCGCCGGCATGGCGTTCGGCGACCACGTCGATGGCGCCGTGCGGCTCATTCCCGGCACGGCCGCCAAGATCCGGACCGACATTTCGGCGACGCTCTTCCTGGCGGCGCCGGAGGAATACGAAGGCGGCGCATTGCAGGTTCACGACACGTTCGGTGCGCACGCCGTGAAGCTGCCCGCCGGCGGCCTCGTGCTCTATCCGGCCAGCAGCGTGCATCGGGTGACGCCGGTGACGAAGGGTACGCGCGTCGCGTCGTTCTTCTGGATCCAGAGCCTCGTGCGCGACGACGCCCAGCGCTCGCTTTTGTTCGACCTCGACATGGCGATCGTGCGCCTGACGCAGGATGCGCCAGGCCACGCGGCGCTGGTCTCGCTGACCGGCACCTATCACAACCTCCTGCGCATGTGGTCCGAACCGTGAAGCCTCGTAACGCAGTGACGACCCCGCGAATCGCGTGGCGCGCGGTGTGGGTGCAGATCCACCTCTGGCTCGGACTGACGCTCGGCGTCGTCGGCGCGCTGCTCGGTCTTTCCGGCAGCATCCTCGTCTACGACGAGGCGATCGACGCGTGGATGAATCCGCAGCGCCATGCGGTGACAGGGACGGAAGCTCCACTGGCGATCGCCGAGTACGCGTTGCGCGCCGAACTGGCGCTGGCGAACGGTGCCCGCGCCACGGCGCTGCGCCTGCCCGACCAGGAGGGCGGTCCCGTGATGGTGTTCCTGCGCGCCCGAGGCGACGCCGCATTCCAGCGCGCCTACCTCGACCCGCCGACGGGCCGCGTGCTCGACATGGCCGGCGGCCGCGACTTGCTGGGCTGGCTCCACGACTTCCACGAATCGCTGGCGCTGCGCGAATACAAGGGCCGCGAGATCGTCGGCGTCGTCGGCATCGGCATGCTGATCTCGTCGCTCAGCGGCATCTATCTCTGGTGGCCCGCGGGCCGCTGGCGGCGCTCGACGTTCGGATTCAGGCCGGGCTTCGCGCTGCATCGCAGCTTGCACTACACGATCGGCTTCTGGGGCGCGATCGTCCTTGCGATGCTGTCGCTCACCGGCATCTTCCTCGCGTACGCCGACGCCGGACGAGCGGTCGTCGGCCTGTTCGCAAAAGTGTCGCCGTCGCCGCGGGCGGTGCAGGTGCCCGAAGGCAGCGGTCGTCCGATGCCGCCCGACGACGCCGTGGCGCTCGCGCGCGAAGCGGTGCCCAACGCACGGGTGATCGGCTTCGGATTTCCCGGCGGTCCGCGCGGTGCCTACCGTGTCAACTTGCGGGAAGCGGACGACACCACGTCCCGGTCGGGAACCGTCGTCTATCTCGATCCGCGCTCACGCGCGATCGTCAATCGCATCGACCGTGCGAGCCGCGGAAGCGGCGACACGTTCCTGCTCTGGCAACGCATCCTGCACGAGGGCAGCGCCGGCGGGCCGGTCGGCCGCTTCGTGACGTTTCTGGGTGGACTGATGCCGCCGACGCTCATGGTGACCGGGCTCTTGATGTGGCTGCGCGCCCGGCGCCGGGACAGCGCACGCGCAACCGCAACCGCAACTGCGGCCACCGCCGCCGACGCGCGCTAGGGTCGGCCCGCGCCGCACGCGGCGCTATTGCATGTGCCAGCCGTGGCTCGCCACGAGCGATTGGCCGGTCAGCGCATTGCTCGGGAAGGCGGCGAAGAACAGCGCGACCTCGGCGACGTCGTCGACGGTCGTGAACTCGCCGTCGACCGTGTCCTTCAGCATGATCTTCTTGATCACGTCGTCCTCGGAAATGCCGAGCTGCCTGCGCCTGCTCCGGAATCTGCTTGTCGACCAGCGGCGTGCGCACGAAGCCCGGGCAGATCACGTTGGCGCGCACGCCGTGCTGCGCGCCCTCCTTGGCGATCACCTTGGCGAGGCCGATCAGCCCGTGCTTGGCGGTCACGTAGGGCGCCTTCAGCATGCGAGGCCTCCTTGCGAGTGGACCGAGCCCATGTAGATGATGCTGCCGCCGCGCCCCGACTTGTACATGTGCGGCAGGCACGCCTTGGTCGTGAGGAACGCGCCGTCGAGATGGATGGCGAGCATCTTCTTCCATTCGGCGAAGGGGAACTCCTCGAGCGGGTGGACGATCTGGATGCCGGCGTTGCTGACCAGGATGTCGACCGCCGCCGCAGGCCTCGACGACCGCGGCGACGCCGGCGTTCACCTGCGTCTTCGTCGGTCACGTCCATCGCGACGGCCGATCGCCCGGCCGCCGCTTGGCCATGATGTCGGCGGCTGCGGCATCGGCCGCCTGCTGGTTGAGGTCGGCGATCGCGACCGTCGGCGCCCTCCTGCGCATAGCGCTGCGCGATGGCCTTGCCGAGGCCGCTCGCGGCGCCCGGTGACGATCGCGACCTTGTCCTTGAGCTTCATCGTGGATGCTCCTTGTCCGGGCTCAGTCGGCTCGGCGCCGGAAAGATCGAATGTTTCGAGGCCGCTGCCGCGTCGTGCACGCGCTGCTGCCAGCTTCGGGTTGGCCATGGTGCGATGCGACGGCGTCGCGTCCGGCGTCCCAGAGCGTCGCGCACCGTGGCCCGCGAGAACTCGTAGTCCTTCGACTGCGACGAGTGGTCGAAGCGCCGGTTGATCAGCTGGACGACCGCGATCTTGCGCCCGCGCGCCGCGTTCTGCAGCAGCTTCACGTCGGCGATCCTCCGCGAACTCGCGGCGGCAGCTTCGCGAGCACCCGCCGTAGCGCGGCGCCGAGCTCCTCGATCTCCTTCACATGATTCGTGTTGAACCGCGTCTTGCTCGAATAGACGGATGTCCTTCTGCGCGCTCCATCACCTCGTCGAGATTGGACGGCATCTCGCCGCGCGCGCTGAACAGATCGACCTGCATGATCAACGCTTCGAGGAGCGGGCGAATCGTCCAGCACGTACCACAGCGGCGTATTGGAGACGAGCCCGCCGTCCCAGTAGAACTCGCCGTCGATCTCCACCGGCGGGAAGCCCGGCGGCAGCGCGCCGCTTGCCATGACGTGCTCGGCGCGGATCGGGTCGCGTCCACGTAGTTGTCGAAATACTTCGAGTTGCCGGTGCGCACCTGGACCGACGCCGACCGAGAAGCGCATCGTCTTGTCGTTGATGAGATCGAAGTCGACGAGCTCGTCGAGCGTCTCGCGCAGCGGCGTCGTGTCGTAGATGCGACAGCGCCTCGACGCTCCCTTCGGGCGCGAAGGCGAACGGCGGGACGCGCGGAGCGAAGAAGCCCGGAACGCCGAACGTCGCGCTCGCCGAGCGCCGAGACGAGATTCAGCGCGTAGCGCAGCGGGTCGAACGCCGCGGGCGGAACGAGCGGCATGCCCGACGACACGCGATCCCAGAACTCGCGCAGCCTCGCCACGCGAAGCTCCGGCGGGTTGCCCGCGATGAGCGCCGCGTTGATCGCGCCGATCGAGACGCCCGTCGACCCAGTCGGGCGCGAATCCCGTCTCCGACAGCGCCTCGTACACGCCGGCCTGGTAGGCGCCGAGCGCGCCGCCGCCCTGCAGCACGAGCAGCGTGTGGTCATCGCGGGTTTGGTACGACGAGGCGGCGACGGGATCCTGGCGTTGGACCATGGACGACTCCAGGCGAGCGAGCCATCAGTATAGCCTTCCTATGCTGCGGAGCAGCATTATGGTGGCGCGAGGGTGAGACAGTGGGCCGTCAGGGTTCGACCGGCAGGGCCACGCCGAACATCTGCTGCTTCAGCGCGTACAGGCGATCGCGCAGCTCCGCCGCCTTCTCGAATTCCAGGTTGCGCGCCGCGTCGAGCATCTGCCGCTCGAGCGCTTCAACTCGCGCTCGAGGTCCTTCTCGGGCATCGCCTCGTACTTGGCCTTGCGCCTGCGCGGCGCGCCAGCTCCTTCTTCGCCTCGTCGGGGTCGTACACGCCCTCGATGATGTCCTTGATGCGCTTCTGCACGCCGACGGGCGTGATGCCCATCTTCTCGTTCCACGCGAGCTGCTTCGCGCGCCGGCGCTCGGTCTCCTCGATCGCCGCCTTCATCGAATCGGTCATCGTGTCGGCATAGAGGATCGCCATGCCGTTGATGTGCCGCGCCGCGCGGCCGATCGTCTGGATCAGCGAGCGCTCGGCGCGCAGGAAGCCTTCCTTGTCGGCGTCGAGGATCGCCACCAGCGACACCTCGGGAATGTCGAGGCCCTCGCGCAGCAGGTTGATCCCGACCAGCACGTCGAATTCGCCCAGCCGCAGGTCGCGGATGATCTCCACGCGCTCGACCGTGTCGATGTCCGAATGCAGGTAGCGCACCTTGACGCCGTTCTCCGCGAGATAGTCGGTCAGGTCCTCGGCCATCCGCTTGGTCGAGCGTGGTCACCAGCACCCGCTCGTTCTTCCCGACGCGCAGGTGGATCTCCGAGAGCAGGTCGTCGACCTGCGTGGCCGCGGGGCGCACGTCGAGCATCGGATCGACGAGGCCGGTGGGACGCACGAGCTGCTCGACCACCTGTCCCGCATGCGTGTGCTCGTACGTCGCAGGCGTTGCCGAGACGAAGATCGTCTGCGGCATCAGCCGCTCGAACTCGTCGAAGCGCAACGGCCGATTGTCGAGCGCCGACGGCAGCCGGAAGCCGTAGTTGACGAGGTTCTCCTTGCGCGCGCGGTCGCCCTTGTACATGCCGCCGACCTGCGGAATCGTCACGTGCGACTCGTCGACGAACATGAGCGATTGGGGCGGCAGGTAGTCGATGAGCGTGGGCGGCGGCTCGCCGGCGTTGCGGCCCGAACAGATAGCGCGAGTAGTTCTCGATGCCTTTGCAGATAGCCGATCTCGGTCATCATCTCGAGGTCGTAGCGGGTCCGCTGCTCGATGCGCTGCGCCTCGATGAGCTTCATCTGGCCGACGAAGAATTCCTTCTGCGCCGCGAGCTCGAGCTTGATCTGGTCGATCGCCGACAGCACCTTCCTGCGCCCGGTCACGTAGTGCGACGACGGGAACACGGTGAAGCGCGGCGAGCTTCTGCTTCAGGTGGCCGGTCAGCGGATCGAAGAGCTGCAGCGATCTCGACCTCGTCGTCGAACAGCGAGACGCGGATCGCGTTCTCGGCGTTCTCGGCGGGGAAGATGTCGAGCACGTCGCCGCGCACCCGGAAGACGCCGCGCTTGAAATCCGTGTCGTTGCGCGTGTACTGCATCTCGGTCAGCCGCTTGATGGCGTCGCGCTGCGAAGCATGGTCGCCCTGCTTCAGGTGCAGGATCATGCTGTGGTACTCGGTCGGATCGCCGATGCCGTAGATCGCGGACACCGTGGCCACGATGATGCAGTCGGGCCGCTCGAGGATCGCCTTGGTCGCCGACAGCCGCATCTGCTCGATGTGCTCGTTGATCGAGCTGTCCTTCTCGATGTAGAGGTCGCGCGACGGGACGTAGGCCTCGGGCTGGTAGTAGTCGTAGTACGAGACGAAGTACTCGACCGCGTTGTTCGGAAAGAACTCGCGGAACTCGGAGTAGAGCTGCGCCGCGAGCGTCTTGTTCGGCGCGATGACGATCGCGGGCCGGCCGGTCTGCGCGATGACGTGGGCCATCGTGTACGTCTTGCCCGAGCCGGTCACGCCGAGCAGCGTCTGGTAGGAGAGGCCGTCGCTCAACCCGCTCGACGAGCTGCGCGATCGCCTCCGGCTGGTCGCCGGCGGGCGCGAACGGCTCGTGAAGCTCATAGGGACTGCCGGGGTAGGTGAGAGGCATGGAAAGTAGGGTCAGGCCCTCAGGGTCTGACCCTGATACGCAACCGGTCATTGTAACGCCGGCCGGCCGTTCGCCGCGACCTCCTCGTTGGCCGGCTGTGCGTGGACGGCGCCGAACTGGAGCGCGGCCAGCCGCGCGTAAAGCGGATTGGAGCGCGTCAGCTCGTCGTGCGTTCCGGTCGCGATGATGCGCCCACGTTCCATGACCGCGATGCGGTCCGCGTGACGCACGGTGGCGAGGCGATGCGCGATGATCAGCACTGTGCGGCCGGCCATCAAGCGCTCGAGTGCCAACTGCACCATGCGCTCGCTTTCGGCATCGAGCGCGCTGGTCGCCTCGTCGAGCAGCAGGATCGGCCGGTCGGCCAGGATGGCGCGCGCGATCGCCAGGCGCTGGCGCTGGCCGCCCGAAAGCCGAACCCCGCGCTCGCCGAGGTAGGCGCCATAGCCGTCGGGGATGCGCTCGATGAACTCGGTCGCGTACGCGGCGTCGCACGCGGCGCGCACTTCGTCCTCGCTCGCGCCGGGTCGGCCGTAGCGCACGTTGTCCAGCACGCTCGCCGCGAAGATCACGGGCTCCTGCGGCACCAGCGCGAGGTGCGTCCGCACCTGTGCGGGATCGGCCACCTTCAATTCGGTGCCGTCGATGGCAATCGCACCGCGGTCCGGGTCGTAGAACCGCAGGAGGAGCTGGAACACCGTCGTCTTGCCGGCGCCCGACGGGCCCACCAGCGCCACCTTCTCGCCCGCCGCCACCGCGAGCGAGAAATCGTCGAGCGCCGCCGCATCGGGGCGTGACGGATAGTGGAACGTGACGTCGTCGAACATGACCGTGCCGCGCGCCGGGACCGGCATCGCTACGGGATGCTCGGGCGAGCGTATCGCAGGCTCGATCGCCAGCAACTCGAACAGGCGCTCGGTGGCGCCTGCGGCACGCTGCAGATCGCCGACCACTTCGCTGATCGTGCCGGCCGCGCTCGCGACGATCACCGCGTAGAACACGAACGCGGAAAGCTGGCCTGCGCTGATGCGGCCGGAAACGACGTCATGGCCGCCGATCCAGAGGATCACCCCGACGGCGCCGAACACGAGCACGATCACCGTCGCCACCAGGAACGCGCGCTGACGGATGCGCTGGATCGCCGTGCCGAAGGCGCGCTCGACGCGGGAGCCGAACTGCAGCCGGTCCTCGTCTTCGTGACCATACGCCTGGGACGTGCGAATTTCGTGCAGCGCCTCGTCGACGTAGGCGCCGACATCGCCGACCCGATCCTGGCTGGCGCGCGCGAGGCGGCGCACGCGGCGGCCGAAGAAAATGATCGGCACCAGCACGAGGGGAACGCCGATCAGCACGAGCATCGTCAGCTTGCCGCTGGTGAGGAACAGCAGGACGAGGCCGCCGATCATGAGGAGCGCATTGCGGATGGCCATCGACGCGCTCGAGCCGATCACCGTCTCCAGCATCGTCGTGTCGTTGGTCAGGCGCGAGATCACCTCGCCGGTGCGCATCATCTCGAAGTAGCCGGGCGGCAACGTCAGCAGATGATCGAACACGGCGCGCCGCAGGTCGGCCGTCACCCGTTCGCCCAGCCACGACACGAAATAGAACCGCGCGTAGGTGGCGAAGGCCATTACCACGACCACGCCCAGCATGAAGGCGAGCGTGCGATCGAGCTCGGCGCCGTTGCTGGCCGAGAAGCCGCGATCGATCACGAACTTGAGGCCCTGGCCGATGGTGAGGACGGCCGCCGCCGCAAACAGCAGCGCGATGCCCGCAAACACGACCTGCCGCCGATAAGGCCGCAGAAAGCGACCGACGCGCGATAGCGTCCGCAGCGCCGTCATGGGCGGCAGCTTGGGGGCGTCGACGGGAATGGAGGCGTAGCGGGCCATTTGCGGATTGCGTCAATCAAGATGCGTCCGCGCCAAAGAGGCACGCGACGCTCGTTCACGGTACGCTAGTGTACTGGCTCGAAACGTAGGAGATACCGCCATGCCGCTTTCGCTACCTGCCCTGATGACGTTGCTGGCGATCCTCTGGTACGTGATCACGGTCTTTCAGGTGGGGCGCGCCCGCGGCAAATACAAGGTGGCCGCGCCGGCCACGACCGGCGATCCGGCCTTCGAGCGCGCCTATCGCGTGCAGATGAACGAGATCGAGAGTCTCGTCGCGTTCCTCCCCGCCATGTGGATCTACGCGTGGTTCGGCAATCCGCGCTTCGCGGCGATCGCCTGCGCCGCCTACATCGTCGGGCGCATCGTCTACGCCGTCGGCTACTGGTCGGAGGCCCGCAAGCGAAGCGCGGGCTATACGATCTCGACGTTCGTGCTGGCCATCACCTGGGTCGCAGCGTTGGTCAGCGTCATGCGCTGGCTGGGCTTTGCGTGAACCCGAATTCCAGCTCCGCGCCTTGGCGTAAAATACGCGATTTCGCCGCTCGACCACCATGAACGCACCCTTGTCCGCACCGCTCCTGTCCGCCGTCGAGCTTGCGCCGCGCGACCCGATCCTGGGGGTGAGCGAGGCCTTTGTCGCCGACACGAATCCCAAGAAGGTGAACCTCGGCGTGGGCGTCTACAACGACGACGCCGGCAAGCTGCCCGTGCTCGAGTGCGTCAAGCGCGCCGAGCACGCCATGGCCGACAAGAGCGCGCCGCGCGGCTACCTCCCCATCGACGGCATACCCGCATACGACCGCGCGGTGCAAAAGCTCCTGTTTGGCGACGACAGCGAGCTCGTGGCCGCGGGACGCATTGTCACAGTGCAGGCGTTGGGCGGCACCGGCGGCCTCAAGGTCGGCGCCGATTTCCTGCGCAAGTTCGCGCCGGGCGCGCAGGTCTGGATCAGCGATCCGTCGTGGGAGAACCACCGCGCGCTGTTCGAAGGCGCCGGCTTCACGGTCAACAACTACGCGTACTACGACGCGGCCACCCGCGGACTCGACTTTCCGGCGATGATCGCCTCGCTCGAGCGCATTCCGCAGGGCGGGATCGTCGTCCTGCACGTGTGCTGCCACAATCCGACGGGGGCGGATCCGGATGCGACGCAGTGGGGCCGCATCATCGAAGTCGTGCGCTCGCACGGCCTCGTGCCGTTTCTCGACTTCGCCTATCAGGGGTTCGCGGACGGCATCGACGCTGACGGCGAGGTCGTGCGCAGGTTCGCGGCCACGCCGGGACCGCTGTTCATGTCGAGTTCGTTCTCGAAGTCGTTCTCGCTCTACGGCGAGCGCGTCGGCGCACTGTCGGTCGTGGCGACGGACAAGGACGAAGCGACACGCGTGCTCTCGCAGGTCAAGCGGGTCGTGCGCACGAACTATTCGAATCCGCCCACCCATGGCGGCGAGATCGTCGCGCAGGTGCTGGGCTCGCCGGAGCTCCGCGCACTGTGGGAAGCCGAGCTCGCCACGATGCGCGGCCGCATCAAGCTCATGCGCACGCAACTTGTCGAGCGCCTGCATGTCCGCTTGCCCGGACGCGATTTCCGCTACATGCTGGCGCAGCGCGGGATGTTCTCGTATTCGGGCCTTTCGCAGGCGCAGGTGCGGCGGCTGCGCGAGGAGTATTCGATCTACGCGGTCGACACCGGACGCATTTGCGTGGCCGCGCTCAATTCGCACAACGTCGAGTACGTGGCGGACGCGATCGGCGTCGTCGTTTCCTGATCCCGTCCGAGCGTTCCACAACTGCCCGTTTTGACCGACGCCCTTGTTTACGCTATAATTTTTGATCGTACCGTGCGGGAATAGCTCAGTTGGTAGAGCGCAACCTTGCCAAGGTTGAGGTCGCGAGTTCGAGACTCGTTTCCCGCTCCAGATTTCCGAGGGAGAGCTTCTGATCCGGGCTCTCCCTTTTGGTTTCGGCGCCCCGCCAATTGCGGCGCCCATCCCAGGGCGGGATGGCAGAGTGGTCATGCAGCGGCCTGCAAAGCCGTCTACGCCGGTTCGATTCCGACTCCCGCCTCCAGAAGCCCTCCACTACCCGTCACACACGCGCCGCAAGGCGGGTTTGACATCGCGCGGGGACAGGAATATATGTGCGCCGCCGGAAACCATCTCAATTCCGGACGAGGAGGATGAACAATGAGCTCGAACAAAAGGCTACGGTTCTCCGTTATCGGCGCGGTCGCGCTTTTGTCGGCGGTGGCTGTACCCGCCGCAGCCGCTCCGGCTTGTGCAGGTGCACTTCTCATGAACCCCGGCGACACTGTTGTATTGGGGGCCGGCGCATTCGGCGACTGTACAGGGGTGGTCGTTCCTTCAGTACTGGTCGCCTCTCACTCGGCGCCGTTTACGACCAGCACGGGTTTAGACAGCGGCACGTTGATCTCGGCCGTTTATCTGGAGACCGGCAGCGGTACGCTCGACTTCTATTATCAGGTCGTCCTGAACACGACCTCGACCTACTGCAACGGATTGGATTATCCAGCTTGCAATGCCATCGCCCGCGTAACCAACAGCAACTTCAATATTGGACCGTTCCCTGTCTCGGGTTTATGGACGACCTGGGCGGCGACGCGAGGAGATGCAGTGGGTCCCTTTTCGGCAGGCACCGTCTTTCCAATCTATGCCGACCGCAATGCGACAGGAGACGTGGTCGGGTTCTCTTTCCATCCACCCGAGGGCGCCAAGATTGCGCCGGGACAGACGTCTGCCATCTTCATCGTCTCCACCGACGCGAAAAATTACGCACTCGGCATCACGAGCGTGATCAACGGTGGCGTGGCCATGGTGAGTGCGTATCGGCCGAGTGCTCCTCCTACCGGCCCCGTTAAGCCCTAACGACACGAGGGATCGACCCCCGCCTGGCCGGACGGATACTCCGATGGGCGGGGTCGTGCAACTGGATCATGGAGCCCGCCATTGGACGCATCATGACCCACCTGCGCGAACGCGACATTCCGACGACGCTGCGCCGAATGGCGACCGAGGATGTCGCCGGTTGGTGCGAGTCCTTCCAGCCGGGCAGCGCCAACCGCATCCTGGGCGAAATGGAATTGCAGCGCAGGCGCGACCGCGGTCTTCGGATTCGCAGCTGGATCGCGATTGTTCTGTCCGTGGCATCGCTGATCGCTGCGATGGTTGCCTTGTACGTCTCGACGCGAAAGTAGCGCGGCCTCCGGCTGCGGGTGGATCCCGCAAGACGCCTCTCTATCTAGCGATTCTCGGAGAGCGCCCGCGGCGCCACGACGTCGTAGCCATACTGCGCCGACGATTCGCACAGCGTGCGCCACACGTCGCGCGCAAAGCTCCTGCCTACGAACAGAACGAACGTCGGCCCGGCATCCTGCCGGTAGAAAAGCGCATTGACGCGGCCGAAGACGCTCTGCGCGCAGGCACCGACCGGAAACGCGTCCGGATGAAAGTCGATCGGACAGCTCTTGGCCAGCACGGTCGCCGCCCTGCGCGCCGTGAATGCGGTAGGCCACGCGGCTCGCCGACACCTCGAAGAGTGCGCCACCCAGCGCGTTCACCGCAGCGCGGCTGGCGGCGAGATCAACCAGCGTCGCGGCCGGCCGCGACGACGCGCTCTCGACCAGCAGCCAGGAACGCGGCCCGAGCCAGAACACGAGGAGCGCGTCGCCGCGCTTCGTCGTGTTCGGCGCAATCGGCAGCGGGACGTGGAAGAGCTCCGCAATGCCGCCGGCGAACGACGCTCGCGCCGGATCGCCCTGTACGTTCCAGGCCGCAGCGACTGTTGCTTCGCACAGCGTCACGCCAACGCCCGCGGCGCCGTAGTGACCAGGCGTCGGGCTGCCGATGTCGCGGTCAGACACGCAGCCGCTCGCCTTCGCGGATCGATGAAGCAAGGCGGGCCGACGCGCACGCGCGACGCTGGCGTCGGCGAGCGGGGACACGGCCCACAGCGTTTCGCCGTGCCGCGCGCGGCCGCGCGCGACGAGCGCCAGCGCGATCCACGCATCGAGGTTCGGGGCTCAGCACCACGAGGTCACGTGGCCCAGCATCGGGTTCGGCGCCGCGCGGTCGGGATCGGCGACGATCTTGGCGCCGCGCGGCATGCGTCGCGCCATCGAGCGCGGTCAACCCGACGAGCTGCCAGCGATCCGGTCGCGTCAGCGCCGGGCGATCGAGCAGCGGCTTGCCGATGCACCATTTCGCCGGGCTGACGAGCTTGCCCAAGCCGAGATCGTCGGCGGTGGTGCGGCCGTCGGCCTCCGGTCCGATCACGACGTGGCCCTTCTCGATGCGCAGCGTGCTCATCGCCTCGGTGCCGTAGGGCATGAGCCCGAACGGCGCGCCGGCCGCCATGACCGCCTCCCACATCGCGCGGCCGCGGTCGGCGGGCACGTGGATTTCGTAGGCGAGCTCGCCCGAGTAGCTCATCCGGAATAGCCGAGCCGGAATCACGCGCGCTCGCCGGCGCGCACGTTGCACAGTCGCCGACAGCGAGAAACGGAAACGCCGCGTTCGACACGTCGATGTCGACGACGGCGGCCGAGCACGTCGCGCGCCATGCGGACCCGAGAGCGCCGCCGCCGCCCACTGCTCGGTGACCGACGTCGCCGAACACGTCGAGCTCCGGCCATTCCGACCTGCAACAGGTATTCGAGCTGCTGCATCACCTTGACCGCGTTCGCCGTGGTCGTGGTCATCAGGTAATGCGTCGCGGCCGAGCCGCGAGGTGGTGCCGTCGTCCATCACGATGCCGTCGTCGCGCAGCATCACGCCGTAGCGGCAGCGGCCGACCGCGAGCGTGTCCCATCTGTTGATGTAGACGCGATTGAGAAATTCGGCGACGTCGCGTGCCCTGCAACTCGATCTTGCCGAGCGTCGAGACGTCGACGATCCCGACGTTGGTCGCGCACGTTGCGCGCTTCGCGATTCGCGGCGTCCTCCTCGGTCTCGCCGGCACGCGGATACGAATGCGGCCGCTTCCACAGGCCGGCGTTGACGAAGCGCGCGCCATGCTCGGCGTGCCACTCGTGCATCGGCGAATGCCGCGTCGGCTCGACGTGCGCGCCCGCTTCGTGCCCGGGAAGCGCGCCCATCGTGACCGGCGTGTACGGCGGGCGGAACGTGGTCGTGCCGACGCTGCGGAATCGGGCACGCCGAGCTGCTCGGCCATAAGGGCAAGCCCGACGATGTTGCTCGTCTTGCCCTGGTCGGTGCCCATGCCGAGCGTCGTGTAGCGCTTCAGGTGCTCGACCGACCTGGTAGCCCTCGCGCGCGGCCAGCGCGATGTCGTTGACGGTCACGTCGTTTTGCAGGTCGACGAAGCGCTTGCGCCGATTTGCGCTGCGCGGGCACCGATCCACAGCGGCATGATCGGTGTCTCGATCGAGCGCAGTCGGCAGCGCGGCGGCGAGTGTCGAGTGCCGCGAAGCCCGGCGCTCGCGGCCGCCGCGGCGCCGGCGGCATGCCCTTCGCAGAGCGCGGCGCCAGATCCGAAGCGGCCATTCGCAGCGCCCGCGGCAACGATCGGCAGCGGCGACGCGTCGGGCACGAACGTCGCCAGCGTCTCGTCGTAGCGCAAGCTTGCCGCGCGCCTGCGAGAAGAGATGGACCGCCGGGTTCCAGCCGCCCGACACGCAGACGAGATCGCATTCGACACGCCGCGAGGCGCCGCCCGCGAGCGGCGCGACGTCGACGCTCGCGACGCGCAGGCGGCCGTGAGCGCCGACGATGGCCGAGCCGTCGATGATCGGCAGATCCCGCGGCGCGCGCCCGCGCCGGCAGCGCGCCGTCGAGCGCCGCGGCGGGCCGCGCATCGACGATGGCGGCGACCGTCGACGCCGCCAGCGTGCAAGCCGAGCGCGGCCGCGTATGCGCTGTCGTTGTTGGCGAAGACCACGGCGCGCGATGCCCGGCAGCACGCCATAGCGCTCGACGTAGGTGCGCGCCGCGCCGGCGAGCATCGTGCCCGGGCAGATCGTTGTCGCATAGGCGATCCGCGCTCGATGCGCGCCGGTGGCGAGCACGACCGCCTTGGCGCGGATCTTCCACAGGCGCTGCCGCGGTACGTGCGGTGGCGGCACGGGCAGATGATCGGTCACGCGCTCGACGGCGCCCACCAGGTTGCCGTCGTAATAGCCGAAAGCCGTCGTGCGCAGGAGCAGCGTGACATCGGGCCGCTGCGCGAGCTCGCCGATGCGATCGCCGCGATCCAGTCGGCTGGCGGCTCGCCCTTCGATCGCTGCGCCGGCGTCCGCGCAGGCCGCCGCCCAACCACGCGTTTTCGTCGCAGAGCGATCACGCGCGCGCCGGCCTCCGCCGCGGCGCGCGCCGCCGCGAGACCGGCGGCGCCGCCGCCGATCACCAGCACGTCGCAGTGCGCGTACTGATGCTCGTAGCGGTCGGGATCGGGCTCGCGCGGACGCGCGGCCCATGCCCGCCGCGCGCCGGATCAGGTGCTCGTAGCGCAGCCACCACTTGGGCGCGGACGGCCACATGAACGTCTTGTAGTAGAACCCCGCGGGCAGGAGCGGCGAGAAGGCGTCGTTGATGCGCGCCGACATCGAAGCGCACGCGACGGCCAGCAGTTCTGGCTCGCGGCGACGAGCCCGTCGTATAGCTCGAGTGTGGTGGCGCGCACGTTCGGCTCGGTGCGCGCGCCGCGCGCGAGCTGCACCAGCGCGTTCGGCTCCTCGGCGCCGGCCGCGTAAATGCCGCGCGGCCGATGGTATTTGAAGCTGCGGCCGACCAGGTGGACGCCGTTGGCGAGCAGCGCCGAGGCGAGCGTGTCGCCGGCATAGCCCTCGTACGAAACGCCGTCGAAGAGAAAGTTCAGCGTCCGCGTCCGGTCGACGAGGCCGCCATCGGCGAGGCGATGGACCTGCGTCATTGGGAGCCCTGCGCAAGCGGCGGAAGGTCCTGGTCGATTCGCGCGCTGGTGAGGATGTCGTGGGTGCGCGTGTCGCGGCGCACCTTGAGCCAGCTCCGGCAGCCGCCGCTGTGCAGCCACAGTTCGTCGTGCGGACCCATCGGATTGTCGCGCACGTACACGTACGCGAACCAGGCCGCGACGGGCGCGTCGTCGGCCGGCGGCCGCACCGTCGCGTCACCGCCGTAGGTGAACTCGATCTGGTTGCGCGGCCCGCACCAAGGACAGGGGATCAGCAGCATCGCACGACCCCTTCAATGCGCCCACGCATACGGTCCGGCGCCCTTTCTCGTCGATCGTAGCGCCCTGCTCGAAGCGCTCGAGCGTGAACGCCGCGTTGAGCGGGTGCGGCGCATCGTGCGCGATGGTGTGCGCAAGCAGCCAGCCGGAGGCCGGCGTGGCCTTGAAGCCGCCGTAGCACCAGCCGCCGGTCATGTAGAGGCCCCGCACCGGCAGCTTGCGCGATGATCGGGACTGCCGTCCATCGTCATGTCCATGATGCCGCCCCACGTGCGCATGAGCTTCAGGCGGCCGAAGCTCGGAAAGAGCGCAAGGCAGGCGGCGGTGACGTGCTCGATCATCGGCAGGTTGCCGCGCTGCGCGTACGAGTTGTAGAAGTCGAGGTCGCCGCCCATCACGAGCTCGCCCTTGTCCGACTGGCTGACGTAGAAGTGCACGGCGCCGGAAGTCACGACCGTGTCGAGCACCGGCTTCACGGGCTCGGACACCATCGCCTGCAGCACGTGCGATTCGATCGGCAGCGTGAGGCCCGCCATCGCGGCGACGTGGCCGGAATGTCCGGCGACCGCGATGCCGACCTTTGGCGTGGCGATGAACCCCTGCGTCGTGTCGACGCCGGCGATCGTCGCCGTGCTCGAGACGGATGCCGGTGACCTCGCATTGCTGGATGATGTCGACGCCGAGCGCATCGGCCGCGCGCGCATAGCCCCACGCGACGGCGTCGTGGCGCACCGTTCCGCCGCGCGGCTGCAGGAGGCCGCCCAGGATCGGGAAGCGCGCGTTGGCCGAGCAGTCGAGGTTGGGGATCCGCCGGGCGATCTCGTCGCGCGACAGGAACTCGGCATCGATCCCGTTGAGGCGCATCGCGTTGCCGCGGCGCATCGCGGCGTCTGCGTCGGCCGGCGAATGCACGAGGTTCAGCACGCCGCGCGCGCTGTACATCACGTTGAAGTTGAGCTCCTGCGAGAGGCGCTCCCACAGCTTGAGCGAGAACTCGTAGAAGTGCGCGTTCGGATCGAGATGGTAGTTCGAGCGGACGATCGTCGTGTTGCGCCCGGTGTTGCCGCCGCCGAGCCAGCCCTTCTCGAGCACGGCGACATTGCGTCATCGCCGTGATTCCTTGGCGAGGTAGTAGGCGGTGGCGAGGCCGTGGCCGCCGCCGCCGACGATCACGGCGTCGTAGCGCCCTTTCGGCGCGGGACTGCGCCACGCGAGCGGCCAGCGCTCGTGGTGGTGCCAGAGCGTTGCGGGCGAGCGAGAAGATCGAATAGCGCATGGATCATGCAGGGACGCGCAGGGCGCCGATCGACCGTCTCCGGCTCACAGGATCTGCGACAGGAACGCCCGCGTGCGTTCCTTGACCGGATGGTCGAAGAGTTCCGCGGGCGGCCCCGATTCGACGATCACGCCACCGTCGGTGAAGTACACGACGTCGGCGAGCTCCCGCGCGAAGCGCATCTCGTGGGTGACGAGCATGCAGGTCATACCCTCATGCGCCAGCTCGCGAATCGTGTTGAGGACCTCCTTGACGGTCTCCGGGTCGAGCGCCGCCGTCACTTCGTCGAACAGCATGACCTCGGGCCGCATCGCCAGCGAGCGGGCGATCGCCACGCGCTGCTGCTGGCCGCCGGAGAGCTCGCCTGGATACGCC
This sequence comes from uncultured Alphaproteobacteria bacterium, assembly GCA_963797005.1. Lineage (GTDB taxonomy): Bacteria > Pseudomonadota > Alphaproteobacteria > Rhizobiales > Hyphomicrobiaceae > AWTP1-13. The sequence continues at coordinate 454,212 of CAWCOF010000003.1, forward strand.
TCGGCCTTGGCGGAAAGCCCGACCTTCGCGAGCAGCGCGAGGGCGCGCCCTCGCACCTCCTCCCGGTCCTCCTTCAGCACGTGGACCGGCGCCATCATGACGTTCTGGAGCGCGGTCTTGTGCGGAAACAGGTTGTATTGCTGAAACACGATCGACACCTCCTTGCGCAGCGCGATCCGCTCCCGATCGGTCGAGAGCTTGTGCACCTCGAAATCGGCCACGCGAATGCTGCCCCGATCGATCGGCACCAAGCCGTTGATGCAGCGTAGCAACGTCGACTTGCCTGAGCCGGAGGGCCCGATGATGCAGACGACGCCGCCTTTGGCAACCGATAGCGAGACGCCGTTCAACACCACGACGCTCCCGAACGATTTGTGCACGTCGTCGATGACGACGATGGGTCGTGGGCTGCCCGCGGTCACCGGATGCTCACTGGTTGACGGCATAGCGCGCCTCCAGCCGCACGGTCCAGCGCGCGATCGGGTAGCAATAGAGGAAGAACCAGAATAGGACATAGCTGTAGAACGCGAGCAGCAGGCCGGAGCGATTCTCGGCGCTCAGCGCCTGCCGGGTCAGGCTCATCATCTCGTCGACGCCGACGATCGAGGCCAGCACCGTCGCCATCGTGAGGATCGCGTACAGGTTCATCCACGGCGGCAGCATGCGCTTGATGCATTGGGGAAAGATGATCATCCATAGCGTCTGCCGGCGGTTGAAGGCGAGCGACGCGGCGGATTCCCATTGCGCGGTTGGAATCGACTGCACGGCGCCGCGCACGATCTCCGACACGTTCGCCATGACCGGCAGCGACAGGCCGAGCGTCGCCTTGATCCAGTCGGGGATCGGGATCGTCACCCCGAACACGGTCACCTGGAACGGCAGCAGGAACATGCAGTAGAAAAGGAGCACGAGCCACGGCGCGTTGCGGAAGAAGTGCGTCGTGAGCCACGCGCCCTTTCTGACGGGAGGCATGAGGGAAATCTGCGCGAAGCCAAGGAAGAGTCCGACAATGGTTCCCGCTGTCATCGCGACCGCACTGATGGCAAGATTGAACAGGAACCCGCGCAGCAGCACGGGCGTCCATTTCCACAACGTGTCGAAGATCGAGGGTTGTCCGGGCTGCGTCTGCGCCTGCGCCAACCCGCAGCCGATGACGAACAGCGCGAGCAGCGCCGCGCCGTGGGCGGGATGCAGCCGCCATCGGAACGCGCCTGCTGCGCGCTCGGCGGCCGCCGCCTGCGCGAGGCGCGCCGCCGCCGGCAGCAGGACCGGCAGATCGGTCGCTTGGGGGAGTGGATCGTGCCACCGCGGCCGGCTCGTGCGAACGCTCATACGCCGAACCCCGGCACGCTTGATCGCGCGCTCCCACCGATGCATGGCATACACGAGGATACCCACCAGCGCGAAGTAGCAGAGCAGGAGCACGTTCATCATCACGGGGACGTTGAGCTCGTCCGACCAGATCTGGCTCGACACGTAGAGCATTTCCGGAACCGCGATCGCGTAGGCCAGCGTCGTGGTCTTGACCAGGTTCACCAGGTTGTTGTTGAGCGCGGGCAGGCTGATCCGAAACGCCAGCGGAAACACGATGACGAGGTAGGTTCGCAGCCGGCTGAAGCCCAGCGATTCGGCCGCCTCGATCGTGGTCGTGGGCACCGCCTCGATGCCCGAGCGAAAGATCTCGACGTTGAATGCGCCCGCGAAGAAGGACAGGGACACGATGGCCCATGCGACGTTGCTCACGATCGGAACCGGCGTGCCGGAGAGGCCGGTGGTGGTGAGCAGGCTGCCGACGCCGAAATAGAAAAAATAGAGCTGGACGAGCGGCGGCGTATTGCGGAAGAACTGGATGTACCAGTAGATGACGTGGCGCGTGAAGCGCAGCCGCGAGCGCTGGAGCCAGGCGCCGACGATGCCGATCAGCACGCTCAGCAGGATGCAGATCGCCGACAGCTTGACCGTCATCAGGAAGCCGCTGGCGAAGCGACCGCGATCGAAGGGGTCGTAGAAGATCGTGAGGTTGATGCCGGTCGCGTTGTGCAACCAGGCAAACCAGGCCCAGAAGGACTCCATCGGCCAGCGTCCCGGACGGCGGGCGGCAACGGCCGCGCAGGGCGGCTCTGACTCCGCCCCGCGCGCGACCGCCGCGTCCTGCCGCCGCTACTTGTACTTGTCGTGCATTTCCTGGGCGAACTTGGTGGGCTTGATGCCCCACTTCTTTTCGAGCTGCTCGATGAAGCCGGTCTTGTGCCAGTCGGTCACCACCTTCGACATCCAGTCGGCGAAGTCCTTCTCGCCCAGCTTGACCGCGAGGCCCCAAGGCACGAACAGGATCGAGTCGAGCGGCATGTCGTAGGCGCTCCACTCGGGCTTCTGCATTTCGCCGACGATCGCCGTGTCGTCGTAGGCGAAGGCGATGCAGTTGCCGTTCTTGAGCGCGGCGTAGGCCTCGGCGGTGCCCGGGAACGCGACGCCGTCCACGCCGTACTTCTCCTGCAGCTCCTTGTTGTAGAACGCGCCCTGGATCAGGCACACCTTCTTGCCGCGCAGTCCTTCCCAGCTCTTGAGACCCGCCGATTTCAACGCGAGCACGTTGGTGCCCGAGCCGTAGTAGTTCGGCTCGATGATGTCGACGATCTTGCGCCGTTCCGGCGTGTCGCTCATCGTCGCGATCATCATGTCGATCTTGCCCTGCTGGAGGAACTGGATGCGATTGGACGCGACGACGGGAACGAGCTCCAGCTTGACGCCAAGCCGCTTCGCCACGTCGGCGGCGAGATCGGGCTCGAAGCCGACGATCTTGCCCGAAGGATCGAGAAAGCCGAACGGCCGGTAATCCGCCTTGGTACCGACGACCAGGACGCCCTTCTTCTTGATGTCGGCGAGCGCATCGGCGCGTGCCGCGGTGGCGCCCAGCATCCCCACCAGCACGCTTGCCGCAATGATCGGAACATATCGGTTGAGCATTTGGGTCCTCGCGTTGAAAGTGATCGAGTTGAAAAGCCAGTGTGCACCACGGTGTCTACAATGCACTGCGAGCCCCGGCGCCGTCAATGTCCGGCGTGGTGCGCGGACGCACGGTTCCGTGCCGTATCAGGCCGCCCGCTGCGCCGGCGCCTTGCTGGCGGGCGATCGGCGCGCCAACGCATCCCGAGACTCCGTCAACGCCTGGTCGAAAATGGTCATGGCGAGATCGATCTCGGCGGGGGTGACCGTCAGCGGCGGCGCGATCCGCCAAACCGACCCGCGCTCGGGCCGGCGGCGGATATTCATGGAAAGGCCGAGCTCGAGACAGCGCCTGGTGGTCAAGGCGCCGAGCTCATGGTGCGGCTCGCGCGTTTCGCGGTCGCGGACGAGCTCGATGCCGCGCAGGAGGCCCATGCCGCGGACATCGCCGATCTCCTCGAAGCGGCCCTGCAGCTCGGCCAGGCGCGCGGCTAAGTAGGCGCCCATCTCGTCGCTTCGCCGAAGCAGGTTTTCCTTCTCGATGGTTTCCAGGACCGCGAGACCGACCGCGGATGGCAGCGGATCGGAGACGTGCGACGTGTAGAAGGTGAAGCCTCGCTCGTGAGCGCGCGCCTCGATCGCATCGCTCGTAATGACGCCTGCGAGCGGCATGCCGCCGCCGAGCGTCTTCGACACGGTCATGATGTCCGGCGTGACCTGCAAGTGCGATGCCGCGAACCAGTGGCCGAGCCGACCGAACGCGGTCTGCGCTTCGTCGAAGATCAGCAGCATGCCGCGCTGGCGCGCCTCCGCCTGCAGCGCGGCGAAATACCCCGGCGGGGGCACGATCACGCCGCCCGCGCTGATCACCGGCTCGGCGATGACGGCCGCCGGCGCGCCGGCCGACTGCATGTCGTACATCTCGAAGCCGATCTTCATGCAGGTCCGGTCGCACTGGTCGCGGCAGTGCCGCACGGGACAGCGATAGGCGTTGGGCTCAGGAATGGCGAACGACCCTGGGACTCCGGGCCCGTAGCCCTTGCGATCGCTGGCGTACGACACCGCGCCGGCATTGCCGGTCACGCCGTGCCACGAGCCGCCGAGACCGACCACCTCGAATCCGCCCGTGCAGAGCTTGGCCATCTTGAGCGCCGCGTCGTTGCTCTCGCTGCCAGTGGAAAGCAGCAGCGACTTGCGCAAGGGCCGGGGAACGATGGCGGCCAGCTTGTCCGCGAGCTGCACGACGCTGCGCGGGATCATCCCCGAGAATAGATGCAGCGCGGTGTCGCAGCTCTTCTTGATCGCCGCCACGACGTTGGGATGACTGTGCCCCACGGTGGCGCACATCTGGCCGGACGTGAAGTCGAGGATTTTCTTTCCGGTCGAGTCCCAGACATAGCAGCCTTGCGCCCGTTCGACGATTTCCGGATAGGTGTCGCCGCCGTAGCGAATCAGGTTGGTTCGGAAATCCTCCTGCGTGCTGCCGGTGACTTCCATCATGGTCTCCTTGCGCTCGCCCGCATCAACGAGCGTTGCCGGTCTCGAGAATGGCGTCGAAGGCGTCGAGCCCGTTCAGGATGTGCTGGCGGACGGCCTTCGCGGTCCCCGAACCGTCGCGCAACGCGAAGCGATCGAGGATCCTCTGGTGCTCGGCGATCGACTGCCGAACCCGCCCCGGGCTGCGCCAGAGCATGTAGCGCGGGAACTGCTCGCGCATCTGGTCGATCAGGCCCAGTAGGATCGGATTGCCCGCGTCCTCGCACAGCGCCTGATGAAATCGTCCGTCGGCTGCGCTGAGCTTCTTCCAGTCGTTGCCGGCGAGCGCGGCCTTCATCCCCTGGAGGGCGCGCCGCGCACGCTCGATCGCGGCGTCGGTGGCCGAAGCGGCCGCGAGGCGCGCCGCCTCGGATTCGAGCATGGCCCGCACGTGGTAGACGTGGCGCACGCGCTCCGCGTCGAGCTCGGCCACCCGCATCCCGCGGTGCGATTCGTGGACGAGCATGCCCTTCGCGACGAGCTCGAGCACCGCCTCGCGCGCAGGCGTGGCGCCGAGGTCGAGGTCGGCCATCAACTGTCCCTGGCGAAGCGCCTGCCCCGGCCGGTAGCGGCCGAGGAGGATCGCGTCCTTCACCTTGGCGACCGCGAGCTCGCGCTTGGTCAGATAGGGCGCCTTCGCATCCTGCATGGCGCCCAGGATACCTTTATATTTTATAAAATCCTAGGGGTCATTGAGCACCGCGGGCTTCGAGCGCGGAGCCGGGTCCCGCGCTACCCCGGCACAACCCTCGAGAAGCCGTCCGCGCTCCAGTCCTCGCTGCCGACGCCGTGGTGGACGAAGAACAAGCCCGTCGCGGTCGTACTTGCGCTTGACCGCGCGCAGCCGCGCGTAGTTCGTACCCCAGTACGCCTGCTGCCAGTCGCCCTCGAAGTAGTTGCTCTCCGAGACGTAGGAGCCGCGGCGCCGGGGACCACCGTGCGCAGCGCCGTCATCGCGCGCGTCGATGCCCGCCGCGTCCGGCGCGCCCTGGCCACGTCGGGCTCGTGGCCTGCGAAGCCCGGGAACGCGGGCGGCCCGCCGCCGGCGATGATCGCGAGCGCAAAGGCATCGAGCACCGCGGGGTTGGTCGCGGTGTCGCGCGCCGCGGCGACGTCGTCGGCCGGCGCGCCGGCGAGCCCCTTGTTGAAATGCAGCGACATGCGCCAGTGCCGCGCTGCTCGCGAAGAGCGCGTCCGCCAGACGCGCCTGCTGCTCCTGCTGCAGAAGCGACGCCGGCAGCCAGGCCGATTGGTAGCCGTGCAGGAACTGCCCCGCTTCGCCCTGATTGCCGGCCCAGAACACGTTGCTCGGCGGCGCGCCGGGGCGGTCGTCCGCGCAGCACCGCAGCCCGGCGATCTTCGCGCAGGATCGCCGGGTCCCAGAAGTGCGCGCGCCGGAATGGCGACGAAGACGGGCGGGCGCGGGCATCGAGTAGTCCTGCTGGCGACGCAGCAACCCAGTCGAGGAAGGGCTGCCAGACTGCTTCCGCCTGGTCGCCTGGTCGAGACCCTGGAACACCATCGAGACCTCGAGCGTGTTGTCGCGGTCTGAAGCTCGCCTGCTCGCCCCAGTGCGGGTTGAAGAGGCGCGCGGCGATAGAAGTCGACGAAGCGCGCGATGAGCCGCCGGTAGGCCGCGTCGGAGTCGCCTTGACGGTGAGGAATGCACCGCGCCGAAGATAGTCGGGGAGCTCGTGCGTGCGCAGCGTCAGCCGGGTGACCACGCCGAGGCTGCCCGCCGCCGCCACCCTTGAGCGCCCCAGAAGAGATCCGGGTAGCGTGCACGCATTGACGATGCGAACTTCCCGTCGGCGGTGACGACTTCGGCCTCGAGCAGGCTCGCGGCGGCCATCCCGTAGCGCTTGGAGAAGCTGCCGAAGCCGCCGCTCTGGATGAGGCCCGCCACGCCGACCGTGGCGCAGCCGCCGCCCTGCACGTACCGACCGCCTCGGTGGTCACCGCGTCGTAGGCGTGCATCCAGATGGCGCCGGCGCCGACGCTCACCGCGGGCTGCGGCGACTCTGCTTGCCCGCGCAGCCCTGCGGCACGAAGGCGTCGTGCAGCGTCGATGTCGTTCATCGCGCGCGTCCAGACCAGCAGCGAATCGGGCGCGTTCGAGGTGCCCTGGTAGCTGTGGCCGCCTCCCTTCACCACCAGCCGCAGCCGATGCTCGCGCGCGAAATTGACCGCCGCGACGACGTCGTCCGCGGTGCGCGCCGCCACCGCGTAGACGCTCGGCGCCGAGGTCCACGCGTCGACCCAGCCGCTGACGTCTGCGTGAGCGCGGCGTGGTCGCCGATGGAGTACGGATTCTTGAGCGACTTGAACACGTCGCCGCATGCCGCACTCGCGGGCGCGGCTTCGCAGGCCGCCAAGGGCGACTGCACCCGGATGAGGCGGCCGCCGGTCGCACTGTTGAGCTTATCCCACTCCTCCGCACCCGGCCACGCCGCATCGGACGGCCGCACGCGCCGAAACGGCTCTCGCCCGCCGGCGGCCGCGGCCGATGAAAGCCCTGTCCACCCGAGGGCGGGGGACGCGACCGAAAGGACCGCCGCGCGCTGGAGCAGCTTGCGTCTCTGGTTCGAAATCACACGAGTTCACCGAAAGCGGAAAGGCGCGCAACGTAACACGCGCGGCGCCGACGCCGCAATGCGCGAGAGGCGTCCGAAGCCCTTGCTTCACTGCGCGGCGCTTCTGCGGCACAATGCGCGTGCATTCGTGCAGGTTTCGGAAAGCCTGGGAGGAGGCCGATGTTCCAGCACATGTCGGGCCACATGCCCTGGCTCGCGGTCGCGCTGACCGCGGCCCTGGCGAGCGCGAGCGGCTTTGCGGGGTCGTCCGTGCAACGCGCGGAGGGCGCCGCATCGGCCACCCTGACGTTCAGGATCGTCATCCCGGCCGTCCTGGTCGTCGACATCCGGTCCGGCACGATCTACTCGAACGATTCGCGCGCCCGGATTCTCGTCGGCACGACCGGCGCGCCGAACGGCGGGCGCGACCTGACCGTGATGGGCGCTCCCCTCGAGCGCGCGGTTCGCCAAGGCGAGTCATCGACCCTGCATCCGATCGCCGGATACACCGCGTCGCGCGGACGCCTCGTCGCCCGCGCACTTGCGGGCGGCGAGGCCTGGTGCGTCCCCTAAAGCGCCGGCGCGCCCTACTCCCGACCCGTCCGCGTCACCTCGAACAGGAACCACACGCGGCGCTCGCCCGCGTCGATCCAGTTCTCGAGGAGGCTGGCCGTCGCCACGTCGCCCTCCTCGTCGCAGACGTCGTGTGCGGAGCGCATGCGCTCGACGAGCTGCAGATTGTCGTCACGCAGCTCGGCCAGCATGTCCAGCGGCGTCACGTAGTCCGCGTCGTTGTCGAGGATCCGCGCGAGGCGGGCGATGTGCCCGACGGAGCGGATCGTCGTACCGCCCAGCTTGCGCACGCGCTCGGCGATCTCGTCCGTGATTTCGTAGAGCTCGCCCGCCTGCTCGTCCATGAGCAGGTGATAGTCGCGGAAATGGGGGCCCGAGACGTGCCAATGGAAGTTCTTGGTCTTGAAGTAGAGCGCGAATACGTCGGCCAGGAGCGCGTTGAGCGCGCCTGAGATATCGCGCGTCGCCTGGGCACCGAGATGCGTAGGGGTCGCAAGCGGCGACGCGCGCCGGCCCGCGAGTTCCTTGCGCTTTGCAACCTTGACCTTGCCTTTCGCCATGATCATTCCCTCACTTGTGGATGGTCGGCCAACCTCGATTGTAATGAATCGCGGGGGCCGCGCACGCTAACGCCGTCCGGGTCACGCCTTGCGCTCGCCGCGCAGGAGGCGTCGAGCGATACTGAACCGGTGCACTTCCGACGGGCCGTCGTAGATGCGAAACGCGCGCAGGTCGGCGAAGATGCGCGCGACGATGGTCTCGTCGGTGACGCCCTGCCCGCCCAGGACCTGCACGCAGCGATCGATCACGCGCCAGACGGCCTCCGACACGATCACCTTCGCGCGGCTCGACTCGTGCAGGCCGAGCGCGCCCTGGTCGAGCACCCAGCGCGCAATGCCAGATCGTCAGGCGGGCGATGTGCATGTCCATGTCGTTGTCGGCGAGCATGAAGCCGACACCCTCGTGCTCGCCGATCGGCCGTCCGAACGCGGTGCGCCGGCGCGCGTAGTCGACCGCGATGTCGTGCGCCCTGCGCACCGCGCCGAGCCAGCGCATGCAGTGCGTCAGCCGCGCCGGCGACAGCCGTACCTGCGCGTACTGGTAGCCCTTGCCGGGCTCGCCCAGGATGTCGTCCGCAGGGACGCGCAGTCCGGCGAACCGCACCACCGAGTGTCCTCCCGAAAATCCGGCGTCGAGGCTGCCCATGGTGCGCTCGATCACGATGCCCGGCGCGCTCATGTCGGACAGGAACATCGTCGGACCGACATCCTCGATCCTGGCCATGATGATGGCGAACGCCGCGCCGTCGGCGCCGGTGATGAACCACTTGGTGCCGTCGATGACGTAATGATCGCCATCGCGTTTCGCCGCGGTGGCGAGCATCGAAGGGTCCGAGCCCGCACCCGGCGCCGGCTCGGTCATGCAGAAGCACGAGCGGAGTTGCGCGGCGGCGAGCGGCCGCAGCCAGCGCTCCTTGTGCCCGGGGTTGGCAACCGCTTCCAGCAGATGCATGTTGCCTTCGTCGGGCGCGGATACGTTGAGCGCAAGCGCCCCGAGCCGCGAGTAGCCCGCCTCCTCGAACACGATCGCGCGCGCCACGTGCGACAGCGCCATTCCGCCGTACTCGCGCGCGACGTGCGGCGACAGCAGGCCCGCGCGCCGCGCGCGCGCCGTCATTTCCGCCCGCATCTCGACCGTGGGGCCGTGCGACGACTCCCGCGCATCGGCTTCGAGCGGAATGATCTCCTCCGCGATGAACGCGCGCACGCGCTTCTGGAGATCGGCGAGCTCGGGCGTGAGTGCGAAGTCCACGGCAGGCTCCGGGTGCTACGGCGCGCGCAGGCGATCGCGCAGCACGTTCTTCTGCACCTTGCCGGTCGCGGTCTTCGGCAGCGGCCCGAAGATCACGCGCTTCGGCGCCTTGAAGCGCGCGAGGCGGCCGCGCGCGTGCTCGATCAGTTCCGCGTCGGTGGCCGCGGCGCCCTCTTTCAGCGTCACGAACGCCACGGGGACCTCGCCCCACTTCTCGTCGGGGCCGGCGACGACCGCGACTTCGAGCACCGCGGCATGCATGGTCAGCGCGGACTCGACTTCCACCGACGAGATGTTCTCGCCGCCGGAAATGATGATGTCCTTGGAACGGTCGCGCAATTCGACGTAGCCGTCCGCGTGCATCACGCCGAGATCGCCCGTCCGGAACCAGCCGTCCGGACAGCTTGCGCGGGTGGCGTCCTCGTCCAGGTAATAACCCAGCATGACGTTGTTGCCGCGAAGGGCGATCTCGCCCATCGTCTGCCCGTCGGCGGGCACGTCCGCCCCGCTCGCCGCCACCACCCGCACGTTTTGGCCGATCACGTTGGATACCCCTTGCCGCGCTTTGCGCTTCGCCTGCACCGGAAGCTCGAGGCCATTCCACTCGCTGCGCCACTCGCAGAGCACCGCCGGCCCGAACGTTTCCGTGAGGCCGTAGAGATGCGTGATGTCCATGCCGAGTTGCGCCAGGCGCTCGAGCAGCGCTGGCGTGGGCGGCGCCCCGCCGGTGCCGATGCGCACGCGGCGCGGCAGCTTCGTGGCGCTCGCCTGCGGATCCCAGATGGTCATCGTCAGGACGGTCGGCGCCGCGCAGAAGTGGCTGACGTTCGAGTCCCGCAAGTGCCGCCAGATCGCCGCGGGATCCGGCTTCGGCAGGCACAGATGAACGCCCCCCGCGGCGGTGACACCCCACGGGAAGCACCAGCCGTTGCAGTGGAACATCGGCAACGTCCACAGATACACGGAGTCGCTGTCGAGTCCCATGTGCAGCGCCATCGCCAGCGCCTGCAGGTACGCGCCGCGATGGTGATACATCACGCCCTTCGGGCGCGCGGTGGTGCCGCTCGTGTAGTTGATCGAAAGCAGCGCGCGCTCGTCCAAGATCGGATGCCGGAGAGGCAACGCGGCATCGATCAAGTCTTCCAGCTCGTCGCGCTCGCCGCCTGCACGCACGAGCGCGAGCGCTGGTCCCACCGCGCGCGCCGCTTCCGCGGCGACGGCCTCGTAATCGCTGTCGTAGACGAAGACCGATGCGCCGGAATGGTCGAGAACATACGCCATGTCCGCGGGGGAGATGCGCGTGTTGAGCGCGACGAGCGCCGCGCCCGCAAATGGGACCGCGTAATGGGCGGCCAGCAGGACGTGCGTGTTGCCGGCGAGGATCGCGACGCGGTCGCCGGGTGCTACGCCCAACGCCTTCAGCGCGCCCGCGAATTTTTCGCACCGCTCGCAGAATTCGCCGTAGGTGTACCGGCGGTCACCCTGCACGACGCCGATCCGATCGCCGAAGACCCGCGCCGCTCGCAAGAGGTATGCCGTCGGCGTCAGAGGCTCGAAGTTGAAGGGCGCGGCCATGCGCGCCGAGTATAGCGCAGGGGGACGCCCTGCTCGCCGCGCGCCCGGTCAGCCTCGGCGGCGAAACCAAGACGAAGCGCCACGCCGGCGCTCCGCGAGCGGCATCGACTACAGCGGGAGCGGACGACCTTCCGGGAGCGCCGGATAGGTGGGCTCCGTGTTCCGCCCGAGCGTCTCCCGCAATTTCTGCCACGATACGAACGCGAGCAGCAATCCTGCGCCTGCGCCGCAGAGGCCGATCGCAACACTGACTTCATGTCCTGCCAGCGAAGCGGCAAACGCCAGCGCCACCGCGCACGCCCGCGATTCCCAGTCGCATCCACGTGCCCATCCTGGCAAGCGCGCGCATTTCATCCTTGGACGGTGTCGAGCTGCCTTGAAAGCCACAATGTTGTTCACAGAACACCTTATTCGGAGTTGACGAGTCGCGCGTTCAATGGATTGGTATTGCGCGCCGCGTGATCGAACAATAGGTAGCGTCAGCGGCAAAATCCAATCGCAAATTCGGAGCGCGCCGATCGGTTTCGCCGATGACGTGTAAGCGGCTGATTTCACGGCCAAATGGCGGAGTGTGCGACGCCTGCGCGGCATTACGTTTGCAACATGGCGGCGCCGCGGGTAGCGTCACGGTTCGCATCACCGCGCCGGATGGGAATCGATGACGCCTGTTGACGACGCCGACGACGCGCGCTGCGGACCCTGGAATCCCGGGATCCAGTCCCAGATTCCGGCGGATCTCCTGCACCTCGCCACCCTGTTCCGGCCCGAGCATGCGCGCACGACGCTCCGAGACGCGCGCGAGCTGCACGATCTCACCGACTTGCCGCTGACGGAGATCGTTGCGTTCCGGCCCGAGCGCCTCGCGCTGCACGAGCTCCTGATCCGCGTGACCGCCAACGTTTCGGTTCCGGACGGATCCAGAATCGAGGACCTCGGCATCAACTTCCGCGAGATCACGCGCACGCTGCTCGAACGGCATGTCGAGCCGCGAATGGCGGCGATCGTCGCTTCCTACGAGTCGACGCGGGCGCAATTGGCCGCGGCTATCGCGCGCGAGCTCCTGCTCTTGCTGCCACCGTCGCGCGCGCCGAGTGCGGCGGCGCCAGCCCCGCGCTGGTGGCGACGATGGGTTCGCGGCGGACATGCGCCGTCACCCGCCGCGCCGGAGCAGGTCGACGCACCGACACTGATCGCGGCCTGGGAAGCGCGCGCACGCACGGACGGCGACGCCGTCCCGCGTGCCGCGGCACGCGCGCTCGCGCGCACGCTTTCGGCGCTCCTCGCCAAGCACGGCAGTGTGTGGGGCGATCGCGACGTCATCGCTCGCGTGGCCACCGACCTGGCCGCGAACGCACTCGGCAGCGACGTCATCGGCGAGTTGATCGAGCCGCTGGTGGCGGAAGGCGCCGCGCAGGAAGGCTATCGGCTCCTTCCCCGCCAGGCGCATCCCGTGGTCATGAATACCAAGGGTCCGTCCGCGGCGGGCAAGAGCACGATGCGCCCGCTGCAAAAGCGCCTCGCGGGGCGCATCGGCGTCGACTGGACCGAATTCGCGCTCATCAGTCCCGACATCTGGCGCAAGCAGCTTCTCGACTACGGCAGCCTTGGCGCGACCTACAAATACGCCGGCGCGTTCACCGGCGAGGAACTGTCGATCATCGACCAGAAACTCGATCGCTACATGGCACGCAAGGCGGTACGCGGCGACATGTCGCATCTGCTGATCGACCGCTTCCGCTTCGACAGCTTCGCGCCGGACTCCGACGTGGCCGGCAGCAACCTGCTCACCCGCTTCGGCCAGATCGTGTATCTGTTCTTCCTCGTCACGCCGCCGCACCTGCTCGTCGACCGGGCGTGGGTCCGCGGTCTCGACGTCGGCCGCTACAAGGCCGTCGACGATACGCTGGCCCACGCGGTCGAGGCCTACTCGGGCATGCCGGAGCTGTTTTTCACCTGGATCCGGCGCCGTGACAAGCGCGTTCACTTCGAATTCCTGGACAACACCGTCACCCGCGGCGAGCCGCCGCGTACTGCGGCGTTCGGCTGGAACGACGTGCTCTATGTGCTGGACATCGGTCTGCTGCTCGATATCGAGCGATATCGAAAGGTCGACGTCAACGCGCTCGCACCCGATGCGCTCTACGACGACCCTGCCGCCCTGGCGCCGGCCCGCAACTGCGGGTTCCTGGCGCGCTGTCTCGCCGAATTTCGCGAAGTCAATTTCGTGGAGCAGGCCGGCGGCCGCATCTATCTGCGCGTCGTGTCGGGCTCACCGGTTTGGGCCGACCCGCCCGCAATGGCGCGCGCGCTGGCCCACCCTGACACGCGCGCCGGACTGGCCCTTACGCTCCCGCGCGCGTTCTCGGCACCCCCGCCCGATGACGCTGCGATGCTCGCCGCGGACGAGCACCTGCACACCGTCGGGGCCTGGGGCACGCCGCAACGAGCGGCGTGAGCGCGTGTCTCGGCTACTTGCCCTTACCCACCTGGTTGCCGACGACACCGCCGACCACGGCACCGCCTACGGTGCCGAGCGCGTCGCCGCCGGTCAGCGCGGCCCCGCCCACGGCGCCCACACCCGCTCCGATGACGGTGTCGCGATCCCGCGTCGTCATCCCGCTGCACGCCGAAAGGCTGGCCGCGAGACAGAGCACTGCAATCGTCGACTTCTTCATGGTCGAACCTCCATTCCGGTTGGCGCTCCTCCGGTCCGGCGGCCTGGCGCTAAAGCCCGATCGCCTCCGCAGCCTTGGGTCGCCGCACGGCTTCCACTATCGGCCCCTGTCCCCCGCGTGCCCATCGGGCGGCGCCGCATTGGCGCGTAGGACGAAGCCGCCCCGCGCCGTCGCTGAATTTCACCTCGAATTCGTGCGAAATCGCGCCCGATGCGATTGACGTTGGCGGCGTCGGCACGCGACACTTCGCCCGGCTGGGACCGCGAAGATGGGCAAAGCGCCGCGCCATGCACGCGGCTCCGCCCGGGCGGACGGCAATCAACGGAGGATGCGATGACAAGAATCATGCGATTCCTGGCGGCGGGGACCCTGGCGGCACTCGCCTTTTCTGCGCAGGCGCAGGAGACGTTGAAGATCGCGGCCGGCCAGCGCGGCAACTGGGATACGTCGATCTCCGAGGTCGGCCAACGCGCCGGCATTTTCAAGAAGCACGGGCTCGCCCTCGAGATCCTGTGGACGCAGGGCAGCGGCGAAACCCAGCAGGCCGTCATCTCGGGGAGCGTCGACATCGGCGTGGCCGCCGGGATCATGGGCGTGCTGTCTTCGTACTCGAAGGGCGCACCGGTGCGCGTCATCGGCGCGGAAACCACCGGCGCGTCCGATCTCTACTGGTATGTGCCCGCGAGTTCGCCCATCAAGTCGCTCAAGGACACCGAAGGCAAGACGATCGCCTACTCGACCAACGGCTCGTCCACGAACGGCATCGTGAGAGCTTTCATGCAACAGTACGACCTCAAGGCCAAGCCGACGGCCACCGGCGGCCCGGCGCCGACGCTGACCCAGGTCATGTCCGGGCAGATCGACGTGGGCTGGTCCGCGCCGCCCTTTGGGCTGCAGCAGCTCGACGACGGCAAGATCCGGATCATCGCCACCGGCAACGATGCCGCCGTGTTCAAGGGCCAGACCGTGCGGCTGCTGATCACGAACGCGCCGACCCTCGCCAACCGGAAGGATGCGATCGACCGCTACATGAAGGCCTATCGCGAGACGATCGCGTGGATGTATTCCGACGACCCCGCGGCGCTCAAGACCTACGCGGACTTCGTCGGCATCTCGGTCGCGACCGCAAAGCGCACGCGGGACGGCTTCTTCCCGCCGGCCGCCGTGAATCCGGACAAGATCGTCGGGCTCGATGCCATCGTGCCGGACGCCGTCGCGCTCAAGTTCACGGCGGCGCCGCTGACGAAGGAGCAGCTCGCCGAGCTGATCCAGATCCCGCTGCGCTGACGGCGGCGAGCGCGGCTATCGCCACGTGAGCGAAGCGCGGCCCGACGCGGCGCGCGCGGGCGCGGGCGACGCGCTGCTCGTCGTCGAGCACATCACCAAGCGATTCGCGACCGCGGAGGGCGAGCTCACCGCGCTCGACGATATTTCGCTCGCCGTCGCGCCCGGCGAGTTCGTCGCCATCATCGGGCCATCGGGCTGCGGGAAGTCGACGCTCTTCAACATCATCGGCGGGCTCGCCGGCGATTACCAGGGGCGCGTCACCGTCGGCGGCGAGAGGATAGCCGGCACTCACGCCGCCATCGGCATGGTCTTCCAGGAGGAATCGACGTTCCCGTGGCGGACCGTGCTGGAGAACGTCGCCTTTCCGCTGGAGATCGCAGGAGTCTCCAGGTCCGAGCGCCGCGAGCGGGCCGCCCGCTTCGTGTCGCTGGTCGGCCTGTCCGGCTTCGAGCGCCGCTATCCTTCGGAGCTGTCCGGCGGCATGCGGCAGCGCGTGGCGATCGCGCGCACGCTGGCCTCGCAACCACGCCTCCTGCTCATGGACGAGCCCTTCGCGGCGCTCGACGAGCAGACGCGCGTGATCCTGGGCGACAAGGTGCTGCAGATCCAGCAAGCCCTGCGGCAGACCACGCTCATCATCACGCACAATCTCACCGAGGCCGTGCAGCTTTCCGACCGCGTGCTGGTGATGACGTATCGGCCCGGGCCGGCTGAAGCGCGTCGTCGACATCGAGCTGCCGCATCCGCGCGATGCGGGCGTGCTGGGCAGCGATGCATTCGGCCACTACGTCGCGCAGATCTGGCAGGACCTGCGCGAAGAGGCAAGCCGCGGCATCGCGGAGGACGAGGCGCGCGTCCTGCAGCGCGGGCGATGATGGCCTCGTGGGCAAAGTCGCGCAATGGCGCGCGCGCGTTGGGTGCCGCAAGCGTGCTCACTAGTCGCGGTCGTCGTCGAGGGGCTGATCCGCATCAAGGTCATCAACGGGTTCATCGTTCCGCTGCCGTCGAAGATCGTCATGGCGCTGCCGCGCGTCATCGCCGAGGAGCACGTGCTCCAGCGCTTCGGCCAGACCTCGCTGGAGGTGCTCTGGGCGAGCCTGCTGCTCGTGGCGGTCGGCATCCCGCTCGGCGTCGTGCTGTACCGCTTCCGGTTCGTACGCGCTCGCGTACGAGACGTGGGTCGGCGCGCTGGCGGCGGCGCCGATCGTGCTGATGTACCCGCTGTTCCTGGTGATCTTCGGGCGCAGCACGACGACCATCGTGATGATCGGCTTCGCCGCGGGACTCGCGCCCGTGATCCTGAAGACGCTCGAAGGGCTTGCCGGCACCCGGCTCGTGCTCCTCGATGTCGGGCGCAGCTTCAGGGTCAGCGGCGCGCAGCAATTCTGGAAAATCCTCCTGCCGGCCGCGCTGCCGACGGTGTTCGTGGGACTGCGGCTCGGCCTCATCTTCGCGATGATCAACATCGTCGGCGTGGAATTCCTCATCAACTTCGGCGGACTGGGTCAGCTCATCAACGAGCTGGCCGAGCGCTACGATCTGCCGGGCACCTATGCGGCGATCGGCTTCGTCGTGGCCGCGAGCATCGCATTCTTCGTCGTCACCGAGCGGATCGAGCAATGGCTGCGGCCGTACCGGTAGCGCGCGCGTCCCGATCGGCGGCGGGTCATGCTGCTGCGTATCGCCCTCGTCGTGGTCACGCTGGCCGCATGGGAAGCCGTGTCGGCTTCGGGCCTCCTCTTTCGCGACGTGGTGCCGTCGCTCACGGCCATTGCGCGCGCCGTCCTGCGCCTTCTCGGCAGCGCCGATTTCTACGGCAATCTCGCGGTGACGCTCGGCGAAGTCGCCGTCGCGCTCGCGATCGGCGGGGCGGCGGGGGTCGCCGCCGGCATCGCGCTCGGCGCCAACCGGTTTCTCGCGTGGGCCTACGAGCCGCTCGTGTATTACCTCGGGCCCACGCCGAAGATCATCTTCTTTCCGGTCATGATCCTGTGGTTCGGCGTGGGCAGCGGATCCAAGATCGCGATGGGCGCGCTGTCCTGCTTCTTCCCGATCATCATCAGCACCGCCGCCGGCATGCGCTCAGATCGACGCGTCGCTGATCCGCGTCGGGCGGAGCTTTCGCGCGTCCGACGTGGCAGATGGCGACGAAAATCTACCTGCCGGCCATGCGCCGGCCCATCGTGAACGGCGTGCGGCTCGGTCTTGGCGTCGCGATCATCGGCACGCTGCTGGCGGAGACCAAGCTCTCGAACCGGGGACTCGGCTATCTCGTCATCCAGTCGTACGCGACGTTCGACATGCCGCGCATGTACGCGCTCTTGATCGTGCTGTTCGTGCTCGCGATCGGCGCGAACGCGCTGATCGAGCGGCTGGGCGGGACCGGCGGGAACGCACGCGCCTGATCCATTTTCAGGCGGGCGCGCCGCCGCCCTGCCGCGCTCGCGCGGCCAGGATCGCGGCGGCGAGGGCGAGGTCATCGGGATAGGTGACCTTCACGTTGGCGTTGCTGCCGACGACGAGTCGCGGATGAAGGCCGAGTGCCTCGACGGCCTGGGCCTCGTCGGTGACGTGCTCGAAACCGGGACGCGAGAACGCGTCGCGAAGGACGCCGAAGCGAAACATCTGAGGCGTCTGCGCGTGCCAGAGGCCGTCGCGCGGCTCGGTGCGCACGCTGCGACCTCGCTCGTCCGCGCGCTTCAGCGTCGCGGCCGCGGGGACGGCGAGGAGTCCGCCCACGCTGTCGTCGCCGACGTCGCGCACCAATCGCGCGAGCGACCCCTCGTCGACGCAGGGACGGACGGCATCGTGCACAACGATCCAGTCGTCCAGCGCGACGTCGTCGAAGGCCCCCAGCGCATTCGCCACCGTGAGCGCACGCGTCGTCCCGCCGCAGCGCAGCGCGCGGACATCGGCACGGGATGCAACGGCGGTCGTGAACCACTCGTCGTGATCGGACAAGGCGACGTAGATTCGCGTCAACGGCAGACCGGCGATCAACCGGTCGATCGCATGCTCCAGCAGGGTCTTGCCGTCGATGGTGGAATACTGCTTGGGCTTATCCGCGCCGAAGCGGACCCCGTTGCCCGCCGCGGGCAGCAACGCGAAGTAGTTGGCCACGAACGGCTAGGTGGAGCGGATCGGGATCATTTTCTTCCTGGGAAGCAAGTGCGCCGCGGGCGTCTCGCCGCCATAATTCGCGCGCACGTAGTCGACGATGATCTCCGCGAATTCGTCGGCGATACGCTCGCCCTTCAGCGTGACGGTCTTCTGGCCATCGACGAAGACCGGCGCCACCGGCACCTCCCCGCTGCCGGGCAGGCTGATGCCGATGTTCGCCATGCTTGGACTCGCCCGGGCCGTTCACGACGCAGCCCATGACGGCCACCGTCATGTTCTCCGCGCCCGGGTATAGCTCGCGCCAGACCGGCATCTGCGCCCGCAGCTAGGTCTGGATCCTGTCCGCCAGCGATTGGAAGTAGGTCGCTGGTGGTGCGGCCGCAGCCCGGGCAGGCGCTGACCATGCGGCGAGAACGAGCGCAGGCCCATGGTCTGCAGGATCTCCTGCGCGACGATCACCTCGCGGGTGCGGTCGCCGTTCAGCTCGGGCGTGAGCGAAACGCGGATCGTGTCGCCGATGCCCTGCTGCAGCAGCACAGCGAGGTGCGGCCGTCGAGGCGACGATGCCCTTGCTGCCCATGCCGGCCTCGGTCAGCCCGAGATGCAGCGGATAGTCGCAGCGCGAGGCGAGCTCCGATAGACGGCGATGAGGTCCTGCACGCGGCTGACCTTGCAGGAAAGGATGATGCGATCGCCCGGCAGGCCCATCGCCTCGGCGCACTGCGCGCTGCGCAGCGCGGACGTCACCAGCGCTTCGCGCATGACCTGCGTCGGCGTCCTGGGATCGGGGAGCGCGCGTTCTCGTCCATCAGCCGCGCCAGCACGGCCTGGTCCAGGCTGCCCCAGTTGACGCCGATGCGCACCGGTTTGCCGTAGTCGTTGGCGATCTCGATCATCGTGGCGAATTGCTCGTCGCGCTTTTCGCCGCTGCCCGACGTTTCCGGGATTGATGCGGTACTTGGCCAGCGCCTGGGCGCATTCGGGAAATTGGCGAGCAGCTTGTGGCCGTTGAAATGGAAATCGCCGATCAGCGGCACGCGACAGCCGAGGCGCATCAAGCGCTCGCGGATCGCGCGGCACCGCGGCCGCGGCTTCGGGCGTGTTGACGGTGATCCGCACCAGCTCGGAGCCGGCGTCGGCCAGAGTCCGCGACCTGTGCGGCCGTGGCCGCCACGTCCGCCGTGTCGGTGTTGGTCATGGACTGTACGACGATGGGATGTCCCCCGCCGATGGGGACACCGCCCACGTAGGCGACGCGGGTGCGACGGCGGACGATCGACGATCGATTCATGGTGCCCATGACCGGTGCTGGCCTTTGCGTTTCCGCAGGCGATGTGGCGGATGGATGGAGGGCTCGGCTAAACACACAACACTCCATTTTAGCCCGGATGGCGGAGTCGCGTCACCCGCGGTGCGACAGGCCGACCATGCCAGCGCGCACTCCCGTCTGTGGCGTAAGATGCGCAGGCGCCGCCCGGGTGGTGAAACGGGTAGACACAAGGGACTTAAAATCCCTCGATCGAAAGGTCGTGCCGGTTCGAGTCCGGCCCCGGGCACCAGAGACGCGCCGCCACTCGAATCCTGTTCAGGGCTTCTAGCGAAACCTAGCCCAAGCGCCCCACTACTTCGCCAACGGGCAGTCGCCGTCCTTCATCGGTCGAAACGCCTGATCCGCCGGGATCGTCGCGCGGATCTTGTAGTAATCCCATGGGCCCTTCGACTCGGCAGGTTTCTTGACTTCCACGAGATGCGCGATGGCCGACCCGACGTCCGGTTTGTTCTGGTGATCCGCCGAAACGACTTCGACTTTGTAGCCGCGTTTCTCGATCCCGGAGTCCTCGACCGCCATCTTGGCCGCCACCACCGAGCCCGCGCCTCCAATGTCCGTGTGAAGGCTGGACATATCGGACAGCACACCGATCTTGACGACATTGTCCGACACCTGCGCCTGCGCGGCGCCCGTACCAAATGCAGCGGCGATTGCCAGCGCGATCAGGCCGCGTTTCACTGTTTTCATCGCTACTCCTCCTCAAATACCCCGCGCCCCGCAGGGCGCGCGGGATGGTCATTGCATATGCAAGCCGCCGTTGATATTGACGGTGGCACCGGTGATGTAGCCGGCGAGATCGGATGCAAGATACGCGACTAAGGCAGCGACTTCATCGGGATTTCCGGCTCGTTTCATGGGAATCACATTGAGCAACGCCTGACGTTTCTCTTCGCTCAAGGCCATCACCATGTCGGTCGCGATCATGCCCGGCGCTATCGCATTGACGGTTACGCCCTTCTCCGCCAGCTCGAGCGCCAAAGACTTGGTGAAGCCCAGGCAGCCCGCCTTCGCGGCGGCGTAGTTGGTCTGGCCGGCCTGCCCTCGAATGCCATTGACCGACGAGATATTGATAATGCGGCCCCAGCCGCGCGCGGCCATGCCTGCCGCGATGGCGTGAGTGACGTTAAAGAGGCTGGTGAGATTGGCGGCGATCACGGTGTCCCATTGCGCGCGCTCCATATTCGTGAAGAACTTGTCGCGTGTGACGCCTGCGTTGTTGACCAGCACCTCGATGGCGCCGACCTCGTTCTCGATTGTGGCGACCATATCGCGGCATGAATCGTAGTCGGTCACATCGCCTTCCGCGGCGATGAACGTCCAGCCTAGGCGCTGCTGCTCGCGCAGCCACGCGTCCTTCTGCGGGTAACCGGGCAGACAATTGGCGACGACGCCATGTCCCTCGTGGGCGAATCTCTGGCAAATCGCGGTCCCGATGCCGCCCATGCCGCCGGTGACGAGCACAACTCTCGGTGTCCTGGTCTGCATTCCGCTATGCCCTCGCCGTGCTCGAATACTTGCGCCGCAGCGCTTTCTTGTCGAACTTGCCCACACTGGTCCGCTCGATGAACGCAACGATGCAAATGCGATCGGGCACCGCGAATCTTGAAATTGCGCCTGTCCCGGCAAACGCAAGCAAATGCGAACGCAGCTCCTCAGTGGTGAGCGTGTCTGCGAATTCCCGCTTCGCGACTACAACGGCGAGCGGTCGCTCGCCCCATTTCTCGTCCGGTACGCCAATGACCGCGGCTTCGGCCACGCTCGGATGTTGCGCAATCAGGCGCTCGACGTCGAGCGAGGACACCCACTCGCCGCCGCTCTTGATCACGTCCTTCAAGCGATCGACGATCCTGAGGGTGCCGTCCGATTCGATGCGGCCGACATCCTGCGTGTGCAAATAACCGCCGCGCCACAGATCCTCCGACGCTTCCTGGTTGTCGAGATAGCCTTGGGTTAGCCAGGGCGCGCGGACAACAATTTCACCCACCGACTCGCCGTCACGACGAAGGTCGTGCATTTCCGAGTCGACCGCACGCAGCTCGACCAAAGGCAATGGCAGTCCCGCGTTCGTGCGGAATGCCGGGTCATCGCTGCCGCCGATTGCCCCGCCGCCGATTCTCGCTTGTGCCAAGGTCAGAAGCGGGCAGGTTTCGGACATGCCATAGCCGGCAAAGACGTCGATGCCGTGGGCCAGCGCTTCGCCGCAGAGTGCCGGCGGCAGCGCGGAGCCGCCCACGACCATCTTCCATCCCTCGAAGCGCCCGGTCTTGCCCGCTGCGCCAAGGATCATCTGCAACAGAGTGGGCACGCCGTGCGAGAAGGTGACGCCTTCCCTGCGGGCGAGCGCGATCAGCTGGTCGGGAACGTAGCGTCCCGGGTAGACCTGCTTGACTCCCATCAGCGTCGCGATATAGGGCAGGCCCCATGCGTGCACATGGAACATCGGCGTGAGCGGCATGTACACGTCGCCCCGATGGAAACGCTGATCCACGGGAGCCGAGGCGAGCGCCGCCATACCGGCAAGCGTATGCAGCACCAGTTGCCGATGACTGAAGTACACGCCTTTGGGAAGCCCGGTCGTGCCGGTGGTATAGAACGTCGTGGCGCGCGTGTTCTCGTCGAAATCGGGGAAGTCGAACTCGGGCGACGCTTCAGCCAAGAGCGCTTCGTATTCACCCGCGTCTTCGTGCGCAGCGGGCGCACCTTCGTCGTCGTTCATGACGACGATGCGACGGACCCTGGGGATGTCCGAGCGGATGGCCTCGAGCACCGGCGCGAAGTCCTTGTGGACGAGCAGCGTTTCGGCGCCGCAATGGTCGACGGTGTAGGCGATCTGCTCGTGTGATAGACGGACGTTCACCATCATCAGCACGCCGCCCAGCATGGGCACAGCGAAATAGCATTCGAGATAACGGTGGCTGTCCCAGTCCATGACCGCGACTCTGTCTCCCGGCGCGACGCCAAGCCCGGTGAGCACGTTCGCCAGGCGCCCGATGCGTCGGCAGAATTCGCGATAGCTGTAGCGCACGCGATCGCGATAGACGATCTGCTGGTCGGGAGAATGCGCGAGCGGCATGTGCAACAGGTGCTTCAGCAGCAGCGGATAGCTGTAGGCAGAAGCGATGGCTGTTGCGGTCTTCGCTGCCACGGTTGCGGCTCCCTTGGCCAAAGCGTGAAAGAAACCACACGCTAGTCCGCGCGGCAGCAAAGCATCAGTCAGATTTTTCCTGAATGCCGATAGGAAGTTTCTGATGGCGCGAGAGAGCCCGGACGATCTACGGCTGGGGCTGCATCCTATCGTTGGGCTGGAGCATAACGCGCTCAGAAAGTAAGATGCCTTCCCGTTACACGGACTAGACTGGTGGCCGACGCCACCCGTTCCGCCAACCCATGTCAGACTCGGCCGACGTTTACTGTCCCGATATTCCCTTTCGCGCGATCGTCGAGCAATCGCTGGCCGGCATCTACGTGCTGCAGGACGAATGCTTTCAATACGTCAACACGACGTTCGCCGCGATGCTGGGGTACACGCCTGAAGAAATGACCGGACAGAGTCTGCGCAGGATAGTTCCGCGGGATTTTCTCGATCAGGTCCTGGAGCTCTACTATCGCCGACTCCGAGGCGACCCGCCGAGTATGCGTTTCATCAGCCGCGGCCTGCACAAGAATGGGCATGTCGTCATGATCGAAGTGCATGGCAGTCGCATGCAGTATCGCGGTCAGCCCGCCGTCGTGGGCGTTGGCATCGATGTAACGGAGCGGCTGCAGCGGGAAGAGGAATTGCGCCAGTCGCGGACGCAGCTACAGGAACTCACTGCCCATATCAATTCCGTGCGCGAGGAGCAGCGCGCCATGTTTGCCCGCGAATTGCATGACGTGTTGGGTGGCATGCTCACTTCCATGAAAATGGACGTGACCCGCATCACTCGTCGCGCCCACACACGCGAGCTGACCCAAATCGCGAACGGCCTCATGGAGCTCACGCAGGAGACTATCGACACGGTGCGCAAGATTTCCGAAGAGCTGCGACCGAGCGTGCTGGATCATCTCGGCCTTGCTGCCGCCATCGACCGCGAGCTCGCCACCTTTTCGCACCGCTATGGTGTCAACGCACAATGCGAAACGAATCGCATGACCACGCGCATGTCCTCGCGGCGCGTTACTGGGATCTATCGCATCTTCCAGGAAGCGCTCACCAATATCGCCCGTCATTCCGGCGCGACCCACGTGCAGGTCCATCTCGATTGCGACGAAGCCGAATTGCACATGGAGATCGCGGACAATGGCCGAGGCTTCAACCCCGCGGACGCGCATGGCAGCTCGATGGGCATACTGGGCATGCGCCAGCGGGCCTCTGAATTGGGCGGCGCGCTGGCATTGGTCCCGGGCGACGCGGGGGGGATGCGTGTGCACCTGGTGGTCCCCCTACTGGGAGAAACGGAGCGAGGCGATGATTAATGTGCTGGTCGTGGACGATCACACGATCTTTCGTTCCGGCGTGAAGCGCCTGTTGTCCGACGAGTCCGACCTGCGGGTCGCGGATGAAGCGAGCAATGGCGCAGAGTTCTTGACCAAGCTGAGGCAGCCACAGCACTTCGATGTGGTGTTGCTCGATATCAACATGGAAGGCCGCAGCGGATTGGACATGCTGCAGTCGGTGCGGGCGGAATTTCCCAAGCTGCCGGTCCTGGTGCTTTCCATGTATCCGGAGGAACAATACGCGCTCACCGCCATACGCGCCGGCGCGAACGGCTACGTGTCAAAAGACATCGACGCGCCCGAGCTGATCAAGGCAATTCGCCAAGTGGCTTCCGGTGGCCGCTACCTCACCAGCAAAGGCGCGCAGAAAGTGCTCCTGCATCTTGAAGGCACGGACGACCGTCCGCCCCATCAGAAGCTCTCCGCGCGCGAGCATCAGATCATGCTCATGATGGTGAAGGGTATGTCGCTCACCGACATCGGCGAGAAAATGCATATCAGCGTGAAGACGGTCAGCACGTACCGCTCGCGCATCCTGAGCAGGCTCGGCATCGAGAACAATGCCGAGCTCGTGCTCTACGCGGTGAGGCACGGCATTGTCATGTGAGATAGTGCAGTGTGGCTTGGATGGGACGGCGCCGCCGCGCGGTCCCGGGCCCGCCCTACTGCACGGTGATCTGCTTATCCGTCAAGCTGGCGTCAAAATGAAGCACCGACGGCCAGATGGGCCAACCGACTCCGAGCGTCGCGTTGTTCGGATCGCCGTTGCGAGCGAACGCACCCAGGCTGTCCATCATCGCCTTCGACAGCGCAAGGCGTCCACCCTTGTTGGCAGTGCTGTTCTGGGCATTCGAGAAGACGTTCGGGCCGAAATTGCCGAACAGGAACTCGAGATCGAAGGCGTGTGCCGCGCCGTACACGTCGTTCCAAGGCGCGGGTTCCAAATCCCAATCGAACTGGTAGTACCAGATGTTCGATTGTTGGGACTTCAAGGCATTCAGCACGTTGTCGCGGCTCGCGATGAAAAAGATCTTGTTCAGCAGATCGGTGCGCGCGTTGTACCCCGTAATCGGCGTGGTCACCGGCAGGTAGGAGGCGTCGATGAGATGGCATCGGTAAGCGTGGGCGCGACGTCCGGGTTGTAGTTGTACATCATCGTAAAGCGGGTCGCATCGCTCACGATCAGGCCCGGCTTTCCCCCGAGCGCCGGCGAGAGCGCGAGGAAGGATGCGAAGAGCTTGGCCTCGTCGCGCGCGTTACTGGCGAGGAAGGGCACTTTGACGTACTTGCCGGCGGTGATGCTGCCGACCGGATCGGGTGGAAGCACCACGCCTTCGGGGATCGGGCCGGAGCCGGACAGGCCGAGCGGCGGCGAGGTTGGTCAGCAGCACGGTGAAGCAGCGTCGGCCGGCGACTTGACCGCAAATAGGTCGGCGATCTGCGGTTCGTCTGGGTCGCGGCGAATGCCTGCGCGGAAGCCGTGTCGGTTGCCTTGCCATCGGCGATCAGCAAGTTGTACAGCAATGCGTTGCCCTGCGCGAGGTACGTCGACGCCGGGCTCAGGGTCGCGATGCTGCCTGGCGGCAGGTTCGACTCGCGAGGGAAATACCGCCGCTGAACAGCTGCCGCCCGGTGGAAGAGATTGGCGCGCTCTGGCATCAACGGCGAGATCATCAGCGCGTAGATGTTGATGGCGCCGGCGGACTGTCCGATGATGGTCACGTTGCTGGCGTTGCCGCCGAACTCGGCGATGTTGCTTGTTGATGAACTGCAAGCGCCTTGATCGTGTCGAGCGTGCCGAAGTTGCCGGAATCGTCTTGCGCATTCGGTGCCGCCCTTCAGCTGCGGCAGGTCGAGCAAGCCGAAGATGCCGAGCGCGGTAGTTGACCGTGACGACGACCGCGTTCTGGCGGTCTTGGCGAGCACTCGCGCCGTCGTAGACCGGGTCGGCGGTGTAGCCCGAGACGTTGCTGCCGCCATGGATGAACACGATCACCGGCAGATTCGTCTCGCCGCTCGCCGGACGCCAGACGTTGAGGTAGAGGCAGTCCTCGCTGCCGACCGCCTGGTTCAGCGTCGTGCCGATCGTAGCGTCGTAGGTGTTGTTCGCGCCCGGACCGTAGATGCGCCCGTACTGCACGCAGGCATTGCCGAATTGCTGTCGTCGTCAACGGCCGTGCTCCAGCGTGCGGGATCGACCGGCGCCTTCCAGCGCAACGCCTCGACCGGCGGCTTAGCAAACGGAACGCCCATCCAGAAATAGGTGCCGGACGCGGCCGTGTCGTCGACCCCTTCCACCGGTCCGAACTGGGTCGATTTCGCCACCGGCGAGTTCGAACCGCCGCCGTTGCATCCTGCCAGTGCCAGCAAGATCAACAAGAGGAACGTGAGCCCCGCGCTGAACCGCTTCATGGTTGCCTCCCTCGCCTATCGTTGGAATCGTCGGTTCGACTGCCTCTACCCGACCATGAACGGTACGCGCAGGCTCCCGCGAGGTTAGTCAGATTATTCTGGCATGCGGCTAGGAATATTCTGATTCGCTACGGTGTATGCCGGCGAGCGTGAGAAAATCGCGCAGGGCCTTCCTGCCTCGAACGACCAGCTGGCGGCGTCCTAGAGACCGTAAGAGAAGTGGACAAATGAGGAATCTATGAAAAGACAAGCGGGCTTGTGGATCGACCACAGGGAAGCGTTTGTAGTGTTTGTCGGAGACGATGGAGAAGAGACGAGACGAATAGAATCGGGCATGGAAAAGCATGTCCGATTCTCTGGTGGCAACAGGTCAGAGGAAGGCTCGGCAGACGACCAGCGAGACCGACAGTTTACGACCCACCTCAACAGATACTATGACGAGGTGATCTCGCATATTCATGACGCGGAATCCATCCTGCTCTTCGGTCCGGGCGAGGCGAAGAAGGAGCTTGAGAAACGTCTCGCGAATAAAGGACTGGGTGGACGCATCGTCGGTATTGAACCAGCTGACAAGATGACCGATCGCCAGATTGCAGCAAGGGTTCGAGAACACTTTCGACCCTAGGCTTGCCGTCACAACGAACGAGCTCGCACGACTCATCGTTCGATGATGCTGCTCCGCAATCCCACGACCTCGATCGTCGGGAGGCGATAGAGGGGCTTACCGTCCACGTACTCGCCGGTGAACACGCCTACGTACGGCGCGGCGGAGTTGCCAGGGCTCGGCGTCAGCTCGGTGGCACACCCGGCGAGTCCGACAATCACGAGAGCCACAACAGCAAACACTGCGCTTGAGTCAGGGCGTTCGAAATGTGGTTTGCGTAGGTGCATGAGTGCTCTCGGCGGACTACTCGGTGGTGATCCCCGCGTCCTTCACGACCTTCACCCAGCGCGCATTCTCCTGGCGCATGAACGTGCCGAACTCCGCGGGCGTCATGAGGCGAATCTCCGCGCCCTCGTCACGAGCCGCTTCTTCACCGCGGGGACATTCACCACTTCCGCGACGGCCGCGTTGATCTTCTGCACGACGTCGGCGGGCATTCCCTTCGGACCGACCAGGCCGGTCCACGTGCCCACGTCGAAATCGGCGAGCCCCAGCTCTGCCATTGTCGGGACGTCGGGCACGATGGGACTGCGCTCTTTCGACGCGAGCCCGATCGCGCGCACCTTGCCGCCGCGGATCTGCGGCACTACGGCCGGCAACCTCGCGAAGTTGACCTGCGCTTCGCCCGACATGATCGCGAGCACCGACGGCGCGCCTCGCTTGTACGGGACGTGCGTGATGTTGGCGTTGAGGCCTTTCACCAGGAGCTCACCCGCGAGGTGCCCGGGCGAGCCCACACCCGACGACGAATGGAACGTCGGCGACTTCACCGAGAGCGCCTTCAGGTCGCCAACCGTCTTGAACGTGGTCTGCGGCGAGGCGATCATGATCATCGGGTACGAGCCCACCAGCGCGACCGGCGTGAAATCGTC
Source organism: uncultured Alphaproteobacteria bacterium (assembly GCA_963797005.1). Classification (GTDB taxonomy): domain Bacteria; phylum Pseudomonadota; class Alphaproteobacteria; order Rhizobiales; family Hyphomicrobiaceae; genus AWTP1-13. Next base: position 482,063 of record CAWCOF010000003.1, read on the forward strand.
GAGCGGATGAAATCGCTGCTTCGTCAGGCCGGGATCATCGCGTGCACCGCCACCGTGGTCATCAGCAGCGTGTAGCCATCCGCCGGCGCCTGGAGCATTTGCTCGGCCGCGAAGTCGCCCGCGCCACCCGGCTCGTTCTCGATCACGATGGGCTGCCTTGTCCCGGATTTGATAGAGTGCATCGATGTGAGCGTTGGCCATGATGATTCAGGATTATCTAGATAGATCGATGCTCAAGACTACCAGGGCACACACTGCACGACCGGGCCACTTGCGTCACCCCCACCCTGCGAAGTGCCGTCCCAGCGCGCCACCCACCTCGCGGACGGCGCTCGACCAATCTCCGATGGCCGGCTGCCGGAAGAGCCGCGCCGTCGGATACCAGGGGCTGTCCGGGCGATCGAGCAGCCAGACCCAGAACGGGTTGAAGGGCAGCATTACCCACAAGGGCTTGCCCATCGCGCCCGCCAGATGCGCAACACTGGTGTCCACGGTCACCACGAGATCCACGATATCCACGAGTGCCGCCGTGTCTGCAAAGTCGTGCAATGAATCGCCGAAGTGACGAATTCGCGCATTTGCGGCAAGCATTTCACTGTCCGCACTCGATACTTCCTTCTGCAGGCTGATCCACTCGATGTCTTCCGTGAGCAGCGGCAGGACGTCCGTCAATCCGATGCTGCGCAGGTCGCGCCGGAGCGTCTTGCTGCCGCTCCACGCGAGGCCCACGCGCGGCCGCGTGGCCGCGCCGAGCAGCGATCGCCACCGGGCCGCGCGTGCCGGGTCGCTGCGAACGTAAGGAACGTCATGCGGTACATCGTGGAGCGTGGTCCTGAACGCGCCGGGCGCGCTCATGAGCGAGCAATGGAAGTCGAAGTCGGGCAACGCTTCGCCCTCGGCGATCACCTGCGTTGCCTCGAATTGACCTGCGAGCAGCGGCACGAGCGGAGGCTGCACTTGCAGCACCACTTGCGCCCCGGCTGCCACGGCACGCTGCGCATACCGACAGAATAGCAGGGTATCTCCGAGACCCTGTTCGCTGTGCAACAGCAGCGTCTTGCCCGCGAGCGGCGTCGCGCCATCCCATTGCGGTTGCGCGAAATCTCGGCGCGGGCTCGCCTTCCCCGGCGCCTCCCAGCGCCATTCGAAGTGCGGCCACGCGGACAGGTAATCGCCGAGCAGCAGCCGGCAATTCGCAAGATTCCAGTGCGCACCGGCGAACTCGGGATCGAGGGCCAACACGCGCTCGTAGCTCGCGATCGCCTCCTGATGGCGATGCAGATCGCGCAGCGCGTTGCCCCGGTTGCACCATGCGTCGACGTAGCCGGGCGCGAGCGCTACCGCCTCGTCGAAACTGGACAACGCCTCGGCGTGACGCGAGAGCTCCGCGAGCGAATTGCCGCGCGAAAACCAGGCCTCCGGGAAATCGGGCTTCAAAAGCAGCGCCTGATCGTCGCTCGCCAGGGCTTGCTCGTGCTGTCCCATATCGGTCCGCACCATCGCGCGGTTGTGATAGGCCCCGGCATAGCCGGGTCGCTGCGCCAGCGCCCGCTCGAAGCTCGCAAGCGCCTCGTCGTAGCGCTTGAGCCAACCGAGGGCCGCGCCGCGGTTGTTGCTGGCCTCCGCAAAGTCGGGCCTGAGCGCGAGCGCACGTTCGTAGCTCGAGAGCGCCTCGGCGTGGCGCTCGAGACTCGCAAACGCCACGCCCCGGTTGTTCCACGCCTCCGCAAAGTCGGGTTGGAGCGCCAATGCGCGGTCGTAGCTCGCGAGGGCGTCGCCCGGTCTGCCGAGACGGCGCAGCGCGTTGCCGTGCTCGTTGTGCGCGGCTGCGGAGCCCGGCGCCAGCTCGATCGCGCGCCCGTAGCTTCCCACTGCTTCGGCGTGGCGCCCGAGATCGCGCAACGCATTGCCGCGATTGTAGTGGCACTCGGCATAGCCCGAATCGATGGCGAGCGCCCGCTCGTAGCTCGAGAGCGCGTCCGCATGCCGCAGCATCCGCCCCAGCGCCACGCCATGGTTGTTGTGGACTTGAGCGCTCGCGGGATTGACCGCGCAGGCCCGCGACAGTAGCTCGACCGCCTCCCGCGTTCTCGCCGATTCGAGCGCGATGACCGCGAGGAATTGCAGCGCCCGGACGTCGTCGCCTTGCGCGACCAGCACGCCGCGACAAAGGCGTTCGGCCTCCGCCCGATCGCCGCGCTGAAAGGCGCCAACGGCGAGCTGCAATGCCTCGGGTGGCGTCGGCGCACCGGTGCGAGACGCGCCCTGCACGAACGCTTACCGCTTCATGCCGGGCACGTACCTCGCGAAGTCGCCCATCACACGCTGCATCGACTCGAACGCGTTGCCGCCCGACGAGACGACGCCTTGCATCGCCTGGATCACGTTCTGCGCCTGGCGCAGGTCGGGCATCATCGCCATCGCCGCCTTCGCTTCCTTGACGCCCGGCACGCCCGCCATCTGCTCTTCCATCATCACGAACAGGCGCTTCTGCATCTCGACGATCATGTCGAACATCTGGCCCCAGTAGCGCATGGCATGCTCCACCGCTTCCTGCGACGCGGTTTGTCCGGCGGCCATCATCTGCTCGGGGCTGCCGGCTTCGGCGGCGCGCTTGGCGGCCTTGCGGCCCAGCGCCCGCGACGCCTCCTCGCCTTCGAACTGCAGGCGGCGGAGCTTCGTGGTGTTCTCGATCGCGGCGTTGATGATGTCGAGCGCCAGCTTGGCGTTGGCCTTGTAGAGGTCCATCGCCTGCTCGGGCGTCATCAGCTTGGCCATCTTCGAGAGGTCGGGCATCCGGCCCATCGGAAACGGTGCATCCTTGCCGGCAGGAGCCGCCGTCGCTTTCTTCACGGGGCGCTTCTTCGCGGGCTTGCGCGCGGTCTTCTTCGCAGCCGGTGCGGGGGTTTTCTTTGCCATGGAGCGCTCCTTCGTCAAGGGACCTGGACGGAAGATGAGACTCCCATTCCCGGGCTGCCGTCAAGCGCGTCTTGCATCGCATGGCGGACCCGGCGCGCGTGCTAGCATCCTCGGTCCGCCGCCGGAAACGCAGCGCGGCTCGCTCCATCTACCCAAGGGGAAGCACGATGTCGAATTTGCGCGAACGGTTCGGCCGGCCGCTTCGTCTCGGCGTCATCGGCGGCGGTCCGGACTCCTGGATCGGGCGCGTGCATCGCAGCGCTGCCGAGATGGACGGCTGGTGGCGATGCGCGCCGGCGTGTTTTCCAGCGATCCGGCGCGCTCGCGCACCGCGGGCGGTCGCCTTTGGCTTCGACACCGGAGCGCAGCTACGGCACGGTGGAGGAGATGCTCGCGCAGGAAGAGCGCGCGCGCCGACGGCATCGACGCGGTCGCGATCATGACGCCGAACGACACGCACTATCCGTTCGCCGCCGCCGCGCTCGACGCCGGCCTCGACGTCATCTGCGACAAGCCGGTCACCCACGATTTCGCGCAGGCCTGCGACCTGGTCGCGCGCGCCCGCTCGCAACCCGGCTGTTCGCCATCGCCCACGGCTACGCGGCGTATCCGATGACGCGCTACGCCGCGCAGCTCGTGCGCGACGGTGCGCTCGGGCCGCGTTGCGGCTGGTGCAGGTCGAATACATCCAGGCCGGCATGGCGACGCGCGTGGAGGATGGTCCGCAGAACAATCGCTTTCGCTGGATCCTCGATCCCGAGCGCAGCGGCCTCGCGCTGGTGATGAGCGCCATCGGCTGCCACGCGCAGCATCTCGCGTCGTTCGTGGCGCGCGGCGCAGGTCGCGCGCGTGTCGCGGCCGACGTCGGCACGCTGCTGCCGGGGCGCAAGGTCGTCGACTACGTCTCCGCGCTGGTGGAATTCGAAGGCGACGTGCGCGGCACGTTCACGGTGACGCAGGCGGCCGCGGGCGGCGAGAACGACATCCGGCTGCGCGTCTACGGCGAGAAGGGCATGCTCGAATGGTACCATCGCGAGCGCGTCCTATCTGCGCCTCGCGCTGCAGGGCGAGCCCGTGCGCGTGATCGGCCGCGGCGATCCTTTCCTGCCGCCGGAGATCCTCGCGCTCGGACGCTCGCCGCGCGGTCATCCCGAAGGCCTGCGCGACGCGTTCGCGAACATCTACGCCGAGGTCGCGCAGGACCGCATGGCCCGCGCGCTCGGCGAGTCCGTTCCGGCGCTGCCCTACCCGCGCATCGAGGAAGGCGCGCACACGATGGCGTTCATCGAGGCGTGCCTGCGCTCGCACGCGAGCGGCCGCTGGGAGACCGTCGCGCAGGTGCCGACCTGACGCGTTCCGCCGGCGGATGCCGCGCTGCGCATCGCGCCTTCGACCAGCGCCGCCGGAGGCGCCGAAAGCGTAATCAGCACGAGCACACGCTCCTCACGCCAGCGGGATCCGGTCCCTGTTGTGCGCGAGCCACGCGTCGAACGTCTTCAGCGACGGATTGAGGGCGCGGGATTCTTCCACGCTGCGCGCGGCGATGTACTGCGCGTTGAAGTCGCGCTTGAACTGGAACATGTTGCCGAGGTCGTCGGCGCCGGGGAAGCCGAACGCCGCGATAGACGTCCGGCGACACGCGTTGTAGCGCACCTCGCTGCCCGAGCGCCTTCGTGAAGGCGCGCCGCCATCTCGGCGCCGGTCAGGTGCTCGCCCGCGATGCCGACGGTCTTGCCGATGAGCGTCGCTGCCGCCGCTTGAAGATGCCGTAGGCGCACTTGCCGATGTCTTCGGCGGCGATGCCCGGCAGCTTCGCGTCGCCCATCGGGAACGTGAGCTGCAGCATGCCGTCGCGGCCCCTGCTTGGGTCCCATGCCGAAGTAGATGAAGTTGTCCCAGTAGAACGAGGTCAGCAGGAACGTCGTGGGCACGCCGGCGTCGCTGAAAACGTGGTCGGCCTCGCCCTTCGCGTCGAAGTGCGGCACCTTGTACTTGCCCATGCAGCGTCGGCATGCGGTCGTCGTCGAGCGGCACGAACTTGCGCGTGTCCTCGAGCGTCGACCAGATCACGTGCTGCAACGCCGGCGGCCTTCGCGGCCGCGGCCATGTTGCGCGCCTCGGCCATTTCCTTCTCCGGCGAGAAGTGATCCCAGAAGAACGTCACGCAGATAGGCGCCGTAGGCGCCGGCGAAAGCGCGCGCTCAGGCTCGCCTCGTCGTCGACGTCGGCCGCGACGACCTCGGCGCCCTGCGGCCGCCAGCGCCTGCGCCTTGTCGGAGTTCGCGTCGCGCGTGATGCGCGCGCGCCGCGAAGCCGCCGTCCGGGTCCGCGAGGATGGCGCGCACGAGGCCGCCGCCCTGCGCGCCGGTCGCCCCGACGACCGCGATGATTTTCTTGTCCGCCATGCGCAGCTCCTCATGCGAGCGTCCGCGGACCGCCGCGGGCGCGAAGAAGCGATAATAGACGAACGCCGGGGGTCGACGAGGTTGTCATAATGGTGAATTCCGCCCTCTGCGCAGGCCAACTTCGATGAAATACAAGGACTACTACGCGATCCTCGGCGTCGCCAAGGATGCGTCCGCCGACGACATCAAGTCCGCCTATCGCCGGCTCGCGCGGAAATATCATCCGGACGTGTCCAAGGAAAAGGACGCCGAGGAAAAATTCAAGGAGATGTCCGAGGCCTACGAGACGCTCAAGGACCCGGAGAAGCGCGCAGCGTACGACCAGCTCGGAAGCTACAAGCCCGGCCAGGAGTTCCGCCCGCCGCCCGACTGGGGCGGACAGTTCGCGCAAGGTCCGGGCGGCTTCGACGATATCGATCTCTCCGACCTGTTCGCCGCGTTCGGCGGCGGCGGTCTCGGCCGCGGCGGGCGCCGAGCCGACCGCCCGATGCCGGGCAGCGACTACGAGGCGATCGTGCGCATCTCGTTCGAGCAGGCCTACGAGGGTACGGAAATCGACCTCGAGCTGTCCGCACTCGAGTGGGACCCCGACGGCGGCATGCGCCGCGTGCCGCATCGGGTGAAGACGCGTGTTCCGCGTGGTGTCACCGACGGCGAGAAGCTGCGCGTGCCTGGCAAGGGCGGCAAGGGGGCGCACGGCGGCCCCAACGGCGACCTCTACCTCGACATCGAGGTCGCAGCGCACCCGCTCTATCGTGTCGCCGGCAAGGATCTCTACGTCGATCTGCCGCTGGCGCCGTGGGAGGCCGTGCTCGGCGTCAACGTGCAACTGCCGACGCCCGGCGGCGCGGTATCGCTGCGGGTGCCCGCCGGTACGCGCGCCGGACAGCAATTGCGGCTGTCGGGCCGCGGCATGACGCGCGGCAAGGATGCGGGTCACATGTATGCGATCGTGCGCATCGAGGTGCCGACCGTCATCGACGACAAGCAGCGCGCGCTGTTCAGGCAGCTCGCGGAGACGACCAACTTCAATCCGCGCGCACGACTCGACGAGGAGGCGGCCCGATGAGCGACGATGCCCTGCCTCTCGACACCGCGGCCGAAGTGACCTGGGTCGAGCTCGTGAGCGCCTCGGGATTTGCCGAGTCCGAGGTGCGCGAGCTCGTGCGCTACGGCGCGCTCGTCCCGCGTGATCCTTCCGCCGTGCAGTGGACGTTCGAGGCGCATTACCTCGTCGTGGCGCGCACGGCGCAGCGCCTTCGCCACGACTTCGAGCTCGACACCTACGCGCTCTCCATCGTGCTCGGGTACGTCGAGCGCATCGAAGCGATGGAGACGGAGATCCGCACGCTGCGCGCGAAGCTCGGATAGGCCCGTGAGCGGTCTGCGCTCCCGGCGGCAAGCGCGACGCGCGGACCTCGGCCTGACCGCACCCGAGTTCGCCGTACTTGCGCGGCTATCCTCGCCGCCCCGCATCCAGGCCTTCCTGAACGCGATTCCGGCCAATCACGAGCTTCGCGGCGAGACGGTCCGCTCGGTGCGCGGCGTGCTCCGCCACCGCGAGGCGCATTGCATCGAAGGCGCGCTCGTCGCCGCGTGCGCGCTGTGGGTCCACGGGGAGCCCCCGCTCGTCGCGCACCTCGACTGCGACGCGTCGGACTATCCGCACGTGGTGGCGCTGTTCCGTCGCGGCCGCTGCTGGGGCGCGGTGTCGAAGAGCAACGGCACGTGGCTGCGCTACCGCGAGCCCGTCTACCTCTCGCTGCGCGAGCTCGCGATGTCGTACTTCCACGAGTATTTCGACACGCGCGGGCGCAAGACGCTGCGTGCCTACTCGGGTGCCTACGATCTGCGGCGCGTGGAACTCGGATCGTGGGTCACGGGCGACGCGAACTGCTGGGCGCTGCACGATCGGCTGTCGGCGCTGCGCCACTATCCGCTGATCACGTCGGCGCAAGCGGGGGCGTTGACCCGCCGCGACGCCTTCGAGCGCCGCTGCGCGAAGCTCGTCGAGTATCCGCGGCCGACGTCGGCATCGCGACCGCCGCGACGTTGATAGTCCGGGCGCTGCGAGTCGGCGGTGTCGGGTGACGGCCCTGAGGCGACTGTCATACCTTTGCGAAGCGGACGCTCGGCAATTTCGCGGGTCGCCCGACTCCAGCCGTTCGCGGCCAGCTGCTAATGTGGCTGACCTTGCCGTCATCGCGGACCGTGGGTCGCCAGGCCGTTACGGGAAAACAGACATGTCGGCCATGTACCGCCGCCGCCAACGCTACGCGTTGGAGCCTTGCCGTCACCCCGATTGATATTCGTTTGGGCAGTCCTTCTTATTGCGGCGCGCACATGACGACGAGGTCGGGTCCGTCGCCCTCGGCCAGCCAGCCCTTGGCGACCATCTGGTCGCGGACCGCCTTGTCGCCCATGTACCGGTGGTTGGCATCCGGACGGTTGCTGAAGACGCGATAGATCGGCCGCGTGCCCGCAGGGCACAAGCCCTGGCTTGGCAGATACATCTGCATGAACGCCGGGTCTTCGAGCGTGAAGCTCGGGTTGTTCTGTCCCGTAGCCATGCACTCCGCGGTTCCGCGTCCGAAGAAGTGCGAGTCGCCGAGGTCGGGCGGAATGTAGTAGCGGCAGATGGGCGACGTGTTCGTTTGCGCCGCCGTGTACGTTCGCAGCACGTAGCCCGTGCGCGTCCAACCCTTGATCGTGGTGCCGGCATCGAGGATTGCAATCTCGTTTGGCATCCAGGTAATGAAGTAGTGGTCGAGCGCGGCGTTGTAGTACTCGACCACTTCCGTGCTGCCCCCCGGACTCCACACCATCTTCGCCGAGGTCGCGAACTGGACGCCCGTGGCCACCCCGGCGGCGGCAATCGTGTCCTCACCCGCGGTTCCGTCGCTGGGATAGCCGAAATTGGCCCTGCCGTTCTCGTCGGTCGTAACCGTTCCGGCCTGGCCTGCGTTGGGGCCGGACACGACCGCGAACGTCACCGGCACACCGGGCAACGGCGCGCCGCCGGCGGCGAGCGCGGCGGTGAGGCTGTGGGTGCTACCCGGCGCGCCGTTCGCCGTCTTCGGCGACAGCAGGCCGACCACGGTCGCAGATGGCGGCGCGGCACTCGAAATGGTTACGCACCGCGAGAACTCGGACGTGCTGCCGGACGGATCGGTTGCCGTCGCCGTCAGGACCTGCCCTGCCGTGACCGTGTCCGGCAGCGTCACGCTGAACGGACCGTTGCCGGCTTCGTCGGTGGTCACCGCGGTCGTGCCGAGGTAGGTCTTGCCTTCGCCGAAGCCGGTGGGACTGCACGTCGGACTCAAGAAGAACTCCAGCGTGAACGCGCTGGCGGGCGTACTGCGAAGCGCGCCCGCGACCGTGACGCTGCCCACGATCGAGGCGCTCGCGAGCTCGGGATAGTTCTGGCCGCCATTGGCCCGGTCGTCGGCGTCACCGGGATCGTTGGTGTCAGCGCCGTTCGGCGGCGCGAGATCGATCCCGATACCGTTCCCGAACATGCTGTTGCGAGAGATCCGATTGCCCGACGCCGTGCCGCTGACGGATACGCCGCGAATGGCGTTGAACGCCACGACGTTGTCGACAATCGAGCTCCGCTGCGCCTCCGCGACCAGAATTCCGGTGTCGCCATTGCCGCGATTCTCGGTCCCGGTCGAATCGGTTCCGACGAGGTTGCCTTGCACCAGCGTGCGCAGCGCGCCAGTACCCAGGCCCAAGCCCACCACGGTGTTGCCGGACACCACGTTGCGGTCGGTGGCATCCGGCCCGCCGATCCGGTTGTCTTCGCCGAAGATCGAAATACCGACGCGATTGGGGATCTCGCTGTTGCCCGGCGTGATCCCGAACAGATTTCCCAGGAACCAGTTGCCGTTGCCCGTCGACTGCACGGCGCCGATATTGCCGGACGGGTCGTGGCGCAGGAAGGCGAGCCCGCGCACCGTGACGTTGCTGCCGCTGATGTCGAGCACCGGACCATTCGTCACCTCCACGCCATCGACGCCAATGAGCGGCGTCGGGGCGGTGGCACCAGGCTGCGTGTAGCCGTCGATCAATACCGGCTGGGTCACCTTAATCGTACCCGTCGGTGTGATGACGCCCGCGCCGGGGATGTTGAAGCGGATGGTATTCACAGCCAACGGATCATTGGTGGCGTTGGAATCCGCAATGGCCTGCGCCAGGCTGCCCGGACCCGAAGGTTTCGTAGTGTTGACTCCGAACTCCCGGCCCGGTCGGATGACAACGGGGGAGAATTCCGACGTATCGGCCACATTATCGGAACGCGTGGCCGTGGCGCTGATGCAAGCCCCTTTCGGTTCCGGCAGCGCAACCACAAACGTTGCAAAGCCCTTGCCGTCGGTCGTGACGTCGATGGTCGCAAGGTAGTACTGGCCTTCGCCATGTCCGCTCGGGTCGCGCACGTCATTGCCGTAGAAATCGATGTGGTACGAGGAGTCCGGCACGCTCTCCAGCACGCCACTGACTTTGACACCCGTGCCGCTCGCCTCGATGCCGGTCAGGATCGGGAAATTCTGCAGTCGATTCGGTCCCGTGTCGGCGTCCGGAGCGGGATCGTTCGCATCGACCTGCAAAGTGCGGGCGCCACTTGGCCCGAGGAGATCGATTCCAAGCGAGTCATTATTGAATATGGAGTTACCCCTGATGGAATTGCCAGTGGACTTTTGACCGGCAACAGCCACACCCGCCGCGTAACTGTTTGCTATCAGATTGGCGGCGCCCTCAGCGATTTGTCCGACGACGGCGTTGCGCTCGCCGTCGCCGTTCTTTGCGTCCGCCAGATAAACGCCCGTACCATTCCTGATCGCTCCCGAACCTGCCGCGCCGGTGCCGATGAAGTTGCCAATGATCAGGGCATCTGACCCACCCGCCGAGTAGATGCCGGCGATATAGTTTCCCGAGATAACGTTGCGTTCCCCAGGATGACTTCCCCCGATGGACGTGCCAGTGCTTGATTCGATATAGATTCCCCAGTGGTTCCGTAGTGCGGCGCTGCCTGACCTGTCCGTTCCAATGAAGTTTCCTTGGATTTTTGTGCGATCGGCTTTTACGATGTGAATGCCTCGCGACTCGGTGTTGCCTGATATGACGTTGCGCATTGCCGGATCCGACCCGCCAATGGTGTTTGATGCCGAGCCCTCCAGGATTTCAATGCCCGTGCCGTTACGCTTCGCAATCATGCCTGAGGCATCCGTACCGATGAAATTGCCCGCGACGGTAATTCCGCCGGTGCCGCCTAGTTTGACTCCGCTTCCATCAAATTTGCCGATCACAAGTCCCTTCAGAGACGAGCCTGTTGCGGCGAAATGAAGACCATCGGCCGACAATCCTGCCGAAGAGCCATCCAAGACAATTAACAAGATCGCATTGTTCGATTGCGTTTCGGTATTGGCGCTAGCGCCGGGCTGTGAATACCCGTCTATGGACAGCGGGCCAGTGATCTTCGGCAATGGGGTCGTCGGCCCTATCGTGTGTGGCCCCGTTCCTGGGATGTTGAATTCGATTTCGTCCCGATCGTCGAATTCGTTGGCGTGCTCGATGGCGTCCCGCAGCGATCCTGGCCCGCTGTCGTTCGTGTTGGTCACCCTGAACAATTCGCCTTGGGCGGCGCCAACTGCACCGAGCAGACCCAGGCCGAGGAGTGTCGCGCGAAGGACGTGGCGCGCTTGGAATGCGATGGCGCGGAGCTTGGCGTTCATCTCGATCGTGCTCCCTGTGAGATGAATTGGATGCCGCAGATCGTCGACCCTGCCGCCGTGCTACCACCTTGGTGGGTAGCCGGACGACATGTGGGACGGCCGCCGTCGCAGGGTCGAATCGCCTTGGGCTCCCTGCGATGGAGCCGATTCTAGATCGGTCCAAGGCTAAGGTGTCGACCGTTCAGCAGCGGGTTGCGCTCTCGCCACCGCCCTTCGCATGGAAGCGCAGTGGTCCAAGCCGGGCTAAGGCATTCTAGACTCCTGCCGGGAGGAACCTCTCGCCGTGCGCTGCCCACTGGAGTAGCTGCCGCCCGCCAATGCGTTCCGTCGCTGCAGATCTATCGACTGCCCGAGTTTCTGACGTTCACAATCCCATCGGCCGCACCCAATCGCACCGCACAATGTCTGCTAGGGAAGCTCTGCGCAACCAGTCATGAAACCAGCCGCGCGAGTTGAATTGTTGAATGTCGGGGTCGAATTGCTGTCGCCGCAGCGATTTCGGTCGCCGGAAGATGCGATTTGGGTCTTCAGCACGGGTATTCCACGTTCATCAGGAGCACCTCTCCTGCCTTGGCATCAACAGCCGTCGCGCCAAGTACAGGTTCGACAGCGCAAACATCGTCAGCGCCCGCACTGTGTTCTTGTACAGTCCGCGATAGCGCACCTTGGTGAAGCCCCACAGGTGCTTCACGACGTGAAATGCGTGCTCGCCCCGCGCGCGGTGACGCGAGCGCGAACGATTGATCGCCTTCTCGTTGTCCGTCAGGGTCCGGCCGGGCTTGGCCCGGCGATTGACGCGGTAGGCAATCCCGGCGTGACGGCAATGTTGCCGATGATCTTCCGACCAGTAGGCTTGATCGCCGAACAGTTCCCGCTCTTGTCCATGCACCAGGTCATCCAGGCGGGTGATGTCGCCCTGCGATGCCGGGCCGGTCGCGACGCTATGAACCAAGCCACGCCGGTCCGTGCCAACGTGCACCTTCATCCCGAAGTGCCACTGCTTGCCCTTGCGCGTCTGCTTCATCTCCGGATCGCGCTCCTTCGCCATGTTCTTGGTCGAGGGTGGTGCCGCGATGATCGTGGCGTCCACGATCGTGCCGGACTTGAGCAACAGTTTCTTCTCCTCCAGCAGCTGGCGGACCTCGGCAAACAGCTTCGCGGTCAATCGATGCTTCTCCAGCAGGTGGCGAAAGCGGAGGATCGTCGTCTCGTCCGGCACCAGGTCGGCCGCCAGATCTATGCCTGCAAACCGGCGCATCGACTCGCTGTCGTAGAGCGCGTCTTCCATCGCCGGGTCGGAGAGGTTGAACCACTGCTGCATGAAATAGATGCGCAGCATCCGCGGCATCGGGTGCGGCGGGCGACCCTGCACCGCCTTCGGGTAGTGCGGCTCGATCACTGCGAGCAGCCGCGGCCATGGCACGACCGCCTCCATCTCGGCAAGGAATTGGGCCCGGCGCGTGACCTTCGTCTTGAGCGCCCAGTCGGTCGATCCCAGCGTCGTCTGTTTCATGTTGTTGGTCCCCTCGTCAGAGCAAACGAATCAAACCATCGCTCTGACATGAGGGGTTGTGCAGAGTTTCCCTAACGGCGATTCAGACTTTTGTCCGCAGTTGGCCGGGTCCCGCCAAATTCCTTGCTGCCACATTCGACCGTCATCGACCCAATGCGGTCTGTCGCTCCGCCCCCAAGCGGACGTTCACTGAGCGGCGGATGCGCCGGTTTCCCACCCGCTCCGCGCTTGGACCACGCCGCCACGATCTCACGGTGGTGCGGAAAGTTCTGCAGGTAGCCCTGCCGCAGTGCGGGCGTCGGTGATCGAATCCGCTTAGGCCATCAGCGCGTCGCCGGCACGGGTCACGGCTTCATGTCGCAGGTGAACGGCAGCGTTCTTCTGCTTACCACGGGCCGATACATACGCGCCGATGCACAACGCGGCCCCAACGGCGTAAAGCAGCCAGGTTGCGGAGATCACATAAGGGTAAAGCATCAAAGCGATCCCGATCCTTTTGGTCGCAGGAAGTGACATCTTCTTGCCGTACCGATACGCGAAATACCCGCCAATCCCGAAGATTACGATACCGATCACATACGCCGTGCTGGGCAGAGTGAAGCCCAAACCTTCGAGTGCAGCGAGATTGTCCTTCATAGTGTCGTGCCAGCGGGCGTTTCGGCGAGCGCCCACGTCGATTCGCCAGTTGGGAACAGGGAGGGTCGCGATCGCTACACCCGGCGACGCCTGCAGCACCGAAGCGGTGGATAGCGTCTAGTTCGCGTTCAGTCGCTTCCTCGGCTCTGGTGGGTCGTCTTTCACATCGGAGACCTCGAACGCGGACCCGCTCCACCGGAAGCGAATTTCCCGACCCCGCCAGTGGGGCTGCCGTTGGGGTCGCCCTCGCGGTACAGCGGAAAGGATTCCACCAGTTTCCCTCCTTCGAGGTTGAGTTGTTTGTGCCCGGCGAAATAGGATGACTTCTTCCGGAAAAGAGCCGTTTTTTCGTGGACCGGCATCGACGAGATTCTTCCTCGAGCGTCCAGGCGGAAGACGCCGAAGATGTCCCGGCCCGCGGTTCCGCTCAGGCAACTAAGAGCCGAAACCACTGCCTCTTCTTTGCCATCCCCGACGAGGTCTCCGTAGGCGACCTCAATCCTGCTGACGAGAGGAAGTCTGCCTCCGCAATCGGAAAATTTGGGGGTAATTTCGCCGGGTTGACGGTAGGTCGACAACACGTTCATCCAATCCACTTGCCGAATGGTCTTGGGCGCTTCGGAATGCCTGGGCACCCAACTCTCAACCCTCAGAGTGATCGGCGAAGGAAGGGGCGCGCTGGATTGCTGGACCAGACGGAGCACTCCTGCGGAACCTTGGTAGAGCAAGGCATCCGCATTGACTTGCATTTTGCGTTTTCTCAATTGCTCCATGCAATCGGAAAACTGCCGATCACCCAATTTGAATTGAATTGTGCCATCGGCCGTCTTCTGCTCGAACCGATCGCAGCCGGGAGCATTGATTTCTTCGCGAAAAGCAAGGAGGCGCCTTCCGATTTCGATCAGGCCGGGACGTTGCCTGGACTCGACAGCAAAAGACAAGCACCAGGTGCCGGTATAGCCGTAACGAACGCTCAATGCATTTTCTGTCGATGCATTTTTGGCGTCCCGGGAAGCGATGCAGGGGACATTAAGCGAATCGGAGCCTTCAGCCACATGGACCTCAAGGCTCCATCCGTTAGCCGTCGGCCTGGCCTCGAGCAGAAAGCCCGGGCCGAATTCAAAGCGCGACGCCTCATTGGGTACAAGCTCGATCTTCCCGAGGCTCGGCGCATCGAATTGCGCGGTCCACGCGGTGGCCGGGACTTCCGCAGCCGCGAAATCACCGTACATCGAGACTGCGAGCGCCAAACCGGCAGTCAACGCACACATCCTCATGGAAGGATCCGACCGCATTATCGTGGGCATTCGTGCATGGGCGTTACCGTTGCCAGTATGCGCGCCTGCGGCCGACGAATTAGGGCTCGCCGGCGATCAATTGTGGCGAAAATCGGCGTCTGCAACAGGGATGGCACGGCGGTCGCCCACAGTGGCGGGCCGCAAGCGAGCGCGATGCTGCGGGGTGGTGCCGTCGGCTCACCGAAGGTGGGCGAGGATTTCGCGCGGACATACCCGGGGGTGCGGGCACCGAGGGATCTTGGCTTTCCCAATTGCCGGAATACGTGCCCCCTTGGGTGATATGCAGCGGCGGACCGTAGGTTACGGACGAGGGCGGTTGGGCAGCAGCCCGGCCGAATGCAGTCAGCAGGGCGACGAGACAAAGCCACGGAAAGATCTAGCGATGCACACAACACCGAGGTTAGCGCGCTCTGGGCAGCGTATGAACCCGAGCGTCCGCTCCTGGCCGCTCAGCGACTTCGCGAATCGGCCCTGACCAGCCGTAGCGCTTACAAGAACCGGACGTTCAACCGCGAAGAACTGGCGACGTTCAACTACTGAATCACCTCATCCGCGTGCGCCAGCACCGACTGGGGGATCGTGAGGCCGAGTGCCTTCGCGGTCTTCAGGTTGATCACCAGCTCGAACTTGGTGGGCTGCTCGACGGGCAGGTCGGCGGGCTTGGCGCCCTTAAGAATCTTGTCCACGTAGGTCGCGGCGCGCCGAAACAAATCAGGCTGGTTCGCTCCATAGGACATAAGGCCCCCGGCATCGACAAACTCCCTCGATGTGTACACTGCCGGCAGCCGGTTCTTGGCCGCCAGGTCCACGAGGCGTCTATGCTCTCTGAGGAACCTGGCGCTTGGCAGCACAGTCAGACCACCCGCGCGCGCGCTGGTCATGTCCGAGAAGGCCCTGGCGAAGTTCGTCCGGACCTCGCGCCTCAATGAATTGCAGCTGCACCCCCAGCGCCCGCGCCGCGACTTCTGCTGCCTTCAGCATGTCCTTTGCCGTGCGTTCGCCGAGGGCACCTGGCCCAGAGGACAGCGACCCGATCGACCCCCGGAACGGCCTGCTTGAGCAGTTCCAGACGCTTGCCGACTAGCTCCGGGCCGAGGCTGGACAACCCCGTGACATTGCCGCCCGGCCGCGCGAGGCTGGTGACGAGCCCGCTCCCAACCGGATCGCCAACAGCAGCGAAGACAATGGGGAGGGTCCTCGTCGCTTGCTTGGCGGACACGGGGGCCGAGTGTGCTTCCTGGCCAGACGATGACATCAACCTTGAGCGCAACCAGTTCGGCCGCAAGAGCGGGGTGCCGCTCGACCTTCCCCTCGGCATCTCGGTATTCAATCACGACGTTGCGGCCCTCGACGTAACCGAGGTCACGCAGTCCTTGACGGAAGGCCTCGTGGTAGGTGGGGGCTAGAGGCCAAGTTGGTCGACAGGTAGCCTATTCGAGCGACCTTGGCCGCCTGCTGGGCCTCTGCGGCAAGTGGTGCGGCAAGAAGCGCCCCGACGGCGATCAGAAAACTCCTGCGCTGAACAACGCCCATGCTTCCCTTCCCGGTCGACTCTAGGTTCACAGAAGAACAGCCGCGATCGATCAGCCCCGTTCGCGTTGGCTGCTCTGCGACGTCAAACGCATGCCCAAGTGTGCGAAGCGCCGCGGGCGCGGGTTGAATCAAACTGCCCGGGCCGACTTAGTTCTGCTGCCAACCCTAGATCGCGACTGGTCTTCAGAATGCGCCTCTACATAGGCGTCCAGCAACCGGCGGATCATGCGCTGGTACTGCGTGTCTGCCTTCGCAGCCTCGGACTTGAAGAAGTTCACGCTCTTCTTGCTCAGTGTGATCGTAATCTTCACATCTTCGTCCCGGAAGGCGAGGTCGGACGGGGAAGGCAGCGACCCGGCGGGCAACGTCTGGGCGGCAAATAACTGGAACGACCTCAACGCCGCCGCTGCGCCCGATCCTTTGCGAGCCACGTCGACTTGGGGTGGGGGGTCGGGCTTCACCGTCATTTACGGCGTGGCGGCGCCGGTCAAGCCGCCGCGTATGGGGAAAGTTCAGCCGTATTGAAGACGCATTCAGAGCTGTTGGGCGTCGCTTTGGAGAGCCTGACAGTCAGGTCTCGGTCGATCGACTTGTCGGACGACCGTTTCCGGCGAATCAAAGCGAACGTCCCTTCTGGCTGCCGGCCGTTGTATCGCCGAAGGCGTGCGCGTTTAAGGCCAAACCGACACGGCGACCGCCGTCAGGTTCAACTACGCCTTGGACGCCTCGGATGCCAAGTGGCCCGAACCACTCCAATCGATCTTGGTGGCTTTGGGGTTGCACGAATTGTGCGGCTCAATTCCGTACGAATTTCCGCATCAGAATACCGTCGTGATAACGGTCGCCGATTTTCGTGTCTCGGTCGAGAACGGCCAGTTGCTCGAAGCCAGCACTACGGTATAGGCGAATCGCCGTAACGTTATCCGAGCGGACCATGAGGTAGACGATTTCGATGACAGGCTCCGCCGCAACGCGACCAAGAGCAGCCTGAAGCATCAGACTGCCGAGCCTTCTCCCTCGGGCAGCGGGTGCGACCCCCATGCTCAGCTCTGCTGTGTGCCGGAGCCTTGCCTGCGCTCGTGGCCGTATGACTATGTAGCCCGCCGGCTTACGGTCAACTTCAACAACCAGCGAGACCGCTCCAGGCAAGCGATACAGGGCCTCAACATCCTCTTCGAGCCATCGTGGATCAGGATACTTGTCTTCCAGCAATTCGCTCATCCCATCCGAAGTCGAATAGATTTCCTGGAACAGGCCGTACAGTTCGACGGCGGAATAGCTCCGAAAATCGTTCACCACAGCTGTAGGCGCTAACCTCATCGTTCGCGAAATTGGGCTACTCGACTGCACCAGTATCGGACATGCTGCTCGATTCCTGAAGGCCTGCTTCTGGCCGGAGGCGATCTGCCGCATCGACTCAGCATGAGATCGCAAGTTCGCCATCGGGGCAGGTGTCGCCAAGCGCGCCCCGAGTCCCCTTGGAACGGTTGATTGCAGAACGCACGTCGAGACATCGCCGCGTAAAATGCACCTCTGGCTTCGCACTCCAACACGAGGATCCACCATGAATCCGCAGCAGTACGAAAAGATCCAATCCGCCAAGGGCTTCATCGCCGCGCTCGACCAGAGCGGCGGCAGCACGCCGAAGGCGCTCGCCCTGTACGGCATCAAGCCGGAGGCCTATCGGGCGAAGCGCAGATGTTCGACCTGATCCACGCGATGCGCACGCGGATCATCACCAGCCCGGCCTTCAACGGCGACCGGATACTGGCCGCGATCCTGTTCGAGCAGACGATGGACCGCGACATCGAGGGGCGCGGCAGCGCCGACTACCTCTGGTCCGTGAAGCAGGTGGTGCCTTTTCTCAAGGTCGACAAGGGCCTGGCCGACGAGGCGAACGGCGCGCAGATGATGAAGCCGATGCCCGGCCTCGACGCCCTGCTCGCCCGCGCCAGGGGCAAGGGCGTGTTCGGGACCAAGATGCGCTCGGTCGTGAAGCTTGCCGACAGCCAAGGGAATCGAGGACGTCATTGCGCAGCAGTTCGCGATCGGCAAGCAGATCCTCGCGCGCGGGCCTGATGCCCATCATCGAGCCCGAGGTCGACATCCACGCCACGGACAAGGAAGGCGCCGAGCGACTCCTCAAGGCGGCGATCGAAAGCCACCTCGATACCCTGGGATCGGAGCAGCAGGTGATGCTGAAGCTCACGCTGCCCTCGATCGACGATTTCTACGCGGATTTCGTCAAGCATCCGAAGGTGCTGCGCGTGGTCGCGCTCTCGGGAGGCTACTCGCGCGACGAAGCGGATGCGCTCCTCGCGCGGAACCACGGCGTGATCGCGAGCTTCTCGCGGGCGTTGACCGAAGGCCTCACCGCGCAGCAGAGCGACGAGGAATTCAACAGCGGAGCTGGACGCCTCGATCGCCAGCATCTACCGGGCGTCGGTGACCTGATCCCGGCCGGCGAGCGGCGACGCGCGGCGCCTACTTGGGCGCGCGCATCACGACCCTAGGGTCGGCGACATTGAATGTCCAACCCGCGCTCGTTGCCGTAGCGCAGGCGAGACAGCGTCAATTCGGCCACCGCGTACGTCTCGGGCGCGCGCTGCGGATACGTCAGTAACAAGCGGTGGTCGTTGAGTTTCCACCCGGTCGGGACGGACGGCGTCGACCCTCGTGCGGCTGCCCCCTCCTTGAAGACGTCGCCGTAGTAGACCAGGGCCCCGTCCGCGTCGAAGCTCCAATAGGTCGCCACCCCCGTGTTCTGGTCGGTGCAGCGCCACGGTCCCTGCAACAGACTGGCGTTGATCGCGGGCGCCGGTTGGGGCCGCTCCGAGGGTTTGACGCGCGCTGCCGCGACGGGCGCCGGCGGCGGAGCGCGTTGCAGGCGATCCACGAGATCGTCGACGACCGGCGCAAGCGGGACGGCGCCGGCGACCAGCAGGGTCCCGCCCACCAGCAGCGGCCACTTCTCCCGCACCGCGCGCAACCATCGCCTGTGGCGCGCAGCGGTGGGGGCCGGTTGCGGCGGCGGCGCCTCGGTTCCGGGAATGACCGTGGGCGGGCCGGTGTGCAGCGGGGTGGCCACGACACGGATTTCATCCGGCGATTCGTGCTCTTCGCCCGGCAGCTCCCGCTCCACCGTGGCCGCCGCGCCGATGGCGCGGAGCGTGGCCGCGATGCGCTCGGCATCCGACTGCGGTACCTGGCGCTTGATCACCTTCGGCATGCCGCCGAACAGCTGCTCGGCCATGAGGGCCGGCAACCCGGTGACTCGCACGAAGTGCTGCTTGACCTCGGTGAGGTCGGCATCGCCCAGTGTCCGCCCTTGCAAGACAACGCGGTAAAACATTACGCACTCCTGTCGACTTCACGCGCGCATTGCCGCGGCGTGCTGTTGCAGCGTACAGAGTGTTCGTTGGGTGACCGGTGCCAGCGCAGCAAGATCGATGCCTGCCGCCGCCCGCGTCCACCAGCCCCGGACGGGGGTCAGCGGAGACGCCCGATGTCCTTGATGGGGAAGGCTGTTTTGCCGGCAGCGGGGAAATGGGCCCGCGGCACCGCGGTCGCGCCGGACCGCTCCGCGCGTCTACATCTGCCTGAACAGGTGCGCGTAGGCCCGGCTGACCGCGAGCGTCTCCGGTCGTTGCTTCAGCTTCACTTTCACGCGGCCGGTCAGGTCGCGCACCGTGGTCGCGACGTGGGCGACGTTCACGATCGTTCCGCGATGGATCTGCCAGAATTTTTCGCCATCGAGTTGCTGGAGGAGCTCCTTCAGCGGTGTGCGGATGAGCGCTTCGGCGTCGGCGGTGAAGACGCTCGTGTACTTGTCGTTCGCCTCGAAGTAGCAGACGTCCTCGACGGCGATGAGCCGCACCTGTGCGCCGACGGCCGCGCGGATCCATGCCAGGCGCTCGCCCGGGGGCGCGGCCGGCGCCGAGATGCTCGCGCAGCATGGCGAGCGCCCGCGCGATCTCGGGCGCGACGCCGGTGGGCGGCGCCCCGGCGACGCGCTCCTTGAGCCGCCGCACGGTTTCCGCCAGACGCTCGTCCGACAGCGGCTTCAACAGGTAGTCGACGGCGGCGCGATCGAACGCCGTTAGCGCATATTCGTCGTACGCCGTGACGAACACCACGTGGACGCCGGCCAGATCGCGCGCCACGTCGAGGCCGGAAAGGCCCGGCATGCGGATGTCGAGGAACGCGATGTCCGGCGCCTCCGCCGCGATGAGCGCCTTGGCCTCGGGTCCGTTGGCCGCCGTGCCCGCGATCTCGAGCTCGGGCCACGCCACGGCAAGGCGCTCGCGCAGGTAGCGCGCGAGATTGGGCTCGTCGTCGGCGATGATGGCCGTGGGGACCGCAGCCATGCTCATGCGGGCTCGGCCACGGGAACGCGAAGCGTGACCCGCGCGCCCGCCGGCTCGTTGTCCTCGACGATGAGCGCCGCGCGCTGTCCGAACAGCGCGGCGAGCCTCTCGCGGACGTTCGGCAGGCCAAGCCCGGTCCCGGCAGGCGACGTCCGGCGCGTCGAGGCGAAGCCCACACCCGTGTCGGCGACCACCACTTCGAGCACGTCCCCCGTCCGGCGCGCGACGATGCGTACCGCCCCGCCTTCCACCTTAGGCTCGAGCCCGTGGCGGATCGCGTTCTCCACGAGCGGCTGCAGCAGCAGCGGCGGCACGTGCAGCGCCGACAGCTCCGGCGGAACGTCGATCGCAAACGTGAGGCGGCCGCCCATGCGCATGCCCATCAGGTCGAGGTAGGCGCGCAGGTCTTCGATCTGCGCCGACAACGTGGCGCCTCCGTTGCCGGCGGCGGCGGCGGTGCCGCGCAATAGCTTGATGAGCCGGTCGAGCATGCGCTTCGCGGTCGCCGGATCGGAATCGATGAGGCTCACCACGTTGGCAAGCGTGTTGTAGAGGAAGTGCGGCTCGACCTGCGCTTCGAGGAGCTTCAACTGCGCCAGCATCGCCTCGCGCTCCGCCGCGGCGACGCGCGCTTCCTCGCGCTCGACCGCCGCTTCCAGGCGCGCGGCCCGCTCGCGCGGGATGAAGATCAGCAGCAGGATGGTGGACAGGATCAGCGAGACCGAGCCGACCACTACCGCGCCGCGCGGCGTGAGCAGCGTCGAGCGAAACGCATCGAAGTGCAGCAGGGTGGACCCGAGCCAATAGCCCGCGAACGTCCCGATCAGCGGAACGATGCTGTAGTAGAGCACGCGGGTGCCCATGTTGCGCCGAGTGACGCCCGGCAACAGCCGGTCGCCGACGTCGAACAGCGCGAAAATGGCGAAGCCGATGCACTGCGAGAACACGAAGATCGGCCAGAACGACCCGACGAACGTCTCGCGCGAGTCGAACACCAGGTTCAGCAGCGTGAAGAACAGCGCGAACAGCGTGTTCCAGATGATCGTGTAGACGAAGCTGCGCAGCAGCGAGGGAGGAATCCGGCGAAAGATCGGAATGAGCTCCAGCGGATGGAAGTCGCTCCCCTTGAGATCGCCCGAAGGGGGCGTCGCGGTGGCGGTCATGGCGTCATTTTCCTCCGAATCGGGACCCGTTCCGGACGACCGGGACCGACGGGCGGATTGTGGGAGGGCCGCGCGCGCCGCGCGAGCGCGGCGCGACGAACCGACGGACGGGCGCGGTGAGTGGTGCATTGAGTTCGCCAGTAGGCGAACGGGCGGCGGCGTTCGCCGATGGACAGGCTGGGAGCCTGGCGGCAAACCCGACTACATGATCCTGCCGTACCACAGCATCGACAGCAACGCCGCCACGACCGCGAACAGCGCCGCTGCCGCCGCGAACAGCGCCGTGATCTCCTGCTGCCGCTGCTCGAACACGAGCTTGGAGTTGAGCGACTCGTACACCTTCTTCAAGTCGCTCGCAGTGCCGGCGTAGAAATATTCGGCTTGCGTGACGTTGGCGATCTGCTTCAGCGCGTCCTCGTCGAGCCGCACGCGCATCGACCAGCCTTCCGCGCCGATGATCTCGCCCTTCTCGGTGCCGATACCGACGGTGAAGACGCTTGACGCCGCGCTCGGCGGCCATGCGCGCGGCCTCGATCGGGTCGGGACCGGTCGTGCGTCTGGCCGTCGGTCAAGCAGGATGATCGCGGCGGACCGATACGACCCGGGCGGCACGGTCTTGACGTCCGCCTTGTCGCCTTTGCGAACCTTGTCGAGCGGCGCGGACCGCGCCTGCGTCGCGGCGCGGATTCCACGAGCGCAGGTCGAATTCGGCGTCGGGAAAGATCGTCTTCAGCGACACCAGGATGCCGCTGCCGATCGCCGTGCCGCGCTGCAGCTGGAAGCGGTCGATCGCCGCGATGATGTCCTCGCGGTTGCGCGTCGGCGGCTGGACGACCGACGCGGTGCCGCGAACGACACCACGCCGATGCGCGTGTGCGCGGCTGGTCGTCGACGAAGGCGCGCGCCGCCGCCTGCGCCGCGGCGAGCCGGTTGGGCTCGACGTCGGCGGCGCGCATGCTGCCCGAAACGTCCATCGCGAGGATGATCGTCTCGTGCTGCGAGGGCAGCATGACGAGCGCCTGCGGCCGCGCGATCGCGACGATCATGAGCGTCAGCGCAAGCAGGAACAGCACCGGCGGGATGTGGCGCCGCAGGCGCTGGCCGGCGCCCATCGCGTCCTTGACCATGCGTGAGGCTCGCATAGCGCACCGCGAGCTTCTTCTTCCGGCGCAGGAGCCACCAGTACGCGAGCACGAGGAGCGGCACGGCCGCGAGCAGCCACAGCAACTCGGGCCAGAGGAACGTCATGCCGCGCCCATGTGCTGCGGCAAGCCGCCGCCGGCCGCGAGCTGGCTGCGCCGCTTGCGCAAGTCGGCGAAGCGCAGGATCGCGTCGACCAGGTCGTCGTCGGTCGCGAGCTCGAGCGCATCGACGCCGGCCTGCCGGAAGGCGGTGCGCAACTCCGCTTCGCGCTGCTTGCGCGAGCTCGGCGAAGCGCTTGCGGAAGCCCTTGTCGTGGGTGTCGACGAAGACCTGCTCGCCGGTCTCGGCGTCCTGGATGACGAGCAGCCCGAGGTCGGGCAGCTCCATCTCCAGCGGATCGTAGAGGCGCACCGCGATCACCTCGTGGCGCGGCGCGAGATGGGCGAGCGTCTCGCCCCAGCCGGGACGGCTGATGAAGTCGGAAACGATGAATACCAGCGAGCGGCGCTTGATGACATCGTACGCCGTGCGCAGGAGATCGTCGAGGTCGGTAGCGGCTCGACTGCTTGGCCTCCGGCCGCGTCAGCATGCGGTGCAGGATGTGCAGCACGTGGCGCCGGCCGCTGCGCGCGGGGATCACCGCGTCGACTTCGGTGCCGTAGAACAGCGCGCCGACGCGATTGCCGTGGCGCGTGAGGAGGCGCGCCAGCACCGTCGACGAACTCGCTCGACACCGCGCGCTTCTTGATTTTCTCGGAGCCGAAGTCGACCGACGGGCTCAAGTCGAGCAGGAACCAGGCGGCGACCTCGCGCTCCTCGTTGAACTCACGCACGTACGGCGTCTGCAGGCGCGCGGTGACGTTCCAGTCGATGTGCCGGACGTCGTCGTGATACTGGTATTCGCGCAGGTCGGCGAGGTCGAGCCCGTAGCCGCGGAACAGCGTGCGGTAGTCGCCGTGCAGCAGGCCGTCGAGCCGGCGGATCACCGTCCACTCCAGCCGGCGCAGGATGGCCTCAGGCGTTGCGCGACGCGGACATGGGTCTCGAGCGGCTTCTCCGGCGCGCGAATGTGCTGCATGACCTGTGGATCAGCATGTCGGGCGTCTGGCCGTCGGCCAGCGCTTCGTACGACAGCACCAGGCGATGGCGCAGCACGTCGGGCACGAGGTCGGTCACGTCCTCGGGCAGCACGTACGTGCGGCCGCGCAGGAACGCGAGCGCTCGCGCGCCCTCGATCAGGTGGATCGTCGCGCGCGGGCTCGCGCCGAAGGTGATGTAACGCGCGAAGTCCTTGATGCCGTAGCGCTCGGGCTTGCGCGTCGCCGCGACGAGCCGCACCGCGTAGTGCATCAGCGACGGATCGACGTAGACCTTGCGGCACTCGCGCTGCAGCGTCGGCCAGCTGGTCCGTCGTGGCGACCGCGGCCACGTCGGTCGGCTCGCCGGTGACGCGCTCGACGATCACGAATTCTTCTTCCTCGCTCGGGTAGCCGACCAGCACCTTCATCATGAAGCGGTCGACCTGCGCCTCGGGCAGCGGATAGGTGCCTTCGGTCTCGATCGGGTTCTGCGTCGCCATCACCAGGAACGGCTGCGGGCACCAGGTGCGTCTCGCCGGCGATCGTCACCTGGCATTCCTGCATCACTTCGAGCAGCGCGCTCTGCACCTTGGCCGGCGCGCGGTTGATTTCGTCGGCGAGCAGCAGGTTGGTGAACACCGGGCCGAGCGAGGTGGCGAATTCGCCGGTCTTCTGGTTGTAGATGCGCGTGCCGACCAGGTCGGCCGGCACGAGGTCGGGCGTGAACTGGATGCGCTTGAACGTGCCGCGGATGGTGCGCGCCAGCGTCTTCACCGTCAGCGTCTTGGCCAGGCCCGGCACGCCTTCGACCAGCAGATGGCCCTGCGCGAGGATCGCGACCAGCACGCGCTCGAGGAAATGGTCCTGGCCGACGACGACCTTCTTGACTTCGTAGAGGATGCGCTCCATCAGCGTGGCGACTTCGCCGCCGCTGTGTTTCCCGGATCTGTCCATCGGCGGTGTCTCGGTTGGCGTGCGTCAGAACGGCGACATGCCGACCGCCGCGGCGGCGTTCTCGATCGGCACGGCGAAGCCGATGCCGATGAAGACGCGCTGCTCGGTCGGGTTGAGGATCGCCGGTGACGATGCCGACGACCTCGCCGTCGATCGTGACCAGCGGCCCGCCCGAATTGCCCGGGTTGGCCGCGGCGTCGAACTGGATCAGGTTGGTCAGCATGCGCTTGCCTTCGGGCGAGCGATATTCGCGCCTCAGGCCGGAGACGACGCCCGCGGTGACCGACGGGCCGATGCCGAACGGAAAGCCGACCGCGACCACCTCGTCGCCGGGCGCGAGGTCGGCCGTGGAGCGCAGGGTCGCCGGCGCGCAGGTCGTCGGGATCGTCTTGGCCTGCAGCACCGCAAGGTCGTTCTCGGGCTGCACGCCGATCACGGTGGCCTCCGACTTCCATGCCGTCGAAGAAAGCGCACGCTTGATCTGCTCGGCGCCGGCGACGACGTGCAGGTTGGTGAGGATGATGCCGTTGTCGACGATCACGACGCCGGTGCCGACGCCGATCTGCCGCATTCGTTCGCCCTTTTCGTTGAACTCGTACTTCTCGTCCTTGTCGCCCTGCTTGTCCTTGTCGCCGTCCTTCTCGTTGCTCTTGAACTGGCCTCGCGCGGCGGGCTTCTCCTTGCCGCCGTCGTTCCGCGCGAGCCTGTCCTTTTCCTTCGCGCTCCTGCCCTTGTCCTTCGCTGCGTCCTTGCTCTTGTCGGCGCCCTTGTTCCTGCCTGGCGGGGCGCTCTTGTCCTTCTCGTCGTCGTTGCCTTTCCGGCCGTCCTTGTCCTTGTCCTTGTCCTTGCCCTTGTCGTCGTCGTCCGGCGTCACAGACGCGAAACCCATCACGCGCACGACCGACGGCTCGATCGCCGCGAACGCCTTGGTGGCCATCGACGGGAGTGGATTGTTCTCGAGCGTATGCAGCACGGCCGCGTCGATGTCCTTCTGCGTGAGCTCGCGCGGAACCGGCCGCGTGTAGGCGTAGCTCATGACCAGCGCGGCCGCGAAGAGTGCCCCTCCTGCGAGCAGGATGGGGCGCTCGAAACGCGTGTAGAACCGGCGCACCCCCCCGGGGGGGACCGGGACTGCGGCAGGGGCCGCTGCGGTTGCCGGCTCGACCGCCGGCGCCTCCGCGCGGGACTTGCGGGTACTGCTGCTGTAAAGCGCTACCTTCTTCATCGCCAAGTTCGCGGGGCCTACCGGAAAGCGGGCCAACCTGCCGGTAACGTTATCACGCAGCGGCCACGCCGTACATTCGGCGCCTTTCGGGCGGTCGGCGGCTGCCGACCGTGACGTCAATAGGCGGAGCCGTCCTTGTGCCGGTATTCGCGCTTGCCGTCGGCCAGCCTGACGAGCGCGAGATCGTCGTCCGGGTACTCGACCTCGTCGCCCGGCACGCGATCGCCGATCTCGAGGTAGACGACGTCGCCCGGACCCGTGTTGACGAGATGATGCGCGTCACCCGTCCCCGCGCGAAAGCCGGCGCACATGCCGGGCGCGAGCGGCGTCTCGCCGGCGGCGGTGCGCAGCACGGGATGGCCTTCCAGAATGTAGACGAACTCATCCTGCCTCGTATGCGCGTGACGAAGCGCCGAAGCGCTCCCGGGTGCGAGCCGCGTGACGTTGACGCCGAAGTTCGTCAGGCCGAACGGGTCGCCGAGCGGCCGCTTGTCGCGGCCCGCCACGCGCTCGGACAGCGGCGCCGGATAGCCGGTCCTCCTGGCGCTCGGTGGCACGTCGGCAGCGACGAGCGCGATGGGAAGGATTGGCTCCGACATGGCGTTTCCCCGGGGATGAAGACGTCCTGAATGGTAACGGATGCGTCTCGATGCGGAAGCTTACGTGCCACGGCGGCCGAGCGCTTCCGCACGCGCGAGCCACTGCGTGCGCCGCGCCGGGTCCTTGTCGCCCACGCCGCCGATCAGCGATTCCCGGATCGGGCCGATGCCCGAGAACGCGAGCACATTGCGCTCGAGGCTTCGCACGCCGTGCGCGCGGAAATACAGCCGATAGACCAGTGCCGGCATCCCCATGAGCAATACCAGCCGAACCAGTAGAGGAAAAAAAAAAAAAAAAAAAAAAACCACGACAACGCGCCCCCCCCCCCCCCCCCTGGCACGTATTGCTACCTGTGGACGAGCAGCGATTACAAGCCATGGGAAACTTAAGCGGCGGGAGAACTTGCATGACTGTGCGTGCCAACATCGTGTACGCAGACTCGGACCAGCAAAGACTTAACGAGGTCACTCATAAACTTACCGAAGCGAGATACAGATAGTGTGGCCTTGTTCGATTCAGGCAGCAGCTGTAATAGCTCACACTTGATCTGACACTCTGGTTAACTGCAAGCCCCAACCGCGTCCGCGGTCGCGCCGTCGCCTGCGCTGCGCTGCGCAGGGCCTCGTTCGGCGCCGGCGCTGGATTCAAGTTGGAGTCCAGCATCTTCTCCCGCGCCAAGGAAAGCGAATCCAAGAAGGTCTGCATCGGGGTTTTGCCGTAGCAGTACTTGCCCGAGTGCGGACGTGTCCGATTGTACTCATCGAGCCACTCATCCAGATTCCGCCTGCAACTCCTCCAGGCTGGTATAGAGCTTCTTGCGAAAGGCGGTGGCATAGAACTCTTCCTGGATAGTGCGATGGAAACGCTCGCAGATGCCGTTGGTCTGCGGATGGCGGGCCTTGGTGCGGCTGTGATCGATATTCTCCACCGCCAGGTACAGTTCGTACTCGTGGTGCTCGCGCCGCCCGCAGTATTCCGTGCCGCGATCCGTGAGCACGCGGAGCAGCGGAATCTCGTGCTCCTCGAAGAAGGGCAGCACGCGGTCGTTGAGCACGTCGGCCGCGACCAGGGCGTTCTTGCGGTCATAGAGTTTAGCGAAAGCGACCTTGGCGTAGGTGTCGAGAAAGGTCTGCTGATAGATGCGACCTACGCTCTTGATCGTGCCCACGTAGTAGGTGTCCTGCGTGCCCAGATAGCCGGGATGCGCGGTCTCGATCTCGCCGTGGGCTTCTTTCTCCTCGCGGGCACGTTCCAGAGCGCGCAGCTGATCCTCGGTGAGGATGAGGTGTTCCTGGGCGGCTTTGGCTTCCAGCGCCTTGAGCCGTTTGCGAAAGGTTTCCAGATCGTGCCGCAGCCAGACGCTGCGCACGCCGGTGGGCGAAACGAACAGGCCGCGCTTGGTCAGTTCGTTGGCTACGCGCACCTGGCCGAAGGCCGGCTTGTCCAGGGCGATCTCCAGCACCGCCTGCTCGATGTGCGCTTCGACCCGGTTCTTGGGGCAGGGCTTGCGTCGGCTGATCTCGCGCAAGGCCAGCTCGCCACCGTGGTCGTACAACTCTTTGAAGCGATAGAAGCTGTCTCGGGAATAGCCCATCACCTTGCAGGCCTCCGAGACGCTGCCTAACAACTTGGCCAGCTTCAGCAAGCCCACTTTGTTCTTGATGATCTTCTCGTCGGTGCTCATTCTGACATCCTCCCCCCGCGTTTCCGCGAGTGTAGTCGAAATGTCAGATCAATCGAGATTAGGACACAGCAGCCGTAGCTCCTCCTTCCTTCAGTGTACCTGACTTAGTGCTATTGTCTCCGCATTTGGACGAGACCTTACACGCTCTTGTCGCGGTATTGTGGCCGAAAGTTCCAGTCATCGTGCTCACAGAATCGAAGAATTATCATCAACTGCTCCAGCGGATCAAATCGGTGCTCGGGAGCCCACTGCCATCTGACTATAGCTAGCGGCTTCCTGAGGACTTGAGTACTCGCACTTCGGTTATTGAGTTCTCTCCTTTCGGCACTTTCTGTTGCCTTTCTGGAGTCCCTTCCGAGCTTCTTTGCGCCAGCGCAAAGACACGGGTGCCTCCTCGATTATTTAATAGCCGTCATCTCCCCTCAAAGCTAGTCGCTCGTCCCCAGCCTCGAGTGAAGAGCAGTATGGCCCAAACTAGGAGCCCGGAAACATCGTTGCAAGCGTCCAGACCAAGAACCAATTCGGTTCGTCTCCTGATGTTCGAGAATGCTCCTGCTGACGCTCGCTCTAACATCCGTATTCTCAAGCGGGCTGGTTACCTGCTTAAGTCTGACGTCGCTGGTGGATTGACGGCCTTTGGGGATTATCTTCGAAGGGCTGATTACGATCTTGTTCTGTCTGGCCATGAGGTTGGTAACTCCATTGGGTTGAACGCCTTGGAGATCCTACGCGCATCAAGACACGACGTGCCGTTCATCCTGGTTGCCACAGCTTTGGGCGAAGAAATGGCAGTTGAGTACTTCAGGCGTGGTGCCACAAATTACGTGCGCAAGGATCGCCTCAACCAACTTCCATCCGCTGTGGAAGAGGCGTTGCGAAGCCTTGCGTACCGAAAACAGTCAATGACACTCCAGCAGCAGATTCTTGGCGCGAAGAGGGAATGGGAGCTCACCTTTGATGCCGTTCCTGATCCCGTGCTCGTCATTGGCGAAGATTGCCGAATACAAAAAGCGAACAGAGCTACCAGCAGGGTGTTTGGCCTGCCATTTGAGCAGATTATAGGGAGGCCCTGTTACGAGGTAGTGCATGGTAAATCCGATCCTCTCCCAACCTGCCCGCACCAGTCGCTCCTACGCACCGGTCAGGACAGTCCCGGCGACATCGAAGACCTCGCCTCGGCAAGATATTTCAGTCCACGACCAGTCCTTTGCGAGATCCGGACGGGCAATTTCATGGCTGTGTACATGTTTTGCATGATGTTACCGAGCGAAAGCGAACAGAGGGCGCTCTTCGACTGCAGGGGCTCACGTTGGAAAACATGTACGATGCCGTGATCGTGGTAGGAAAAGACCACAACATAACGGACTGGAACCCAGCTGCCACCAGGATGTTTGGTTACGAAAGAGAAGAGGCTCTGGGACTTAACGTGTCCAGTCTCTACCCCCAAGCTGAAGTCGCGACGCAATGGTCCAGGATTCGAACCGAGATCGAGTCTGCTGGCCGATGGGATGGTGAGCTGATCGCTCTTCGGAAGGATGGCACGAGAGTATTCAGTAGGTCCATCGTCGTTCCCCTGCGTAATGAGTGGGGAGTCCAGATCGGCTACATCTGCGTAAGTCGTGATGTCACGGAACACAAGCAGGCCGAGAAGGCCCTAAGCGAGTCGGAGGAAAAATACCGGATCCTATTCGAGCGAAACCCGCAACCGATGTGGGTTTATGACGTCCCCACATTACGGTTTCTCGCTGTGAATCAGGCGGCCGTCGACCACTACGGCTATTCACGTGATGAATTCCTCTCCATGACACTGAAGGATATCCGTCCTCCCTGCGAGATCGAGCAGATGTTGAACAGCGTCGCGCAATGTCCTGACGACATTGATCGAGCGGGAGTCTGCAGCATGTCACCAAGGATGGCCGCACTATTCTTGTTGACATTACGGATTGTCGAATTGAATTCGAAGAGCAATTTGCGTCCCTTGTGTTGGCAAATGATGTCACCGAGCAGGAGCGCGCGGCGAGGCAGCTTCAGGAGTCCGAAGAAAAGTACCGGCAGCTTTTCGAAAACGCGTGCTACGGAATCTTTCGCTCCACTGACGATGGTCATTTCTTGGATGTGAACTCGGCCTTCGTGAACATGCTCGGATATCAGTCGAAAACAGAAATCCTAGGGCTCAACATTGAAACCGATATCTACCTTAATGCCGCTGACAGAAAGCCCATTCTGCGTTTGTACGGCAGTGACGGTCGCAGGGTGGCTGCCGAAGTCCTATTAAAACGCAAGGACGGAGCCGTGATCAGCGCTAGAATGAATGGGCACATACTGCCGTCCACCGATAATGGGCGCCGATGCTACGAAGTGATTGCGGAGGATGTGACGCAGCAACGCAGCCTGGAGGAGCAGTTCAGACAGGCCCAGAAAATGGAAGCGGTGGGACGGCTGGCCGGAGGCATAGCGCATATTTCAACAACATGATCATGGTTGTCAACAGTTATGCCGAATTGATCATGGGTCGCAGATCGCAGGACACCGAGGTAGAACGCTATACACAACACATCATTCGAGCCGGGGAAAGGGCGACCTCTCTTACCAGACAATTGCTGGCATTTAGCCGTAAGCAGATGCTTCAGCCCTCCGTCCTCGATCCCTATGAAGCGGCTTCGACAATTTGCAAATTGCTGCCACCTATGCTCGGCGAAGACATTGTAATAACGCTCATCTCCGAGCCTGGACTCGGAAACATTTATGCCGATCGCGCGCAGGTCGAGCAGGTGATCATGAATCTCGCCGTGAATGCACGGGATGCAATGCCGGATGGCGGCAAGCTGCTGATCGAGCTTAAAAATGCTGATGTGGACGAGCAGTACAGGCGCCGACATCCGCAGGTAGAGCCCGGCAAATATATTGTGCTGTCAGTTACTGACACCGGTGTTGGCATGGATGCCAATACGCAAGCCAGTATCTTCGAGCCTTTCTTCACAACGAAGCAGGTTGGGAAGGGTACCGGCCTCGGGTTATCCACGGTTTACGGCATCATCAAACAGAGCGGCGGATTTATTTGGGTTTACAGTGAACCGGGCGTCGGAAGCGCCTTCAAGATCTATCTGCCGCGAGTCGCGGCTAAAACGACTCCCGCACCCGACGTTTCGGAAGCTTCGCGAAAGTCCCTGACAGGCAGTGGAACCGTCCTCCTGGTTGACGATGATTCCGATATCCGGGCTGCAACACGCGAATTCTTAGAGGGTAAGGGCTTTAAAGTCCTTGAAGCAGCCAACGGAGCGGAGGCACTAGCCGTGGTGGGCCAGCACCAAAGCGAGGTTCAGATTCTCGTCACGGACCTCATCATGCCCGGCATGCGAGGCACGGAACTCTCTCGCCAGATTGCGAAGCTGCACCCGAAGATAACAACGCTTTACATGTCCGGCTACACAGATCGTTCACAGGAGATCATGGACCTCGGCTCAGATACTATATTTCTTCAGAAACCGTTCACCTTGAATGCTCTTGTTGAGAAATTACAGGCGGCGCTCCAGCGCCAGAAAGGCAGCGAGTAATAATTGCCTCCACCTTACATATGAACAATTCATGCGATGGGCTCAAGGAAATTCCGCAAAAGATTTTAGTTGTGGACGACGAGGCGGAGCTTCGCAGTGCAATTGCCGATTTTCTCAAGAGCCGCGGCTTCGACGTGTATGAGGCTGAATCGTGTAAGAGCGCCATTTGTGAGTTCCGCAAGAGCAGACCTGATTCGGTCATTCTGGACTATGCACTTCCGGATGGGAACGCACTCGATGTCCTACGCCAAATTCACAGCATTGATGCAACAATCCCTATCATCATCTTGACAGGGCATGGATCCATCGACACCGCCGTGGCTGCCGTCAAATTGGGCGCTGAACAGTTTCTCACCAAACCGGTTGAATTATCGGCGTTGGCGGTCGTGCTTGAGCGTGCCCTAGAAAATCAGCGAAACCGGCAAAAACAATTGGCGGGGCATACACGACAACAGCGAGAGGCTATCGATCCTTTTGTTGGCCAAAGCGAGATTATCCACAATCTGAAGGACCAAGCCACGAGAGTTGCAGGGGCTGACTGTCCGGTACTCATTACTGGTGAAACCGGTGCGGGTAAAGGTGTCCTCGCCCGCTGGTTGCATGAACATGGCCCGCGGTCCCGAGAAGCGTTCGTGGATATCAACTGTGCCGGCTTCGCACGCGAACTGCTCGAAACCGAACTCTTCGGACACGAAAAAGGTTCTTTCACGGGTGCCATCAACAGCAAGCTAGGCCTGTTCGAGGTCGCGCACAGGGGCACGATCTTTCTGGACGAGATTGGTGACATGGACATGCAACTTCAGCCCAAGCTTTTGAAGGTCCTGGAAGAAAAAACCTTTCGCCGCGTAGGGGACATTCGTGATCGCCGAGTCGATACACGGCTCATCGCGGCTACTCACCAGGATATTGCGACACTAGTGCATGAAAAGAAATTTCGCGCAGACCTCTATTTTCGAATCAATACCGTCGTATTGAAGGTTCCTGCATTGCACGAAAGACTGCAGGATATCTCAACGCTTGCGGAACGGATTCTAGGAAAGACCGCTGCGGAACTCAGCCGTCCCAATGTCCGTCTCGCGCAAGAATCCATCGACGCGATGCGGAAGTACGCCTGGCCAGGCAACCTCCGCGAACTCAGAAATGTCATTGAGCGAGCGGTACTGCTTACTGACCAGGATGTCCTACAGCCGAAACATCTCCATTTTGAGCCCGCGCCAACATCATGCAAGAGGAGGATTACTTAACGCTCACGATGGAAGAGGTTGAAAGACGCCACATTCAAAGCGTACTTGCAGCTGAGGACGGCCACGTGGAACGAGCTGCCACTCGACTGGGCATTCCAAGAAGTACATTGTACCAAAAGGTAAGACTGCTCGGCCTCACCGAACAATGAGAGCCTTATTGAGCTTTGCCTCTCCCCATTATTTTGCCGGTTGCCCAGCGTTTCTTTAGGAGCTCGGAAAGACGCTTGCGGGCGGCTGCGCTCATCCTACGACGAGGGCGATGTCTATTGCCTGTTTTGGTAGAAGAACGTATCACACTCGAAGAGAGAGCTTTGATTGCTGCTATGGCGCGGTCAATGCGAGCGCGCTCAACTTCGAGTTCCTTAAGAATGCGCTTAGTATCCATAGGTCTGCTCCGACTGCTTAGATGAATGCTATCACCTCGCCCAAGGAGGCGTAAAGTTAGAGATACGAGACCCAAGCCAGGTGGCGAGGTCGCGGCGCTGTGGAATGCGGCTCCGTTGCCCATGCTGGCGACCT
>CAWCOF010000004.1:0-198406 GCA_963797005.1 uncultured Alphaproteobacteria bacterium
ACACCGGCAGCAGAACCTTTCGCTCACGGTCGTTCCCGATCGGCTGTTTGCCATCCATTACCCCGACAACTCACGCAACGTGTTCGCGCTTGAGCTCGACAGGGGACCATGGACATCACCGAGGAGCGGGAGGCCAAGTTTCGTGCGCAAGCTCACGGCCTACTACGGGCTTTCGGCAAAACAAATTCATCGAATGCTGGAACACCACCTCGCTAGATGTGTGCTGACAATCACTCACCGCAAACAAACGAAATCGCGAAGGTGTGGGCCGCAAAGCACACGGTCACGCAAGGCCATGTCAATGATCTGTTTTTACACCACCAATGTTCAAGTGCCTCTACATACACAAAGCCCCCCGTGGATGTGATAGGTCTACACGGTCACCTCGATCCTACGAGCCGGGGGTGCCGCTCCTCACGTGCGTCCCTGCGCGTCTCCCCCACCTCATTTGTTGCTTTTTCTCCCGCGGCGCCGGCGACGTCAAGGCCGCGCCCTTGATGGGGTCGCGCGAGGACGCGCGGAAGGCGCGCCGCACAGCGGCTCCGGCCTTGACGTCGCCGTCTACAAGCCGCGGCAGCTTTACGGCTACCGAATGAGGCGGTGTCAATATTGCCAATGCTCCGTATAGCGATAATGTGAGGGTACGGGAAGTGATCTTTGAAGAAGTTACTCATGTGAGCACAAAGCATGGGGTAGGAGCAACGGGTCTACTTCGAGCAGTTGAAGTGCAGTGTTCCGATCGCCGCGGTACTGACCAAGTACAACATCGAATTGAAGCGCAGCGGAAAAAATCTTAAGGGACGCTGCCCCCTGCATTAGGGCAGCAGCGCATCGTTCGTCGTCGACGAAATCGAAACTCGTGGCGTTGCTTCGCCGAAGTGCGAGGGCCGCGGCGGTGGAATTTTGGAGCTTGTGCAAGAGCTGGAACACCTTGGCCATTACAGAAGCTTTGTTTCTGGCGGACATGTTCGCCATCAAACCGAGCAGTGAGTGCACATCGCAAACCAAAGGAGAGAGTGATATGGACGACCGACGATGAAAGCCTTTGTCGTGGAAAACAAAGAGGAAGGCTCGGAGAAAAGCTGTTCTGGACCAGAGTGGGTCGCGCTGGCCGAATTCCGACGGAAAAGGGATGCAGAGCAGCTCGCCTCTGGAGTGGCGCGTCCGGCAGGCTCGTCCTGCGCGAGTACACCGACAAGGACGCGGAGGAAGACGAGAAGAAGAACACGAAGCTCAAGAAGAAGTGACGCATCCACGTCGAGCCCCGCATCCCAGCAGGGGCCTTTTTTTCAACTACGTCAGCTTGCGCGCAAGAATGTTGGGAATGGATAATCTCACTGGGTGCGACGACGCCGACTGTTGATCGAGCTCGGGCTCGCCCTCGCTCCTGCGCTCACCTGCTGCCTGTCCGTGGATGTTATGGTCTACGTCGAGAGGGACAGCCGGCACTCAAGGGGCACTCAGGGAGCTTTCGCGTAATCGTCGCGGCAGCTCCTTTCAAGTTGAGATGCTCTTTAATTTCGGCCGTTGGCGCCCGACTTCGGCTCTTCGAAAACCCGTGACGCTATATATCGTCGGTGAACTGTCCTCTTGACAAAGCGTCTTCTGTAAAAGTGAGCCGACATAAGGGGCCGCAACTCCGTCTCCATTTTTCCGGCACGTCCATCACTGGCTCAGCATCTGAGCCTGGCGCGTCTGTGCGCCCTGGCGTCTGCCCTCTTCACGTACCTTGCCACCGCCGATGACTACACAGCTGGCCGCATCTATCCCCTGGCTACAAGGCGTCACTCGCCTCGGCCGTCGATTTGCTGTACTAGTCTCCGACCACCAACCCTCCCAATCTGCTCGCATATCCATGGCCAAAAGAGCCAGAGCACCGAGAGAACCCGAAGTCGACGAGGAAATCGCCGACCTCGCGACTGAAGACGATCCTTCCGTCATTGAGGAGGCGGCAACCGAAGAAATTCACGGCGACACGTTCTCAATTTCCAGTTATGGCGCCGACTACACTGTAGACGGTCTCGAGCGCATGCAAAACGAGTTGTTTGACTAATCCTCCATTCCAACGCTCGTACGTCTGGAACGAGCGGCAAGCATCTCGATTTATCGAATCGCTCCTTATGGGTTTGCCAGTTCCTGGTGTATTCGTCTTCAGAAATCTGATTCCTCTAAACACCTAATTGTTGATGGACAGCAGCGTCTCAAGAGCCTCCAATTATCTTACGGCGGGACCTTTAAAGAGAGAAAATTCCGCCTCGTTGATGTGAACGAACGCTGGGAAGGAAAAACTTACACGGAGCTTGAGGATGACGATCGCCAGAGGCTCGATGAGCATTGTGCACGTTACTATCTTCAACAAAATCAACTCGAGGATGACAAACGCAGCATCTATGAAGTTTTCGAGCGCATCAACACCGGCGGCATCAAGCTCTCAGCTCATAAATTCGCTCCTCTGTCAGTCACGGCCGATTTATCGATTCTGCTGCGCGAATTAAACTGCAATCCCGCGTGGCGACGGATTTATGGTGTTCCTAGTGATCGCCTCAAGGACCAGGAACTCATTCTTCGCTTTCTTGCTT
The DNA here is from genome assembly GCA_963797005.1 of uncultured Alphaproteobacteria bacterium. GTDB lineage: Bacteria > Pseudomonadota > Alphaproteobacteria > Rhizobiales > Hyphomicrobiaceae > AWTP1-13. The sequence continues at coordinate 2,580 of CAWCOF010000004.1, forward strand.
TTGCGATGCAGCCGCAGCACCTAAAAGCGACCACGCGACGCTTCTAGATAAGTTTTTGAACGACCATCTGCATTGCCAAAGAAAGATGCAGATCGGTTTAAGGCGTTATTTGTTGATACAATCCATTTGTCTTTGCGTCTATTGGGGATAGTGTTCCGGCGGGAAAAACAATTGAGTACCGCCGTCTTCGATGCCGTGATGATCGGCATCTCGGAGCGACTCCAACAAAAGCCGGCACCTGACGCAAATGCCACCCGCGTCGATATAATGCCCTTATTCGCAACGATGGTTTCGCTCCTCCTACCTCAAAGCAACCGCAGATGAGGAACAAGTGCGAAAGCGGATTCATGCCGCCATTCAGGCGTTCGCTGCAAAATGAACCATGGAGTCCCTATCGTTCTGCCTTTCAACGCATCAAGGCTCTTGTGACCGAGCGGGAAAACCGGCTGTCGATGACCTCGCGCGCGCACATGTAGCTCAACTGATCTGTGTGATCACCAGCGGTGCCGTCGAGAGCGCGTGCCAGTCTGTCTTTTCCGCCTATGCCGATAAGACGGCGGCCGGTCCCACCGCATATCTCTGCGGTGGGACCAGCCCCCGCCCTATCTGCATAGGCGGAAAAGACAGACTGGCACGCGCTCTCGACGGCACCACCGGTGATCACACAGATCAGTTGAGCTACATGTGCGCGCACGAGGTCATCGACAGCCGGTTTTCCCGCTCGGTCAGCAAGAGCCTTGATGCGTTGAAAGGCAGAACGATAGGACTCCATGTGTCATTTTGCAGCGAACGCCTGAATGGCAGCATGAATTCGCTTTCGCACTTGTTCCTCATCTGCGGTTGCTTTGAGGTAGGAGGAGCGAAACTCGTCGTTGCGAATAAGGGCATTATATGCGACGCGGGTGGCATTTGCGTCAGGTGCCGGCTTTTGTTGGAGTCGCCCCGAGATGCCGATCATCACGGCATCGAAGACGGCGGTATTCAATTGCTTTTCCGGCCGGAAAGCACTATCCCCAATAACGCAAAGACGAAATCAATTGTGTCAACAAATAACGCCTTAAACCGATCTGCATCTTTCTTTGGCAATGCAGCATGGTCGTTCAAAAACTTATCTAGAAAGCGTCGCATGGGTCGCTTATAGGTGTTGCGGCGAATCGCAAGAGCAAGAAAGCGAAGAATGAGTTCCTGGTCCTTGAGGCGATCACTAGGAACACCATAAATCCGTCGCCACGCGGGATTGCAGTTTAATTGGCGCAGCAGAACGATGAATTGGCCGTGACTGACAGAGGAGCGAATTTCCGGGCCGAGAGCTTGATGCCGCCGGTGTTGATGCGCTCGAAAACTTCATAGATGCTGCGTTTGTCATCCTCGGGTTGATCTTGCTTGAAGATGGTGACGTGCACAATCGCGTCATCGAGCCTCTGGCGATCGTCATCCTCAAGCTCCGTGTAAGTTTTTCCTTCTAAGCGTTCGTTCACATCAACGAGGCGGAATTTTCTCTCTTTAAAGGTGCCGCCGTAATAGAATTGGAGGCTCTTGAGACGCTGCTGTCCATCAACAATTAGGTGTTTAGAGGAATTGGGTTCCTTGAAGACGAATACACCAGGAACTGGCAAACCCATAAGAAGCGATTTTATTAATTTGAGATGCTTGCCGCTGGTTCCAGACGTACGAGCGTTGGAATGGAGGTACGTAAAGTGACTTGTTTGCATGCGCTTCACTAGAGGTCTACAGTGTGTTAGCGCCATAACTGGAAATTGAGAACGTGTCGCCGTGAATTTCTTCGGTTGCCGCCTCGTCAATGACGGAAGGATCGTCTTCAGTCGCGAGGTCGGCGATTTCCTCGCCGACTTCGGGTTCTCTCGGTGCTCTGGCTCTTTTGGCGATGGACTACTCGCCAGCAGATTGGGAGGGTTGGTGGTCGGAGAGAGTACAGCAAATCGACGGCCGAGGCGAGTGACGCATTGTAGCCAGGGGATAGATGCGGCCAGCTGTGTCAGTCATCGGCGGTGGCAAGGTACGTGAAGAGGGCAGATGCCAGGGCGCACAGACGCGCCAGGTTCAGATGCTGAGCCGGTGAATGGACGTGCCGGAAAAATGGAGACGGAAGTTGCGGCCCCTTATGTCGGCTCACTTTTTTACAGAAGACGCTTTGTCAAGAGGACAGTTGGCCGACGATATATATGCGTCACGGTTTCCGAAGAGCCGAAGTAGGCCGCCAACGGGCGAAGTGTAAAGAGCGCGCCAACTTGAAAAGGAGCTCCCGCATAGCGCGAAAGCTCCCTTGCCCCTTGAGTGCCGGCTGTCTCTCTGGACGTGCCGTAACATCCACGGACAGGCAGCAGGTGAGCGCAGGAGCGAGGGCGAGCCCGAGCTCGATCGACGGTCGGCGTCGTCGCACCCAATGGGATTATCCGTCCCCCACAATCTTGCGTGCAAGCAGACGTAGTTGCACAGAAAATGCCCCGGCGACGTGCCGGGGCTCGACGTGTGCGTCACTTCTTCTTGGTGCTTGGTCGCTGTCTTCTTCTCGTCTTCCTCCGCGTCCTTGTCGGTGTACTCGCGCAGGACGAGCCTGCCGGACACCGCCACGCCGGAGGCGAGCTGCACGTTGAGACCTTTGCCGTCACCGAATGTGGCCAGCAGCTGAGCCAACTCTGGTCCAAAACGGCTTTTCCTCAGAGCCTTCCTCTTTGTCTTCCACGACAAAGGCTTTCATCGTCGGTCGTCCACTCATCGCTCTACTCCTTTGGTTTGCGATGCTGCACGTCACTGCTCGGTTTGATGGCGAACATGTCCGCCAGAAACAAAGCTGCTTCTCTAATGTCGCCAAGGTGTTCCAGCTCTTGCACAAGCTCCAAAATTCCACCGCCGCGGCCCTCGCACTTGGGCGAAAAGCAACGCCACAAGTTTCGATTTTCGTCGACGACGAACGATGCGCTGCTGCCCTGATGCAGTGGGCAGCGTCCCTTGAGATTTTTTCCGCTGCGCTTCAATTCGATGTTGTACTTGGTCAGTACCGCGGCGATCGGAACACTGCGCTTCAACTGCTCGAAGTAGACCCGTTGCGCGTGCTGCCCATGCTTTGTGCTCACATGAGTGACTCCTTCAAAGATCACTTCCCGTACCCTCACATTATCGCTATACGGAGCATTGGCAATATTGACACCACCTCATTCGGTAGCCGTAAAGCTGCCGCGGCTTGTAGACGGCGACGTCAAGGCCGGAGCCGCTGCGCGGCGCGCCTTCGCGTCTTCGCGCGACCCCATCGAAGGGCGCGGCCTTGACGTCGCCGGCGCCGCGGGAGAAATAGCTACCGAATGAGGTGGGGGAGACGCGCAAGAACGTGGGGAGCGCACGGCTATGCTCGTAGGATCGAGGTGACGGTACCGTCAGCGCGCATCCACGAGTTGCCGAATGGGCCGTGTGATGCGAGGCGCTCGAACGTCGTATACAAAAACAGATCATTGGCATGGCCCTGCGTGACCGTGTGCTGAGCGGCGCACATGTTGGCGATTTGTTTGTTTGCGGTCGTGATTGTCAGCACACGTAGCGAGGTGGTGTTCCAGCATTCGATGAATTTGTTTTGCCGAAAAGCCCCGTAGTAGGCCGTGAGCTTGCGCACGAAACTGGCCTTCCCGCTCAGGCGCTTCGACGTGATATCCATCGTCCCTCTATCGAGCTCGAGGGCAACACGTTGCGGGATTTGTCCGGGTAGTGGATCGCGAAAAGCCGATCGGGAACGACGGTAAGCGAAAGGTTCTGTTGCGGTGTTGATTGTGACGGGCAGATGGAACGGGTCTTTACGGTCACTCGCGGGAAGTGTTGCGATGAGGTCGTGATGGTCATAAGGTCGAAGATCCTCCTGCGCGCGGCACGCTGCATCGAAGAGCAGCATTGCTTGTGTGGTCTCAAGCGTATGTTGCGTGAATAATCCGGAGGCGCGGGAGTTTTTCAGCTGCCAATCGATCTGCGCGTTGACAGGAAAGCCCCGCGCGGACAGTTCGCGAGCGCCGGCGGTTGTCAGGCCGTAGATCAAAGGCCCGAAGCTCGTGAGGTCCTGGTGCGACGGACGGGTTATGAAATGCCGATCGAACAGGGAAGAGAGGCGTCGCAAGATTTGCTGATACGCCCATGGTTTGTCATCGAGCTGCTGTTTGAGGTCTTCATCGGAAAGGCCGGTGAGATACCGGATGATCTGATGGGAACTCATGAACCGGAAGCGCGCCAGCGCTTGCAGAATGTCGAGATCGCGCTCGGTGAGTTGCAGGGGCGCAGCGAGAGCTTTTTGAGCCGCGGCGATGCGCGCGAGAATACGTTCGCGTTGCTGGTCGGAAAGGGGACGCTCAAGCTTGTTCTGAAAGTGCGAGAGCCGATCTTGAGGACGGGAGAGGCGCAGTCTGGTCGGAGCCGTCAGCATACGGTTCATTGTACTTCTATTCGCGCGCTTCACGTTGGCTTATCCCCACTCTTGCCCCCGTCGATGAGGCGAAAGGGACCGCGCCGTTCGTGCGGTGAACCACTCTTCTTGCGAGGCGGTCGCCGCGGTGATTTCTCGGGGGGTTGCCTGTCTTGCCAAAAGTCGCGCGCGTAGTCGGCGGGGCTATCAATGACGGGCAAAGGCTCGGGAGCAATGGTGACCTCCGGGACCGGCGGAGCCGCGAGCAGCTCGGCACGACGTTCGCGCTTTTGTTTGAGGGCGTCCTCGAGCGACATCGCTAGCGGCGATGCGGCAATCAGTCGAGCAGCGAGTGATCGCGGATCGTTAATCATGACTTCCTCTTGGGCGCTGGGACGGTGATGCGGGTGGTCTTGCCGCGGTACGACACAAAGCATTGGCCCGTCGGCAACTGGCGGATCATTTCGCCGGCGAAATACAACTCGTTTTCCTTCGAGTGGAACGTCGTCGGAAGATTGACGTAGATGGCCTCGAAGGCCTCGGTCGTGCCCTGTGTCTCGCTTGTTCCGTTCATACGCGAGCGGCTGCGTGTTGAAGCGTGTGAGGTTCCGTGCGTCTCCGCTTCGCCCCAGGCCTCGCTTTCGACATGCGAGGTGCCGTTCATCGATGCGGTTTGCGTCGAGGATCCACGCGATGCGCTGCTGCCCGTGCTTTCCGTCAGGGGAGACCCGGGCGCGAGGTCGCCGCTCGGTGCATTGCCGAAGAGTTGCCAGCGCGGGCGTGAACACCGCGCCGGCATTCTCGCCGGTTGCCGAAAACTCGCCGGCGCCCGTCATCTGCGACGAGCTCGTGCCATCCGCTACGCTGCGGCTGTGGGACGAGGTCGTGCTGTGAGAGACAGCGTCGGTCTCAGCTTCGCCGTCGGTGATGGCCTGGTGCTTTGCCGAAGATCGAGACGCCAGCTCGACCTTGCGGTGCCCAACGACAGTCGGCCTGATGGAGGCTTTCACCGGCCGTTCCAGCGTGAGCGGGATGTTGTTGTGGGCGTGCCGCTGTGCCTCTTCTGCCCCCTTCACGCGGAAGACGGTCTTGACCTCGGTGCAGTTTTCGAGCGCCTGCGCGGTCAGCTCATCACGCGGCCCCGCCTGAGCCTCAAACTGCAAACAGACATGCATGCCAATGGAATGCTTGCGGCTTTCGGTAAAAAGCGACGGCAAGTCGTCGCCGACCATGTAGCGATGCGCTTCGTCAATGGTGACGAAAAAGGGTTCGCGGTTGGTGCGACGCGGGGCAAGCAAAGTGAGATAGCGTATGAGGATTGAGCCGAGGAGCGACGCATTCGCTTCAGAAAACGCCTCGCCGTGCGAGCAATTCACAAACACAAAATCGCCGTTGTTCATGACATCGAGCAAGTCGAGCGTGCGCCTGGGTTTGCCTGGCTCATCGACGACTGAGAACATGGCGCTAACGGCATCGGATGAGACAAATTCGGCGATGCGGTTGATCGGCCCGACGGTGAGCGCATTGAAGTCGCGCTTGCTCCGGTCAGCGAGGGCGACCTGGTGGATGCGGGAAAGCTCATCACGCGCATACTCGTTGGTGAGCTGCGAGATGACCCGCGCTCGCAGGCCCGCGGGATCGTCGGGGTCGTACAACAACTTGATGTGGCTGAGCCCGAGATTGATTTCCGTCAACGCCATGAAGGTGCTGCGCAACACCGTTCTGATGGTTGGTTTTTGGTGCGTGTCCTCTGCGCCCCATACGACCTCGAAGGCCTTGAGCAGGGCGTCGGCAATGACGCTTGGGTCCATGCTGTGCACCCGCGCCAGCGGGTTCATGGGGATGACGAGACGCGTGTTCGGATCGATAATGTGAATTTTGCCGCCGTCGAAAAAGCCGGCCTCGTGTAGCCGTGCTATGCATTCGGCATACGGAGAGCCGTCGATGACTGCCGTGAGGATCGAGGAACAGGCCGCCATAGCCATTGCGGATGTCCTGCATGATCTGGTTTTTCACGAAGGTGGATTTTCCTGAGCCCGTCGTGCCGATCGTGCACATGTGCTCCAGTCGCACCTCGTTCGGGATGTGAAGCGGATGGCCGTGTGGATCATGACCCAAAAGGATGCGCGAGAAATCATGCGGGACGAGGCGTAGCGGCGACTGGCGCCGCTTCGCAAGAGTTGGAAATTTTTGCGCGTATGCAGCGCGGTGCTGTAAGCGATCGCGAGCCATGTCACGCCGCCCGCAATCTGGCGCGCAAGTTGGATAGCGTCATTACGGCAGCGGCGTTGCCGCGCTCTCTCTCCAGCTCGATCTGCTGTTCGATAAAGGCGAGATCAGCCGCGAGCTGTTGCTTGGCGGCGTCTTTCAGAGCATCGAGGGATGCCGGGGGCTGCGTGTTGTGCAGGTCGTGATCGGTATCTTGTCGTGTTGCTTCGCTTTCATTTCGCTTGGCAGCGGCGGCCTGATACCAGGCATCGATCTCCACGTCGGCAACGCGGCGGGCTGCTTCGAGATTGCGCTGGGCACGAACGACTTGCTCCTGCGTGCGCGCCAGTTCTAAATTATTCTTGGCAATCGCTAGCTGCACATCGTGCGCTGCCCGTAAAGTCTCGATGACGCGGCGTGTTTCGCCGAGGGCTCGGGCGTGTTCGCGCTCGCGCTGCTCTTCAGCGAGTAGATTGGCAAGATCACCGAGTTCGCCGAACTTCCTGGCGGTCCGGACACGCGCGTCAAGCAGGCCGACGTAGGCATCACCCTGCGCCGCTTGGCTGCGCATGAGCGCCGTCGAGGCGTCGACAACGCGTTTGCGCTTCTCGAGAACGTACCACTGCGGGCCGAACCAATACTCCTCGCCAGAACGCAAGTGATTCGACCCCGTCACATCCTTCAGCACGGACGGCAGTGACGGCGCATGCCGCGCCGGCAGCTTACGATCGTCACTCATGGCTCTCTCCCTCACGGCCTTTCTTGCGCATGGCGGCAATGTGCGCCTGCGTCTCCTGCTCGAGGGCTTCGTACTTGCCCCAGAGCTCGTTGGTCTTGGCGGTATCGGCGGCAATTTTTTGGATGTCTTGAGCGGGGGGTTCGGCCGACGCAGCAGATGCAATCGCGCCGACGATCGCGATCAGCGACGAGGACGGCGATGACGATGCCGAGATGACGAGGACGGCGACGAGGGCTTCATGGGCGGGAAGCAGGAGTAGTGCATCCATTGCTGGTGCCCATCCCACCAGCGATCGACGACACGACAACCGGCATCGCACCAGATTTCGCCATTGGCCCAGTAGCAGGATTGGCGGTGGCCGGAACGGCTGTGCCAACAAGCGCTGCAGCCGGCGGGTGAATGCGCATGGTCAGCTCCGCTCGGTTTGATAAGTAACGCCAGGAATTGTTCGAATTTCTCTCTGCGGATGATTTCTTCCTGTAGCCAACCTGCAGGCGCAGCCGATAGCTTCTGCAATCACTCCTTCCATCGCCGTCGCAGCCGAACATCAGGGTCCTCGCCGACTTCGTCGAGAACAACGTCGACGCGAACCAACACGCCGGCCTCGTCGTCCGCAAGGGCGTGGGCATTGCCCGAGCGGTGACGAGGCCGACGATCCACGAGCGGAATACTGCGATCACGAACGACCCCTCTGATTGCTGAGCTTGGCGACGGTAGAGCTGGCGAGTGTCAGGAGGATTTGGCCTTCGGCACGTTCGCGCTGGAGGCCTAGGACATGGTCGCAGACGTGCGCGAGCCGACGATCGATTTCGACAAGTTGCTTCTCGGCGTAGGTGATATTGGTGTCCCCGCGCCGGCGCTTGACGCGGAGCTTCGTACCGCGCCGGTTTAAGCGACGAGTGAGCTGGCGCTCGAACTCCTCCGGCAAGAGTTCGGTGTCCTTGCCGATCTCGCTGGTGCCGAAAGAGACACCGATGCTGCGGCTCACGCCATGCGACTGATCCAGAAATGTCTGTGTTTTCGGTACGGACATGTCGATCTCCAACAGCGGAGCGGCCGCGGCAATCGCCGCGGCCCTTCAGATCACTCGGGTGCTTCTGCTTACGGCCCCGGCGGCCACGATGGGCATTGACTTTGACGTAGTCGCTCCCAAGGCGTGAGCCTCTTCCTGGAGCTTGGTCATGCGCTCCGCGTGCTTTTGTTCGCGCAGCTGGGTCGCAACCGCGATCAGGGTGTCGAGCGTGGGCAGGTCCATCGCCGCAATCTCGTTCTCGATTGCGTGGTCAATGTGCGCCGCCGTGTCGGTATCTTTCATGCAGGTCTCCATAGGGTTGCCAATACGCCGGCTCGCGCTTCGTCGGCTTGGGGGAGCCATCCAAGAAGGCGCGAGCCGACGATCCGAGGTGCCGAAACCGGCTCTCGAATTCGCTTGATGCGCTTCATCCGTATTCATAGTGTTACCTATGTATATGTAGGTGGATGGCTAAAAAAATAACCGCTCGGGCGAGCGGCTATTTTCAGCTCTGACTACCGGTCGGGCACCTGCTGCTTGGTGAGCCTGGCCGGAGGTACAAATCTTGCTCGGCATCTCAAAACGGCGCCCAGTGATGTCCTGGACCTGGTAGAGAAGGTCGAGAGGTACCCGCTCATATTGGAATTGGCCACGGATGGTGAGGAGCTGATGGACGCGCCCGAGGGAGACACCCATCTCATCTGCCAATTGCTGCCGGGACAACTGCGCTGCCTCAAGGGCGTCGGAGATATATTTAGCGGCATGGAGCTTTAGCGCGCGCCGCAACCACATGTACTCTTCCCGATGAACCCGTCGGGAACTGCCGCCGCTCGCAGCCGTGGCGAAGGAGGAGGAGTTCGCGCTCGTATTCGTAGTAGCCGGGGTCTCGGGCGATGACGACGGCGCCTTCCGGGAGGCGGGATCGGCCGCCGGGGATGCGGTTGTCGCCCATCCACCAGGCGAATGGTTGGTAGGCCGGGAGCGGTTGCGACGGTCGTTCTCCTTGGCAATCAAATCGAGGCTGAACAGTTTCTTCAGGCTGGGCTGGCGCTTGTTCTTCAGGCTGGGCTGGCGCTTGGTTTCGCTCATTGTTTAGCTCCACGAGCAGGGGGCGAGGATCAATGATGGAGAGGTTGATGACACCCTGATCGGGGCGGGAATCCACGATGCGAATGTGCAGACCCACTGGACTATCATCGAAGTCATAGGCAAGTTCGTAGGTGCCATCGTCCTTTTGCTTTAGATGTTCTTCTTCGAGGAGGTACCGCTTGGCGCCACGCAAATCTTCGTCCAAGAGCTCGCGCAACGACGTTAGGCATCCCATCTCGTTCGGGTATTTGTCCCACGCTTCACGACAGTCGCGTTGGAACGTTCTTCGACTTCCATGAACGCATCTCACTTTTTGATTGGTACGCTGGCCGCCGTTCGGCGTGCCATTCGCGTAGAATAAACTTAGGCAGTGATCGAATGAAGCGGAAATCGAAAAAGGCGGCCGCCCAGAGGACGGCCGTCGAGGTTTGCGTGATCGAAGCACGCGGCAGGCATCGGTGTCGAAGACCCCTGCTCCTCCAGTATGCGGGGAGCTAAGGCTCCGTGAAGGTCAAGGGGGATTACGTGTGGATAGACTCGCCATCTGATCGTGGCCAATTCGACGGCGCGGTCGCTTGCGGATGAGTTTAACGTGCAGGTCGTACGGGCGGGCGCCTGCCGAGCAGCGGCCGGAAGCCACGCTCTAATCTGCGCGAGCGCGCCCGCGCGTAGAAGGCATCATGGCAGGCCAGTTCGGCGAGAAAGGCGCCGATCCTGGCTTCGACGCGGCGGCGGGGGACGTGTGGCGTCGAGCGTCTCCTTGAGCCCAGCCGCTCTGCCGCCACCGCGTGTCCTGATGGGCGGGAACAGGCGCGGGTGGTGGGGCCGCCGTAGGCCACGCGCCATCCATGTTCGCCTTCGCTGGTTGATAGCGGCGCGGGAGACTTGAGCCCAAGCTCCGGCGCGAGGCGCTGGCACTGCATTGCCGACCGCAAACGCAACAATCGACCCGGCATTGCCAAGCGCCGCGGCTTGGAGCGACTGCGGTGCCTGATCCAAATATTGATGGGAAGAATGGCGCCCAATTTCTGCTTTCTCAGCTCACTGAAAATCTCGGCAAAGCTCTCTGTGGCGAGTTCTGGACTTTACATCGACGATCAGGAAGTGCGGCACACGGTCCTCGGGCGCCACCACCCTCGTGTCGATGGCGGCACGCGCCATCGCCGCGTTGGCAAATCCTGAGATAGCATCGCCCCGAGCAATTTCGCATGCATCCCACCGAGCGCTCCTTTGGAGAGATTGGCGACCATAATTTTGCGATTGTCCATGACGTCGGTGAAGTCCATAGAGCTTGACGTACAGCCAAAGGTAGCGCGCAGAAACGGGGAAGCGAACAACTGTTCCACTTTGTTGAGAACGGGCTCGATAACCTCGACACGATAGCTGTCGCGCCACACCTCGAACTCGGTGGCGAAGAAATCGCGCACCACGGGATCCTCGACATCGGCCAGGACCTGGTGGCGATAGCTCTCGGATTTCAGGAACTTCGGCAAGCCGATCAGGCTGGTGTTTGGCGCTTCCACAAGCGCAGCGACGACGTTGGAAAGGATGCGCTCCATGCGATAGCCCAGGAATCGCCGTAGACGCCCTTGAACGCGCCGACGACGCTGGAGACCACGAACGGAATGCGGTTACGCGGAACGCAGGCGACGCTGTTGATGGTGACGACCCGCTCCTCATCGCTCGGGTCGATGTACACTAGGTCGCGAGCCCGAAACGAGGGCAGGTGCTCGAGGAGCTCGCGGGACATGTCCCCATGCGGGTCGATCACCGATATGCCACGCCCGGCGTAGATATCCCTGCACGGCGACGTTAGTCAGGATCGTGGTCTTGCCCCGGCCGGTCCGGCCGATGCACAGGACATGCGACAGGCGATCGCGCTCGGAGAGCGCGATGAGCTCTTCGCCGGCGCCGGTAAAGCCGGTGCCGATAATGGTGCGATCTGGGTCGAAGTAGAATTCCATAGTCGGGATCAGCCCTCGCTCGCCATGCCCGAAGGGGGCATGTGAACTAGCTGCAGCTGCAAAAGCGCTGCCGTCATGCGTCACTTGTTTGGGGTGCGGACGCCGCCGAGGAAGGGCTGATCTCGTGTATCGAGTGAGTGCTGGAATCCCTTGTGGCAAGGATACCGCGCCGCACAGACGGGCGGCGCGGTAGCGGTGTGGATAGCCTCTCAGCCCCGACACACAGGGCTCCTCGCCCCAAATCCTCGGAGCCATACGGGAAGGGCAGAGAGGCATACAAGAACTGCCGAGGTCCGCCCTTCGGGCGGTCTTCTTTCTTTCGCCTGCCGGCGATCAATTGCGGGGCATGCGCTGCCCCTCGACGCGGCCGCAGGCCGCACGTGAAATCCGCGGCGCTGCGACTTGGGACGCCTGTTCGATAGCCCGCAGCCTCTGATTCTTGCGAGGACTATCGCGACGGGTGTCCCAAAAGCGCGCCCCCACGTGTTCTAGCCCGCCCCCCTCGGCGCCCGATTTTCTTGGCGCGCACAAGCACCCCCACGCATGAGAGCTGTGCTCTCATGTATGCGCGCCTTAGAAAATCGAGGCAGCCCGAGCTCACGACGCAGCCGAGTTCGCCAAGTATCGGCGCCACTTGCGTGGCGTCTTGATTTGTTTGCCGCCCCTGCCTTGACCACGCACGGCGAACGAGCGCCGCAGCCGGCTTACAGCCTCTTAGCGCTTGCGCTTAGAGGGTGTTGCCGGGGCGGCGTGAGCTCGGGCTGCGCAGCAGTCCGAGGGGGGCGGGCTATCTTGTTATCGCGCAAGGACTTTTGTCCGCTGCGCACCACCTTTGACCCTACAAAGCGAAAGTAGGGTCTTTTGTAGATCATCTCTCTATCGGACGCGTGCTCCGATACTGCGTATCGCGACGCGTGTCCGATAGGGGATTCGCATTTTGATTTGGATTTCCAATGTCGCACATTATTTATTTTGCGACACGTATTCTCCAAAAGTCAAATCGGTGGTCTTCCCTCTTCTTTTTTCAAAAGCGCATTTCTCGCTGGGTATTTTTATATCTTAGTATTCTTAAATGCATATTCTTATAATGAATGAATTCAGCCCGCTGAAGTCTGGAATTCGGCCGGACTGAAATCTTGATTTCAGCCGGCTGAAATCAAGACTTCAGACGCTTCGGCTTCACTGTGAAGTTGATGGTGTAGAAGTTGGTCTTTCCCTGGCCACGACGCTCGATCTCGATGAGGCCAATCGCCTCCAGTTCCTTGATGAAGGCGTTGACGCTGCCGACACTCATGCCAATGGCTTTCGCCAGCGTCTCTTGACCTGGAAAGCAGAAGTTGTTGTGCCAGGCGTAGCTGATGAACAGCGAGTAGACCGTCTTCGCACCGATCGAGATATCCGGATTGCGCAAGATGAAATTGGGAAGCTGCGTGAAGCCTTCGCGCGCAACCGGATCGGCTGTATTGAGCTTGATGTTCTGATCGATCCTGGCAAGTTGCGGGCCGATGTGGTCCATAAGGGGATTGTAGCGCGGTAAGTCCCCTCCTCTGCGGTTATCAACAGTGGACAATCAACTCTCGGTTGGCTCGACTTCCCTCTTTTCCGGCCTCACATACGGATCTGATTGGCCGAGCAGCGGAGCGAACATGCGCTGCATGGCACCCAGGAGCGAATGTGTCTCGCGGTAGCGCGTCGAGAGTTCCCCGATCTGCTCGTCCTTCGCAACGAGCTGACCCTTCAGCAAACCAATCACATCGTCTTTTTCTTCGATGCGCTTCTCGAGCTGCTGGACATAGCGCGCCATGACGGGCTCTGTCTCACTTCCCTTTTCGCTTATTTCCTCACTCGACATGGCGTGCTCTGGCGCGCCATGGCTCGCCGCGTCGGAGTTGTTGTTGAGGGGTTTTTCAATCGCGTCATGGTTGGACATGTCGTGCTGTGGCGGGCTGTGTCGTTGCGCGTCCCACTGCTTGAGATCGCCGATCGCTTTCGGCACCGACGATGGCGACACATACCACTGGGGGCCGGTGGGACCCGGCACCTTCACGGCATCGAGCATCTTCGTCTCGCAGTAACGAATGATCTGACGATGCGAGCGAGGGACGCCGGCGGCGACAAGAGCTGCGCCGACCTCGTGAACTGATAGGGTATGACGAAGCTCGCCAGTGTCCAGCTTAGGCGCGCCATGGCTCGCCGTGTCTTGCATTGTCGAAGTGTACCAGCTGGTCTGACGCGCAAGTCGTGTTATCCCCATCATGCGGGATGAGCGAGAGTATAAACCGCTCGAATGCGAGCAACGCCGCGCGGATCTCCGGCAGGTATTTCGCGCGATTGTAGATTTTGCCCACCGGGGAGATGGTGCCGGTAACATGGTTGAGCAATCGCTCGATGACGTGCGGGAGGACCTGCAACTCTTCAGCCATGATGGTCGCAGCCGTTCGGCGAAGATCATGCAAGGTGAAATTGTCTACTGCGCATGTCTTTCTGAAAGTCTCCATACTCTTCGACCAGCCATTGAACGGGGTCTCCGGATCGCCCCGCGCGGGAAACAGTAGGCCATTGCCGATAGGCAGCAGTTCGAGTAACGCGGGCGTGAGAGGTACCTGGTGCTCACGGCCGTTCTTCGTGACGTCTCGCGGGATCGTCAGGAGCAACGCGTCACGATTGATCCAGGAAGAATGCATGGCAGCGATCTCACCTCGGCGCTGCGCGGTGAAGGCCAGCAAAGTCACAATTTTCCCGAATGTTCCGGCTGAGCGGGCTGTCAGCAGCACCTTACGGAGTTCTTCGCGGTCAAGAACGCGCTCCCGGGAGCGCCGCTTCGCCGGAGCCTGTAAGGCTTCGCAGGGGCTATTCAGGAGATACCCGCGGCGTAGCGACCAGCGAAAGAAGAGGCGGATCGTGGCAAACGCATTGTTCGCCATGATTGGTGTGTTGTGCATGGGGTCCAATATCGCCGTTACATCGGAGCGATAGATTTCCGAGAGTAGGCGGCTCTTCCAGCGGGGCTCGCAGTGCTTGCGCAGAACACGCTCGCGCTCTTTCGCCGTCGAGCGGCGGTTCTGTGATAGGTGTAACTGGATGAACTTCTCCAGGGCAACGGCGAAGGTGATCGGGGTGACGCCGGGTGTCGAGCGGCTGACAGCTGCTGCATTGATGAGGCGGCGCGCTTCGATGCGGGCGGCTTGCAATGGCATTGTAGGATAGCGACCGAGTGTAATTCGGCGCCGCCGGTCACGATCAAGCATGACAGTCCAGGTCTTCGTGCGAGCGCTGACCCGGAGACCGAAAGTCGGGAGCTTCGTGTCCCAGACCGTGAAGCGTTGGCCGGGGCTGGCTTTGATGTTTCGAGCGACGATTTCGGTCAATAGAGCTCGCGGCACCTGGTCTCTCCATGGTCTCTCACACCGGCCGAGTAGCCGCGAAGCGACATGAGAAGCCATGTGAGAGATGGACCGCTAAATGCCAAGTGGCTCAATGAGTTGCGAGTATCTATGCAGAGCAGTGAGGAAGGTAAAAATTCTTCCCAAAGCAGGTGCTCTACCAGGCTGAGCTATGCCCCGCCCAAAGCAGGTGCTCTACCAGGCTGAGCTATGCCCCGACGCTTGGAAATCGACCGCTTGAGACCGCCACGCCTTCGGTCGGTCTCTCCGGCTGCCGTCCCGTCCGGGCCGGCGCCGACCTTCTAGCAGAGACCATGCATCGACTGAAGCTCGGAGAAATCCCGTCGGCGATCGCGCGCCGGGTTTGTCGGATGCCGAGGAACCTCCATCGACACCAGAGGTTCTCTCCAGATCGCGCCAAAATCGCGGCTGTTGCGTGAATGCGCGATACGGTCTGCGACGGGTCGTAGATGCAGAGGTCCTCGAAGAACCCTTGGGTCAGCTGAAAGCAGCGGCAGGTAATGTGAGTTGGCGCAATCAACGGGTTGACTGAGACAGTTTCGCATCATACCCTGAAGACAAGACGCTTATTGCGCGAGTCACAATTGCGGGGAATTCTATCGTCTGCGAGCATAGATGCTCGGGCGCCTAATATATGTCGGATGTTATTTGATAAAATTACGACGAAAAGCTTGCGGAGCGCACCATTTATCTATGCTTCGTGAGATTAGGACTTTCGATTGCCGTCGGTTGCGGGCTGATTGTCATCGCCCATGTGACTTGGCCCATGTGAGCGGCCCATGTGATCGGGCAATGGGGCAGTGTCGCTCGGCGCGGCGAAGCGGCGTCCAACCGGGCGACGGCAACCAATTTCGGTGCGCGCTTGCGTCCATCCGCTCGCCTGTCCTCATGGGGATCGCCCCAATCGTAAGGGCCGGGCAACAGCTAGGGAGGGAGTGCGCCGGATGAAGTCTAACCCGACACCCGCCGCCAGCGGCGCACAGCGCCAGCCGACAGCCTCGGGCCAATCGCATTCCCCTGCCGCCAGGCGTCTCGAGGAACTCGCCCGCGCCCGCGTTGCGATCGAAGGCGTGTGGCCGCAGATCGATGACGGCCGCTTCCCGGTCAAGCGCGCGGTCGGGGACCACTGGTGGTCGAGGCCGACATCTTCTGCGACGGCCACGACAAGATCGATGCGGCGCTGCTTTACCGGCGCGACGGCGAGAGCGCGTGGCGCGAGGCGCCGATGCGCCCCGTCGACAACGACCGCTGGCGCGGCGCCTTCGAGCTCACCGACAACGCCCGCTATCGCTACACCATCATCGCCTGGCGCGATCTCTTCGCCTCGTGGCGCGACGAGGTCGCCAAGAAGCATGCCGCGGGCGTGCCCATCGCGCTGGAGCTGACCGAGGGCCGCGCTGCCTCGTCGAGCAGGCGGTCGCCGATGGCGCGCGCGGCGGCGGAGGCCGACAGGCGGGCCCTGCAGGCGCTTGCAACGAAGGTTCGAAAGCGAGCGGCGAGGCGATCGCTGCTGGCGCTGCTGCTTGCCGCGGAGACCGCTCGAGCTGATGCGCGCGCCGGCCCGCGCACGCACCTGACGACGCTATGCCACGGAGCTTCGCCGTCTGGGTCGACCGCCGCGCGGCCGCGTTCAGCGCCTGGTACGAGATGTTTCCGCGCTCGCAGTCGGGCGACGTCGAGCGCCACGGCACCTTCGACGACGTCATCGCGCGGCTGCCCTATGTGCGCGACCTCGGCTTCGACGTGCTCTATTTCCCGCCGATCCATCCCGATCGGCCGCACCAACCGCAAGGGCCGCAACAACGCGCTGACGGCCGAGCGCCGACGATCCCGGCAGCCCCTACGCGATCGGGTCGGCGGAGGGCGGGCACGACGCGATCCATCCCGAGCTCGGCACGTTCGACGATTTCGCGCGGCTGGTCGCAGGCCGCGCACGAGCACGGGCTGGAGATCGCGCTCGATTTCGCCATCCAGTGCTCGCCCGACCACCCCTGGATCAAGGAGCATCCGGAATGGTTCGACTGGCGGCCGGACGGCACGATCAAGTACGCCGAGAACCCGCCGAAGAAATACGAGGACATCGTCAACGTCCATTTCTATCGCGACGCCTTCCCGTCGCTGTGGTACGCGCTGCGCGACGTCGTCGCTGTTCTGGGTCGAGCACGGCGTGCGGATCTTCCGCGTCGACAACCCGCACACCAAGCCGTTCCCGTTCTGGGAGTGGATGATCGCGCGAGGTGCAGGCGCGCCACCCCGACGTGATCTTCCTCGCCGAGGCGTTCACCCGGCCCAAGGTGATGAAGCGGCTGGCCAAGATCGGCTTCACCCAGTCCTACACCTACTTCACCTGGCGCAACACCAAGGCGCGAGCTGACCGAGTACCTGACCGAGCTGACCCGCGACCGAGTGCCGCGAATACTATGCGGCCCGAACTTCTTCGTCAACACGCCCGACATCAATCCCGTCTACCTGCAGACCAGCGGCCGGCCGGGCTTCCAGGTCCGCGCGGTGCTGGCCGCGACGCTCGCCGGCAACTACGGGCATCTACAACGGCTTCGAGCTGTGCGAGGCGGCGCCGCTGCCCGGCAGGGAGGAATATCTCGAACTCGGAGAAGTACGAGATCAAGGCCTGGGACTGGGACCGGCCGGGCAACATCAGGGCCGACATCGCGCCTCTCAACCGCCTGCGCCGCGACGCATCCGGCGCTGCAGACGTTCACCAACCTGAGCTTCTACAACGCCTGGAACGACCAGATCCTCTACTACGGCAAGTGCACGCGCCGACAAGGCACGACTTCCTGCTGTTCGCGGTCAACCTCGATCCGCACAACGCGCAGGGCGCCGATTTCGAGGTGCCGCTGTGGGAGTTCGGACTGCCGGACGACGGCGTCGATCGACGTCGAGGACCTGGTCGACCGGCGAGCGCTTCACCTGGCACGGGCAAGATGCAGCACATGCTGGCTCGACCCGGACGAACGCCCTACGCCATCTGGCGCTCATTCGCGCCGGGAGGCGCACGCGATGAACGGCGCGCAGACGACGCCCGCAAGGCCGCACGGCGGACTCGAGCGCAGCCGACCGTGCGATCGATCGGCCGCAGCCGACTGGTACAAGGACGCCGTCATCTATCAGCTGCACGTCAAGGCGTTCTACGACTCCAACGACGACGGCATCGGCGATTTCGCCGGCCTGATCGCAGCGGCTCGACTACATCGCAGATCTCGGCGTCACCGCGATCTGGCTGCTGCCGTTCTATCCCTCGCCGCTGCGCGACGACGGCTACGACATCGCCGACTACCGCGGCGTCCATCCCGCCTACGGCACGATCGACGATTCCAGGCGCTTCATCGCGAGGCGCACCGGCGCGGCATCCGCGTCATCACCGAGCTGGTCATCAACCACACCTCCGACCAGCATCCCTGGTTCCAGCGCGCGCGCCAGGCGCCAGCCGGGCTCGGCGGCGCGCGACTTCTACGTCTGGAGCGACACCGACCAGCGCTACGCGGGCACGCGCATCATCTTCCTCGACACCGAGAAGTCGAACTGGACCTGGGACGCCGGCGGCCAGCGCCTATTACTGGCACCGCTTCTATTCGCACCAGCCCGATCTCAATTTCGACAATCCGCGGGTGCTCGAGGAGGTGCATCGAGCGTCATGCGCTTCTGGCTCGACATGGGCGTCGACGGGCTGCGGCTCGACGCCATGCCCTACCTGTCGAGCGCGAGGGCACCAACAACGAGAACCTGCCCGAGACCCACGACGTCCTGAAGCAGCATCCGCGCCGAGCTCGACGCGCACTACCCCGACCGCATGCTGCTGGCCGAGGCCAACCAGTGGCCGGAGGACACGCGGCCCTATTTCGGCGACGGCGACGAATGCCACATGGCGTTCCACTTCCCGCTGATGCCGCGCATGTACATGGCGATCGCCCAGGAGGACCGCCACCCGATCACCGACATCATGCGCCAGACGCCGGAGATCCCCGACAGCTGCCAGTGGGCGATCTTCCTGCGCAACCACGACGAGCTGACGCTCGAGATGGTGACCGACGAGGAGCGCGACTATCTGTGGCGCACCTATGCCGCCGACCGCCGCGCGCGGATCAATCTCGGCATCCGCCGCCGCCTGGCGCCGCTGCTCGAGAACGACCGGCGCAAGATCGAGCTGATGAACGCGCTGCTGCTGTCGATGCCCGGCACGCCGGTCATCTACTACGGCGACGAGATCGGCATGGGCGACAACTACTATCTCGGCGACCGCGACGGCGTGCGCACGCCGATGCAGTGGTCGGCCGACCGCAACGGCGGCTTCTCGCGCGCCGATCCGCAGCAGCTCTACCTGCCGCCGATCATGGACCCGGTCTACGGCTACCAGGCGGTCAACGTCGAGGCGCAGCAGCGCGACCCGTCGCTCGCTGCTCAACTGGATGCGCCGCATGATCGCGGTCCGCAAGCAGCACGCCGCCTTCGGCCGCGGCAGCGCTGACGCTTCCTCTACCCGCGCAACCGCAAGGTGCTCGCCTATCATGCGCGAGCACGACGGCGAGACGCATCCTCTGCGTCGTCAACCTCGTCGCGCTCGGCGCAGGCGGTCGAGCTCGATCTGTCGCGAGTATCGCGGCGCGCGTGCCGGTCGAGCTGACCGGCGGCTCGCCGTTCCCGCCGGTCGGCGAGCTGCCCTACCTGCTCACGCTGCCGGCCTACGGCTTCTACTGGTTCCTGCTGGCCGAGCGAGGCCGAGGCGCCGCGCTGGCACGTCGGCGCCGCCGAGCCCTGCCGGAGTTCGTCACGCTCGTGCTGCGCGACGGGCTGGCGAAGCGCTCTGGAGGGCCGCGAGCCGCGCCAGCTCGAGCGCGACGTGCTGCCCGACTTCCTGCCGCGCGCAGCGCTGGTTCGGCGGCAAGGACGCGCGCATCGTCGAGCGTCGCGCTCGCATCACGCTCGGCTGCCTTGGACGGCGACGCACGACCTGCTCGCTGATCGATGTCGAGCGTCGACGACCGAGCGGCGAGACGCAGCGCTACTTCCTGCCGCTGTCGCGCGCTGTGGGGCGACGAGCAACGTGCAGCCCGGCGCGCCCAAGCTGCCTGCACGCTGGCCGGCTGCGGCGCGGGCCGCGCGCGTCGGCGCTCTGCTCGACGCCTGCGCACGACGAGCGCTTCGCCGCGCGACGCTGGTCGACGCCGATGCGCGGCGGCGCATCGCTCGCACGCCGACGGCGGCAGCTCGTGTTCGACCGGCGCCGCAGGCTGCGCGGCGCTCGATGCCCGCCGGCGCCAGGTGCGCATGCGCTCGGCGCCGAGCAGAGCAACGTCTCGCTCATCGTCGACGAGCGCGGCGATGCTGAAGCTCTACCGCCGCCTGCGCGACGGCGTGCAGCCCGAGATCGAGATGGCGCGGTTCCTCACCGAGGCGCCGGCTTCGCGAACACGCCCGCGCTGCTCGGCAGCGTCGAGCACGCGCGCCGACGACGGGACAGCCGACGGCGCTCGCGGTCGCGCTTCGAGTTCGTGCGCAACCAGGGCGATGCCTGGCGCTGATCGTCGAGGCGCTCGACCGCGACCTCGACGACGCGCTGATCGCCGCCGCCGAGGACGGCGCCGACGCGTCGGCGAGGCGGCTATCAGCTATCCGCTCGACCTCGCCGGCGACGCTCGGCCAGCGGACGGCCGAGATGCACCGCGCCCTTGCCACGCCGACCGACGACCCCGCCTTCGCGCCGCGAGCCGGTCACGCGACGCGCGACATCGAGCGCGTGGGCCGACGACGGCGCGAGCCGAGGCGCGCACGGCGCTTCGACGCATCGGCCGCGCAAGCGAGCCGGCTCGACGAGCGGCGCGCCGACGTCGACGCAGCTGCTGGCGGCGCGAGACGCGCTCGACGCGCGCTCGCGCGGCTCGAGGCGATGCCGGCAGCCGGCGCTCAAGACCCGCATCCACGGCGACTATCATCTCGGCCAGGTGCTGGTCGCCGAGGACGACGTCGTCATCATCGACTTCGAGGGCGAGCCGCGGCGCGCGCTGGCCGAGCGCCGCGCAGAAGACGTCGCCGCTGCGCGATGTCGCCGGCATGCTGCGCTCGTTCGACTACGCCGCCGTCGGCCGCGCTCGATCGCATCGCGACGCGCGACGCCGGAGCTGCCCGAGCGCGTCACCGCCGCGGCGCGGGCCTGGCGCGACGCGCGCCGAGGCGCAGTTCCTCGCCGGCCTATCGCGCGGTCGCCGAGCGATGCCGGCTATCCCGCGACGCGAGGCCGCGCGCGGCCTGCTCGATCTCTTCCTGCTGCAGAAGGCCGCTCTACGAGATCGCCTACGAGGCGGCCAACCGGCCGGCCTGGCTGTCGATCCCGGTGCGCGGCGTGCTCGCCTCTCGCCGGCGACGCATGCGCGAGGCGGCCATGACCGCGTCCCGAGCACGACGCCGGCCGACGGCTGGCGACCCGACGCCGGCCGCCATCGAGGCCATCGTCGCCGGCGCGGCACGGCGATCCGTTCGCCGTGCTTGGTCCGCATGCGGCGGCGGACGGCCGCATGTCGCTGCGCGTGTTCGCGCCCGGTGCCGAGGCCGTCGAGGTCGATCGACGCGCGACGGCGAGCGCCGCTCGCGCAGCTGCAGCGGCTGCACGACGCCGGCTTCTTCGCCGGCCGCGTCGCCGGCCGGCGCAGCGCTTCGCCTACCGCCTCGCCTTCGCAGCGGCGACGGCACGCCTGGGACGCCGAGGACCCCTATCGCTTCCCGCCGTGCTCGGCGAGATCGACGTCTATCTGCTCGCCGAAGGCACGCATCGCCGGCTCTACGAGCGGCTCGGCGCGCATCCGATCGACCATCGAGGCGTCGACGGCGTGCGCTTCGCCGTCTGGGCGCCCAATGCGCGGCGCGTCAGCGTGGTCGGCGACTTCAACGCCTGGGACGGCCGCCGCCATCCCATGCGCCTGCGCATCGAGGCGGGCGTCTGGGAGCTGTTCATTCCCGGCATGTCGGCGCCGGCGCGCCTCTACAAGTACGAGATCGTCGGCGCCGGACGGCGACCTGCTGCCGCTGAAGGCCGATCCGTTCGCGCTTCGCGCCAGGAGCTGCCGCCGGCGACCGCCTCGCGCGTGCACGGCCTGCCGCGACCATCGACTGGAGCGACGGCGACTGGATGGCGGCGCGCGCGCGAGCGCGCAGGCACCGCGCCGCGCCGATCTCGATCTACGAGGTGCACCTCGGCTCCTGGCGGCGCGGGCGACGGCGACGCGCTTCTCGACTACGCGAGCTTGCCGACGAGCTCGTCCCCTACGTCGCGCGACATGGGCTTCACCCACATCGAGCTGCTGCCGATCAGCGAGCACCCGTTCGCGCGGCTCGTGGGGCTACCAGCCGATCGGCCTGTTCGCGCCGACCGCGCCGCTTCGGCCGCCCGGAGGACTTCGCCTGCTTCGTCGACCGCTGCCATCGCGCCGGCCTCGGCGTCATCCTCGACTGGGTGCCGGCGCATTTCCCGCCGACGCCCACGGCCTGGCGCGCTTCGACGGCACCGCGCTCTACGAGCACGAGGACCCGCGCCTGGGCTTCCACCAGGACTGGAACACGCTGATCTACAACTTCGGCCGGCGCGAGGTGCGCGAACTTCCTGATCGCCAACGCGCTCTTCTGGCTCGAGCACTTCCACGTCGACGGGCTGCGGGTCGATGCCGTCGCCTCGATGCTCTATCTCGACTACAGCCGGCGAGCCGGCGAGTGGATCCCCAACGTCCACGGCGGCCGCGAGAACCTCGAGGCGATCGCCTTCCTGCGCAGCTGAACGCGCTGCGTCGGCGAGCGCTGCCCGGCGCCATCACGATCGCCGAGGAATCGACCGCCTGGCCGCGGGTGTCGCGGCCGGTCGACGGCGGCGGCCTCGGCTTCGGCTACAAGTGGAACATGGGCTGGATGCACGACACGCTGCGCTACATGTCGAAGGAGCCGGTGCACCGCCGCCTACCACCACACGAGCATGACCTTCGGCCTGCTCTACGCGTTCCGCGAGAATTTCGTCCTGCCGCTGACCCACGACGAGGTCGTGCACGGCAAGGGCTCGCTGCTCGGCAAGATGCCCGGCGACCGCTGGCAGAAGTTCGCCAACCTGCGCGCCTATTTCGCGCTTCATGTGGACGCATCCCGGCAAGAAGCTGCTGTTCATGGGCGGCGAGTTCGGCCAGGAGCGCGAGTGGAACCACGACCAGTCGCTCGACTGGCACTGCTCGCCGAGCCGACGCATCGCGGCGTGCAGGCGCCTGGTGCGCGATCTCAACGCGCTCTATCGCGCGACGCCGGCGCTGCACCAGCTCGACTGCGAGGCCGCGGGCTTCGAGTGGATCGATCGGCGACGACGCCGACCAGAGCGTCCTCGCCTTCCTGCGCACGGCGAGCGACGGCAGCTCGCCGGTCGCTGGTCGTGTGCAACTTCACGCCGATCGTCGCGCCACGGCTACCGCATCGGCGTGCCGCGCGCGCGGCCCCTGGCGCGAGAGCCTCAACACCGACGCGGCGCGACTACGGCGGCAGCGAACGTCGGCAACGGCGGCGGCGTCGACGCGCGCCGAGCGCCCGCGCACGGCCGGCCGCATTCGCTGGAGCTCACGCTTGCCGCCGCTCGCCACGATCGTCCTCGAGCGTCTGACGCGAGCTAGGAGCGACGCATGAGCCATGGCGCGATCGACGTGCTGCGCCGGGGCTGCCCTACCCGCTGGGCGCCACCTGGGACGGCTCAGGCGTCAATTTCGCGCTCTTCTCGGCCAACGCCACGCGCGTCGAGCTGTGCCTGTTCGACACCGACGGCGCGCGCGAGATCGGCGCGGATCGCGCTGCCGGAGTACACCGACGAGGTCTGGCACGGCTACTGCCGGACTGCGGCCCGGCCAGCTCTACGGCTACCGCGTCCACGGCCCCTACGAGCCGCAGCACGGCCACCGCTTCAATCCGCACAAGCTGCTGCTCGATCCCTACGCCAAGGCGCTGCACGGCCAGCTGCGCTGGAACGACGCGCTGTTCGGCTACCGTCGGCTCGCCGCAGCGCCGACCTCACCTTCGACCGGCGCGACAGCGCGCCGTCATGCCGAAGTGCGTGGTCGTCGACCGACGGCGCTTCACCTGGGGCGACGACAGCCGCCCGCGCACGCCGTGGGCCGACACCGTCATCTACGAGGCGCACGTCAAGGGCATGACCGCTGCGCCATCCGACGTGCCGGCCGCTGCGCGGCACCTTCGCCGGCCTGGCCGATCCGCGCGGTCATCGACCATCTGCGTCAGGCTCGGCGTCACCGCGATCGAGCTGCTGCCGGTCCACGCGTTCCTCGACGACCGCCACCTGGTCGAGAAGGGCCTCGCGCAACTACTGGGGCTACAACACGCTCGGCTTCTTCGCGCCGGCCCCGCGCTACACGTCGCACGGCGGCGACATCGACGAGATTCAAGCACGATGGTGCACCGCCTGCACGAGGCCGGCATCGAGGTGATCCTCGACGTCGTCTACAACCACACCGCCGAAGGCAACCAACTCGGCCCGACCCTGTCCTTCCGCGGCATCGACAACGCCAGCTACTACCTGCTCGGCCGACGACCAGCGCTACTATTTCGACACCACCGGCTGCGGCAACACGGTGAACCTGCGCCATCCGCGCGTGCTGCAGATGGTGATGGATTCGCTGCGCTACTGGGTGGAGGAATGCCACGTCGACGGCTTCCGCTTCGATCTCGCGACGTCGCTGGCCGCGAGCACGCGCGACTTCGATCCGACGCCAGCTTCTTCGACGCGATGCGCCAGGACCCGGTGCTGTCGCAGGTCAAGCTGATCGCCGAGCCTGGGAATCGGCCGGACGGCTACCAGCTCGGCAACTTCCCGCCCGGCTGGGCGGAATGGAACGACCGCTACCGCGACAACGTGCGCAGCTACTGGCACGGCGACGCGGGCCGCTGCGCCGAGCTTCGCCGCGGCCTGCTCGGCTCGGCCGACCTCTTCGACAAGCGCGGCCGGCGGCCCTGGGCCAGCGTCAACTTCGTCACCGCGCACGACGGCTTCACGCTCGCCGACCTCGTGCGCCTACGACGAGCAAGCACAACGAGGCCAACGGCGAGGACAACCGCGACGGCCACGACGACAACCGCAGCTGGAACTGCGGCGTCGAGGGCCGACCGACGATCCGGACGATCCTGGCGATCTGCGCGAGCGCATGCGCGCCTGCTGGCGACGCTGCTCTCGTCGCAGGGCGCGCCGATGCTGCTGATGGGCGACGAGATCGGCCGCACCCAGGGCGGCAACAACAACGCCTATTGCCAGGACAACGAGACTGTCCTGGATCGACTGGGAGCGGCATGAGCGACGCGACGAGGCCTTCTTCGCCTTCGTCGCCGGCTCGATCGCGCTGCGCCGCCCATCCCGCTGCTGCGCCGCCGCGCTTCCTGCACGGCGAGCGCGGCTCGGCGCGACGGCACGACGCGACGTGACGTGGTTCGGCCGGACGGCAAGCAGATGGCGCAAGGCGGACTGGAACAACGGACTGTGCGCGCAGCTGCATCGGCGCTGATGCTGCGCAGAGCGACGGCCATGCCGCTGCTGATGCTTCTCAACGCCCCCCACGAGGCCATCGATTTCAAGCTGCCGGCGCCTCAGGCTCGTGCCGGGCTGGCGGCTGCATCGTCGATTCGGCGCGCGGCCTGATCGAGCCCGCCGAGCGCCCTGCATCGCGCCGGGCGTCGCGGTCGACGCTGCCGCGCGCGTGCCGTCCTGCTGCTCGAGGCGGCGGCGCATGATGACGCGGCGCTTCACGGCCTCGCCAGATCTGGGGCGCCGAGCTCGGCCGCGACGGCGCGACGCGCTTTCGGCTCTGGGCGCCGGCGCACGAGGCTCCGTCTCGCTCGTCGTGCCGAGCGGCACGCGCGATCGCGATGGCGCGCCGCCGCGACGGCTGGTTCGAGCTGACGAGCCGACGCCGTCGCCGGGGCGCAGCCTATCGCCTTCGCGCTCGGCGACGGCGGCATGCAAGTGCCCGATCCCGCCGCGCGCGCCCAGGCCGGCGACGTGCACGGACCCTCGCTGCTGGTCGATCCGCGCGCCTACCGCTGGCAGACGGCCGAGTGGCAGGGCCGGCCGTGGCACGAGGCCGTGATCTACGAGCTGCACGTCGGCGCCTTCACCGAGACGGCACGTTCGCCGGCGTCGCGGCCAAGCTCGACCATCTCGCCGATCCGGCATCACCGCCATCGAGCTGATGCCGGTCGCCGCAATTCTCCGGCAACCGCGGCTGGGGCTACGACGGCGTCCTGCTCTACGCGCCGCACGTCGCCTATGGCGGTCCGGACGGCCTGAAGCGCCTGGTCGACGCGGCGCACGCGCGCGGGCTGATGGTGCTTCCTCGACGTCGTCTACAACCATTTCGGGCCGGACGGGAACTATCTCGCACCTCTATGCGCCGCGACTTCTTCGATGCCGACGCGCCAGACGCCGTGGGGCGCTGCGATCGACTACGACCGCCCGCCGGTGCGCCGCTTCTTCATCGAGAACGCGCTCTACTGGCTCGAGGAGTACCGCTTCGACGGCCTGCGGCTCGATGCCGTCGACCAGATCCGCGACCGATCCGACGCCGCACATCCTGGAGGAGATCGCCGCCGGGTGCGCGCACGGCTCGAGCGACCGCCACGTCCATCTGACGACCGAGGACGACGCGCAACATCACCCGCCTGCACGAGCGCGACGCCGCGGGCGGCCCCGGCTCTACACGGCCGAGTGGAACGACGACTGTCCACCATGTCGCGCACGTGCTCGCGACCGGCGAGCAGCGAGGGCTACTACGCGGACTACGCCGACGAGCCGGCGGCCAAGCTGGCGCGCGCGCTGGCCGGGGCTACGTCTACCAGGGCGAGCCGTCGCCGTTCCGCGACGGCAGCCGCGCGGCGAGCCGAGCGCGCAACTGCCGCCGACCGCGTTCGTCGACTTCCTGCAGAACCACGACCAGATCGGCAACCGCGCGTTCGGCGAGCGGCTGACGGCGCTGGCCGAGCCCGAGGCGATCGAGCTGCTCACCGCGATCCTGCTGCTCAGCCCGCAGATCCCGCTGCTCTTCATGGGCGAGGAATGGGGCGAGACGCGCCCCTTCCTGTTCTTCACCGACTTTCACGGCGAGCTCGCCGGCCGTGCGCGAGGGCCGGCGCAACGAGTTCCGCAGATGGCCGCAATTCAGCGACCCGAGAACTGCGCGCCCGCATCCCCGACCCGAATGCGATCGAGACCTTCGAGAGATCGCGCCTCGATTGGAGTGCGCCGGAGCGAGCGCCGTTCAGCCGGCGCCTGGCGCTGGTGCGCCGGCTGCTCGAGGTGCGCGCGCCGTGAGATTGTGCCGCGCCTTGCGGCCGTCCAGGGAGGCGCGGCCCTCGTTCGCGAGGTGGACGGCCGCGTCATTCGCGTCACCTGGAATCTCGGCGGTGAGCGCTACGGTGTCGTTGCCAACCTATCCAGCGAGGCGCGCCCGCTCGCGGCACGCATCACAGAGGGGCTGCGCAACGACGACAGGCTGATATTCGAGCTGCCCGAGGGCGCCGCGCGGCGGCTCGACGCCGGCGAGTTGCCGGCGTGGTCGTGCGCCTTCAGCCTGGCGACCGGGCAGCAGCGATAGGGGGTTCGCACATGCCAAGCGCCGCCCTTGACCGACTGGCCGAGGCTCACGGCATCGCGCTTTCCTACGTCAGCGATAGAGGCGTGACGCTGCACGTCAGCGATGCCGCCAAGCGCGGGCTTCTCGAGGCGCTCGGCGTCCCGGCCGATGGCGGCGCCGCCATAGAGGCGGCTCTCGCCGCCCTGCCGGCGCACGCGCACGCATCGTGACCCGGCGAGCCGGCAGGCGCGCGCGCCTTCCTGCCGCGAGCTGGCTCGAGAGCGGCCGCGTCTGGGGCATCACGTGCCAGCTCTACGGATTGAGATCGGGCCGCAACGCGGGCGTGGGCGATTTCGAGGACCTGGCGCAGCTTGCAGAGCTGGCGGCGCGCCACGGCGCCGACTTTGTCGGGGTCAACCCGCTGCACGCCCTGTTCCTCGCCGCGCCGGCGCACTTCAGCCCCTACTCGCCGTCGAGCCGCCGCTTCCTCAATCCGCTCTATATCGCCGTCGACCGGCTGGAGGGCGTGGCGCCCAGCGATCAGGCAGGCCTGGAGGACGCGCGGGAGGCCGAGCTTGTCGACTATCCCGAGGTGGCGGCGCTCAAGCGGGCTGCGTTCGAACTCCGCTTTCGCGCATTTCCGGCACCAGCACCTGGGCACCGGCTCCGACGCCGACGTGGCGTTCCAGTCGTTCCGTGCGCGGCAGGCAAACAGCCTCGTCGGTTTCGCGCTGTTCGAGGCGCTGTCGGAGCACTTCGTGACGCAGGGCTTGTCCGCCGGCTGGCGGGATTGGCCGGACGACTACAAGGACAGCTCGAGCCCCGCCGTGAGGGCATTCCGACAGCGGCATGCGGATCGCGTCGAGTTCCACGCGTGGCTGCAATGGGTGGCAGCCGAGCAGCTTGCCGCGGCGCAGCGGCGCGCGCTTGCCGCCGGCATGCGCATCGGTCTCTATCTCGATCTGGCGGTGGGTGTTGCACCTGATGGTGCGGACACCTGGTGCGCGCCCGACAAGGTCATCGCCGGCGCCCGCATCGGCGCGCCGCCCGATCCCTTCAACGCCGGCGGGCAGGACTGGGGCCTCGCGCCGCTGTCGCCGGAACCGATGCGCGAGGGGTCGACGGACGGCCTGCGCGCCGTCCTCGATGCCGCCATGCGTCACGCAGGCGCGGTCCGCCTCGACCATGTCATGGCCTTGCGGCGCCTCTACCTCATCCCGCACGGACTGCCAGCAGCGACGGCGCCTACGTGGACTACCCGTTCGATGCGCTCCTCGGCGTGGTCGCGGCGGCATCCGGGGACCGCCGGACGATCGTCATCGGGGAGGACCTCGGAACGGTGCCGCACGGCTTTCGCGACACCATGCGCGAGGCGAATATCCTGGGCTACCGCGTGCTCTTCTTCGAGCGCGGACAGGATGGCGGCTTCCGCCCGCCGGCAGACTACGACCGCAGCGCGCTTGCCTGCGTTGCCACGCACGACCTGCCGACGCTTGCCGGCTGGTGGCGCGGCAGGGACATTGCCGAGCGCGCCAAGATCGGCCTCATCGCACAGGAAGACGTGGAGGCCGCGCTTGCGGAGAGGCTCGCCGACCGGCGGGCGATGATTGCCGCATTGGCCGAGGGGCTGCTTCCCGCGTCCCTGCACGGCCTTGGAGGTCCCGATACGCCTTTGCCGGAGGGGCTCGACCCTGTGCTGGCCGTCGCAACGCACAGGCTTGTCGCCCGCACGCCCTGCCGGCTCGTGGCCGTGCAACTGGAGGACCTTGTCGGATCGGAGGACTGTGTCAACATCCCGGGAACGACGGATGAGCACCCGAACTGGCGCCGCAAGCTGCCGCTTGCCCTGGAGAGCCTGGCGGCTTCCGCTCTCTTCAAGACCCTCTGCGCGCGCCATGAGCGAGGAGCGTCCGCGCACCCCATGATCGTGCCGAGAACCACCTACCGTCTGCAACTTCGCAACGGCATGACGTTCGAGACGGCGGCAGGGTGCGTGCCCTACCTCGCGCGCCTGGGCATCAGCCATCTCTATCTCTCGCCGATCTTCGAGGCGGCGCCCGGCTCCACGCACGGCTACGACGTCACCGATTGCAGCAGACTAGATCCGGTGCTCGGCGGGGAAGACGGGGTTCGCGCGCCTGTGCGAGGAAGCCGAGCGGCACGGGCTCGGCCTCATCGTCGACTTCGTTCCCAATCACATGGCGGCGACGCCGCACAATCCCTGGTGGCGCGACGTGCTGGAATGGGGACGGGACGGCGCCTGCGCCCAGCACTTCGACATCGATTGGTCGGCCCCGACGCTGATCGTGCCGGTGCTGGCCAAGGCCTACGGCGAGCTGTTGGCGGAGGGCGGTATTTGGACTTGATCTGGAGCGCGGCAGCGGCGAGCTCCGGTTCACGTATGGTGACCTGAATCTGCCGATGACCCCGCCGTCCTATCGCAATGCTGCTGGGCCGCATTGCCGGCGACACGTTCAAGGAGCTGGCCGGCCGGTTCGCTGCGGCGAAGCGCGAGAACACGGCAGCGCTCAAGGCCGAGCTGGCGCGGCTTGCGGCCGACCCGGGAGCTTGGTCGGCACTCGAGCAGGAAACGCGGACGCTTGCCGCCGACCGGGACGCATTGGATGCGCTGCATGAGCGTCAGGTCTGGCGGCTGAGCCACTGGCGGGCGGCGCGCGAGGCGCTCACCTGGCGGCGGTTCTTCGAGATTTCCGATCTCGTTGGGCTGAAAGTGGAGCGCGATGACGTCTTCGGTGACGTCCACGCCCGGCTGTTGGAACTCGTCGACGCCGGCAAGATTGCGGGCATCCGGCTCGACCACATCGATGGGCTCGCCGACCCCAAGGGCTATCTCGAGCGACTGCAGGCCGCGCTTGGCCGGCGTGCGCCGTTCTATCTCGTGATCGAGAAGATCCTGGGGCCCGGGGAGCACGTGCGCAGCGACTGGGCCGTCGCCGGCACCACCGGCTACGAGTTCGCCAAGGCGGTTACGGACCTGCTGATCGATACGGGCGGCGAGACGGGCATGACGGATGCCTACCAGGGCTTCCTCGGCGGGAGCGTCGACTACGGCGCTCTCGTCCTCGATGCCAAGCGGCGCATCTTGAAGCGAAATCTGACCGGCGAGCTGATTGGTCTCGTCGACATGGCACCGAGCTCGCTCAGCGGACGCTTGGCGTGCGCTACCTTGGTCCCGATACGCTGAGGCTGGCGATCGTGGAGCTCGTCGCGGCGCTTAGGGTCTATCGCACCTATGTCGATCGAAACGGTCCCGGCGAAATCGACCGGACCGTCATCGCCGACGCACGTCGTTCGAGCAAAGGCCACGCGTGAGGTCGAGGACGAGGCGGCCTTCGACTTTCTCGCGCGCCTCGTTCTGCTCGACTTTGACGCCACCGAGGATCGGGCCGCGGCGCTCGCCTTCACGCAACGCTTCCAGCAAACGACCGGCCCCGTCATGGCCAAGGCGCTCGAGGACACGGTGTTCTATCGCTACAACCGCCTGGTCGCGCTCAATGAGGTCGGGGGCGAGCCCGATCATTTCGGCGCGCCGCCCGACGCCTTCCATCGCGCGATGGCCGAGCGCAGGGCGCGTCAGCCGGCAGGCCTCAGTGCCACCAGCACGCACGATACCAAGCGCGGCGAGGACGCCCGCGCGCGCCTCGATGGTGCTGAGCGAAGTGCCATCCGAGTGGAACGAGAACGTCGCCCGGTGGTCTGCCCTCAATGCGCACCTGGCGACCTCCGAGGGGAGCGAGTCCTTTCCCGACCGCGAGACCGAGTGGCTGTTTTACCAGGCGCTGCTCGGTGCCTGGCCGATGAGCGCGGAGCGGACCGACGGGCCGGCACTCTCCGGCCTCGCCGACCGCATGGCCGCGTTCATGTCGAAGGCCGTGCGCGAGGCCAAGGCGCTGACAAGCTGGACGGCACCGGACGAAGCGTATGAGACGGCCATCGATGGGTTCACGCGCGGCGCGCTCGATGCCGACCGGTCGGGACCGTTCCTTGCCGATTTCGCCGCGGCCTCTCAACCGCTGCTGCTTGCCGGCGCGCTCAACGCCCTGGCGCAGACCTTGATCAAGCTCGTCGCGCCCGGCGTGCCCGACATCTATCAGGGCGCCGAGGCATGGGAGCTGAGCCTGGTCGACCCCGACAACCGCCGGCCCGTCAATTTCGGCCGGCTCGCCAGCCAGCTCGGCGAGGCGGCAGCCGCGTCGCCAGCGACCCTCCTCGCGGCGTGGCGGTCCGGTCTGCCGAAGCTCCACCTGATCGCGCGCGGCCTGGCGCTGCGGAACGCACAGCCCCGCCTCTTCGCGGAAGGGAGCTATGTGGCGCTCAGTCTGAGCGGGCCGCAGGCGCGCCATGGCGTGGCGTTCGCCCGGGTCCACGAGGACGCAGCCGTGATCGCCATCCTGCCGCGCTTGACCCACGCATTGCTCGATGGCGCGAAGGTGCCACACATCCCGGCCGAGCGATGGCGGGGGACCACGGTGGATCTGCCGCAGGCGCTATCGGGTCGGGATTGGCACGACTGGCTCGGCGGGGACACCAGTCACGCCGACGGCGGCATTTACCTTGAGACCGCACTCGCCCGCTTCCCCGTCGCGCTGCTTGCGACGCGGCCGCGCTGAAGTGCTGCGCCGCACCGGATAAAGGTTTACGGGGAAGGTTGGCGATCGGACCAAGCCGGCGCTCTTTTTCAGCCTGAATTGGGGCATTGTATGCACGGCGGCCTTTGCTGCGGGCATGACGGCCGTTATCGTCGCGCCGGGCGGCTGGCATTTGTGAGAACGTGAGGCGCGAAAGGCCCGGCGGACTGAAATGGCATCGGCCAAGCGCATCATCTGTGTGGGACACGCAGCCCTCGACCGCATCTATCGGATCGAGGCCTTTCCGCCCGAGCCGACCAAGGTGCGCGCGCTGGAGCATGTCGAGGCGGGCGGCGGCATGGCCGCCAATGCCGCGTCGGCGGTGGCCCGGCTCGGCGGCAAGGCCGAGCTGTGGAGCCGGACCGGCGACGATGCGGCGGGCAGCGCGATTCGCGCAGGGCTGCGGGCGGAAGGCGTCGATGTGCGCTACCTGCAGGCCTTCGAGGGGGCGCGCTCGTCGACGTCGGCCATCATTGTCGACGATCGGGGCGAGCGGCTGATCGTGGGACAGCGCGACGCCGGGATGCCGTCCGGCACCAGCTGGCTGCCGCTCGAGCGCGTCAGGGAAGCCGACGTCGTGCTGGGCGACCTGCGCTGGCTCGAAGGGCTGAGAGCGGTGTTCTCCCGCGCGCGCAAGGAAGGCGTGCCCACCGTGCTCGATGCCGATCTCGGCGCGCGCGAGGCGCTGGGCGGCATTCTCAAGCTCACCGATTACGCGATCTTCTCCGCCCCCGCGCTGCGCGAGTTCGCGCCCGGCAGCTCGTACGCGGAGCGGCTCGCTCACGTCCTGTCCCTGGGCCCGAAGCACGCGGGCGTCACGCTCGGTGCGGAGGGCTATTCCTGGCGCGAGGGCGGCAGCGACGGCCACGTTCCGGCTTTCAGAGTGAGCGTCACCGATACGACCGGCGCCGGCGATGCTTTCCACGGCGCGTTCGCGCTGGCGATTGCGCAAGGCGATGAGGCCTCGGCGTGCGCGCGCATCGCCGCGGCGGTGGCGGCGCTCAAGTGCACGCGGCTTGGCTCGAGGGCCGGCCTGCCGACGCGGGCGGAACTCGATGCGTTTCTTTTGAGCAACCCGCGGGCCTGACCGGCAGAACCTGGAATAGCCTTTATGCTCGGGACAAACATTTCCAGGTTATCCACATTTTTTTCATTCTCCGGCCATGCTCTCAGCGAATTGTGATTTGAAAAAGCGTGCGGCTTCCGCGCGCGAGTTTAGAGTCGCGCCCGGGGGCACTCCTAGTCTAGCAGCGGAGGACCGAGTGCATGCCTGACAAGACGACGAACGGGCGGGCCAATTTGGGGATGCCGCCGATGATGGCGCCGATGGGATTCGACGCCCTGATGGAGCTCAACCGGCCGGCGCTGACCGCGCTCGCGCAGATGAACGGCAAGGTCTACGACGGCATCGCGGCCATGAACAAGAACTGGGTGGCGTTCGTCAATCGCCGCCTGAAAGAAGACTTTGCCATGCCGCAGCACCTCGCCCAGTGCAAGACCGTGCGCGACATGTATGGCGTCTATGCCGATTTCTTCCAGAACGCCGTCGCCGACTATCAGGCGGAGGTGGAGCAGATGACCAAGATCGGCAAGGACCTGGCCGACGACACCATGCAGGCGATGCAGACGCGCATGGAAGAAGCGGCGCGCCCGAATACTTGAGACCAGGCAGGCTGCGCAGAGATCCGCGCAACCTCCAAGGGTAGCTTGGCGCTTGCGCGTTGGTGCGCCCAACGTCAGGGCCGTGCCGGCTGCGGGTGCTGGCCGACGGCATGGCGATGGCGTAGATTTGGACCCGCAGCCCGCCCAGGCACGCCCCGGCCCGCGAAGGAGAACCAGCCCGTGCAGCAAAAGATCGTTGCCCCCGCCAACCGCATGATGGCGATCGCCGCTCCGGCCGGGGCGCGGGCCATCATCCGCGCAGGCGAGTACACCGGGCATACCGCCGGCATCGCCTCCGAGTACGTGCAGGGCAATCTGTGCATCCTGCCCAAGGACCTGGCGCTGGAGTTCGCTGCCTTCTGCCAGCGCAACCCGAAGCCCTGCCCGCTGATCGGCATGGGGGCGCCCGGCGATCCGTCGCTGCCCGATCTCGGCGACATCGACATCCGCACCGACGTGCCGCGCTACCGCGTGTTCAAGGACGGCAAGCTGGTCGAGGAGCCGACCGACATCGCCAAGTACTGGTCTGACGATCTTGTTACGTTCGTGCTGGGGTGCTCGTTCTCCTTCGAGCGGCCGCTGCTGGAGGCGGGGCTGCGCCTGCAGCACGTTGAGCGCGACAGCACGGTCCCCATGTACCGCACCAGCATCGACTGCGTGCCCGCCGGCCGCTTCAAGGGCAAGATGGTGGTGTCGATGCGCGCCTTCCGGCCGGCCGACGCCATCCGCTCCATCCAGATCACCTCGCGCTTCCCGGCGGTGCACGGGGCGCCTGTGCATATCGGCCTGCCCGAGGCGATCGGCATCGCCGACCTGGCGCGGCCCGACTGGGGCGACGCGCCGGATCTCGATCCGGGCGAGCTGCCGCTGTTCTGGGCGTGCGGGGTAACGCCGCAGGTGGCGATCGAGGCGGCGCGACCGTCGCTGTGCATCACGCACAAGCCCGGCGCCATGCTGATCACCGATCGGAAGAACGCCGATCTGGCGGCGCTTTAGCCGCAGAGCAAGATCGTTTCTGATCGAAGCCTTTTGCTTCGATCATGGAACGTGAATCTTGCTCTCAACATATTGAAAAGAGCAGGGTTCACGCTTCGGCCGAAACGTCGCGATCGAAGCAAAGCGATTCCATCCGAAGCGATCCTGCTCAAGAACTTCGCAGTTTGACGGAGGCTTGGTCCGGCAACTCGCCGGATCGGGCTGGAAAAGGCGTGCCTGCCGCATGCAGCCAGGTCCCGGTTTGTATCGGCAAAGACTTAGTGCGCCTCACGCGGCACCATTATTCTTCGTTATATTGCATATCCGGTTGGTTATCATTCAGTAAATCTCGTTAACAGGCTGTAAATACCTGACCCATACTTTCATCTGTGTGGGCTCGGGCGATTCGTCAAACAGCATGCGGGTTTACCGGGCATCCCCAGAGTTTCTCAGTTCAGTCCGGGAAGCCATTACTCGGGAATGCGTTTTCCGGCTCGTCGGCAACGGTGCAACCCATTCGGACAGGAGACCACGACATGTTGTTCAACAAGAAGCCGCAAGATGAGTTCTCGGGTGAGTTTTCGACCAGCTACAGCAACGAGTTGCAGCCAGTCGCCTACAATCCCCGGCCGGTCGAGAGCGCGCCGGCTCCGGCGCCCCGCAAGGCAGCCGGTAGCGCCTCGACCCGGTCGGTGATTGATTCCTGGCTGACGATCCGCGGCGATCTGGAGAGCGAGGGCGAGGTTCAGGTCGACGGCACGGTCAACGGCGACATCCGCTGCGCGCACCTCGTCGTCGGCAAGGACGCCATCATCGCCGGCAACATCACGGCCGAGGAGGTCATCGTCCGCGGCAAGGTGACCGGCATCATCCGCGCCCTCAGCGTGACGCTGCAGGACACCGCAGTGGTCGAGAGCGAGATCTACCACAAGTCGCTCGCAGTCGAGCAGGGCGCCTGCTTCGATGGCCACTCGCGCCGCCGCAACGACCCGATGAAGGCCGACATCATCGGCCTGTCGGCTGAGAAGTCCAAGAGCAAGGTGAACGGGCTCGAGCACAGCCCCTCGGCAGCGGCCTGATCCCGACCGGCGTCTCTCGGCGTTCCGGGATATCGGTTGTGCCGTGCACCCAAAGGCCACGCCTCGCGCGTGGCCTTTTTTGCTGCGGGCGGCCGGCGTCCGGGTCTATCCTGACCGGGCAGGAGAAGGGCCGACACAAGGCCGCCCAAATGCGCGGGCCCACTCGGGGCTGTCGGTCTGGTTCGGGGATGAACAGTGCAGGCTACCGGTCGCTGCGTTCTCGGTATTGTTGCGCTGCTCGCGCTGTCGTTGTTGCCACGAGGCGCTGCGGTCGCCTTCGACGATGCCGATTTCTGCGTCGCCGCCAAACAGCTTGCGGTGGCTGCCGATGGGGACGTTGGCGTGTGGGTCGACCGCAAGACCCGGAATGCCGGCATGGACGTATCGTGTGACCGCAAGACCATCGTATTCAGGCGCTTCACCTATACGCCGACCGCCGCCATGGATGGTGCCTGGAAGGCGCGCAAGGAAGCGGAGTGGAACGGGCGGCAATGCACCAGCCGGCTGTGGACCCAGGCCGTGCGCAACCAGTGGAAGATCGTGCTGAGCGTGACGGCCTTCGACGGCGGCAACGTCTCCCTCAACGCCACCTGCAAGAAGAGGTGAGGGCTTGGCCCCGTGTCAGCGCCCCGCGTCAGCGGTTGAGCCACCGCCGCGCGAAGCCGAGCAGCCCCTGCGGCAGGAAGATGATGATGACGATGAACACCACGCCGAGCGGGATCAGGTAGGGGAACTGCTCGGTGAACATGCGTGACAGCAATTCGCGCGCAAGCTGGAAGAAGCCGGCCCCGACGATGGGGCCCACCAGCGTTCCGATGCCGCCGACCACGTTGAAGATCACGGTGTCGCCCGAGGTGACAAAGAACACGAAGTCGGGCGCGGCGAACTGGTTCTGGACGGCATAGAGGACGCCCGCGAGCCCCGCGAACAATCCCGACAGCATCACCGCGACGATCTTGTAGCGCTGCACCGGATAGCCGATGGCGCGGGTGCGCGCCTCGTTCTCGCGGATCGATTGCAGCACCATGCCGAAGGGCGACTGTGTGACGCGGCGCAGAATGAGATAGGAGCCCGCCACCACCGCCAGCACGAACCAGTGCAGGGTAAAGGCCGAGAAGCGCACATCGTAGATGAAGGGGATCGTGAAATGCGGGCGCGTGAAGATCAGTCCGTTCTCGCCGCCGGTCACCTTCGTCCAGGTGAAGATGATCACGTAGAAGATCTGCGAGAAGATCAGCGTGGTGATGGCGAAATAGATGTCGCGCAGCCGCGTCGAGAAATAGGCCACGAACAAGGCTGCGGTCGCCGCGCCGGCCAGCCCGAACACCAGCGCCAGCCACAAGTTGGGCGGGCTGAAAAGGAGCAGCGCGGCCGCCGCGCCATACATGCCGAGACCGAAGAACGCGGAGTGGCCGAACGAGACCATGCCGGTGTAGCCGATCAGCAGGTCCGACGACATCGCCAGCAGACCCCAGATCAGGATCTCGGTGAGGAAGCGCCGCCAGAACGGGGGCAGCACGAACGGGGCCACGATCAGGACCGCGATGACGACGCAGAACCCGATCCAGAAGATTGTGGAGTGACGTTGCCTGCTGCTGGTCATTTGGGTGTCGGAACGAACAAGCCGGTGGGTCGGAAGAGGAGGGTGAGGATCAGCACGACGAAGGAGACGATGACCGCCTGGGCGGGGCTCACCCAGATCGCGGCGTACGCTTCCAGCAGGCTGACGAAGATGGCCGCGGCGATCGAGCCGCCGAGGTTGCCCATGCCGCCGACCACCACGACGATGAACGCCTTCAGCACCCAGTCGAGCCCCATGGTGTGGTTGACGCCGACCAGCGGCGCGAACAGCACCCCGCTCGCCGCCGCCATGCCGGCACCGAGCGCGAACACGCCGGTCAGCACCCACGGCACCGGAATGCCCATGGCCTGCGCCATGACGCGGTCCTGAGTGGTGGCGCGGATCCAGACGCCGAATTTGCTGTGCTTGAGGAACAGGTAGAAGCCGCCGATGATGGCCGCCGACAGCGCGGCGATCACAATCCGGTACCAGGGATACTGCAGGTAGAACAGGTTGAAGTAGCCGGTCATCGGCTCGGGGATGCGGCGCGCGACCGGACCGAACTGCCACAGCGCATAGTTCTGCAGCATCAGCGAAAATCCGAACGTCACGAGTATCGTGTTCAACGGATCTCGGCCGATCAGCGGTCTCAGCGCCACGATCTGCATGGCGGCGCCGATCAGCGCAACGATCAGCGATGCAAGGATGAGCGCGGCCCAGAAGTTGCCCGTGGCCCCGATCACGAGGACGCCGACATAGGCGCCCAGCATGAACAGCTCGCCGTGCGCGAAGTTCACGACGTCCATGATCCCGAAGATCAGGGTCAGCCCGGACGCGACCAGCGCCAGGATCATGCCGGTGACGATGCCGTTGACGGTTTGGATGACGATGAGATCCCAGGGGATCGCCATGCACTACACTCCGAGATACTGGTGAATGACGGGATCGTCGACCTTGAGTTCGGACGCGGCGGCGTGGTGGCGCACCATGCCTTTCTCCATGATGTAGATGCGCTGGCTGGCCTGCAGTGTCAGCGGCACGTTCTGCTCGACCAGGAGGATGGCCACGCCCTCGTTGTGCAGCACGTCGATGATCTGGTGGATCTGGGACACCATGCGCGGCATCAGACCCTCGGTCGGCTCGTCGAGCAGGATGATCTTCGGCTCCAGCATCATGGCGCGCGCGATCGCCAGCATCTGCTGCTCGCCGCCCGAGAGCGTGCCGCCGGCCTGACTGCGCCGCTCCGCCAGAACCGGGAAATAGGCGAAGACCTTGTCGAGCAGCTCCTGCTTGCGGGCTTCAGTGACGCCACGCCGGTCGAGGCCCGTGCGCAGGTTCTCCGACACGGTGAGCAGGCGGAAGATGCGCCGGTCCTCGGGCACGTAGCCGATGCCGAGATGCGCGAGCTTGTGCGGGGGCATGCCAGTAATGGGCTTGCCTTCGAGCAGCACCTTCCCCTGGCTTGGATGCACCAGCCCCATGATGGTCTTCAGCGTGGTCGATTTGCCGACGCCGTTGCGGCCGAGCAGGCCGACCACCTCGCCCGGCGCAACCTGAAGCGAGACCCCGTGCAGGATGTGGCTCTTGCCGTAGTAGGTGTGCAGGTCCTCGACCTGGACGAGCGACGGGGCGTTGCTGGCGGCGTCACTCATGTCTTGAGATAGACCTCTTGGACGCGGGGGTTCTGCTGGATTTCCGCCGGCGCGCCCTCGGCGAGGATTTCGCCGTAGTGCAGAACGGTGATGCGGTTCGCGAGCCCCATGACCACTTCCATGTCGTGCTCGACGATCAGGATGGTCAGGTCCTTGGCGATGCGGCGGACCAGCTCGACGGTATCATGGGTTTCGGCGGCACTCATGCCGGCGGTCGGCTCGTCGAGGCACAGCAGCGAGGGCTCGGTGGCGAGCGCGATGCCGATCTCGAGGTTGCGCTGCTCGCCGTGCGAGAGATTGGACGCAAGCTCCTCGGCTTTCTCGAGCAAATTGACGGCTTCGAGCGCCGCCTCCGCCCGCTGGTGGAGGTCGGCAAAGGAGCTGTGATGCCGGGTCATGTTCCAGGCGTGCCGGCGCGATTGCGC
Organism: uncultured Alphaproteobacteria bacterium; assembly: GCA_963797005.1. Taxonomy (GTDB): domain Bacteria; phylum Pseudomonadota; class Alphaproteobacteria; order Rhizobiales; family Hyphomicrobiaceae; genus AWTP1-13. The sequence goes on from CAWCOF010000004.1 coordinate 42,006, forward strand.
GGCGATGCGCACGTTCTCCAGCACGGTGGCGTTCGGCAGGATGTTGGTGATCTGGTAGGAGCGCGCGATGCCCTTCTGGGAGATCTTGTTCGACGGCAGCCCGGTGATGTTCTCGCCGTTGAAAACGATGCGCCCCGAAGTGGGGCGCAGGACACCGGTCAGGCAATTGAAGAACGTACTCTTGCCGGCGCCGTTCGGGCCGATCACGGCGCAGATCTCGCCCTTGCGGACCTCGAAGTTTACGCCGTTGAGAGCGGTCAAGCCGCCGAAGCGCACCGTCAGTCCTTCGGTGCGCAGGACGGGGGAGGAAGCGCTTCCCCGGCTTTGGGCCGGGGAAGACGCAACAAGTGAAGATTCCGCTGTCACTTAGGGTTTACGCAAACTTGCAAGCCGGCGGAACGATCGTCTTGTCCTTCGCCACTTCCTGCAGGACTTTGTACTTGCCGTCCTTGGCCGTGCCGTCCGTAACCTCGTAGATGAACTCGGTCAGGAAGGCCTGGTGGTCGGCCTTGCGCAGCGTCTTGTCACCCTGCGGGTGGTCGTCGCTGAGCTTCATCTCGAGGCCTTCGAGCGCCTCGATCAGCTTCTTGGTGTCCTTGCGGCCCTCGAACTTCGACATCTGCATGCCCGTCTTCATGGCGTTGAGCGCCTCGAAGTTCGACTGCACGTAGCGGTCGGGCAGCGGGCCTGACGGATCGACCTTGGCCAGCCGCTTCTTCGCCTCGTCGAAGAAGTGGTGGTGATAGGGCGTGTCGAGCGAGCCCTGGAACACCGGGATGTAGCGATTGATGGCCACGAAGCCGTTGATCTTGCTGCCGAGCGCGGGAAGGTTGGTGGACTCGCAAATGGCGCCGTCGCCGGCCCACTTGTACTTCTTCGTCATACCCAGGTCGTAGGCCTGGTTGCCGATGGTCACGCCATCCTTGCCGAAGAAGATGCCGAACAGGCCGTCGAAGTTGCCGGAGATCTTCGACAGGAACGGCGTCATGTCGGCGGTGCCGAGCGGGATGCCGGTGGTGCCGACCACTTCGCCGCCGTTCTTCTTGATTTCCTCCGCATAGGCATCGCGCGTCGACTGGCCCCAGGAATAGTCGGCGTAGGCGAGGTGCCACTTCTTGCCCATTTTGGCGAGCGTTGGACCGAAGGCGACCGCCTGTGCCGGGGCGTAGTCGTGGCAGCGGAAGGTGTAGCGGTTGCACTTCGAGGTGGTCAGCGTGGTGTCGAGGCAGACGCTGATCATGTTGACGATCTGCGCCTCTTCCCACACCGGCATGCAGGCCAGGCAGATGTTGGACAGGAAGCCGCCGACGTGAATGTCGATCTCGTCCTCCTGCACCATCTTGGAAGTCTTGCGGCGCGCCACGTCGGGCTTGGACTCGTCGTCGGCGATGATCAATTCCACCGGCCGGCCATTGATACCGCCCATCGAGTTGATGCGGTCGGCGGCTTGCTGCAATCCGACCAGCGCGGTCTTGCCGCCGGCGGCGGCAGCGCCGGACAGCGGTTGCTCGGAGCCGATCTTATAGGCCTTGGCCGCGCCGAAGGCTGCACGCCAGGGTGCCGGCACCAGCATGGTCGCGCCTAGCGCGCCGGCCGTGGCCGCACCGTAGCCGATCAGGCGTCGGCGCGTGACCTTGCCGCTGTACCAGAAATCCTCCGCCCACTTCTCCTCTTTCCACTTCTCAGACATCACGGTACTCCCTTCTCGGTTGGAAGCCGACGCCGCGATCGGATCGGCGGCGACCAGTCCTGCGAACGGCTCGTGCGGAACGATAGCGCATAAAAAGAGGTCCCAACAAGCAGCGGCGGGGGCACGATGGAATGAGCGGTGCGCCCGGTCAACCTCGCAATGAGCTATCGCTGCACGGATTGTCCATTTTTGCGCGGCCGAAGCAGACAGCGGAGGGGGCCGCGGTCTAATCTATCGCCAATGTGCCTCGGTTCGGGGCAACCGGCGCCAAGAGCATCAGGCTGCAAGATGGAGGAGGTTCTTGGCCCGCGGGACCATTCGTCGGCATGATGCATTCCATCAGCCCGGTGGTCGAGGGGTGCGACGGTGGCAACCACGATCCCGCGCGAAACCGAGACGGGCAGCCAGCCATCGCGGGTGCGAAGGAAAAATTCTTTTGCATCTGCGAACAGATGGTGATGTGCGTGAAGAGCACGCGTGCAACTATCCCGTGCGCCGCATGCAATCGGTAGGTGGCATGTGCGCCCGTTCCTGACGCTTGCATCATCCCGCGCAGGCCAAGCGCTACTACGCCGAGGGGCTCTGGCGGGCGGATACGTTCTATTCGCTGCTGGCGCGGCACGCCGAGGAGCGGCCCGCTGCCATCGCGCTGCAGGACGGGCGGCGCTCGCTGAGCTGGCAGGAGCTGCGCCGGTGGGTCGACGGCATGGCCAGCGCGTTGAGCGACCGCGGCTTGAGCGGCGGCGACCGCGTGTCGATCTGGATGTCGAACCGGGCCGAGGCGATCGTCACGTTCCTGGCGTGCGCGCGCGAGGGGCTTGCCTGCAACCCGTCGCTGCACCGCACGTTCACCTGCGGCGAGATCGGCAAGCTCGTCGAGCGCCTGAGCGCACGGGCGCTCGTGACGGAGCCCGGCTGGGGTGCCGACCGGGCGCACACCGACCTCGATGCGGTATTGGCGCGCGTTCCCTCCGCGCCCGTGGTCTTCATGCCCGACAGCTTTCCCCAGCCTGGCCCGAATGTCCGTCCGCCCAGCGCCGACCCCGACAGCATCGCCTACCTGGCTTTCACGTCCGGCACCACGGGGCTGCCGAAATGCGTCATGCACTCGCACAACTCGCTGCTCGCCAACGGGCGCGACATGGTGCGCGACTGGGGGCACGGGCCCGATACGGTTCTCTTGAGCCTCTCGCCGCTCTCCCATCACATCGCCTGGGTGGGCGTGGCGCAGTGGCTGGTGGCGGGCTGCCGGTTCGTCACCAACGACCCGCCGCCGGGAAAGTCCATGCTCGACTGGGTCGTCGACACGGGCGCCACCTACGTGATGGGCGTGCCGACGCATGCCATGGACGTGCTGGCCGAGCAGAAGGCGCGCGGGGTCTCCAAGCTCGGGGACGTCTCGGTGTTCTACATGGCGGGCGCGGCGATCCCGCCGTCGGTGGCGGCGGCGTTCGTGGCGCAGGGCATCAAGCCGCAGAACGTGTACGGCATGACGGAAAGCTCCTCGCATCAGTACACGCACCCCGGCGACGACACGGAGACGATCGTGGAAACGTGCGGGCGGGGCGGGCCGGCCTACGAGGTGCGCCTGTTCGATTCCGCAGACCGCGACCGCGAAGTGGCCGTCGGCGAGGTCGGCGAGATCGCCGGCCGCGGCGCGCTGCTGATGCTCGGCTACTTCGACAACCAGGCGGCCACGGAAGCGAGCTTCAATCGCGACGGCTGGTTCCTGTCGGGCGACCTCGGCGTCATGGATGCGCGGGGCAACCTCAAGATCGTCGGCCGCTCCAAGGACCTCATCATCCGCGGCGGTCACAATATCTATCCCGCCCACATCGAGGCCTTGGCGCTGCGGCATGGTCTGGTGGCGCGGGTCGCCTGTTTTCCCGTCGCCGATGAGCGGCTGGGGGAGCGCGTGTGCATCGCCGTGATGGGGAGCGTGGCGCCGGAGGCGCTGCTGGCGCATCTGGGGGCGGAGGGCCTCTCCAAGTACGACATGCCGGAGTATTTCGTCCGCGTCGAGACGTTCCCGCTCACCGCCAGCGGCAAGATCCTCAAGCGCGAGCTGGTGGAGATGGCCAGGCGCGGCGCGCTCGCGCCCGAGCCGGTGCGGTATCGGGCGCGGGAGAGATAGCCATGCATCCCGGCGTACCGTCGCGGAGCGGGAGCAGGTGTCCTTGTTTCGTATCTTGAGCGTGCTGGGAGCAGTGCTCGTTCTGGGCAGCGGCGCCGCAGCCGCTCCTACCGAGATCGCCGACCAGCGCCTCGAGGTGAGCCGCGAGCGGAGGCACCGGTCTTCTTGCCCTCTATGTATCGGCCGACTGGAGCAGACCGCTGGCCGAGGTGAAGCGCGCGGTGGTCGTCTTCCATGGCAATGGGCGCAACGCCCGGGGCTATTTCGCTTACGTCAAGGATGCGCGCGAAGAGGCCGGCGAGCCGGAATCGGACGTGCTGATCGTGGCACCCCATTTTGTGACGGAGGAAGACCTCGATCGACACCCGCAGCCGGATGGCGACCGGTTGCTGCGCTGGACGAGCCAGGCCTGGAAGGACGGCCGGCGGTCCCAGGCACCTGTGCGCTCGAGCTCTTTCGATGCGGTCGACGCGATCATCGCCCGCCTCGCCGACCGGCGGAGGTTTCCGGCCCTTCGCGACGTCGTGCTGGCCGGGCATTCCGCCGGCAGCCAGCTCCTGAACCGCTATGCTGCGGCCGGACGCGGGCCGGATAGGCTGAGCGCGCTCGGCATCGCCGTGCGCTACGTGGTGGCCAACTCCTCCTCCTATCTCTACTTCAGCGACGACCGGCCATGGCGTGTTCGCCGCCGCTGCTCGGGCGTGAACGACTGGAAATATGGCCTGGACGAGCCGCCGTCCTATGTCCGAGACACGGCGAGGCTCGAAGCCACCTACATCGCGCGTGACGTCGTCTATCTGCTTGGCGAGAAGGACAACGATCCCAACTCCAGATACCTCGATAGGCGCTGCGAGGCGGAGGCTCAGGGCGAAAACCGCCGGGAACGCGGCGAGAGCTATTTCACCTACCTGAAGGCCCGCCATCCCGCGTTGCGGCACCGCCTGCGGCTGGTATCTGGGATCGCCCATAGTGCGCGGCGGATGTTCGCTTCGCCTTGCGGGCGGGCGGCGCTGTTCGGCGACATGAGTGGATGCCCCTAGTGTCCTGATCGCGAAATTCGTCTCCCTATGCCGCGAACCAGGTCACGAATTTCGCGATCTGGAGGACACCAGAAAGTCATCACACTAGCGCCAGGTGCCCTGGGGCAGGTGGACGGTTCGCGCGCCTGCCACTCTCCCATAGACTGGCTCCCTTGAGCTGAATGCGCCTTGACCGGGGGCAAGGCGTGGCGTCAATCTTGCTCGGACCAACGCGAGGTGAACCATGGCGCGACACAAGGCCTATGTCCCCCACGGCGTGATCCCGGCGGTGCTGCTGCCGTTCGATGCCGATCTCGCCATCGACGAGGCGAACTTCCGCCGACACCTGCGCGACGTGGCCTCCACGCCCGGCATCACGGCGATCACCATCAACGCGCACTCGACCGAGGTGGCCTCGTGCACCTTCGAGGAGCAGCGGCGCGTGCTGGCGATCGCAGCCGACGAGATCGGCGACCGGCTGCCGCTCGTCAACGGCGTGTGGGCCGACGGCAGCCTGGAGGCGGCGCGGATCGCCCGCATGGCGGCGGAGGGCGGCGCCTCCGCGCTGCTCGTGTTCCCGCCGGCGCCCTTCACGCTCGGCCAGTCGGCGGCCATGGCGATCGCCCACTTCCAGCGCATCGCGGATGCCACCGACCTGCCGCTGATCGCCTTCCAGTATCCGCTCGCCACCGGCCAGGGCTACCCGAAGGATACGCTCTTGCAGATATGCGAGCAGGTGCCGACCATTCGCGCCATCAAGGACTGGATCAACAACGTGCCGCATCACGAGTGGCACGTGCGCACGCTGCAGAGCCTGCCGAGGCCGGTCAACGTGCTCTCCACGCACAGCGCCTGGCTGCTTTCCTCGCTGGTGCTCGGCTGCAACGGCTTGCTGTCGGGCAGCGGCAGCGTCATCCCCGACCTGCATGCGCAGCTTTTCCGGGCCGTGCGCGAGGACGACCTCGCCGAGGCGCGGCGGATCAATGAGCGCATCGAGCCGCTGGCGCGCGTCTTCTACGCCGATCCGTTCGTCGACATGCACAACCGCATGAAGGAGGCGCTGGTGCTGCTCGGCCGGCAGCCGCGCGCCTATGTGCGGCCGCCGCTGGTCAAGATTTCGCGCACCGAGATCGGGCGTATCCGGGACGCACTGGTGGAGGCTGGCATGCTCGGCAAGGCCGCCGGGCGCGACGCTGCGTGAGGTGGTGGCATGGCCGGCATTCTCTCCGTCTTCAATGACATCGCGCCGGAGGGCTACGCGCACTTCGAGCGCTGGTACGACCGCGAGCATCTGCAAGAGCGTGTCGGCGTCCCGGGCTTCCGCTTCGGCCGGCGCTACGAGCTGGTGGCGGGCGGCGACCGGCGCTTCATGGCCTTCTATGAGGTCGACAGCCCCGCCGTTCTGACCTCGCCGGCCTATGTGAAGCGGCTGGAGAACCCGACCGCGTGGACCCGCGAGTCGATGAAGCACTTCCGCAACATGGTGCGCACAGTGTGCGATCTGCGCGCGGCGGCGGGCGATCTCGTCGGCGCATATGCCGTCGCTCTGCGCGCGGACTCGGTGATGACGCCGGCGCCCGATGTCGGTGCGCTGGTCGAGCGGATGGCATGCGAGCCGGGCGTCGCGCGCGTGCAACTGTGGACCGCCGCCGCGCAGCAGACCAAGGCCGACACCGCCGAGATGAAGGCGCGCGGGCCGGACCAGCTGGTTGCCGGCGCCTTCCTGGTCGAGTGCGTGCGCCGGGCCGATGCGGATCGCGTTGCCGCCGCACTTGCCGAGCCGCCGGCCTCGCTCGGCATCTCCGGCAGCCGCACGCTCGGCGTCTATGCGTTGCTGTGTGTCTACGAGAGACCCGGATCGCGGTCCGGCTGAGCCGGGCGCCGCCCCGGCGCCTGCCGGAGATGACGGTGGTGGCGCGGGCCCGGAACTGCAACATCGTCCTGAGCTTGTCGAAGGGCGGCTGAGTGGCGCCGTCGGGGCCGACGTGGTTCGACAAGATGCTTGCATGACAGCCGCGCTCTTCCGCAACGGGCGATGAGCGGCTACCTTGCACCGCAAAACCACAAGATCGCGGTTCCTGCCATCCCATGTCGCCCAGCTCGCCCGGCCCCACCTCGCGCATCTACTTCTCGCAGCGCCTGCGCCTGCACTACGTCGACTGGGGCAACGCCTCAGCCCCGCCGCTGCTGCTGGTGCACGGCGGCCGCGACCATTGCCGCAACTGGGACTGGGTGGCGGCCGAGCTCAAGGACCGCTGGCACATCATCGCGCCGGACCTGAGGGGCCACGGCGACAGCGAGTGGTCGCAGGACGGCACCTACCTGATGGCCGGCTACGTCTATGACCTCGCCCAGCTCATCCATCAGCAGAAGCTGGCGCCCGTCACCATCGTCGCCCATTCGCTGGGCGGCAACATCGCGCTGCGCTACGCGGGGCTCTACCCGGAGAACGTGGCGCGACTGGTGGCCATCGAGGGGCTGGGCCCGAGCCCGAAGATGGTGGCCGAGCGCTTTGCCAAGGTTTTCCCCGATCGCATGCGCGCCTGGATCGACGAGCAGCGCTCGCTTTCCGGCCGCCTGCCGCGGCGCTATGCGACCATCGAGGACGCATGGAAGCGCATGCAGGAGGAAAACAAGCACCTCTCGCCCGAGCAGGCGCGCCACCTCACCCAGCACGGCGTCAACCAGAACGAGGACGGCACCTACAGCTGGAAGTTCGACAACTATGTGCGCTCATGGCCGCCCTACGACATGACGAAGGAAGATGTCGAAGGGCTGTGGGGGCGCATCGCCTGCCCGACCTTGCTCCTCTACGGGAAGGAGAGCTGGGCCTCCAACCCGGAGAAGGACGGCCGCGTGCAGCACTTCAAGCACGCCGAGGTGGTGACGTTCGAGGGCGCCGGGCACTGGGTGCATCACGACCGGCTGCCTGAGTTCCTGGCCCTGCTCGGCCGGTTTCTCGGGCCCTGATCACGAGGGGCCGATGCGGGGGTCAGGCCCCTCGCGCTTCACCGTGCGGATAGATCGCCACGTCGCTGGGGTCGGGCGGTCGCACCCCTCCATGCTCGATGCCACGTCGCGCGGCGACGGCTGCGATAGCCGCCACGGCAATGACAATGCCGGCGAGTATGTCGATGAAATGATGGCCGCCGATGGGTGCCGCGGAGAGGATGACGACCGCGTTGAGCGCGAGCGCCGGAACCGCCAGATAGCGCGTCTGCCACAGTGCCCACGCCGTGATAACGGCCAGCGCTGCATGGAAAGAGGGGAACTGCACCACGCCCTGGAGCGTTGCGGGATCGATCGCGCGCAGGGTGCCGGCTCGAAGCCCTTCGTAGTGTGCAGCCTGCCAGAAACCGGCATCGTGTCCGATGGCATCGCGCAGGGCGACTGGAGGATCGAAGTAGACTGCGGCGCCGGCGGCGGGCAGCAGGCTTCCGACCAGGATGGCGACAAGGCTCGTTATCGTGAAGAGGGCGAGGAAGTCGCCGAGGCGTTGCAGCTGGCGGGTTGTAGCCAGTGCCAGGAACACGAGCAGCATCTGCGGCATGCAGGAGAAGTAGGCGACGCGCAGGAGCTTGCCCAATGCCGGCCACTCACTGGTGAACCGGAGCAGGGCCAGCCAGTCGAGGCCGAGCGCCGCATCGGTACGCGCGAACCCGGCGTCGAGCAATGGCAGGTCGAGACTTGCCCCGAGGTAGCTGAGGACGGCTGCGAACAGCGTGTAGGCGATGAGGTAGGCGGCGCCGCAGCAGAGCGCGGCAAGGCGTTCGTCGGGGCGCACGATCGTGTAGAGATAGCCGAGCGCGGCGGCACCGGCGCTGACGGCCAGGATCGGCAGGGCGGCGTAGCCCGTGAGGCGGAAGCCGCCGACGGCCATCGCCCCGAGATCGAAGAGGACGACGACGCCGAGACAGGCCCACAAGCCGACCGAGGGAAAGATACGACGGTACACAACGCCCTCCCACAATTGCCTGGCACGCTATGCGAGGTGGTTGAAGATGCCGTTAAGCTGCTGCGGCAGCTGACGGTGAGCCCGGGAAGCCGGCACCTCGGGCATACCGGCTCTATGACACCGGGACGCCACTTGCGAAGGAAATTTCTCTCGTCGCGCGTACTACAAACGGGTTGCGTGACAGCGCCGCCGTGGCTAAGTCGCGGGCCGGTGCCGCGTCTCGGTTAAGCACCGGCTCACAATGGGCCGCGGAGGCCTGCCGGATAGTGCGGCTGGCGCGGCGACTGCCGGGGATAGTACACTCACGCGCGGACAACGTCCGGCTGCATTCTCGTGTCGGCCGGACGCCTCAAGGAGGCCCTCATGCCCAGCTCTTTCTCGTTCCGGTGGCGGACCGCCGCCATTGGGTTTGCCTTGATGGTTGCCAGCGCGGGCGCCGAGGCAGCGAGCCCCTTTGCCGACCTTGCCGGCACATGGTCCGGCTCCGGCCGCATCAGGCTGCAGGACGGCAAGACGGAAGGCTTGAAGTGCAGGGCGTACTATGTGGCCAAGGACGGCGGGTCGGAGCTGGGCCTGGCGCTGCGGTGCGCCAGCGCATCCAACAAGATCGAGCTGCGGGCGAACCTTGCCGCCTCGGGCAGCCGGGTATCCGGCAGCTGGGAAGAGCGCACCTACAACGCAGCGGGCAGCGTGACGGGCCACGCGTCCGACAATCGCATCAGCCTGTCGATCAACGGCGGCGGCTTCGACGGCTCCATGGCGGTGACCGTCAACGGCAGCAACCAGGAGATCTCTGTGTCGACCCGGGGCATCGCGCTCAAGGCGGTGAATGTCAACCTGCGGCGCGACTGAGGAAAAGCCCTGGAGGCCCCGCTCAAACGAGGAAGGGGTTCGACCGGCGCTCCTCGCCGATGCTGCTCGTCGGTCCGTGGCCGCAGATGAAGACGATGTCGTCCCCCAGCGGCAACAGCTTGGTCTTGATGGCGCCGATCAGCGCCTCGTGGTCGCCATAGGGAAAGTCGGTGCGGCCGATCGAGCCGCGAAAAAGCACGTCGCCCACGAGCGCGAAGCTCTGGGCCGCATTGACGAACACCACCGAGCCCGGCGAATGGCCGGGGCAATGCAGCACGGAGAAGGTGGCGCCGGCGACCGTGACCGTGTCGCCTTCCTCGAGCCAGCGGTCCGGCGTGACCGGCCTCACATCAACGAGGCCGAAGGCGCGGGCCTGCTCGGCCAAGCCGTCGAGCAGGAACTTGTCGGCCGCGTGCGGCCCCTCGATCGGCACGCCGCCGAGCTTCTCCTTGAGGGCGGTGGCGGCGCCGGCGTGATCGATGTGGCCGTGGGTGAGGAGGATCTTCTCGGGCGTCAGGCCGACCTCGGCGATGCCGGCCTCGATCCGGTCGAGATCGCCGCCCGGGTCGACGACGCGCCCCGATCTTGCTCGCCTCGTCCCAGAGCAGCGTGCAGTTCTGCTGGAACGGCGTGACGGGAATGATGGCGGCTTTCAGGGGCATGCAAGTTGTCTTCTCCCTCTCCCCGTTTTCACGGGGAGAGGGTCGGGGTGAGGGGCAGAAACTGAGCGCGGTGCAAACGGCTGCCCGTCACCCTAAACCTCTCCCCGTGCCGAAGGCGCGTCTTCGACACGACGCTGGAAGTGGCATGGGGAGAGGGGACACGTCACCCGAAACGGATCGGCAGGCGCCGCGGCCCGCGCACGCTGCCTTCCGACCAGGTCACCTCGCCGGCGAGGCTGAACTCCGGGATGCGCTTCAGCAACTCCTCCACGGCCACCGTCAGCTCCATGCGCGCCAGGTTGGAGCCGATGCACCGGTGGATGCCGAGCCCAAAGGCGGCATGCCGGTTCTCCTGGCGATCGATGACGACCTTGTCGGCGTCGGGAAACATCTCCGGGTCGCGGTTGGCGGCCGGGAAGGACAGCATCACCATCTGGCCGGCCTTGAAGGTGCAGCCGTTGATCTCTGCGTCCTTGGCCACCGCGCGCGCCATGGTGACGGGGGAGTAGGCCCGCAGCAGCTCCTCGATAGCCGTCGGCATGAGTGCCGGCTCGGCGACCAGCCGGCGCCGGTCTTCTGGATGCGTGGCCAGATGCCAGATGCACGAGCCGATGCCGCTCCAGGTGGTGTCGATGCCGGCCACGAGCAGCAGGCGCAAGGAGCCCAGGACGTGGTTGTCCTTGAACGGGGTGCCGTCCGGATAGGTCTGCTGCACCAGGTAGCTGATCAGGTCGTCGCGGGGCTCCTTGCGGCGTGCCTCCATGTGCGGGCGGAAGTACTCGGTCATCTCTTCCAGGCCGCGCATCAGCGTGCTGTAGTCCGTGATGCCCTCGTTCAGGATGGCATTGATCCAGTCGCGGAACAGGTCGCCATCTTCCTCGCGCACGCCCAGCATGTGGGCGATCACCCTGACCGGAATGTGCTGGGCGTAGTCGGCGGCGGCATCGCAACCGCCCTTGTCGATGAAGGCATCGATCAGCTGGTTGCAGATCGTGCGCGCCTTCGGCGTCAGCGCCTCGATGGCCTTGGGCGTGAAGGGCGGCAGCAGGACCATGCGCGCAACCCGGTGCCTGGGCGGGTCCGACGTGATCGGCGGTGCGCCTCCACCGCTCTCTGGATGCACCTCGCGCACCGCCGTCCGGCGCGAGGAGAAATGCTCCGGGTCGTAGGCGATCGCGCGCACGTCCTCGTAGCGGGTCGGCAGGTAGACGCCGCTGAAGCGTTCCGTGTGGGCGATCGGGCAGCGCTTGCGCAAGTCGGCCCAGATCGGGAACGGGTCCTCGATCCAGCGCGGGTCCAGATGGTCCCAATCCGTTGCCCAATCGGTGACAGGGGGGCGGGTGCGTTGCTGCATGTTCGACCCTCAATTGAACTTGATGGGTAGCAGGCGCGGACCGCGCACCGTGCCCTCGGACCACGTGACGTCACCGGCGAGGCTGAACTCGGGGATGCGCTTCAACAGCTCCTCGACCGCCACCGTCATCTCCATGCGCGCCAGGTTGGAGCCGATGCAGCGGTGGATGCCGAGGCCGAAGGCGGCGTGCCGGTTCTCCTGGCGGTCGATGACCACCTTGTCGGCGTTCTCGAACATCTCCGGATCGCGATTGGCGGCGGGGAAGGAGAGCATCACCATCTGCCCCGGCTTGAAGGTGCAGCCGTTGATCTCAGTCTCCTTCACCACCTCGCGCGCCATGGTCACGGGCGCGTAGGCGCGCAGGAACTCCTCGACGGCGGTGGGCATCAGCGCGGGGTCCCTGGCAAGCCGCCGCCGATCCTCGGGGTGCGTGGCCAGATGCCAGATGCACGAGCCGATCGCGCTCCAGGTGGTGTCGATGCCGGCGATCAGCAGCAGCCTCAGCGCGCCCACGGCGTATTCCTCGCCCATCGCCTCGCCGTTGAACTTGGCGGTAACGAGATAGCTGATGAGATCGTCGCCCGGTTTCTCCATGCGCTCGAACACGTGGCCGTTGAAATAGTGGGTCATCTCGCCGATGGCGGTCATCAGCTTGGAATTGTCGGTGATGCCCTCCTCGAGCACGGCCTTGATCCACCGGCGATAGAGGTCGCCGTCGTCCTCCGGCAGGCCCAGCATGTGGGCGATGACGCGCACGGGGATTTCCTGCGCGTACTCCACCGCGCCATCGCAGGTGCCGCGGGCGATGAACTTGTCGATCAGCTCGTTGGCGATGCCGCGCGCGCGCGGCTCGAGCTTCCTGACGGCGTCGGGCGTGAACGGCGGCAGCAGCACCATGCGGGCTGGACGATGATGCGGGGGGTCGGAGGTGATGGGCGGCGCCGGGATGCGCGGCGGCGGCGTCTCGCGCACCACCACGCGGCGGGAGGAGAAATGCTCGGTGTCATAGGCGACCGCGCGCACGTCGTCGTAGCGGGTCGGCAGATAGACGCCCATGAAGCGCTTGGTGTGCGCGATCGGGCACTTGCGCCGGATCTCGTCCCAGATCGGGAACGGATCCTCGACCCACTTGGGGTGCAGGTGATCCCAATCGGTGGCCCAGTCCCTGACCGGCGGACGCTCCCCCATGGCTCCCCCCTAGGTTTCCGTAACGTCGATCGCGAACTCGGGGCAGTTCGACCGGGCGAGGTGGGCCTTCTCCTCGAGCCCCGGCGGCACGGTGCCATCACCCTTCTCGCGGGCGTTGCCGTACTCGTCGAGCTCGAACAGCTCGGGCGCCAGCGCCTTGCAGCGGTTGTGGCCCTGGCATTTGTCTGGATCGACGTGAACTTTGAGCTTTCCGGTATCGGCCACGCGGCGTCCTCCGTGTGGGTTGCCCTATACGTCAGTTTGGCCCAGCGCCGACGGCGGAGCAAGACGCGAGGTGCGTCTGACGAACCTGTGATGTGTGACGAGTCGGTGAAACGCCTGGCTCAAGGCCGGTAGCCGCAGCGGGGTCGGCCGGGCGCGTGCCGCGAGAAGCGGACAGGAATCATGCCCGGAAGCGGGCAAAAAACGATCTGACCGCGTCTTCGCCGGCGTACTCGCCGCGGCGCACCGCTTCCTGGGCCAGCTTGACGCCACGGATCTCCGCGTCGGTCAGCGGCGGATCTTCCTGCGCCGCAATAACTTTCAACGCTTGCACAGCGGCTGCCTGCCGTTCTTCCGGCAATTGCCGAATCTTGTCGAAGGCGAGCTCGAGCTGTTCGATGATCATGCTTGAAAGATAACACGAAAATTGTGGCGGAGCCATCCGGCTCAGCGTGCCGGCCGGCTCAGGGCCGGTAGCCGAAATGCGGCCGGCCGGGCGTGCGCAGTGGCGCGGCAAGGTGCGCGAACCGGCACAGGTACGACCGCGTGCGCGCCGGATCGATGATCTCCTCGATGCCGAAGGCCTCCGCCGTCCTGAGCGGGGATTGCAGCGCGTCGAGCCGAGCCTCGATCTCCGCGCGTTTGGCGTCGGGATCGGGCGCGGCCTCGATCACGGCGCGATAGGCGGCCTCGACGCCGCCGGCAATCGGCAGCGAGCCCCACTGGGCCGACGGCCAGGCGTAGCGCAGGAAGGCCGGCGAGCCGTTGCGCTGGCCGAGGCCGGCCATGCCGAAGGCCTTGCGCACCATGACGGCACACCAAGGTACCGTCGACTGGCGGATGGCAGCCAGCGCCTGCGTGCCGAAGCGCATGACGCCCGAGGCCTCGGCGTCCTTGCCGATGAGAAAGCCTGGGATGTCGACAAGGTGCACGACAGGAAGCTGGAACGTCTGCGCCAGGTCGACCATGCGGATGGCCTTGCGGCAGGCGTCCGCGGTCCACGCGCCGCCGTAGTGGTAGGGATCGCTGGCAAGGATGGCGATCGGCCAGCCGTCGAGGCGGGCAAGCCCCGTGATCACGGATTTGCCCCAGGCCCTGCCGATCTCGAAGAAGCTCCCCGCGTCGACCAGCGTCTCGACGATCGGGCGCATCTTGTAGACCTTGCGCGGGTTGCGCGGGATGACCGACAGGAGGCTTTCGTCGGATCGCTCGGGGTCGTCGCCGGCAGGCTCTCTCTGGGTCAGCTCGTACACCGAGGAGGGCAGGTAGCTCAGGAAGCGGCGCGCCCGCGCGAACGCCTCCGGCTCGGTCGCGGTCTCGTCGTCGATGGTGCCGTTCTTGACATGAATGCTCGTGCCGCCGAGCTCCTCCTTGGTGAGGGTCTGCCCCGTGCGGGCGACGACGGGCGGGCCCGCTGCGAACAGCTGGGAGGTGCCGCGCACCATCACCGAGTAGTGGCTGCCGCAGACGCGGGCCGCGCCCATGCCGGCGACGGAGCCCAGCCCCAGGGCCACGACGGGGATCTCGGAGAGCGACTGCAGCACCTCCGTGAACCCCGGCGACTCCGGCACCAGGGTACGGCCGAGGGTCTCGAGATGCTTCACCGATCCGCCGCCGCCGGTGCCGTCGACGAGACGCACGACGGGTATGCGCCAGCGCCGGGCGGCCGTCTCCGCGAACTGGAATTTCTCGCGCAGGCCGCCGTCGTTGGCACCGCCGCGTACCGTAAAATCGTCGCCGGTGACGAACACCGGCCGCCCGCCGATGCGGGCGCGGCCGCACACGACATTGGCCGGCGTCAGCGCCACGAGCTCGCCGTTCTCGTCGTACTGGGGGAAGCCGGCGATGGAGCCGACCTCTTCGAACGAGCCCTCGTCGACGAGGCCCGCAATGCGCTCGCGCACCGTGAGCTTGCCCGCCGTCTTGTGGCGCGCGACCTTGTCGGGGCCGCCGAGCTCCCGGGCCAGGCGCCGGCGCCGCTCCAACTCGTCGAGTTCGGGTTTCCAGCTCATATAGGGCTTGGCTTTCCAACGCGTGCGCAGCGGTTGCTGCGCGCAGCAACACTGGCGTTCGATGCGGCTGCCGTCGCCGAGCGCATTTGACAATTGTTGCCGGGCGCGGGCAAGCGGCCCGGCTTGCCGGAACAGGCGCAAAAACGGTTGCTGCAAAGAAGAAAGGGAGCCAATTGGGGCTCCCTCGGAGGTCACAAGCGCAGAAGGCGAATTTGGTGTCGGGCGTGGCGCGAAGCTATCCGATCAGGCCGCCGCGTGCTCGCTGTTCGTGGGATCGCGCAGGACGTAGCCGCGGCCCCACACCGTCTCGATGTAGTGCTGGCCGCCGGTGGCCGCCTGCAGCTTCTTCCTGAGTTTGCAGATGAAGACGTCGATGATCTTGAGCTCGGGCTCGTCCATGCCGCCGTAGAGATGGTTGAGGAACATCTCCTTGGTGAGCGTGGTGCCCTTCCTGAGCGAGAGCAGCTCCAGCATCTGGTATTCCTTGCTGGTCAGGTGCACCCGCTGGTTGTTGACCTCCACGGTCTTGGTGTCGAGGTTCACCTTGAGCTCGCCGGTCTCGATAACCGACTGGGCGTGGCCCTTGGAGCGGCGGACGATGGCGTGGATGCGGGCGACGAGCTCGTCCTTGTGGAAGGGCTTGGTCATGTAGTCGTCGGCGCCGAAGCCGAGCCCGCGCACCTTGTCCTCGATGCCGGCAAGGCCCGAGAGGATCAGGATGGGGGTCTGTACCTTGCTGACGCGGAGGGTCTTGAGGACCTCGTAACCGCTCATGTCGGGCAGGTTCAGATCCAACAGGATGATGTCGTAATCATACAACTTACCGAGATCAACGCCCTCTTCGCCGAGGTCCGTCGTGTAGACATTGAAGCCTTCCGACTGGAGCATCAGCTCAATGCTCTGCGCCGTTGCGCTGTCGTCCTCGATAAGAAGGACCCGCATGATGTTCCTCTCTTCCCAGGTCTCCAGTGGAAACCCGCTGCCCGATGTGTGAGGAGCTAGACGCTGGTTTTTCCGGCCCAAGCCTTCTCAGCAAGCTAGTCGCCAGAGGTTAACAAAACCTAATGAGCCCTTACGATCACGCGCGTTATTGGACACAATCCAGATACGCTATCGACGACGCGCGATCCCTCAACCGCGCAATACTTCTACCCCCAACGCGGAGCACCACGTTGGCTCGGAAAGCTACGTCACGCGTGTCTTGAAACCCGACCCCGACAGCAACCTTCCCTGCCACACGGCCCGGCACCCACCTCCGGGCGGCGTCTGGCAAGGCGCCCAAGGCGCTGCACTCATCTTGTGTAGCTGATTTGCGACTCGGGCCCTAGAGGGTCGAAAGGAAAAAAGTGGCGTGCCGAGGGCATTGCTCAATACAACGGGTGATTGCGTTGCTTTACCGCAACTTAATGGCTCCTATATATAAGGCTAACGGGCTGGGGGAGGCCTTGGGAATGTCGCGGAGTGCTGCGGCGTGGCCAGGGTTTCGACCAACCTGCATGAGGCCTCTGGCACATCGCTTGCTTAAAACCGTAACAGCAGACAGCAAGACGGCTGGAGCGTCACTGCAAGACGAGTGTTCGAACGTGTAGGGGGTATCGAACAATGAAGCCACGTGATAGCGCGCTTCGTGTGAAGCGGTTCGAAGCCACCGAGCGGGCACGCAAGGTCGCCTCGATCGAGACCATGATTGGCGATTTCGAGCATGTCGCCGCTGACCTCGCCCGGCAGGTCGCGGCCGAGGAAGAGCGCACGGGCATCAAGGATCCCGCGCACTTTGCATATTCAACTTTTGCCAAGGCGGCGAGCCTGCGCCGTGCCAATCTGTTGACCTCGGTGGCGGACCTGCGCGTGAAGCTCGAGAATGCCCGGGCCGAGCACGCCGAGGTGCTGACCGAGATCAGCAAGCTCGAGCCGATTGAGACGCGCGACGTCGAGCGCCAGCTGCGCAAGGCTGATCATCCGGGTGCTGCAATCGGCTGAGCCCGACGGCTGAGTCCGAGGTGGGCGCCTGATAAGACAGACGTCGGATCAGCGCCGCAGCAGTGACAGCAGGTCGAACCGGTAGTTCATGCCGACGCGCATGATGTCGGCGTCGAGATCGACGTCCGCACCGGTACCACCCGTGGTGTAGTTGTGGCCCTCGCCATAGTCGAGGTGCTGATATTCGAGCTTGGCCGACCATTTGGGGGTCAGGGCCCATTCCATGCCCGCGCCCAGTGTCCAGCCGTAGCGCGTTTTGGAGCCTTGGTCGGTCGTGTTGCCGGCATGCACGCGGGCGTAGGCGAGGCCGCCCGTTGCATAGACGAGCATGCGGTCCATGGCGTAGCCGAAGCGCACCCGGCTCGTGCCAAAATAGCTCACCTCACTGAAGCAGGTGCCAGCGCCGCAGCCCGGGCCGGCACGGCTGCCATCTGTGTCGGCGAACGAGATGTCGCTGTCGAACCCGTAGACGAGCGCGCCGCGCTGCCACGTCGAGCCCCACATGGCGCCGACGAAGCCGCTCGAGAAATCGAAAGCGCCCGAGGCAACGCCGCCGGTGAACAGGTGCTCGGTGCTCCAGAAGCTGGCGCCGCCCTGGATGCCCACATGGTAGCCGGCCCACGAGATGGCCGGTCGCGCCTCGCCGAACGCCGACTGGGGCCCCGCTGGGCCATCGGCAACAGCAGGCGCGGTGCAAGCCGCCGACACCAGCAACGCTGCAAGGATACGTTTCATGGAGCACCCCCTGAAGGCCACGAATAGCTCTTGGTCGCGACCCTGCGCCGGCGTCCGTTACCGAATTCAGTGGAAGACTGGCGGGTGCGGTCGGTTTTCCGGGAGGTGTGTCGGGCCGGCTATAGGTGAGGGGCGCGGCAGCGCCAGGACCGCCGCCGCGATGTCCCCGGCGCCTCGTTTTCGATGATCTTCGCTCAATATCCGGCAAAGGATGGAGTGCAGCTAATCATCTGACATATATATCGATTTTCCTGTGGCTCGGCACTCTGCGCGCGCAGACAAGGAAAGCCCCCCGAGCAATTGTCCCCGGCCTGACTGCCCCGAATCAACGGCTTCGTTCTCGTACCCGGGGCAATCGGTGCGGGGGTTGCAATGCGTCCATCTCATGTTGGTAGCGTCTGCGTGGTTGTTGTTCTCGCGCTGGCCGGCATCGGTCATGCGGCAGCAGATGGCCCACCGTCGCGCGCGGCCGAGGCGGGGCTGCCGGCGGCTCCCGGCATCACCTGGCAGATCGGCAAGCGCACCTGGTACAGCACCGGCCGTCTCCAGAAGGATCTTTTCGACACCACCGGCTCGGTGCACGTCTCGCAGCTCTCCTACGAGCACCTGCCCGGCATTTCAGCCGAGCTCTATTTTCGCGGCGAACACCGCTCGGGCGCGTTCGTCAAAGGCTACATCGGCGGCGGATCGGTGAGCGGCGGCAAGATGAACGATGAGGATTTCCCGCCCCTCACGGTGCCCTATTCGAACACCCGCCAGGAGCACAAGGACGGCTCGCTGGTCTATGGCAGCATCGACCTCGGCTACACCTTCTGGCAACGGGGAGGCTTCTATGCCGGGGGCCTGAAAGACGGGGCCGTCCTCACGCCAAGCCGGCGTCTGGGCGCGTTCATCGGCTATCACCATTGGCGCGAGCGGCTCAACACCTACGGCTGCACCGATGTCAGCGCAGGCCTTGTCTGCGACCCGGCCATTCCGTCCACGCAGAACACGCTGGACAACGAGGCCATCTGGCACTCGCTGCGGCTGGGCCTCGAGGGTGAGACGCAGCTCGGGCCGCGGGTCAAGCTGACGGGCGAGGTGGCCTACGTTCGCAGCTGGCTCGACAACACCGACCGTCACAACCTGCGCCGCGATCTCGACGGCCTCAAAGAGGACGGCACGGGCAACGGGGTCCAAGCCGAGATCGTCGTCGCCTACCAGCTGAGCGAGGCGCTGAGCCTGGGTGTGGGCGCGCGCTGGTGGCACCTGGAGACCAGCGACGGCCATTCGCATTTCGAGGATACGACGGGTGGCGGCAGTCCGCAGGTCGTCAAGTTCGACACCGACCGGTACGGTGTGTTCCTTCAAGGCAGCTACAAGCTTTCCGGCGCGGCTCGGCAGCCAAGCTCCCTCAGGCACAGCAATGTCGGAGAGCCGTACATGTGGAACGGTCTCTATGCGGGCCTCAGCTCCGGGTACGGATGGGGGGCGGCAGGGCCGCGCATTTCGGCCGGCAGCACCGCGGCTGGGACGTCGCTGGCGATCGGCGACGTGCAGCCGGGCATGTCCTACGATGCGGCGGGCTACGTCTCCGGCGGGCAGGCCGGCTACAACGTCCACCTCGGCAGTGCGCTCGTCGGCGTGGAAGTCGATTTCGACCTGGCGCGGATCGCCGGCACCGGCTCCATCACCGGCACGCCGAACACCTTCAACACCACGATCGATCAGCGTGTCGACTGGTTCGGCGCCGTTCGCGGACGCCTCGGCCTGTTCCCCGCCACCAACACGATGCTGTTCGCCTCGGGTGGCTTCGCTTATGGCGAGACCAAGCTCGATGCCGCGGTCGTGGGGCCCGTGGGAACCGCCTGCACGGCGGCCACCACGTGCTCGGTGGGCTCCAATGCCGGCGTCTCGGTCGGCTGGACGGCAGGCGTCGGCTTCGAATACGCGCTCCGGGGCAATCTGACCCTCAAGGGCGAGTACCTGTTCGTCGACCTCGGCGATCGGTCCGTGCGCACCCAGGAGACCGCGACCGGCGGCTCGCCGCCCTATGCCTACACCGTGAAATCGGATTTCGACTTCCACCTCGTCCGTTTCGGCGTGAACTACAAATTCTGAAGCTGCCCGTTCGCGCTGATCGGCGCCGCCGACTTCTCACAGGCCGAGGCGTGGCCGCTGTCCGGGCGCCGCGACGCGGCCTAGGTTGCCCCGGCGATGGTTGTGCGCAAGGGGGAGCGCAGGGCATGGGCGCTCGAAGCGCGGTTGCAGTTGCCTTGCTCTCGGCTTTGGCGGTCGGGGGGTGTGCGTCTGCGACCAAGCCCCAGATCCCGGCTGGCCCCAGCGCGCTGCAGACATCGTCGCTGGTCATGCCGCCATCTCCCGAACCCGGCAACGGGCCGCCAAGCACGACCGTGATGGCGGCGGGCACGCCGACGGAGGCTCTATGAGCTCGTTGCGCGCGGTGCCTTGGGTTGCTGGCTCGGCCCGGGCGGCCCGCTCAAGGCCTCCCACGTCTTCCACGCCCAAGCCAAGCCGCCGGCCGAGGGAGGGGCGGCCGAGATCGTCCTGCACGAGCGTGATTCAACCTACAGCGACCAGCGCGGGTCGCGCGCCTTTCACGTAACGTTTGTGCGCGCTCCGGCGGGAGCGAAGGTCGAGATCACCAACATCAAGATGATGCCGACCCTTGGTGCCGCGATGGCAAAAGACGTCGAAATGTGGGCAGCGGGCGGCAAGGGGTGCGAGGTGCGCATTCTCTATCCCCCGCAGCCTATTCCCGTAAGCGTCAGGGGCCGCGCCCCCGCCCCCGCTAAGCCTTAACGGGCAGAGACGTGCAGAGACCCCGCAGGGGAGCGCCCGACGGGATCAAAACGGGAGACGCGGTAGGGTTAGCAGGCCGAACGCCGGCCCGCCGCGAGTCTTATTCCCGGTAGTCCTGGACGCGGGTCGCCCGCAGTCCGGGCAGGCCGTAGCGATCGATCGATCGCTGCCACGACAGGAACTCGTCGACGGTCAGCTTGTAGCGCTCGCAAGCCTCCTCGAGGCTCAGGAGACCGCCACGAACGGCTGCCACCACCTCCGCTTTGCGCCGAATCACCCAGCGCTTGGTGTCCTTGGGCGGTAGATCGGCCACGGTGAGCGGACTGCCGTCCGGCCCGATGACGTAGCGCACTCTTGCCCTGTACTGCTGATCGGTCATGATACTCGGTACTCTTCTTCTGACCTGCGCCCGACACTAGCCTAACGCGATTAAAATCGACCTAAGTGACGGGGTAAATACTCCAAGAAGTTTTGCGCCGTTATTTGGTTAATGCTGGTTACATTCTGGACAATTCTTAAGTTCGTTGAGTGTTTCCTCATGTCCAAGCCCCCGCTTGTCCGACGCTTGTTCCGTTCCAGCACGGTCATTGCAGAGGTCGCAAAGTTCGTGCCGCGGGGCGGGCCGCGCCGATCGGCGGGGATGCCATGCAATGGCCGGCCTTGATTGTGCCCCCTCCGGCGGCCATAGTGCCGCCGCTCGCCGGGGAACGGCACAGTGATCGTGGTGAATTTGGTATCATCGACCTAGTGCCGGCCGTGGCTATTCCGCACTCGCGCGTGCGAGCTCCAACTGCAGATGCAAGACGAAGGGTGGTCGTCGCCATGTCGGGCGGTGTCGACTCCTCGGTGGTGGCTGCGCTCCTCAAGGAGCAGGGGCACGAGGTCATCGGCGTCACCCTGCAGCTCTACGATCACGGCGCCGCGGTTGGCCGGCGCGGAGCCTGCTGTGCCGGGCAGGATATCCACGACGCGCGCCGCGTCGCCGACCGGCTCGGCATCCCGCATTACGTCCTGGACTATGAGCAGCGCTTCAAGGCGACCGTCATCCAGTCTTTTGCTGACAGCTATATCGCCGGCGAGACGCCCGTCCCCTGCGTCGTGTGCAACCAGCAGATCAAGTTTCACGAGCTGCTCTCGACCGTGCGCGAGCTTGAGGCGGACACGCTGGCGACCGGCCATTACATCGAGCTCCGGGCCGGCCCCGGCGGCCCCGAGCTCTACCGCGCCCGGGATGCGGAGCGCGACCAGAGCTACTTCCTGTTTGCGACCACGCGCGGCCAGCTTGCCTCCCTCATGTTTCCCCTGGGCGGCCATGCCAAGGCCGAGGTGCGGGCGCTCGCCCGCCGTTTCGCCCTGCCCGTGGCCGACAAGTCGGACAGCCAGGACATCTGCTTCGTGCCGCAGGGCCGCTACACCAATGTCATCGAGCGGCTGAAGCCCGGAGCGGCCGACGCCGGCGATATCGTCCACGTCGATGGCCGCGTGCTCGGCCGCCACAACGGCATCATCCATTACACGATCGGCCAGCGCCGGGGCCTGGGCATCCCAGGCCCCGCGCCGCTCTACGTGGTGCGTCTCGATGCGGAGCGCAGAGAGGTCGTGGTCGGTCCGCGCGGTGCTTTGCATACGCACTGCATCACCCTCAGGGACGTCAACTGGCTCGGCGACGAACCGCTTCCCGCGGCGGGCATGTCCGTCGCCGTGCGCGTCCGATCGACGTCGACGCCGCAGCCCGGGACGGTGTTTGCATCGGCAGACGGCGCCAGGGTGCTGCTCAGCGATGGCGAATATGGCATTGCGGCGGGCCAGGCGTGTGTGTTCTATGCCGACACGGGCGCGCGTGCGCGCGTTCTCGGCGGTGGGTGGATCGCGCGTGCCCTGACGGGGGCCGACGCCTCGGACCCTGCAGCCGAGGATGCCGAGTTGGATACCGCTGCCGAGACGGCAGGTTGAGTGCTAGTGCGTGAGGGAGGAAGTTTGGGTCATGCGATCGACGGAGCGTTTCGAGACAGCGCGGCCACCGACATTTTTCAAGCGCCTCATGGACGGCGAGCGGGTTGCCCGCATCGACGAGGACGCCATCAAGAGCGCCTACCGCCGCTGGGCGCCGGTCTACGACAACACCTTCGGGCGGGTCGCCGCCGAAGGACGCAAGCACGCCGTCGAGGCCATTAACGGCAGCACCGGTCGCGTGCTCGAGGTCGGCGTCGGCACCGGCCTGTCGCTGCCGGCTTATGCGCGGCACCTGGAGATCGTCGGCATCGACCTGTCGCCCGAGATGCTGGAAAAGGCGCGCGAACGGGTTGCCCAGGAGCGTCTCACCAATGTCACCGCTTTGCGCGAGATGGATGCGGGCGAGCTCGACTTCGAGGACGCCGCCTTCGATACGGTCGTTGCCATGTACGTGATGACCGTGGTGCCGGATCCCGAGAAGGTCATGCGCGAGCTCTCCCGCGTGTGCCGGCCGGGCGGCGAGGTCATCCTCGTCAATCATTTCAGCTCCGAGGAGGGCATGCGCGGCTGGGTGGAGCGGCGCATGGCGCCCTTCGCCGACATGCTGGGCTGGCGCCCGGTGTTCGACGTGGAGCGCGTGCTGGTCTGCGATGACTTGCAGCTGGTGGACAGGCGCGGGCTGAGGCCCTTCGGCCTCTTCACCATGATGCGCTTCCGCAAGGCGGTGGAGACCAAGGTCGCGGCCTGACGCTCTGCTCGTCGACACCTTCTGATGTCTTGATGGCGGCCGCATCGCTCGGCCGCCAGTTGCTTAGCTTCTCCGGCCGGCGAGGAACGCCGCGATCGCCGACGCCTGCACGAGCGCTGCCGCGGCGAACAGGTAGGGTGCGGCGCCCGCATCGGCCGACAGCGGCCCTGACGTCAGCTCGCGGATGAGGCCGAAGACGGCGGGCGCAAAGGCAAATGCGCCCTGCGCGATGCCGACCATCAGCGCCACCGCCCGCTGCACGTCGTCCTTGACGAACTCGACCTGGGCGATCAGCGGCGGCAGCGACGTGGCGTTGCCGAAGCCCACGCCGAACAGCACGACGCCTCCCAGCAGCAGTGGCAGGTTCGTGCCCGCGGCCGCCGCGAGCAGGATGGACCCCGCCAGCTGGAATGCGTAGCCGCCGCAAGCTACGAGCCGCCGGTCCGCCCCGATCGGCATGAGCCGGCCGAGGAGGGTGCGGCCGGCGATGGCCATGGCCGTGACGAGCGCCATGGCGAGGCCGGCGCCTTGCGCGCCGAGGGCGGGCGCGAGCAGCGAGAAGAGGTGCGCCACCAGGCCGATCTGGGCAAACAGCCCGAGCGCCATGCCCGCCGACAGCGTCACGAAGCGGCGGTCTCTCCACAGCAGTGCGTCCGGGCAAAGGCACCGCCGCCCGCGACGTGACGGAGGCCGCCGGCGCGCCAGCCGCATCGCCGTCGGGTGCCAGCCCCATCTGTTGCGGCGTGCGGGCGAGGAACAGGTCGGCCAGCAGCCATACGGTGAGCACCATGACGAGGCCGATCGCGGCGGTCGCGGCCGGGAAGCCCAGCGCGCCGATGCTCGCCACCCACAGCGGTGAGAAGATCACGCCGCCGATGCTGGCGCCGTTGTAGGCCATGCCGAGTGCCGCCGGGCGCGAGCGAATGAACCACGGCGAGACGATGGCATTGATGGCGGAGGCGCTCATCGCACCCCAGCCCAGCCCGCTCAGCGCGGCGGCGGCAAAGAGTTGCCAGGGCTCGCCCGCCGCGGCCCATCCACAGCAGCCCGCCGCCAGACAGATGGCGCCCGCCTTGGTGACGATCGCGGAGCCGCAGCGCCGGTGCAGGGAGGGCAGGTTCGCCCCGGCGATGGCACCGACGAGAAAGTGCACGGTGATGGCTGCCGAGATCAGCGCGACCGGCCAACCCCTCGTCCCCTGCACGACGCTCAGGAAGATGGGTGGCCCGTAGAAGCCCACGCCCCAGCCGAACGCCGCCAGGACCGAGGCGGCGCCGACCACGCGCCAGCCGTAGAAGGAGCCGCTCTGTGCCACCGTCGTCATGCGAGTGCCCATCCTGACCGTTGAGTTCTCGGCACTCTAACGAACGCGGCGGCGCGCATGCTGCGATCGCCATCGAAGTGTGGATGGCGACGGCTGGCGCGAGAGGGATCGTGCGGGGCCGTTCCGGCGCGCAGCACACGATTGGATTTTCGGCGAGCACCGTGCGTGGCTATGATCGCGGCAGCGTCCCGTCGCCGGAGAGCATGGCCATGCCCCGCCACATCGTCTGCCTCACCTTCGACTTCGACACCATGTCGGGCTTCATCGCCCGCGGCATGACCACGCCCACGCCTCTGTCGCGCGGCGAGTTCGGCGCGCAGGCCTCTCGCCGCATCCTGGCGTTTCTCAAGGCGCGCGGGATTCCGACGACCTGGTTCGTGCCGGGCTTCACCATCGAGAGCTACCCGAAGGAGTGCGAGGCAGTCGTCGCGGGCGGGCACGAGATCGCGCACCACAGCTGGGGGCACATTCCGCCGGCGACCATGAGTCGCGAGGAGGAGGAGGCCGACCTCGTGCGCGCCAACGACGCGATCCAGCGCCTCACCGGCCGCAAGGCGCGCGGCTACCGGTCGCCGGCGTGGGACCTGAGCGACAGCACCATCGACCTGCTCATCGCGCACGGGTTTGCCTACGACAGCAGCCTGATGGGCGCCGACTATGCGCCTTACCGGGCGCGGCGCGGCGATGTCGCCGAGCTCGGGCAGCCCTATCGGTTCGGCGAGGAGACGGAGCTGATCGAGATGCCGATCAGCTGGTCGCTCGACGATCACCCGCATTTCGAGTTCATCCGCACGCCGGCGGCCATCCTTGCAAGCCTGCAGCCGGCGCGCGCGGTCATGGAGAGCTGGCTCGACGAGTTCCGCTACATGCAGCGCGAGGTGGACTGGGGCGTGCTGACCTACACCATGCACCCCTACGTGATCGGCCGCGGCTACCGCATGCTCGCCATGGAGGACTTGGTGGCCAAGCTCGCGGGAGAGGGAGCGGTCTTCATGACCATGGAGGATGCGGCCGCCGAAGCGCGCCAGCGGTTGGCTGCGGGCGCCCGCGCGGGTGCCAGTCGCGGCACCTGAAGCGGAAGAGGCAGCCAAAGGGCATGCTTGCCTTCGGGCGCCGGCGGCCGGGGGTTGCTGGAGGGCCCAAGAGCCAGTAGAAGGTCGCCGGTCGATGGCGGAGTAGCTCAGCTGGTTAGAGCAGCGGAATCATAATCCGAAGGTCGCCAGTTCAAGTCTGGCCTCCGCTACCAATCAAATCAGTAAATGCGGCCGCAATCTCCCCAATGGGCATTGGTTCGAGACGACCTTTGGGCGCAAAGGTGCGGGCGCGTCTCCGTAGCCGTATCCTCTTGCTTGCGCTGGTGACGGTGGTCCTCGCCGGATGCGAAACCTATCCCCCGGCCGAGGACGTGGCTGCGTGCGCGGCGGGGCGCTTCGGGACCGAACGCGGCACCTTCAGTGTCCACAAGCTTCCCGGATCCTCGTTCTCCGGTGCGGACTACGCCATCATCTATGCCAAGCGCGAGCCCCCGGACAGGGCCTCGGTGATCTACAATCGAGCGCGCGGTCCGACGACGACGGATCAGACCATATCTTTTGGCAACCATGCCGAAATCCAGGGTGCTGTCCAAGCCATTAGGGACTGCGCGCAGCCGGGAAGCCCGCCGGCACCAAAGCCCGCGCCATAGCGAAGCGTCAGGACGGCCAGCGGCTGGTGATGCTCACGGCGGCCAGATCCACAAGATCATCGGCAAGGCAACCGCCACGATGACCAGCTCGAGCGGCAGCCCGACCCGCCAGTAGTCGCCGAAGCGATATCCGCCCGGCTCCATGACCAACGTGTTCGACTGATGCCCGATCGGCGTCAGGAAGGCGCAAGAGGCGCCGATCGCCACCGCCATGAGGAATGGGTCGGCGTTCACCCCGAGCCTGGACGCCACCGTCATGGCGATGGGCGCCATCAGCACCGCCGTGGCGTTGTTGTTGATGACGTCCGACAGGAACATGGTTGCGACCAGGACGAAGAACAGCACCCAGACCACGCCGAGGCCTTCCGTGAAACGCAGCAGCGTATTGGCGATCAGCGCCGTGCCGCCCGTCGTTTCCAGGCTCCAGCCGACGGGAAACATGGCGCCCAGCAGCACGATCACCGGCCAGTCGATCGCGGTATAGACGTCGGTGGGCCGCACGATGTTGGTCGCGACATAGCACGCGGCCGCCGCGACGAAGGCGATGTGAACCGGCAGGACGTCAGCGACCACGAGACCGATGGCGCCCGCGAAAAGGCCGCCGGCGAGCAGGAGCCGCTTCTGGTTGCCGAGGCCCAGGCTTCGTGCCGCCAGCGGCAGGCACTCCAGCCGTGCCAGGATCTCTGGCATCTCCACGCGGGGCCCTTGCAACAGCATCACGTCGCCGGGTTGGAACCGCACGTGGCCGAGCCGCTCGTTGATGCGGCGTCCCTGGCGCGCAATGGCAAGAACGTTGACGCCATGGATGGTGCGCAGGCGCGAGGAAATGGGCGTTCGACCGATCAGGTTCGAGCCGGGCGACACCACCACCTCGACGAGCTCGATATCCTCCGACCTGAGATCCTCCCGCTTGATCTCTTTGTCGCCGGCCAGCTTGATGCCCGCCGCATCGATCATCGACTTGAGAGCATCGGCATCGCCGCGCAAGACCAGCACGTCGCCGGCGCGCACGCGCTGCCTGCCTGCCGGCACGAGGCGCCTCTGATCGCCATGGACCAGGCCGACGATGACGACATCATCCTCCGCCAGCTCCTCCAGCTCGAAAACCGTCATGCCGACGGCCTTCGCGTCCTCCGGCACCTCGGCCTCCGTCACATAGCCGGTGATCGCGAACGCCGGGCCGGCATCCGACTTGCGGCCCTCCAGCCGCAGGAGGCGCCACCCGATCAGCACGAGGAAAGCCAGGCCGGCAACGGCCACTGCGCCGCCGACAGGCGTGAAAGCGAACATGCCGAACGGCGTCCCCGCATGCTCGGCGCGAAACGCCGCGATGATGATGTTGGGCGGCGTGCCGATCAGCGTTACGAGCCCTCCCAGCAGGGAGGCGAAGGCAAGCGGCATCAGCGATTTTGCGGGCGGATAGCCGTCGCGATAGGCATTGCGCAGCGCGACGGGAAGCATCAGCGCGAGCGCGCCGACGTTGTTCATGAACGCCGAAAGGAAGGCGATGGCAATGCACTGCGCGGCAAGCTGCGCGTCCTCGCGGCCACGCAACGGTGCAATCGCCCTGACCACCGCATCGACGAGGCCCGCGTTCTGCAGGCCTCGGCTGATGATCAGCACGGCCGCAACGGTGATGACCGCGGGGTGAGCGAAACCGTTGAAGGCGTCCTTTGCGGGCACGAGCCCGGCGATCACGACGACGAGAAGCGCGAACGTCGCCACCACATCGTAGCGCCAGCGCCCCCACACGAACATGACAAGCGTCAGGCCGAGCACGCCGAATGCGATCGCCTGCTGGCCCGTCATGCCGCCCTCCTGCCGTCAGCGATGTTGGCAGAAAGACGATCGCTCGGGGCGCTGCGGATCGCAAGGCAAAGCCGCAAGGATGCGGTTCGACATGCCACTTAAATCAATGCAGCCGGCCTATGCACGGATTGCTCCTAACCAAGCGTGAGCTGAAGCGTTCCCACGAATCGCGCGACCTGCGGCATTAACGACAAGCAGCGCACGCGACATGTCCAAACTGTAATCGTCTGTTCTCTCCCGAACTTTTGCCGAGCGCCTATCTCTAAGCATGGGCACCACACGGCCTTCCTGCTGCTGGTGCCGATCCATTCGCATTCTCATCGAGGAAAAGCCATGACAACAGAACATGAGGAGCAGGGCCATCGTCGCCTCTGGCCATCCAAACGGCCGTCGAAGCGTACCCTTGCCGCGGCCACTGGCCTTGCCATGCTGGCCGTCGTCGGCACGTCGTTCGGCCTCGCCACGAAGGACCACGCACGATCTTTGATGAGCGGGAGCAGCGCGCTCGCCGCCGAGGTTGTTGCCTCCTCGCCGGTGCAGATGCCGACCTTCGCCAATCTGGTCGATAACCTGAAACCGACGGTCGTGTCGGTCTACGTCGATGCCGAGGCGGACAACGGCTTTGGCCTCACGTCGCAGCGGGGCGAGGGACAAAATCGGCTCGGTCCGGGCTCTCCCTTCGAGTTCTTCTTCCGGCAGTTCGGTCAACCCTCGGGGCCGAATGCGCCGAATGCCAGGCCCCCCCTGGTTCATGCCCAGGGCTCGGGCTTCTTCATCTCGGCCGACGGCTACATCTTGACCAACAACCACGTCGTCGATCATGCCAAGCGCGTCCAGGTCAAGACCATCGACGGCAAGACCTACGCCGCCAAGGTCGTCGGCACCGACCCGAAGACCGATCTCGCCGTGCTGAAAGTCGAGGGCTCGGGCGACTTCAAGTTCGCCAAGCTTTCGTCGGAACCGCCGCGTGTCGGTGACTGGGTGCTGGCCATGGGCAACCCCTATGGCCTCGGCGGCACCGTCACCGCCGGCATCGTCTCGGCCAGCGGCCGCGACATCGGTTCGGGACCCTACGACGACTATCTGCAGATCGACGCACCCGTGAACAAGGGCAACTCCGGCGGCCCCAGCTTCAACATGCGCGGCGAGGTCGTCGGCATCAACACCGCGATCTATTCGCCCTCGGGCGGCTCGGTCGGCATCGCCTTCGACATTCCGGCCCCGACGGCCAAAATGGTCGCCGAGCAGCTGATGACGAAAGGCAGCGTCACGCGTGGCTGGGTCGGCGTCCTCGTCCAGCCGGTGACGGCCGACATTGCCGACAGCCTCGGGCTCGGGAATGCGCGCGGCGCGCTCATCGACCGTGTCCAGCCGGGCAGCCCAGCGGCCAAGGCAGGCCTGCAGAGCGGCGACATCGTCACGGCGCTCGACAACGCTGAGATAAAGGACGCGCGCGATCTGGCTCGCAAGGTGGCGCAGATCGCCCCCGGAACGACGCTGAAGCTGCACGTCAAGCGCAACGGCGCGGACCGGACGATCAGCCTGACGGCGGCGTCCTATCCCAAGGACGGAGACAAGCTTGCCAGCTCCGACAACGGCCGGTCCGACAGCCGGGAAGGCAAGCTCGGGCTCTATCTGGCGCCAGCCGACCAGGTCGAAGGCGCCGGCTCGCGCGGCGTCGTGGTCATGGGCGTCAATCCGCAGAGCGCGGCCGCCACCAAGGGCGTACACCAAGGAGACGTGATCCTGGATGCCGGTGGCCAGGCCGTGTCGCGACCCGGCGACGTGGACGGCGCCATCGCACACGCCAAGGAGAGCGGCAAACGCGCCGTGCTCCTCCGGCTCAAGACGGCACAGGGCACCCGCTACGTGGCACTCCCGCTCGGCCAGGGCTAGGAAAAGAGCCGGCCTATCGAGTAGCGACCACAGCCAGGGCAGCTGCGGCCACCGCAGTTTGCCCTGGCATTGTGCACCAGGGTCGTGGATGCGGCAGATGGGACTTTCCCGGAGGTCCATCCTCGCCGGCACATACCTGCCGGCACATACCTGAGTGTCGGTGCAACGCCTGACTCACCGCGCAAGCCTAGTCTAGAATGCCCGCACCAGACGGGAGACGAGCGGACATGGCGTGGCGGATCGGGGTCGATATCGGCGGCACATTCACGGATGTGGCGCTCGTCGACGAGGCGAGCGGGCGCATCGGCGTCGCCAAGGTGCCCACCACGCCCGGCAACCTCGCCGACGGCGTGCTGACGGCCGTCACCACCGCCATGGGGCGGCATGGCGTGGCGGCTGCCGACGTGGGGCTGCTGTCGCATGCCACCACCGTCGTCACCAACGCCATCCTCGAGGAGAAGGGCGCACGCGCCGCCCTCGTCACCACCCGCGGCTTCCGCGACGTCCTGGAGCTCAGGCGTTCGGCCCGCGGCGACCTCTACGACCTTTTTCAGGACCCGCCGGCCATCCTGATCCCGCGCCAGCGCCGGTTCGAAATCACGGAGCGCCTCGGTGCCGACGGCGGGATCGTCACGCCGCTCGCCGAGGCCGAGATCGAGCCGCTGGTGGCGGCGCTCAGGCAGGCGCGCGTCGATGCGATTGCCGTCTCGCTGCTCTTCAGCTTCCTCAACCCGCAGCACGAGGCGCGCCTGGGTGCGCGCCTGCGGGCAGCATTGCCGGACGTGCCTGTCTACCTGTCCTGTGAGGTGCTGCCCGAGATCAAGGAGTTCGAGCGCACCTCCACCACGGCTGTGTGTGCCTACGTCGGCCCCATCCTTGCGTCCTACCTGGAAGGGCTGGAGAAGGCCACGCAAGCCAAGGGCCTGCCGCGGCTCTACGTCATGGGCTCCAACGGCGGCATCCTCGAAGCCGGCGAGGCCGTGGCCATGCCGGCGGTCGCGGTGGAGTTGGGCCCTGCGGCAGGCGTCGTGGCGGCGGCACTGGTGGCGCGGCAGACGGGGGACGGCAACCTTCTCTCCTTCGACATGGGCGGCACCACGGCGAAGGCGAGCCTGATCCGCGACGGCCAATACGAGACCACGCCCGAGTACGAGGTCGGCGGCGGCTCCTCCGGCAACCGCTGGATGAACGGCACCGGCCATCCGATCCGCGTGCCGGTGATCGATCTCGCCGAGGTCTCCGCCGGCGGCGGCTCGATCGCCTGGGTCGATCGCGCCAGCTCGCTGCGCGTCGGCCCCAAGAGCGCCGGCGCGGTGCCGGGACCGGTCTGCTATGGCCGCGGCGGCACCGAGCCGACCGTCACCGACTGCAATCTGCTGCTCGGCTATCTCGACAAGGGCTCGCTGCTCGGCGGCGATCTGCCGATCGATCACGCGGCGGCCGAGGCGGCGATCCGCAAGCGCCTCGCGGAGCCTTTGGGTATCGAGGCGCGCGCCGCGGCGGCGGCCGTCATCGATGTCGTCAATCACGCCATGGCCGAGGCGCTCAAGATCGTCTCGGTGCAGCGCGGGCACGACCCGCGCGCAGTTCACGCTGGCCGCGTTCGGCGGCGCCGGCCCGCTGCATGCAGCCGCGCTCGCCGACGAGCTCGGGCTTTCCCAGATCATCTGTCCGCCCGTTCCCGGTGCCTTCTCCGCGCTCGGCCTGATCGGCACGGACTTGAAGCGCGACTACGTTCGCACCGTCTATGCCACCACCGCCAATGCCGATCCCGCAGAGCTGGAAGCGGCCTTCGCCGCTCTGGAACGGCAAGGCGCCGGGATGCTCGACCGAGCGGGCATCGCGCCCGGGCATCGCCGGTTCGAGCGCGCCATCGACGCCCGTTACGAGCGCCAGTCCTACGAGCTGGCCGTTTCCGTTCCCCAGCGGGCGCTCGATCGCGCAGGCCTTGCCGCCATCGCCGAGGCGTTCCACGACCGCCACCGTCTCACCTACGGCCACGACAATCGCACCGAGCCGGTGCAGCTCGTCAGCGTGCGCGTGAGCGCGATCGGCGCCATTCCGCCGCTCGCCATCCGCGACAAGACCGCGCCGGCAGGGACCGACGCCGTCAAGAGCGAGCGCGAGCTGTGGTTCCGCGACACCGGCGCCGTGAGAGCCAAAGTCTTCGACCGCGCCCGCATGCCGGCAGGGCTCGGCGTGCAAGGTCCCGCCGTCATCGAATCCTTGGAGTCCACCATTCTTGTTCCCCCCGGCTGGCAGGCTAAGATGAACGAGGACGGCTTCGTTGCAATGGCGCGCACTCCCTCTCCCCGCTTGCCCTCGGGCCGTCCGCGGGCACGCGATATCCGCGCTGAGCCCGAGGGCTTGCGGGGAGAGGGTCGGGGTGAGGGGCAGTCGCTTGCGTAGAGCCCTGTTGCTGCCCCTCACCCTAACCCTCTCCCCACGGAAGAGTGGGGAGAGGGAATGCGTGCGGCGCAAGATGCGACGACCCAACGCGGAGATCGGGACCGGAGAGAGATGAAAGACATAATCAACGGCGCCGACCCTGCCACCTTCGAGATCGTCAAGAACAGCTTCTACAAGATCGCCGAGGAGATGCGCGTCGTCCTGGCCAAGACGGCCTATTCGCCGATCCTGAAATCCGCCGGCGACTACTCCTGCGGCGTCTTCGATGCGAAGGGAGAGATGGTGGCGCAGGGGCCGGACCTGCCGATCCACTTGGGCAGCATGCCGGATGCGGTGCGCGCGGTCGTGGCGGCCTTTGGCGCCGACGTGCACGACGGCGACGTGTTCATCCACAACGATCCCTATTTCGGCGGCAGCCATCTCCCCGACGTCAACGTGGTGCGGCCGGCGTTCCACGATGGGCGGCTGCTCGGCTATGCCTGCCTGCGCGCCCACTGGCCCGACGTCGGCTCGGCCACGCCCGGCAGCTACGGCGCCGTCACCGAGATCTACGGCGAGGGCCTGCGCCTGCCGCCGCTGCGCCTCGTCAGTCGCGGCGTCGCCAACGTCGACCTCGAGAAGGTGATCCTGGCCAACGTGCGCACGCCGGACGAGCGCAAGGGCGACCTTGGCGCCCAGCTCGCCGCCACCTTGCGCGCGACCGAGCGCCTGAAGGCGTTGGCCGAGCGTCATGGGGCGGAGCGGCTCATCGCCTACATGGCCGAGGTCATGGACTACTCGGAGCGGCTGATGCGGGCGGCGCTTGCCGATCTTGCCCGACGGCGAAGGCACCTTCGCCGACTTCTGCGACGGCGACGGCATTCCCGACGACGCGGCCGGCAACGATGCGCCGTTCTGGGTCCGCATGCGGGTGAAGAAGACCGGCGACCGGCTGGAGGTCGACTTCGCCGGCACCGATCCGCGCGTCAAAGGGCCCGATCAATGCGCCGCTGTCGGTGACGGCCTCGGGCGTCTACTGCGGGCTCAAGATGGCGGTCGATCCCGACAGCCTCATTCCGCCCAACTCGGGCTGCTGGCGCACCATCGAGGTCAAGGCGCCGAAGGGCTCGGTGGTCAACGCCGAGTTCCCCGCGCCCGTCGTCTACGCCAACCACGAGATCTCGCATCGCGTCGCCGACATGGTGATGGGCGCGCTCTCCGGCTTCTGGCCGGACCAGGTGATGGCCTGCAGCCAGGGCACCTCGGCGATCCTCACGTTCGGCGGCGTCGATCCGCGCTCGGGGCGGCGCTACGTCTCCTACGAGACGGTGAAGGGCGGCTTCGGCGCGCGCCCCACCAAGGACGGCATCAACGTCGTCGCCAGCGGCATCTCCAACACCATGAACACGCCGGTGGAGGTGGTGGAGATGGCCTTCCCCGTGCGCGTGGAGCGCTACGAGATCCATCCCGACTTCGGGCGGTGCCGGTAAGTACCGCGGCGGCTGCGGTGCACGGCGCGTGTGGCGCCTGCTGGAGGGTGCCGACGCGATCGGCTCGCTGTGCATGGAGCGGATGACCTCGCCGCCGTTCGGGCTGCTGGGCGGCAAGGCGGGCGCGGCGGCCGTCGTCACGCTGACAACGCCGGACGGCGCCACCCGCCATCTGCCGAGCAAGGGCGCCTTCAACGCGCCGGCGGGCTCCGTCGTCGACATGATCACGCCGGGCTCGGGCGGCTTCGGGCCGGTGGCGGAGCGCGATCCCGGCGCAATCGGCCGCGATCTCCTCGGCGGCTACGTGAGTGAGAAAGCCGCCGCGCACGACTACGGCATCTCCGACCCGCAGGCACTCAAGGCCAAGGCAGCGAAAGACGACGCATGACCTACATCCCCAACTCCATCCAGGCGCGCGACATCGCCAGTGTCGTGCACATGCAGACCAACCTGCGCAAGCATCAGACCGAGGGGCCCGTCGTGGTCACGCGCGGCGAAGGCTGCCGCGTGTTCGACGACTCGGGCCGCGACTACATCGAGGCGGTTGCGGGGCTGTGGTGCGCCTCGCTCGGCTTCTCGTCGGAGCGGCTGGCGAAGGTCGCCTACGAGCAGATGCGCGTCGCTGGGCTACTACCATCTCTATCGCCACCGCTCCAACGAGCCCGCGATCGAGCTCGCCGAGAAGCTCCTCGAGATCGCGCCCGTGCCGATGGCGCGCGTCGTCTTCCAGTGCTCCGGCTCGGAGGCCAACGACACCGCCATCAAGCTCGCCTGGTACTACTGGCACGCCAAGGGCGAGCCGCAGCGGAGCAAGATCATCGCCCGCCGCTTCGCCTATCACGGCAACACCGCGGCCGCCGTCAGCCTGTCGGGAAAGCCCGACATGCATGCGGGCTTCGGCCTGCCGTTTCGCCAACTTCAAGCACACCGAGTTTCCGCACTACTACCGGCAACACGAGCCGGGCGAGAGCGAGGAGCAGTTCTCCGCGCGCATGGCCGAGGCGCTCGAAAACCTGATCCAGGAGGAGGGGCCAGATACGATCGCGGCCTTCTTCGCGGAGCCGGTCATGGGGGCGGGCGGGGCGATCACGCCGCCGGCCGGCTACTTCGACAAGGTGCAGGCGGTCCTCGAGAAATACGACATCCTGTTTGTTGCCGACGAGGTGATCTGCGGCTTTGCCCGCACCGGGGAGATGTGGGGCAGCCGGACGTACGGCATCCGCCCCGACATGATGACCTCGGCCAAGGCGCTCTCCGCCGCCATGCAGCCGATCTCGGCCGTTCTGATCAACGAGCGCGTACACGAGGCGATGCTCGCGCAGTCCGACACGCACGGGAATTTCGCCCACGGCTTTACCTACGCGGGCCATCCGGTCGCGGCGGCCGTGGCGCTCGAGGTGCAGAAGATCTACCAGGAGATGGATATCGTCGGGCGGGCCAAGCGGCTGGGGCCGGAGCTGCAGTCGGCGCTCGGCAAATTCGCATCCCATCGCCTGGTCGG
Organism: uncultured Alphaproteobacteria bacterium; assembly: GCA_963797005.1. Classification (GTDB taxonomy): domain Bacteria; phylum Pseudomonadota; class Alphaproteobacteria; order Rhizobiales; family Hyphomicrobiaceae; genus AWTP1-13. Next base: position 77,404 of record CAWCOF010000004.1, read on the forward strand.
CGATGTGCGCGGGGTCGGCCTGATCCTCGGCATGGAGCTGATGCAGGACGGCAAGGCGCGTGTGCCCTTCGAGCCCGCGCTCGGGGTCGCCTCGCGCGTGAGCGCGGCGGCGCAGAGGCACGGGCTCATCGTGCGCGTGGTCGGCGATCGGCTCGTGTTCGCCCCGCCGCTGATCATCGAGGCGGCTGAGATCGAGGCCATCGCCGAGCGGTTGGGCAAGCGCACTCGACGAGGTGGCAAACGACCTCGATCGTGAAGGCGCGCTGGCCTGAGCTGTAGGTTGGGTCGAGCGAAGCGAAGACCCAACGCAAGATATCGAGCCCAGGAATTGTGTTGGGTCATCGCTATCGCTCGACCCAACCTACCAAGGAGCACGCATGGACATCGCTATCCCGCAGACGCTGGAGGAATGGAATGCCGCCGGCGCCGAGTACCTGCCGGGCCATCTCGGCCTCGCCTTTCTCAAGGTCGAGCCGCAGGAGGTGGTCGCCAGGCTGACCGCGCGCAAGGCGGTCAACTCCTGGAACGGCTTTCTGCATGCCGGCACGGTCGTCACGCTCGCCGACACCTGCTGCGGCTACGGCACGGTCAGGAGCCTGCCGCAGGGCGCGATCGGCTTCACCACCATGGAGCTCAAGAGCAACTTCTTCGGCTCGGCGCGCGAAGGCGGGATCATGTGCGTCGCGCGCCCTCTGCATCAGGGCCGCACGACGCAGGTGTGGGACGCGACCGTGACGCCGGAAGGGTCTGACAAGCCCATCGCCCAGTTCCGCAACACGCAGCTGATCCTGTGGCCGAGGTGATTCGTGGCCATGTTCCTCCACCGCAGTCCTGAGCTTGTCGAAGGACGGATGGCATACTCCAAGCCGTGGTTCGACAAGCTCACCACGGGGTTGCGGGCGTCGCTCGTTTTGTGGCGTCGCTTCGCTTGACCCAACCTACACAGAGAGGCCGACCATGCTCACCCGACCCATCCCCAAGACAAATGAGCAAATCCCCGTCGTCGGCCTCGGCACCTGGCAGGCCTTCGACATCGGCTCGGAGCGCGGCGCCCTCGATCAGCGCAAGCAGGTGCTGCAGGTGCTGTTCGAGGCGGGCGGCAGCGTGATCGATTCCTCGCCCATGTACGGCCGCGCCGAGGCCGTGGTCGGCACGCTGCTCGCGGAAATGAAGCCCAAGCAGAGCCCGTTCCTCGCCACCAAGGTGTGGACCTCGGGCGAAGCCGCCGGCGCCGCGCAGATGAGCGCCTCGTTCGCCAAGATGCAGGCCTCCACCATCGACCTCATGCAGATCCACAACCTTCTCGACTGGCGCACGCACTTGAAGACGCTCAGGAGCTGGAAGGAGAAGGGCCGCTTCCGCTACATCGGCATCACGCACTACACGTCCTCGGCGCTCGCCGACCTCGCCGCCGTCATCCGCGCCGAGGAGATCGACTTCGTGCAGCTCGCCTATTCGATCGACGTGCGCGATGCGGAGGAGCGCCTGCTGCCGCTCGCGGCGGAGCGCGGCGTTGCCGTCCTCGTCAATCGGCCGTTCTCAACCGGCGGCCTCTTCGGGCACGTCCGCGGCAAGGCGCTCCCCGCGTGGGCCGCCGAGCTCGACTGCTCGAGTTGGGGTCAATTCTTTTTGAAGTTCATCCTCGGTCACACCGCCGTGACCTGCGTCATCCCCGGCACGGCCAAGCCCGACCACATGCGTGACAACGTTGCTGCCGGGGTCGGCCGTCTGCCCGATGCCGCCCAGCGTCACCGCATGGCGAGCTATTGGGATTCGCTGCGATAGCGGCGCGGGTTCAGGCGGTGACCGAGGTCGTCCGAGCGCGCCCTGGCTCGGGGGCGGCAGGCTGTTCCTCGGGCGGCGACAGCCACTTCCACATCTGTCGGCCGACGGAAGGACAGGCCAGCGGCGTGTCCAGGTCCGCCGAGCAGCAGCTGCGGGACCAGCCTTCCAGGTCGTACACCACGCGCGTGCCTTCGCGGCTATGCACGATGGTGAGCGAGAAGGAGCACTGCGGGCAGGTCCAGCAGTCGTAGCTGACCGCGCGGCCGACCGTGGCAGGAGTGCATGCGCGCATCGTGACTCTTTCATAAAACCTGACGGCAAAAGTATAGATAGCTGCCGCCGTCGTGCCAAGGAAACGCGCAGGTGCCGATGTCCTCTGCGCAGGGTCAGGCTACTAGCATGGGACCATGGATATCCGTAGTCCTCCGGGTCCGCAGGCTGTGGGAATCCGCATACCCCTAGTCACGCAGTCGGGATTTCGCCGGTTGACTTGGGCGCCGCAATTGGCTCGGGTGGCACGACCGCAGCAATTCGTCGCACAGGAGATGGCAATGGATCGACCCGCTGATGCCGCGCCTGGTTTCTCCACCTTGGCCGTTCACGCCGGGGCCGCGCCCGACCCCTCGACCGGCGCGCGGGTGACGCCGATCTACCAGACGACATCCTACGTCTTCAACGACGCCGACCACGCCGCGTCGCTGTTCAACTTGGAAGTTTTCGGCAACATTTACACGCGTATCGGCGGGCCGACCCAGGCCGTGCTCGAGCAGCGCGTGGCCGCGCTCGAGGGCGGAACGGCGGCGCTGGCCGTCGCCTCCGGTCATGCCGCCCAGGCGGTGGCGTTCCATACCCTCATGCAGCCGGGCGACGAGTTCGTCGCCGGCCGGCAGCTCTATGGCGGATCGGTCAACCAGTTCAATCACGCGTTCAAGAACTTCAATTGGAATGTGGCGTGGGCCGATGCCACGCGACCTGAGACCTTCGCCGCCGCCGTTACGCCAAAGACCAAGGCGATCTTCTGCGAGTCGATCGCCAACCCCGGCGGCATCGTCGTCGACCTGCCGGCGATCGCGGCGATCGCCAAGAAGGCCGGCGTGCCGCTGATCGTCGACAACACGCTGGCGACCCCCTACCTGTGCCGGCCGAAGGAGTTCGGCGCCGACATCGTCATCCACTCGCTGACGAAGTTCATGGGCGGGCACGGCAACTCGATCGGCGGCGCCATCGTCGATTGCGGCACCTTCGACTGGCTGGGCTCCAAGAAGAAGTATCCCGCGCTGCAGGACCCCAACCCGAGCTACAACGGCATGCGCATGGCCGAGACGTTCGGCAGCTTCGCCTTCGCGGTTGCCGCCCGTGCGCTGGGCTTGCGCGACCTCGGGCCGGCGATGTCGCCCTTCAACGCCTTTCTCATTCTGACGGGCATGGAGACGCTGCCCTTGCGCATGGCCAAGCATTGCGAGAACGCGCTCACCGTGGCCAAGCATCTCGCCAAGGACAAGCGCGTCGCGTGGGTGAACTATGCGGGCCTGCCCGACAATCCCTGTCATGCGCTTGCCCAGAAGATCTGCCCCAAGGGCGCCGGGTCGGTGTTCACGTTCGGTCTCAAGGGCGGCTACGAGGCGGGCGTGAAGCTCGTCTCCAACGTCAAGCTCTTCTCGCATCTGGCCAACATCGGCGATGTCAGGAGCCTGATCATCCATCCGGCCTCGACCACGCACCGCCAGCTCACCGACGAGCAGAGGAAGGCGGCCGGCGCCGGCGACGACGTGGTGCGCGTTTCGATCGGCATCGAGGATGCGGCCGACATCATCGCCGACCTGGAGCAGGCGCTCGCCGCCTGACGGGTGACGCGGCTGGTGAATGCCGGACGCGGCTCCGGAGAGGATGCGACCGGCTGCCCGATTGGTCGCGGACCGCTCTCCGTTTGCGTCCGCGGCCGGCGCGAACTCGATCCGATCGAAATCGGGTCAGGCGCGCCGAGCCGGGGCCTTGCCCGCAGCTGACGTGCGCACGGCGGTGCACGGTGACGCGACGAAGCGCGCCGCATGGTATGCGCATGGTATGCGTGTGGTGTTTCAAGCTCCGGAGCTAGATCCCGGACAGCCTCGCTCCGGCTTCGAGAAGCCGGGGCTCGGCTTCCAGGAGCGCAGGCAGCCCGAAACGGATCGCGTGCGCGCTCCTAGTGGCCGGCGCCGGCGCCCGCCGCAGCGGGTGGGCGCTTCATCACCAGCGCCAGCACGGCCAGTGCCCCGAACAAGAACGTCAGCAGCAGGAACACGTCGGCAAACGCCATCACCACGCCCTGCCGGTGCACGATCTGGTTGAGCTGCTTCAGCGCCATCGCTTGCGCGTCGCTGCCATACGACGAGAACCTTTGCGTCAGGTTGTTGAGCGTCTCCAGCGCCGGCTGCCGCGACCAGGTGATGGCCTCGTGCAGGCGCGCCAGATGCAGGTCCGTGCGCGTCGTTGAGCACGGTGGTCAGCGCCGCCAGCCCCACCGCGCCGCCCAGGTTGCGCATCAGGTTATAGAGCCCCGACGCGTTCTTCAGCCGCTCCGGCGGCAACGTGCCGAGCGCGATGTTGTTGATCGGCACGATCGCCAGCATCAGGCCGACGCCGCGGAACACCTGCGGCCAGAACAGCTCCCAGAAATCCCAATCCTTCGTCAGGAAGGTGAGCCACCAGGTGCCCAGCGCGAAGAACAGGAACCCGGTGATGAGCATCAAGCCGGGGGTCGGCCTTGCCCGACAGGCGGCCCGCCACCGGTGCGGTCAGGAACATGGCGATGCCCGACACGAACACCGTCTCGCCGATCATCAGCGCGTCGTAGCCGCGCACCATGCCCAGATAGAGCGGATAGAGGTAGGTGAGGCCGTAGAGGCCGATGCCCAGCACGAAGGAGAAGAGACTGCCGAGCCCGAAGTTGCGATCGGCGAACGCGCGCAGGTCGACGATCGGCTGCCGGAACGTGAGCACGCGAGCGAAGAACACGATCGCCGAGAGCGCCGAGATCCAGGCCATCGCCAGCACGGTGCCGTCGCCGAACCAGTCGTTGCGCGGCCCCTCCTCGAGCACGTACTCGAGCGCGCCGAGGAAGCCCGCCATCGACAACAGGCCGATCCAGTCGAAGTTGCGAAACAGCGACCAGTCGGGCTTGTCGAAGTCGATCAGGGCGAGTGCTGCGGCCGTGACCAGAAGGCCCGGGATGATGTTGACGAAGAACAGCCAGTGCCAGGAGAGCGCGTCGGTCAGATAGCCGCCGACGGTGGGGCCGATGGTCGGCGCCATGGTCGCCACCAGGCCGATCATCGGCGTGACCACGTTGATCTTGGAGCGCGGGAAGATCAGGTAGGCGGTGGCGAACACGGTCGGGATCATGCCGCCGCCGATGAAGCCCTGGATCGCGCGCCAGATGATCATCTCGTTGATGTTGGTGGAGAGGCCGCACATCAGGCTCGCCGCCGTGAAGCCGCCGGCCGAGATCGCGAACAGGATGCGCGTGCCGAGCGCGCGCGACAGGTAGCCCGAGAGCGGGATCATCACCACCTCGGCGATCAGGTAGGCCGTCTGCACCCACGTGATCTCGTTGGCGGAGGCCGAGAGGCCGGCCTGGATCTCGGTCAGCGAGGCCGAGACGATCTGGATGTCCAGGATCGCCATGAACATCCCGAACACCATCGCCAGGAAGGCGAGGAGGCGGCGCGGCTCGATGCGGTCCTCGGCGGCGGGACGCGCCGCCGGCTGCGGCCATGTCGCGGCGGCTGCGGGGCTGTCAGCCATGGCGGCGCACTCCTTCCGCTCGGATCAGTTGGCGCTCGGCCGCACGCTGGCGCTCGACAGCTTCTGCTGGGTGACGGGCGCGCCCGGCTTGGTATTCACGCTCACCACCACCGACATGCCGGGCCGCAGCAGCGACTGCTCGGCGACCGCGGCCGGCACCAGGATGCGAACCGGAAGGCGCTGCACGATCTTGGTGAAGTTGCCGGTCGCGTTGTCGGGCGGCAGCAGGGAGAACACCGAGCCCGAGGCCGGCGCGACGCTCGCCACCTTGCCCTCGAGCGCGTGGTCGGGGAAGGCGTCGATGGCGATGCTGACGGGCTGGCCGGGATGCAGCCTGGCAAGCTGCGTCTCCTTGAAGTTGGCGTCGACGTAGATGGCATCGAGCGGCACGAGGCTCGCCAGCCGCTGCGTCGGCTGCACGTAGTCGCCCACCTGCACGGCGCGGTTGCCGATGACGCCGTCGAACGGCGCGCGGATCACCGTGAAGGAAAGATCGCGCTCCGCCTTGGCCAGCGTGGTCTGGTACTGCTGCAGCGTGCGGCGCGCCTCCTCCTGCTGCGCCTTGAGCACGCCGACGTTGGCGGTCGCCGATTCGATGGCCGCCTCTGCCGCCTGCACGGAGGCGACGGACTGATCGTAGGTGGCCTGCGACTGCTCCAGCGACTGCTTGCTGCTGATCTGCCGTGTCGCCAGGTCCTGCTGGCGCTTGAGCTCGAGGTCGGCCCGCTTCGCGCCGGCCTTGGCGGAGGCAAGCTGCGCCTTGGTCTGATCGACGGTGGCCTCCTGCGCGGTCGTCTGCCGGCCGAGCCGCTCGACGGCGGCCTGCTGCACGGCGATCTGGTCGTGCGCGGCCTGTACGGCGAGGCGGTAGTCGCCGTCGTCGATGCGCGCGATCACGTCGCCCTCGGCGACGCGCGCGTTGTCGGCCACGGTGATATCGGCGATGTAGCCCGACACCTTCGGCGACAGGGTCGCGCTCTTGGCACCCACGTAGGCGTCGTCGGTGCTCACGAGGTAGCGCCCGGCTGTCCACCAGTAGTGGCCGTAGTAGCCGCCGCCGGATAGCGCCAGCACCAGCCCGAGGACGGCGGCACCGCGGGCAAGCGCCTTGCGCCCGCGCTTGGATGGCGCGCTCGCAGGGGCCGCAGCCCGAGCCTCTTGCGGCGCCATTCCGGCCGCACCGGCGTCCCCTGTCCTGGTGCCGCCGCTATTATCATCGTCCAACCCGGCCCCCGCTTCATCCCTCAGGGACACATGGGCTTCGGTAAGCTCTTGATCTTCCAGCATGTCTCACCTCGTATTGACCGAACGGTTCGGTCACTCGGCGCTTGACTTAGCTGGCCGCCGGGGTTATGTCAATGACCGAACGGTTCGGTCAATGATTTGTGATCGGGGCCGCCCGGAGGCTGAGATGGCAATGGCAGAGCTAGAGGCGAAAGAGCAGGACAGGGCCGCAGCCGAGGCCCGCGGCGACAGCGCCAAGCGGCAGCAGATCATCGACGGGGCGCGGCGCATGTTTCTCGCCCAGGGCTTCGATGCCGCCAGCATGAACGAGATCGCGCGCCAGGCCGGCGTCTCCAAGGGCACGCTCTACGTCTACTTCAAGAGCAAGGAGGAGCTGTTCGAGGCCATCGTCGAGGCGCAATGCCGCCGGCAGGGCGAGCAGATCTTCACCTTCGACCGTACGGCGGACATCGCAAGCGAGCTGGAGCGGCTCGGCCGTGAGTTCTCGCGGTTCCTGACCCGGCCCGGCGGCGTGTCGGAGCTGCGGACCGTGGTCGCCATCGCCGAGCGCATGCCCGAGCTCGGTGCGAAGTTCTATCTGTCGGGGCCGGCCTTCGGCGTCGACAGCCTGAAGAGATACCTCGAGGAGAAGGTGGCAGCCGGCGTGCTGGAGCCGCACGATTGCGAGGTGGCCGCGGCTCAATTCATCGACGCGTGCGTGTCGACGACCTTCAAGCCGATGCTCTTCAATCATGCCGGCCCGCCGTCGGAGGAGCGCGTCGCCCATGTCGTCGGCATGGCCGTGCGCGCCTTCCTGGCCGCCTACGCCAAGCGCTGACGGCGCAGGCACCGAACGCGAAAGGCTCGTCTACTTGTCGAGAGCCCGTGGCGTCCGGCCGCCGAGCGCCAGATCGCTTTCGTCCTTGAGGGCGACGCCGGTGAGCGCGCGGCGCAAGGCCTCGCGCGCCAGCCAGGCAAGCTTGAAGGCGGCGAGCTCGTAGCTCAGGCCCTCGGCGCGGATGTTGGAGAGGCAGTTGCGCTCGGCATCGCTGCGGCCGGGCTTCGGGGCAAACGTCAGATACACGCCCAGGCTGTCCGGCGACGACAGGCCCGGCCGCTCGCCGATCAGCACCGCCACCAGCCGCGCGCGCAACAGCTCGCCGATCTCATCGCCGAGAGCCACGCGCGCGCCGTGCGACGATCACGACGGGGCCGAGCGAAAGCTGCAAGGATCTCACGTGCGGCAGCAGCGCGGCGATCAGCGGCACGGCATGCGCATGCACCGCCGCCGCCGACAACCCATCGCCGACAACAAGAGCAAGATCGATCGGCTCGGCCACCCGTCTCCGCAGTTGCGTTCTCGAGGCGTGCGACAGGCGTCTTCCATAGTCGGGCCGCCGCAGATAGAGCGCACGCTGGGTGGCATCGCTCGCCACCTCGATCGTCTCGAGGCCCAGCTCGACAAGCCCGCGCGCGATAAATTCCGCATCGAAGGCCGCGTGCACGGCATCGCGCGCCCTGGCATGGGCGAGCGCGAACGCGAGCACCTCGCGCGTCGGCAGCGAGGCCCCGGTGCGGCCCAGCGCGATGCGTGCCGGCGTGAAGCGCGCCAGCTTCGCCCAGGGATCGCGGTTGGGATCGCGGTCGGATGGGCGCACGTCGCTCACGCCTTCGCTGCGGCGGCGATCAGCGGATGCGACGGCCTGACCGCGCGCAGCCGGGCATCCGCGCCGGTCACCTTCATGCGCGCGAGCCATGCCTCGAACTCGGGCGCGCGGCCGAGGCCGAACACCTCACGCACGTAAAGCGCGTCGTGGAACGAGGTCGACTGGTAGTTGAGCATGACGTCGTCTGCCCCCGGCACGCCCATCACGTAGGTGACGCCCGCCGCCGCCAGCAGGGTCAGCAGCGTGTCCATGTCGTCCTGGTCGGCCTCGGCGTGGTTGGTGTAGCAGACGTCGCACGCCCAGCGGCACGCCCATCAGCTTGCCGCAGAAGTGGTCCTCCAGCCCCGCGCGGATGATCTCCTTGCCGTCGTAGAGGTATTCGGGCCCGATGAAGCCGACGACCGTGTTGACCAGCAGCGGCTCGAAGGCGCGCGCCACCGCATAGGCGCGCGCCTCCAAGGTCTGCTGGTCGATGCCGTGATGGGCGTTGGCCGACAGCGCCGAGCCCTGGCCCGTCTCGAAGTACATGACGTTGTCGCCGACCGTGCCGCGCTTCAGGCCGCGCGCCGCCTCGCTGCGCCTCGCGGAGCAGCGCAAGGTTCACCCCGAACGAGCGGTTGGCGGCCTCGGTGCCGGCGACCGACTGGAACACGAGGTCGACCGGCACGCCCTTGCCGATCAGCTCCAGCGAGGTCGACACGTGCGTCAGCACGCAGGCCTGCGTCGGGATCTCGAAGCGGGCGATCAGATCGTCGAGCAGCTTCAGCAGCCCGGTGATCGCGGCGATGGAGTCGGAGGCCGGGTTGATGCCGATCACCGCGTCGCCGCAGCCGTACATCAGGCCGTCGACGATGGAGGCCGTGATGCCGGCGAGGTCGTCGGTCGGGTGGTTGGGCTGCAGCCGCACGGCCATCGTGCCGGGAAGGCCGATGGTGTTGCGGAAGCGGGTGACGACCTTGCACTTCTTCGCCGCCAGGATCAGGTCCTGGTTGCGCATGATCTTGGAGACCGCGGCCGCGATCTCCGGCGTGATGGCGGGCGCGAGCTTCGCCAGCGCCTTGGTCGTGGTGCGCTCCGACAAGAGGTGGTCGCGGAACTCGCCGACCGTCATCGCGGCGATCGGCTGGAACGCCTTGGCATCGTGCGTGTCGAGGATCAGCCGCGTCACCTCGTCGTCCTCGTAGGGGATCAGCGGCTCGGCCAGGATCTTCTGCAAAGGCAGGTCGGCCAGCGCCATCCTGGCGGCGACGCACTCCTGCGCCGTCTCCGCCGCGATCCCCGCCAGCCGGTCGCCCGAGCGCGGCGGCGTCGCCTTCGCCATCAGCTCCTTGAGGTCGGCAAAGACGTAAGCGGTGCTTCCGACGGTGTGGCGGTAGGCCATGGGCCGCCCCGGCTCAGGTGCTTGCCGTTGCAGCGGCCTCGCCCGTGCTTGCAATGTCGGGCGTGCGCCCGGCAAGCACTTCGGCGAACACCTCGCGATCGATATTGCCGCCGCTGAGCACGAGGGCGACCCGCTTGCCCGCCATGGCGCTCCGCTCCTGCATCAGGCCTGCCAGCGCCGCTGCGCCCGCGCCCTCGGCGAGGTTGTGGGTGTCCTCGTAGTAGGCGCGGATGGCGGCGGCGATCTCGTCCTCGGTGACGCGCACGATGCGCTCAGCGCCGGCGAGCATGATGGCCATCGCCTCGGGATGCGGGATGCGGCAGGCGAGCCCGTCGGCGAAGGTGGCGGCCGAGTTGGTCGGCACCAGGCCGCGCGCCGCGAAGGAGAGCGCCACGGTCGGTGCATTCTCCGCCACCACGCCGATGATCTCGGTCTTAAGCCCCAGCAGGTCGCGGGCCGTGATCAGGCCGCAGATGCCCGACCCCATGCCGATCGGCGCGTAGACCGCATCGAGATCGGGCATGGCCCGGAACAGCTCCAGCGCATAGGTCGCCACGCCCTTGACGAGGTCGGCATGGAAGGCGGGCAGGTAGTGGTAGCCCTTCTCCTTGGCGAAGCGCACGGCATGCTCGTTGGCCTCATCGAAGTCGGCACCCACCACGATCAGCTCGGCGCCGAAGGCCTGCATGGCCGCATTCTTCTCGCGCGAGTTGCCGCGCGGCACGAACAGCGCACAGGCGAGGCCGGCGTTTGTGGCGGAGAGCGCCACCGACTGGCCGTGATTGCCGCGCGTGGCCGTGACGACGCCCTTGACCTTGGGCTCGCGCTTCATCAGCGCATCGACGTAGACCACGCCGCCGCGCACCTTGAAGGCGCCGATCGGCGTGTGGTTCTCGTGCTTGACCCAGACCTTGGCCCCGGTGCGTTTCCCCAGCAGCGGCCAGGCATGCAGCGGCGTTTGCGGCACCACGCGGCCCACCAGCGGCACGGCGGCTTCCAACTCGGCAAGGGTGAACAGGGGCATCTGTGGCTCCGCTCCAGGCGTGGCGGGCTTGCACCGGAGCCACGTTCAATTTCTAAGTCCTGCGGCGGCAGGGAGCCGATAGACAGCATGACGCGGCCTTCTGGCCGTGTCACGCCTCCACTGTCGCCTCTGCTCGCAACGCGCGGCGCACGGCGTCCGGGTCGCTCGCGATCACTCGAAGATACGCGAGCGCCATTCGATCGGGCTCCTTGCGGTGGTGCTCCCAGTCGCGCAGCGTCGCCAACGGAATACGGAAGGTCTTGGCAAAGTCGCTCTGGGACATGCCCAGTTGCCAACGGGCGCGCTTGGCCGGTGACAGGTGCCGCGCCGGCGCGAGGCCTGAGGACTCGCGATCCTCCAGCGGGCGCGCATCGGGATCGCTGCGGGCGGCGGCGAGCACCTCATCATTCGTCATCGCCCGGAGTCGGGTCCACATCTGCGGCGTCATGCGATCCATGCCGGCCTTCGCGCGCACTCTGGTGCCGGGTCTACGCGTTCGCCTGGTTGTAGTCGTCTTGCTCACGTTGGGTCGCCTTCCTCGCCGAGATGATGCGGATGCGATGGCCACGCTCGACATAGCATACCGTCAACAGCACGTCGCCGGCGAGTCCGGTGAGGAGCATACGGTCTTCATTCGGCTCATCCGGGTCGAGGCGCTCGATCAGGCGCTGATCCTGGAACGCACGGCGAGCGGCTTCGAACGTCACGCCATGCTGGCGCGCGTTGCGGTTGGCCTTGTTGTCGTCTCACTCGAATTGATCATCGCGCATCTTGTGCGCATTGGTTGTGGTTCCGGCCTGGGAGCGGGCCTTCAGCGTAACGTCGAAGCGTCGGAAATATCAGCTCTTCGTCTTCACATAACTCCCCGGCGCGTCCTCGATGGCGCCGAGCGTGGCGCCGGGCTTGCGCGCCGGCACCATGTTGCCCGCGTATTGCGTCAGCCACTCCGCGTAGTGCGGCCACCAGGAGCCCGGATGCTCCTTGGCGTTTTCCATCCACGCTTCCAGCGTCGCCGCCTTCTTGTCGTTGGTCCAGTACTGGTACTTCACCTTCTCGCCCGGCGGGTTGATGACGCCGGCGATGTGGCCGGATCCCGCCAGCACGTAGGTGACCGGGCCGCCGAACAGGCGCGAGCCGATGAACACCGACTTCGCCGGCGCGATGTGGTCCTCCTTGGCGCACAGCTCGTAGATCGGCAGCTTGACCTTGGTGAGGTCGAGCTTGACGCCGCCGATCGTCATCTGCCCGCGGGCCAGCTTGTTCTCGTGATAGAACTCGCGCAGGTAGAAGCTGTGGTTGGCGGGCGTCATCCGCGTCGAGTTCCTGGTTCCAGTAGAGCAGGTCGAACGGGAACGGCTTCTTGCCCAGCATGTAGTTGTTGACGATGTAGGGCCAGATCAGGTCCTTCGGCCGCAAGAGGTTGAACACGGTCGCCATGCGCGAGCCGTCGAGATAGCCGCGCTCCGCCATCATCTCTTCCAGCGCCTTGAGCTGGCTGTCGTCGATGAACAGCATGAGGTCGCCGGCCTTGGTGAAGTCGACCTGGGCGGCAAAGAACGTGGCCGAGGCGAACGGCTCCTCGCCGCGCGCGGCGAGGTAGGCGAGCGTCGTGCCGAGCAGCGTGCCGCCGACGCAGTAGCCGATCACATTGACCTTGTCGGTGCCGGTCTCGCGCTTCACCGCGTTCGTGGCGGCGAGCAGGCCTTCGGTCATGTAGTCCTCGAAGGTCTTGTGCGCGAGCCGCTCGTCGGGGTTCACCCACGACACCACGAACACGGTGAAGCCTTTGCCCACCATGTAGCGGATGTACGACTTCGGCGCGGTCAGATCGAGGATGTAGAACTTGTTGATCCACGGCGGCACGATCAGCAGCGGCCGCTCGTGCACGGTCTCGGTCGACGGCGTGTACTGGATGAGCTGGAGGAGGTCGTTCTGGAAGACGACCTTGCCGGGTGCGGTCGCCACGTTGCGGCCGACCTCGAAGGCTGCCACGTCGGTCTGCGAGATGCTGACGATCTCGCCCGAGCCCTCCATGTCGTGCACGAGATTGGCCATGCCCTGCACGAGGTTCTGCCCGCTGGAGGCCAGCGTCTCGCGCAGCACCTCGGGGTTGGTGAAGGGGAAGTTGGAGGGCGACAGCGCGCTCGTCAGCTGCTTGATGTAGAACGCCGCCTGCTGGCGCGTGCGCTCGTCGAGGCCGTCGGTCTTCTCCAGCACCTCGTCGAGCCAGCGCGTGGCTATGAGGTAGGCCTGCTTCCAGAAGTCGAAATAGGGGTTGCGCTCCCACTCGGGGTCCTTGAAGCGGTTGTCGCCGGGCTCCGGCTCGGCGACGGGCGCCACGTCGGCGGTGCCGAGCATGCGCTGTGATGTTGCGGCGGCAAGCAGCATCAGGTCGCGCACCAGTGCGCCGTTGGTTGCGGCGAGCTTGGCGGGGTCCTTCAGCCAGGATTGCGCGATCTCGCCGAACAGCTTGGTGGCGTCCGTCATGTCGCTTGCGGCACTGAGCGGGCTGATCTTGCCGTCCGTGCGCTCGAGGAAGCCGGCCATGACCTTGCCGCCTTCCTCCATCAGCCGCAGCATGTTGCGGCTGAATTCCTCCGGATCGGCGACCCGGTAGGCAGCGAAGTCCACCTCGGTCGGCACCGGCGGTCGGGTTGCGGGGGCTTTCTTCTGCATCGGTCCCTCGAAGGGGCAAAGTGACTGAGCCTTGGGGCGGTTCCTTTAGCCCTATTTAGTACTTGTGCCGCCCTAGTGTCCTGTTTCCGAATTGCCTTCGCCTTGGCCGCGCCCTCCAGAAGGCAATTCGGAGCCTGAAGGACGCTAGTAAAAGCTGATTCCGGTATGGTTCAGTCTCGCAAATGCCATGATGAGCTTGCCTAGAACTGTGCTGGCACTTGCAAGACACCACACTGGTGTCCTGATCGCGAAATTCGTCTCCCTATGCCGCGAACTTGGTACGAATTTCGCGATCTGAAGGACACTAGAAAAATCATGATGCTAGTGTGATTCAGATCGAGAAGTCCGCTCCCGAACCTGGCATCACGCGATGTGACGGACTTCTCGATCATCACACTAGCGCAAAAAAGCGTAAGACCTGATGCCTAACGAAAGTGGAATCTGCTAAGATTCACTTGCGTCGGCTGAGACTTGGCCACAAACGAGTGGCATTTTTGCTTGGGGGACCCCTGGGGTTTCGACACGCATGCGGGCTCGCTGGATTTACGCGCTGGCGCTGATTGGCGTGACCGCGCACCTTGCCGGGTGCTCGGAGTCCCTGCCGCTCTCGCAGCTGCCCGATCTTGCCAAACTCCCCCAGAAAGTGCTGAACAGTGATGAGCAGAAGGGCAAGGTCAACGAGATGATCGAGACGCGCGAGAAACACCAAAACGAAGCCGCCAAGGAGATCGAGCGCGGCAAATAGCGCGCCCCGCCCATCTCTCGGCAATGCCTGTCTTTGCGGTCCGAATCAGCCTCAACGTTTGCGGTTCCCAGTGATTGAAGAATTCCATCGCGTCAAGCGCCTGCCGCCGTACGTGTTCGCCGAGGTCAATCGCCTCAAGGCGGCCGCACGGGCGGGTGGCGCCGACATCATCGACCTCGGTATGGGCAACCCGGACATGCCCACGCCCCAGCACATCATCGACAAGCTGGTGGAGACGATCTCCAAGCCGCGCACCAATCGCTACTCGGCCTCCAAGGGCATTCCGGGCCTGAGGCGCGCGCAAGCCGGCTACTACGCGCGCCGCTTCGGCGTGAAGCTCAATCCCGAGACCCAGGTCGTCGCCACGCTGGGCTCGAAGGAGGGCTTCGCCAACATGGCCCAGGCGATCACCGCGCCGGGCGACGTGATCCTGGTGCCGAGCCCCACCTATCCCATCCACGAGTTCGGCTTCATCATCTCGGGCGCCGCCATCCGCCACATCCCGATGGTGGCGGTGGAGGGACGGCCCTACTCGGGCGATCCCGAGACCGAGTTCCTGCGCGGCATCGAGCGGGCGGTGAAGCATTCGATCCCGCGGCCGCTCGCCGTGGTGCTGAGCTACCCCTCCAACCCGACCGCGATGACCGTCGGCCTCGACTTCTATACGGAAGCCGTGCAGCTCGCCAAAAAGCTCGACCTCATTATTCTGTCCGACCTCGCCTATGCCGAGATCTACTTCGACGACAATCCGCCGCCGTCCGTGCTGCAGGTGCCGGGCGCCATCGACATCACGGTCGAGTTCACCTCGCTGTCCAAGACCTACGCCATGCCCGGCTGGCGCATGGGCTTTGCGGTCGGCAACGAGCGGCTGATCTCGGCGCTCGCCCGCGTCAAATCCTACCTCGACTACGGCGCCTTCACGCCGGTGCAGGTGGCGGCCGCCGCGGCACTCAACGGTCCGCAGGACTGCGTGGAGGAGATCCGCAAGACCTACAAAAGCCGCCGCGATTGCCTGGTCGAGAGCTTCGGCCGGGCGGGCTGGAAGGTCCCGCCGCCGCCCGCCTCCATGTTCGCCTGGGCGCCGATCCCGGAGGCCTTCCGCGAGGTGGGCTCGGTGGAGTTCTCCAAGCTTCTGGTGGAGAAGGCGGACGTCGCGGTGTCGCCGGGCCTCGGCTTCGGCGAGTACGGCGAGGGCTTCGTGCGCATCGCGCTGGTCGAGAACGAGCACCGCATCCGCCAGGCCGCCCGCAACATCAAGAAGTTCCTCGCCCACTCCGGCGAAACCATGCATAACGTGATCCCCATCAAGGCATCACGTTAGCGATGGCGTTCTCGCTGCAGTGCGGTGAGAGGGTCCCCAATCTGTTGCCGCAATAGCACGCCCGCCGGCTTCTGACCTGCTTAACGGGCCAACACGCTTGTAGTGCTTCCGGTGCACATTCAGACTACCCCCATTCTTAATGGTCTTGCGTACGGGGGAGCGTCATGCGTTGGTCACGCCAAGTGCTGGCGGGTGTTGCCGCATCGATTATTGCAGGCTGCGCCGTGCTTCCTGAGTATCGTGACGAGCCACCAACCACCGCTGATGTCATCCGAAATGTTAGATGCGAACTGCGCGAGGCCATAAAGTCGGATCCACGGAATCAGTGGCTGGCGGGAACCTCGAAAGACGATGCGTGGGGCGTGAAGCTCAGCTTCACTTTTGAGGTAAGTCACTCTGGCGATCTCAGCACAGGGGACGACACGTGGACATTTCCTTTGAATATGGGGGCCACGTTCAGTCTCGCCCTCATGGGACAAGTAACTGGCACGGGTGAGCGCACAGAAAACATCGAGTTTAACCAAAGCCTTTTGAAACTCGTGAATGATGCGATGCTGGATTGCTCGAAGGGACCTGGCGGCAGATATGCTAGGCTCGGTGGCTATCTCGGCATCGCGGATCTGCTTGAGCGGGCGAGCCGATCCAGAAAGGAGGCCTACGACGCTTACTCGAAACTCACTTACAATCTCGAATTCGCGATCAAAAAGACTGCAAGCTTGACGCCAAGATTTAACATGATCCGGATTGGAAAAGAGAAGACGTTCACTGGCATTGCCAAGTGGACAGGCTCCAACACTGATACGCAAAAGTTGGATCTCACCTTCACGGCTCCGCCAGATAAGAAGGAGAAGGAGAAGTGCGCCGTGGTCGCGAGCGACTTGGCTTGGCCAGATCCCGACGCGTGTCCGCCTGTCGTCTACATGGTGCAGGCAAGGGCGGCCCCTTGTGAGGGGTTGAGCAAAAAGCAGTGTATGGCGCGCGACCCGAAGACCTACGAGGAGAACCCCGCTGCATCGCGGCCCCTGCTTCCTACTCCTGAGTGCCGGTGGGTTGAGGCTGATAAGAATTGTATCGATTTGAGTAAGCCTACGGCGAGTTTCGCACGCGAACGCAGTGACAAGGCCGCACGTACGCTTAAGGTAAGGCCCGCAGGGAGCACCGACGGAACTGGTCTCACCGATGAGCACAATGCGAAACTTAATGACGCTGCCGTAAGGAGCTCGGTTCAAAGCATCGAAAGCGAGCTACGCCGGCAGGGCAATTGACGTAGCTCGTGAGCCCGCATTCATCCCTTGACGAGGTGGGGAGAGCGCCACCTCGGCAAGCAGCGCCAATTTGGACTTTGCGCGCCTTGGCTAAGGGTTGTCAGCGAAAAGGATGCTTTTGTCAGTTGCCGAGCCGCTGTCGTCGTAGTTCGCTCTCAATTCTTTCCAGCCTGGAGCGAACATCAGCACGGTCGAGCTTCTTTTCATGCTCCGCGCTCAACCCACTGCCAGGAGCGGGCGCTTGCCGTGGTTCCTTGCGGCATGCACCAGTGATCCGTTCGGAACGAGTTTTGCAGCCGGCCGGCGACTCGCTCAAAACGGACCCTGCGACACATACGCCAACGAGTGCAGCAAAAATAGTGGTGAAACCAACATACTTCATAGCGGCCTCCCTGGTGTCAAGATGGTTGCGCGCAGCGCTTGCTGCAAGATCTCATCCGAAGCCACGCGCTTCTTGACTGGCGGAAAACTGGATTTGGTCGCCTTGTCGGTAACCCCTTGGCCCAACCTCCAATATCCGGCCGGGGTTCGCGCACGAACAAAACCTTACCAAAGATGGCCTAGCTTCACTGCGGTGCAAAGTGCACTAGCCTGCGCCGCCATGAACCAACCCCTGAAACTGGGCATCGCCGGGCTCGGCACGGTGGGCGCGGGCCTCGTTGAGCTTCTGCGCGCGCACGGGCCCCGGCTTGCCGCCAACACCGGCCGCAGCCTCGAGATCGCGGGCGTGTCGGCCCGCGACCGCGCCAAGAAGCGCGCCGTCCCGCTCGAGGGCATCAAGTGGTTCGACGCACCTGAGCGCCTCGCCGCCGATCCCTCGATAGACGTCTTCGTCGAGCTGATCGGCGGTGACGGCATCGCCAAGACGGCGGTGGAGGCGGCGCTCGGCGCCGGCAAGCACGTGGTCACCGCCAACAAGGCGCTGCTCGCCGCGCACGGCTTCGAGCTGGCAAAGCTCGCCGAGAAGAACGGCGTCGCCCTCAACTTCGAGGCGGCGGTCGCCGGCGGCATCCCCGTCATCAAGACGCTGCGCGAGGCGCTGGCCGCCAACCAGATCCGCCGCGTCTACGGCATTCTCAACGGCACCTGCAACTTCATCCTCACGCAGATGCAGAAGGATCATCGTTCGTTCGCCGAGGTGCTCGAGGAGGCCCAGGAGATGGGCTATGCCGAGGCCGATCCCAGCTTCGACATCGGCGGCTTCGACACGGCCCACAAGCTCACGCTCCTCACCAGCCTCGCCTTCGGCACCCACGTCGCCTTCGAGGAGATCGACGTGGAGGGCATCGAGACCATCAGCCAGGCCGACATCGAGGCGGCCGACGACCTGGGCTTCCGCATCAAGCTGCTCGGCGTCGCCCTGGCGACCGAGAGCGGCATCGAGCAGCGCGTGCATCCGGCCATGGTGCCCAAGCACTCGGCCATCGCCGAGGTGTCGGGCGTCACCAACTGCGTCGCCATCGACGGCGATTTCGTCGGCAACCTGCTGCTGGCCGGCCCCGGCGCCGGCGCCAAGGCCACGGCCTCCGCAGTGGCGAGCGACATCCTCGACATCGCCCGGGGCGACTTGGCCCCGCCCTTCGGCGTGCCCGCCGCCAGGCTCAGGCCCTACAAGCGCGCCAAGCTCGGCCAGCACCAGGGCGCCTACTACGTCCGCCTTTCCGTCTACGATCGGCCGGGCGCCATGGCGCGCATCGCCGGGCGCATGGGAGAGCAGGAGGTGTCGCTCGAGAGCATCGTGCAGCGTCGCCCGCGCGGCGCGCAGCCCGGCATCGACGCGCGGCTGGCGCCGGGGCTGCCGACGCCCGTGATCCTCATCACGCACGAGACGAAGGAAGCTGCCATTCGCGCGGCGCTCGATGCCATCCACAAGGACGGCGAGGTCTCCGAGAAGCCGCAGATGATACGTATAGAGCCGCTGTAATGTGAAGGTTCGCCAACCGGGCACGGGGAGGGCGCAATGGATATCATTCAGGGCCACGACGTCATCGGCGGGCTCGACCGCGTGCTGGTGCTGGAGGTGGCGCGCGTCACCGAGTCCGCGGCCATCGCGGCGGCGCGTCTGCGCGGCCGCGGCGACGAGAAGGGCGCCGACAAGGCCGCCGTCGATGCCATGCGCAAGGAGCTCGGCAAGGTGAACATCCGCGGCCGCGTCGTCATCGGCGAGGGCGAGATGGACGAGAGCCCGATGCTCTACATCGGCGAGGAGGTGGGCATCGGCGACGGGCCCGAGGTCGACATCGCCGTCGATCCGCTGGAGGGCACCACCATCTGCGCCAAGGCGATGCCCAACGCGCTCTCCGTGCTCGCCATCGCCGAGCGCGGCGGGCTGCTCAATGCGCCCGATATGTACATGAACAAGATCGCCGTCGGTCCCGGCTACCCCGAGGGCATCATCGACCTCGACGCGCCGACGGCGGATACCCTCAAGGCGCTGGCCGAGGCCAAGGGCGTGTCCGTCGCGGACATCACGGCCTGCATTCTCGACCGGCCGCGCCACGCCGACCTGATCGCCGCCGCGCGCAAGGCCGGCGCGGGCGTGCAGCTCATTCCCGACGGCGACATCGCCGGCGTGATCTGGACGACGGACCCGAAGGAAACCGGGATCGACGTCTACCTCGGCTCGGGCGGCGCGCCGGAAGGCGTGCTGGCCGCGGCCGCGCTCAGATGCATCGGCGGACAGATGCAAGCCAGGCTCTCCCCCGAGCTGCATTCGGAGAAGGAAAGGCCCGGGCTGATCGAGCGGGCGCGCAAGATGGGCATCGCCGACATCAAGCGCAAGTACTCCATGAACGAATTGGCCTCGGGCGACGTGGTGTTCTCGGCCACCGGCGTCACCGACGGCTCGCTGCTCGACGGGGTGCACTTCCGCGGCGAGTTCGCCGAGACCGAGACCGTGGTGCTGCGCTCCAAGACCGGCACCGTGCGCCGCATCAAGACCACCTTCCGCATGATCGGCACGCGGGCGGTTTAGGCCGGGAGTAGCCCGGTCTCGCACGTCACGCATTTCCGCGCCCCCCACTTGATCGTGTGCGAATATGGGAGAATAGTTGCGTTGTTTGATTCGTCGATCAGGGCACAACATGGGCAAGGACGGTTTGGCCGCCGCCGTGTCGAAGTTCGGCGCCGCTGCCAAGAAGAAACTGGCCAACCGGGCGGCGACTGGCGCGCCGGAGGATCAGCTGCGCAACCGCTGGAGGCGCTGGTCAAGGATCTAGTACCGGAGTTACAATTCGCTGATACGGCGTCCTTTGACGCGGCGCTGGTGAACCTTGCATTTGGTCCATGCGAACGGCTCGGCGTCCTCGTTGTAGGTTTCGATGAAGGCATCGATGTGCTCCCTGAGCTGCTCGACGGAGGTGAAGGAGGCGCCCGTCAGCGACTGGCCCTGCAGGATCGAGAACCAGCCCTCGACTTGATTTAGCCAGGACGCCCGTGTCGGAGTGTAGTGGAATGTCACTTTGGGATGGCGCGCGAGCCATTCTTCATTCTTCTTGTGCGTATTGAGATTGTCGAGGATGACCTCGAGCCGACGGCGGGGATAGGCCGCGACGACCTCGTCGATGAAGTCGAGGAACTCCTTGCGACGCCGGCGCTTCTTATGGGCGGCTTTGATCTTGCCGGTCGCGACATTGAAAGCGGCGAACAGGGTCGACGTGCCGTGCCGCTTGTAGTCGTGGCTGTGTCCGGTCAGCGAACGTCCGTTCGGCAGCTTCAGATAGCCTTGCGCGCGTTCGAGCGCCTGGATTGACGGCTTCTCATCGACACAGATGACGAGAGCATTCTTGGGTGGCGCCATATAAAGACCGACCACCTCGGCAGCCTTGGTGGCAAAATCGGGATCATTGCTCTCGCACCAGCTCTTGCGACCGGTCAGATCGATCTTTTGCCTGCGCAGGAAGCGCCGCACGTAGTTCACATCGACATCACCCAAGGCCTCCGCGATCAGCTTGCAGGTCCAGCGCGCCCGACCCTTCGGCACCGGTTGATCGAGCACCGCCAGGATGCGCTTGTTGGTTGCCTCCGTGTAGATCGGCTTGGCGCCAGGCCGAGGCTTGTCCTTGAGGCCGTCGATGCCCGATGCCGCAAACCGCGTGCGCCAGACGCTCACCACTCCCGTCATGACCCGACCTTGCGCGCGATCGCCGCGAGGCCAGCCATCCGCGGCCAGCAGAACAATACGGGCACGGCGCACCATGCGCTGCTCCGTGGTTGATGCTCGCAGCAAGCTTCGTGTTCATGCGAGTCTTCGGTCGAGCAGCATCACAGTTGCTTTGGGAATCATGCGCGTGTTGAAGCACGTCAGCCACCCGGAAAAGACAGGCGGCACGAATGCACGGCTACCGTTCCAGAATTATCAGCCTTCTTCGACGGCGGGTACTAGCCGACCTTGCGAAGCTATCGCGTAGCGCAATTGAGCTGGTCGGCGAAAGCACGCTGGCGCATCTGGCCACCCGCCCAGACTTTGCCGTCACGGTCCGTCAGGCCTCATCGGCTTCATCGAGGTCAAGGCGCCCGGCAAGGGCGCCGACCCGCGCAGGTTCAGCGACGCGCACGACAAGGAGCAGTGGGACAAGCTCAAGTCGCTGCCGAACCTGATCTACACCGACGGCAACGCTTTCAGCCTGTGGCGGGACGGCAGAGCTGCAGGGCTCGATGGTCGTGCGCTCGACGGCGACATCGAGACCTCGGGCGCGAAGCTGGCGGCACCGCCCGCACTGCTGGCGCTGTTCTCCAGACTTCTTCGGCTGGCAGCCGATCCCGCCGAGGAACGCCAAGCAACTCGCGGCAGATCAGCCGCGCGCCTCTGCCGCTTGCTGCGCGACGAGGTGGTCGAGCAGATGGCGCGAAAACAGCCCGGCGCTTGACGGCGCTGGCTGGCGGACTGGCGCAAGCTGCTGTTCCCCGATGCCGAGCGATGCGCAGTTCGCCGACGGCTATGCGCAGGCGGTCACCTTCGGGCTGCTGGTGGCGCGCGCGCGCGACATCGATCCTCGCCGAAGGGCTCGACGCACGCCGCGCAAGGAGCTGCGCAAGATCGAACTCGCTGATCGGCACGGCGCTGCGGCTGCTGACCGACGATCCGCAATATCAAGGATGCCCTGCAAGACCTCGCTCGGCACGCTGACGCGCGTGCTCGACGTCGTGGACTGGCACGACCATCAGCAAGGGCAACGCGGAGGCGTGGCTCTACTTCTACGAGGATTTCCTCGAGGTCTACGACAACGCGCTGCGCAAGAGGACCGGCTCCTACTACACGCCGCCGGAGGTGGTGGCGGCGATGGTGCGGCTGGTCGACGAGGCGCTGCGCGGCCCGAGCTGTTCGACCGGCGCGAGGGGCTGGCCGCGCCGACGGTGACGATCTGCCGATCCCGCGGTCGGCACCGGCACCTTCCTGCTGGGCGTGCTCCGGCGCATCGCCGACGACGGTCGAGGCCGACCAGGGCGAAGGCGCGGTGCGCGGCGGCCATCGCGGCGGCGGCGGAGCGCATCATCGGCTTCGAGCTGCAGTTCGGGCCGTTCGCGGTCGCGCAGCTTCGCCTGATCGCCGAAATGCAGAGCGCTGATCGGCAACGGCAGCCGCAGGACCGTAGCCTCGCCGAATGCTCTACGTCACCGACACGCTCGGCAATCCGTTACGTCGAGCGAGGACGCAGTTCTCCGAGATGGTCACGAGCCGATGGCGAGTCGCGGAAGCGAGGCCAACGGGATCAAGACGTGAGGTGCCCATCACGGTCGTGATCGGCAATCCGCCGTACAAGGAGAAGGCAGAAGGGCGGGGCGGCTGGATCGAGCGGGAAGCAACGTCGCGGATCAGACCGAGCGCAGATGCAGCGCGGATCACCGCGGCGATGGATCGCTGGATGCCCCCAGCAGCCTGGGGCGTCGGCGCTCACGCCAAGCACCTCAAGAACCTTTACGTCTACTTCTGGCGCTGGGCGACGTTGAAGGTCTTCGGCTCGGGTTGGAAGGCAGCCACGGGCTTTGACGAAGCGGATCGCTCCGGCATTGTCTGCTTCATCACGGTCGCCGGATTCCTCAACGGCCCCGGCTTCCAGAAGATGCGCGAGGATCTGCGGCGCGACTGCGCGGCGATCTGGGTGATCGACTGCTCGCCGGAAGGCCACCAGCCGGAGGTCAACACGCGCATGTTCGAGGGCGTGCAGCAGCCGGTGTGCATCGTGCTCGCCGCCCGCACGCCGAACAAGGACCGCGACCAGCCTGCGCGGCTGAAGTTCATGGCGCTGCCCGAGGGGCATCGCAAGGAGGTCAAGTTTGCGGCACTGGCCAAGCTGTCGCTGAGGGACCGCAAGTGGGTCGACGGGCCGACCGGCTGGCGGGACCCGCTGTTGCCCGAGCAGGAAGGGGCTTGGCCCAGCTTTCCCGCGCTGGACGATATGTTCGTCTACAACGGTTCGGGCGTGATGCCAGGCCGTGTGTGGGTGATCGCGCCTGATCCAAGTTCCCTGTCCGCACGGTGGGAAAAGCTTGTCCAAGAGAGGGACGCGGATAAGAAGGAGGCGATGTTTCACCCGCACTTGCGCGGTGGCGAGCCAGGCGACAAGCACATCCGCAAATCGGTCGCGCGTCCGCTGTCAGGACATCCAACTGGAACGCAAGCGATCATTCAGGAGACGCGATCCGCTACCGCGCCGGTTCGCTACGCCTTCCGAACTCTCGATCGCCAATGGATCATCCCGGACGCGCGGGTGATCAACCAACCCAACCCGACGCTGTGGGATAGCCATTCGGACAAGCAGGTCTATGTGACAGCACTTGAGGCGCACTCACCCTCATCGGGTCCAGCCATCTCATTTGCTGGTCTCATTCCCGATCTCCATCACTACAAAGGCAACTTTGGAGGCCGAGCCTTTCCGCTCTGGCGCAACGCCGAAACTACCGTTCCCAACGTCAACCCGGCTCTCCTAACCTATCTCGCGAAAGCCTACGGCACCCGCGTCGCCCCCGAAGACGTGATGGCCTACCTCGCCGCCGTCATGGCGCATCCGGCCTTCACCGCGCGGTTCCAGAAAGACCTGGTGCGCCCCGGCCTGCGCGTGCCCCTCACCGCCGATGCCAGCATGTTCGCCAAGGCCGTCGCGCTGGGCCGCGAGGTGGTGTGGCTGCACACCTACGGCGAGCGCTTCGCCGATCCGAAGGCGAGCCGGCCAGCAAGCGCGCCGCGGCTGCTCAATGGCCAGAAGCCGACCATCCCCACGGGCGGCACCATACCCGGTGCGCCCGAACCGCTGCCCGACGACATGCACTACGATGCCGCCAAGTGCCGCCTGCACATCGGCAAGGGCTACGTCGACAACGTGGCGCCCGAGGTGTGGGCCTACGAGGTCTCGGGCATGAACGTGCTGCGCCAGTGGTTCAGCTACCGCAAGCGCGATCGCTCCCGCCCCATCATCGGCGACCGCCGCCCGCCCTCGCCGCTGGGCGACATCCAGCCCGACCACTGGCCGCACGAGTACACCACCGATCTCATGGACCTGCTCAACGTGCTCGGCCGCCTCGTGCTGCTGGAGCCACGCCAGGCTGCGCTGCTCGACGAGATTGTGGCCGGGCGGCTTCTCGACCGCGCGACTTTGATCGCCGCCGGCGCACTGGCGGGTGCGCAGATCGGCAACGGGAATTGATCGAGCCGGCGTGGGGAAAACCCTCCCGAGGTATCGTGCCGGCCAGCCGAATCAACCATCATTCCCCTGATTCGCAGTCTCGTGCGGGGAATGCATGGCCGACTCAGACCAGTTCGACACGATTTTGGACCGCAACCAGCTCGACATGTTCGGTGCGCCGCCGGCCCAAAACTATGACCCCGACCCCGCCAATGTGCGCGCCGAGTTGCACGACCTGCTCGAACAGGCGCGTGCCGCGAAGGCGCTGCCCTGGCCGCCGGCGCGGGCCGCTTTGCTCCGCACCATCTTCCCCCAGATGGCCAACTGGCTGCCCGAGGACGAGGCAAAGCAGTTGCGCTTCGACTTCGAGACAGAGCTGAAGCGGCTCAAGGCTGCGTGAGTCGCGCTGCACGAAGCTGTGGAGCGACAGCGCCGAATCGGTGCTTCTCCTGCCTCTGCTGGCCTAGAATGGAAGCCGGCACTGACAAGGCGGAGCGATGGGGGCGGTACGCAAGCTCATTCCGGCGGAGGCCGAGCGCCCGCACGAGGGCTACCTCGGCGTGACGGCGTCCGCGCGCGGCCTTGCCTGGCGCGAGCGGCTCGATGCGTCGGGCGCCCAGGCCGCCATCGCCATCAGCCAGCGCCATAACCTGCCCGAGCTGTTGGGACGCGTGCTCGCTGCGCGCGGCGTGGATCTGGCCGACGTGCCAATCTTCCTCGACCCGACCATCAAGGCGCTGATGCCCGATCCCAGCAGCTTGCGCGACATGGACAAGGGGGCGGCGCGCCTCGCCGAGGCGATCGAGCGCAAAGAGTCCATTGCCGTCTTCGGCGACTACGACGTGGACGGCGCCTGCTCCGCGGCCCTCATGCATCGGTTCCTGGCGGCGCACGGCATCGCCGCCCGCATCTACATCCCCGACCGCATGACGGAGGGCTATGGTCCGAGCCGCGACGCCATCGAAGGCCTCGCCCGTGACGGCGCCCGCCTGATCGTCGCGGTCGATTGCGGCACGACGAGCCTCGAGCCGCTTGCGGCCGCGCGACCGCTGGGGGCGGATGTCATCGTCGTCGACCACCACCAGGCCGACGAGCGCCTGCCCGACGTTGCCGCCGTCATCAACCCGAACCGCCAGGACGATCTCTCCGGCCTCGGCGCCTTGTGCGCGGCTGGCCTGACCTTCATGTTCCTGGTCGCCACCTTGCGCGAGCTGAAGCGGCGCGGCGCCTACGAGGCGGGCCGCACACCGCCCGACCTGCTGGCGCTGCTCGACCTGGTGGCGCTCGCCACGGTTTGCGACGTGGTGCCGCTCAAGGGCCTCAACCGCGCGTATGTGGCCAAGGGCCTCGGCGTCATGCGCCTGCGCCGCAACCCGGGGCTCAAGGCGCTCGCCGACGCGGCCGGCCTTGCCGTGCCGCCGACGCCCTATCACCTGGGCTTCGTGCTGGGCCCGCGCATCAACGCCGGCGGCCGCATCGGCGACTGCGGGCTCGGCGCGCGGCTCTTGAGCTGCGACGACGAGATGGAGGCCGCGCGCATTGCCACCCTGCTCGACAAGCTCAACCGCGAGCGCAAGGCGATCGAGGCGCGCATGCTGGAGGAGGCTATCGCCAATGCCGAGCGGCTGATCGAGGCGGATCACGACCTGCCGCTGCTGCTCGTCTCCGGCCAGGACTGGCACAAGGGCGTCGTCGGCCTCGTCGCCAGCCGGCTCACGGACCGGTTCCAGCGCCCGACCTGCGCCATCGCCTGGGAGGAGAACGGTGACGGCACCGGCTCGCTGAGATCCATCGACGGCGTCGACATCGGCGAGGCCGTGCGGGCGGCGGTGGCGGCAGGCCACCTCAAGAAAGGCGGCGGCCACGCCATGGCGGCAGGGCTTACCGTGGAGCGGGCCAGGCTCGCAGGCCTGCAGGACTTTCTACGCGCGCGGCTCGGCATCAGCGCCGGCGGCGCCCGGTCGGCGATCGCGCTCGACATCGACGGCGCGCTCACGCCCGGCAAGCGTCAACGACGAACTGATCGCGCTGATCGAGCGGGCGGGGCCCTACGGGCAGGGCAACCCGCAGCCGCGCTTCGTCTTCCCCGCACACCGCGTCAAGTTCGCCAAGCTGGTGGGCGAGAACCACGTACGCTGCACGCTGGAAGCCGGCGACGGCACGCGCCTCGACGCGGTGGCCTTCCGCTCCGCCGACCGGCCGGTCGGCGCGGCGCTGCTGGGCTCCGGCGGGCTGCCCCTCCACATCGCCGGGCACCTGCGGCGCGACACCTGGAACGGGCGCAACCGCTGCGAGCTCATGATCGAGGACGTCGCCGACCCCCGCCGGCAGGGGTGAGCGTCACACCGCCGCCCTCACTGCTCGCGCCGCCGCGCCTTGCCACCAGGCCTGACTGAGGCAGGTTGCGCCGACGCTCCCGGGCTGACCGACGCGGGCTGCACCTGCGCAACACATCCAGCGCGGGCGCCGGCGGCGTCCGCGGCCCGCGCGGCGCTTGCTTGCCTCCCCAGCGAAAGCCCCCTATATCGGGCCGGCGCTCCGGGCCAGGGTTGGCGCTGCCGCAAAGCCGGCCCGTCCGCTCCCTTCGTCTATCGGTTAGGACGTCAGATTTTCAATCTGAAAAGACGGGTTCGACTCCCGTAGGGAGCGCCAATAAAATCAGATATTTAGCGAGCATGGTAGGGGTCCGATAGGCTGTAGGGTTCGCGTAGGGTTCCATTTTCGGCGAACCCTAACCCGTTTCCAAACAAGCCCGGACAAGAGCACGCCTGCGCCCGTCGACGCAAGCGACCACGCACACCAACAAACTGACGCGCACTTATCACCGCCTGACTTTTTCGGTGGACAATGGAGGCATGTCGAATGCCGTCCACAACCTCGCCCGTGCCGGGCTGAACCAAGACTGTCTCGCCCCGTCCCACGACGGAGCAAAGAATAGTCCACTACACGCTAGCGTCGTTTGTTCGCATCCGTTTCGTCTTCGTTCACGCCCCTTCGTCGGCATGTCAGGTGCGAGGGGGTGCACATGACGAAGCCGACGCGAGATCATCATTGGACGACGGACGAATGTGCCGCCTGCCTCGGCGTGAGTGCCGAATGGCTTGAGCACGCTCGTTGTCGTGGAAATGGTCCGCCCTTCTACAAAATCGGTCGGCTGGTTCGGTATATCCCCGACAAGGTGGACGAGTGGGCGGCATCACGGCTCGTAAACTCCACGAGTGAGGCATCGCAGTAGACGATGCTTCGCGACGTTGCCCCAGTCGAGACACCGTCGGTCGTTGATGCGGCGACTACTCCTGCGTCACGCCCACGGCAATGTCGCACCAAGCAGGTCGCACAGACTGCCCCACACGTCCAAGCCGGTCAGCGCCTCAAAGGCTGTGGATCGGCGTCCTGGCCTGACCCCTCTGGGTTGAAATAGTTCAATGACTTATCACGCCGATCGGCGTCCAATGCGGACGCCGTTTCACACTCTGCTTCGCGTCATCTCGGACCGTGAGGCCAGCGCAAGAGCCGACCGGCCACCTTCGGTACACCGCAGTACCGATGGCGCGCCTGCGGACGACCAATTCGCGACGACCCACAACCTCCGTTGGCGGTTGCCAGCAGGCGGCGTAACCGTCTGAAATACTATGGAAGGATTCACTGTCTACCCGTCAGTGCGTGAGGGCGCGGACGATCTCGTCTACCGATTGTATGAGATGGGCGCGACCTTCAGCATCCCGGATCATCGTGCAACCCAACGGCAGCATCGAGTGCGCGATAATGCTGGGGGGTTCGCAGCGATCAGCTCCGCTTCAACCGGAAAGCGAGAACGTGCTGGTACATTTGTACCAGCCAAACCACGTGCAAGTTCACCGAAAACCATTGAATTGGATGGTGCCGCAGGAGGGAATTGAACCCCCGACCCACGCATTACGAATGCGTTGCTCTACCCCTGAGCTACTGCGGCTGACCATGAGGCCGTCGGCGCGGAGGCCGAGGGCCGGAAGGCGCAGGCTCGGAAGCCGAAAGGGCGACACGGGCCGGCGCGTCGGGGTGCCCCCGAATAGCGGCTGCGGGCGGGGATGGCAAGATCGGCCCCGTGCCGCAGCGTCTGCCGCCGTACCCGCGGCAGGCGAGCGGTTCGCGGGCCCGTGACGCGCCGGGCCTGGTCTGGGGCGTCAGCCAGTCGAGGCGTCATGGCTTCAAGGCGCTGTGGCGGACGTGGCCGCCGCGTGCACCGGCGTGCGGTGTGGACCCAATCGAGACGGCTTCTCGACGTCGGGGTGTGCCCGCGCGACGGAGCGCAGAGACACAGCATTCGGGACTTCAGCGCGTCGAGGTGCCTCAGGGCTTCAGCGCGTCGAGGCACATCTGCGCGCGCTCCATGCCGAGGTTGAGCGCCTTGGTGTAGAGGTCGCGCGCCTTGACGGCGTCGGCATCGCGCGAGCGCGTGCCCCAGGCGGCGAGCTTGTTGGGATCGTAGGTCTCGGCCAGCGCGAAGGTCAGATGGCCGCCGGGGGCGCCCCCTTCCGCGGCGACCAGCATCTCGCGTGCACCCGTCACGTCGCCGGTTTCCGCGCGCTTCATGGCCCGCGTGATGATCGCCTCGACCTGCGCCTGCGTGTCCTCCACCTTGGTCGGTGCCGGCGCTGCGGCGGGCGGAGGCGTGGGCGCGGCTGCCGGCTGCGACACCGGGACCGGCACGGTGGTGCGGACCGGCGCCGGCGGCTCGGGCTTGCGGACTTCGATGCTGCGGCGCGGCTCGACATTGCCCCGCGACTCGACGCTTCCGGTCACGTACTGCGAGGCGGTGGCGTCCGCGGTGCGCGACTTGGCTCTCGCCACCACTTTCTCCTCGGCCGGGAGCACGAGCGCGGAGGCGGTGCTCGTCGCCCCACCCTTGGGCGGCTTCGTCCTTTGCGGCCCGATCCAGCCGCTCAGCCACAGGACGGCCGGCACGACAACCAGCAGCCCGGCGAACAGGCCGAGCAAGGTCGCGCCCAGCTGCTGGCGGAACCAGCGGTCATCGTCATAGGAGCCGGGCTGCCGCCAGGTCGACGGGATCGGCATCGGCTCATCGTCCACCGGCAGCTCGGGCTCGGGGGGAGGCAGGATGTGCGTGTGCCTGCCGTCCGGCGGCCGGCTCTGGGGCGGCCCGTAGGCGAGCGCGGACAGGCCGTCCTTGAATACGGGCGCGAGCGAGCGCTGGCCCGATGCGGCCGATACAAGTTGGGCGAGCGAGGCAAGCTCGGAGCCCGTCGGCACGCCGAGCGGGAAGCCCTTGCCGCCCTGGCTCTGGGCGATCGACGCCGCCAGCAACCGCGCAAGCTCCTGCGTCAACTGATTGGGTGCGTCGTGCATGTCTCCGGGGCTGGCGGCGTTCGGCTCGTCAGGCTCGTTGGCGAACCTGTCGTCCCTGCCCGAAGACCCGTCTCTTACCATGGCCGCCCCTCAACGCTGCTCACGCTACAACAAAAAGAAACCGCGAGGCTGTACACCACGTGCCTCTCTTCGTCCACGAGGTCGCCTTCGGCCGAGGCCCGCCGCGACGCGGCTTGCCGGCCGAGCCTCAACACGTGCGGCGCACATCCCGCAATGCTCGTGCGCCCCGTCTGTTGAGGCCGCTCGCGCTCAACGGCGCGGCGCTCCCCCGAGCAAGCTCGTTCGGGCAGCCCGTCCCGTCAATAGCAAAAGGCCGCGTCTTGTCCCTCGCGACCCGAGAACGAACGTCGACAAGTTGAAAATAGCGCCAATTATGGCAGTTCTGGTGACAGGCGCGCCCGCACCGGGCAAAAAACATCGGGGTGTGGGCGACAAACGGGATCTGGTCGGCCAGGTCGGGCACGCATGGCGGTCATCGACGGCGGAGCGCATTCGGCGGGACGGCTCATCGGCATTGCACGCCGCGCGGTCAGGCGCGCGCCGATGCAGGAGATCGCCGAGGGCGTGATCTCCGTGCAGGCAGGCCTCGAGGGAGATTTCAAGGGCGCCAAGTATCCGCAGCGCCAGATCACGGTGCTCGCATCGGAGGCGTGGCAGGCGGCCGTGGCCGAGCTCGGCGCGGGCGAACTGCCCTGGACCGCGCGGCGCGCCAACCTGCTGGTTGCGGACGTGGCGCTGCCGAGGGCTGCGGGCGGGGTCGTCCGCATCGGCCCGGTGCTGATCGAGGTGAGTTGATCGAGGTGACCGGCCAGACCTATCCGTGCGCGCGCATGGAGGAGGCGCATGCCGGACTGCTGAAGGTGCTCGCAAGGGCGTGGCGCGGCGGGGTGACGGCCCGTGTGCTCGAGGGCGGGCGGATCGCGCTGGGGGACCGGGTGGAGGTTCTGGTCAGCCCGCCCGAGGTAAAGCCGCGGCTGCCCTGAAGGTAAATTGCCCGATCGGCCGGTCCGGGCCGCAAAAAAGCCGGAAAACAACCGCAGAACATCACCTTACAATCGCGCCGATTGAAAAGAGCTGTGCCCTTCCGGCAGGCGGCCGGGCGCGCTATCAATGACGCCGGCGCCAATCGCGTCGCGCTGGGGATGAAGCCGGACGGCATGGCAGACCAAAGAGACAGCCTGCTCAGAGAGGTCGACGAGGAGCTCCGGCGGGAGCAGTTCCTCAAGCTCTGGGAGAAATACGGCACCTACGTCGTGGCCGCCGTCGTGCTCATCATCGCCTCCGTCGGCGGCTACAAGTATTACGACTACCGCCGCGTCCAGGCCGCCGAGGCGGCAGGCATGCGCCTGGCGG
Organism: uncultured Alphaproteobacteria bacterium; assembly: GCA_963797005.1. Taxonomy (GTDB): domain Bacteria; phylum Pseudomonadota; class Alphaproteobacteria; order Rhizobiales; family Hyphomicrobiaceae; genus AWTP1-13. The sequence goes on from CAWCOF010000004.1 coordinate 108,617, forward strand.
CCGCTGCCAGGGAGGCGGCGGAGAACAAGACGGCTGAGGCGCAAAAGGCGCTGCAGGACATCGCCGCGACCGCGCCATCGAGCTATGCGCTGCTCGCGCGCCTGCGCCTTGCGGCCGCCGAGCGGGCAGCCGGCAAGACCCTCGAGGCGGCGGTGGCCTACGAGGCGGTCGCGGAGACCTCGGGCATCGATCCCCTGTTGAGCAGCTATGCGCGGCTGCAGGCCGCCATGTTGAGATTGGACAGCGCCAGCTGGACGGACATGCAGAATCGGCTCAACGATCTGGCCGCGGACGGCAGCGCGTGGCGTTTCAGTGCCCGCGAGTTGCTTGGGCTGGCGGCGCGCAAGGCCGGCATGACCGCGGAAGCGCGCAAGTATTTCCAGGGCCTGCTGGGTGACCGCGACACGCCGCCTGCTCTGGGCGAGCGCGCCCGGGTGATGATGTCGATGCTGACCGAGGCGGAGCTGGCAGGGACGGCGGCGTCCGCGGGCGCAGCCCAGCCGGGCAAAGCCGCTCCCGCGCCGGAGAAGGGGGACACCGCCAAGCCCTCCGCCGACGACAAGAAGTCCAAGTAGCCAAGGCGTCGGGCCAGCAGGAGCCGGAGCGAGCATGAACGCCAGGGGGACCAGGGGGAGACGGGACGGCAGGGGCCTCGGGGCCATCGTGCCGCTGCTTCTGGCGATTGCGCTGGGCCGGTTGCGCCGACGGCCTGAGCCTGCCGAGCATGCCCAAGCTGCAGGACCTCAACCCCTTCGCCGAGAAGGAGGTGCCGCTGCCCGGCAAGCGCGTGGCGGTGCTGCAGCGCGAGGACAAGAGCGAGCTCGTGGCCGCGAACAAGCCCATCGGGCTGCCGCCGCCGCGGCTCAACGACAACTGGAGCCAGCCGGGGGGCGTGCCGAGCAACGCGCCGGGCCACCTGGCCATCGGCGGAGGCACCAAGAGCTCCTGGAGCGCGGATGCCGGCGCCGGCTCCAGCTTCTACGGCAAGCTCACCGCGAGCCCGATCGTCTACGGCAACAAGGTCTATACGCTGGACGCGGCGGGCAAGGTGTCGGCCTTCAACATCTCGGGCGGCTCGGCGGTCTGGCGCGTCTCGCTGACCCCGCAGAACGAGAAGGACCAGGAGGGATTCGGCGGCGGGCTGGCGGCGGACGGCGGGCGCATCTACGCGGCGACCGGGTTCGGCTCCGTCGTGGCGCTCGACGCCAACAACGGCCACAAGCTGTGGGAGAAATACGTGGGCTCCCCGGTGCGGGCGTCGCCCACGGCCGCTGCGGAGCGCATCTTCGTCCTGTCCAAGGAAGGACAGGTGCTCTGCCTTTCGGGCTCGGACGGCACGGAGCTGTGGAACTTCCGGGGCATGCCCGAGCGGGCGAGCCTTCTCTTCAACGCCAGCCCGGCGGTCGACGGCGACGTGGTCGTGGTGCCGTTCCCGACCGGCGATCTGGTGGCCTTGCGCGTTGCGGACGGAAAGCCGCTCTGGTCGGAGACGCTGTCGCGGACATACGCGTCGTCGTCGATGGCGGCCATGAGCGATACGGCGCGCCCGGTGATCGACAACGGCATCGTGTTCGCCGTCGCCCACGGCGGGCGCATGGTGGCCACCTCCGAGAAGACCGGCGAGCGGCTGTGGTCGCTGACCGTGCCGAGCAGCCAGGCGCCGTGGGTGGTCGGCGATTCCGTCTTCGTGGTCGACACCAGCGGGCAGCTGATGGCCATCAGCCGGCGTGACGGCAAGATGCAGTGGACGGCGAAGCTGCCGGGCGCCGCCACCTGGTCGGGCCCGGTGCTGGCCGGCAACCGCCTGTGGCTCACCTCCAACAAGGGCCAGCTGTTGAGCGCGGAGGCCGCCACCGGCCGGATCGTGAGCACCCAGGATCTCGGCCAGCCGATCTACATCGCGCCTGTGGTCGCCAACGCGCACATGTTCGTGCTGACCGACAAGGCCAAGCTGATCGCGCTCAACTGAGGCACGCGCGGCTCGCCTGCAGCGCCTGCCCGTTCGAGAAGCGACCATGTCCCCAACGATCGTCATTGTCGGCCGCCCCAACGTCGGCAAGTCGACGCTCTTCAACCGGCTGACCGCCACGCGCAATGCGCTGGTCTCCGACGAGCCGGGGCTCACCCGCGACCGGCGCGAGGGCGAGGCAGCCGTTGCCGGGCACAAGGTCACGCTGATCGACACGGCGGGGCTGGAGGAGGCGCCGCCCGGCACGATCGCCGCGCGCATGCGCGCCCAGAGCGAGGCGGCGATTGCCGGCGCCGATCTCGTGCTGTTCGTGCTCGACTCGCGTGCCGGCGTCGTGCCGGACGACGAGGCCTTCGGCCGGCTGGTGCGCGCAACGGGCATGCCGGTCATTCTCGTGGCCAACAAGTGCGAGGGCCGCGGCGGGACGGAAGGCTTCTACGAGGCCTTCAAGCTGGGGCTGGGCGATCCCATCCCCATTTCCGCCGAGCACGGCGAGGGCATCGGCGAGCTCGTCTCGGAGATGGCCGCGGCGCTGGGCCTGAAGCCTGCGCAGAAGGGCAAGGACGCGGAGGGGGACGAGCCCGAGGGGGCGAGCGACGACAGCCGCCCGCTGCGGATCGCCATCGTCGGCCGGCCGAACGCCGGCAAGTCGACGCTCGTCAATGCGCTGATCGGCGAGGATCGCATGATCACCGGGCCCGAGCCCGGGCTGACGCGGGATGCCATCTCGGTCGACTTTGCGTGGGGCGGGCGGGCCGTGCGCCTGTTCGACACGGCGGGGCTGCGCCGCAAGGCGCGCATCACGGAAGTCGCCGAGAAGCTGGCGGCGAGCGATGCGGTGCGCGCGGTGCGCTTTGCCGAGGTGGTGGTGGTGCTGATGGATGCCGAGCATCCCTTCGAGCACCAGGACCTGACGATTGCCAGCCTCGCCGCCGACGAGGGGCGCGCGCTCGTCATCGCCGTCAACAAGTGGGATCTCGTCACCGACAAGCAGAAGCGGCTGAAGGAGTTGCGCGAGGAGGCGGGGGAGCGCCTGGCGCAGGTGCCCCGCGTGCCGCTGGTTGCCATCTCGGCGCTGGCCGAGTCCGGTCTGGAGAAGCTGATGGCGGCCGTGCTGGCGGCGAACGAGGTGTGGAACCGGCGCGTGCCGACGCCCCACCTCAACCGCTGGCTCGCCGAGGCGCTCGAGCGGCACGCGCCGCCTGCAGGCGCGAGGGGCCGGCGCATCAAGATCCGCTACATGACGCAGCCCTCGACGCGGCCGCCGACCTTCATCGCCTTCTGCTCGAACCCGGAAGGGCTGCCGAAATCCTATCTGCGCTTTCTGACGAACAGCCTGCGCGAGGCCTTCGACCTGCCGGGCGTGCCGATCCGGCTCAAGCTGCGCAAGGGGGAGAACCCGTTCGCGGGCAGGCGGGGCTAGTCTAGGGGGCTAGATGGCCGATCTTGAACGCGCAGATCGAAGCTATTTCACAAGCCGCACAGTCAAACCGATGGGGCCCACCCCCTTGGGCACAGGTACGCTGGTGGCGTTGTAATCCGAATTGAGGACCAGATCTGGTCCGTCGAAGATCTCAACCGTGCGGGCGACGATGACTGTGTAGTCCGACTGATCGGCGATCGGTCTCTTTGCGTTGATGTAGAGGGCTCCATTCGGCATATAAACGGTGCCAAGGAGCTTGCGTGCGTTGTCGCTATAGAATTCTGTGCTTGTCGAACTTTCCGCCACGATCGTCGAAGATCAGGATGCCCGCCATCTCCCCGGTCTTGGGCGCGGCGAGGCTTATCGTAGAATCGTAGTCGAACAGGAGGCTCGATTGGCTTCCTGCCAGAAAAAAGCCAACGCCCTCGCCTTCGAGCAAAGCCCCCTTGTCGACGATCAGCTTGCCACCTTGGATGATGTAGATGCCTGGGGAGAGCGTTACCGTCGCTCCGTCTGTTAGCTTGAGCCCGCCGCAGTACACCCCAGGTTTGAGGGTTTTGACTCCCGTCTTGATAACAGTGTTGTTGAAGTCGCACGCCCCGACTTCGGGCGGTTGCCTGCTGGCAAGAGGATCGGCGATCGGCGGGCAGTCTACGGTCGGCGGGTGGACGAAGTTCTCTTTCCCGTCGATCCCGCCCGCTGAGCAGGCCGTCTCCGCATCCACGCGCGCGCTGTCCGCCGCCACGATGCCCTTCTCATTTCTTGAATTCGAGAAGATAGAGCACTGCAAGGCCGTGAGCCGTGCGCTCTTGTTCATATCAATCGCTCTGGATTTCTCCGGTTCCAGCGCAAGCAGGCACAGCCGGGTCGATGAGATGCGTGCGGTTGCTTGAACCTTCAGCTCGGTGAATGACGGTCCCAGAACCTGTCCGAAGACGTTATGCATACTCTCGCGGAGGGTGACCTCCACACTCGTGGCCTCGACCTTGCTATCGATGGACAAGCCGCTCGTGTTGGACAAAGAGGCGAGAACAATGGAACGGGCCAACGCCGCAGTTCCATTCGTGCTGTAAGTCGCGAGACTGAGCTCGCGCGCCGCCGCGAGGGCACCGGTATCGGCGGCATTCTGCAGCTGACTGCGTCGGTGGAGGAGCAGGCCGTATTCGATAGCGGTTGCAACCACGCCGATCAGAACGGGCAGGATCAATCCGAAGAGGACGGCAACGCCCCCTGCCTGGTCCCGACCGAACCTGCGCCATAAACGCATCGCCTACACCCCTTGATTGGCGATGCTACTCGTCTGGCTCTAAGTTGCCGTGCAAATAACTAGTAAAAGTTGAAGCAAATCCATCCGAAGGCCACCGCGAGGAGCGCTAATTCCGCTAATTCCCGGTGAAGGCCGATGCATACGCATTCCTCACTATTTTGCGGTCTGCTGGCGAGGGACTGCCAGAGTAGATATGACATGCGTCAGCGTTGGTCGATCGGCCGCAAACTCCTACTGCTCGTGTTGGCGTCCGTGATGGCCGGGCTGCTTGCGGCCGCAACACTTTCAATCTGGATTGAGACCGACCGATATCTCGCAGCCAAACGGCGAGAGTTGCAGGCGGTCGCCCAGGTGTTTGCATCGGCAACGGCATCCGCTACCGCCGCCCGTGATCGTGTCGCAGCACGACAAGCCATGACGGCGATCGGGCAGATAGCCGGAATGCGGCAGGCCCGGATCAAAATGCCAGATGGCAGCGCACTGGCGGACATGGGCTTTGTCGCGCAGTTAGATACCGATCTTAAGATCGACGGCACCGAACCGATATCACTCTGGCGAACTCTCAGCAGCCGATCGGTGCAGGTTACGGTCCCCATAACGGAATCGGGCGGCACGGTCGGCGCGTTCGTGCTCGTCGGGGATGCTTCCGATCTGATCGACAATCTGCTTCAGACGCTACAGCTTTCGGTCCTGTGTGCGCTGCTTGCTCTAACGACTGGGCTGTTGGTGGCTGCTCGCCTGCAAAAGGGCATCATCGCTCCCTTGCGGAATCTAACATCGGCTATGGAGCGGATTCGCAAGACCCACGATTACGCTGCTCACGTTGCGGCGACCAGCACCGATGAGGTCGGCCAGCTCGTTGACGGCTTCAACGAGACGCTGAGCGAGATTTGCAGACGTGACCGCCAGCTCGAAAAGCTCGCGTACTATGATCCCCTCACCGGCTTCGCCAACCGTACCCTGTTTCGTCGCGCGTTGGACGATGCGCTCAGCCGGTGCAACCGCACAGGCGCGGACAGCGCGCTCTTGCTGCTCGATCTCGACCACTTCAAGGAGGTCAATGACACGCTCGGCCACGCTGCCGGCGACGAGCTTCTCGTAAAAGTCGCGCATTTGATCGAACAGGTTCTTGGCAAGCAACATTTCCTCGCGCGCCTTGGCGGCGACGAGTTCGCGATCATCGTATCGGAATGCGGCGGTGAGTCCGCCGTCGAGCGCCTAGCGGGCGAGGTGGTTGCCGCGGTGTCGGGATCAATCATCCTCGATGAGCGCGGCGAAGTCGCCATCGCCACCAGCATCGGTATTGTGCACATCCCGCGCGATGGCACTACGGCGAGCGATCTCGTGCGCAACGCGGACCTTGCTCTCTACCGAGCCAAGGAGGAGGGGCGCGGCCGCTTCGCGTTCTTCGAGCCCGACATGCATACCGCGGTCCAGCACAAGACTGAGCTTGCGCGCGACCTGCGCAGCGCAGTCAGTGAGAATGTCGGGCTCGCCGTTCACTACCAGCCACAGATCGATCTTTCGAACAGGCGTGTGAGCGGCTTTGAGGCATTGATGCGCTGGAACCATCCCACGCGCGGCGATGTCCCACCCGCCGAGTTCATTCCCGTTGCGGAGAGGTCGCGCCTGATTTGCGATCTCGGTCTTTGGATCCTGCGCCATGCCGCTATTCAGGCGAAGGCCTGGATTGACGCTGGAGAGCCGCCGCGCGAGGTCGCAGTCAACTTGTCAGCCGCGCAGATTTGGCACACGGATGTCGTGCGCGAGGTCGCGGGCGTGCTGGAGGAGACAGGTCTGCCTCCCCATCTGTTATGTATCGAACTGACGGAGAGCCTGATGGCCGACCATCAGGAGGGTCGAGCTCGCGCCGTGCTCAATGCGCTCAAGGGCCTTGGCGTGACGCTGGCGCTGGACGATTTCGGCACCGACTACTCATCGCTGGGCTACTTGACCCAGCTGCCCTTTGACAAGGTGAAGATCGACCGCGTCTTCGTGAACGGCATCACGGACTCGGTCCGTGCGCGCGAGCTCCTCAAGGGCATCATCGCCCTCGGGCGAGGCCTCGGCATGGCGGTCGTCGGCGAAGGTGCCGAGAAGCCCGAGGAGATCGCGATCCTTTGTGAATTCAGCTGCGATCTGGCCCAGGGCTACGTCTTCGCGCGTCCGACCGAGGCCGCCGAGGCGCTCAACTTTGCGCGTGCCTTCGACGCAGGGCAGTTCATCCTGAACACGCCCCTGAGCGCGCCGAGCAACGCGACTGAGGCGCCGGCCGACGGCTCGCGAGCGGCCGCCTGACCTTCATCGCCTTTTGCTCGCACCCGGAAGGGCTGCCGAAATCCTACCTGCGCTTTCTGACGAACAGCCTGCGCGAGGCCTTCGACCTGCCGGGCGTGCCGATCCGGCTCGAGCGGCGCAAGGGGGAGAGCCCGTTCGCGGGCAGGCGGGGCTAGGGGCGGGCTTCGACGCCCTTGTGCCGCGATTTTCGAATACGCTTGGGCGGACGCGGAGCGCGCACAAGCGTAATCCCAAGGAGCACAGAAGCGCATGACCGACTACACGCTCTATTACTGGCCGCTTCCATTTCGCGGTCAATTCGTTCGCTCTGTCCTTTCCCACGTCGGCGCCTCATGGACCGAGGCCAGCATTGCGGACCTGCTCGCACAAAAGGGTGCCGAACCGACGCGGCAGCTGGTCCCGCACATGGGCCCGCCCGTCCTCACAGATCACACCGCGGGTCTTTCGCTGGCCCAAACCCCGGCAATCCTCGCCTATCTCGGAGGCAAGTACGAGCTTGTCCCGAAAGATCCCGCACGCGCGGCATTGACGGTCAAGATCATCGCCGACGCCAACGATGTGCTGTACGAAATGACGCTCCACAACGGCGCGCAGATGTGGACCAAGAAGCGATGGGACGCCTATCGCCCGCGTCTTGGCCGCTGGATGGCGATCTTCGAGGAGCACGGCCGCCGCCATGGCCTGACGGTTGAAACGGGCCATGTTCTCGGGACGGATGCGCCGGGTCTCGCGGATCTCGTGGTGCACATCCTTTGGGGTGTCATGACATCCAAACTGCCGGCCTTGAGACCGCTGCTTGAAACAACGGCGCCTGCGATCGCCGCCCTCTCGGACCGGATCGCCCGACTTCCCGCGCAAGAGGAGCTGCGCGTGCGCAGCGACGAGGAGTACGGGGATGAATGGTGCAGCGGCCAGATCGAGGCATCCTTGCGCGCTGTCCTTTGACCGCACGGCCCTAGTCTAACCCGTGGCCGCGTCTTGCGCGAGGCGCGCCGGCTCGGGCGGGGTGGTGCCGCGGATGAAGTCGGAGGCCTTGTCGGCGATCATCAAGGTGGAGGCGTTGAGGTTGGCCGAGATCATGCGCGGCATGATGGAGGCGTCGACGACGCGCAGCGCCTCGAGGCCGTGCACGCGGAGCCGGTCGTCCACGACCGAGAGCGGATGGTCGGCGGGGCCCATCCGGCAGGTGCAGCCGGGATGGAAGGTCGTCTGCGCGCGCTCGGTCGCCGCGGCGAGGAACTCGGCATCGCTCTCGAACGCCCGGACCCGGCCAGTCCTCGTGGGCGTAGTAGGGCGCGAGCGGCGCCGAGGCGAGCAGCCGCCGGGCGAGCCGCATGCCGGCAACGCACACGCGGCGGTCGATCTCCTCGGCGAGGTAGTTGGTCTGGATGATGGGCGCCGCGAACGGGTCGGCCGAGCGGCAGCGGACGTATCCGCGGCTCTCGGGGCGCTGCTGCCAGGCCGCGCAGGTCATGCCGGGCTCGTCCTCGAGGCGCCCCTGCTCGCCTTCCTTGTAGCTTGCCGGCGTGAAGGTAAGCTGCAGGTCGGAGCTCTCCGCCGTCTCGCCGGAATGCCAGAAGCAGTAGACGAGGGTCGGCGAGAGGGAGAGCACGCCGCGCCAGGTGAGCCCCCAGCGCAGCACCTCCAGCGCGAAGTTCAGCCCGCGCACCTGCTCGTTGATGGTCTTGATGTTCTTGACGCGGGCGACGCTGCGCGGCGCGTAGTGGTCCTGCAAACCCTCGCCGACGCCCGCAAGCGCATGGCGCACCTCGATCCCGAGCGACTGGAGCAGGGCCGGCGGCCCGATGCCGGAGAGCTGCAGGAGCTGGGGGGAATTGTAGGTGCCCCCCGCCAGGATCACCTCGCGGCGGGCACGCACGTCTCTCGGCGCGCCGCCGCGTCCGCCCGCCGCGTAGCGCACACCCACGGCGCGCTTGCCCTCGAAGCACGATGGAGGTCGCATGCGCGGCGGTGCGCACCTCGACGTTGGCGCGCCGCGATGCGGGGTGCAGGAAGGCGGTGGCGGCGCTGACGCGGCGGCCCTTGTGGATCGTGCGCTGGGCGTAGGACACGCCCTCCTGGATGGCGCCGTTGTAGTCCCGGTTGCGCGGGATGCCGAGACTGACCGCGCCCTCGATGAAGGCGTCACACAGCGGGTGGTGCCAGTCGATGTCGGTGACGGTGAGGGCGCCGTCGCGGCCGCGGTAGGTGTCGTCGCCGTCGCCGATGCGCCGCTCCAGGCGCTTGAAGTAGGGCAGCACGTCGGCATAGCCCCAGCCGCGGTTGCCGAGCTGAGCCCAGGTATCGAAGTCGCGCGCCTGGCCGCGATTATAGATGTGACCGTTGATGGAGCTGGAGCCGCCCAGCGTCTTGCCGCGCGGGGCGTAGATGCGCCGGCCGGCGGTATAGGCGCCGGGCTCCTGCGAATAGCACCAGTTGATGCTGGAATTGTAGAAGGTCTTGATGAAGCCGGCGGGGAGGTGGATGTAGGGATGCCAGTCGCGCGGGCCCGCTTCGAGCACGCACAGCGTCGTGGCCGGATCCTCGCTGAGGCGGTTGGCAAGTACGCTGCCCGCCGAGCCCGCCCCGACGATCACGTAGTCGAAGGTGTCCATGCGCGTCTCCCCCAGCTCGCGTGCGGCGCACGATCCCAGTTCCGGCTTGCCTGGGAATAGCGGCCCGTGAGCAACTGGCCTTTCCGGATACCGCGGTAACCTAGCCGGGCGCCGCCAGGGCCGGCAAAGCGTCGCCAATAGTGTGGCAATCAAGGCACGTCTATCTACATTTCGTCTTTGGCCCAGGGAATGCCGCACATATGTGGTTGATTCTGCTTTCCTGATTCGTGCGACCAGACCTGGAGAAAGCCATGCGCACGCGGCCTCTGATCATCATCGCGGCGATATCCGCCACGCTGCTCTTCGCCGACCAGGCCCTTGCTTTCTCGCTCGACGACAAGAGCGGCACGAAACCCGATGGCTCCGCCCGCTATGCCGACCCCGACGACCAGCCATCCCCTTTCCTGTTCGGTGCGACGCAGGGTCAGACCGAGGGCAACGATCGCAGTGTGGGCTCTCGATACAATGGCCCGGCGGGCGACGGCAGCAGCCCGTGGATGAGGCTCCCCAATTGGTTTTCCTCAACCCCTAGCCAGCCGCGCCGGTGATCATAGGGTAGACGGGGGCAAAGACGCCCTCGGGCTTTCGTGCCGCAGACTGGTCGAAGCGGCCGCCGGTCTCGACCTCCTCGAAGGCGATCATGTCGGGCGAAGCTCGGCGCTTGGCGTGCATGCGCGTCTCCTCGAGGTCGCGTCCGGCGCGTGATCCCGGTTTCTGCTTGCCTGGGAATCTGGCGCAATCGACGATGTCGCCCATGTCGAAGGACGCCGACCGCATCATTGGACTTTATCAGGATCGGGCGCGCGCGTGGGACGAGATCCGGCCGAGAGCCCTGATGGAGCGGGCGTGGCTCGACCGGTTCGTTGGCCTCCTGCCCGCCGGCGGGTCGGTGCTCGATATCGGCTGCGGCTCGGGTGAGCCGGTCGCGCGCTATCTGATCGAGGCGGGGCTCGACCTTGCCGGTGTCGATGCATCGCCGGCCATGATCGCCATGTGCCGGACCCGCTTTCCGGAGCGGGACTGGACCGTCGCCGACATGCGCCGGCTGGCGCTGGGGCGGCGCTTCGACGGGCTCCTCGCGTGGGACAGCTTCTTCCACCTCACGCCCGAGGACCAGCGCGCGATGTTCCCCATCTTCGCAGCGCACGCCGGGCAGGCGGTGGCCCTGATGTTCACCAGCGGCCCGCGCCACGGCGAGGCCATCGGCACCTTCCATGGCGAGCCGCTCTATCACGGCAGCCTGGACCCGGCGGAATATCGTGCGCTGTTGGAGGCGCAGGGGTTCGAGGTCGCGGCTCATGTGGCGGAGGACCCGGACTGCGGCGGACACACCGTCTGGCTTGCGCGGCGCGCATCCGAATAGCGCGCCGACCGGCTTGGTGCGCTACGCCTGACCGACCGGCGGGCTCAGTGCGCGGAGTTGATGCTCGGCAGGTTGACGATCGGCGCGGTGGGGGTGAGCTCGTTGACGATGCGCGCCACCACGCAGTCGGCCCTGTGCATGTAGGCGACCGCGGCCTTCTCGAAGCTCTCCAAGGTGCGCGCGGTGTAGTCGCGGTATTTCCCCGCGTCGTCGAGCGGGCATTTGCCGGGATTGCCCCGGAACAGCTCGATGTATTGGCGCGACAGATCGGAGAGCTGCCAGCCGACCGGCGGCGACAGGTAGTCGTAGTAGAACCCGACCTCGTTGATCTTCACGCCAGCGATGCGTTCCTCGAGGGCTGCGTCGTATTGCGTTGTGAAGCCGCGGCCCTGGCGCGCGTTGGCGGTGGCCTCGATCGGCGGGACGACCTCGCCGTGGCTGTAGCCGGGGGGCGATTCGATCCACATCCGGTCGAACGGGGCCCATAGCGCGGAGACGAGGATGACGTTGATCTCGACGTTGGGCCGGGGCGTCTTGGCGGCGAGCAGCGTGTTGATGTAGAGCGCGATGCCCAGCGCCGGGTCGGCGCCCGAGTTGTCGACATAGGCACCGTCGACGAAGCTCATGCGCCGGGTGAGCTTGCCGTCGTTGTCGGCGAACTTGTACCAGCCGGGGGGCGAGATCCACGGGAAGCGGGCGCTCAGGCCCACGGCCGTGCTGAGCCGCATGTCGAACGGCTCCACCAGCGAGAAGAAGTCGTAGACCTTGCGCGACCCCGCGTTGGGGCCGGTGCCGCCCAGATCCATGGGGCTCAGCACCATCTGCATGCCGGACTCCACGTTGGTCATGTTGAGCGCCAGCATGGGAACGGGGCTTGTCAGGCACTTCTCCGCCGACTTCCCGCACAAGTCGAAGTAGTTCTGCCGGAACGGGTTCTTGCGCGTGGGCGCGCCCGTGCGCGCCCACGCGCGCTCGAACGTGCGGTCGAGCGCCCGCCCGCGATCGAGCACGCCGATCGGCCAGGGGATGAACCGCTGCAGGAAATCGGGAAACAGCGCGGCCCACAGGATCGGCGAGAGCAGGTCCTTGGAGAGGACGGTATGCGAGCGCTGCTCGAGCGGGCCGAGCTGGCCTTTGTCGGGTGCGCACGGCGCGGCCGGCTCAGCTGCCCGCTCGTCGGCCATGGCGGCGAACACGGCCGCACCCAGGCCGCCACCCGAGACGGAGCTGATGGCAAGCACGTGCCCGGCAAAGCCGGAGCAGAGGTCCTGCATGCGGGTCAGGAACTGGGCGGTCTGATAGGCGGCATAGAGGCCGCCGCCTTCCGCGGCGACGACGTAGACGGGATAGGGCTTGTTGGCGTCCTGGTAGGCCTTGAGGTCCTTGCGCGAGGCGAGCCAGCGCTCGAAGGCGAGGCTGAGCGAGGGACGATCCGCGACCGCGGCCTTGCTGGTGACGCGCAGCTCGTGGTTGTCGCTCAGGCCGAAGAACTCGATCACGGCCAGGAAGATGGCCAGGATCGCCACCACCGGGATCGACAGGATGCGGAAGCGCGTGAACAGCGCGAACAGAAGCGCCAGCAGGATCATCCATACGGCGAAGATGGGAACCGAGCCGAGGTATTGCGGCACGCGCACCTGGTCGGCCAGCAGCACGATGACGAAGGCCACCACGATTGCTGGAAACAGCAGCCAGTTGCTGAGCGCGGTGACCCTGCGCGCGCGGGTGCTGCCCGCGGGGTCCATGCCGCGCTCCAGCAGGATGGTGACGATCAGCATCACCGCCGCCAGCACGAGACAGACGGCCGCGCCGAAATAGAGGTCGAAATTGAGCGCGCGTGCGGTCTCCACGATCGGGGCGAGCGCCGGCTCGGTGCCGCGCACGGCGCGCGTGGAGCTCAGAGCGAACCCCACCCCGGCACCCACCAGCGGGGTGGTGGCGATGATGCGCGGGAGCCACCTCAAGATCCACGCCGCCAGCGGGTGCTGTCCCGGCGCGCTCCTGCTGTAGGCGTAGGAGAACTCACGCGCCACCTGCCACAGCACGACCGACAGCACGACGAGCGATAGGAGTGCCAGCCCCCAGTCGCCGATCACGTAGGCGCGCCCGGGTGCGAGGATGCGGTAGACCTCCTGGGTCTGCTCGGGAACGATCAGCGCGATCAGCGCCACGATCGACATGACGAGCGGCACGCGGATGACATAGAGGCTGTCGATCAGCGCAGTGAACCAACTGTCGGCGGCGACGTCTGCGTCTGCCGTTTGCGCCTGGTCCATGATGATATCCCCCAAACGACTTTAGACACGCGCTGACGCCTAGGTCAGCAGCGCAAGCTGCAGGTGATCTCGAGCGCGGCCCTTGCGGGTCGCGTTATTGGACGCGGCGCGGCGCGGCGCGGAACCCGCAGCGCGCCTGCAGTTGGGAGAGTTGCGTGCTGAAGGTCTGCTGCGCCTGCGGCGTGCTGCAGGAGGCGACGCACGGCCGGACGCAATCGGTCTGGCAGGAGGGTGCGCACGGCGAGCGGCCGCAGCACAGCACCGAGCACGCCTTCTGCGTGTCGGGAGAGGTGCAGGCGCTGACCTGGGCCCGGCTCGGCGAGAGCGGCACGAGCAGAGCCGCCACGGCGATGAGAGCGATTTGCAGCAGCGTTCGGCGGATCGACACGGGCGGTCTCCTACGCTCCCTCTTGGCGGGCACTCGGGTCTAACGCTGCGCCACGCGCGGTTCCGTTGCCCAACCGATCGCAGTCAACCGATCGCAGTTGGGCACGCACGCTCCGCTGCCGTCCATACGCGTCCAGCCTTGCCGGTCGACGCCCATGGCGCGCCCGGCAAGCTCAGACCTTGGTTGGGAAGCGTACGCTGGGCACGAGGTTGTGCGGATAGAAATCCCAGAAGACGTAGACGGCGACGAAGATGACGACCGCGATGATGGCCCCGACAAAGGCATTTCGGGTCAGCGAGTGGCCGATGAAGGAGGAGATGAATGTCAGCGCCGCCAGCAATCCAAGTGGCGTCCACGGAATAGTTGCCCAGTCGATCGGCATTGCACTCGCTCCTGTGTTTCGACGCCCTGGCGCGCTCTTTCACGACCCAGTGTACCAGATCGGGGGGCAAGCGCGATGCGCCACGGCGCCCTGCCTAGCGTGGGGTTGCAGCCGGAAGATGACAATGTCGCGGTGCGTCGGCAAGCCACTGAGTGATCGAAAGTTTTTCAGGGTCATGCGGGATCGGATGACCGCAGCCGCAGCGCACCATGCACGCGTGGCGTGCGCGAGCGGGCTGCTCCACACCACGATTTCGACGCATTGTGTGGCGCTTGGGCTGCGGCAGGCGCTTTCCTGGCGCGACCGGCCGAGATGCATGCGGCCGCTGACGAACGAGACTGCGCAGGGAGGCGCTTGGCTCTTGGACCTTCTCGTCTTTCTGGCGGTGCTGACGGCTGCGGCCTTCCATGCAGGATGGAATGCGCTGCTCAAGCTCAATGTCGAGCCGATCGTTGCGACCTCGCTGGTGGCGGTGGCTTCGGGCGTGGTGGTCGTGCCTCTCGCGGTTGTCGTCGGTCTGCCGGTGCCCGCCTCCTGGCCCTACGTGGCGGGCTCGGCGATCGTGCATATCGGCTACTACTTCGCGCTGGCGCGGGCCTATCGCTTCGGGGACCTCGGGCACGTCTATCCGATCGCCCGTGGCACGGCCCCGCTGATGACGGCGCTCCTTGCCGCGTTCTGGCTCGGCGAGACGCCGGGGCCGTACGGCTGGGCCGGGATCGTGCTGCTGACGGGCGGCATATTGCTGCTGGCGGTCAAAGGCCGGCGCGCGCTGCAGGCGTTCGACGTTCGCTCGGTCGGCTTCGCGCTGCTCACCTCGCTGACGATCACGGTCTACACGCTGATCGACGGCCTAGGGGCGCGCATCTCCGGTTCGCCGCTGCAATACACGGCGTGGCTGTTCGTGCTGAGCGGGGTGACGATGGGCATCTATGGGTTCGCGACGGTGGGACGCCCGCTGGCAAGCGCGTTCACCGCGCACTGGAGGATGGCGATCGCGGGCGCGGTGCTTTCGACTGCTGCCTATGCCATAGCCATCTGGGCCATGACGGTGGCGCCGATCGCCCTGGTCGCGGCCCTGCGCGAGACGAGCGTGCTGTTTGCGGCGCTCCTCAGCGTCGCCCTGCTCCGCGAGCCGCTGGTGCTCGCGCGCATTGCCGCAGCCTTCCTGGTGCTCGCCGGCATGGTGCTGGTACGGCTGCGGTAGCCGGCAGGCGCGACGATCTCATAGGCGCACGGCGTCTCGCGCCCGAGCCGCACGGATGCGCGGCGGGACTATTGCTTGGGTTTCGCCTCTGCCGGCTGCTGCGTTGCAGGCGGCGGTGGCGTGGCCGGTGCGATCGATCCGGTGGAGAGGGAGTCCGTTCCGGCCGGCACGGCCGCGCCCTTGGGCAGGAACGGCATGTCGGGCAGCCACGCCATGCCGCGCCAGTCGACGCCGAACCACCTGTCGTGGGGCAGGAGGCGTTGCTGCAGGCTGGTCCACAGGTTGCGCGAGGAGAAGCTGTCGACGAACGTCTTCGTCGAGGGCGCCAGCAGGAACGCCAGCACCGTCGCCACGGCCATGGCCGATGTCTGGCCCGGATGCTTGGCGTCGATGAGCTTGAGCGCGGTGCCGAAGGAGGCCTTGATGCGCGTATCCATGACGTCGACGGAGTAGAGCTCGTCGAGGATGAGATGCGTCAGGAAGCCGGCGAACATGAAGACGCCGGCCAGCCAGGCCACGCCCGCCGGCCGCCCCAGCAGCCGCTGGAAAACGACGGCCGTGAGGAACACGCTGAACACGGCTGCCAGGATCGAGTGCCAGATGCCGCGATGGTAGCTGAAGTGGTAGAAGAGTATCTGCCCGAAGTATCGCACGGCGAACAGCGTGCCGAGCCAAAGCAGCATCATCTCCGCAATGGAGTATGGCTTCTCCAGGCTGAACAGCACCGCAAAGGCGAAGAAGATCGCAAGCCCCGAGAACATCACCCGGCTCGGCCGCGAGTCCTTGAGGTCGATGTCGGGCAGCACGGAGCCGAGCACGCCGGCAAGCGTCACGGCGATGAGGTTCTCCGGCCCCACCACGTTGGCTGCGAGCGTCACCGTTGCCAGGCTTCCGCTGACGACGGTGCCGATGGCGATGTGGGTGGGGAAGTTGGCCATGAGTTTCGCCCTCCTGCGGACGGCAGCACGGGCGCGCGGGCAAGGCTGAGCCCGGCCGCCCCGGCGCCCTTGCACCAGATTCGGGCATGCGCGGGTAGACCGGCCTGTGGATAAGGGGGGCGCCTTTGCGGGCCAAGGCACTGGCGCGGACCGGCGGTCCATGCCATGTGCAGGGCAGCTTCCACGTCTGACGGATGCGCATGCTGGCTGCGCTCAAGATCGCCGATAGACTGAAAGTCGCCGGCATCATCTCGATCGCCGTGGCGGTGACCGTGCTCGCGCTCAAAGGCCTGGCCTACTGGGTGACGGGCAGCGTCGCGCTCTACTCCGACGCGCTCGAAAGCATCGTCAACCTGATCACGGCGCTGATCGCGCTCTATGCCATCCACGTCGCCGCCCAGCCGGCCGACCGCCAGCACGAGTTCGGCCACCACAAGGCCGAGTATTTCTCGGCGGTGCTGGAAGGCGTGCTGATCGTCGTTGCCGCGATCCTGATCTTCCACGAGGCCTACGACGCCTACCTGCGGCCGCGGGTGCTGACCGAGCCGGCGCGAGGGCTCCTCATCAACGGGGTCGCCACCGCCATCAACGGGGGCTGGTCGTGGTTCCTGCTGACCTGGGGCCGGCGTCAGCGCTCGCCGGCGCTGGTGGGCGACGGCTGGCACCTGCTGACCGATGTCGTCACGTCGGTCGGCGTCATCCTGGGGCTGGCGCTGGCGACCGCGACCGGGTGGCAGGTGCTCGATCCCGCGCTGGCGGCCCTGGTGGCGCTCAACATCCTGTGGGCCGGCTGGCGGCTGGTGCGGCAGTCGGTGGGCGGGCTGATGGACGAGGCGGTGACGGCGGAGGTGGGCCGGCAGATCCGCAACGTCATCTCCGACAACGCGCAAGGCGCAATCGAGGCCCACGACGTCAAGACGCGCGCGGCGGGGCGGGTGACGTTCATCGAGTTCCACCTGGTGGTGCCGGGCAACATGACGGTCGCCACCTCGCACGGCATCTGCGACCGCATCGAGGAGGCGCTGACGCGGGCGGTGCCCGGCGCGCAGGTGCTGATCCACGTCGAGCCCGAGGAGGAGGCCAAGCAGCAGGGCGTGCCGGTGGTGTGAGGCGCCCTGGCGCGCACCGGCCGACGCAACCCGGCCGCGCGCCTCTCTCAGCTCTTGGCGGCGCGCCCGGCCTTCGCTTCGGCGAAGACCTTGGAGGCGACCAGCATCGCCTCGCGGATGATCGGCACGCCGACATAGCCGGTGAGATGCAGCAGGACCTCGGTCAGCTCGTCCTCGGTCCAGCCCTCCTTGAGGGCGAAGCGCAGGTGGATGTCGAGCTCGGGGTGGCGGCCGGTGGCCGCGTCCGAAACAACGCAGATCAAGGTGCGCGTCTTGATGTCGAGGCCCGGCCGCGCCCACAGCGCGCCGAATACGGTCTCGGTCGCCACGTCGATGAATTTCCGCATCACGGGATCGGCGTCGTACTCGGCCTTGTTGCGCGCGAAATCGGCGTCGCCCCTGAGTTTGCGGCGGATCGCCTCGCCTTTCTTGTAGAGCTCGCTGTCGGCCATGGCCGGCTTCCTCCTGGTGTTTTGAGGCGATGACGCTAGCGCAACGGCGCGCGGCGTGCCACGGAGATGAGCGGGACGATCGCGAGGAGGCCTGCAGGGCTCCCGCGTAGACGCAGGGCGCAGGCAGGTCCAGGCATAGGAAAGACGCTTATGGCTCAGCCGATGCTGTTTTCGCCGCTCGAGATCAGGAGCGTGCGGCTGAAGAACCGGGTGGTGGTGGCGCCCATGCACCAATACTCGGCGGTCGAGGGGTTCGCGACCGACTGGCATCTCGTCAACGCCGGCAAGTATGCGCTGGGCGGCGCGGGGCTGGTGATCATGGAATCGACCAAGGTGGCGCGGGGCGGTTGCGGGACCGTCGGCGACACGGGGCTGTGGGACGACAAGTTCATTGCGCCGCTGCAACGCTGCGCGGCCTTCATCAAGCAGCACGGCGCCGTAGCGGGCATCCAGCTCGGACATTCGGGCCGCAAGGCGCGCCTGACGCGGCCCTGGGAGGGCGGCAAGCCCCTCAAGGGGAACGAGCCCGAGATCTTCGACTGGGAGGGCTGGGAGCTGGTGGCGCCGAGCGCGGTGCCGCACACGGAGGCCTCGCCGACGCCGCGCGCGCTTTCCCACAACGAGGTGCGCGACCTCGCGTTCAAGTGGGGCGAGGCGGCGCAGCGTGCGCTTGCGGCGGGCTTCGACATGGTCGAGATCCACGCCGCGCACGGCTATCTGATCCACCAGTTCCTCTCGCCCGCGTCCAACAAGCGAACGGATAACTACGGCGGCTCGGAGATGAACCGCATGCGCTTTGCCGTCGAGGTGGCCGAGTGCGTGCGTACCGTGTGGCCGGCCGACAAGCCGCTGTTCATGCGGCTGTCGTGCGAGGACGATGCGGGCTGGGACCTCGACCAGAGCGTGCGGCTTTCTCGCCTGCTCAAGGCGAAGGGCGTCGACGTGATCGACTGCTCCTCGGGGGGCACGCTCGCGCATGCGCCGATGGAGGGGGCGCGTTCCCGCAAGTATGGCTATCAGGTTCCCTACGCCGAGAGGATCCGCAAGGAGGCCGGCGTGCTGACCATGGCCGTCGGCCACATCGTCCACGCCGACCAGGCCGAGGCGATCGTGCAGCGAGGGCCGCGCCGACCTCACCGCGCTCGCGCGCGAGATCATGTACAATCCCAACTGGCCGATGGACGCCGCGCAGAAGCTCGGCGCCGATCCCGACTTCAAGCTGGTGCCGCCGCCCTATTCCTATTGGCTCGGCAAGCGCGCCAGGTCGGGGTTCGAGGGCAAGCCGTCGACCTGGGCGCCGGGGCTCGGCGAGGGCAATCCTCAGTAGTGGATCGCGCCGGGGGTGCCGCCGCCGGCGGCGATCGAAGTCGCCATTGAGCGCGACTGCTTTCGGCGAGGCGCAGAACACCACGACGTTGGCGATGTCCTCCGCCGTGATCAGCTTCTTGGCGAGGTTGCGGCCAGCCATGCGCTTCTCGATCTCGGCTTCGGGCACGCCTTGCGCCTTGGACTGCGCCGCCAGCACGCCCGGCGTCTTCTCGGTGCGGGTGAGGCCGGGATGGACGCAGACGGCGGCAATGCCGTGGGGCGAAAGCTCGTCGGCGAGGTTCTTGGTGAGCGCGGCGACGGCGATGTTGCGCATGGAGCCGATGATGGTGCCGGTCGAGCGCGCGGCGAGCCCGCTGACGTTGATGATGCGGCCCGACTTCTGCTTGATCATGTGGGGCGCCACCTCGCGCGCCATGCGCAGGTAGCCCAGCACCTTGATGTTCATGTCGGACCAGAAGTGCTCGTTGGTGATCTCGCCGAGCACGGGGGGCTTGGCCTGCCCGCCGACCTGCGCGGCGCAGTTGACGAGAATATCGATGCGGCCGAAGGCGGAGGCCACCTCGGCAACCGCCTTCTTCACGGCGGCGTCCTCGCCGGTGTCGGTGGAAATCTGCAGCACCTTGACGCCGCTCTCGCGCTCGATCTCGGCCGCGGCCGACGCGAGCGCCGCCTTGTCGCGCGCAACGAGCGCCACGTTGACGCCTTCCCTGGCGAGCTCCCGGGCGATCGCCTTGCCGATGCCGCGGTTGCCGCCGGTGACGATCGCTGCTTTGCCTTTGAGCTCGAGATCCATGGGGTCGGTTCCCTTGTTGCGTTTCCCGCGCCGATAGTCGGGAGCGGATACCCCCGTGTCAATCTGCCGTTCCACGGGGCAAGTACCCAGTATCGCCAATCGGTCAGTTCAGTCGTGTGCGGCACGCGAGCCGCAAGTTGCCTCTCCCCTCGGGGAGAGGACGTGAGGCCATGGCTTACGGCCGCGTTGGAACTCGGGAGCCATTTGCACGGCACTGATGACGCGGACGTAAGTCATTCGGCCGAACTGGTGAGGGGGAAGTAAGGCCCCCTCATCCGCCCTTCGAGGCACCTTCTCCCCAAGGGGAGAAGGGTCGCCGTGGCTGGGTTGGAGTTCGGTGGCGTTGACAGGATCGCTCTCGGTAGGCTCAGTGACGTCCCTTCCCAATCGCGGCAATCAGGACCTTTGGAGACTTGAGGATGGCACAGAACGCGCTTCGCATCGGCTGGATCGGCGCAGGCCGGATGGGACTGCCGATGGCGGCGCGCCTCATCGAGGCCGGCCACGACGTGACCGTGTGGAACCGCACGGCCGCCAAGGCCGATCCGCTCGAGGCGGCCGGCGCCAAGATTGCCAGGCAGGCTTCGGATCTGGCCGGCGTCGACGTGCTGTTCTCCATCGTGTCCACGGGCAAGGACCTGGAGGAGGTCTATTTCGGGGCCGGCGGCGTGGCCTCCGGCGGCAAGGTGCCGGCGCTGTGCGTCGACTGCTCCACCATCGCGGTCGAGGAGTCGGCCGACATGCGCGATCGGCTGCGCACGCTCGGTGCCGACTACATCGCCGCACCCGTGAGCGGCAATGCCGCGGTGATCGTTGCCGGCAAGCTGTCGGCGGTGGCGTCGGGGCCCGAGGCTGCGTTCCGCACGGCCGAGCCGCTGATCAAGGCGTTTGCGCCGGGCGGCGTCGCCTACGTCGGTGAGGGGGAGCTGGCGCGCGTGTGCAAGATCGCCCACAACGTCATGCTGGGCGTCGTCATCGAGAACCTGATCGAGATCACGCTGCTCGCCAACAAGATGGGCGTGCCGCGCCACGCCTTCCTGGCGTTCATGAACAACTCGGTGATGGGCTCGGCCTTCACGCGCTACAAGTCGCCGGCGCTGGTCAACCTCGACTGGAAGACGACCTTCACGCCGGAGCTGCTGCGCAAGGACCTGGACCTCGGGCTGGAGCTCGGGCGCGAGCAGGGCGTGCCGATGCCGGTGACGGCGGCCGCGCGCGAGATGCTGCAGGCCCATATCGGCTCGGCGCGGCTTAGGCCCGACGCCGACAAGGTGCTGGCGGCCGACTTTGCCGCTCTGGCGGAGACCATGGCGCAGGCCGCGGGCATGCGGCTGGCGAGCGAGAATATGCCGACGCCGACCGGGCTCGAGCGCTGAGGGTGGGTTGCCGCGGGGTGATGCGGAGGGCGGGCGCAAGGGGACACGTGCATGGGTCCCGTGCCTCCGCCGCCCGCGCCAATCGGCGCGGCGGCTGCACGGGATGACGAAGGTGGGGGGATCAAGTGCGCTCCCCGAACGTCACTCCCGCGCAGGCGGGAGCCCAGACACCGGGCAGCATAGGCGCTCGCTATCCACGGCACGCCGGCCGGGCAGCGCAGGTGCGATGCTGCGGATGGCGAGCGCGGGCGGAGGCTTGCGTGGGTCCCCGCCTGCGCGGGGATGACGCCGTCATTTCGTCAGCTCCTGGTCGATCTTGGCGAACATGTAGGCCCACTTGGCCTTTTGCGTCTCGACCAGCACCCGCATGGCGCCGCGCAGCTCGACCAGCAGCGCGCAATCGGGCGGCGCCTCGCTCGCGCCGGACTGGCCGCCGCTGGTGATGCGCGCCAGAAACTCCTCCGACTTCTGGTCGAAGCCGGCAATGGTGTCGTCGCGCACCAAGGGGGCCGCCTCCTTCAGGAACTGGTCGTGGCTCCAGCCGCGCTTCTCCTTGAGCTGGCGCAGCTTGGCCTGGAAGTGGGGCGTGTTGAGCAGGTTGAGCTTGCGCAGGGCGCCGGCTGCCTCGTCGACCACGCCCTCGAAGTCGCTCCGGCTGCATTGCGGCGCCTGCGCCGACGCCGCCGTTGCGCCGGCGAGCGCGGCCAGCAATGCCGCTACCGCCAAGATGCCCGTCCGCATGCCAGGCTCTCATCGTCCATAGGCGTCCATAGGCCCCGCCTACCCATGGCCCGGATGGCGCGAGCGTGCAAGCGTGGATGCGTGGCGTCGCAATGCGACCAGATAACGCTCAGAAAGGAGAGCCGAATTTGTTCGACTTGGGGAAGCCGCGGGGCGCCAGACGGCCGGCCTGGGCGCGCTCGCCGAGCCAGTCCTTGAGCTCCGACATGGGCAGCGTGTAGGTGCGTCCCGCCGGGTCGAGCCAGGTGAGGCCGTCGTCCGCCTTGAAGGTGCGCACGTCGCTCAGATTCCCGTCCTTGTAGCGCTGCAGGCGTACGCCCTTGCCGCGCGTCATCTCGGGCAGCTCGTCGAGGCGGAAGACGAGCATCTTCCGGTTCTCGCCGATGCTGGCCACCATGTCGCCCTCGGCGGGCACGCAGGCGCAGGCCTCCGCGGGCTCGTCGACATTGAGCACCTGCTTGCCCTTGCGGGTCATGGCCACCATCTCGTCCTCCGGCACGACGAAGCCGTGGCCAGAGGTGGCGGCGACCAGGAGCTTGCGGCCGGGCTCGTGCACGAAGATCTCGACGAAGGCGTGGTTCTCCTCGAGGTCGACCATGAGGCGCACGGGCTCGCCGTGGCCGCGCCCGCCGGGGAGCTGGTCGGCGGGGAGCGTGAACACCTTGCCGTTGGAGGCGAGCAGCAGGAGCTTGTCGGTGGTGGAGGCCTTGACCGCGCGCATCAGGCCGTCGCCCTGCTTGAACTCGAGCTTGGAGGTGTCGTCGAGGTGGCCCTTCAGGGCGCGGATCCAGCCCTTGTCGGACAGGATCACGGTGACCGGCTCCTTCTCGATCAGCGCCTGCTCGAGGTCGATCTCGATCTCGGGCGCATCGGCGAAGGAGGTGCGGCGGCGGCCGAGCTCGGTCTTCTTCGAGTAGGTCTCGCGCGTCGCCTTGATCTCCTCGGCGATGCGGTCCCACTGCAGGTCCTCGGACTTGAGGAGTGCTTTCAGCTCCTTGCGCTCCTTGCCGAGCTTGTCGTGCTCGCCCCTGATCTCGATCTCCTCGAGCCTGGAGAGGGCCCGCAGACGCAGGTTGAGGATCGCCTCGGCCTGCACCTCGGTCAGCTTGAAGCGCTTGATCAGCTTGGCCTTGGGCTCGTCCTCGTGGCGGACGATGCGGATCACCTCGTCGATGTTGAGGAAGGCGATCAGGTAGCCGTCGAGCACCTCGAGCCGGTGCTCGATCTTCCTCAGGCGGAACTCGGAGCGCCGCACCAGCACCACCTGGCGGTGATCGAGCCAGGCCTTGAGCACCTTCTGGAGGGACAGCACCTGCGGCACCTGCCCGCCAGTCAGCACGTTCATGTTGAGCGAGATGCGCACCTCGAGCTCGGTGAGCTTGAACAGGCTCTCCATCAGCACCAGGGGGTCGACGGTGCGGCTCTTGGGCTCCAGGACGAGGCGCACGGTCTCGGCGGATTCATCGTGCGCGTCGCCGAGCAGCGGGAGCTTCTTCTCCGCCATCAGCTCGGCGATGCGCTCCACCAGCTTCGCCTTCTGCACGCCGTAGGGGATCTCGGTGACGACGATCTGGTAGGTGCCGCGGCCGCCCTCCTCCTTCTCCCACTTGGCGCGCAGGCGGAAGCCGCCGCGGCCGGTGCGATAGGCCTCGAGGATCGCCTCGCGCGATTCGACGATGACGCCGCCGGTCGGGAAGTCCGGCCCCGGCACGAACGACACCAGCTTGTCGACGTGGGCGTTGGGATGCTTGACGAGGTGCAGCAGCGCATCGCACAGCTCCTCCGCGTTGTGGGGAGGGATGCTGGTCGCCATGCCGACGGCGATGCCCGATGTGCCGTTGGCGAGCAGGTTGGGGAAGGCCGCCGGCAGGACGACGGGCTCCTGCACGCGGCCGTCGTAGTTGGGGCGGAAGTCGACGCACTCCTCGTCGATGCCCTCCAGGAGCGCCGCCGCCACCGGCGTCATGCGCGCTTCGGTGTAGCGCTCGGCGGCCGGGTTATCCCCGTCGATGTTGCCGAAGTTACCCTGGCCGTCGACCAGCGGGTAGCGCACGGCGAAGTCCTGGGCGAGACGCGCGAGCGCATCGTAGATGCCCTGGTTGCCGTGCGGGTGGTAGTCGCCCATCACCTCGCCGACGATCTTGGCGCACTTGAGGTAGCCGCCTGCGGGATCGAGCCTGAGCTCGCGCATGGCGTAGATGATGCGCCGGTGCACGGGCTTGAGGCCGTCGCGCACGTCGGGCAGCGCACGGCCCATGATGGTGGAGAGCGCGTAGGCGAGGTAGCGCTCCTCCAGCGCGTCCTTGAGGTTGACGGGCTCGATGGGCGTGGGCGGGGGGAGAATCGTCGTCTTGGCCATGGCGTGGGTTAACGCGCCGCGGACCTAGCCTCAAGTGGCCGCAGCGACACAGCTTTCGCTGTCGCGGGATGGCGCCAGTCCGGCGACGGCGGTTGAGGTCTAACTTGCTATGACGCCAGACGCTTTGCGAATCCGGAGGCTGTCCGATTCTTCCGACTAGCTTGGCCGGTCGCGGCCCAGGAAGAGGCCGAGCATCGCCGCGACGCCCGTCTGCCACGGCACGAACAGGATGGCCGGGTGGTCCGCGCTCATCGACCAGGGCAGCAGCAGTCCGAGGAGGGCGCCCGCGGCGGCAACGCTTGCCGCCACCGCTCGCCCCCGCAGGGCAAGGCTGAAAAGGGCGGCACCGGCCCACGTGAGCAGGGCCCCAACCATGCCACCGATGAAGCCGCCCAGGTAGTAGCGTGGCGTATCGGGCAAAGCGGATATCTTCAGCGCGTAGTCGGTGATTTGCATCGTGAGATTGACGGCGACCTCCCAGGCGGCCCAGGTCGTCGCGACGACCACCGCGACGGCCAGCCAACTGTTCGCCGCAAAGCGCCACACCCCGAACGCGACGACGAGGCCGAACCAGATGCCGGCCGCCACCATGAAAAGGCCCAGGCTCGATGGCATTCCGTCGATGGCGAATCCTGGCACGAAGGTGCTCAGGGTGCCTGAGACGGCGCCGAGCAAGGCAAGCAGCGGGGCTGGAAGCTGAATGAAGCGAACAGAGGGCAGTCGATTGCCGATAGCATCCGAAAGGGAAGGCGGGTTGCCGGTCATGAGGGCCGTCTCGCGCAGCGTCGATGGCCAATGGGATAGCGCCCGATTGGGGCGTTCCCTGGCCGGCTGGCCGGTGCGACGCCTCATCGGCCGGCATCCGGCGGCAAAAGCCGGCATCGTGACGGCCGGCAAGCGCCCCGGCTGAGGCCCATCCCATGATGCCGGACCTGCCCCAGACGGAGACGGCAATCGTCGAGATGACGAACGCCTTCCGCAAGGAGAACAGCCTCGGCAACCTGAAGCCCAATGCCGCGCTCAGCGCCGCAGCCCACGCCTTTGCCGCCTATCTGGCCAAGACCGGCAAGTTCGCACACGAGGCCGACGGCCGCGGGCCGGAGCGGCGCGCCGAAGGGCAGGGCTACCGCTACTGCCTGGTGGCGGAGAACCTCGCCATGAACCTCGACAGCCGCGGCTTCGAGAGCCGGCAGCTGGCGCGCGAGGCCCTGGATGGGTGGAAGGCCTCGCCCGGGCATCGCGCCAACATGCTGCAGGCGGGTATCACGGAGATCGGCGTGGGGGTGGTGCGGGCGCCCGACAAGAACCCCAAGTTCATCTCGGTGCAGCTGCTCGCCCGGCCAGAGTCCTTGAGGATCAAGTTCAGCGTGGTCAATCGAACGGGGGCTGCGGTGCGCTATCGGCTGGGCGAGGGGTCGCATACGCTTCCAGCCCATACCATCGTCACGCACACGCTCTGCGACCGGCGGCCATTGACGTTCGAGCAGGCCGGTACGCACGCCCGCTTCGAGCTACACGACGGAGACCGCTTCACGACGCGGGCGGGCGCCGCGGGATCGATCGAGGTGGAGCGGGAGGGCAAATAGCCCAAGCGTTCCCCTTATCTGATTGGGTATGGCTACCGGCGCTGAAGACGTATGCGTTTGCCGGCGATTGACGTCGCGCCCGGAGCGCCCCCATAGCTAGTGTGATTCAGATCGCGAAATTCGTACCGAGTTCGCGGCATGGGGAGACGAATTTCGCGATCAGGACACCAGGCCATGACCATCGCCGCCACTGTCTCGCGTCGCCCGCTCTTGCCGCTCCTCCTTGCGCTGAGCGGGGCGCATCTCCTCAACGACCTGATCGCGTCGATGATCCCGGCCATGTACCCGCTTCTCAAGGCGGCGTACCGGCTGGACTTCACGCAGATCGGGCTGATCACGCTGGCCTTCCACGCGACGGCGTCGCTGCTGCAGCCCGTCCTGGGCCACGTGACCGACCGCAAGCCGTGGGCCTACGCGATGGTCGCGGGCATGGGCTCGACCCTGATGGGGATCGTCGGGCTCGCTTCGGCCAGCAACTACGCGATGGTGCTCGTCTCGGTGGCGCTGGTGGGGCTCGGCTCGGCCGTTTTCCATCCGGAGGCCACGCGCATGGCGCGTCATG
This sequence comes from uncultured Alphaproteobacteria bacterium, assembly GCA_963797005.1. Taxonomy (GTDB): domain Bacteria; phylum Pseudomonadota; class Alphaproteobacteria; order Rhizobiales; family Hyphomicrobiaceae; genus AWTP1-13. The sequence goes on from CAWCOF010000004.1 coordinate 135,050, forward strand.
CGGCGGCCGGCCAGCAGGGCTTTGCCCAGGGCATATTCCAGATCGGCGGACATGCCGGATACGCGACGGGGCCGCTGCTTGCCGCCATGATCGTCGTCCCGCGCGGGCAGGCCAGCCTCGCCTGGATGTCCGTGGTCGCCCTCCTGGCGATGGCGCTGATGGTGTGGACGGGCGCGCGCTATTCTCAGATGCGCAGCGCCCAGATCGCCGAGACGAAAACGCAGGCTGCCGGTGGCGGCGTGGCGGCACCCGCTCTCGCGGGCAGGCCCGTGCTGATCGCGATGGCCGTCCTCGTCGTGCTGCTGCTGTCGAAGGGGGCCTACACCGCAGCGTTCACGTCCTACTACACCTTCTATCTCATCGAGCGGTTCGGTGTGTCGGTGCAGCTTTCGCAGGTGATGCTGTTCCTCTACCTCGTCGTCGGGGCGTTCGGCGTCATTGCCGGCGGCATGGTCGGCGACCGCATCGGCCGCCGCCGCGTCATCTGGATCTCGATCCTCGGGTCGCTTCCGTTCGCGCTTCTGCTGCCCTACGTGGACCTGTTCTGGACCGGCGTGCTGAGCGTTCTGATCGGCTTTGTCATGGCGAGCGCGTTCTCGTCGATCCTGATCTATGCGATCGACCTGGTGCCGCATCGCGTGGGTCTCGTGGGCGGACTGTTCTACGGCTTGGCGTTCGGGCTCGGTGGTATTACGGCCGCCGCTCTCGGGCTCCTCGCCGACCAGATCGGCATCATCGCGGTGTTCAAGCTCTGCTCATGGCTGCCGGCGCTGGGCCTGCTCACGTTCCTGTTGCCCAAGTGGTCCGGCCGGTGAAGCAAGCCCCAGGCCGATGGAGAAGGCGACGGCCGGCTGCCAGACGATGAACAAAACCCGTGCATCGATGATGTTGCGGTCACCCAGGTAGAAGAGGAGGCCGGCGGCGGCTCCGACCGCGCAGGTCACGGCAAAGCGACGGGGCCGGCGCAACCCCACCGCAAACTGCGCAGCGCCAAGCTGCGTCAGGCCCGCGCCCACCGCGCCGCCCACCAGCCCGGCCAGCAACGGGCCAACGTGACCGGCGTCGCCGCCGCCCACCTGATGCAGCCGGATGGCTGTGAAGATGGCAGCGCTCCAGGCATACATGGTGCTGACCAGCAGGACCGGCGCGGCCAGAACCCGCCGCTGCCGTATGGCGATGTCGCCGGCAACGACGGCGCCAAACAGGAGTCCGATCGGCAGCATCTCGGCGCTCAGGAAAAACAGTTTGGCCAGCGGATCGAGCAGCTCGATCCGGAGCGTGAAGCCGACCGCCGCCGATAAGAGGCCGGACACCAGCCCGAGCGCGGCCAGCGATAGGCTCGGTCGCTCGCGCCAGATCGTCTTTGCCGACACTGCGGACATGGGATGGGACTTGCCTCGTGTGATGAGAAGCTCAGGCCGGCCGGCGAAGATACGACAACAGGCGGCTCCTGGCTTCGGGCAGCGCCATCTCGCGCGGGGCGAGCACGCGGGCTTCGAGGAAGTGCCCGGTCAGGGCGAATCCGGCTGTCAGGTCCTGCTCGGTCACGGCGCCCGTCGCCTTCGCGCGCAGGAAGGCAGGCAAGGCCAGCAGCCGGTCCTTGTAGGGTTCGCCGGCCTCCGCCGACACCGCCCGCCCCGACTTTGGCGAGACATAGACGAGGTCCGCCGTCTTGCCGGTGGCGGCGCAGGAGGAAAGATCGAGGCCGTAGCCCAGCTCGTCGAGCAGCGCCAGCTCCCAGCGCACCACGAGCGCGGGCCACACGGCGGCATCGTCGAGATAACCCAGGACGAACAGCGTCACCTCGAACAGGTTGGGGTGCGGATCGCGCTCGGGCAGGAGCCGCGCCAGCGCCGCCATCGAGGTCATGGCGGCAAGCGCCGCCTTGTCCTCCATCACCTCGCCGGCGTAGCTCTTGCGCAGCTCCAGCGTGAAGTGGCCGAGATGATCGGCAAGGCGCGCCTTCCAGGCGGCATCGACGTGGTTGCCGATCTGCAGGATGGGCCGCAGCTTGCGCGAGCGTCCGCCGTGCACGAGGCCGAGGTGTCGCCCATGCTGTCTGGTGAACAGCTCGAGCACGGCGCCGGCTTCGCCGTGCTGGCGCACGCTCAGGACCACGCCTTCATCGGACCAGTGCATGCGCGAGGTTTAGACTGGCCGCTGGCATCCGGGAAGCGGCTTGGCAAACCGGACGTGCGGCTGCCCCTGTTTGCTATGTGATGACCTTCTCGACGGGGCGGCGCAGCGACTTGGGCAGGTCGGGACCGGTGCCGAATTGCATGACGAGATCCGGCACCCGATCGCCGATGCCGAGAAACGAGGCAAGCTGACGGCGCAGCGGCGGCACCTCGATCGGCTGATTGATGAAGGCGTGCTTCAAGCCGAGTGCGGTGGCCTGCAGGGCGAAGCGCTGGCAGGCGCGTCCGGCCTCGACCCAATGGGCCTTGTCGCTGCGCTCGGAGACGAACACCGCGACGCCCGCCGAGCTTTCGATGTGCAGCCGGTACTTTTCGTTCTCACCGCGCTCGGTGAACACCAGCGGCAGCAGTAGGCGCGCGAGCCAAGTCGGCAATTCGGGATTGCCGGAGGCGCGGGCGGAAAGCCCGTCCATGGTCGCAACCGCTTGCGCCTCGTTGAAGCGCAGCCAGCTTTTCAGCTCGTCGAGGAAGGCCTTGTCGCGCATCTGCGCCGTGTTGGCCTGGACCACGTAGTCGGTGATGTTGGCGATGCGGGCGCGATCGGTGAGGAGGATGACCGACGCGCCGGCTCCCGTGCCGGCCTGCTCGAGGAGGCGCAAGGCCTCGTTGGTCGCGGGCTTGCCGTTGTAGGGCGCGCGCGTGCTCTGGCGGCGCGGGATGGCGGCGAACAGCGCGGAGGACACCGGCGGCGCCTGCTCGAGCAAGACCGCGACCGTGTCGGCCGCGACGGCCGGGGTCGCCTTCAGCCCAGCCGCGGCGGCGGCATGGACGAGGTTCTCCACGGCACATCCAAGGCTTGCGAACACATGGTGGTCGTCGGGATCGACGGCGGGACACCTGCGGGCAAAATCCGGAGCGATCGTGATCCGGTTTCCGCCGATCGTGAACTTCCACGGCTGAGTGTTGTGGCTGTTGGCGGCCAGCGTGGCATAGCGCACCAGCTCATGCCGCCCGCCGTCGGGCCGGAACGGCGCCCAGGTGGCGGTGACGGCGTCCTGATACGACATGGTGTTTCCTGCGCGTGCCGGTGCCGGAGGCAAGCCTGGCAGGACGAGGCCCGCGCTGCCAGCGAGAAATCCGCGTCTGCTGAGCATTCCACCTCCGGATCGAGCGCATCTGTCATCCCGGAATTTCGCCCCGGCTCGGAGGCCGGGGCAAGCTGCGAAATATCCGGGACCGTATCCGCGCAGCCGCTGCTTGCCGGCCGGGAGTGATCCTTCGGCGTGAGCCCCAGCCAGGCGGCAAAGTCTCTGCGCGATCGGAACGCGCGGGGATCGGGCACCTTCATCACCAGCAAGGCGGCGCCGATCGGGCCGACGCCGGGGACCTCCAGCGAGCGCCGGCTCGTCGCGTCGCGCCGCTGCCAGGCACCCAGCCGCGCTGCGATGCGGCAAAGCCGCAGCTCGAGCCGGCATAGTCCGCGCCCAGTGTGCCGAACATCTCCTTGGCCAGCTCCGGCAGCTGCGCGTCGGCTGCGATGCGCACCAGCAGCGGCCCGATCTTGTCGAGCCCCTTGGCCGCCACCAGTCCGAACTCGGCGGCGTAGCCACGGATCGTATTGCTCAGCTGCGTGCGGCGCGCGACAGCTGCTCGCGCACGCCCACCAGCATCAGGGCGGCCTGCTGCTCGGCGCTCTTCACCGGCACAAAGCGCATGCGGGGGCATGGCCAGGGCCAAGCAGCGAGGGTGCCCCGGATTCCTGGGTCCCGGCTCTACGCGCTGGCGCGCTCCGGCCGGGATGACAACGCTCATTCCTTCGCTCATTCCTTCGGAAAGGCGAGGCCAAGCTCGCGATAGCGCTCGGGGTCGTTCTCCCAACCCTCGCGCACCTTGACGTGCAGGAAAAGGTGCACGGGCTTTTCCAGGATCCCGGCCAGCTCCTTCCGCGCCTGCATGGAGAGCTGCTTGATCATGGCGCCGCCATGGCCGAGCACGATGCTCTTCTGGCTGTCGCGCTGGACATAGATCGTCTGCTCGATGCGGACCGCCCCCTTTTTCTCCGTCCAGTCCGTGGTCTCGACCGTGGCCTGATAGGGCAGCTCGTCGTGCAGGCGGTCGTAGAGCTTCTCGCGGGTGATCTCGGCGGCAAGCAGCCGCAACGGCGTATCGGAGATATCCTCCTCGGGGTAGTGCCAGGGGCCGGGCGCCACGGCGCCTGCCAGATGCGACTTCAGAGCGCCGACGCCGTCCCCGGTGAGAGCCGAGATCATGAACGTGTGCTTGAAGGGGACGAGCGCGTTGAGCTGGTGCGCGAGCGCGAGCAGGTGCTCCTTTTTCACGCGATCGATCTTGTTGAGCGCCAGCACCAGCGATGCTTTGGACCTGTCGAGCTTGCCGAGGATGCGCTCGGCATCCTCCTCGAGCCCCTTCGCCGCGTCGATCAGAACGACGACGATGTCGGCGTCGCCCGCCCCGCCCCAGGCAGCCTCCACCATGGCCCGGTCGAGGCGGCGCCGCGGCGCGAAGATGCCGGGCGTGTCGATGAACACGAGCTGGCTCTTGCCCTCGATGGCGATGCCGCGGATCGGCATGCGCGTCGTCTGCACCTTGCGGCTGACGATCGACACCTTGGCGCCGACCAGCTGATTGACGAGGGTGGACTTGCCGGCATTCGGTGCGCCGATCACGGCGATGAAGCCGCAACGGCTCTCGGGGCCCGCGTCAGTCATGCGGCCACACGCCTTCGCGTCTCAGCAGCGCCGTGGCGGCCGCCTGCTCGGCCGTCCGCTTGCTGGCACCCTGCCCCCGCGCCGGCTTCCTGCCCTTGATGCGCACCTCGGTCGTGAAGGAGGGCGCGTGATCCGGCCCCGAGCGCGCAACCTCGGTGTAGTGCGGCAGGTCGAGGCCTTGCCCCTGGGCCCATTCCTGCAGTGCCGATTTGGCATCGGGCCCTTTTGCGTCCGACACCTCGAGCTTGGAGCCCCAGTGGGCGCGCACGATGTCGCGCGCCTTTTCGTAGCCGGCCTCGAGGAAGATCGCGCCCAGCAGCGCCTCGCAGGCATCGGCGAGGATGGTGGTCTTGTCGCGCCCGCCGCTGCCGTCCTCCGACTCGCTCAAGACCAGATGGGGCCCGAGATCCAGCGTGCGCGCGATCTCGGCACAGGTGGAGCCCTTGACGAGGCCGTTGAAGAGCCGGGCAAGCTCGCCCTCGGTTGCCGATGGGTAGATCTCGTTGAGCAGCTCGGCGACCGCGAGGCCCAGGACCCGATCGCCGAGGAACTCCAGGCGCTCGTTGTCGCGGCGCTTGGCGGTCGCCTGCCGCACGCTGGCATGCGTCAGCGCCCTCTTGAGCAGGCTGCGGTCCTTGAAATGATGGCCGACGCGCGCCTCGAGCCCCTTCTGCTTGCGGGCAGCAGCCACGGCGCGTCAACGGACGAGATGGAAGATCCTGCCCCAGCGGATGTCGAGGGGCCAGGTCCAGGGACTAGTCAGTCGGAAGGCGTTCGGGTCGTCGACGGCGGCGGAGAAGAAGATGATCTCGGCGCGCCCGACGAAGTTGTCATAGGGCACGTAGCCCACGCCGTAGCGCGGCGACTGCTCGCGGCTGTCGGTCGAGTTGTCGCGGTTGTCGCCCATCATGAAGTAGTGCCCGGGCGGCACCTTGTAGGTGATGGTGTTGTCGAACTGCCCGTTGGGTATGGAGTCGAGCACGTAATACTTGACGCCGTTGGGCAGTGTCTCCTCGTAGCGCGGGATCGGCCGGCTCTCCTCCGGCGCGTAGAAATCGCCCTTGCGCACCTTGGGAACAGCCTGGCCGTTGATGTAGAGGACGCCGCCGCGCACGGCGATCTCGTCGCCGGGCAGGCCGATGACCCTCTTGATGAAGTCGGTCGAATTGTCGCGCGGCAGCTTGAAGACGGCGACGTCGCCGCGCTTGGGCTTGCCGCCAAAGATGCGGCCCCTGAACGGGACGATGCCCCAGGGGAACGAGTAGCGGCTGTAGCCGTAGGACAGCTTCGACACGAACAGATAGTCGCCGACGAGCAGGGTCTGCTTCATCGAGCCCGAGGGAATGTTGAAGGGCTGATAGAAGAAGATGCGAACGATCATCGCCAGGATGAGGGCATGGACGACGATCTTGACCGTCTCGCGCCAGCCGCTCTCCGTCGCCCTGTTGGCCTTTTGCAAGCTCATGCTCTCTGGTTTCGCCGCGTGATCCGCCCGAAGTTCGAACTAGTGTCCTGATCGCGAAATTCGTCGCAACTTGCGGCTTGCTCGGAACGAATTTCGCGATCTGAAGGACACTAGCAAATAATTGTTCCTAGTGTGATTTAGATCGAGAAGTCCGCTCCACCACCCAGCCGAACGCGATGTAGCGGACTTCTCGATCATCACACTCGCCCGAGCCTCGCCTGGAGCCTTCGTATAGCGGGTTGCCGTCGCCGCCGCAATTCGACGCGCGTTGCGCTCAGTCTTTTTTGGTCGCCCCGGCCGGGACGGTAGAAATGACGACCATGGCCTGCGCCAGCGGAAAGTCGTCGGTCAGCGTGATGTCGATGCGCGCTTCGCTGCCCCCGGGGGTGATGCGCCTGAGCTGTTCGGCCGCACCACCCGTCAGGACCATGGTGGGGCGGCCCGAGCGCAGATTGACGACGCCCATGTCCCGCCAGTAGACGCCCTTCCTGAGCCCGGTGCCCAGCGCCTTGGCGCAGGCCTCCTTGGCCGCGAAGCGCTTGGCATAGGAGGCCGCGCGCGCCCGGCGGCGATCGGATTTCTGCCGCTCCGTGTCGGTGAAGACGCGGGCGAGGAAGCGCTCGCCGTAGCGCTCGATCGTCTTTTCGATGCGGCGGATGTCGATGAGGTCGTTGCCGACGCCCAGGATCATGCGCGTCCTCGCGTCCGCCTCGGGGCGGTTGCGCGCCCGCGTGCCTCGTCCATGAGCACGCGCATGCGCTCGATCGCCGGCGTGAGCCCGCTGAAGATCGCCTCGCCGAGGAGGAAATGGCCGATGTTGAGCTCGACGATCTCCGGGATGCGCGCCACTGCGCCGACCGTGTTGAACGTGAGGCCATGGCCGGCGTGCACCTCGAGGCCCGCCGCAGCTGCCGCCTTCGCCGCGGCCTCGAGCCGGGCAAGCTCGCGCGCGAGGCCCGCGGCATCGTCCTGGAGCGCGCGCTCGCAGTAGGCACCCGTGTGCAGCTCGACCACCTGCGCGCCAAGCCTGTGGGCAGTCTCGATCGCCTTGGCATCGGGCTCGATGAACAGCGATACGCGGATGCCCGCTCCCTTCAGCGCCTCCACGTAGTGACGCAGGTGGTTCTCGCCGCGCACCACGTCCAGTCCGCCTTCGGTGGTTATCTCCTCCCGCTTCTCGGGGACGAGGCAGCAGGCGTGGGGGATGTGGCGCAGGGCGATGCCGAGCATCTCCTCGGTCGCGGCCATCTCGAGATTGAGCGGGCGTGTCAGCTCGCTCTTGAGGCGGGCGATGTCGGTGTCGGAGATGTGGCGGCGGTCCTCGCGCAGGTGCGCGGTGATGCCGTCGGCGCCGGCGGCTATGGCCAGGTGGGCGGCGCGCAATGGATCGGGATGACGCCCGCCGCGCGCGTTGCGGATGGTTGCAACGTGGTCGATGTTGACGCCGAGGCGCAGGTGCGCCGGGTCACGTTGTGCTCGGGTCGTCGCCACCTTGGGCACTCGCAAGGAGCAGGAACGGTCGGCTCACCTTATAGGGGAGAGCCGCGGGCACATCCAGCGGCCGTGTGGCGTCCCCGGCATCCAGGGGGCCAGCCTTACGGCAAGCCGTTGCGCACGTGCCTCCGGTACGGCGGGCGCTCGCTCAGTTGCCCGTAGTAGCGTTCCACCGAAGGGTAGCTCGGCCGATCGAAATTCAAATGGAACCAGCGGTTGACGACGAGCCCGATGGGAATGTCCCCAATGGTAAACGCGGCGCCCGTCACGTAGGGGCCGACCTCGGACAGGTGGCGATCGAGCTGGCCGACCTCCTTGGTGATCTGGTGCCGGCCCTGCTCCACGAACCATGGGTTGTTCCACGGCGGCTCGTTGAGCACGCCGCCGAGGAACGCGCCGCGCAGCGAGATCGAGGTCTCGTAGTTGGCCCAATCCATCCACTGTTCGACCTGCGCCCGCCGCAACGGATCGCGCGGATAGATCTCGTCGGTCCCATGTTTGGTAGCGAGATAGCGCACGATGGTGTTGGATTCGCGCAGGATGTTGCCGTCCTCCACCACGGCGGGCACGAGGCCGATCGGGTTGACGCTCAGGAACGCGGGATCATCCGTGCGGCGATAGCCCCGGCCCCAGTCCTCGCGCTCGAAGGCGATGCCGAGCTCATCGCAAACCCACAAGACCTTGCGTACGTTGAACGAATTCGCTCTGCCGAGGATGCGAAGCACGGGATTCCTCCGGGTTGAGCGGCGGTGCTGTCGGCAATGTGCTGGCGGGGATCGCGTCTGGCAAGTGCATCAGCCGACGACCGCGCCAACTCACGCGCCCAGAGCAAGATCGTTTCTGATCGAAGCACTTGGCTTCGATCATGGAACGTGAATCTTGCTCTCAACATGTTGGATCGCGCAGGATTCACGCTTCGGCCGAAACGTCGCGATCGAGGCAAGGCGATTCCATCCGAAGCGATCCTGCTCTAGCCGAAGACACGCTCCACCCCGCTCACCACGGCCTTCCCTTTGAGGCTGCTGATGATCTGCGTCAGGTGGTCGAGATCCCACACCTCGAGCTCGATCTGCATCTCCGTGAAGTCGGGGGCGCGGCGCACCATGCGCACGTTGTCGATGTTGCCGTCGACCTCGCCGATGGCTTGCGCGATCTGGGCCAGGCTGCCCGGCTCGTTGAGCGCCGTCACCACGATCTTGGCGGGGAAGCGCTCCGGATTGTCCGGGTCGATGTCCCAGGTCACGTCGATCCACTTCTCGTGCTCGAACTCCTTGAGCCTGGGGGAATGGATCTGGAAGATGCGGATGCCGCCGCCCGCGGACAGCACGCCGACGATGCGGTCGCCGGGCACCGCGCCGCCTTCCTCGAACTGTACGGGCAGGTCGCTGCGCAGGCCGCGAATGGGCAGCATCTGCACCGGCCTGGCATCGGCGCTGTTGCTGCCGGGCCAGCGGAACTTGAGGCCGATCACCTTGGCCAGGTTGAACCAGCCTTCCTCGCCCTGGGTCCGCTCGCGCCGGTTGAGCTTGCGCGGCGCGGCGGTTTGCTCCTTGAGCTCGGCCTCGGGCACCACGGCGCGGATCACGTCCTTCACCGGAAGCTCGCCGCGGCCGACGGTGGCGTGCACCTCCTCCAGCGACTTCTGTGACAGGCGGGAGAGGCCCTTCTTCAGCTCCTCGTCGGAGTACTCCTGGCCGACGCGGCGGAAGGCCGAGACCAGCAGGCGGCGGCCAAGCTCGGAATACTGCTTGCGCAGCGCGTCGCGGGCCGCCCGGCGGATCGAGGAGCGCGCCTTGCCGGTGACGGCGATGCGCTCCCAGGCGGCGGGCGGCGTCTGGCCTTTCGCCACCAGCACCTCCACCTCGTCGCCGTTCCTCAGCTGCGTGGTGAGCGGCATCTGCCGGCCGTTGACGACCGCCCCCACGCACCAGTTGCCGATGTCGGTGTGCACCGCATAGGCGAAGTCGATCGGGGTGGCGCCCTGCGGCAGCGCGATCAGGCGGCCCTTGGGCGTGAAGCAGAACACCTGGTCCTGGAACAGCTCGAGCTTGGTGTGCTCCAGGAACTCCTCCGGGTTGTCGCCCTCGAGCAGCGTGTCGACCAGGCGGCGCAGCCAGAAGTAGGGGTTTTCCTTCACCGGCGCGCTGCCGTTCGCTCCGGCGGCACCGTCCGTTGGGTCGACATTGTCCTTGTAGAGGGAGTGCGCCGCGACGCCATACTCGGCGATCTGGTGCATCATCTCGGTGCGGATCTGCAACTCGACGCGCTGGTGGCGCGGACCGACGATGGTGGTGTGCAGCGACTGGTAGTTGTTCTGTTTCGGCGTCGAGATGTAGTCCTTGAAGCGGCCGGGCACGGCGCGCCAGGCGGAGTGCACGATGCCGAGCGCGCGATAGCAGGCATCGAGGCTGTCGACGACGATGCGGAACCCGTAGATGTCGGAGAGCTGTTCCAGCGAGATCTGCCGGTTCTCCATCTTCCGCCAGATCGAGAAGGGCTTCTTCTCGCGGCCGTAGACCTCCGCCGTCAGCCCGGCCTCGGCAAGCTTGGACTTGAGGGCGGTGACGATCTCCTCCACCAGCCCGGTGTTCTTGCTGTGGATCTCGACCAGCTTGTCGAGAACGGCCTTGTGGGCGTCGGGAGATCCCCACTTGAAGGCCAGCGCCTCGAGCTCCTCGCGCATGGATTGCATGCCCATGCGTCCGGCGAGCGGGGCGTAGATCTCGAGCGTCTCCTCGGAAATGCGCCGGCGGCTCTCGGGCTGCATGTGCTCCAGCGTGCGCATGTTGTGCAGGCGGTCCGCCAGCTTGATCAGCAGCACGCGGATGTCGCTCGAGATGGCGATCAGGAGCTTGCGGAAGTTCTCGGCCTGCTCGGCCTTCTTGGTGACCAGGTCGAGCTTCTTGATCTTGGTGAGGCCCTCGACCAGCGCGCCGATCTCCTTGCCGAACATCTGGTCGATCTCGGCGCGGGTGACGTCGGTATCCTCGATCACGTCATGCAGGAGGGCCGCCACGATGGTGTCGTCATCGAGCTTGAACTCGGTGAGGATGGCGGCAACTTCCAGCGGGTGGGAGAAGTAGGGGTCGCCCGAGGCGCGCTTCTGGTTGCCGTGCGCCTTCATCGCATAGACGTAGGCGCGGTTGAGCAGCGCCTCGTTTGCGCTCGGGTCGTACTTCAGGACCCGGTCCACCAGCTCGTACTGGCGCATCATGGCACGCCTCGCGGGCTTCCGCTCGCGCGGATGATACGGCACTCCTGGGCAGCAGAGGCTCGCGCGAAGCTCAGCAAACGGCAATGCGGGGAGATCGTTTTCCCACCAGCTGCCGCTCTCAGCCGTTCCCGGATCCGCCGCCCCCGTTGGCGGACGGCTCGGTCGGCGTCAGGCTCTCCATGCCGCGCAGGAGCTGCTCTTCCGTGATGACGTCGACCACGGTGTCGGTCGACTGATCGTCGCGGCCAAGGATCGGCCGGCGCTCGGCGGGGAGGCTCGGCGCCGCGCCGGCCTCGGGCTCGTCGACCTCCACGTTCTTCTGGATCGAGTGGATGAGACCCTCTTTCAGGTCCTCCGGCGGGATGGTGTTGTCGGCGATCTCGCGCAGCGCCACGACCGGGTTCTTGTCGTTGTCGGGGTCGATTGTCACATGCGAGCCGTTGGCGATGGCTCGCGCGCGATGAGCCGCCAGGAGCACCAGCTCGAACCGGTTCGGCACCTTGTCGACGCAGTCCTCGACCGTCACGCGCGCCATGCGAAGTTCCTTCCAACTACCGATGGTGGGATTGCGAAAAAACCCCCGGCGCAGCATCGACCGGAGGCGCTACTCGCTCATTGAGCTTGTCGCATGCCGAGCGCTGAAAATCAAGGGTTTGGCGGACATCAGCCACTTCCCTGCGGGCAATCCGCGCCAGCAAGGCGCGCGCTCCCAGGCCCAGCACGGGGTGTCGCCAATCAGGAGCGACATCGCAGAGCGGCACCAGCACGAATGCGCGTCTATGCATCTCGGGATGCGGAAGAATGAGGTGTCCGGGTATGCGCCGCCGCGGCGGCCACCCGATGCGCTTGCCCCCGTACTGGAGGATGTCGATGTCCAGCGGCCGCGGCCCCCACCGGCGGCTGCTCGTGCGACGCCCGGCCCGGCGTTCGATGCGTTTCAACAGCCGCAGCAGTTCAGCGGGGGGAGGCGGCGACGTGACCAGGACAACGGCGTTGAGATAGCGATCCTGGCGCCCGGGTCCGAGTGGCGCGGTCGAGAAGATCCGCGACACGCGCTCGACGTGCATGCCAAGTTGACGCAGTTCATCGACGGCGCGCAGCAAGATGTCGCGTGGTACACCCCATCGTCCCGATGCATTGGTGCCAAGGCCCAGAAGAACTCTCACCGTGCCCATCCAATCCTACGAAAGCACAGACATAAACTAAGCAAAGATCGTAAATGATGAAGTGAATGGCAGCTGTGCAAAACCGAGGGCTTGTCCCTTGGCAACGGACTTGAGAGACCTTACTTGAAAGACCTTAACTGAGGATCCACGGTCAGGCCGGTCGGGTTGTCTGCGTATTTGCGGGCGGTCGACATTGACGTAACTAAGGGTTGCCCAATGCATTTTTATCCGACGGAACGGATGGCGCTTTTCATTGACGGCGCCAACCTCTACGCGACTGCCAAAGCGCTCGGCTTCGACATCGACTACAAGCGCCTGCTGGCGCTGTTCCGCACCAAGGGTCTTCTGGTGCGCGCGCTGTACTACACGGCGTTGGCGGAGGATCAGGAGTATTCCTCGATCCGGCCCCTGGTCGATTGGTTGGACTACAATGGCTACACGATGGTGACCAAGCCGACCAAGGAGTTCACCGACGCGCTCGGCCGACGCAAGATCAAGGGCAACATGGACATCGAGCTCACCGTCGACGCCATGCGTCTCGTCGAGCAGCTCGACCACGTGATGCTGTTCACCGGCGACGGCGACTTCCGCGCCCTCGTGGCAGCCCTGCAGATGCGCGGGCGACGCGTGAGCGTGATCTCAACGCTGCAGACGCAGCCGCCCATGGTCGCCGACGAGCTGCGCCGGCAGGCCGATCAGTTCATCGATCTGGCCGACCTCGAGGACCAGATCTGCCGCGATCCCGCAACCCGCCCGGTGCGCGAGCCCGGTTCGCGTCCGATGCGCCGCACCGCCGCGCCGGTGGCCTCGACGACGATGCTCGACTATCCCGACGACGAGGAGGAAGGTCGCGGGTGACGACGCGGTCGCGGGCCCGCCAGTGATGACTGCCCGCAACTGACCTCAGCCGACAGAGGCAAGCCATGGGTGGGGAAGCGGCCGAGGCTCCCCGCGATTGCGTGCTGTGCCCTCGCTTGGTCTCTTTCCGGACCGCCAACCGGGCGGCTGAGCCCACGTGGCACAACGGTGCCGTGGAGTCCTTCGGATCGTCTGACGCCCGTTTGCTGATCGTCGGGCTGGCGCCCGGCCTCAAGGGGGCCAACCGGACGGGACGGCCGTTCACGGGCGATTTCGCCGGCGACCTGCTCTATCAAACCTTGCTCGCTTTCGGCTTTGCGCGGGGCCGCTACGGGGCAAGCCCGGACGACGGGCTCGAGCTTGTCGACTGCATGATCACCAATGCCGTGCGCTGCGTGCCGCCGGAGAACAAGCCGACGCCGGCGGAGATCGCCACCTGCCGCCGGTTTTTGACCGCGCGCATCGCCGCCATGCCGCGACTGATTGCGATCATGGCCCTCGGCCGCATCGCCCACGACAGCACGCTGACAGCGCTCGACGCGCGCAAGTCGTCTTTCCCGTTCGCGCATGGCGCGCGCCACGAGGTGCGGCCGGGCCTCGTGGTCTTCGATAGCTTTCATTGCTCCCGCTACAACACCAATACGGGCAAGCTGACGCCCGAGATGTTTCGCGCCGTGGTGCAGGCGATCAGGCGCAAGCTCGACGCCGCTTAGATCATCGAGCGGGGCACGCCGACTACTTCCGCCGCCACAGAGAGCGGCTGGGCGGGCGGCACCATACGTTGCTCAGGTCTGACACAAGCCAGGACACGGAGAAGGCTGCGATGCCCGCAATGAGGAAGGTGATGCCGAGCCAGAGGGACCGGTCCTGAACCGCGGCGTCGGGCGCGTTCTCGCGCAGGACGACGGCGAAGGCGCCGATGACGGCAAATCCCAGACCGAGCGCCGATCCCGCGAGGCGCGTACCCAGACCGCTCGTGTAGATGCGCATGGTGGACGTCCTCGGCGGCCGCTGGTGGATAGGGCTGCATACTGCAGACCGGAGGCTCATTCCGCAAGCGGCCCGATCGGTGCGTATCGTGCCCTACTTGGGCACGACGCGCAGGACGCGACCAGCCGAGTTGTCGGTCAGCAGCCAGAGCGCGCCGTCCGGCCCCATGCGCACGTCGCGGATGCGCTCGTCGAGCGCCGTCAGCAGCGCTTCCTCGCCCACGACCTTGTCGCCGTCGAGCACGAGGCGGTGCAGCGCTTGTCCCGCCAGCGCGCCGACGAACAGGTTGCCCTTCCATTCGGGAAACACCTCGCCGGTGTAGAAGGCCGCCCCCGACGGGGCGATCGACGGGTCCCAATAGTAGATGGGCTGCTCCATGCCCTCCTTGCGCTGGCCGATGCCGATCTTCGTGAAGTCGTAGTTGCGGCCATAGCTGATTACGGGCCAGCCGTAGTTCTTGCCGGCCTCGGGAATGTTGATCTCGTCGCCGCCGCGCGCGCCGTGCTCGATCGTCCACAGCTTGCCTGTGCCCGGATGGAGGGCGGCGCCTTGCATGTTGCGATGCCCGATCGACCAGATCTCGGGCCGCCAGCCGTCGCGCTTGGGATTGCCGGGGTAGGGGCTGCCGTCGGGCATGAGACGCACGAGCTTGCCCAGGTCGTTGGCCGGGTTCTGCGCCTCGTCGCGTGCGTAGTAGCGCTCGCCCATGGTCACGAACAGCGATCCGTCCGGCATGAAGACGATGCGCGAGCCGAAGTGGTTGCTGGACGCATACGACGGCTGCTGGCGAAAGATGACCTGGACGCCGTCGAGACGCGCGCCGTCCTCGCCCATCACCAGCTTGGCGCGCGCTACGCTGGTGCCGTTCTTTCCGCCTCCGCGCGGCTCGGCATAAGAGAGATAAACGAGTGCCGAGGAGGCGAAATCGGGGCTGAGCGCCACATCGAGCAGCCCGCCCTGGCCGCGCGCCACGACCGGCGGGACGCCGCCGACGGGTGCCGACAGATGGCCGTCCTTGGCGATGATGCGCAAGCGGCCGGGGCGCTCCGTCACCAGCAGGCGGCCGTCGGGGAGGAACGCGAGGCCCCACGGATGCACGAGACCCTTGGCGACCGTCTCGGCCCTGATCGGGCGTTTGGTTTCCTGTTTCGGCGCATTCGTGATTTCGGCCGAAGCGGCCTGCGGAAGGAGCAGGGCCGCAGCAACGGCGAGAGCAAGCGATGCGCATGGTGGGCCTCCAGGCTTGCTCCTGCTTTGATGGGGCGCGGGGAGCGGCGCTTCAAGTGGCGGTGCCGCTCACATTTGCGCAAACGGCCAAGTGCGGATTGTGCCGCAGCCGTCGCTGGCCATATAAGGGCGCATGTCAACCGCCATTCCATTCCGCAAGATGAACGGCATCGGCAACGAGATCCTCGTGGTCGATCTGCGCGGCAGCGGCCTGGTGTTCAGCGGTGACCAGGCCCGTGCCATTGCCGAACGGCCGAATTCGCATTTCGACCAGATGATGGTCCTGCATGCGCCCAAGACCGCGGGCACGGAAGCCTATGTGCGCATCTACAATACCGACGGCTCGGAGGCGGAGGCCTGCGGCAACGGCATGCGCTGCATCGGCTGGACGGTGGCGGAAAAGAGTGGTCGCAAGGCGCTCAAATTCGAGACCAAGGCCGGCGTGCTCGAGGTCGGCGTCGGCGGCATGGACAAGATCAGCGTCGACATGGGCAAGCCGCGCTTCGGCTGGCAGGACATTCCGCTGGCGGAGCCTTTTCATGACACCCGGACGATCGAGCTGCAGATCGGCCCGATCGACAAGCCGATGCTGCACTCGCCGTCGGTCGCCAATATCGGCAACCCGCACGCGGTGTTCTGGGTCGACGACGTCCAGGCTTACGATCTCGGGCGCATCGGGCCGTTGCTCGAGAACCATCCGCTGTTCCCCGAGCGGGCCAACATCTCGCTCGCCCACGTCACGGCGCGGGATGCCATCACGGTGCGCACGTGGGAGCGGGGCGCGGGCCTGACCAAGGCCTGCGGCAGCGCGGCCTGCGCCGCAGCCGTGTGCGCGGCGCGCAAGGGACTGACGGGCCGGCAGGTGAAGGTGACGCTGCCGGGCGGCACGCTCAACATCGATTGGCGCGCCGACGACCACATCTTGATGACCGGGCCGGTGGCGCTCGAGCACGAAGGCGTGCTCGAGCTGGCGGCTGTGTAGTCCCATGAGCGATCGGCAAGCGCCGCGCGGATCCCTCTCCCCATCGTGCCGAAGGCGCGTCTCGGACACGACGTGCGGAGGGGCTAGGGGTGGGGGGAGTTCTCCCTCTCCCCGCTTGCCCTCGGGCCATCCGCGCAGGGTTGGTGTCCACGCGGAGCCCGAGGGCGTGCGGGGAGAGGGTCGGGGTGAGGGGCAGATGCAGACGCCGGAGCAAGCTTCTGCCCCTCACCCTAACCCTCTCCCCATGCTGAAGAAGCATGGGGAGAGGGGATTTGCTCTCGCCCCCACGCAGGGGGAGGGGCGCGGCGGGCGCGCATTGTCACGCTGGGGTGCAGGCTCAACGCCTTCGAGTCGGAGGTGATGCGCGGCCATGCGGCAGCCGCCGGGCTAGGCGATGCGGTTATCGTCAACACCTGCGCGGTGACCGGCGAAGCCGTGCGCCAGGCGCAGCAGGCCATCCGCAAGCTGCGGCGGGAGAGCCCGCACGCGCGCATCGTCGTGACGGGCTGCGCCGCCCAGACCGATCCCGACCGCTTCGCCGCCATGCCCGAGGTCGACCACGTCGTCGGCAATGCCGAGAAGATGCGCGTCGAGACATTCCAGGGCTTGAGCGTCGCCGGCAGCCCGCGCGTTGTGGTCAACGACATCATGTCCGTGCGCGAGACCGCTTCCGCGATGATCGAGGGCTTCGGCTCGCGCGCACGCGCCTACGTGCAGGTCCAGAACGGCTGCGACCACCGCTGCACCTTCTGCATCATTCCCTATGGGCGTGGGCCATCGCGGTCGGTGCCGGCCGGAGAGGTGGTGGCGCAAATCCGGCGGTTGCTGGAGGCGGGCTGCGTCGAAATCGTGCTGACCGGCGTCGATCTCACCTCCTATGGCGGCGATCTGCCGGGCGACATGACGCTCGGGCGGCTCGTCGGTCAGATCCTGCGCCACCTGCCGGAGCTCGAGCGCCTGCGCCTTTCCTCCATAGATCAGGTCGAGGCCGATCCGGACCTGATGCGGGCGATCGCCGAGGAGCCGCGGCTCATGCCGCACCTGCATCTGTCGTTGCAGTCGGGCGACGACATGATCCTGAAGCGCATGAAGCGGCGGCATTGTCGCGCGGACGCCGTACGCTTCTGCGAGCAGGCGCGGCGGCTGCGGCCGGATCTCGTTTTCGGCGCCGACCTGATCGCGGGCTTTCCGACGGAGACGGAGGCGATGTTTGGCGGGTCGGTGCAGTTGATCGATGATTGCGGCCTGACGTATCTGCACGTGTTCCCGTTTTCGCCGCGTGCGGGCACGCCGGCTGCACGCATGCCGCAGGTGGGTCGGGCGGTCGTCAAGGAGCGGGCGGCGCGGCTGAGAAGCAAGGCGCAAACAGCTCTGGCCGGCTACCTGGCCGGTCAAATCGGGCGGGTGACAGAATTGCTGATCGAGCGAGAGGGAATTGGGCGCATGCCCGGTTTTGCCGAGGTCGCACTTGCCGCGCCGGAACCTCCAGGACGCCTGGTGCAGGCCCGCGTCACCGCGTCCGACGGCAGACGGTTGCAAGGCGAGCGCATCGCCCCCAGGTGTGCCGCGTGAGCGACAAGTCGGAAAAGTCCAAGGGGCTGTTCGGTCTGTTCCGCCGACAGGCGGAGCCTGCCGCGCCGCCGCCGCAAGAGGGTGCCGATGCACCTCAAGCCGCGACCGACGCCGCGGTTGCGGCGGCACCCGAAGCCGCTGAGCCGCCTCCGGCCAAGCGGGGCTGGCTGCAGCGCCTCAAGGCCGGCCTGACCAAAACCTCTGCCCGGCTGTCGGAGGACATCACGGGCCTGTTCACGAAGCGGAAGCTCGATGCGGATACGCTGGAGGATCTGGAGGACCTGCTCATTCAGGCAGACCTGGGCGTCGAGACCGCCATGCGCATCACCTCGGAGCTGTCCAAGGGCCGCTATCAGAAGGGCATCGCGCCAGAGGATGTGCGCGCGGTGCTGGCGGCCGAGGTAGAGCGCACGCTGGCGCCTGTCGCCAAGCCGTTGGAGATCGGCGGCGCGCACAAGCCGCACGTGATCCTCGTCGTCGGGGTGAACGGCACCGGCAAGACCACGACCATCGGCAAGCTGGCGCAAAGGTTCGTGCTGGAGGGTCGCAAGGTCACATTGGCGGCCGGCGACACGTTTCGCGCTGCAGCCATCGATCAGCTCAAGATCTGGGGCACGCGCACGGGCGCGGAGGTGGTGGCGGGCTCGGTCGGCGCCGATGCTGCCGGCCTGACGTTCGATGCCCTCAGCCGCGCGCGCGAGAATGGCAGCGATGTGTTGCTTATCGACACCGCCGGCCGGCTGCAGAACAAGCAGGCGCTGATGGACGAGCTCGAGAAGGTGATTCGAGTGATCCGCAAGCTCGACCCGAGCGCGCCGCACCAGGTGCTGCTGGTGCTGGACGCCACCACCGGCCAGAACGCGCTTAACCAAGTCGAGGTTTTCAAAGACAAAGCCGGCGTCACCGGCCTCGTCATGACCAAGCTCGACGGCACCGCCAGGGGCGGAATCCTGGTCGCAATTTCGGCCAAGTTCGGCCTTCCAGTCCATGCCATCGGCATTGGCGAGGGCGTCGAGGACCTGGCCGCATTCGATGCGGGAGAATTTGCGCGCGCCATCGCATTGAGCTAGTTGAGCTACCAGAGTGCAGGGAGGGGCTGGGTCTCGGAAGAGCCGCCTGACAGCGAGGACGTGGCAATAGAGACGATCAGTTGGCGGCGCCGCCACTTTCCGTTCGACGCGGCGCAGACCGTCAATATCGTGGGCGAGATCGGGCCGCTGTTCGTGATGTTCACGGTGAACGGCATCGGCGGCATCATTGCCGGCACGTGGGCCCTCATTTTTTCGACCGTTCTGTCGCTCGTCGTGACGCTGTGGGTGCTCGGCAGGCCGCCGGTGATGCCCTTCATCGCCGGCGCCGCCAGCATCAGCTTCGGCGTGCTGACCATTGTCACCGGCAATGCCATGTGGGTGCAGATCAAGGTCACCGTGTTCAACGCCCTGGTGGCGCTGGTTCTCTGGCTGGGTCTGAGGTCCGGCCACAATTTCTTCCGTTTCGTCTTCGGCAATACCTTCCACTACACGGAAGAGGGCTGGTACAAGCTCACGCGCAATGTGGCGCTGTTTTTCCTCATCACCGCGCTCGTCAATGAAGCTGTGCGGCTGGGTTTCGCGCACACGCATTTCTTCGCGCTGAACCGCGATTTCACGGGCCTCGACATTTGGATCCTGTTCAAGCTCTTCGGCGTCATGCCGGGCACGGCGCTGTTCTTCTGGTGGCAGGTGCGGCTGTTGCACAAGTATCGCTTGCCCCAACCCGCGGCCAACGTCGCGCCGCGAAGCGAGTGAACGACTGGCCCCGCGGCAGAGCCGGCAGACGAGGAGCGTGATGAGCGAAGACGTCAAGCAACCGGGCCCCGCGATCGAGACCAGGCACGGACTCAAGCTGCTGATCGAGTACGGGCCGCTGCTGGCGTTCTTCGTGACGTTCTATATCGGGGGCTTCTTCTGGGCGACCGGCGTCATCATGGTTGCCTCCGTCGCCGCCCTTACCGCCTCCCGTCTGGCGTTCGGCCGCTTCCTGCCCGTGCCGGTCCTCACGGCCGTGCTGGTGCTGGTCTTTGGCGGGCTGACGCTGTGGCTCGATGACCCGCGTTTCATCAAGTTCAAGCCCACCGCCATCAATCTGCTCTTCGCCGGCGTGCTGCTGGTCGGCCTGTGGATGCGCCGTCCGCTGCTGAAGCTGTTGTTGGGGGAGGCCTTCAACCTGACGGAAGAGGGCTGGCGTCGCCTGACGATCCGCTGGATCGTGTTCTTCGTCGTGCTGGCGGGGATCAACGAGGTCGTCTGGCGGAACTTCTCGGACGCCGTGTGGGTGAACTTCAAGCTGTTCGGCATTTTGCTATTGACCATAGCCTTTGCCATGGCCCAGGTCGGGCTGATCAAGCGCCACGAAGCCGAGCCGCGCAGCTGACCGGCTTCGCGCGATTGCGGAAATGGAAACCCTGCGTCTCGCTTTCTGCGCTGGGCCGATCCGGCAGGACGGCCCTTGATTTCCCGACTCGGCGTCGCTATTTCGCAATCGTTATCACGTAGAATCTATGTCATAAGTACCCGGTCATAAGTGTTTGGTCCGCACAGTGGAACATCTCAACTCCAGATAGAGAATAGGACGCTGCGACTCGCTTTTTTCGGGAGTAGCGGGCGGTTCTGTCACATGCGGTCTTATATAAGAGTAGTATACTTCGAGTCGCCCTCCGAGAGACCATCGTCGTGCGTGGGTCGCCGTCTGAGGCCGTGGCGTCGACTGAGCCCGCACGAGAAAATCCGAAAGAGCGATGAAACGCGACACGAATCTGGACCGACTGCATCGGTCACCGATCCATCTTCTGCATCGCGCCGGCCAGTGTGCAGGAGATATCTTTCACGCAGAGATGAAGGACGGCGATCTCACCCCTCGCCAGCTCGCCGTGCTCATGACGGTGGCGCAGAATGAGGGGTTGAGCCAGACCGGACTTGTCGACCGCACGGGCATCGATCGCTCGACGCTCGCCGACATAGTCCGGCGCATGCAGCGCAAGGGCCTGCTGCAGCGCCGCCGCACGAAGGAAGACGCTCGCGCCTATGCCGTGAAGCTGACCGACGAAGGGCGGCGGGTGCTGCGGGTCGCCGAGCCGCTGTCGAGGCGCGTCGACGACCGCATCCTCGATGTGCTACCGGCGAAGCAGCGCGACCAGTTCGTCAACGACTTGCTGACGATCGTCGATGCGCTGCAGAAGCTGTCGTCCACCGACGGCAAGCGCTAGATGTGAGGATCGTTTCTGATCGAAGCGCTTCGCTTCGATCAGAAACGCGAACCCTGCTCTCAAATCCATGACGTAGGGCAGGATTCACGCGTCAGCCATCACGCCGCAGCTGAGATTCAATCCGAAGCGACCCTGCTCCGGCCGGGCGGAACCGAGAGGCGGCGCTCGCTTACGCCGCCTTGCGCAGCAGCTTGCGGTTGATCAGCACCTCGGCGATCTGCACGGTATTCAGGGCAGCGCCCTTGCGCAGGTTGTCGGAGACGACCCACATCGCCAAGCCGTTCTCGACCGTGGCATCCTCGCGGATGCGGCTGATGTAGGTGGCGTCCTCGCCGGTCGCCTCGATCGGCGTGATGTAGCCGCCGGGCTCGTGCTTGTCGATGACGAGACAGCCGGGCGCCTCGCGCAGCAGGTCGCGCGCCTCATCCGCCGTGATCGGCTGCTCGAACTCGATGTTCACCGCCTCGCTGTGGCCCACGAACACCGGCACGCGCACGCACGTCGCCACCACCTTGATCTTGGGATCGAGGATCTTCTTGGTCTCGGCCACCATCTTCCATTCCTCGCGCGTGTAGCCGTCCTCCATGAAGGCGTCGATGTGAGGAATGCAGTTGAAGGCGATCTCCTTGGAGAACTTCTTGGGCTCGAATTCCTGGCCGGGCACGTACTTGCCGCGGGTCTGCGACCACAGCTCGTCCATCGCCTCCTTGCCGGCGCCGGAGACGGACTGGTAGGTGGCGACCACCACGCGCTTGATCTTGGCGCGATCGTGCAGGGGCTTCAGCGCCACCACCAGCTGCGCCGTGGAGCAGTTGGGATTGGCGATGATGTTCTTCTTCCTGTAGCCCGCCACCGCGTCGGCGTTCACCTCCGGCACGATCAGCGGCACGTCCTGGTCGTAGCGCCAGGCCGAGGAGTTGTCGATGACGACGGCGCCCTTGGTGGCAATGCGCGGCGACCACTCCTTGGAGACGGTGCCGCCGGCCGACATCAAGCAGAAGTCGACTTTGGCGAAGTCGAAGGTTTCCAGGTCCTTGCACTTGAGGGTCTTGTCGCCGAAAGAGACGTCCACGCCGATCGAGCGGCGCGAGGCGAGCGCGTACACCTCGTTCACGGGGAAGTGGCGCTCGCTCAGGATCGACAGCATTTCGCGGCCCACGTTGCCCGTGGCGCCGACGATGGCGACGTTATAGGTCATGGCTCTCTGCTCAAGTCTCGTCCGCTCAACGCCCAGGTGCGCGCGGTTTTGCGCGCGGCTTCAAGTGTAGCGCGCTTTTACATGCGGGGGCTGCCGCTGTCCACGTTCTGTGCAAGTTTCGTCCCGGCCAGGCCACATTAATTTGTTTACCTTTGCCAAGTGGTGAACGCGCGCCAACAGTGCTTCGAGGAACGTGGCCATGGCGGTCGGAAGGGCTCTGGCAACGCTTGCTGCTGCGGCCGGCTGCGTGCTGCTCGGCGCGGCCTCGCCGGTTCCCGCGGCAGCGCCGCCCTGGATGAGCGAGCCGGCCATGCGCGAGGCGTTCATCGGCAGGACGCTCGACGGCCACTATGGCAACGGCGTCGCCTGGACGGAGGCCTACCTCGCCGACGGCCGGCTCGAGTACCGTGAGGGCGCGCGCCGGGCGACCGGCCGCTGGCATTTCCGCGGCACCCATGTGTTCTGCACTTTTTATGATCCGACGGAGCGGTTCGCCGGCGGCTGCTGGAACACGCTCAAGGTCAGTGCCAACTGCTACGAATTCTATCTGGCAGACTTGATCCCCCGGGACGTCGAGGGGGCGGATCTCGGGGGATGGCTGCTGCGCTGGAATGCGCGCGCCTGGCGGCGGGACGCACCTTCGACCTGCCAGGAGAAGCCGAGCGTCTGACAGTCGGCAGAACCGCGCGAAGCCACGAATCCCCTTGCCTAGAGGACTGGAACTGTCGTTATACGGGCAGCCCCCTTCCCCATCCGCAACTTCTAAAGGAATGACAGAATGTACACATCGCTCGAGCATTACATCGACGGCAACTGGGTGAAGCCGACCGGATCCAAGAAGCAGGACGTGGTGAACCCGTCCACCAGCAAGGCCATCGGCGAGCTGGGGCATGTCTCCAAGGGCGACCTCGACAAGGCGCTGGCCGCCGTCGACAAGGGCTTCAAGACGTGGCGCAAGGTGTCGGCCTTCGAACGGGGCAAGATCATGCGCAAGGCGGCGGACATGCTGCGCACCCGCGCCGACGAGATCGCCAAGGTGCTCACCCTGGAGCAGGGCAAGGTCCTCGCCGAAGCCAAGATGGAGGTGCTGAGCGGCGCCGACATCATCGACTGGTATGCGGGCGAGGGGCAGCGCTCCTACGGCCGCATCATCCCCGCGCGCGCCGACGGTGTGCGCAACCTGGTGATGATGGAGCCGATCGGCCCCGTCGCCGGCTTCTCGCCGTGGAACTTCCCCATCACCCAGGCCGTACGCAAGCTCTCTGCGGCGCTGGCGGCCGGCTGCTCGATGATCATCAAGTGTCCCGAGGAGACGCCGGGCTCCCCCATCGGCCTCATCAAATGCTTCCACGATGCGGGCGTGCCGCCGGGCGTGATCAATCTCGTCTATGGCGTGCCGGCCGAGATCTCGGAGTATCTCATTCCGCACCCGATCATCCGCAAGGTCTCCTTCACCGGCTCTGTGCCGGTCGGCAAGCATCTCAATGCGCTCGCCGCCAGCCACATGAAGCGCGCCACCATGGAGCTCGGCGGCCACTCGCCGGTGCTCGTGTTCGACGACGCCGACGTAGAGGGCGCGGCCAAGCTCATGGGCGCCTTCAAGTATCGCAACGCCGGCCAGGTGTGCGTGTCGCCGACCCGCTTCTTCGTGCACGACAAGGTCTACGACAGCTTCGTCGGCAAGTTCATCGACATCGCCAAGGGAACCAAGGTCGGCGACGGCCTCGATCCCGATACGCGGATGGGCCCGCTCGCCAATCCGCGCCGGGTCAATGCCATCGAGGCGTTCGTGACCGACGCCCAGGAGAAGGGCGCCAAGGTCCAGGCCGGCGGCAAGCGCATCGGCAACCAGGGCAACTTCTTCGAGCCCACCGTGCTCACCGACGTGCCCGAGAGCGCCCGCATCATGAGCGAGGAGCCGTTCGGCCCCGTTGCCGTGATGCTGCGCTTCAAGGAGACGGACGAGATGCTGACCCGGGCCAACAAGCTTCCCTTCGGGCTCGCCAGCTACGCCTTCACCAAGGACGCCAAGACGGCGACCAAGGTGGCGGACGCCCTGGAGGCCGGCATGGTCACCATCAACCACTTCGGCATCGCGCTGCCCGAGACGCCGTTCGGCGGCATCAAGGACTCAGGGTTTGGCCACGAGGGCGGCATCGAGGGCCTGCAGGCCTACATGCAGACCAAGTTCGTCAGCCACCTGGGCTGATCTCGATCTCTGGGGTCAGACCCGCAGGGTCTGACCCCACGTATCAGGCTGGCACCTCGCGGGCCAGGTACTCGACCGCCGCCTGCACGCCGCCGCTGCCGTGCGGGATGGCGAGGGCCTTGAGGGCCATCTCCACGGCGCCCAAGGTGCCGAGCACCATCGGCGCGTTGGTGTGGCCCATGTGGGCGATGCGGAAGCACCGGTCCGCGATCTCGCCGAAGCCGACGCCCAGGATGACGCCGCACTTGTCGCGGCAGTAGTCGAGCAGCGGCTGCGGGCTGCGTCCATCGGTCAGAATGCAGGTGACGGAGTTGGACCGCTCGGCCGGGTTGGCGATGTTGAGGGACAGCACCTGCCCCTCGGACCATTTGGTCACTGCCGACCGCGTCGCCTCCGCCAGCAGCGCATGCCGCCGGATCGCCGCTTCGAACCCCTCGTCCTTGAGGAGGTCGATTGCCTTGCGCAGGGCGAACAGCAGGTGCTCGGGCGGCGTGCCGCAATATTTTTGATAGTGGATCTCGCCTTCGCGGAAGGTCCAGTCCCAGTAGAGCGTGCGCAGGTTGGCGTTCGGGTGGATCTCTCTCGCGCGCTGGTTGGCGGCGACGAAGGCGAGCCCCGGCGGGGTCATCAGGCCCTTCTGCGATCCGCACATGGCAACGTCCACGCCCCAGCCGTCCATGTCGAAGGGCATGCAGCCGAGCGAGGCGACGCAGTCGACCATCAGCAGCGCGGGATGCTTCGCCGCGTCCATGGCCTTGCGCACCGCCTGGATGTCGTTGACGACGCCGGACGCAGTGTCGATCTGCACCACCAGGACGGCCTTGATGGCGTGGGCCTTGTCGCGCTTGAGCCGCTCCTCCACCGCGGCCGGATCGACCGCGCGCCGCCAGTCGCCCTCGAGCGTCTCGACCTCGAGGCCCAGCATGGAGCCCATCTCGCCCCAGCCGCGCGCGAAGCGCCCGCTCTCGAGCACCAGCACGGTGTCGCCGCGGGAGAGCACGTTGGTGAGCGCCGCCTCCCAGCCGCCGTGGCCGTTGGCGGCGTAGATGTAGACGCGGCCCGTGGTGCCAAACAGCGACTTGAGATCGGCAAGGCAGCTGTCGGTGATGCCGACGAGCTCGCCCGCGTAGATATCGATGGCCGGGCGCTGCATGGCGGCCAGCACCGCATCGGGCACGTTGGTGGGCCCGGGGATCGACAGGAACTCTCTGCCTCGGCTGACCGTCATTGCTTCGCCTTTCGTTCAGCGGCGCTCTTGGGTGGGCCGCAATCGAACCATTTATCCGCGGAGGCGCACAGGTCGCAAATAACACAGGCGTCACATCTTGGCTTGCGCGCCTGGCAGACGTAGCGGCCGTGCAGGATGAGCCAGTGGTGGGCGTGGCGCAGGTATTGCTGCGGGACGACCTCGAGGAGGCCCAGCTCCACCTCTAGCGGCGTCTTGCCGGAGGCCAGATCGAGCCGGTGCGCCACCCGGAAGACGTGCGTATCGACGGCCAAGGTCGGCTCGCCGAAGGCGATGTTGAGCACCACGTTGGCGGTCTTGCGGCCGACGCCCGGCAGCGCCTCCAGGGCCTCGCGCGCCTGCGGCACCTTGCCGCCATGCTCGGCGATCAGCTTCTCGCAGAGCGCGATGACGTTCCGGGCCTTGTTGCGGTAGAGGCCGATCGTCTTGATGTGCTCGCGCACCTCGGCCTCGCCGAGGGCCAGCATCTTCCCGGGCGTGTCGGCGATTTGGAAAAGCGCGCGCGTCGCCTTGTTGACGCCGGCGTCGGTGGCCTGCGCCGAAAGCACCACGGCAACGAGCAGCGTAAACGGATTGATGTGCTCGAGCTCGCCCTTGGGCTCGGGGTTGGCGGCCGCCAGACGCCGGAAGATCTCGGCGACCCGCTCCGGTGCGGCCTGCCGCTTGCGGCGTGGCGCGCGCTTGGGCGTCGCGGCGGCTGCGCTTGGTTTCACGGCTCTTCTGGGCATGGGGCTTCGTGCTTGGTAGGATCGCAGTCATGGACGAAAACCAGGATCGAGCGCAAGCGGAGCCGGACACCTTTCGCGCCGTGCTGACACCCTATCGGTCGCTCGGGCCGACCGGGTTCCTGATCCTGATGGGGGCGCTGAGCGGCATCAGCTTCGTTGCCGGGCTCGTGTTCTATCTGGCGGGCGCCTGGCCGGTGATGGGCTTTTTCGGGCTGGACGTCGCGCTCATCTATCTTGCCTTCAAGCTCAACTACCGTTCGGGCCGTCTCTACGAGACGCTCGATCTGACACGCGACCGGTTGACCTGGATGCGCGTGCATCCTTCCGGCCGGCGCGAAGAGTTTCACTGCAACCCCTATTGGGCCCGCGTCAGCCTCAGGCAGTGGCCCGACGGGCGTACGGACCTGCGCCTTGCCTCCGAAGGCCGCGAGCTCGTCTTCGGCCGGTTCCTGACCGATGGCGAGCGGCGCGATCTGGCGTCGGCACTGAGGGACGCCTTGCTGGCCGTGCGGGGTGGTATGAGAATTTGAGTCCGCGCACAGGAAACGGGTCGATTCACGCCAGAGCGCGCCTTAGGTGATGGTCATCGCCGCTAGTAACCGCGAGAAGACCCATGCTCCA
Organism: uncultured Alphaproteobacteria bacterium; assembly: GCA_963797005.1. GTDB lineage: Bacteria > Pseudomonadota > Alphaproteobacteria > Rhizobiales > Hyphomicrobiaceae > AWTP1-13. Next base: position 162,131 of record CAWCOF010000004.1, read on the forward strand.
CGCCTCAATCGCTCCGCAGACCACCAGCCCACTCGGCGCCGACCGCTCCCGCGACTACGAGCTGATCCGGCGCGCCATCGCCTTCCTGTCCGAGACCTGGGCCGAGCAGCCCTCGCTCGACCGGCTCGCCGCGCACGTAGGCCTGAGCCCCGCGCACTGCCAGAAGCTCTTCAAGCGCTGGTGCGGGCTCTCCCCCAAGGAGTTCGTGCAGGCCATTACGGTCGATCATGCGCGCGGACTGCTGGCCGGCTCGGCCAGCGTGCTCGACGCCGCGCACGAGGTGGGGCTTTCCGGCGGCAGCCGGCTGCACGACCTGTTCGTCTCGCACGAGGCCATGACGCCGGGCGACTACAAGCGCCGCGGCGAGGGCATCGAGATGGCCTATGGCTTTCATGCCTCCCCCTTCGGGGAGGCGCTGCTGATCGCCACCGAGCGCGGCTTGGCGGGCCTTGCCTTCGTCGACGAGGACAAGGGCCAATCGGGGGGCCAGACACGCGAGGACGCGCTGGCCGACATGATGCAGCGCTGGCCCAAGGCGCGCTATGTCGAGGACCCGGCGCGGACGGCGGCGCATGCGGCCCAAGTCTTCCGGCCGGCCGCGTGGGGCGAGGATCGGCCCGTGCGCCTTGTGATGATCGGCACGGACTTCGACGTGCGGGTGTGGGAGGCGCTGCTCAAGATCCCCATGGGCCGCGCGGTGAGCTACACCGACATCGCCCGCCACATCGGCGCGCCATCGGCCTCGCGCGCGGTCGGCTCGGCGGTGGGGCGCAACCCGCTCTCCTTCGTGGTGCCCTGTCATCGCGTGCTGCGCGGCGACGGGAATCTCGGAGGCTACCACTGGGGCCTCACCCGCAAGCGCGCGTTGATCGGCTGGGAGACGGGGCAGGTCGCGGCCGCGCGGGCTTGACGGGAACGGCTGCCCGCCAAAAAATAGCCCTGCCGGACGGCAATTGCCCGGCAGGGGATGCGCGCATGCTTCAGCCCCCGCGAATTTTCACCGCCCGCCGCGCTTCGCGCGGTCCCGAAAAGTTTGCGCGAACGTCAGCGGCGAGGCAGCGACGGCGGCCTCATCAAACTCCGCCGTCGCCTGCGCCATGATATACAACGCAGGGCTGTCCGCGACAATTGCACGCCTGCAACAGTTTTCGCATATCTTTCGCGCAGAGCGGGTGGGACGGTAGCATGCTACGCGTCCCGGTAGTCGTTTACCGCTTGTCTGCGCGAGGGCACTAAGCCCACGGACGCGCGGTCGCAGCCTTGTGCTCGTAGTCGCCGATCGCTTTCTCGTCCTTGAGCGTGAGGCCGATGTTGTCGAGGCCTTCGAGCAGGCAGCGCTTGCGGAAGGCGTCGATCTCGAAGGTGACGACGCCGCCGTCCGGTCCGCGGATCTCCTGTTTCTCCAGGTCGACCGTGATGGTGGCGTTGGCGCCGCGGCTGGCGTCGTCCATCAACTTGGCCAGGTCCTCCGGCGACACCTTGATCGGCAGGATGCCGTTCTGGAAGCAGTTGTTGTAGAAGATGTCCGCGAACGAGGTGGAGATCACGCAGCGGATGCCGTAGTCGAGCAGCGCCCAGGGGGCGTGCTCGCGCGAGGAGCCGCAGCCGAAGTTGTCGCCCGCCACCAGGATCTGCGCCTTGCGGTAGGCGGGCTTGTTCAGCACGAAGTCGGGCTTCTCCTTGCCCTGCTCGTCGAAGCGCAGCTCGTAGAGCAGGTGCTTGCCGAGCCCCGTGCGCTTGATCGTCTTCAGGAACTGCTTGGGGATGATGGCGTCCGTGTCGATGTTGATCATCGGCAGCGGTGCCGCAACTCCGGTCAGCGTCGTGAACTTCTGCATACCCTTCCCCTTCGCTCAGGCGCGCAGGCCGTCGGCCAGCGCCCTGAAGTAGCCCTCCGCCTCGAGCAGGCGCTCGATCCGGCGGGCATCCGTACGCTTCACCGCCAAGCGCACCGGCGCCCCGCCGGCGAGCTGGTCGAGACGCCTTTTAACGCCCGCGAGCTTGCGCCCGTCAAGATGCCGTTCCAGCAATCGGACGATGTCCTCCACGTAGCCGGCGATGCGGCCGAGCTCCCGGATGGCCTCGCGCTTGGCCTGGGCCGCCGCCGGGTCCTTCTCCAGGACGGCGAGGGCGGCGGCCGCCCTGGCAAGCGTGGCCGCGATCTCCTCGGCGTAGCGGGCGACCTTCTCCTTGCGGTCCGCCTCCAGGGTGCTGAGCACACCGCGCCAGCGGTGGATCGTCTCCGACAGGCCGAGCAGCTTTAAGGTGTAGTCGATGAGGTGCATGGAGCCACGGCATCTCCCGCAGCAAAAAGCCGCGGGGAATGCCCAGCCTAGGAGCGGCGCCGCAGAGGGGGATAAGCCAGAAGGCGGATTGGTTTACGCGCTGCCCAGCCCCGGGCCGCGCCCGCGGACTACCGGATCGCGCGGTCGATGTAGCACTGGCGCATGGCCTCGCAGCGGTGCGAGCCCGAGAAATGCATGCTGTCGCCCTTGGCGGGCGCGATGAAGCGGCACACTTCCTCCAGGCCTTCGAGGGTCAGCCAGCCCTGGCGGCGGCCGCGCTGGACGGCGAAGCAGTCGGCGGTCTCCTCGTCGGGGCCGCGGAACTGGTGGCCGCACTCGTGGGCGTGGATCCACATCTTCACCGGGGTCGCGACCTTGGCGAGCAGCTTGGGGTTGAGAATGAGGAAGCCCGGGTAGGCCGCGCCGTAGTCGTCGAGGTTGTTGTCGAGCACGGTGGGCCGCTGGCCGCACACGAGCTTGCGCCCATCGAGCCTGAGCTGGCCGGCCGCCACGATCTGGGCGTCGCCGCCGACGTGGGTGACATACTCCTCGGGCGTGGGGCCGGCCGTGGCTTGCGCCGGCAACAAGGCGCTCGCAAGCAGGACCAACGCCGCACGGGCCCACAGCCGAGGACGTGGCCAGCGGAGGATGGTGCCCCTCAAGGAAACCCCGTTCTCTTCGATCCCTCTCGACAGATTTGGACATTCGCCCGTCCATCGGCGGAATGCAACCCGACAGGGGGCACAGGGAGAATGAACATCGTCCGGTGTGGCATGAATCACGGTTACTGGCGCGCGCCAGCCTCGATGGCCTGCATGTCGGCGTCGGAGAGGCCGAAATGGTGGCCGACTTCGTGCACGAGAACATGGGTGACAAGCTTGCCCAGCGTTTCCTCGCTGCCGGCCCAGTAGTCGAGGATCGGACGCCGGTAGAGAAACACCAGGTTTGGCGCGCGCGGCAAATCCATCACGCTGCGTTTGTCCAGGCTGACGCCTTGGTAAAGACCGAGCAGATCGAACGGGCTTTCGATGCCCAGCTCGTGCAGAACCTCCTCGGTCGGGAAATCCTCGATGCGGATCACCAGATCGGTGCACAAGCGGCGGAACGCGCCGGGCAGCTGTTGCCACGCCGCGGCCGCGAGCTCCTCGAACGCGGCGAGGTCCGGTGCCGCCTTGCGCGCCCAATCCTTGCCACCCGCCATGTCCGGCCTCGTCGCTGCCGCCCCGGCAGAGAGATAGGCAGCGGCGGCACACCGCACCAGAGGCGGGATGCGTCAGCTCTCCGGCTCGATCACGGCCAGCACCTGCCGCACGCCGACGACGGCGCGCAGCGCGTACTCGACCAGCTCCGCCGTGCGCGGCGCGACGCCGGCAAGCCTCAGGTCGACGGTGAGCTCGCTGCCGTCGCCCAACTCCCGCGATGCGTGCACCCGCGAGGGCACGGCGCCCAGCTTGGCGACCGGCTCGATCAGGCGCGGCAACAGGCCCGGATCGACGGGAGCGGTGATGAAGAAGAAGGCGCGGACGGTTTCTGCACTCGTGCTGGGCGAATTATCGGCGCGGACGGTTGGCGTGGTCGCGCGCGGCGCAACATCGGCGCCGACGGCAACGGCCTGCCGGAGGCGCGTCTTCGACACGACGGACTGCATGGGAGCGTTCCTTTACGGCGTGATCGAGAAAATAGACGGCGGCGACCCGGTGCCCTCAGGCAACCGGGCGGCTAATCCGCAGGGCGATCACGATGTAAAGGCGGTGCGACATAGCCGGGCTTATAGCCAACTCGGGTTAAGAGTTCAAGGGAGAGGCAATCGGCAATAGGAAGCAGCACTGCGCGCACGCGTACATCGGTCATGGGGCTGGCATGCGGGCTTGCGGGCGATGACGATGGCCTCGTCCAGGGTAAACCAGAGCTTGCCCTCTTCCTCGCGCGGCCTGAGGAACGCTTCAGCGCCGGCGTGCCGCCGGTCAGCATGTCGCGCAGGCGCGACACGGTGGCCGGATCGCAGCCCATGCGCTCGGCCCAGGGCTGGAACTCCATGTCCTTGGGCAGACGCTCCTTGGCGGCGATCTCGAACCCCTTGTCGGTCAGCACGTCGCTCCACTCGGCCATGCCGAGGCAGCGGCCGTGGCTCGGGTCGCGCAGCTTCTCGAACGCGTTGTAGGCGAGCGCCGCATCGTCCAGCTCGGCGTCGGTGAAGCCCGGCGTCAATTCCGCATCGGGCGCGATGTTGTCGACGACGGCGAAAACGCCGCCCGGCTTCAGCGTGCGCCAGGCCTCGCCGACGAAGGCCGCGATGTCGGGGAAGTGATGCGGCGCGATGCGGCAGGTGACGAGGTCGAACTCGCGCGTCCTCGAAGGGCAGCGCCTCGGCGTCGGCGCGCGCCGTCTCCATGTTGGCGAGGCCCTTGGCGGCGGCGAGCTTGGCGGCCTCCTGCAGCATCTCCTCGGTCAGGTCGCTGGCGATGACGCGGGCGACATGCGGGGCGAATGCCGCGGCGGTGTGTCCGGCGCCGGTGGCCACATCGAGGGCCTGCCAGTGGGGCTGCGGGTGCCACCAGCTCGACGAGGCGGCCGAGGCTTGCGCCCTTGGCGTGCACGGTGGAGGTGGCATAAGCCGCCGCATGCGCGCCGAACTGCTGCTGCACGAGGGTCTTGCTCATCGATCGATCCTTCGCCGTCTTCGTTCGCAGCCTATCACGTCGGTGAGCCGGCCGCCCATTGCTTGAACAGTGCCGCCGTCTCCGCATCGGCGGGGAAAAAGCACTCGATGCGGATCTCCTGGGCGGTGATGTCCTGCGGCGTGCCGAGCGTGGCGAGCGTGGTGAAGAGCTTGAGCGTGCGGTCGCCCTTGGCAAAGTGCATGGCGAGCACGGGGCCTTGCGCGTCCTCGATGGCGGGCAGCTCGCCGATGCGCGGCACGTCCGGGTAGGCGAGCAGGCGCTGCGAGCAGGGCGGCGGTCTCCGCCGTGCCGTCGGCCAGCGCATCGGCCTGCACGCCGCGCAGGAAGTAGAGCGCCACCTCGCGCCAGTTGACGATCAGCGGGCGCAGAGCATCGGGCGCCACCAGCGCGTCGGCGAGGTTGATGGGCTGCGACGGATCGGGCGCGGCCGGCGGTGTGTCGGTGAGGAAGCCGACGAAGCGCTGGCCGCCCTCGTTGGACGCGCAGCAGGTTCCAGCGGCGGTCGACGACGAAGGCCGGATAGGGCTCCTGCTGCGCCAGCATGTGGTCGAGCGCCTGGTTGACGAGGGCGAGCGCGGGCGCGCCGAGCGCGCTCTCGCGCCACACGGGCGCGAAGCCCGCCGCGTGCAGCAGGGCGTTCTGCTGGCGCAGCGGCAGGTCGAGCGCGGCGGCCAGCCGCAGCACCATCTCGCGGCTCGGGCTGGTGCGGCCGACCTCGAGGAAGCTCAGGTGCCGCTGCGAGATCTCTGCCGTGCCGGCGAGTGCGAGCTGCGACAGCCCGCGCCGCTCACGCCACCACTTGAGCCGGGATGCGAAGGTGGCGGGTGGTTCCATGCTTACCTGCAGTGACGTGTTGACCTATGAGTTACGCGCTCCAGCAATTGCCGGGGGTGTGATACCTGGGCACACGCTGAAAGCACAAATAGCCCTCTGGAAGACGGCTATTGATCCGCGAGAACTACCCCCTTCTCCCAGTCGCTCGGAAACCCGCGGACAATGACGCGGCGCGCAACTTGCGCACAGAGTGGCATTGCAGTCATGAGCAACTTTATGGGTTGCACGTTCCCTTTCCTTCTTCTCTTCAACGTCCCCTCATGAACTGCGGTCGAGCGCAAATCGTAGGCCACCTTTAGTGCTTCAAAGGTACGGGCCTTGCGCGTACCGAGACCGCCAAGGAAGGTAGCGCCCCTAACTGCAAGCCGAAACCTTATCTCGGTACCAGGGGTGTGGTGGAGGAGGATCGCTTCGAGCGCGATGCCTAGGTCAATGGCAATGTCTACTTGATCCATCTTGCGCCTCGCTCGGTTCAGACGATCAAGGGCAATCCTGAGCGAATTCTTCTCATCCGCTTTGAGCTGCGCAAAGCGCGATACGAGCAGCAGCAGCAAGCGGCGGTTGGGAGCCGATGGCGCTGCGCGAAACCAATCCGTTCCATCGCCAAACTGAAAGCTTCGCCCAGATATTGAATTACCAATGGGATTGTCGAGCATGGTCCATGAACCCATTATCCCTATTGGTTTATTCATCGTCGCAACCAAGCAGTGCTTCAGGTCGTGCGCCTCTGTGGCCCTCAAGAAGTGCTCTTCCATCTTGATGCCAGAGCGTTCGACCTCATCATGCGAAGCGAACAAAACCTGTCTTCGGGGACCCGCAAGCCTTATGGCGCAAGACGGAGGGAGCGGAGGCGGATGTAAGCTGTTGGTATCCCAAAAGGCGGACGAAAGCCGTTCCTTTTGCGAACAATTGGGCACATCGTCCCATTGGATCAGGCCCAAACCAGGCTTGACCTCGATCGGTCTGTCTACTTTCACGCCGCTAAGAGCAAAGTAGGTCTGCCCCGTCGCGGCCCGGTCAGCCGCAAATTGCTGTGCTTGCTTGAGTAGTTCCGAAACTGACCCACCTTCAATTGCTTCGCTGAGAACCAAAGTCGCCAGCATGTGGTCTTGAACTGGCATACCCAGTCCTCCCACCTGCACCCAGCCGGAACGCAACAGGCCAAATAAGTCATCCGCATTCAAACCGGTTTTGAAGGCATGCGCCTTAGTGCCCTTCTTCTCCACGAAATCGGAGATAATCAGTCCTCTCGACGATGGCGCGTATGTTGCCAAGCCCGGCTGATCCTTATCCATTTCGGCAATTGCGTCCGCGGCAGCGCGTTCATGCGAATTCGCCTTCATCTTCGGCATTTCTCGGCTAGCTCCCAAGGCAATCAAGCTCGACATCGCGATGGCGAGGCTTAGCGCAACCCATGGGTGCTCGACCTGAGGGGGCGCTGACAAAGCCTCATTACCCACAATTCAGAGCCCTATAGGCACGTTTTGGCCAGGTTTCGAGGGGACAGCAAGGTGGGCGCACCACTTTTCGAGTGCGGCTAGTACCCGCTTTCGCCGGAGGTCGACTCGCAAGCGGCCCGCGCGTGCTCCCCTCCCCCTTGCGGGGAGGGGTCGGGGGTGGGGGTAAAGAACTTGGGGCGTCCTCGCATTGTCCGACCGGGTTGATTCCTGACATTTTGGACCGGGCTGATGGCTGACACTATTCGCTCATTGTTGCGCCGTCACCGCCGTTTGCGGAGCGGCGCGCAGTCGCGCCCGCGGCGGAGCAAAGCGCAGGAAACGGCGGTCGCGATCGATCACGCCGAGGTCCCGATTGCAGAAGCGCACGATCGCGGCGCCGGTCGCGTGCTCGGCAAGCCCGACGAGCTCGCCCGCCAGCGCCTCGCCGATGAACACGTGCTCGCCCCGCCACTTGATGTCGCCCAGCGGTCGCACGCGGCGGACTTCGTGGTCTGCGTCGTACCAAGGGTCGTGCAGGCGCGTCGGCAGGGTGCGGCCGGGCGGCTGCCAGCGCGTCGCCGGCGGCGCCTGCCCGAGCGCCTCGTGCGGCCGCTCCTCGTTGTAGTGCGCCCGGAAGCGGTCGAACCGCGCCTGTTGCTCGCTCGTATTGGCTGCGGCCGGCGTGGAGGTCTGAGCCTTGAGGGTCCGGTGCATGCGCTCGTGCCGGCCGTTGTCCTGCGGGCTCGACGGCGCAATGTAGCGCGGCTCGATGCCGAGCTTGAGCCACCACACCGACAGCGCCGACAGACCGCCGGCTCCCGTCGAGCCAAACGGCGATCCGTAGCACATCAGGAACTGGCTCGACGGAGGCCCTGAGCGCCTGCGGAGGATCAAAGCTCAAGCGGGCGGTCAGGGCCGGGCCGCAGATCTCTAAAGTGAAGGTGTCGAATCTACACTTTGGAGAAGCCCGACCATGACCAGTCGAGAGCCTACGCCAGCCGACGCCGTGCTGGTAGCCATCGATATCTCGAAGCTGCGCAATGACGTGCTTATCGAGCGCCCCGGCATCGTTCGCCGCAAGCGGCTAGTGGTGCTCAACACCAGAGCCGAGCATGACCGTTTCGTCGAGCTGCTTGGCAACCTGGGAAGGCCCGTGATTGCTGGCTTCGAGGCCACCGGTAACTATCACCGACCGCTTGCGTATCGGTTGCTGGAAGCGGGAGTGGCCCTGCGGCTCGTGTCATCTGTCGCCCTCGCCCGAACACGCGAGGCGCTGCACAACGGCTGGGACAAGAACGATCCGAAGGATGCTCAGGTCATCCTGCACATGCTCAGGATTGGCGCCACGCAGACCTATTGCGATCCGATCCGCGCCGGCATTCACAATATCCAAGAGCTCTCGAAGACCCACGAGGTCGTCTCCAAAGCCAAGACCGAGCTCTGGCATCGGCTACTGACGCACTATCTGCCGCTCTATTTCCCCGAGATTGCGCGCTTCGCCGGCAACTCACGCAGCGATTGGTTCCTGGCCTTCATCGAGCAGTTCCCGACGCCGGCGAGCATCACCGCCTTCGCAAAGGAAGACTTTGTCAGCGCTGCCTGGGATGTCGTCGGCAAGAAGGTGTCGAAAGCTCGACTTTTGGCCGATATTTACGAGACCGCGGGCTCTTCTATCGGCTTGCCGTTGGCGCTCGGCAGCCCGGCGATTGCGATGTTCCGCATGATGGTTGCTGAGGGCCGCAGCCTGATCCGACAGCGGGACGTCATCGAGGCCCAGGCGCACGCCCTCCTCAGCGAGAACGCTGACTACAATCGCTTGCGCCAGGTGCCAGGCATTGGTCCAATCAATGCTATGACCATTCTTGCCGAAGCCGGTGACCTGCGGCGCTTCGGCCACCATCGCCAGTTCCTGAAGTTCTGCGGTCTCGATCTCGCCACCCATCAGTCCGGACAGTTCCGCGGTCGCACCAAGCTTTCCAAGTTTGGCAACGCCCGGCTGAGACGCGCCTTCTGGATGGCTGCCCACGTCGCCATCCGCCAGCGAGACAATAGCTTCCGAGCCAAGTACGAGCGCTACATCGCCAAGGATCGCGACAACGCCGATCTCAAGCGCAAGGCGCTGACTGCCATTACCGCCAAGATGGCGCGCACCGTGCATGCCGTCATCAAGACCGGTTCCGACTATCGACCCTTCTTCGAAGGGCCGATGCCAAGCGGGAGAACCTCTCTCAGCAAGTGCCGTGAGGGCGCATCAGCGACCCTGTAGATAATGCTCGGGTCTTCCGCTTGGAACTGCATCTCGTGTTGAGGACGGTGAGGGCCGATGTACCGCGTTGAGGACCCTGTGTTCGCTATGGCCGAGAGCTCATTCCTTGACGGCGGAAGCCGCTTGGACGACGTTGATCTTAGATCCGCTGATCACCTTCAGCGGACGGAGATCTGTTGCCGCCCGGATGCCACAATTCCTGACGTAGGACGTTGTCGGAACGGATCGCCTCCGGCAGGCCGACCGCCTCGAAAACCCGCTCACAAGCCCCTCTCACACCGGCCCACGTCGGCTCCACGATCCGCACCTCGATCAGATACCGGCTCGTCGCATCCGTGATCGTCAAGGGATCGCAGCGCTCGCCGTCGGCTGTGCGGAACCAGCCCTTGAAGTCGATCGCCCATTCCTCGTTCGCCACCGTGGCAGCAGCCACGACCTCGCCCTGCGCAAGCGCCCGGCGGCGGCGCCGACGCGCCTCGATGAGACCCTCTCGCTTGAGGATATCGCCGATCGTGGAGGCTGCCGGCCAGGCCACATCCGGCGCCGTGCGCTCCAGCCATGCCTTGATCTTCTTCGGGCCGAAATGCGGAAACCGCCGCCGCACCGCAACGATGCGATCGGCTTGCCGGTCCGGCGTCGCGTGCGTACAGCGCTCGACCGCGTGGCTGCGATCCTCAAACCAGTGCGCCTCCCCGCTCTCGCGGCGGCGCTTCCAGAGGTAGAACGTCTCCCGGCTGATGCCGTGCCGCCGGCACAGCTCCGCAACCGTGAAAACGCCCGTCTCGTACTCCCCAAACAACGCGATACGCTCTTCCACAGGACAGGTCTCCTTGAAAGGCATCGCCCGATCTCCTCGAATCGAACGATCACCTTGACCTGTCAGGAATCAACCCGGTCTAAACTGTCAGGACTCAGCCCGGTTCATACCCATTTTCACCCCACCCCTAACCCCTCCCCGTCAAAGGGGAGGGGAATCCGGTTGAGCCAGCTTCCTGCGTCACGCTTCATTGATTCCAGGTACGAGGCACTCACCTTTGCAGGCGTGGTGGTCATAGCCCTTGCCCGAGCAGCGACGGTTGGAGTGATCGAGCAGCAAGTCGCGGATGTTCTCCAACAAGCTTTCTACGACCTGCCGCGTAGTTGATCGCCGGCCGCAAGCATCGCACTCCTCACCGCCTCGGTGAAGGAGGCTTGCGATGAACGAGCGGTTCGGGGTCGGCGTGGCGGTTGTGTCGTCGTCTTGCGGGGCCGGCGCGGCGGTGGCGACGCGCTATCTGATCGGCGCCGCCGATCCGATCACGCTTGCCGCCATCCGCTTCGGCGGCGGCGTGCTGTGCCTGCTGCCGCTGGCGCTGCTGTTGCGCGTGGCCTGGCCGCAGCGCGGCGACTGGGCGGCGGTGGCGGGCCTCGGCTTTATGTTTTATGCGGTGTTCTTCGTGTTCTACAACGTGGCGCTCGCCTACACGACGGTGGCGCGCGGCACGCTGGCGCTCTCGACGCTTGCCCCTGATGACCATGCTGGTCGGTGCGGCGTCTCGGCATCGAGGCGCTCAGCGCGCGCAAGACGACGGGCGTTCTGCTGGCCATGCTGGGCGTGGCCGTCGCGCTTGCCGCCGGGCTTGCCAATGCACCGGCGGGCGCCTGGCGCGGCGACCTCATCATGGCCGCCGCGACCTTGTGCATGGCGCTCTACAACGTCTGGTCGCGACCCTACATCCAGCGCTCGAGCGCGCTGGGCTTTTTGACGTTCGGCATGGCCGTGGGCGGCGGCGCGCTGGTGCTGGTCAGCCTCGTTTCCGGTGGCGCGGGACGGATCGCGGAGTTCGGTGCAACCCAATGGATCGCCGCCCTCTATCTCGCGGCCGGCGGCGGGGCGCTCGCGTTCTTCCTCTGGGTCTACGCCCTGCAGCACGCGAGCCCGACGCGCGTTGCCAACACCATGACGGTCAATCCGCTGGTCGCCGGCGTGCTGGCCGCGGTCCTGCTGGACGAGCCGATCTCGCTCAACCTGATCGTCGGGCTCCTCGCCGTGTTCGCCGGCATCTTCATCGCGACCACGGACCGGCCCATCAAACCTGCGCCCTGAGAGAAGAATGGCCGCGCGAGATCCTACTGCCCGAGCAGCAGCACCAGGGGCGGGATGATCAGGCAGAGGCCGTACAACGCGTAGACGTCGGCCGCGTAGCGCAGCCATGCCCAGGTTCGCTCCTCCCACCTGGCGCCGCGCTCGGTCCTGGCCATCAGGTAGTCGACGCGCGCATGGTTGAAGGGGCAGCCGCGCACCACCTCGCTATAGCGCCGGCGGAAGTCCTGAATGAGCGCGGCATCCGGCGCCCGAGTCAGCTTGAGCTCGTGATGGAGGTCGTTCACGCCCAGCGCGCAGGCGTGCATGAGGTGCGCTTTCATTCGGTAGTCGTTCATCGACTCGATCAGGGCCAGCACCAGCGTGAAGATCGACGACATGATCGACACCAGCGTGATCAGCCGGTTGGCCGCCGGGCTCAAGCCCGCCGCCGCGTAGATCGCCTGCCACACCGAAAGGCCGACGAAATAGAGCGACACCATCGACATGGCGAACAGCGACAGCGTCTGCTTGCGCTCGAGCCGCTCGGCGGCATTGAAGCGCGCTGCCTTGACGGTGTGCATGGCGCTCAGCAGCTGGGCGGCAGCGCGCGCATCCGGGTCACCCGGCGCGTCGGGCGCTTTGGGCGCGGCGCGCTGCCACCGCCTGCTCGATGGAGGCCACCACCTGCGGTGTGAACGCCCGCTGCGGGCGGGGGTTGGCCGCGGGCGGCGCAAACCGCGGCTCCTGGCGAGGCTCGGCCATGGCTCCCCCTTTGGATGGAGCAGGATTCACGCTTCGGCCGAGACGTTGCGATCGAGGCAAGGCGATTCCATCCGAAGCGATCCTGCTCTAGGCGCGATGATTCGCTCACGCCGAGGTTAGGCGCGGGCGGGCTCGCCCCTGAAGGGGCGCCGGCTTGCTCGTCCACAGGACGGCACGATCAATGGATGCGGAACTCGCCCTCGACCAGGCGCAACTCGGCCGGCGTGATGAGCTTCTTGTGCGCCACCGTCACGCGGAAGAGCTTGCCTTCGAGATTGGAGCTCCAGAAGTCGAGGAAGGTCTTGAGGCGCGGAAAGCGCGGATGCACATCGTACTCCTGCCAGATGAAGCTCTGCAGCAGAGAGGGATGATCCGGCAGTCGGTAGAGAATCTCGGCCGTGGTCAGGCTGAAGCCGGCCAGTTGAGCTTGGAAGTCACGGTCAGTCATGGCGGTCACCTCATCCCGCTCGGACGCTTCACATTCCTGCAATCTATTCGAGATTCGCGCACGCTAGGTTGCACAGTTCACACAGAGCTACCGGTCGATCCGACTTGGCGTCGTCGCCCTCCCGCCGATCTGCGGCAGGTGAGCTTCAACCAAGCAAATCCCACTCCAGTTCCGATGCGGAGGCTGGTGTCGTGCGTGGGCAGCCTGCACTTTCCGGCAGGCGCGTGGCTGGCGGGTCACAAGACGCGTGGGCGCAATGCGGCCGCCGTTTTTGGCACTCATGTCTTGACACTGCTAACGGGGTCTCGCATATACCGAGCGCGGGGCTGTGTGGGCGTGGCCCTTTTCGGCCTGCCGGACACGCCGCATCACCGGATCAATTGGGATTTTCGCTTCAAAACCAGCGAGGTAGAGGCCATGAAGTTTCGTCCTCTGCACGACCGGGTGGTCGTGCGCCGGATCGAGGAAGACACCAAGAGCGCGGGCGGGATCATCATTCCCGACACCGCCAAGGAGAAGCCGGTGCAAGGCGAGATCATCGCCGTCGGCCCCGGCGCGCGCGACGAGCAGGGCAAGCTCGTCCCCCTCGACGTGAAAAAGGGCGACAAGGTGCTGTTCGGCAAGTGGTCCGGCACGGAGGTCAAGATCGACGGCGAGGAACTGCTCATCATGAAGGAGAGCGACATCCTCGGCGTGGTCGAGGGAAAAGCCAACATTCGCGCCGCGGCCTGATCGGCCGGCTCTCGAGCACGATCGGCCGCTGAAGGGGGCGACCTCTTTAGAACGCGGCCGAACCTCCCTGCATCATCACCCGCAGGGGTCCATTCCTTCACTCCCGGAGTAGCCAATCATGGCAGCCAAAGACGTAAAGTTTTCACAGGACGCCCGCGAGCGCATGCTGCGCGGGGCCGACATTCTCGCCAACGCCGTCAAAGTGACCTTGGGCCCCAAGGGCCGCAACGTCGTGCTCGACAAGTCCTTCGGCGCTCCGCGCGTCACCAAGGACGGCGTGACCGTCGCCAAGGAGATCGAGCTCGAGGACAAGTTCGAGAACATGGGCGCGCAGATGCTGCGCGAGGTCGCCTCCAAGACTTCCGACATCGCCGGTGACGGCACCACCACCGCTACCGTGCTCGCGCAGGCCATCATCAGGGAAGGGGCCAAGTCGGTCGCGGCGGGCTCCAACCCCATGGACCTCAAGCGCGGCGTGGACATGGCCGTCATCGCGGTCATCGCCGAGCTCAAGGCGAAGGCGAAAAAGGTCACCTCCAACGACGAGATCGCCCAGGTCGGCACCATCTCCGCCAACGGCGACCAGGAGATCGGCAAGATGATTGCCGAGGCCATGAAGAAGGTCGGCAACGAGGGCGTGATCACGGTCGAGGAGGCCAAGGGCCTGGAGACCGAGCTCGACGTGGTCGAGGGCATGCAGTTCGACCGCGGCTACATCTCGCCCTACTTCATCACCAACGCCGACAAGATGCTGGTCGAGCTGGAGAGCCCCTACATCCTCATCTACGAGAAGAAGCTCTCGACCCTGCAGCCGATGCTGCCGATGCTGGAGGCGGTGGTGCAGGCCGGCAAGCCGCTGCTGATCATCGCCGAGGACGTGGAGGGCGAGGCGCTCGCCACGCTCGTCGTCAACAAGCTGCGCGGCGGCCTGAAGGTTGCCGCCGTCAAGGCTCCTGGCTTCGGCGATCGCCGCAAGGCCATGCTGGAAGACATCGCCACGCTGACCAGCGGCACGATGATCAGCGAGGACCTCGGCATCAAGCTCGAGAACGTGGCGCTCAACATGCTTGGTCGCGCCAAGCGGGTGATGATCGACAAGGACAACACCACCGTCGTCGACGGCGCCGGCAAGAAGACCGACATCGAGGCGCGCATCAAGCAGATCAAGGCGCAGATCGAGGAGACCACCTCGGACTACGATCGTGAGAAGCTGCAGGAGCGTCTGGCCAAGCTTGCCGGCGGTGTCGCCATCATCAAGGTCGGCGGCGCCACCGAGACCGAGGTGAAGGAGCGCAAGGACCGCGTCGACGATGCCATGCACGCGACACGGGCCGCAGTCGAGGAAGGCATCGTGCCCGGCGGCGGCGTCGCCCTGCTGCGCGCGATGAAGGTGCTCGAAGGACTAAAGCCCGGCAACGACGACCAGAGGATCGGCATCGCCATCGTGCGCAAGGCGCTGCAGGCGCCGGCCCGGCAGATCGTGCAGAACGCGGGCGACGACGGCTCGGTGGTGGTCGGCAAGATTCTCGACCATGCCAAGTACGCCTACGGCTACAACGCACAGACCGGCCAATATACCGACCTCGTGGCCGACGGCGTGATCGACCCGACCAAGGTGGTGCGCACCGCGCTGCAGGATGCCGCTTCCATCGCCGGCCTTCTGATCACGACCGAGGCGATGGTGGCCGAGCTGCCGAAAAAGGAGAGTGCGGCGCCCGGCATGCCTCCCGGCGGAATGGGCGGCATGGGCGGCATGGACTTCTAGAGCAGGATCGCTTCAGATTGAATCACCTTGCCTCAACGGCGCGCTGGATATTGGGAGGCCCGGACACGCGTCCGGGCCTCTTTTGTTGTCACGCGTGCTTCTTCCAGCCGCGCGCCGAGGGCAGCCGCCGCGCGAGGCCGGCGACGGCCCCGCGTGCCACCCCGCCGATCAGCCGGTCGAGACGGTCCCCCGAAATCGGCACCAGCGCGCACGTGGTCTGCAGCCAGCGCGAGCGCAGCGCGCGCGACCACTTGGCCCGGAACGCGGCCTCGACGGCGTGGAAGTCCGCCGACTTCGTGCCCGGGCTCAGGTGCTGCAGGTGAAAGTCGATGACGTAGGACGAATAGCCCAGGATGTCGGCGACGAGGCAGAGGTCGGCGCCGTAGAGATGATAGCCGGCAAGATCGCGCGAGAACCCGAGCCGGGCGGCGCGCTTCATCACGATGAAATTCTCGTCGAGCGTGACGACGCGCGCGGGCAGCTCGCCGACGCGGCGGTTGGCCCCATGCGGATCGGAGATGCGCAGCGCCAGTTGTCCGGGGCGCACGCCGCCGGCGTTGCCGGCAAGCGCCCAGCCGGGATCGCGCCGCTCGAGATCGGCGAGGCGGCGGTCGAGCTCGGCCCGCCCGTCGCCGATCAGCCGCACGTCCTGGTGGCAGAGGATGACGAAGCGGCCGCGAGCCTCGTCGAGAAGCCGGTTGAGGCCCGCATAGGCCTCCGTCTGGCCGGCACCGGTATTGTCGATGGAGACGAACTCGCAGTCGGGCTCGGCAAAGCCGAACGCGCGAAACGTCGCGCGCATGGCCTCGTACTGGGCCTTGTCGTTGACGAGCGTGGCGATCGTATAGGCGATCGGGCTCTGGTTGCTGGCGCTGGTCGTCACGCGGTCTCCTGCCGGGCCGGCGAGTGGGAGGTGCGGGTCGCTCGCGCACCTGTTCGTCGGCCGGGCCTCGCAAGAATCCAGCCACGCATGTCGCAAGGTGCGGCTTCGCCCGTCTCCTGGTTAAGGCCGAAACGCATGCTCGGCATTGCTTAACACTGTTGCGCGATCCGGTTTTGCTTTCGCGGACGATCGTGGCAGGAAGCCCGTGCGGAGTTGGGTCACGCGGCGGACCCATCAGGCTCGACATATGCGGGGGGATATCATGGCGTCGACGCCAAAAGTTACCATTGGGATTCCGGTCCACAACGGCGCCAACTACCTGCGCGACGTGCTGGACTCGGTCGCCAGGCAGACCTTCCAGAACTACTGCGTCATCGTCTCGGACAACGCCTCGACCGACGAGACGCCGCAGATCGCCCGCACCGCGGCGGCGGCGGACCCGCGCATCACCTACAAGCGCAATCCCGTCAACATCGGCGGCAACTGCAACTTCGACAAGGTGTTCGAGTACTGCACCACCCCCTACTTCGTGTGGATCGGGCACGACGACATGATCGCGCCCGAGTTCCTCGCAACCTGCCTGGAGAACCTCGAGGCCAACCCCGACGTCGTCCAGAGTGCGTGCCGCACGCTCTATATCGATCCTGAAGGCAAGCCCACGCCCATCAATCCCGCCACCGGTTTCTACGAAGCGCCGTTCCTCGTCACGCCGCATCCCGTCGAGCGCGATCACCTGGCCGAGGGCGATGACCCCGTCCAACGCTGGAAGGACTTCTTCCCGTGGTACTCGCGCAGCTACATCCATGGCCTCATGCGCACCGAGGTGGTGCGCAAGACGGGCATGCTGGGCCCGCGCTTCAACGGTCCCAACCTCTTCCTGTGCGAGCTGGCCTTGCGCGGGCGGTTCCACATGTCGGACAAGCCGCTGCTGCTCAGGCGGTTCCACCCGAGCTCCTCGGAAGCGTTGGACATGCCCGAGCGCGTGCAATACGTGATCGCCGGCGAGCGCCAGGTCCAGCGCCGGTTCCTGGAGAACAGCCGGTCCTTCGTCGAGGGCATCCTGCGCACGGAGACGCTCACGCTTGCCCAGAAGACGCTGCTGATCGGCATCGTCGTCGAGCACACGCTGCGCACCGGCGGCGAGCGGGTGGTGCAGCGGACCATGGCGCGCCTCGGCCAGCACGGCCGCCTGCAGCGCGCCAGCTAGCCTGGCATCACCAACTGCGACTGACGTAACCGCTTCGGAGCGGAGGCCGGATCAGTAGACGCTGCGTCCGCTCGACAGGCTGCGCGGCCGGTCCATCTGGTCGGCGCCGAAAAAGCCGCCGCTGTCGTCGGTGAAGCCGATGACGGAATAGGCGTCGTCGGGCTCCTCGTAGGGCTTGAAGGCCTCGAGCACGCTGTCGGGGTCGCCGGGCTGGGCCCTCAGCCCCGTGCGCAGGCTCACGCGAACGAGCTTGATGCCGGGGGGAATGCGGAAGGGGACCGCTTTCTTGTCGACCAGCGCCATCTTCAAGAAGTTGGCGAAGATGGGGGCCGCCACGTGGCCGCCGGTCATGCCCTTGCCCAGCGGGCGGGGAATGTCGTAGCCGATATACACGCCGACGACGAGGTCGGGGGTGAAGCCGATGAACCAGGCGTCCTTCTCGTCGTTGGTGGTGCCGGTCTTGCCGCCGATCGGCACGTTGGGGAGCATCCTGCTGACGACGGTGGCGGTGCCGCGCTGCACCACGCCCTCCAGCATCGAGACCATCTGATAGGCGGTGTGCGGGTCGATGATCTGGCGGCGGTCGTCGACCAGCACCGGCTCGGGCTGGTTGGCCCAGGCTTCCGCCTTGCAGTTCGTGCACTCGCGCTTGTCATGCCGCCAGATCGTGTGGCCCCAGCGGTCCTGGATGCGATCGATCAGCGTCGGGTGCACCTGCCTGCCGCCGTTGACGAAACTGCTGTAGGCCGCCGCCATCTTGACGAGCGTCGTCTCGCCGGAGCCCAGCGACATGGCAAGCACCGGCAGCAGATCGTCATAAGCGCCGAAGCGCTTCGCATATTCCACGATCAGCGGCATGCCCATGTCCTGGGCCAGCCGCACCGTCATCTGGTTGCGCGACTTTTCGATGCCGAGGCGTAGCGTGGAGGGGCCGAACGAGGACGTGCCGTCGTAGTTCTTCGGTTGCCACACCTCCTTGCCCGGTCCCTGCTCGATCTCGATCGGCGCATCGAGCACGATGCTGGTCGGCTTGTAGCCGTTGTCGAGGGCGGCGGCGTAGACCAGCGGCTTGAACGCCGAGCCGGGCTGGCGCTTGGCCTGCAGGGCCCGGTCGAACTGGCTGGTGGCGAAGGAGAAGCCCCCGGCCACGGCGCGCACGCGGCCCGTGTGCGGGTCCATGGCGACAAGGCCGCCTCCGACCTCCGGGATCTGCATCAGCGACCAGGCGCCTGTGAGCTTGTCGGGATCCTTGGGTGCGACCCAGATCACGTCCCCGGGGCTCAACACATCGGTGACGGCTTTGGGCGTCTTGTGGCCCGACTTCGCCCATTTGACCTCATCGAAGCCGATCTCGACGGCCTCGCGGTCCTTGACGTACTTGCCGTCGGGCTGGCGTGCCGGGCGCAGGCCCACCACCGCCTTGGCGCGCTTGGCTTCGAGCACGACGCCGAGCCGCCACGGCGTCAGATCGCTCGGAACATCGACGCCGCCCAGCGCAATGCCCCAATCGCCGGCGATGTCGATCTTCTGGACCGGTCCCCGCCATCCCTTGTTGCGGTCGAAGTCGACGAGGCCGTCAACCAGCGCCTGGCGCGCCATGCGCTGCAGCTTGGGATCGAGCGTGGTGCGCACGGACAGCCCGCCGTTGACGCGTCCGTCGCCGATGCTGGTGCGCTCGGCGCGGCCGTATAGGCCGTCGTCGCCGAATTGCGCCGTGAGCGTGCGCCGAACGTCCTCGGCGAAGTAATCGGCCGCGAAGTTCTGCGTGCTCAGATTGCGGACGTTGACGGTGAGAGGCTTGGCCTTTGCCTCCGTGGCCTGCTCGGCCGTGATGTAGCCCACCTCCGCCATCTGGTCGATGACCCAGTTGCGCCGGGTGGTTGCCGCTTTCTTCCTTCGGAACGGGTGATAGTTGTTCGGCGCCTTGGGCAGGGCTGCCAGGTAGGCGGCCTCCTCGATGGTGAGCTCGCTCAGCTCCTTGTTGAAGTAGTTGAGCGCGGCGGCGGCAATCCCGTAGGAGTTGAGGCCGAGGTAGATCTCGTTGAGGTAGAGCTCGAGGATCTTGTCCTTCGAGTAGGTGCGCTCGATCCGGATGGAAAGGATCGCCTCCTTCATCTTGCGTTGGATCGTCCGGTCGCTGGTCAAAAGGAAGTTCTTGGCCACCTGCTGCGTGATGGTGGAGGCGCCCTCGGCGCGACGTCTGCTGCCCTTGACCTTGGCCTCGACGAACCTGAACACGGCGCGCGCGATGCCGGCGAAGTCGAGCCCCCCGTGCTCGTAGAAGCGCTTGTCCTCGGCGGAGAGGAAGGCCGCGATCACCAGCTTCGGGACGACGTTGATCGGTACGAAGATGCGCCGCTCGCGCGCGTACTCGGCCATCAGGCTGCCGTCGTGCGCGTGGATGCGCGTCATCACCGGCGGCTCGTACTTGGCCAGGCTCTCGTAGTCCGGCAGGTCGCGCGAGGCCTGCCAGACGAAGAATCCCGCGACCGCGGAGGCAGCCAGGAACAGCACGACGCCGGAGGCGAAGCCGAAGCCGAGCAGGCTCAGCAGCCAGCTGCGCCGGCGCCTCTTCCTGGGCATGGCCGGTGGCGGAATGATCGGAGGCGGTCTCATCCGATGAAAATCCGGTCCTGTCACACGCGTTGGGTTGAGCCCACCCTTGACCGGCAAGCGCGAAGGGGAGGTAGCTGGGCGAGGCGGCACCTTAGCACGGAATGTGGCATCACGAGGCCTCACTTTCTCTTCGCCACAAGGAACTTTCTTAACCTTGCGGCGCGCTCCGTTAGCGCGCGGTCCTTTTCGGTGGCGCGCGCTTGCTGAAATAGCCTTCGACGGCGGCGGCAATGGAGGTGGCAACCTGACGCTGCCATTCGGGCGAGGCCAATAGACGCGCGTCCTGCCGGTTGCTCATGTATCCGAGCTCGATCAGCACCGACGGCGACTGTGCCTGCTTGAGGACCCTGAATGCCGCCGAGCGCGCCGGATCGCGCGCCAGGGCGATGGTTCGCTTGAGGTGCGACAGCACGTGGCCGCGGAAGTCGGCCGAGAAGTCCGCGGTCTCGCGTCGCATCAGATCGATCAGGATGTTCTTCACCTGATCGCTCTCGTCCTCGGCTCCGGTTTCCGCCCCGGCCAGGATGTCGGCGGCGTTCTCCTTGTCGGCAAGCAGCTGCGCCTGCTGGCTGGAGGCACGCTCCGAGAGCGTGTAGACGGTCGCACCACGTACGCTTTGCGCGAACGCCTGCGCGCCGACGGTGTCGGCATGGATCGATATGAACAGGCTCGCGCCGAGATTGCGCGATATGGCGACCCGCCGGTTGAGCGGGACGTACACGTCGGTGGATCGCGTCATGTGAACGTCATATCGATGCTTGGCGGCGAGTATCGAGCGCAGGTGGCGTGCAACGGAGAGCACGATGTTCTTCTCGATCACGTCGCCGTTGACGGCGCCCGGATCGACGCCGCCGTGGCCGGCATCGATGACGATGACAGGCTTGCTGCTGCGGGCCTTGCCGTTGGGCGGGCTCGGGACGTCCTCGGTGTCCCTGGCTCGGGAGGGGCGCGGCGGCAGGGCCGCCAGGAAGCTCACCCGGTCGGTCGCCGCAATGTCGACGTGGAGCCGCGCCTTGGCCGTCCCGCGCCGGTTGGTCCAGCCCGATGCCTCGACCCGGACCGGGCCGGTCGTGTCGATGACGATGCGCGACTTGCCGGGTGCGAACAGTCCGTAGCGGTAGGCCTGGATGAGCCCCCGGCCCTGCTGGCCGGCGCCTTTGGGCAGGCGGAAGTTCACGTCCGGCACATCGATGACCAGCCGGTAGGGGTCGGCAAGCGTGAAGATCTGGTAAGGCACGGAGCGCGTGATCGCCAGCGAGAACCTGGTGCGCCGGGCGGTCCCGGTCACTTCGGCTGCCGTTGCGGTTACGCGCCGATCCTGGATTGCGGCCGTCGCCAATGCCGCTGACGGCCGCTCCGGTGTCGACCGGGTTGTGGCCTCGCCAGCCTGTCCGGCCTTGGCGCCCTTCGTGAACTCGCTGGCGAGCGGCGCGGCGGGTTGCGGGGCGGACTTGGGGATCTCGGTCTGGGCGGCGGCGGTCAGCGGGCTAAGCAGGGCCGCCGCGCAAGCCGCTGCTAGCCGCAGTTTGCTCCATCGCTGGCCCACCCGCACCATCGACTCCCTCAATACGCTCTCGAAGGGCGCCCTTCACAGTTTAACCCGTTGTTTGCCGAATCGCGTGTTAGTGCAAGGGTTGGCGGGCTAATGAGTTCGTCGGCAAAACTTTCTTGCCACAGAGGGGGTGAGAGCCTAAGAAGTGGCATCGATTGGCGCCGTATCCGCTTTTTGGCGGCTCGCCGAGGCGGGCTCGCAGGCCCGGAGCTTGAAACTCGCCGCCTGCGCAGCTCGCGGAGCAAGGTCGCCCGCCTGCCGGTTGATGCGGCCCTTCGGTTCGATTTGAGCGAAAACGCGATTACCTGCCCGTGGCGCGGCTGCAGGGCAACGATTGGATCGTGGTTTCGGTCACCTTAGCGCGTCTTCCTCGGCTTGGGCCTCGCCCCGGACGCAGGGAACGCGAAGTGGAACGGCAGGCGGACGCCGAATTCAGGTCCGCGAGGTTTGCCCGAAAGCCGGGCATCATTTGAGGAGCGGCGGCAGAGGCTCGTGCGCTCCAGCGTCACGTGGACCATGACGGCAAGACGTTCGCTGTTCGGAGACGATCGCCAACCGGGGGCTGACCTTCAGCCGCGCGGCGTCGCCTTGCCGGTTGTCGCTCCGACTCTCTGGGGCCCGTCGGGCCGCAGACGGATGCCCAACCAGCGTGGTCCTGCATCAGCAACCAAAATCGGCGCAACGACGAAGCGTGCATCCCTTGCGGGTTGTGCGCTGTGGCGGCCTCGTGCCGCCCGCGTGGGCGCCAAGGACCCCATCATATGGACAAGACCAACAAGATGCTCATCGATGCCACGCACCCGGAGGAAACCCGGGTCGTGGTGCTGCGCAATGGCCGGGTAGAGGAATTCGACTTCGAGTCCGCGGCACGCAAGCTGCTGCGCGGCAATATCTATCTGGCAAAGGTAACGCGCGTCGAGCCCTCGCTGCAGGCGGCCTTCGTCGACTACGGCGGCAACCGCCACGGCTTCCTGGCGTTCAGCGAGGTCCATCCCGACTACTATCAGATCCCGATGGCCGACCGGCAGGCCCTGCTGGCCGAGGAGGCCGAAGCGGAGGCCGAAGCCGAAGCCGAAGCCGATGCACGGGCGGAGCGCGCGGAGGCTGCCGGCAGGCGCAGGCCGCGCCGGGCGGAGCGTTCCGAGGCGCCGTCCGACGACCAGCCATTCGAGGACGAGCCAGCGGAAGCTGCCGCGGCCGCAGCGCCCTCCGACGATGTTCTGGCGGAGGAACCCGCCGCGGCCGCAGCCGAGGAGGCGCAAGCCGAGTCCGGTGAGCCGACATCACCCGCGCTCAACGGCAGCGAGGAGCCTTCCTCCGACAGCCACGTCGAGGAGTTTGCGGGTGAGCAGGCCGACCTGCCCGAGACGCTGACCAGCGTCGACGAGGTGGGCTCCGAGGACGCGATGGAGGAGGTGCCGGAGCGTCCGCGCCGCCGCATGCGCTCCTACAAGATTCAGGAAGTGATCAAGCGGCGCCAGGTCATCCTGGTGCAGGTCGTCAAGGAGGAGCGGGGCAGCAAGGGCGCCGCGCTCACCACCTATCTGTCGCTCGCCGGCCGCTACACCGTGCTGATGCCCAACACCGGCCGCGGCGGCGGCATCTCGCGCAAGATCACCAACCCCCAGGATCGCAAGCGCCTGAAGGCCATCGCGCATGATCTCGAGGTGCCGGAGGGCATGGGCCTCATCATCCGCACCGCCGGGGCGGCGCGCACCAAGCAGGAGATCAGGCGCGACTTCGAATACCTCTTGCGCCTGTGGGAGAACGTGCGCGACCTGACCTTGCGTTCGATCGCGCCCTGCCTCGTCTACGAGGAGGGCAACCTCATCAAGCGCTCGATCCGCGACCTCTACTCCAAGGACACCGACGAGGTCGTGGTGGCGGGGGACCCGGCGCACGCGGAGGCGGCCGAATTCATGCGCATGCTGTCGCCGAGCCAGGCCCGGCACGTCATCAAGTACCAGGAGCCCGAGCCGCTCTTTTCCGCCTACCAGATCGAGCGGCAGCTGAACGCGATGTTCAGCCCCTATGTGACTCTGCGCTCCGGCGGCTACCTCGTCATCAACCAGACGGAAGCGCTGGTGTCGATCGACGTCAACTCCGGCAAGGCGACGCGGGAATTCTCGATCGAGGAGACCGCGCTCAACACCAACATGGAGGCGGCCGAGGAGATCGCGCGTCAGCTGAAATTGAGAGACCTCGCCGGCCTCATCGTCATCGACTTCATCGACATGGAGGAGCGGCGCAACAACCGCAAGGTCGAGAACCGCCTCAAGGATGCGCTGCGCCATGACCGGGCCCGCATCCAGGTCGGGCACATCAGCCACTTCGGCCTGCTCGAGATGTCGCGCCAGCGCCTGCGCGCGGGCGTGCTCGAAGGCTCCACCTCGCAGTGTCCGCATTGCCAGGGCACGGGCATCATCCGCTCCGTGGAGTCGGTGGCGCTGGCGGTGCTGCGGGCGCTCGAGGACCAGTGCCTGCGCGACACCCGCCACTCGCTGATCGCCGTGACCACGGCCGAGGTGGCGCTCTACATCCTCAACAACAAGCGTTCCTTCGTCACCGAGATGGAGCGCCGCTACGGCATGACGATCACCGTTCAGGCCAGCGATCGCATGCAGGGTGCCAACTTCGCCATCGAGAAGTCGGCGGCGGTGCATGCCGCCCCGCCGAAGGCGCAGGAGCGCGCGGTCGTCAACATGGAGTGGGGCTTCGACGGCCAGGAGGCCGACGAGCCCGCTGCCGAGGTCGCCGAGGAAAGAGCGAAGGCGAGCCCGAGGGCGCCCGTCGTGGCCGCCGTCGCCGGCGTCGCGGTCGCGGCGACGATCGCCAGGGGCCGCGCTCGGGCGAGCAGGCAGCGCGCAACGGCGAGGCCGATGACGCCGCCGGCCCCTCCGATGATGAGCACGTGCCCGCGTTCGAGGACGAAGCCGATGAGCCGGCGGGGTTCGGCGAGCAGCCCTCGCTCGGGCGCCCCGAGGACGATCGCGAGGGACGTCCTGGTCGCGGACGCCGCCGTCGGGGTCGACGCGGCGGCCGCCGCGGCCGGGATCGCGATGCGCCGCGCCAGCCCGACGATCTCGTCGCGGAGGAGCGCCATCACGGAGCGGCCAACGGTGCCGCGCCGCATGACGATGCCGAGACCGCCGCCGCCGACGATGGCGAGCGGCAGGCCTGGCCGCAGGCGAAGGAAGCTCCGGCGGCCGAGCCGGTGGCCCACCACGCCCACGCGGAGGACGCGGCTGCCGAGCCGCCGCCACCCCGTGTGACGGCCGAGCGGCCCAGGCGCCCGGCGCGGTCGTGGGCAGCGTCGGAGGAGGCCCAGGAGCCTCGCAGCGATCGTGTTGCCGAAGCGACGGTCGGTGCGTCGTCGTCAGCGGTGGCCGATGCCCCTACCCCGGTGCGCGAGCCGGAGCCCGAACCCGAGCCCGATGATCCGGCCAAGCCGCCCCGCAAGGGATGGTGGCAACGCAAGTTCTCGGGCGGCTGAGCGGCCTGACGGGGCAATCTGGTGAGGGCGCGGGTCCTCCGATCCCGCCAACGTCATTCCGGGCCGCTGTCGCGCCTTCGGTGCGGCAGCGGTGGCCCGAGTCCCCCACGCGTCCGCTTGCGCTCGCCACCCGCATCACGGCACGGACCGCCGTGTTCCCGGCACAACCAGAAGAACCTGAGGGAAATCCCCCAAAGGGTGTGTCTGCCGCAGCGGGCATGGTTGCCATCACCGGCCCGCGGCGGCTATGGCATTGGGCGCATGGCTGGGGGCCTTCGGCAAAGGAGAGCGAGAGATGAGACTGTCCGGTCGGCTCGGGCTATCAGCGGTTGTGGGCATGGCGCTTCTGGCGGCGGGCAGCAGCGCCCAGGCGGCGAGCTGCATGCGGGTCGGCGGCTGGGGTACGGGCGCGCTCGAGGGCTTTGCCTCGTTCATGGCCGAGGCTGCGATGAAGAACTCGGCAAAGGCGCGCCTCGGCACCGACAATCCCAAGCTCGGCCGCGTCAGCAAGAAATGCGAGATCAAGGGCCTGCTCTACGAGTGCACGGCCAGGACGCGGGCCTGCAAATAGCGACCAACCGGCGCGGGCGGCGGGCGCGGAGAATGCTTTTCGCGGGGGGCCAAGTCACGCTACTATGAAAAATCCGTCACAGTATCCGAGTACCCGCGTACAGATATGGCTCCGCCCCCCGACCATTTCCTCCACGTCAAGGCGCACCTCCCGCACGTAGAGCCCGGCCAGACCATCGGCCTGCTCGGCGGCTCGTTCAACCCTCCGCATGCGGCGCACCGCATGGTCACGGAGACGGCGCTCAAACGTCTCAGCCTCGACAAGGTCTGGTGGATCGTCACGCCGGGCAATCCCCTGAAGCGGCGCTCGGATCTCGCCCCTATCGGCGAGCGGCTCATGGCCTGCCGGGCGCTTGCCAACAGCCGCCGGATCGAGGTCACCGATTTCGAGACGAGCCTGCCCGCCGCCTACACCTATTCGACCCTGGCGTTTCTCAGGTCGCGCAATCCGCTGGTGCGCTTCGTGTGGATCATGGGTGCCGACAACCTGGCCGAGATGGAGAAGTGGTACCGCTGGCGCGAGATCTTCGGGCTGTTTCCGATCGCCGTCGTCGACCGCCCCGGCTGGCGGCTGAAGGCGCTCGCCTCCAAGCCGGCACGGGCCTATGCCAGCCGGCGGGTGCCGGAGGCCGACGCCAAGTTGCTGGCCCACACCCCGCCTCCGGCATGGACCTTCCTGACCGGGCCGCTGTCCCCGGTGTCCTCGACAGCCCTGCGGGCAAAGGCGAAGCGGCGCAACGACATCGTGGCAAAAAAGGCACAGCCGCCGACTGAGCTTCCCTGGCGCAGGCCGAAAAACGCAGTGCCGCCGGCAGCCGAACCCCCGTCGGCCCCTGACACCGGCCACGTTGCCGAGGCCGCGCCCGCCCAAGGCTCTTGAAACCGGCCGGTGCGAGAGCTTATCTTTCGAAGGCGTGCCTTCCGAATCGAGTTGGAGTTCACCACAGCGTCCCGGGCCTACGCGTCCGTTTGGCCCCCGGGCGCGCCCGCTCAATGGGTTAGATGACGAAAGGACGACCAGCACAATATGCCGACCGCACTTGAGGGTGCTCGCAAGAGCGCGCCTCCGCCCGAACTCGTGCCAGGGCACAGCTCGGAAGCTCTTCTCGGTCTCATCGCTGCTTGGCTGGACGAAGCCAAGGCGGAGAAGGTGGTGACGATCGACATCAAGAGGAAATCCTCCATCGGCGACTACATGGTGATCGCCTCGGGCCGGTCGGACCGGCACGTGGGAGCGGTCGCCGCCCAGCTCGTGCGCAAGCTCAAGGAGGCGGGGTATGGCCGCGTACGCATGGAAGGCCAGCCGCAGTGCGATTGGGTACTGATCGACAGCGGCGACATCATCGTGCACGTGTTCCGGCCCGAGGTGCGCGAGTTCTATAATCTCGAGAAGATGTGGGCCGCCGAGCGCCCGAGCCCGAGCGACTCCACTACCCACTGAGCCGGGTGCGCGGCCTCGGTGTCGAGCCGGTCAGGCCCCGCCATCGCGGGGCCCGCGGAGGTCGCATGCGCCTCATCATCGCCGCGGTCGGCCGCCTCAAGGATGGCGCCGAGCGCGAGCTCTACATCAAATACCGCGACCGGTTCGAGGCGGCCGGCAAGCGGCTCGGGATCCACCCCGTGGTCTGGCATGAGACGGCAGAGAGCCGCGCGTCGGCCGCGCCCGCGCGGCGCGCCGAGGAAGTTGCGGCCCTGCTCAAGCTCGTGCGCGATGCCGACTTCGTGATTGCGCTCGACGAGCGCGGGCAGATGCTGTCGAGCGAGGCATTCGCCAAGCTCATCGGCAAGGTCCGTGACAATGGTGCGAAGACGGCCGCGATCGTGATCGGCGGTGCGGACGGGCTTGGCGCGGACGTCACCGCCAAAGCCAACGCGAAAGTGTCCTTCGGTGCCATAACTCTGCCGCACCAGCTCGCGCGCATCGTCCTGGCCGAGCAGCTCTATCGCGCGGCTGCCATCCTGGCCGGGCATCCTTATCATCGTGCCTAGTGTGGTGATTCACAAATGCCGGCTAACTTCGCGCGAGGCGCGAACGAAGATCATACTGCAAAACAATGAGTTCGATCGGCTCGTTGCAGGCAACCGGATGGTGGGCCCATGAAAGACGTGACGCCGGAGACTGCGGCCGCCCAGGCGGGCGGCGCCATCGACGAGACGACGGGCGCGCTCGTCCCGCCGATCCATCTGTCGACCACCTATCTGCGCGACCCGGACAACCAGTATACCCGCGGCTACTGCTACGGCCGCCCCGACAACCCGAACGTCCGTCAGGTCGAGGATGTGCTTATGCGGCTGGAAGGCGGCGCCGCCGGCCTGGTGCTGGCCTCCGGCATGACGGCGGCGACCACGGCGATGCTGGCCATCGAGCGGCCGGCGCACGTCGTCGCCCCGAAGGTCATGTACTGGGGCCTGCGCAAGTGGCTGCAGGACGAGGCGCCCGGCCTCGGGCTCGAGACTACGTTCGTCGATGCCGACGACGCGGCGGCGATCGGGCCGGCCATTCGCCCCGGCGAGACCCGGCTCGTGTGGGTCGAGACGCCGGCCAATCCTGTGTGGAGCATCACCGACATCGCCGAAGCGGCAAGGCTCGCCCACGGCGCGGGTGCGCTGCTCGGCGTCGATTCCACGGTGCCGACGCCGGTTCTCTCCCGCCCGCTCGCGCTGGGCGCCGACGTGGTCATGCATTCGGCGACCAAGTATCTGGGCGGCCATTCCGACGTGATCGCAGGCGCGCTCGTCTTCGCCCGTCAGGATACCTACTTCGAGCGGGCCCAGCGCTTGCGCGCGACGCTCGGCGGCATCCTCGGGCCGTTCGAGGCCGCGCTGCTGCTCAGGGGCATGCGTACCTTGCACGTGCGCGTGCGCCACCAGTGCGCCTCCGCCATGACGATTGCCCGCCACTTCGCCAAGCATCCGCGCATCGCGGCGGTGCTCTATCCCGGTCTCGAGACGCACGCCGGTCACGCGCTTGCCGCGCGCCAGATGCAGGGCGGCTTCGGCGGCATGCTGTCGGTGCGGGTGAAGGCCGGCGAGACCGCGGCCATCGCCGCCGCGGCGAAGCTCGAGGTATGGAAGCGCGCCACGTCGCTGGGCGGCGTGGAAAGCCTGATCGAGCATCGCGCCAGCATCGAGGGGCCGGGCTCTCCATGCCCGCCGGATCTGTTGAGACTATCCGTAGGGCTTGAAAGCGTCGACGACCTGATCGCCGACCTCGAGCAGGCGATCGCATGACGCGGCGGCATGGGTGCGGCGCCAAGAAAGGGCATGACCGGGCGTAAGCTTGAGCGTAGCGTGGCAAAATGGGAAAAGCCTGAGCCATGGACCACGCCGATCTCACCGGGCAGACGATCCTCCTCGTGGAGGAGCAAGCCATCGTCGCCCTGGATCTCGAGAGCGCCCTGAAGGATGCCGGCGCGAAGGTCGTCATCGCACGCAATGCCGCCGAGGCGCTCGCCTCAATCGGGCAGGTTGCCTTCACGTCGGCGGTGCTCGACCTGCGTCCGTCCTCGGACGATCACCGGACGATCGCCCGCGCGCTCAAGAAGCGCGGCGTGCCTTTCATCTTTCACGCCACCCACCAGCCCGAGGACGTGACGACGCTGCGCGGCGCGCCGGTGTTCCAGAAGCCGGCTCGCGCGCAGGATATCGTGCCGATGCTGGCGGCCCTCCTGAAGACGCAGAAACGTCCCTAGGCGGAGACGCGCGGTCCCTCCCTCTCGTTATGCCACGCTCGATCGCAGCTTCAACTCGATCCGGACGATGAGCGCGACGGGTGCCTCTTTGTCTGCGTCGCCGAGGCCCCGCTCGAACATCGGCTGCAATATGACCGAAGCGTTCGTGTCGCCGGTCAGCGGTGTCGCCAGCCCGGCGCGCATCGTCGCGTCCGCCGAATAGGTCTGCGCCAGCATGCCCGGCGTCACCGCGCTCGACCGTGCTTGCTTGACGAGCAGCATCACGACGCCCTTGTCGAACAGCGCCTCGACCTGGCCGGCACCCTGCAGCGTGCCGATGTAGGTCTCTTCCGTGCCGTTGATGCCCGGCCTGAACTTGCAAGCGACCTTGCGGGCCTGCGCAACGGCGCGCGCCTGTGCGGGCGCGACTGAATCCCCCACCGCCTGAGGGGCGATGACGGAGCAGGTGACCTCGCCGACGGCGAACGGCCTTGCCCGTGCGGCCGCGTCAACGGTGCTGTCCAACGCCCAGCATGACGATGCAATTCCGGTCAGGAGCAACAAGCCCGACGAGATCAGTAGCTGTCTTGTGCGAACAGGAGGCATCGCGGAAGCACTCCTTTCCATCTATCTGCCAAAGCAAAAATCGTTCCGCTGCACCCGCGATTGTCGCCGATGCGCGCAAGGGTAACGAAACGCCCGGCAGACCGTTCCCCGTATGCCTTGAACTTTGCTTTCGGAACCGTTGCGGGGCAGGGATTTCAGGCGCTTGCAGGGCGACCAGGCGGATCGGGAGAGTGACCCGCGAGTTGGGATCGGCCCAGCATCGGCTCTATGCGCGTGTGAAGATCAGTTCGCGCCTTCCAGCAGCCGCCGCGCGATCACCTGCGCCTGGATCTCGGCGGCGCCCTCGAAGATGTTGAGGATGCGCGCGTCGCACAGCACGCGGCTCACCGGATATTCCAGCGCGAAGCCGTTGCCGCCGTGGATCTGCAGCGCGTTGTCGGCATTGGTCCAGGCGATGCGCGCCGCCAGCAGCTTGGCCATGCCCGCCTCCAGGTCGCAGCGCCGTCCCTGGTCCTTCTCGCGCGCGGCGAAGTAGGTGAGCTGGCGCGCGACCATGGTCTCGACCGCCATCATCA
This sequence comes from uncultured Alphaproteobacteria bacterium, assembly GCA_963797005.1. Lineage (GTDB taxonomy): Bacteria > Pseudomonadota > Alphaproteobacteria > Rhizobiales > Hyphomicrobiaceae > AWTP1-13. The sequence goes on from CAWCOF010000004.1 coordinate 192,542, forward strand.
CGATCTTGTTGGCGACGCGCGGGAAGGCATAGATCGCCTTGCCGAACTGGTTGCGCTCCAGCGCGTACTTGAGGGCAAGGTCCATGGCCGACTGGGCGACGCCGATGGCGCGCGCCGCCGTCTGGATGCGCGCCGCCTCGAAGGTCGTCATCAGCTGCTTGAAGCCCTGGCCTTCGACGCCGCCGAGAAGCTGCCCCACCGGCACCTCGAAGCCGTCGAAGGAGATGTCGAACTCCTTCATGCCGCGATAGCCCAGCACCTCGATCTCGCCGCCCGACATGCCTTTCGCCGGGAACGGATCGGCGTCGGTGCCGCGCGGCTTCTCGGCGAGCAGCATGGAAAGGCCCTTGTAGCCGGGCTCGTTGGCATCGGTGCGCACCAGCAAGGTCATCAGGTCGGCGCGCACCGGATGCGTGATCCAGGTCTTCTGCCCCGTCACCTTGTAGACCTCGCCCTCCTTCACAGCGCGCGTCTTCAGCGAAGCGAGATCCGAGCCGGTGTTGGGCTCGGTGAACACCGCGGTGGGCAGAATCTCGCCCGAGGCGATCCTGGGCAGGTACTTCTCTTGCTGCTCCTTCGTGCCGCTGCCGAGGATAAGCTCGGCGGCGATCTCGGAGCGCGTGCCGAGCGAGCCGACGCCGATGTAGCCGCGGGAGAGCTCCTCGGAGACGACGCACATCGCCTCCTTGCCGAGCCCGAGCCCGCCGAACGCTTCGGGGAGCGTCAGCGCGAACACGCCGAGCTCGGAGAGCTTGCCCAGCACCTCGGCCGGTATGTATTCGTTCTTCAAGTGCCACTCGTGCGCGTGCGGCAGCACTTCGGCTTCCGCGAAGCGGCGCATCTGGGTGCGCATCTCGGACAGCGTCTCGTCGAGGCCCGTGTCGCCGAAGGTGGTGACGGCGGGCTGCGCGGCGATCAGCTCGGCAAGCCGCGCCTTGAGGCCGTCGGCGGTGCCGGCCTCGATCAGATCGCCGACCTGGTCCTCGTAGCGGCGGATCTCGGTCCGGGAGACGCCGAGCGCGGTCAGCCGCACCGTCTCGTTCTGGCTCATCGGAATGCCGGCGCCGAGCTGGGCGAGGTATTCGCCGAACGCCGCGGTCAGCAGCAGCCGCTCCAGCTCCGTCCATCTGTGATCGGCTTCCAGCCGGCGCGCCCAGCCGAGCATCTGGCGCAGCGACTCCACGTAGGTGGCGACCCAGGCGAGGCCGTGCGCTGCGGCTTGCGTGGCGTCGCGGTCGGCCGCGCCCTCGACGGTCTTGCGCACGGCAGACTTGGCGAGCTGCAACAACCTCTCGGCTGCCGACACCGCTTCCGCGCATTGCTCGAGCAGATGGGCCTCTTGAGCCGCCTCCAACTTGTCCCTCAGGGTTGCCGTGGTCATGGGATCCGCCTTCCCGGAGAACCCGGGGTTGCCGCGCACGTTCGTGCTGCACTGCACAATAACGTGACCGCCGGTTTCTGCAATGGGCAGGGTGCAGCGATCGTGCGAACTGTCGGCGGACAGGGGGGGCGAGGGCTAGGCTCAATCGCCCAGCAGCGCCCTGCGGAAGCGGCGCAGGTTGCCGTCGCGCTGGGTCGTGCGCCGCCGCTCCTCGATCTGGTCGGACTTCAGGATCGCGACCTCCGCCTCCTCGATATCGGCGCCAAGCGGGAAGGAGATCTCCCCTGCGTCTTCGACCCCTGTCGAGTTCATATCCTGGCGATGGTGCCGTCGCGCCCCGCGAGCCAGGGAGGTCGCGTGCAACGAAGGTGACGCTTGCCTCTTCGGCTGCGGCGCCGTCATCGGCACCGCTGTCATCGTCACCGCCGTCGTCCTCGGCGCTGTTGTCCAGCGTTGCCTCGTCGCGTGCGCGTCTCCTCGCCACCATCCATGGCAGATCGGCAGGACGCTCGCTCTTTATCTTCCTCGCATCGCGTGCCGGGGGAGCCGTCGCGGCCGCCTCGGGCTCCGCCGGCTCCATCGGGGCGATCACGGATTCGACGTCGGGCTCGGCCATAGCCTTCGCCTCGGCCACAGGCTCAGTCTCGGGCTCTGCCGCCGCCACGATCTCAACCTCGGCTTCAGTCTCGACGGCAGGGGGCACAGCTTCTTCAGGCTCAGTATCAGCCTCATCCGCGGCGCCGACCCGGGCGTCGGGCTCAGCTTCTGTCACGATCTCGACTGCCGCCTCAGGCCCCGCCCCGGGCGGCCTCCTCGACTGGAACCTCAGGCTCCACCTGCGCGGGCTCCTCGGCAGCGACTGCGCTCAGGCGCGCTCGCTGCTTGGGCGGGGTGCGGCGCCGCCGTCTCCGCCGCGCCGCTCGCGGATGCCCGCGTGGACGCGCGGTCGCCGCCGGGGGACGCTCGCAGAATGAGCTTGGCAATGCCTTGTGACAGGTCCGCGAGGCTCACGACTTCCTTCGGCGAGCTGCTGCTCGTCAGCGGGAGCGGCGGCAGCGACAGGCCCAGGCCCCTGGGGGGCTGCGGGTCGACATCCGCTTCGGTCCTGTCCAGGGCCTCGATGGCGTCATCGACCTGCTTCCACGCGCGGAAGGTGGGATTGGCAAGCAGGAGCAACTCGAGCCGTGCGTCGCGCGCATGGCGCTCCTCGCCGGAATCGTCGTCGCCTTGCGCGTGGCACAGTCTCAGCGCCTGCCAGTTCTTGTCGGCGCCAAGCATGGCTTCGAGCCGCGCGCGCCGCGCCTCCAGCGCGGCGCGGTCTTTCGGTGTCCCGGATTTGGCCACAAATCTACTCCGCCAGCCCACTCATCGAGGTTTTTCAATGCACCACGCCATTGTGCGCACTTTGCGACGCAAGCGCACCAAATATCCAGCAGGAAAGTATATGCGATCTGCGGAAAATGCCGCGCTCGACGTTGCCCGCCGGGGCCGCTAAGTTGCCGGGCAATCCCGATAAGCGCATCCTTCGACGAGCACATCCCACGAGAGGCGAGGGACGAATGAACCCGGAGCGGCCGCCGGCGTTGACGCGCTCGTTCAAGTCCATTCCGCAGGCGCTGTTCGAGCTCTACGCCGACAGTGGGTTCTCGATGGCCGGCGCGGTCGCCTACTCCTTCGTGCTCTCGCTCTTTCCCTTCTGCATCTTTCTCGGCACCCTCTCGGGCCTGTTCGGCGGCGAGGCTCTGGCCAAGCAGGCGGTCGAGCAGCTGTTCAAGCTGGCCCCGGCCCCGGTTGCGCAGGCCATCGCGCCCGAGGTGATGGCCGTGATGGGGCAGAGCCGCTTCGGCCTCCTCACCTTCGGCGCCCTCATTGCCGTCTTCTTCGCCACCAGCGCGATTGAGAGCCTTCGCGCCGCGCTCAACGTGGCCTACCGGGTCAAGGAGCAGAAATCCTACCTGCGCTGCCTGGCGCAGAGCGCGCTCTTCGTGGTGCTCAGCGCCGTCGGCGCGCTGGTGCTGACCTGGGGCATCGTGGTCGGGCCGGAGGTGGCGGCCCGCTTCAAGCCGAGCTGGCTCCTGTGGCTCACCGACAAGAGCTGGGTAGCGTTGTTCGGGCGCTATCTGATCGTGATCGTCTGCATCGGCGCGCTGCTCATCGCCTATCATCTGTGGCTGGCGGCGGGCAGGCGCGACCTTGCCGACGTGTGGCCCGGCGTGGTGCTCTCGATCGTGCTCTGGCTGGTCGCGGCGCGGCTCTTCTCCTCGTGGCTCACCATCAGCGACTATTCGCGCTTCTATGCGGGCCTGACGCAGATCATGAGCGCGCTCGTCTTCTTCCAGGTGTCGGCCATCGTCGTCATCCTCGGCGCCGAGCTGAACCGCGGCATCATCGAGGTGAAGCGGCGCCTGTCGGCTGCCGCCGCTCGCCGCGAGGACCCTTCTCCCCCTCGGGAGAAGGTGGCCTTTGCGAAGGGCCGGATGAAAGCCTTTTGCTAGGGCATACTCAATTGGGCGAACGGCAGAACTGCCCCTCAGAGCGGACGGGCTTGCTGCAATGCGGCGAACGGTGATTTCGTGCCAAAGGACGAAATCGCTACCGCGATAGCCCGCTGCGCGGGGTGCCTTGCGGATAGCGTTGCGACCGGGGAGAGCATCGATAGCGGAGAGGGCAGAGCCATCCATTACGGTTGGCAGCAGCCAAGTCTTCTTCGAGCGTTGAGCATGAGCTACGATGCTTCGACCGGTCGCGGAGATCGCCAGCCCCAACTTTGTCTGCGACCATGAGGAACGCTGTCTCGGAAGCAACTCGAGTGCCAGGACGCGCTTCGCGCCGCCGTCGTTCCGTGCACGTCAGCCATTCGTGCTTTGCTGGCCTTCAGCATCGGTCACGATCCGGCTCACAACTTCCTGTTGAAACGCGCGTGTTGCCATTTTGCTCAAGCCATTGGAGTCACAAGTGACCCCAGAATTACTTTCCCCTATTTACTCAAGATCCGTGCCAGCACGCTCGGGTTGTGTCGCGGCCCGCTGGTTCCAGACACGGCGACGGCATCACCGCTTGAGGGCCCCATCAATCTCGTCGCGCGACGTTCCATCCTCATCAGCGTCGGCGTCCCGATCAAACCCTCGTAGAGCCCGCCGCACCGTAGTCGCGCCACCTCTCGCGATTTCGTCCATTGGCGCTTTTCGTACGCCTGCCGTCGGCGCGTGCGGATAGGGTCGTCATGCAGGCGTCCGAAAACCTTCACATGAACAGACAGTCCCTGTGGTTGTCGAGCTTTGGCGATAGTCTCTTGCGACGGCAACCGCGGGCTGCACTATTGGCGGCGGCTAGGACTAGCACTCACGAACACAAGATCAGTTGGCGGCGAGCACTGGCGAAGCCGAACTCCACCCATGCATCGCAACATGCTCAGTCGACAGGTTGCAGAAATGGCGCCCGAAGACCCGTTCTGAAACAAGCTCAGTGCGGTCGAGGCACTACCACGAAGTCCTCGCCGTGTAAGCCGAACGCGCCGTTGGTGCACGCGAGTGGAGGCAGTCCGAACGCCGGCCGGTCGGCGCCGCGGAGATTAGCGGCAAACCAAATCAAGCGAGTGGCGCAAATTCAGACTATTCAGGACTTTCATTCATTGTTGCGATTGCCGCGCTTCGCGAGCCGGTCGATCCAACCGGTCGCAAACAGCATCGCCAGCGTCACCGGGATTGCGATCGCTATCGTACGCCAGGCCCGAGCCCGCAGGCGACACCAACGCCCGCGCTCATCCAGACGGTCGCCGCCGTGGTCAGACCTTCGACACTACGCGTCTCGACATTGCGGAGAATGACGCCTGCGCCGATGAAGCTGATACCTGCCATGACGCCCTGAATGATGCCCTGCACCACGCGGCTGAGCGCGTCGGCATTCTCGGCCATTCCCTGCACCTGGATTCCGGCAAGGCTGACGGTGGCGGCGCCAAACGGGACGAGACCGAGACGACAGGACGCCGATCGGCTTTTCCGCGAGATCGCGGTTCAGTCCGATGAGCCCGCCCGCTGCGGCCGCTGCTAGTAAGCGTACGAGAACATCGCTGAGGTCAAGGTCCAAGGACTGCATCCTTCCGTTGGGTCGGTCTTCGTCATATATCATTGCAAGGATCGCCGTTGCACCCGCCTCATCGCCGCCAGCAGCGCGCACAGAACCTAGAGGCCTTGATCAGTATGGGCCAGATCTAGGAGTTCCGTAGCGTCTCCGTGCCGTTGAGCCTCCTACAAGCGCTTCCGTCAAATTGAAGATCGTGCTCGATTGCTGTCACCCTTCTTTTGTCACCAAGCGCGAACCCAGCCAGCTGGCTGATGAGACGCAAGGCACGACTTCCGAATCGGTTCGTGCGTCACGAGCGCGCCGTCGCGAGTACTGGCGGCGCTTAACTGTGCGAGAGATGAAGGAGGGCCCTTCGAGGTCGGCGATCATGGGCTGATCTCAAGCCGCTGCAAGCTGCTGTG
>CAWCOF010000005.1:0-67660 GCA_963797005.1 uncultured Alphaproteobacteria bacterium
CGCCATCCGCACGCCAGGGCCACCCTCATACTGGAGGAATCGTTGCGCCGCCGCGAACGGCAGCCCAGTGCCAGGACCCGCCCAAATTGCTCATGTAATTGCGCTCTTCCCCGATCAGAGCTTGCGAGCAATCAATTCGATGGGAGCGATGCGGCTCGAGGAGATGTTGTCGATCATGTTCTTCACCTTCTCAGGCGTGCCCTTGCCCATCAGAACATGCAGGCCGAGCGGCGGGGGACCACCTGCGGCCGCGGTCTTCGCTCGCAAGTCCGCGAAGAACTCGAGCGCGAAATCGCGGCGGTTGCGTTCGGCAGTCACGTCAAACCCCGCGCTCTGAAGTGCTTTCTTGTATCGCTCTGGCTCTGCCACCGCGTTCAGGTCAGCGGTTGCTGCCCAGGGAACGGGAAAGGCGAGCTCGCCGGGCCCGATTCGCATCACATCGTAGATGCCAAAGAGCGAGCCTGGCCGCAGCACGCGCGCCACTTCGGCTGCAAGCTTTTCCTTATCTTCGATATTCATGCCGACATGGAGCATGTAAGCGCCGTCGAAGTGGCGGTCGGCGAACGGCATCGCGAGCACGCTGCCTTCTTGGAGGGATATGCGCTGATCGAGCCCGACCCATTTACACAGGGTATTGCCGGTCTCCACGTATTCTCTGGTCAGGTCGATGCCGGTGACCCGGCCCCCGTACCGGCTGGCGACGAAGCGCGCTGCACCACCCAGGCCGCATCCAATGTCGAGGACATGCATCTGAGCGGAGAGCCCGAGCTGACCGAGAAACTCCTCGGAAGCCCTGCGCCCGCCGATGTGGAATTCATCGACCGGGGCGAGATCATCGACCGTTACGGTGGATGGTGTCTTGCCAAGCGAGGCGAGGCCGGCACCTATCGCCTCAATCAGAGTGCCATGCGTGTAGTGCTTCGAAACATCGGCCTGGACTGGCATCGTCACCCCCTTGAAGAGATCGCCTTGGCCCGGACCACATTGGTCAGTGATCTTGCCGATAAGGAGGCAGCGCGGGCGGCGGCGTCAGCCCCGGCCAAAGGCCCCGCGCTCGGGGCGCCGGAGGGCTGCGATCAGCGGATCTCGGCGAGCGAGATCGCCATCATCGGCCAGATCATCAAATCCTGCGTGCAGTCGAAGTGGAACGTACTCGGCGGCGGCGAGTTCGCGCAGCACACCAACGTCAAGATCCGCCTGCGCTTCCACGCGGACGGTCGGCTGGCGTCGGCCCCCGAGGTCACGAACCCGCAGAACTCGGCCTACTTCCTGGCCGTGCAGGACAGCGCGCTGCGTGCCGTGCGCGAGTGCGAGCCCTATCCGCTGCCCGCCGCCAAGTACGATATCTGGAAGGATATCGTGCTCAACTTCGATCCCCGCGACATGTTCTAGCGTGTGTGCTTGATGGCTGGTCGCACGGCGGAGTCACCACTCATAGCTGACGGAACCCGTGCGCAGCGAACGGCAACTCCGTGCCGCCGCGTCGTCGGAGGTTTGCTCGTCGCGTCTTTGCGGGCTGCATCTCGCTCGCTGATCGGGTCGCTTATAGGTATCTCTTCAGCAAGGGCAGCGCCTGGGTTGCGCAGGCGCGTCCTTCCGCGATTGCTTCCGGCGCCCGATTGAACTCGAGCAGCCCGACGTGTTTCAATCTTGGCACAAGCATCACGTGCGGCGGCTCCCCGGCCAGGCGCGCGCGCGTAATCTGGTCCTGCATCACGTCGATCGCCGTCATCAGCACGCGGAAATAGCCCGGAGAGTTTGGCGAAGAGACCAGCTTCGGCAGGACGGCCGCTGCCTGCTCGCGCAGCGCGGTCGGCATCTGATCGAGGAGGCGGGTCACGAATTCCGGCGGTGCGGCGCTCGCGCCGTCCGCATCGCGCTCTTGAGATCCGAACCCATGCCGTCCCACCAGATCGCCATTGAGGTTCACCGCGATCACGACCTCGGCGCCAAGCGCGCGGCAGACGGAAACCGGTACCGGATTGACCAGCCCGCCATCGGCAAGCCAGCGATCTTTATGGCTGGCCGGACTCAGTATGCCGGGTATTGAGATCGACGCGCGGACGGCTTCCTCGATCGGCCCCTCTCTGAGCCAGATTTCACGGCCGGTTTCGAGGTCGGTAGCGACCGCCGCAAAGGGCTTGGGATAGCTGGCGATCGGGGCCGAGATGTTCATTTTGCGAAGGAGGGCGACGATCTTATTGCCCGCGATGAGTCCGCCGCCTGAGAAGCGAACATCGAGAAAGCGGGCAATCTCCTGCCAGGTGAGCGACTGGGCGAAGTCCCTGAGAGCGGGCAGCGCGCCGGCTACGTACGCGGCTCCGACAACAGCTCCAATCGAGGAACCGCACACGATCTCGGGGTGAACGCCGGCCTCGGCCAGCGCCTCGATGACCCCGATGTGCGACCAGCCGCGGGCCGCTCCGCTGCCGAGCGCGAGGCCGATGCGTGGGCTAGCCATGGGAAATTCCCGTAAAGGTATGGTGCCGCATGTGGCTGGCACTCCCTGCTCAGGGTCGGCGGAGGCATTCAACACGATAACATGGCGAGGGCTTGCGATGACGACGTTGATCCAGGTCAGGCTCGGTTGCGCACGAAGTAGGCCTATGTACGCTCGGATGAGCATCGCTGGGCGAAAGGGCACTGGACTCATGGGTTTGCAGTGTGGTTGTGGTTCGCAAACGTCCAAGAAACTTGCGAGGCCACTGTGAAGTTCTGGACAGCCCTGCTTGCTGCGTGCTCCCGCGCGGCCGTCTCACCAGCCACCTCCCCCATCGGGGCGAGCCCTTGCCGGGCGAGCCTGCGCGCGGGCCTCTTGGCGATCCTCGGCTCGCTCCTGGTGCTCGCCTCCCTGCCCGCGCTGGCACAGCAGCGCCAGGGCCCCGCCGCCCGGCCTGGCAAGGGCGGCCCGATCGAGGTCGACATCACGCAGGGCACGCTGAAGCCCATCCCGATCGCCATCAGTCAGTTCCTGGGCGACGACAATGAGCTGGCCGAGAGCGTGACGGAGATCGTCGGCGCCGACCTCGAGCGCTCGGGCCTCTTCAAGCCGCTCGACACCGCCTCGTTCATCGAGCGCATCCGCGACCTCAACGTCGCCCCGCGCTTCCAGGACTGGCGCCTGATCAATGCCCAGGCGCTCGTCGTCGGCCGGGCGAGCCGGGCGGACGGGCGGGTGACGGCCGAGTTCCGGTTGTGGGACGTCTATTCGGCCCGTCAGCTCGCCGCGCAGCGCTACACGGTGACCGCGAAGGAGTGGCGCCGGCTCGGCCACCTCGTCGCCGACCAGGTCTACCAGCGCCTGAGCGGCGAGCGCGGCTACTTCGACACCCAGATCGTGTTCATCGACGAGACCGGGCCGAAGGATCACCGCATCAAGCGCCTGGCGCTGATGGACCAGGACGGCGCCAACGTGCGCCTGCTGAGCCAGGGGCAGGAGCTCGTCCTCACCCCGCGGTTCAGCCCGACGCGTCAGGAGCTGACCTATCTGCAGTACACGGGCGATCAGCCGCGCGTGTTCGTCCTGGACCTCGAGAGCGGCCGGCGCGAGCTGCTCGGCAATTTTCCCGGCATGACCTTCGCCCCGCGCTTCTCCCCCGATGGCCAGCGCGTCGTCATGAGCATCGGCGAGGCCGGCGCGACCTCCATCGTCGAGATGGACCTGCGCTCGCGCCAGGCGCGCCGGCTCACCAGCACGGGCGCCATCGACACCAGTCCCTGCTACAGCCCCGACGACCGCAACATCGTGTTCGAGTCGGATCGCGACGGCTCCCAGCAGCTCTACGTGATGAAGGCCGACGGCTCCAACCAGCACCGCATCAGCAGCGGCGAGGGCCGCTATTCGACGCCCGTGTGGTCGCCGCGGGGGGATCTCATCGCCTTCACCAAGCAGGCCCGAGGCAACTTTCTGATCGGGGTCATGCGGCCCGACGGCTCGGGCGAGCGAATCCTGACGGAGGGATTCCACAACGAGGGCCCCACCTGGGCGCCCAACGGCCGCGTCCTGATGTTCTTCCGCGAGAATCGCAACGCCGGGGGCCCGCGGCTCTTCTCCATCGACCTCACCGGCTACAACGAGCGCCAGGTCCCCACGCCCGCCTTCGGCTCGGATCCGGCCTGGTCACCGTTACGAAACTGAACGGCGCTTTACGGCACTTTAAGAGGTTTGGTGTGATGTGTTGCTCCAGCGCGGCCCGGTTGCATCGGGTTGGGTCGCGACGCAGCGAGACAGGGCCGAAAGGCTGACCGATGTGCATCAGAACAAAGTGGCATTTTCGCACCTACCGCCGTGGAAAACCTCTGAATAAGCGGCTGCGTTCTTGATCTGAGCGTTACGCCCCGGTACCCGAGTAGGTGCGATTGCCTGGATAGGAGAGAACCATGAACTTGAAGAGCGTGATCATCATCTCGGCTTTGGTGGCTGCGGTTGCCCTCGGCGCTTGCCGTCGCGAAGAGCGTGAGCCTCTGAAGCTCGGCGCCGGCGCCGATCTGCCGGTCGCGGGTCAGGTCGCCCGCTAAGCTTGTCGAGTTTGCTGAGCAGGTAGTGCGTATCGAAAGCTTGGCTCTCGCACGAGAGAATGAGACTTGAGAAGGGCGCTATCGTTGTTGCAGCAGTTATCGCTGCCGTAGCTTCGGCGCTTGCCGCAAGGCACGAGCCCGCAAAGCTCGGGGTGGGCAGGGAGAACACTGCTCGCTAAAGTCTCTGGCGATGGCTGCCCTTCGGCAGAGGCATCGCGAAAATTGGGCTGCATCTCGGGTCACCGGGTGCAGCCCCATTGTTTTTCTGCAGCAATCCGGCGGCACCGGGCGCGTGTGCATAGCGGGGAAAAGCCCCGCCATCGTATTGCCTTCATGGGCCTCCCCCGCGTTTCTCCCATCGGTCACATTTTCGCGCGATGAGTTGGCTAAAGGGCCGCACTGAGACGGGAATTTGTCGCGCCGGGCATCGGCGCGCGGACCATGCAGGAAGGGGTGGAGGATGGAGCTGTCGAGGTGGCGGAGGGCCGGCACGCGGATCGCTTCGGCGCTGGTCCTGGCGCTGGCGCTTGCGGCCTGCTCCAACACCCCCAAGCCCGATAGCGAGCTCAGCTTCGGCAAGGGCGCCCCGGCGACGCCGGGCACCGCGCGCGACTTCGCCGTCAACGTCGGCGATATCGTCTACTTCACCACCGACAGCGTCGACTTGTCGCCGGAAGCCCAAAAGACGCTCACCAATCAGGTGCGCTGGCTGCAGCAGTACGCGCAGTACACCATCACCATCGAAGGCCACGCCGACGAGCGTGGCACGCGCGAGTACAACATCGCGCTGGGCGCCCGCCGGGCCCAGACGGTGCGCAACTTCCTGGCCCAGCACGGCGTCAACGCCCAGCGCATCCGCACCATCTCCTACGGCAAGGAGCGCCCGGTGGCGGTGTGCAACGATATCTCCTGCTGGTCGCAGAACCGGCGTGCGCAGACCGTGCTGAACTCCCGCCACGAGGCCCGCTCCTAGTGGTCCAATTCCAACATTCGCTTCCCTTCTGGGCGGGCTCCGGTGCGAATGTTGGAATCAAAGGACCACTAGCAATATTGGGTTCTAGTACCCGGAGTCACAATTCGCTGATACGGCGTCCTTTGACGCGGCGCTGGTGAACCTTGCATTTGGTCCATGCGAACGGCTCGGCGTCCTCGTTGTAGGTTTCGATGAAGGCATCGATGTGCTCCCTGAGCTGCTCGACGGAGGTGAAGGAGGCGCCCGTCAGCGACTGGCCCTGCAGGATCGAGAACCAGCCCTCGACTTGATTCAGCCAGGACGCCCGTGTCGGAGTGTAGTGGAATGTCACTTTGGGATGGCGCGCGAGCCATTCTTCATTCTTCTTGTGCGTATTGAGATTGTCGAGGATGACCTCGAGCCGACGGCGGGGATAGGCCGCGACGACCTCGTCCATGAAGTCGAGGAACTCCTTGCGACGCCGGCGCTTCTTATGGGCGGCTTTGATCTTGCCGGTCGCGACATTGAAAGCGGCGAACAGGGTCGACGTGCCGTGCCGCTTGTAGTCGTGGCTGTGTCCGGTCAGCGAACGTCCGTTCGGCAGCTTCAGATAGCCTTGCGCGCGTTCGAGCGCCTGGATTGACGGCTTCTCATCGACACAGATGACGAGAGCATTCTTGGGTGGCGCCATATAAAGACCGACCACCTCGGCAGCCTTGGTGGCAAAATCGGGATCATTGCTCTCGCACCAGCTCTTGCGACCGGTCAGATCGATCTTTTGCCTGCGCAGGAAGCGCCGCACGTAGTTCACATCGACATCACCCAAGGCCTCCGCGATCAGCTTGCAGGTCCAGCGCGCCCGACCCTTCGGCACCGGTTGATCGAGCACCGCCAGGATGCGCTTGTCGGTTGCCTCCGTGTAGATCGGCTTGGCGCCAGGCCGAGGCTTGTCCTTGAGGCCGTCGATGCCCGATGCCGCAAACCGCGTGCGCCAGACGCTCACCACTCCCGTCATGACCCCGACCTTGCGCGCGATCGCCCGCGAGGCCCAGCCATCCGCGGCCAGCAGAACAATACGGGCACGGCGCACCATGCGCTGCTCCGTGGTCGATGCACGCAGCCAACCTTCGAGTTCACTGCGCGTCTTCCGGTCGAGCCGGATCACAGTTGCTTTGGGAATCATGCGCGTGTTGAAGCACGTCAGCCACGCCCGGAAAAGACAGGCGGCACGAATGCACGGCTACCGTTCCCAGAATAACTCAGCCTTCTTCGACGGCGGGTACTAGTGGAGCTTTGGATTTGACATTCGCTTCGCGAGGACGCGGCTGGGTGGGTAGCGAATGTCAAATCTGCTCCACTAGGGCGGCAGCACGCTGCAGCTGAAGCAAGGCGAATCAACCTGAAGCGACACTGCTCCAGGCGCCTCTGCAACTTGGCCGTGGGGCCCAGGCCCGCCCGGCAACCAAAGTTTGGCCCCAATGGCGGCGCACTCTTGCCTCCAATCAGGCAATCGACTGCGGGGGAGCGCGTCATGGCCTATCGATGGGCTGTCCTTGTCCCCATCGTCGCATTTGTGGCGCTTGTGCAACTAGCACCTGCCACGCAGGCCAGCGAGCCGGGGCTTGCTTCGGCCGCGGTATCGGGTTCGCGCACGGGCAACCCAAAGGGCAACCCAACGGGCAACCCAGAGGAATTCCAGGCCCTGGTCGGAGACCGCGTGTTCTTTGCCCAAGGCAGCGCTGCGCTCAGCGCGCGGGCGCGCAAGGCGCTGGCGGCACAGGCCGCGTGGCTGGCGCAACACCCGGCCCTGCGCGTCACGGTCGAGGGCCACGCCGATGACCCGGGCGGCGACGATCACCGGCTCTCCCAGCAGCGTGCCGAGGCCGTGCGCCGGCGCCTGATCGAGGCGGGTGTCGCCCCGGAGCGGATCCGCACCATCGCCTATGGCCGCCGGCATCTCATCGCGCTGTGCGGCGATCCGCTGTGCGGGCCTCAGAACCGGCGCGCGGTGACCGTCGTCGGCTTGCCGACGGCAACTGTCGATGCGGGTGTGCAGCGTCTGCGGGCCTACGAGAATGTTCGCCGGTCCTCGCCCCGGCGGCTCTACTGAGTGGATCGCGTTCGAAACGCGCGCGTTTGCCCTGTTGCAGAGTTGATCCGCCCGGTTGACCTGCGCGCCGGGCATCGGCATGAGCACTGAAACGACACCAACCAGAAGCAGCAAGACCGCCGCCATGACCCTGACCTCTCGCCGCTGGTTGCAGGCCGGTGCCTTCGCCGTGACAGTCGCGCTGGCGTCGGCCCTGGCCGATGCGCAGCAACCGCCCGGCGCAACACGCGGGGTACCGGCACAGATGCCGTCTCAGGCGGCGTCGCGGGGCAAGGCCGCCACCGACACGAGCGATGCCGGCTTGCGCCAGCGCGTCGAGCAGCTCGAGGAGCAGCTGGTCGACATGCAGGTGGTGATCGGCACGCTGGAGTCGCTGGCGCGCGGTGCATCGGCTCCCGCCGGCGGCGGTGTGCAGCCGGGCCCATCGGCTGCCTACGGCGCCGCCGAGGCCGGGCGGCTCGACAGCATCGAGACGCAGATCAGGGCGCTCGGTGCCCAGATGGAGCAGCTGCAGGAACAAATGCGCGCGCTCGCGGCGCGTTCGGGCGCGCTGCCGCCGCCCGCATCCGCCGCTGCCGCCGAGCCAGCGGGCCCCGCCTTGCCCCAGCTGCGGCCGCAGCTCGATGTGCCCGACACCCAGCGCACCGGCTTCGGCTCGGTGACGGTGTCGCCCAACGGCGGCCAGGACGATCAGATCGGCCGCGTGCTGGGCGCGCCCCAGACCGGTGCCGCCGTGCCGCAACGCCCGGCGCCCCAGACCGCATCCGCCCCGCTGCACGACGAAACCGGGCTCAGCGCCAAGCAGCTCTACGAGCAGGCCTACGGCTATCTGCTGCAGCGCGACTACGGCGCCGCCGAGCAGGCCTTCGAGACATTCCTTTCCCGCCACGCCAACGACCCGCTCGCGGGCAACGCGCAGTACTGGCTGGGCGAGTCGCTCTACGTGCGCGGGCAGTATCGCGCCGCCGCCGGCGCCTTCCTCAAGGGCTATCAGACCTATGCCAAGAGCCCCAAGGCGCCCGAGAGCCTGCTGAAGCTCGCCATGTCGCTGCAGCGGCTCGGCCAGAAGGACGCCGCCTGCTCCTCCTACAGCGAGCTCACCACCAAGTTCCCGACCTTGCCCGCGCACCTGAAGAACACCGCCCAGTCCGAGCAGCGCAAGGCCGGCTGCTGAGGCATCGAGGCTCCGTTTGTGGTGCAGCGGCCATCGGCTCGGCGCCAGGCTTAACCCGGCGGTAACCCTGGTCCCGGTCAGCTCGAATAGCATCGCATTAACACCTGCTTATTCAGCGCGCGTAAATGGACGCTCCGCTATCGGTTGTCCCCCATCGGGGGGGCCGCCTTGGGCGCGTTTTTCTGGCGTAAAAGAAGTGATCGGCTGGGCGCGCGTCTCAACTCCGTGATTGAGACGTCCGAGCGCGTGCGCAAGTCGTTCGTGCCGCCGCCGCCGCGCGTGACGATCGACACCTCCATCCTCGAGGCCCTGAGGGAGGCGGAGAAGGCTCCTGAGAGCTCGGGGACCGAGCCATCCAGTGCGGGCGCCCCGGGGGTCGAGCTGGTGCAGGCCGCCGCGGCGCGTGCCGGCGAGGCCCCAGGCAAGGTCGTTCCGCTTGCGCCCAGGGCGCCTCACGGGCAGACACCTGCGCCCGCGGCCAAGCCGCATCGTGTGTCCGGAGCGCCGCGCAAGGCAGCCAAGCCGACCGAGCTCGCCGCCCTCCGGGAAATCAAGGCACAGCGCGAGCTGATCGAGGGGCTGGAGGCCCTTGCCCTGAGCGAGCAGGCCGCGCGCCGCGACGCGGAAGCGGCTCGCGTCCAGGCAACTGAGCGTGCCGCAGAGGCCGAGCGCGAGCTGGCTGCGCTGCGTGAGACCGTGACGCAGCGCGAGCAGGCCGCGCGCCAGGAAGCCGAGGCGCGATTGGGCGAGGAGGTGGCGTGCCGGCAGGCCGCATCCTCGTGCGAAGAATTGGCGTGGCGCGAGGCGGCGGAGCAAAGCGCCGCCGAGGCCCGGCGCGAGCTGGCAGCGCTAAGAGAGGCTGCCGAACAGCGCGAAGCGGCCATCGGCCGCGAGGTCGCGGCGCACCGCGAGCTGACCGCACGCCTGGAGACGGAAGCCGCGCGCGCGCAGGCCGCCCGGCACGAGTTCCGACGCGCAGCGCGAGGAGGCAGCCCGCGTCGCCGCCGAGGCCCAACGCGACCTGGCGACCCTGCGCGCGGCCCTGCAACAGCGCGAGCTGGCTGCAGACCGCGAAACCGAGGCCCGCGAAACCGAGACCGGAGAGCGCGAGCAAGCCGCTCGCCAGGAGCTCGAGGTTCAGCGCGCGCTGGCCACAAGCCTGGATGCTTCCCGGCGCACGGCCGAGGCGCGTTGCGAGGAGGCGGCAAGGCGTACGGCAGAAGTCCAGCGAGAGCTCGAGGCCCTGCGCGAGACCGTTGCGCAGCGCGATCTGGCTGGCCGTGCCGAGACGGACACCCAGCGCGAGCTGGTCGCGCGGCTGGAGGCCGATGTCCGGCGCGAGCAAGCCGCCCGGCAGGAGGCTGAAGCTCTGCGTGATGAGGCCGCCCGGGGCGCCGCGGCGATCGAGCGGGAATTGGCAGGCGTGCGCGAGGCTCTCGCGCAGCGCGATCTGGCTGGGCGTGCCGAGGCGGACTCCAAGCGCGAGCTGGTCGCGCGGCTGGAGGCCGATGTGCGCGACGCGCAATCGGCCCGTCAGGGGGCTGAGGCGCAGTGCGATGAGGCCGCCCGAGGCGCCGCCGAGGCGCAACGCGCGCTTGCGTCCCTGCAAGAGGCCGCCGCGCAACGCGAGGACGCCACGCGTCGCGAGATCGAAGGGCAGCGCCAGGCGATCACGAGGTTGGAGGCCGAGGCCCTGCGTGAGCAGGCCGCCCGGCAGGAAGCCGAGGCGCGCCGCGAGGAGACGGCTCGGGGCGCCGCGGAGGCGAGAGAAGAGCTCGCAGCCCTGCGCGAGGCTCTGGAGCAGGCGGAGCTGGCCGCGCGCCGCGAAGTCGAGGCGCAGCACGCGTTGGTCGCACGGCTAGAGGCGGAGGCCCAGCGCCAGCAACACGCCCGGCAGGAGGCCGAAGCGCGGCAGGAGGAGGCTGTCAAACGCGCCGCAGAGGCTCAGCGCGCGTTTGTGTCCCTGCAGGAGGCCGCCGGGCATCGCGAGAACGCCTCGCGTCGCGAGATCGAAGCACTGCGCGACACGATCGCGCGGCTGGAGGGCGAAGTCTCGCGCGGGCAAGCCGCCCGGCAGGAGGTCGAGGCGCGCCATCACGAGAGTGCCGAGGAGGCGCGAGCCGAGCTGGCCGCGCTGCGCGAGGCGGTCCAGCAACGCGAGCTGGCCGTGCGTCAGGAGGCCGAGGCTCAACTGGATCTGGCCAAGCGCCTGGAGGCCGAGTCCTTGCGCGAGCGACTGGCCCGGCGCGAGGCCGAGGCTCGTTGCGAGGAGGCGGTTAGAAGTGCCGCCGAAGCCCGATGCGCGCTGGCAGCCCTTCGCGAGGCGACCGGGCGGCCGCAAGACGGCACACCTCCGGACGGCGAGACCAAACGCGAGCCTCCAGTGCGTCCCGCCCTGCAGCCCGCCGCCGCGGCAGAGCCGGCACGGCCCGCCTCCAAGGTGCGCTACGGCGAGCCGGAGCAGCAGCAAGCCCCGACGCCGAGAGAACTTTGGCTTCGCGGCGCGACGAACCGATCCACGCCCTTCGTGGCCGAGCAGGCGGTCGTTCCCTTGTCATCAGACAGGTCCGCCAACGCGGACCTACCTCAAGACGTGAACGGCGCGCCGCAGCCGGCCGACGCAGGGAGCAAGAACCGCGACCGGCGCATCGCCGGTCAATTCGGCCGGATCAACGCACCAGGGAAGGCCGTGCACGGCAAGCCGGCACCGGACAAGAGCCCGCTTGCCAAGTCGACAAAGCCGACGCCTTCGCCCGGCCTCTGGCGCAGACCGCTGGCGCCGGCCGATTGATGGGCTGACAGCATGACGAAGTTCGAAGTCGAAAAGAGCGCCTGAGGGAGCGGAACATGTCGCAAGGTCCCATGACGTCATGCCGCCGCAAGGCCGAGCGAAGGGCGACCAAGGTTCAGGTCTTGATCCACTGTCGCAGCCGCTTTCAGAGCGCCAGGATCGTCGACTACTCGCAGGCGGGCCTGCAGCTGGAGGGAACCTTTGGGTTGATCCCGAGTGATCGCGTCGAGATCGAGCTGATGTCGGGCGCCCGCCTGCCGGGCAAGGTCGAGTGGTCGCTCGGCGGCCAGACCGGCGTCGTTTTCGCCGAGCGCCTCGACGCATCACATCCAGCGATGGAGGAGATTGCGCGCGATGCGGGCCAGGAGACTGGGGCTTTCAGTCCAGGACCGGACACGATCAGCGCAACAGGGCATTCCACTTGACCATGCGTGGACGGACGCAGCCCTGGGCGGGATAATGGCCCATGCCCACCCCCGCCGAACCGATCCGGCCCGACGAGCTCGACGGCCTCTTTGCGCGCTTCTTTGCGGCGTCCGCACCGGCGCGCGCCGCGCTCGCCGTCTCGGGGGGAGCGACTCGACCGCGCTGATGGTGCTGTTCGCCGACTGGCTGCGCCGGGCGGACCGATCCCCCGGCGACCACGTCGTGCTCACCGTGGATCACGGCCTGCGGCCGGAGTCGGCCGGCGAGGCGCGTGAGGTCGGTGCCCACGCCGCGGCGCTGGGCTTCGGCCATCAGACCTTGGTGTGGGAGGGCCCCAAGCCAGCGACCGGGCTGCAGGCGGCCGCACGTCTCGCCCGCTATCGCCTCATGGCGGGCTACGCGCGCGTCCATGGCCTCGCGCTGGTCCTCACCGGCCATACCGCCGACGACCAGGCCGAGACGCTCATCATGCGGCTTGCGCGCGGCAGCGGGCTCGACGGTCTCGCCGCCATGGCGCCGCTGAGCGCGTTGCCCGTGCCCGATGCCGACAGCTCTTCCACCTCTGCCCACAGCATCGCCCGCCCCCTGCTCGAGGTGCCCAAGGCCCGTCTGCGCGCCACCCTGGAGAGCCGCGGCCTCTCCTGGATCGAGGACCCGAGCAATGAGCATCCCGCCTTCGAGCGCACGCGGCTGCGCGCCGCGAGGGAAGGGCTCGATGCCCTGGGCCTCAGCGCGGACATGCTGGGCTTGAGCGCCCGCCGCCTGCAGCGCGCGCGGGAGGCGGTCGAGCGCGCCGTTGCCGACTTCTGCGCGCCGGATCGGCACCACGTTGCCGTCGATCCCTGCGGCGTGATCCGCATCGACGGGGATGCCTTGCGCGCTGCGCCTGCCGAAATCGTCGTGCGCGTCCTGTCGTGGGCCGTTGCCGGCGCCGGCGGGTCGCAGGAGCCGGTGGCGCTGGCCAACATCGAGGCGGTGGCCGAGGCCCTTCGTGCAGATACTCCAATCGGGGCCTGGACGCTGGCGCGCGCCAAGATCACGGCCACGGCCGAGCGCATCCTGGTCGAGCGCGAGCCCGGGCGCGAGCCCCTGCCTGAGATCACCCTTGCGCCCGGCGCGCGGGCCCTGTGGGACGGCCGCTTCCTGGTCGCGGCCGATGCCGGGCTTGCCTATGCCGTGCAGGTGCGCGCCCTGGGCGTCGAGGGTGTGCGCGCGGCGCGAAGCGAGGTTGGGCTTCCGCCCGGCGTGTCGGCCGCCGCCCTGCGCGCGCTCCCTGCCTTCTGGCGGGCGGAATGCCTGATTGCTGCCCCGAACCTCGCCTTCTGGCCTCACGAGTGTGCACGCGGCCTGCTCTCGGCCGCCTTCGCCGCGTTGGGCAACTACAACTCCAGGCCAAGTCCGGGAGAGGCGCCCGCGAGGCTCGATCGTCTTGAAATGAAAACGATTTCGGAACCCTGATCGTGTCTTATCGATGTCGCCGTATCGGCTCGGGATGTGGCCCGTCAGCTTGGCAAACATCCTGCAGCTACCTATGTTAACATTCGCGCCTGGGCTCGCCGGTCGTCGGCGGGACAAAGGCGATACGCCTGGGCAGCGGCGGCACTCAGGGCCCGGGGCAAGAAGGAATCCTGATGAATCCGAACTTTCGGAACCTTGCCATCTGGGTCGTTATCGCGCTCCTGTTGGTGGCGCTTTTCAATTTGTTCAACAATCCGGGCCAGAGACGCCGCGGCAACGAGATCAGCTATACCGAGTTCCTGAGCGGGGTCGAGGCCGGCAACGTCTCCGAAGTAACCATCGCCAGGCACCGCATCTGCGGCACGTTCCGCGACAAGACCGGCAGCTTCACGACCATTTCCCCTGAAGATCCCACGCTCGTCGAGCGGCTCACGAAGA
Organism: uncultured Alphaproteobacteria bacterium; assembly: GCA_963797005.1. Classification (GTDB taxonomy): domain Bacteria; phylum Pseudomonadota; class Alphaproteobacteria; order Rhizobiales; family Hyphomicrobiaceae; genus AWTP1-13. The sequence continues at coordinate 13,868 of CAWCOF010000005.1, forward strand.
AGGGCGTGAAGATTACCGCCCGGCTGCCCGACGAGGACGTGCCCTCGATCCTGAGCATGCTGGTCAACTGGTTCCCGATGCTGCTCCTGATCGCCGTGTGGGTGTTCTTCATGCGCCAGATGCAGTCGGGCTGCGGCCGCGCCATGGGCTTCGGCAAGTCCAAGGCCAAGCTGCTGACCGAGCGCCACGGGCGCGTCACCTTCGAGGACGTGGCCGGCGTCGACGAGGCCAAGGACGACCTGCAGGAGATCGTCGAGTTCCTGCGCGATCCGCAGAAGTTCCAGCGGCTCGGCGGCCGCATTCCCGCGCGGCGCGCTGCTGGTCGGGCCGCCCGGCACCGGCAAGACGCTGCTCGCCCGCGCCATCGCCGGCGAGGCCAACGTGCCCTTCTTCACCATCTCGGGCTCCGACTTCGTCGAGATGTTCGTCGGCGTGGGCGCATCGCGCGTGCGCGACATGTTCGAGCAGGCCAAGAAGAACGCGCCCTGCATCATCTTCATCGACGAGATCGACGCCGTCGGTCGCCACCGCGGCGCGGGGCTCGGCGGCGGCAACGACGAGCGCGAGCAGACGCTCAACCAGCTGCTCGTCGAGATGGACGGCTTCGAGGCGAACGAAGGCATCATCCTGATCGCCGCCACCAACCGGCCCGACGTGCTCGACCCGGCGCTGCTGCGCCCCGGCCGCTTCGACCGGCAGATCGCCGTGCCCAACCCGGACGTGGCGGGCCGCGAGAAGATCCTCCGCGTGCACATGCGCAAGGTGCCGATCGCGCCCGACGTCGACCCCAAGGTGATCGCCCGCGGCACGCCCGGCTTCTCCGGCGCCGATCTTGCCAACCTCGTCAACGAGGCGGCGCTGCTGGCGGCGCGCCGCAACAAGCGCCTCGTCACGCAAGCCGAGTTCGAGGACTCCAAGGACAAGGTCATGATGGGCGCCGAGCGCCGCTCCATGATGATGACCGAGGAGGAGAAGCTCGCCACCGCCTACCACGAGGCTGGCCACGCGCTCGTCAACCTGCTGGTGCCCGGCAACGATCCCCTGCACAAGGTGACGATCATCCCGCGCGGGCGCGCGCTCGGCGTCACCATGGCGCTGCCCGAGCGCGACAAGCTCAGCTACTCCAAGCAGTGGTGCGAGGCGCGCATTGCCATCATGTTCGGCGGCCGCGTGCGCCGAGCAGCTCATCTACGGCGAGGACCACCTCAATACGGGCGCCTCCAGCGACATCATGCAGGCGACCGAGCTTGCCCGCCGCATGGTCACCGAGTGGGGCATGAGCGAGAAGCTGGGGCCGTTGCGCTACAACGAGAACCAGCAGGAGGTGTTCCTCGGCCACGCCATCACGCAGCGCCAGAACATGTCCGAGGACACGGCCAAGCTGATCGACGAGGAGATCCGGCGCATCGTCACCGACGGCGAGAAGCAGGCGCGCGAGGCGCTGAGCGCCAACCGCGACAAGCTCGAGATCATCACCCAGGCGCTGATGGAGTTCGAGACCCTCAGCGGCGAGGAGGTGCATCGCCTCATGCGCGGCGAGAAGATCGTGCGTACGACGGATGATGGTGAATCGAAGGGTATGGCGGGTCCCGCGGTGCCGGCGTCCGGCAAGATACGTCCCGCGCGGCCCGAGCCCGGCCCGGGCGGCCTGGAGCCGCAACCCACCTAGGGCAGGATCGCTTCGGATGGAATCGCCTTGCCTCGATGGCGGCGTTTCGGCCGAAGCGTGAATCCTGCTCCAGTTGGCGTCGCGTCGCGTAGCTGTCGAGCACCCGCCGGGTGCCTTCCTTTCGACGCTTTTTCTGCTTCCTTGTTGCGCACTGAGTCAACGCGCGAGCAATCGCAAACACGCCGGCGCGCGCCTTGAAGGCGAGGGCGGCCACAAGAGCCGCCGCATCGGCAAATCTCGCGCCCTGGGGGCGAGGGCTTAGTGGTCGGTTGAGATGACGGGCGGCTGTTTGGTCGCCTGCAATCGCCGTGCGGGCGAGGGAGAGATGTGACGAGGACCGGGGGGCAAGGGGCGAAGCGGACGGCGGGCAAGTCCGGCAAGCGCGCTGTAACCGGACGAGGCGCGAAGGCGCGCCCGCGCAGCCGCCGATGGCGCGCCCTGGCCCTGATGGCGCAGGTCACTGCCGCGATCGCCATCGCCTTCGCCGTCGGATTCGGCCTCCTCTACGTTCGCCTCCTGCAAGGTCCGATCTCGCTGCAGTTCCTCGTGCAGCCGATCGAGCGCGCGATTGCCGAGGAGATGTCCGGTGTCGGCGTCAAGATCGAGGGCGTGGCCATCCGCCTTGCCGAAGGCGGGCAGTTCGAGTTCGAGCTCAAGAGCCTGCGCATCGCCGACGCCGACAAGAAACCGTTGGCGGTTGCCCCGTCGGCCTCCATCGTGCCGAGCCTGAGGGCCCTGCTCATCGGGCGCATCGCCCCCGAGCGCGTCGACCTCAAGGCGCCGCGCCTGTCGCTGTTCCAGAGCGAGGACGGCGGCATCGCCCTCAAGTTCTCCCATCCCGCCGTCGTGTCGGGGGGCGAGGCTGCCAAGCGTCCCGTGCTGCGCGGATCGACCGACGTCCTGCCGGCGGGTGCCGCGACGGAGGAGGGCGACGGACTTGCGCGCATCGATCTCATCAAGGCGCTGTCGGAGGCCTCCGCGGCAGCGCGGCGGCGCGAGCGTGCAACCGCCTTCCTGCGCAGCGTGGGCTTGAAATCGGCCACCGTGGTCATCGACAACGGCACGCGCAAGAGCATCTGGCGGCTGCCGGAGGTCGACATCGACCTCGACCATCGCCGCAGCCGCAGCTCCATTGCCGGGCGCGCCAAGGTCGAGTCGCTGGCCGGCCGCCCCTGGACCATCAACTTCCGCACCTTCGAATCCGAGAAGAAGAAGACCTTGCAGCTCGCCGTCTCGGTGCAGAACCTGGTGCCGCGCGGGCTCGCCCGTGCGCTGCCGCAGCTCGCCAGCCTCGAGAGCTTCGACGTGCCGGTGTGGGCGGAAGCGCGCCTCGACATCTCCAACACCGGCGAGATCCTGAGCGGCTCCATCGGCATCGATGCCGCGCCCGGCCAAGTGCTGTTGCCCGGCCTGGGCGAGAGGCCGCTGCACATCGACGGCGGGCATATCGCGATGTCCTACAGCCGCGCCGCCCGCCGGTTCGAGATCGAGCCGTCGGCGCTGGTCTGGGGCGATAGCCGCATGCAGTTCACCGGCAGCCTCGCCCACGAGCAGGGTCCCGACGGCCCCGGCTGGGCGTTCGAATTCAAGTCCGCCGGCGGCTGGCTCGCCGCCGAGCCGCCGCATCTGCAGCGGCTTGCGATCGACGACTGGTCGGCGCGCGGCTTCTTCTCGCCGGGCCAGGGCCGGTTGACGCTCAGCGGGTTCTCGCTCCAGGCCGGCGGCGCCGAGATCATGGCGCAAGGCGCGGTCACCGACATGGCCGGCGACATGAAGGCGCGTCTCGACGGCAAGATCGGGCGGATGCCGGCTGCGGTATTCAAGACGTTGTGGCCGGCCGTGCTGGCGCCGCGCACGCGCGACTGGGTGATCCAGCACGTGGTCGGCGGCTCGTTGCAGGGCGGGTCGTTCCACCTCTCGTCGGAGCCGGAGGCGAGCGGCGTGTGGACGGCTTCGACGAGCGCCGATCGCGTCTCGCTGACGCTGGAAGCGGCGAACGTCGCCATCGCGCTCGGCGAGAACCTGCCGCCGCTTGAGGCGCCGCGCGCGCTGGTCCGGGTCGACACGCACACCTTCGAGCTGCTGGCGCCCGATGCCTCGCTCGCGCTTGCCGACGGACGCCGTCTGGACGTAAAGGGCTCCTTCCGCGTCGACATGACCGAGCCGGCTCTGGCCCGTACCGGCTTCATCAACGCCAAGGTGGAAGGACCGGTCGCGGTCCCGCTCGAGATGCTCGGCCGCGAGCCCTTCAACGTCTTCAAGGGGACCGGCCTCACGCCGGCGAGCGTCGACGGCAAGGTCGACGCCCAGCTCACCGTCGCCCTGCCGCTGGGTCCGGAGCTGACGCCCTCCAACGTGAAGGTCGAAGGCAGGGTGCGCGTGACCGAGGGCCGCATCAAACAGGCTTTCGGGCACTTCGACGTGAGCGCCGCCAACATCGCCGTCGGCATCACCGACGCGGCCGTGGAGGCCAGCGGCGAGATGCTGATCAACGGCGTCCTCGCCAAGGCCAGCATGCAGCAGGTGTTCGGTGCCGCGCCCGACAAGCAGCCGCCCATCAATCTGACCATGCGGCTCGACGACAGCGACCGCAACCAGCTGGACCTCGACATCAACGACTTGGTGCAGGGCGAGGTGGGGGTCGATGTCACCGTCGTGCGCGACGCCCAGGGGGAGCACCAAATTCACGTCCGCGCCGACCTCGCCAACGCCGAGGTGACGCTCGACAGCGTTTCCTGGCGCAAGCCCAAGGGTCGGCCCGCCCTCTTCGAGTACGACGTCGCCAAGGGCACGGGCCAGTACCCCATCGAGCTGCACAACGTCAAAATGCACGGCGACAACGTGGCGATCGAAGGCTGGATGGGGATCGGGCCCGACTACAAGGTCAAGGAGTTCAAGTTCCCTCACTTCTCGCTCAATGTCGTCAGCCGTCTCGAATGCGACGGCAAGGTGCGCCCCGACGGCATCTGGAACGTGACGGCCAAGGGCCCGACCTTCGATGGCCGCGACATGTTCCGCTCGTTCTTCGACGTGGGGCGCCTGCCCAATCCCAACGACAAGGCGCGGCCGGGGCTCGACCTTCACGCCGAGGTGGCGACCGTCGTCGGTTTTTCCGACAGCACGCTCCGGCATGTGAAGGTTTCGCTGCAGAAGCGGCGCAACAAGCTGGTCTCCCTCGACGCGCGCGGCAGCCTGGACGGCGGCAAGGAGGGCAAGCCGTTCTCGGCCGTGCTGCAGCCGACGCCCGGGCAGCCGCGCCGCCTGCTCGCCGATGCCGCGGATGCCGGTCAGCTGTTCAAGCTCGTCGGCTTCTACCCCAATGCGCGCGGCGGCCTGATGAACCTCGAGGTGAACCTCGACGGTCAGGGTGCCGCGGAGCGCACCGGCACGCTGTGGGCGCGCAAGTTCATCATCCTGGGCGACCCGATCGTCAACGAGATGGTGCTCAACGCCGAGGGCGTGCAGACCAAGAAGCGCCGCAGCGAAGCGCGCCAGGAGTTCGCGTTCGACATCATGCGCGTGCCGTTCTCGGTCGGCCACGGCCAGTTCGTCGTGCGCGACGGGGCCATCAAGGGCCCCTTCGAAGGCGCCACCATTCGCGGCAAGGTCGACTTCAGGGCGCAGACCATCGACATGGGCGGCACCTATGTGGGCGGCGCCGACATAGGTGTCGTGCTGGCGCCGATCCCGCTGATCGGTCCGCTGTTCACGGGGCCGCGCGGCGAAGGCGTTTTCGGCATCACCTACGGCATCAAGGGGTCGATGGCGAAGCCCGAGGTGATCGTCAACCCGCTCTCCCTCATTACGCCCGGCATCTTCCGCGAGATCTTCCAGATGACGCCCGAGGACCCGACCGTGCAGGTGCGCAAGAAGCCGCGGCCGAGGGCGCATGGGCCCCGCTCATCGAGCGCTCCGGCGACGACGGCCGCCGAGGAGCGGGCCACCACCTGGCCCGACGACGAGACGAGCAAGCGCAAGTAGCTGCCCGCTGGCGTGCACCCGTCCGCCCAAGCATAGCATCGTCCCGGCTTGACAGGCGGCGCCAGTCCCGTCACGCAGGCTTTCCGGGGCCGAGGCCCGCACGCGCAGTACACTCGAGGAGTAGCCATGCAAAAGCGCCGGCTCGGGAATTCGGGGCTCGAAATCGCGCCGTTGATGTTCGGCGGCAACGTGCTGGGCTGGACGGCCGACGAGGCGGCCTCGTTCGCGCTGCTCGACCGCTTCGTGGCGGCGGGCTTCGACGCGATCGACACGGCGGACGTCTATTCGCGCTGGGCACCGGGCCACAAGGGCGGCGAGTCCGAGATCGTGCTCGGGCGCTGGCTCGCCAAGCGCGGCGGCCGCGACAAGGTCGTCATCGCCACCAAGGTCGGCAACGACATGCCCGGTGTCGGCAAGGGGCTGTCGAAGGCGCACATCATGCGCTCGGTCGAGGACTCGCTGAAGCGCCTGCAGACCGACTACATCGACCTCTACCAGTCCCACATCGACGATGCCGCGACGCCGCTGGAGGAGACGCTTGCCGTCTACGACGACCTGATCAAGGCCGGCAAGGTGCGCGCCATCGGCGCCTCCAACTACGAGGCGCCCCGCCTCGCCGAAGCGCTGAAGACCAGCGCCGCCAGGAAGCTGCCGCGCTACGAGAGCCTGCAGCCGCTCTACAACCTCACCGACCGCGCCGGCTTCGAGAAGGAGCTGCAGGGGCTGTGCGTGAAGGAGAACGTCGGCGTCATTCCCTATTACGGGCTGGCGGCCGGCTTCCTGACCGGCAAGTACCGCTCGGAGGCCGACTTCGGCAAGAGCGCGCGCGGCGGCGGCATGAAGAAGTACCTCAACGAGCGCGGCCTGCGCATCCTGGCGGCGCTGGACGAGGTCGCCGCGCGCCTGAAGGCCACGCCGGCGCAGGTCGCCCTTGCCTGGCTGATGGCGCGCCCCGCCATCACCGCGCCCATCGCCAGCGCCACCAGCCTCGAGCAGATGGAGGACCTGATCGCTTCCGCTCGCCTGAAGCTCGATGCGGAGGCGATCAAGGCGCTCGACAGCGCCAGCTCCTGAGCGGGGTTGGAGGGTTTTTCTCACGCTGAGTGGAACCCGCGGGCTCGGCGCGACTTCACCACGCATGGACGTTTGCACCCGCAAGGCCCGATCGAGGAGCGGAAACCCACCGTTCCCCGATCCTGGCCCGCCCCGGCCCGGCCCTCCGTTTCCGAGCCGCCGATGCCCGACCCGCGCCCGCCCCAGCCGCCGACCCCGCCGCGACCGCCGAGCCCTCCGCTGTGAGGCGCGCGCCTGCGCCCTCGAGAAGGTGAGCCGCGCCGATTGCTCTACCCGCCCGCCACGCGCAGCCCGTTGGCGATGACGATGTAGGTGCCCATCAGCAAGAGCGCGCAGAAGAAGACGCGGCGGAACAGGCTCTCGGACAGCCGCCGCCGCACGATCTGCCCCAGCCCCATGCCGATCAGCCCGGGGATCACCGCACCCGCCGACAGCAGCGCCAGGTCCGGCGACAGCAGTTGGCTATTGCCCAGCGCGATCGCCAACGCCACGGTCGAGGTGGCAAACAGCACGCCCATCGCCTGGATGAAGGCGTCGCGCGGCAGCCCGAGCGACTGCAGGTAGAGCACGCCCGGCACCACGAACGCGCCGGTCATGCCGTTGATGAGGCCGCTCACCGCGCCGATGAGCGGGGTCAGCCAGCCCTCGCGCTGGCCGGGCCGCGGCAGCTCGAGCCTGGCAAGGCCGGTGACCGCGTAGACGAGCGTGGCGATACCCAGCAGACCGGCGAAGAGATCGCTGCGCGACCGCGCCAGCACGGTGACGCCGGCCCACGTCGTCAGGCACAGGGCAAGCAGGAACGGCCAGAGCCGGCGCAGGATGGCAAGCAGGCTGCCGCCGACCAGGGCCTGCCAGACGTTGGTCACGAACGACGGCACCAGCAGCAGCGCCATGGCCGGCTTGAGGCCGAGCGTGGCCGTCAGGATGGTGAGCGAGACCGTCGGCAGGCCGAGCCCGGTCACGCCCTTGACGAGGCCGGCCAGCAGGAAGGTCGCCGCGATGATGATCCCGTTCTCGACCGTCGCCATCGGTTTTCGCGTTCTCCTCCACCGGTCCCACCGGGACCTTGCCGGCCAGGCATGCTATCTATGTCGGCGGCCGGAGGCAGTGCTTCGATGTTTGCCGAAGTATGGATGTAGGAATCTCTTCTCGACGGCAGTTCCGGCTTGACCAATGAACGTCGATCAATTCTAATGCCGCCCGCTGGGGCACGTGAGCAGGGTTAGATGTCCTGGTATCGCACGCGCGTCGAGCGCGACCTCAAGCGTTGGCAGGCGGCCGGTTGGGTCAGCGACACCGGCGCCGAGGCCATCCAAGCCGATCTCAAGGCCGCCAAGTCGCCGTTCTCGGCGGCGCCGGTCCTCGCCGTCCTCGGCGCGGTGCTGTTCGGCTTTGCCGTGATGAGCTTCGTGGCCGCCAACTGGTCGGCCATGTCGAAGCTGGCGCGGCTCCTGCTGCTGCTCGTGGGCCTATGGGGCTGCTACGCCGCTGCCGGCGTTCTGATCCGGCGCCGGCTGGAGGCTTTCGCCGGGGCCGCCATCCTGGGCGGCATTGCCGTCTACGGCGGCTCCATCATGCTGATCGCGCAGATGTACCACATGGAGGGCCACGCACCCGATGCGATCTTCGTGTGGGGTCTCGGCGCATTGCTGGCGGCGGTGCTGCTGCAGTCCAACGCCGCACTCGCCGCCGCGTTCGTCCTGATCGCGGTGTGGACCGGCTGGGAGCGCGTGCTCTCGCAATCGGCGCACTGGCCGTTCCTGATCGTGTGGGCGGTGGCGACAGTGGCCGCGATGTGGATGCGCTGGCGGCCGGGGCTGCACCTCGCCGCCCTCAGCCTCGTCGCCTGGCTCGTTCCGCTCGGCTACCTGCTGCTCGACCATCACGCGCACTGGATCGTGCTGCTGGTCGGCGTGGCCGTCGCGGTCGGTTGCGCCGTTGCTGCCCCCAGCATCGACCGCGTCTCGCCGATCTCGGGGCTGCTGTTCGCCTACGGCCTGATCACCGCCTTCGCCGGCCTCTACAACATGCAGTTCATCGAGGGCAAGGTGCTCTACGGGTCGCACGACGTGCAGTCCATCCAGCGGCTCGTGCTGCTCGCGATCCTGGCGCTGGTGATGCTGCTCGGCGCCATGCTGTGGGCGGTCAAGAGCGACAACCGCGGCGCGCTATGGCTCGCCTATACGGGCTTTGCCATCGAGATCTTCACGCTCTACGTGCGCACGTTCGGCACGCTGCTCAACACGTCGCTGTTCTTCCTGGTCGCGGCGCTGCTGGTGAGCGGGCTCGCCTGGGCCGCCTACCGTCTCCACCAGCGCAAGGGCCCCACCGGAGCCGCCGCATGATCGACCTCGCCGACAAGCTGGCGCAGTTCCTGCGCAGCCGGGTGGTGCTGGCGCTCGCCGTCGTCGCGCTGGCCCAGACCGCGGTGCTGGCCAGCATGGTCATCGACCGCACGCGGCTCTTGAAGTCGGGGCGCGAGATCACGCTGCCGATCGTGCCGGTCGACCCGCGCGACATCTTCAAGGGCGAATATGTTCGGCTGGGTTACGCGGTGGGCAACGTCCCCGTGGCGCTGCTGGAAGGGAAGCCGCCGGCGCGCAACGACGCCTTCTATGTCGTGCTGGAGAAGAAGGAGGGCGGCGACTGGCAGCCGGTGAAGGCGTCCAGCACCATGCCGGGCGAAACTTCCCCGGACCGGATCGTGCTGAAGGGGCGCAGCACCTGGCGCTGGCCGATGGGCGGCAGCCCCAACGCCACCATGCGCGTGCGCTATGGCATCGAGAGCTATTTCGTCCCGCAAGGCGAAGGCCCGCGCCTGGAGCAGCTTGCGCGCGACAAGAAGCTTGCCGCCCTCGTCGCCGTCGACCGCGCCGGCAACGCCGCCATCAAGGGCATCCTCATCGATGGGGCGCTGCAATACGAGGAACCGCTGTTCTAGCATCGGATCCGACGCGAGCTTGCCATTCCATCCGAAGCGATCCTGCTCTGGGAACATTGATTTGGATCAACCGGGGCAGCATCGACTTCTCCAAAATCTCGAGGCGCTGGCGACGCCAGCAGCCGACCTTGAATATTGCCTGGAGGATCATCCGATGATCGAGGCTCTCAAAGAGTTCCCGGAGAATGTTGTCGCCTTCGGCTGCCACGGGCACGTGACCAAGGATGACTATGCGACAGTCCTGGTCCCTGCCGTCGAGAAGGCGCTTACCCGGCATGAGAAAGTGCGGCTCTACTATGAGACCGCTGCCGACTTCGCGGGCATCGATCCATCTGCGGTCTGGGCGGACACAAAGGTCGGCATCAGCCACTCCTGCGGTGGGAGCGGGTCGCCGTCTCACGGACATCGAGTGGATCAAGCACACCATGAAATTCTTCGGCTTCATGATGCCCGCAGAGTTGAGGGCGTTCTCTACCGCCGAAGCCGCAAAGGCGCGCCAGTGGATCGTTGCCGATTGAGGCCGTCCGGCTCGAGGGGCGAGACGCGTGGCGCGCGAGCGCGACACGCTCACTCGGCCGCAACGCGCTCCTTCTCCGATTGAGCGGTTCCGCGCAGCAATCGGCGGCAGACGGCGACCGCGCAAACGGCGCCGAGCATCTGGGCGGCGACGAACGGGAGCACATCCAGGGGGCGGATGCCGGCGAAGGTATTCGACAGTGAGCGTGCGATCGTCACCGCCGGGTTGGCAAAGGACGTGGAGGCGGTGAACCAGTAGGCGGCGGTGATGTAGAGCCCGACCGCCGCCGCCACCGCCGCGCGGTTGGCTCTCAAGGTCAGGAGAATGGTGGCAACCAGGCCGAACGCCGCCACCCACTCCGAGAACCATTGCGCAGGTCCCGCGCGCACTTTGGTCGAGATCTGCAGCAGGCTTTCCTCGAACATCAGGTGGGCCGCCAGCACGCCCACCACCGCACCCAGCAATTGCACGAGGACGTAGTTGCAAGCCTCGGCGCGCGGAAGCTCCCTGCGCAGGGCGAAGGCTGCCGTCACGGCCGGATTGAAGTGGGCACCCGAGATCGGGCCGAACATCGTGATCAGCACGAACAGGATGGCGCCCGTGGGAATGGTGTTGCCGAGCAGCGCGATGGCGACATTGCCGCCAGAGAGCCGCTCGCCCATGATGCCGGAGCCGATGACCGTTGCCAGCAGGAAGGCCGTCCCCAGGCATTCGGCGGCCAGCCGCTGACCGGGCGTGTGCCGCCGCTCCACGACCGGCTAAACGCGCCTAGCTGCAGCAGGATGGCGCGCAGCAGCTTGCCCCTGCGTCCGCCGGCTTCACGGCGCGAATGAACGCGCTCATGAACTTGCCTTCGACCTGAGGTGCCAGAACATCGACGTCGATGCCCTTGCCGGAGAGGAATTCCCTGGCGTCCTCGACATCGTAGACCCGCGTCGGCTCGACGCCGATCGACTGGAAGCCCGCATCCTCGAGCTTGCCGACGTACTCCGCATCGCGCAGCGCGCCGGCGATGCATCCAACCCACAGCAGCATCTCCTGGCGTACCTCGGGCGGCACCTCGCCCCGCGTGACGACATCCGACACCGCCAGGCGGCCGCCGGGCTTGAGGACGCGGAAGGCTTCCTTGAGCACCCGGTCCTTGTCGCCGGAGAGATTGATCACGCAGTTGGAGATGATCACGTCCACCGAATTGTCGGGAAGCGGGATGCTCTCGATCTCGCCCTTGAGGAACTCGACGTTGTCCACGCCCGCCTTGCGCTGGTTCTCCCGCGCCAGCGCCAGCATCTCGTCGGTCATGTCGAGGCCGTAGGCCTTGCCCGTGGGCCCGACGCGCTTGGCCGACAGCAGCACGTCGATGCCGCCGCCGGAGCCGAGGTCGAGCACCGTCTCGCCCGCGGCAAGCTGCGCGAGCGCGGTGGGATTGCCGCAGCCGAGGGAAGCGAGCACCGCGGTGTCGGGCAGCGCGCCTTTCTGTGCGGCATCATAGAGATTGGAGGTGATCGGGTTGCAGCCCGACACCGCATCCGATGCACCGCAGCAGGCGCCTTCGGTGGAGGTGACGCGCCGGGCCGCCGCGCCGTACCTTTCCCGCACCGCTTCCTTCACGTTCCTGGTATCCATGCTCGCCTCCTGTTTCGTGGATGCGCTGGTCTGAGCATCCGTTGGTGTCAGACGGCTTCCCGTTTCCGCTTGATGGGCCTGCGGCCATCCGGCTTGCAGCCTGCCGGCTTCCCGCCGCAGCAGTTCTCGGTCAGATAGCCGAGCAGGTTGTCCATGGTCTCGTAGCGCGCCGCGTAGATCAGCGAGCGGCCTCGGCGCGCAACGCTCAACAGCCCGGCGTGCCGCAGCCGGTCGAGATGGAAGGAGAGCGTATTGGGCGCGATGCCGAGGCCGTCCGCCACCTCGCCGGCCGCCATTCCCTGCGGCCCCGCCTGCACCAGCAGGCGGTAGACTGCGAGCCGATTCTCCTGGGCGAGCGCGGCCAGCGCCGCGACGGCATCCAACTTATCCATATTTCAACGAATATTGAAATGAGCTATCGTTGTCAAGACCGGAGCGAGCAGCGGGAGGGAACGAACGGATGGGCGCGAACACAATGCTGGGCCGGCCACCATGGCGCTGAGCGGGCGGGGCCTCCTTGCCGCCATGTGCGTGGGCCAGGTCGGCAACCTCCTGCCGCACGTCGTCGTGCCGGCGGTCATGCCGCAGCACCTGATGCCGCTGTGGCACCTGAGCGGCGGCGAGGCGGGGCTGATGGCGAGCTCGTTCGCGCTCGGCTACATGCTGGCCGTGCCGGTCCTCACCACGCTCACCGATCGCATCGACGCGCGCCTCGTCCTCTTCGTCGGCTCGGTCATGAGCGGGCTTGCCACGATCGCCTTCGGCGTCTTCGCCGACGACATGGCCTCGGCGGCGCTCATCTGGGGGTTGGCGGGGATCGGTTTCGCGGGCGCCTACATGCCCGGGCTCAAGGCGCTGACCGACCGGCTCGGCCCCGGCGACATCTCGCGCAGCGTGACGCTCTATACGGCCTGCTTCTCCCTCGGCGTCGGCCTGTCGTTCCTCGTCTCCCAGCTCGTGGCGGAACAGTTCGGGTGGCGCACCGCCTTCTATGTGACCGGCGTGGGGCCGCTGGCGATGATCGCCGCGTGCCTGCGCATGGCCCCGGTGAAACCGAAGCACGCGCAGGCGGCGTTCCTCAACTTTGCCCCCGTGCTGCGCAACCGCCCGGCCATGGGCTACATCCTGGGCTACGGCGCGCATTGCTTCGAGCTCTACGCCATGCGCACCTGGATCGTCGCCTACTGGACTTATGTCGCCGCGCGGCATTCGGGCGCCGGCGTGCTGGGGCCGGTCACGGTCAGCGTCATCACGGCCGTGCTCGCCATGCCCTCGAGCGTGCTCGGCAACGAGCTGGCGATCCGCTTCGGCCGTCGCGGCGTGATCGCGGCGGTGATGCTCGTTTCGGGAACGGTCGCTGCGGCGATCGGCTGGCTGACGACCTCGGCGACGCCGCAGCTGATGCTGGGCCTCATCCTGCTCTACGCGGTGACGATCCCCGCTGATTCCGGCGCCCTGACGTCGGGCATGGCAGCGAGGGCGGATCCCGCCTACCGCGGCGCCACCATGGCCATGCATTCCACCGTCGGCTTCGGCCTCTCCGCCGCCGGCGGCTGGGCGATCGGCGTGGCGCTGGATGCGGGCGGGGGGCCGATGAGCGATGCCGGCTGGCTTTTGGCATTCATCGTCATGGCCGTCAGCGCGTTCGTTGGGCCGTTCGCGCTGTGGTGGTCGGCGCGCGGTGACACCAAGCCGCCCGGCTGAGCCAGCTTCTCCCGCGTCGGCGCGGCGCCATGCGCTGCACAAAGGAGCTCGCGACAGTCCGACTACCCGCAAAAAATCCACGCGCGGATGCTCGTCAGATGGGCGGCGCGACCGGCGCCCTCTTGATCTCGATGGGCGTCTCGATCAATCGCGGCCGCAGCTTCTTCTTCGGCTCGATCAGTGATCCGGTGCCGGCTTTCCCCTCCGCGCACTCTTGCCAGCCCATGCGCCCGGGCACTTTATCCAGAGCGACCGGATAGATCGTCAGCTTGTCCGGCTCAAATTTCATCCTGAGGAAATTCTTGTAATTCCTGACGCCGAGTGCGCTGAAAGCATCCTGGTGCATCCCAAACAGCACGGATGTCACGACCCAATAGATGCCGAACACGAAGGCTCCAAGTATGCCGCCGATAACGACCATCAAGAACGTGTACAAGACCGTGCCGGACACTTTGACGATGAAATTCTGGCTGTCGGCAAAGAAATTATAGACGATGCTCAGAAGAGAATTTGTTGCGAGAAGCACCGTCAGATGAGCGGCCGCATGCGTGGTTCCAAGCACCAGCTTGACCGCCCATCTGAGCCATTGTGTTGCAATATCGGCTTCCGCGTACTGAACCAGGCCGATCCACAGACCGGCGACGAGCAGGAAGAATGCGGGGCTCGCCAGCATGCCGCTCAAGACCCGGTCCGGCGAGAATTGCACGCTCAATATGCTCCAAAGGTAGTTCCACCATCCGCCCTGCCTTTGAATGCCCTCGCGCAATTTCCTGGCACCTTTATCCACTTCGTCCTTGGCGGCCATTGCCGGGGTGGTGGCTGCGGCATTCGCGGCCGCGTCCGGAACCGTCGTCAATTCCGCCAGCTTCTTGTCGAGAGCCGATCTCTTCTCGGCATCGCACGCGCTGACTGCAGCCGGGTTGCCCGGATTGTCCGCCACGCATTCCATCTTGATGTTGACGTGTTGGGCGTTCCTGATCGCCACGGTGGGGTCGGCGACGGCAATCTGGAACACCCACGCAAAGATCATGTAGACCACGCCCATGAACAGGGCGAAGCGCCGATTGTGGAACGGCAGAAAGAGGTTCAGGAGAGCGAGCAGTCGGCTCCGGTTCTTGGTTGGATAGAACTGCTTGCGCGCCGGCACTGAAGCGAACGAGCCCTTCTGGTGCCCGCAAGCCCAGGAACGACCGCGTGCGAGGCTTGGGGACGTGTTGTGCGGCTGATCCGACATCCAATGCCTCCTCGCGCACATGGATCTCGCGCTTTTGATCGTGCGTGGGGTGGGCGAAAGCACCGCCGCCACCGGATGTAATGAGGTGCAGCTTCGGTTCGGGCGCGTCGGACTCGTATCTGCTGTAGTGGTGCAGATCCCCGGCCAGAACAGCGCACACTTCTCCGTTCTTGCGCGCCAGCTGGCTGATCATGCCCAGCGCCTTGTACTCGTGCTTGAACCAGTCGGGCGCATGCAGGATGATGACGACCTTGTCGCCCGATTTGACCTTTTGAGCGATGGCCTCGAAGTAGTGCCGTTGCGCGACGTCGAGGCTGTCGCCCAAGGCGACGTCAACGCCCCAGATCCACCAATCATGAGGAAGCTTGAGCGCGAAATAGCTGCGCTGCTGCTTGCACCGCCAGCCGCCGACAGCGGAGGCCTCGTAGCAGAACTGATTGGAGAAGGCCGCAAGGCCGTCATACCAGTCGTGGTTGCCGGCGATGAAGAACAGCTCCCGCCTTGGCTCCGGATTTTTTGCGTCCGCCGTGAAGGGAAAAGCCCAGTCGTAAGGATTGAGGCAACGCGTGCGGTATTCCTCCTCGGTGGCATTCGGGTACGCCAGGTCGCCGCCGAATATGAGGATCTGGCCGGCCGGCAATTTTAGCGGAGGATCCTTGCGCGTCGGGCCGGAGACCTCGATCTCCGGGCGCGCCAGAAGATAGGCCATCGCATAGGTTGCTTCGAAGCCGTCGCCCAGATCGGCGATGAAGTCGACCCAGAGGGCGCCGTTGTCGAGTTCGAGGCGCCTGCGCTTTCTGGAATCGAACAAATGTCGGTCGTCTTCGGTGGCGCCCTCGTAGTCCGCCTCGGTGGGATAATAAGGGTTGTTGGGATCGGCGTCGGGCGGAAGAAGCTGCCCCGTGTCAGGGTCGATCTTGCTGTAGTCGTGGCGCCGGGTGAGTATGCCCATGTCCCTCTGGCCGTCGGCTGCCTCCTGCATGGGGCGTTGGTCGGCATATTCCCCGATCGTGCTGGAGATGAGCGTTCGTACGGCGACCATCCCGAGCACGAATGGATCGAACCAATCGACCATTTGCGGCAACTTGCCTGCCTCGAGCTGGCGGATGATTTCCTTTCCCGTCGGTCTTAGCAGGTCGGCCATCCTCGAAGCTCCCTGAGCGCGACAGCATTTGTTTTTGTCTTCGACATCCAAGAAAACGGCGCCCATCGTATAGTTGGCCCGCTGCCCGCCGAGCGTCACTGATAAGGCGATGCAGGGGGGAACTTTGCGATGCGCAGATGCCGAATGGACACAACGGCATCGCTTCGCTTGGTGCAGTCCCGCGGATTCCAGCCAAAGCGGTCCGTTAGAGGAATGGCCAGCGCGGGTTTCCGGATGGCCGCCGACCTCCGTCGGCCATGCCATCCGTCTTCACGCCGTCGGCACTGGTGCGGCTCGGCAGCCGCGGCGGCCCGTGCTATGAACGCCGCGCAACATCAACACGCGTGAGGAGCACCCATGACCGTCAAGCGGCACGAGCCGTCGAAGATCTATTCCAAGGTCGTCGAGGCCAACGGTTTCGTCTTCACCGCCGGCGTCACCGCCGACGACGTCAAGCAGGACGCCAAGGGCCAGACGCAGCAGATCCTCAAGGAGATCGACCGCCTGCTGAAGCTCGGCGGCACGGACAAGACCAAGGTCGTCTCCGCCACCATCTGGGTCGCCGACATCCGCCTGCGCGATACCATGAACGAGGCATGGAACGCCTGGACCGGCGGCGAGAACCTGCCCGGGCGTGCCTGCATCGAAGCCAAGCTCGCCGATCCGCGCCTGCTGGTGGAGATCGCCGTCGTTGCCGCCAAGTGAGGCATCGCGCCCCGTTGCCCAAATCCTGACTCTGGTGCGAAGCATTTCGCCACTGTGACGCAAAAGCTGCGAGCGGCGAAATTTTGCCGCCTGCGACGCTGCGCCAATCGCCCGTTAAGGCGGAATCGTGCAGCGTTTCTGCACCGTCACGGATCGGCTGGTCGCAACAGGGGTTACGTAGCCATGAGGAAGCTTCTGGTGGGCGCCGCTGCCTTGGCTCTGGCGTCTCTCTTCGTGTCTAATGGTGCCGTGCGAGCCGAAGAGTCGGGCCTCGCCGGCATGCACGACTGGGTGCGGTCCGGCGGCAAGACCTGCATGGCCGACCACTATCACGATGGCAGCGGCACGGGCCGGACGAAATCGGCCGCGCGCCGCGAGGCCATCCGCTCCTGGTCCGATTTCACCGCTTGGGAATACGGCGATGCCTGGGGCAGATATTCGCTCGCCGCCAGCAAGTCCATGAATTGCTCGGGCAGCAGAGGCAACTATAGCTGCTCGACCTCGGCTCGCCCCTGTCGCTGGGGCCGCCGGTAGGCTGTTCGGTCAGAACGGATTCCACGACGCGCGCGGCGTGAAGCGGATGTAGCCGATGTTGGCGCCGATCCGCAGGCCGAGGCCGGAGCGGACGGGCGCCAGGACGATGCGCCCGTTGGTGACGAGCGTCGCGCCGACGCCGCCGACGAGGTAGGCCGAGCCGTCGATGCCCGTGAAGGCGGCGTAGAGTTCCTCCGGCGCCCCCAAGTGGTAGATCAGGAACAGCGTCTTTGAGCCTTCCGCGCCCACGTCGGTGCCGATCGACGGGCCGTGCCAGAAGATCTTCTGCTTGCCGCCGCTGCGCAGGTAGAGCGTGCCCTTGCCGTAGCGCACGCCCGCGAGGAAGGCGCCGCCGCCCTCGGTGCCGAGCACGTAGCCGGTCGGCCGTCCGCTCTTCTTGAACAGATGCTCGATGACCGAGCCGAGGTTGGCGGAGACCTTGCCGAAGAAGCCTTCGCTTGCCGCCATGATCTCCTGGATCGAGTAGCCCTGCTCCTCGGGAGCGAGCGGCGGCACGGGCTGAAGGGTCGGCGACGGCGCGAGGATGGCGACGTCCGGCGTGGGCGGCGCTTCGGTGGTCTTCGTCGACCAGCTGCTGCTCTGCGCTTGCCGCGGGGACGGAGCCGATGCGGCCGCCGGCGGCGGCGCCGGCTTCGCCGGGGCGGCGGGCTTCGTCTTGGCGGGCGGCGAGGGTTTGGGGATCGGAGGCGCGGCGGCAATGCCCAGCATCTGGTCGAGCTTGGCCAGCGTGTAGGCCGTCTTGGCCTTGACGGTCGCCTCCAGCTCGAGCGCGGTGGCGGTAAGCTCCTGCAGCTTGATGCAGTCGGCCTCGCTCGCGGGCTCGACGCTGCCCAGCTCGTCGAGCTTGGCCAGCAGCTCGTTTGCCTGCGCGTCGAGCGCGGCGGTGCGCTCGTCCTGCAAAGCCCGATAGGCCTTCTCCTCGTAGCCAGCCTCCGGCCAGCCCTTGGCCTCCTTGAGCTGGCGCATCTTCGCCTGCAGGCGCGGCACATTCTCCGCGTTGAGCTTGCGCAGGGCGACGCCCGCCTGGTCGACGGCGCCGGCGAAATCGTCCTTGGTGCAGGGGCCGGCGAACGCCGGGCCCGGCCCCAAGAGGGCCAGGAGCACAATCGCCACGAACATGAGCCGCATGCCGATTTCCCGATGCATCCTGCGCATCTACATCGCTGATCTGTGGCAGAAAATGGCCGAATCCGCGAGACCTGTGGAGGGAGGCCGCAGAATACCGGTGTGGCCCGGCTACCGCGCGCGGATCACAGCCAGGAACGCAGGCGCGCGCCGGCGGTTCCGCTGTTCGCCTGCCCATGCCATGCTCGGCCCATGCAGACTCGCGCCAAACCGGCCCTCCCCAGACTATCGCTCTCCACCGCGATCCTGATCAGCATCGCCTTGATCGGCCTCGTCGCCTGGGTCCTCTACTGGATGGGGCACATCCCCATCTGCAAGTGCGGGTATGTCAAGCTCTGGCACGGGGGCCGCTCGAGACTCCGAGATGTCGCAGCATCTCACCGACTGGTACACCTACAGCCACGTCCTGCACGGCATCATCTTCTACTGGCTGCTGTCGGTGTTCTCGCGCGGACACCTGTCGGTGGCGGCGCGGCTCGTCATTGCCGTGTGCATCGAGGGCGCGTGGGAGATCTTCGAGAACTCGCCCTTCATCATCAACCGCTATCGCGCGGTTACCATCTCGCGCGACTACTACGGCGACAGCATCATCAACTCGGTGGGCGACATAGCCGCGATGGTGGTGGGCTTCCTGCTCGCGTCTCGGCTGCCGGCGTGGGTGATGGTGGCCCTGCTGATCGCCACCGAGGTCATCATGCTGGTGTTCATCCGCGACAACCTCACGCTCAACATCATCATGCTGATCCACCCGGTCGACGCGATCCGGGTCTGGCAGGGCGGCGGCTGAGCGGGGTCTGACCTTTTCGCCCCCACCTCTCAGATATCGACCACCTCGAGCACACCTGGCAGCGTGGCGATCGCGCCCTTCTGCGCCGGCGAGATGTCGAAGCGGCCGGGCATGGCGATCTCCACCTCGCGCCCCCGGTCGTCGAGCGGCACTGAGAGGCACAGCGTGCCTCTCCCGCCGCTGCGCAGGAGCCCCTTGAGCTCCTCGAGCGGGCCCTTGTCGGCCTCGATCGCGCGCCGGTCGAGCACGACTTTCAGGCCGCGCTGCACGCTGTTGGCGGCCTCGTCCAGCGACTGGATGGTTTGCGCCCGCAGTTTCAGGATGTCGCCGTCGCGCTCGCCTTCGACCGTGACCGCCACGGCCGTGCCGGGCTCCAGCAGCGCGCGCGATGCGGCAAGCGTCTCGGAGAAGATCACCGCCTCGAACTGACCGGTGGGCTCGGAGAAGAGGGCGAAGGCGAACTTGTTGCCCTTCTGCGAGCGGCGCTCGCGGATGGAGACGACGATGCCCGCCAGCCGTCCCGCCACCGCGCCGCGCTCGGCCCGCGCGTCGAGCTCGGTGAAGCTGACGATCCCGAGCTTGGGCAGGATCGTGGCGTAGGCGTCGAGGGGGTGGCCCGACAGGAAAAAGCCCACGGCCTCGAACTCGCGCTGCAGCCGCTCCATCGGCAGCCACGCCTTGGTCGGCCGCAGGTCGAGCTGCGGCCGCTCCGCCGCGCCGCCGCCGAAGAGGTCGCTGGTGCCCTGGGCCTTGTTCTCGGCCTGGCGGCTTGCGAACGCCAGGAGCGACTCCACGTTGGCGGTCACCAGCGCGCGGTTTCTCTCGAGCGCATCGAAGGCGCCGGCGGCGGCAAGGGTCTCCAGCGCCCGCTTGTTGAGGGCTTTCGTGTTGAGCCGGCCGGCGACATCGGCCAGGTCCTTGAACGGCCCGCGGTCCGTGCGCTCGGTCACGATGCTCTCCACGGCTTGCGCGCCGATGTTCTTGAGCGCGGCGAGCGAGTAGCGGATGGCACCGTGCGGATGCTCCGCGCCGGGAGGTTCGGCCAGGAAGTCGACCTCGGACGCGTTGATGCAGGGCGGCAGGATGGCGATGCCCGACTTCTTCGCCTCCGCCGTGTACATGGAGAGCTTTTCGGTGTTGCCCATGTCGAGCGTCATGGACGCGGCCAGGAACTCCTCGCGGAAGTTGGCCTTCAGGTAGGCCGTATAGTAGGCGACGTGCGCGTAGGCCGCCGTGTGCGCCTTGTTGAAGCCGTAGCCGGCGAACTTGTCGACCAGCTCGAAGATGTAGGCGGCCTCGTCGCGCGCCACGCCCTTCTTGACGGCGCCGGCCACGAACTCGGCCTGCTGCTTGGCCATGATGGCCTTGTCTTTCTTGCCCATCGCCTTGCGCAGGATGTCGGCCTGGCCCAGCGAGTAGCCGGCCATCACCTGGGCGATCTGCAGCACCTGCTCCTGGTAGATGATGACGCCGTGCGTCTCCTTCAGGATCGGCTCGAGCATGGGATGGAGATAGTCGACGGGCTCCTCGCCGTGCTTGCGGTTGATGTAGGTCGGGATGTTGTCCATGGGGCCCGGCCGGTACAGCGCGGTCATGGCCATGATGTCCTCGAAGCGGTCGGGCTTGAGCCGCTTGAGGCAGTCGCGCACGCCCGTGCCTTCGAGCTGGAACACGCCCACCGTATCCGCCCTGGCCAGCAGCTCATAGGTTTTGCGGTCATCGAGCGGAAGCTTCAGAAGATCGACCTCGATGCCGCGCCCGCGCCTGATGAGGTCGACGGCCTTCTTGAGCACGGTCAGCGTCTTGAGGCCCAGGAAGTCGAACTTTACGAGGCCCGCCTCCTCCACCAGCTTCCAGTTGAACTGGGTGATGGGGAAGCTCGACTTGGGGTCGCGGTAGAGCGGCACCAGCTCGTCGAGCGGCCGGTCGCCGATCACCATGCCGGCGGCGTGCGTGGAGGCATGCCGGTAGAGGCCCTCGAGCTTCTGCGCGATCTCCAGCAGGCGCGCCACGACGGGCTCGCTGTCGCGCGCCTCCTGCAGCTTGGGCTCGATTTCTATTGCCTGCGCCAGGGTGACGGGATTGGCGGGATTGTTCGGCACCAGCTTGCACAGCCGGTCGACCTGGCCGTAGGGCATCTGCAGCACGCGGCCGACGTCGCGCAGCACGGCGCGCGCCTGCAGTTTGCCGTGCGTGATGATCTGGGCGACGCGGTCGGCGCCGTACTTGCCCTGCACGTAGCGGATCACCTCGTCGCGCCGGTCCTGGCAGAAGTCGATGTCGAAGTCCGGCATCGAGATGCGCTCGGGGTTCAGGAACCGCTCGAACAGCAGGCCGAAGCGCAGGGGATCGAGGTCGGTGATGGTGAGCGACCAGGCCACGACCGAGCCCGCGCCCGAGCCGCGCCCCGGGCCGACCGGGATGCCATTGGCCTTGGCCCACTTGATGAAGTCGGCGACGATCAGGAAGTAGCCGGGGAACTTCATCTGGGCGATGACGTCGACCTCGTAGGCGAGCCGCTTGGCGTAGTCGGCCGCCGTGAAGCCGGGCGCCAGGGGCTCGGTGGCGAGCCGCGCCTTGAGGCCGGCCTCGGCCTCCCGGCGCAGCTCGGCGGCTTCGAGCTCGAGACGGTCCTCCTCGCTGGCGCCGGGCGGCGCGGCGACGAAGCGCGGCAGGATCGGCTTGCGGCCCGTCGGCCGGAAGGTGCAGCGCTTGGCGATCTCGATGGTGGACGCGAGCGCCTCGGGCAGGTCTGCGAACAGCGCCGCCATCTCCTCGGGCGACTTGAAGTAGTGCTCGCGGGTGTAGCGGCGCCGCTTCTCCTCGGTGACGTAGGCACCGTCGGCGATGCAGATCAGCGCGTCATGCGCCTCGTGGTCCTCGGGCGTGGCGAAGTAGCACTCGTTGGTCGCCACGATGGGGATGCCGAGGTCGTAGGCCAGCTCCAGCAGCTGCGGCTCGGTCGCGGCCTCGTGCTCGAGCCCGTGGCGCTGGATCTCGACGAACAGCGCGCCGTTGAAGATGCCGTGCAGCCGCTCGAGCCGCTTGCGCGCCAGCTCCGGCTGGCCCGCCCGGATGGCCGCATCGACGGGGCCGTCGGGCCCGCCCGTGAGCACGATCAGGTCGCCCGACAGATCGGCGAGGTCGTCGATCTTGACGTGCGGCGGCTCGGTGTCGGCGGGTTTGAGGTGGCACGCGCTGGCGAGCTTCATCAGGTTGGCGTAGCCGAGCTCGGTTCGGGCGAAGGCCGCCACCGCGCCGGCAAGCTTGGTCGGCGGCTCGTTGGCGCCCGGGCGTGCGTAGGCCGTCGGTGCGCCACCCGTCTCGCGCATGTCGGTCTGCAAGGTGCAGCCCACGATCGGCTGCAGCCCCGCCTCGGCCAGCTTCTCGGAGAACTCCAGCGCGCCGAACATGTTGTTGGTGTCGGTCAGGCCGACGGCCGGCATGCCGTTGGCGACGGCGAGCTTGGCGATCCTTCCGATCTGGAGGGCGCCCTCGAGCAGCGAGTAGGCGGAATGCACCTTCAGGTGCACGTACTTCGGCGCGGTGCGCTTCTCGGCCATGGGGCGGAGGTCTTTATCGCGAATCGGCTTGTTCATGCCGCAGCTTTGCACGGGCGAGCCGGCGACGGTGCCGGCCATGATAGCGGGGCCGGTGGAAAAACGCCGGCCCGAATCACCCGGCTCAAGCCTCGTAGCCCTCGAAGATCGGCGCGTCGGCCCACTTCGCGGCGGCGGCGCGCTCGCGCATGGTGCGGATGGTCCAGCTGAACAGCGGCAGATCGGGCGCCGTGCGCTCGCGCCACGCCCAGGCCATATGCAGGATCTTCACGTCGACGGCATGGAAGCTGACGCCGGCCGGCGCGCGCTCGAGCACCCGGCCCAGCGTGGCGATCTTCTTCTCGCGGCTGGGCGTCATCCACCAGCCGGGCCGCAGCTGGTGCCTGCCCACGATCATGCCGCGTGGCAGGCGCGCCGCGAGGGTGGCGAAGGCGCCGACAAGATCGCGGTTGAACGACATCAGCGCCACGGGGCCGCGATAGGCGGCGGCGATGCGGGCGACCTTCGGCACGAACGCATGCGGCGGCGGCCGGCGGTTGCGCTTGACCTCGACCAGGATCGGCGCGCGGCCGCCCACCAGCTCGAGCAGCTCGGCGAATTTCAAGATGCGCTGGTCCCCGCCCTTGTAGCGCAGCCGGCCGAGGCTTGCCGCCGACCACGTCGAGATGCGGGCCGGCAGGCCGACGAGCCGCTCGAGCGTTTCGTCGTGAAAGACCATCGGCGTGCCGTCCTCGGCCGCTTGCAGGTCGCACTCGATGCCGTAGCCCTTGGCGATGGCCGCCTCGAAGGCGGGCGCGGTGTTCTCCAGGCGGCCGAAGCGCTGATCATGCAGGCCGCGGTGGGCGATGGGTCGCAGGAAGGCGGCTTCGTCCAGCACTGCCGCCGTCGCTGCCCGTCGCTGTCCGGCCGCAGATCCCGTTCTAAGCCCGTTCTAAGCCCCGTACTAAGCCCCGTTCTAAGCATTGTGATTTCACCACCCTCATGGCGACCGTTGCGACTTCTGGCAGCACGGCCCACTCTTTGCAGGGAATCGGCTCTTTGCAAGGAACCCACTCTTTGCATGGAACCCACTCTTTGCAAGGAAGTTGCCGCCGATTACGCTATCGCAACCGACACGTCTTAGAACCGCCCTTCTCTGCGGCGAGGAAGGCTAGGCATGCGCCTCACGAAATCCAAGCGCGGACGGCTGGCGGCACCCGTTGCCCTGGTGCTGGCGGCGTTGTGGCCCGCGGCGGCCTCATGCGCCGTGCCCAATGCAATCGTGCTGAGCCCGCACCGCGCCGTCTACGAGATGAAGCTCGCGGTCACGCGCGGCAGCTCCGGCGTGAGCGAGGTGCGTGGCCGCATGGTCTACGAGCTCACGGGCTCCGCCTGCGAGGGCTACACGCAGAACATGCGCTTCGTCACGCAGATGACCAACCAGAGCGGCAGCGCCTCCATCAGCGACCTGCGCTCGACGAGCTGGGAGGAGGGCAAGGGCAAGCGCTTCCGCTTCAGCTCCAGCCAGTATCGCGACGAGAAGGAGACCGAGACGATTGCCGGCGACGCGGCGCGTCCCAACGCCGCCGACGAGGTCAAGGTGCAGCTCACCAAGCCTGCCAAGAAGGGCCTGTCGCTGGCTTCGGGCGTGTACTTTCCCGTGCAGCACTCGATTGCGCTCCTGGAGGCAGCCAAGGCCGGCAAGACCACGTTCCGCGCCGACCTCTACGACGGCTCGGAGAAGGGCGAGAAGGTCTACGACACGGTGTCCTTCATCGGCCGGCCGGTGCCGCCCGGCGGCAACCGCAAGCTGCCCAAGGTCAAGAATGCCGAGAAGCTCGACAAGCTCGGCGCCTGGCCGGTGTCGATCGCCTATTTCGAGCCGGGCTCCGACCGGCAGGACGCGGTGCCGGTCTACGAGCTCACCTTCTGGTTCTTCGAGGACGGGGTCAGCCGCAAGCTCTTCATCGACTACGGCGAGTTCGCCATCGCCGGCGAGCTGAAGGAGATCACCTTCCACCCGCCGAAGAAGTGCGAGCCGAAGTAGCGAAGGGCCGGCCGCCCCACAGCCAGGCCGCGCCGCGCACGCCGCCGGCGTCGCCCCAGCGCGGCGGCTCGATGGCGACCTGGGGCGTGTCGGCGAACACGTGCGGGGCAATGAGCGCCGGCAGCACCTCGTAGAGATGGGCGAGCTTGGAGAGGCCGCCGCCGAGCACGATCACCTCCGGATCGAACACGTTGACAACCGCGGCGAGCCCGCGCGCGAGCCGGTGCGCATGCCGGTCGAGCGTGGACCGCGCCGCCGCATCGCCCGACTTCGCCCTGGCCTCAATCGCAACCGCGGCCAAGCGCTCGGCCGCAACCCTGGCGTGGTCCGCCTCCAGCCCCGGCCCCGACACCCAGGTTTCCATGCATCCGGTACGCCCGCACCAGCACGCCGGCCCCGGGCGCTCGTCCTCCTGCGGCCGCGGCAGCGGGTTGTGCCCCCACTCGCCGCCGATGCCGCGCGGCCCGTCGATGAGCCTGCCCTCGAATACCAGCCCGCCGCCGCAGCCCGTGCCCAGGATGACGCCGAACACCGAGCGCGCGCCCGCGCCGGCACCGTCGACCGCCTCCGACAGGGCAAAGCAGTTGGCGTCGTTGGCAAGCCGCAGCGGCCGTGCCAGATGCGCCTCCAGATCGCGCTGGAACGGGCGGCCGATGAGCCAGGTGGAGTTGGCGTTCTGCACGAGGCCCGTGCGCGGCGAGAGCGAGCCCGGCATGCCGATGCCGACGCTGCCCTTGGCTCCCGCGGCCGCTTCCAGATGCGCGACCATGTCGCCCACCGCCTCGATGGTGGCCGCGTAGTCGTGGCGCGGGGCCGCGATGCGGTGCTCGGCCAGCGCGCGCCCGTCCGGGCGCCAGGGCGACGCCCGCAATCTTGGTGCCGCCGAGATCGACGCCGATGCGCATCGCAGCGGTCATGGACTGCCGCCCTGCAGGAGGTGAAGTGCGGGGGCGACGTCCTCGGGCGCAATGCCGCGGCTCGCTGCAAAGACGAGGAGCAGCGACTCATCGCTCGCCAGGTGCTCCAGGACCGCCGCCAGCAGGTCCGGCGCGTCCGCGCGCGCCCTGAGCTCGCCGAGATCGATGCCGGTCAAGCCCGCGAAGCGCTGCAGCCGTCCGGGCTCCTCGGCCAGGAACGCAAGCCCTTGCAGGGCAATGGTTTGTGCCGTCTCCAAGGTGTCGGGGGATTGCCTCTTTCCTAACCTTGGCATCACCAGCCTCTATTGGGCGTCTCCGGCCGGCAGCCATCTTAAACAGTTGGTTAGGCCTTCTGAAGCAAACTGACTGCCAGGGTGGCGGAGAATCGGTGCACTACTGCGCCGCGCGCCGAGAGCGGGCTTGGCAGGGGATGACCTACCAGGAGAGCACCAGAACCACGGCCGGCCGCCGAACCGAAGCCCGGCGCGTGGCCAAGACCGTCCTGATTGTGGAGGACAACGAGCTCAATATGAAGCTCTTCCACGATCTTCTGGACGCGCATGGCTATGGCACGTTGCAGACCCGCAGCGGCATCGATGCGCTCAAGCTCGCCCGCGAGCACCGCCCCGACCTGATCCTCATGGACATCCAGTTGCCGGAGGTCTCGGGCCTCGAGGTGACCAAGTGGCTCAAGGACGACGAGGAGCTGCGCGACATTCCCGTGATCGCCGTCACCGCGTTCGCCATGAAGGGCGACGAGGAGCGCATCAGGCAGGGCGGGTGCGAGTCCTACATCTCCAAGCCGATCTCCATCGGCACCTTTCTGGAGACGGTGCGCCGGTATCTCGGAGAGGCTTGAGCATTGGGCTTTGTGGGGAGTTGAGGGTGCCCGATGACCGGTCGCGTTCTCGTCGTTGACGACATCTTCGCCAACGTAAAATTGCTCGAAGCCCGGCTCTCGGCCGAGTACTTCGACGTGCTCACCGCCAACTCCGGCTCGGAGGCGCTCGCCATCCTCGAGACCGAGCGTGTCGACGTCGTGCTGCTCGACGTGATGATGCCGGCGATGGACGGCTTCGAGGTCTGCCGCCGCATCAAGAGCGCGCCCAAGACCATGCACGTGCCGGTCATCATGGTGACCGCGCTCGATCAGCCCTCCGAGAGGGTGCGGGGGCTGGAGGCGGGCGCCGACGATTTCCTGACCAAGCCGGTCGACGACATCGCCCTCACCACGCGCGTCAAGAACCTGGCACGCCTCAAGACGCTCAACGACGAGATGCTCTTGCGCATGGCGAGCGGAGCCGAGCTCGGCATGGCGCCCGAGGCCGGGACGCCGGGCGCGCAGGCGCAAATCTCGGGGCGCATTGTGCTGGTGGAGGACCAGTTGCGCACCGCCCAGCGCATGGCGGCAGCCCTGGCGGGCCCGCATCAGGTCGACATCGAGGCGGATCTGCCCAAGGCGCTGGCCGCGCTCGGCGAGAAGCCCTACGACCTCCTGATCGTCAGCCTGAGCCTCGCCGCCGGGGACGGCTTGCGCCTGTGCAGCCAGGTGCGGGGACTGGAGCGCACGCGCAACCTGCCCATCATCGTTCTCATCCAGCCCGGCGACGAGGCGCGCCTGCTGCGCGGCCTCGATATGGGCGTCAACGACTACCTGACGCGGCCCGTCGATCACAACGAGCTGCTGGCGCGCGTGCGCACGCAGATGAAGCGCAAGCGCTACGCCGACCACTTGCGCGGCCGGCTCGAGGAGAGCCTCGAGCTCGCGGTGATGGATGCGCTGACCGGGCTGCACAATCGGCGCTACATGGAAGTCCACATGAAAGCGCTGATGGACGCGGCGCGCACCGGCGGGCAGCCGCTTTCCGTCGTCGTCATCGACGTCGACAGGTTCAAGTCCGTGAACGACACGCACGGCCACGATGCCGGCGACAACGTGCTGCGCGAGGTCGCCAGGCGCATCCAGCGCAACACGCGCGGCATCGACCTCGCCTGTAGACTGGGCGGCGAGGAGTTCGTTATCATCATGCCCGACACCGGCACCGAGCGCGCGCGGCAAGTCGGCGAGCGCGTGCGCGCGTGCATCGCCGGCGAGGCCTTCCAGGCCGACCGGGAGCTGCAGGTTGCGGTGACGGCCAGCGTCGGGGTCGCGACGCTCGGCGAGGACGACACTTTCGCCGAGATGTTCAAGCGCGCCGACCGCGCGCTCTATGCGGCCAAGCGCGGCGGGCGCAACCGCGTGGTGGCTGCTGCCGCCTGATCGAAGCACTTCGCTTCGATCTCATATCCATGATGTAGAGCAGGATTCACGCGTCAGCCGGCACGTTGCAGCTGTGGCAAGGTGATTCAATCTGAAGCGATCCTGCTCTGGTTGCTCCACCATCCTCCGTCGCAGAACAGATAGAGGTAAGTGGTTGGAACAAAAGCTTTTCCGGCTTGAATAAAATCCCCTCAAGGGCCAGAAACCGCGGTTATTTTCGTCAACGCGAATATTGCAATACGGTTACAACTACCTGAGGCGCAACAGAAAAGCTTGCCATCCCGGCGGCGGCATGCTTGTCTAGACAGGGGAATTTAGCGGGAGGAGGGGACTGGCGGGTACAGGTGCAACGGCCCCTGAAGACGACGCCGTTCTTCCGTTCAAACTCAGATCCTCACAGGCGCAGGTCCGCCGCATCTCCTGAACCTGTGGGGTCGGATCGTCCTTAGCGGCTGGGAGTGGCCTCCTCTAGTGATGCCGTAACGGGACGATCGAATGCCGGGTCTGGCCAACGCCCTCTTTGGTCCACGACTTGGCAGGCCTGCGTCCGTGACTGCTCGGACTTCTACCCCGCTGCCGATGTCAGTCACGGACGCGGCCACCTTCGCGGCAAACCGCAAACAATTCGTTGCGCCCGTATCCTGCCGCTCCGTAGCGGCGCGCGGATATACAACACACACGACGGGCCGGGCCCCGGATTGGGGCATACAGATATCGGACATCCTGGAACCGATGATTGATGTAGGAGGCGGGGCGGGTCAGTCGCGCAGCGCGCGGTCTGCTACTTGATCTTCGCTTCCTTGAAGACCACGTGCTTGCGCGCTACCGGGTCGTAGCGCTTGAAGGAGAGCTTCTCGACAGCCGTCCGCGGGTTCTTCTTGGTGACGTAAAAAAAGCCAGTTCCCGCAGTGCTCAGTAGTTTTATCTTCTGCGTAATCGGCTTCGCCATGACTCTTTCCCACTTCAGCGACGATTGGGGTCACGCCAACTGCGGCGGCAATTTACGCTCACGTTACAGTTAGTCAAGCGCTGTTCTTGCTCCGATGAGGTCGCGGCGAAAGACGCCGTTGCGCCGATGATAGAATGGCACCGGCGCGTCGTTGGACTGCAGCGCGCCGGCAGCGATGCGCTCGCTCAGGTCCTCCAGCACGACCCGCGTGATGTTCGGCAATTCGAGCGTCCTGGCCTGCGCGATGGAGTGCCATTCTAGGTCGGAAAGCTCGCCGTCCTCGATGGGGACGCGGTGCACGATGGCCTGCGCGGGCACGCAAAAGAAGCGCGAGTCGAAGCGGCGCGGCCGCCCGGGCGGGGTGATCGCGCGCGCAAAGAATTTGATCTGCGCCAGCGCCGGGCGGAAACCATGGGCGAAGAAGCTCTGCCACGTGTCCACCTTCCTGGGCGGCACCGTCTCCTGCGTCGGGGTGCCGATCAGCAGGCCCGCCTCCTCGAAGGTCTCGCGCACGGCGGCGAGCGCCAAGGCGCGCGCGCGAACAGCACTCGGCGTGCCCTTCATGGCCACCATCAGCTTCTGGATGTCGCCGGCGTCCAGGTCGTCCTCGACCGGCACCAGGCGGTCGGCGGGGTCGACGCGCCCGCCGGGGAACACATAGCGGCCAGGCATGAACACCATGTCGGCGCGGCGCCGGCCGAGCAGCACGCGGGCCTCGCCGGACGACTGATCGACGATGATGAGGGTTGCCGCATCGCGCGGGCGCAGGGCTCGCGTTTTCGCCGGTCTTCCCGCGGCGCCCGGCTGCTGCGTGGTCATGTCGGTCTCCCCGAGTGCTAGGGCCTGTCCTAGCGGGCTCTCCCCGTGCCTTCAAGCGCGCGTGGTCGGCGCGCAACACATTCACGCAGGCAAGGGATGCACCTTTGTGGGGCTCGGCTTCTTGCCGCAGCCGAGACACCGGGCGTAACACAGCAACGACAAGGGGCGTTGGAACCAGCAACGATGTCACCGGCACGTTCGACCTAGTGCCCTGCCGGTTGGAGGAGGGAACTCATGCGGTGGATCGCCATCTTGGCCGGCGCCCTTGTGCTCTCGGCGACGGGCGCCGCAGCCCAGCCCAAGTCGCTCGTCGATCTACTCAAGGCCGCCGCAGCGCGGTGGAACGCGCCCACGGAACCCTTCCACGTCATCGGCAACATCTATTACGTGGGGACCAATGGGCTTGCTTCCTACCTGATCACGACGCCGCAGGGCCATGTGCTCATCGACACCGGCCTGCCGGAAGCCAACCCGCAGATCAAAGGCAGCATCGCCAAGCTCGGGTTCAAGGTGTCGGACATCAAATACCTGCTCAACACCCATGCCCATCTCGACCACACCGGCGGGTTTGCCGAACTGAAGAAAGAGACGGGCGCGCAGCTCGTGTGTGGCGAACGGGACAAGCCTCTCCTGGAGGGCGGCTACTATCCGGGCCGCGAGTCGGCCAAGGAGTTGGGCTTCCCGCCCGTGAAGGTCGACCGCACCGTCAAGGACGGGGACACGGTCAGCATCGGCGGCGTGATGCTGACGGCCCATGCCACGCCCGGCCATTCTCCCGGCTGCACCAGCTGGGGATTGAACGTGAAGGACGGCGACGAGACGCGCTCGGTGCTCATCTTCTGCAGCGCCTCGGTCGCGCTCAACCGGCTGGTGCCCAATCCGACCTATCCCGGTATCGTCGAGGACTACAGGAAGACATTCGCCTGGGCGAAGGGGATGAACCCGGATGTGTTCCTTGCCCCGCATCCCGAAATGTACGGCATGCAGAAGAAGCGGGCGCTGATCGCCAAAGGATCGCCCAATCCGTTCGTCAGTCCGGGCGAGTTCAGCCGCTACATTGCGGGCCTGGAGACGGCGTTCGAGGCCGCCCTCGCCAAGCAGACGGCGGAAGCGCAACAGAAATAGCAGCCGCCGATGACGCTCAGCGCCGCTTGCGGCCCCAGCGCAGGTTGCGGCCGCGCGGAAGCTTGCCGGTGTGTCCCGCCTGCCGCTTGCCCTCCGACAGCATCTCGAAGCGCAGTGCGCCCGCGGACGGGATCGCCTCGACGAGGCGCACCGTTACGTCGTCGCCCAGCCGGTAGCTCTCGCCGGTGCGGTCGCCGATCAGGGCGTGCGCGTCCTCGTGGTGGCGATAGTAGTCGTTGCCGATGGTGGCCGCCGGCACGAACCCGTCGGCGCCGGTCTCCCTGAGGCGCACGAACAGCCCCGCGCGCGTGACGCCCGAGACCCTGGCCTCGAACTCGGCCCCGACGCGATCGGCGAGATAGGCGGCAACCAGCCGGTCGGCGGTCTCGCGCTCGGCGGCCATGGCGCGGCGCTCCGTGTCGGAGATCGACTGCGCGATATCGGGAAGGCGCTGGGCTTCCTCCGGCGCCATGCCGCCGTCGCCGAGGCCCAGGGCGCGGATCAGCGAGCGGTGCACCAGGAGGTCGGCGTAGCGGCGGATGGGCGAGGTGAAATGCGCATAGCGGCGCAAGTTGAGGCCGAAATGGCCGAGGTTCTCCGCGGCATACACCGCCTGCGCCTGCGAGCGCAGCACCACCTCGTTGACGAGGTCCGTGACGGGAAGGGCCTTCGCCCGTTGCAGCACGCGGTTGAAGTCCCCGGCGCGCAAGCTTCCCGCGGCCGGCAGTTTCAGATCGAGGCTCTCCAGGAACTCGCGCAGGTTGTCGAGCTTCTCCTTGGAGGGCGCATCGTGGACGCGATAGACGACGGGCGAGCGCCGCGCTTCCAGCGTCTCGGCGGCGGCGACGTTGGCCTGGATCATGAACTCCTCGATCAGGCGATGCGCATCGAGGCGCGCAGGCGAGTAGATGCGCGCGATCCTGCCTTGCCGGTCGACCTCGATCCGGCGCTCGGGCAGATCGAGCTCGAGGGGCTGCCGCCGGTCCCGCGCCGCCGCGAGCGCGCCATAGGCCGCCCACAGCGGCTCGAGCGTCGGCTCCAGCAAGGGCCGGCACTTCTCGCTGGGGCGCCCGTCGATGGCGGCCTGCGCCTCCTCGTAGGAGAGCTTGGCGGCCGAGCGCATCAGGGCGCGCGAGAAGGCGTGGCTTTTCTTGTTGCCCTGGGCGTCGAAGACCATGCGCACGACCAGGCAGGGACGCTCCTCGCGCTCTCGCAGCGAGCACAGATCGTTGGAGATCTTCTCGGGCAGCATCGGCACGACGCGGTCGGGGAAGTAGACCGAGTTGCCGCGCACCTGCGCCTCGCGGTCGAGCCGGGTGCCGGGCCGCACGTAGTGGGCAACGTCGGCAATCGCCACGTGCACCACCCAGCCGCCCTTGTTCCTGGGGTCCTCGTCGGGGGCGGCGTGGACCGCATCGTCATGGTCGCGCGCATCGGCGGGGTCGATGGTGAGGAGCTCGAGCGTGCGCAGATCGGCGCGGCCCGATAGCGTCGGCGGCGTCAGGTTCGCCGTCTCCGCCAGCACGATGTGCGGGAACTCGTCGGGCAGCCCATGCGCGTGCACGGCAATCAGGCTGATCTGCTTCTGGTCGCCGGGGTTGCCCAAGGTCTCAACGACGCGCGCCTGCGCCACGCCATAACGGTGCTGGCGGGCGAGGTCGAAGCGCACGAGATCGCCGTGCTTGGCACCGCCCTCGTCGCCCGGCGCGATCGGCCACTCCTTGAGCTCCTTGCGATCGACGGGATCGATGAGGCCGCCGCCGCTGGCCTTGGTGCGGAAGATGCCGATCTGGCGGCGCTTCTCGCGCGGCAGGCGCTTGATCGGCTCGGCCTCGTAGGTGAGGCCCGCGACATCGGGCTCGTCCAGGCGCGCGAGCCGGGCAAGGATGCGGTCGCCCTGGCCGAGCGGCGGCTCGGCCGCGCGGGCCTTGCCTCGCGGCTCCAGCACCAGCGCGCCGCGGCCGCTCGCCCTCGCCCGCGTCCCAGACGGCGGGCTCCGCGATCAGCTCTCCGTCCGCGTCGCGCGCGACGATGTCGAGCACCGCGACCGGCGGCAGCTTGCCCCGCTCCTTGAGGCTCTTGCGGTTGCCGACCAGCAGGCCTTCGTCGGCCATGTCGGCCAGCAGGGCCTTGAGCGCGGCGCGGTCCGGCCCGCCCTTGACGGCGAAGGCGCGCGCCAAGTCGCGCTTGCCGGTCTTGGCGCCGGCACCGCGCATGAAGGCAAGGATCTCTTCTCTGCTCGGCACCCCCGCCGCGCGGCGGGCTTTTTTGGGTTTGCGGGCCACCGTCTCCGGCCGTCCTGGGCGCCTACTCGGCGGCCTCTTTGGTGCTGGGCGCCTTCTTGGCCTTGGATTTGGGTTTGGCCTTGGCGGGCTTGTCGCCCTTTGTCCCGCCGTTCTTGACGGTCGTGTCCTTGTGCGCCTTGGCGCTACTGCCGCGGCGGCCCTTGGGTTTGGAGGGGCCCTTGGCCGCGCGCTCGGCGATCAGCTCGACGGCCTCGTCCATGGTCAGGTTCGCCGGGTCCTTGCTGCGCGGCAGGGTGGCGTTGACGTCGCCGTGCTTGACGTAGGGCCCGTAGCGGCCCGACAGCACCTGCACCTTGCCGCCTCCGCTTGGATGCTCGCCCAGCTCCTTCAGCACCGTCGGTGCCGCCCGCTGGAAGCGTCCCTTGCCGCCGCCGGCCTTCTTCTCCGCCAGCAGCACCACGGCACGGTTGATGCCGACCGAGAACACCTCGTCGACCGTGGGCAGGTTGGCATAGGTGCCGTCATGCAGGACGAACGGCCCGTAGCGGCCGAGCGAGGCCGTGATCGGCTTGCCGGTTTCCGGGTGCTCGCCGACCAGGCGCGGCAGGGAGAGGAGCTGCAGCGCGTACTCGAGCGTGACGTTGTTAACGTCGACGCCCTTCGGGATGGAGGACCGCTTGGGCTTCTCGTCGCCCTCCGCTTCGCCCAGCTGCACGTAGGGGCCGAAGCGGCCGGTGCGCAAGGTCACGGGCAGGCCCGTCTCGGGGTCGTGGCCCAGCAGCTTGCCCTCCGGCGTGGAGGCCTCCGGCGCGCCGTTCTGGGTGTCGGAGAACTGGCGCGTGAAGCGGCAGTCGGGGTAGTTCGAGCAGCCGATGAAGGCGCCGAACTTGCCGACCTTGAGGCTCAGGCGGCCCTGGCCGCAGTTGGGGCACTGGCGCGGGTCGCCGCCTTCGGCCTTGGGCGGGAAGATGTGGGGGCCCAGGATCTCGTTCATGGCCTCCAGCACTTCACCCACGCGCAGGTCCTTGATGTCGCCCACCGCGCTCGTGAAGTGGAGCCAGAAGTCGCGCAGCACGTCCTTCCACTCGAGCTTGCCGTCGGAGATGAGGTCGAGCTTCTCTTCGAGGTCGGCCGTGAAGTCGTACTCCACGTAGCGCTTGAAGAAGCTCTCCAGGAAGGCGGTGACGAGGCGGCCCTTGTCCTCGGGGATCAGCCGCTTCTTGTCGATCCTGACGTAGTCGCGATCCTCCAGCACGGCGAGCGTGGAGGCATAGGTCGAGGGCCGGCCGATGCCCAGCTCCTCCATGCGCTTGACGAGCGTCGCCTCGGTGAAGCGCGGCGGCGGCTCGGTGAAATGCTGCTTGGCATCGATGCCGCGGTCCTTGAGCTGGTCGCCCTGCGCCAGCGGCGGCAGGCGGCGGCTGTCGTCCTCGTCCGCCTCTCCGGCCTTGTCGGTCTTGACGCGGTCGTCGCGGCCCTCCTCGTAGAGCTTGAGGAAGCCCTCGAACAGCACGACCGAGCCCGTGGCCCGCAGCCCATAGGCCGTGCCGTCCCTGCCCTGCACGTCGATCTCGGCGGTGGTCTGCTCGAGCTCGGCAGACGCCATCTGGCTCGCCACGGCGCGCTTCCAGATCAGCTCGTAGAGGCGTGCCTGGTCACGGTCGACGTGGCGCTCCACGTCGCTTGGCTTGCGCCGCGGGTCGGTGGGGCGGATGGCCTCGTGCGCTTCCTGCGCGTTCTTGGCCTTGGTCTTGTACTCGCGGATGAACGGCGGCAGGTAGCGCCTGGAATATTCGTCCTCCACCAGCTTGCGGATCGCGGCCACGGCCTCCGGTATGATCTGCACGCCGTCGGTTCGCATGTAGGTGATGAGGCCGACGGTCTCGCCGCCCAGATCCACGCCCTCATAGAGGCGCTGGGCGAGCTGCATGGTGCGCTTGGCCGAGAAGCCGAGCTTGCGCGAGGCATCCTGCTGCAGCGTGGAGGTCGTGAAGGGGGCGTAGGGGTTGCGCCGCACCGCCTTCTTCTCGACGCTCGTGACCTGGAAGGCGCCGCCCTCGATGGCGGCCTTGATGGCGTTGGCGGAAGCGGCATCCTTGATGTCGAGCTTGCCCAGCCTCTTGCCGGCAATGTGCGCGAGCCTGGCCTGGAACTCCTCGCCCTTGGCCGTGGCGAGCAGTGCCTCGATGGTCCAGTATTCCTCCGACTTGAAGGCCTCGATCTCGGCCTCCCGGTCGCAAACCAGGCGCAGCGCGACCGACTGCACGCGGCCGGCCGAGCGCGCGCCGGGCAGCTTGCGCCAGAGCACGGGCGAAAGGGTGAAGCCGACGAGGTAGTCCAGCGCCCGGCGGGCGAGATAGGCCTCCACCAGCGGGGCATCGATCTGGCGCGGCTCCTTCATGGCGGCCAGGATCGATTGCTTGGTGACGGCGTTGAAGGTCACGCGCTCGACCTGCAGGCCCTTCTTCAGGGCGCGCTTTTCCTCCAAAATCCGCAGAATATGCCAGGAAATGGCCTCGCCTTCCCGATCGGGGTCGGTCGCCAGGATCAGCCGGTCGGCCGTCTTCACGGCGTCGGCAATGGCCTTCATGACCTTGGCGGACTTGCCGTCGAGGTCCCAGTGCATCTCGAAGTCCTTGTCGGGCTCGACCGAGCCGTCCTTGGAGGGGAGGTCGCGGACGTGGCCATAGGAGGCCAGTACCTTGTAGTCGGAGCCCAGGTACTTGTTGATCGCCTTGGCCTTGGCGACCGATTCAACGATCATCACATTATTCATGCTTGAACGTGCCGGGCGCGGCCCCGGTGCTGGATCGGGGCCGGCGCGCATCCCTCCGCTGTTGAAACTGCCGCATTTGGCGGCTGGAACATGGTGGATGCGAGGGGGTATGTCAAACCGGCCATGCTGCGAATTTGCAGGAGTTGTGACAGTCCGTTAGATTGCGCGCCCCTAGAATGGCTTTTCGCGTTTGCGCCTGTTTGAGGGGATTGGGGCATGGAGAACCGGCGGAGTGGGGGAAGGCGGCGCAAGGCTCACCCGGATGGGCACGCCTGCGACCCGCCGCCCGAGGCGACCCTCCCCACCCGCGCGGACCACCTCGACTACATCGCCGACATGCTGCGCGAGCTCAAGGCCATGTCAGAGCGGGCCGATCGCCCGGCGCTGACCGTGCTGCTGGAGCTCGCCTACCAGGAGGCCGCGCACGGGCGCGGGACCGGTTAGAGGCGGCCGGCGGGTGCGAGCGACACCAATTGATGGCCATGGCGCTCGATGCGGCCGGCCAGCGCCAGCTCGATCAGCGCGATCTGGACGGCGCGGATGTCGAGGCCGGTGGCGCGTGCCAGCTCATCGACGTCGACGGGCGCAGGGCCCAGGGCGCCCAGCAGCCGCTCGCGGTCACTCGCCCCGATGTGGGGCAGCTCCGGCTCCCGACTTGCGAGGGGGGCCGTGAAGGGCTCGCCGAGGACGTCGGGCGCCCTCGCTGGTGGTTCGCGCAGCATCGGCGCCAGGGCCGCGAGGATGTCTTCCGGCTCCGTCACCAGGGTCGCGCCATCCTTCAAAAGCCGGTTGGTGCCCTCCGCCCGCGGGTCCAGCGGATGGCCCGGAACGGCGAACACCTCGCGCCCCTGCTCGCCCGCCATGCGCGCTGTGATCAGCGTTCCCGACCGGCGCGCTGCCTCCACGATCAGCACGCCGAGCGCGACCCCTGAGATGATGCGGTTGCGGCGGGGGAAATCCTGCGCGCGGGGCACGAAGCCCGGCCGGTTCTCGCTCAGCAAGCAGCCCCGTTCGCCGATGGCCTGCTGCAGGGCGGCGTGCTCGGGCGGATAGACGTTGTCGATGCCGCCGGCGAGCACGGCCACCGTGCCATGCGCGAGTGCGGCCTCGTGCGCGGCCCCGTCGATCCCGCGCGCCAGCCCGGAGGCGATGACGAAGCCGGCCGCTCCCAATCGGGCCGCGAAGTGGCGTGCGAGCTTCTGTCCCGCCGCCGAGCCGTTGCGCGCCCCGACGATGGCGATCATAGGCCGGGCGAGATGGCCGGCATTGCCCTTGACGTAGAGGAGCGGCGGCGGCGCATCGATGGCGGCAAGCGCCGGCGGATACCCCGGCTCGATGGTGAACAGGGGCTGGGCGCCGATCGCCCGGGCCGCTTCGAGCTCGGCCTCGGCGACGTCGCGCGGGCAGATGCGGATGTCGGGCCGGCCGCCGCGACGCGACAGGGCCGGGAGCGCCGCCAATGCAGGCTCGGCGCCGCCGAAGTGATTGATGAGGGCGCGAAAGGTGACGGGGCCCACATTCTCGCTGCGGATCAGGCGCAGGCAGGCCAGGCGCTGAGCGTCGTCGAGCGGCGCTTGCGGCAGCGGCGCCGGCGTCAGGCGCGTGCGGCCATCATGCCCGTTCGCCAATCTTGGTCTCCTGCCGCGCGAGCAGGCGCCGGATGTTGGCGCTGTGCTTGAGGAAGATCAGGGCCGATATGACGAGAATGAACTGGAAGCCGGTCCAGCCCGCCCACCCCGTGGCCAGATAGTAGACGAGAACGGCAACCGTCGCCGTCAGCGCCGCGAGCGAGGAATAGCGCGTCACGGCCGCCACCAGCGCCCAGATCAGGCAGAACACGAGCGCCGCCAGGCCATGCAGGCCGATCAGCACGCCGATGTAGGTCGCGACCCCCTTGCCGCCCCGAAAGCGCAGCCACACCGGATAGATGTGGCCGAGGAAGGCGCCGAGCCCGGCGATATAGGCGTAGACGTGGACCTGGCTCAGGGCCTCGACGCTCACGAACCGCCGCGCGATGTCGTCGACGATCAGCACCGCGATGGCGCCCTTGAGCGCATCGAGCACCAGCGTCGCGGCCGCCAGTCCCTTGTGGCCCGTGCGCAGGACGTTGGTGGCGCCGATGTTGCCCGAGCCGATCTTGCGCAGGTCGTCGAGGCCGGCGGCCCGCGTCAGCAGCAGGCCGAACGGGATCGAGCCCAACAGGTAGCCAAAGATGAGCGCCAGCAGACCAGACGGAGACAGCAGATAGTCCATGACCAGCGCGTGAGAAATACGAGCGGCGTCAATCGCGCTCGCCGGCAGCGTATTGGTAGACGATCGAGCCCGCAACCATGGTGGTGAGCACGCGCCCCTGCATCTTGCTCTCGTCGAACGGCGAGTTCTTGGAGCGCGCCTTGAGCAGCGCCCGGTCCACGACCCAGGGCTGGCCGAGGTCGACGAGGGCGAGGTCGGCCGGCGCCCCCTTCTCGAGCCGGCCGGAGGGCAGGCCAAGGAGCCGCGCGGGATTGATGGTCATGGCCTTGAGCAGCGGCAGGAGGCCGATCTCGCCGCTGTGGGTGAGTCTGCAGCGCGGCGGCCAGCAGGGTCTCCAGCCCGATGGCGCCGTCGGCAGCTTCCGCAAAGGGGTGGCGCTTGGTGTCGGCGTCCTGGGGATCGTGGCTGGAGACGACGACGTCGATGTCGCCGGCCGCCAGGCCGCGCACCATCGCCGCCCGGTCCTCCTCCGAGCGCAGCGGCGGCTTGAGGCGGAAGAAGGTGCGGTAGGGGCCGATGTCGTTCTCGTTGAGGGTGAGGTGATTGACCGACACGCCGCAGGTGACGGGCAGCTTGTTGGCCTTGGCGACGCGCACGACGGCGAGGCTCTCCGCGCAGGAGATGGCGGCGGCGTGATAGCGCCCGCCGGTCAGCTCGACGAGGCGCACGTCGCGCTCGAGCACGATCGTCTCGGCGGTCTTGTGCACGCCTGGCAGGCCGAGCCGCGTCGCCACCTCGCCGGCGTTCATCACCGCGCCTTCGGTCAGATAGGGGTCCTCGGTGTGATGCGCGATGAGGGCGCCGAAGTCCTTGGCGTAGAGCAGCACGTTGCGCATCACGCGCGTGTTGGCGATGCTGGTCTTGCCGTTGGTGAAGGCAATCGCACCGGCCCGCTTGAGGAGGCCGATCTCCGTCATGTCGGCGCCCTCCAGCCCGCGCGTCATGGCGGCCATGACGTGCACGTTGACGACGGCATTGTCGCGGGCGCGGCGCTGGATGAAGTCGACGAGCGCCACCTGGTCGATGACGGGCTCGGTGTCGGGCATCACCACCATGGTGGTGACGCCGCCGGCGGCGGCGGCCTGGCTCGCCGTCTTCAGCGTCTCGCGGTGCTCCTCGCCGGGCTCGCCGGTGAACACCTGCATGTCGATCAGGCCCGGGCACAGCACGTGGCCCTTGCAGTCGATGACCTTGGCGCGCTCGGGCGCGTTGCGCCTGAGATGGGCGCCCAAGTCGGCGATGACACTGCCCTTGACCAGCAGTCCGCCCGGCTCGTCCTTGCCGGAGGCGGGGTCGACGAGGCGCGCGTTGAGGAAGGCGGTCGCTTCTTCTGCGGATGAACTATTCTTGCGCATCGGAGTCTCTGGCTTGTCATCCCGGCGCTTGTCGCCGGGATCCACCCATCGGCATGCTCCAAAGCAAGCGGATGGCTGGATCCCGGGCACAAGGCCCGGGGTGACACGTTGCGATTTGGCTCAGCGGTTCAGACACAGCAACGCAACCCTTAGCGCGCATCTTCAGTGGTTGGGCAGCAGGCGGGCCATGGCCTCCAGCACCGCCATGCGCACGGCAACGCCCATCTCGACCTGGTCGCGAATGACGCTGCGGGAGTGATCGGCGATCGTGGAGGCGATCTCCACGCCCCGGTTCATGGGGCCGGGATGCATGATGAGGGCGTCGGGCTTGGCGCGCGCGAGCTTCTCGTGGTCGAGCCCGAAGAAGTGGAAGTACTCGCGCGTGGAGGGCACGTAGGAGCCCTGCATGCGCTCGCGCTGCAGGCGCAGCATCATGACGATGTCGGCGCCTTCGAGCCCGCGCCCCATGTCGGTGAACACCTCCGCGCCGAGCCGCTCGGCCGCGGGCGGCAGCAAGGTCGAGGGCGCGACGATGCGCACGCGCGCGCCCATGGTGTTGAACACGTTGATGTTGGAGCGGGCGACGCGGGAATGCATGATGTCGCCGCAGATCGCCACCGTCAGCCCTGCGATGCGGCCCTTGGCGCGGCGGATGGTGAGCGCGTCGAGCAGCGCCTGTGTCGGGTGCTGATGGGCGCCGTCGCCGGCGTTGATGACGGAGCAGTCGACCTTCTGCGACAGAAGCTCCACGGCGCCCGCGGCGTGGTGGCGCACCACCAGGATGTCGGGCCGCATGGCGTTCAAGGTCATCGCCGTGTCGATCAGGGTCTCGCCCTTCTGCATCGAGGACGACGACATGTTCATGTTCATGACGTCGGCACCCAGCCGCTTGCCGGCAAGCTCGAAGGAGCTTTGCGTGCGCGTGGACGCCTCGAAGAAGAGGTTGATCAGCGTTCGCCCGCGCAGGACGTCGCGCTTCTTGATGACTTGACGGTTGTTCTCGGCGGCCTTGTCGGCAAGGTCGAGCAATGCGTCGATTTCGCCCGCCGTCAGCTCTTCACAGGTCAGCAGATGCCGGCGCGCGAAGGAGGCGCTTGCAATGGGGTTGGTCATTAAAGGGGGTGCTATACGCTCATTGGCGCAGGGCGGCAAGCCGCCGGGGGCGGGAAGATATTGGCCGTGTGAAAATGCGCAGATCTTCGCCTATCGCGTGCCCTCTGCCCGCACCGGACGCAGATCTCAAGCCGCCTTGCGCGCCTTCAGAGGCTTGACAGTGATTCTGGTGGCTCGCTCCGAGTGCTCGGCGTGCCACAGGTCGTACTGCATCTGCAAAGCGATCCAGAACCTGGCCCCGTTGCCGAAGGCCGCACCCAAGCGCCGGGCCATATCCAGCGAGACCGACCGCCTCTCATTCACAAGCTCGGAGAGCGCCGCGCGGCTCACGCCCAGGTGGGCAGCTACGTCTTTGATTGTCATGCAGAGCGCAGGGAGGATCGTCTCCCTGAGGACCTCGCCCGGATGAGAAGGCTCCATTGTCATCTCGTCGACTTCACCTGCCATGGTAGTCCTCCAGATCGACAGCGAACGGGCCCGCATCGTCCCACCTGAAGGTCACTCGCCAATTGGCCGTCACCCTCACAGCGAAAGTCCCTTTGCGGTCTCCCTTCAGCTCGTGGAAGTCGAAGCCGGGAACATCCAACTCCGCCGGGGCCGCGGCGACGCTCAGGGCCGAAAGGACCTGCTTGATCCGCGATCGCCAAGCCGGGTTGACTTTGCTCGCATCACCCCTGGCAAACAGCTTGAGCGCCTTGCTCTTGATGCGCCGGCCATCCAGCATGGCGTCATATGACGCGTGACGCATGTCGCGTCAAGCTGAAGGGGATTCTCGCGATCAATTCTCCCGCCTTCCTCCCTCACGCTCGGGTATCGGGTGGCGCCGTCCGGCGCAGCGGGGGTACAGTTGCCGGGTGCTATGCTGGCCGCGACGGACGCGCGGGATTCGGGAAACAGCGATGAACGACACGTTCGCCACACACGAGGTCTTCAACCAGAGCCCGGCGTTCGAGGACATCAACCTGTTCACGTCCGACCGCGCGCTGATGGACGCGGTCAACCGGGAGGGCGGCAAAGCGGCGGTAAAGCGGCTCACGGCCTTCGGCGCGGTCTGCGGCAGTGCGGAAGCCTTCCAGCGCCAGCGGCTCGCCAACGAGAATCCACCAAAGCTGCGAACGTTCGACAGCAAGGGCCACCGGCTCGACGTCGTCGAGTTCCACCCCGCCTACCATGAGTGCATGGCGCTGAGCGTGCACGAGGGGCTGCACTGCTCGGCCTGGGATCATCTCGCCAAGCCGGGGGCCAAGCCTGGGGCGGAGCCGCTGCCCGGCGCCAACGTGGCGCGCTCGGCCGGCACCTACATGGCGATCCAGATGGAGGCCGGCCACCAGTGCC
Organism: uncultured Alphaproteobacteria bacterium; assembly: GCA_963797005.1. GTDB lineage: Bacteria > Pseudomonadota > Alphaproteobacteria > Rhizobiales > Hyphomicrobiaceae > AWTP1-13. Next base: position 55,661 of record CAWCOF010000005.1, read on the forward strand.
CGATCACCATGACGAACGCGTCGGTGCCGACGCTGCTGCTGCAGCCCGATCTCGCCAACAAGTGGATCCCGAAAATCCTGTCGCGCACCTACGACCAGAGCTTCCGGCCGGCGGCGGCCAAGGCCGGCGTCACCATCGGCATGGGCATGACCGAGAAGCAGGGCGGCACCGATGTGCGCGCCAACCTGACCAAGGCCGTGCCGGCGGGGAGCGGCGGTCCGGGTGGCGAATATCTCATCACCGGCCACAAGTGGTTCATGTCGGCGCCCATGTGCGACGCCTTCCTGGTGCTGGCGCAGGCGCCCGGCGGGCTGTCCTGCTTCCTCATGCCGCGCATCCTGCCCGACGGCACCGTCAACGGTCTCCACTTCCAGCGGCTCAAGGACAAGCTCGGCAACCGCTCCAACGCCTCCTCGGAGGTGGAGTTTGCGGGCGCGCACGCCTGGCTGATCGGCGAGGAAGGCCGCGGCGTGCCGGCCATCATCGAGATGGTGACCTGCACCAGGCTCGATTGCGCGGTCGGCTCCTCGGGCCTCATGCGCCTGGCGCTGGCCAACGCCATCCACCACTGCCGGCACCGCACGGTGTTCCAGAAGCGCCTCGTCGAGCAGCCGCTCATGCAGCAGGTGCTGGCGGACCTGGCGCTCGACGTGGAAACGGCGACCGCACTGTCATTGCGTCTGTCGGGCAGCTTCGACCGCTCCAGCGAGCCGAAAGACGCGGCCTGGCGGCGACTGATGACGCCGGTCACGAAATACTGGGTGTGCAAGATCGGGCCGGCACTCGCCTACGAGGCGATGGAGTGCCTCGGCGGCAACGGCTACGTCGAGGAGGGCATCGCCGCCCGGCTCTATCGCGAGCTGCCGGTGAATGCGATCTGGGAGGGTTCGGGCAACGTCATGGCCCTCGACCTGTTGCGTGTTCTGCAGCGCGAAACGGAAACGGTCGAGATGGTGTTGGCCGACCTCGAGGTTGCCGCCGGTGACGACCCCCACCTCAAGGCACAGCTGGGGCGCGTGCGGGCGATGCTGCACGAGCCCAGGTTGCTGGAGCGGCGGGCGCGGGATCTGACGGAAGCCCTGGCACTGCTCGCGGCCGGCACCATTCTGAGGGCGCATGCACCCGCCGCCGTCGCCGACGCGTTCGTGGGCACGCGCCTCTCGGGCGGTCCGCGGCAGACCTATGGGCAGGGCCTCGACCGGGCGGACGCGCGGGCCATCATCGACCGCGCCTTCCCGGCCTGATTGTCCTCAACGCTGACTGTCCTCAGCGCTGGGCCTGCATCTTGTGCTGGGCGCGCGTCATGGCTCTCACAATTTCGCCGAGCGCCTCGATGAAGCTGCCCCGCTGGTCGGCGCGGAGCGGCGACAGCAGCCGCTGATCGACGCGCGTGGCGGCTGGCTTTGCCGCCGTCAGCGCGCCCTGGCCCTTCTGCGTCAAGCGCACCGCGTACATGCGGGCATCCTGGCGCGTGCGCTTGCGCTGCAGCAGGCCCTTCTTGACGAGGCGGCGAACGATGTCGGCGAGCGTCGACCGGTCGACGCCGGTCTGGTCGACGAGACCGGTCTGGGAGATGTCAGGCTTCTGGGCGACGCTTGCCAAAACTGCATATTGGCGAGGCGTAAGATCTGTCTTTCCGGTCTCCGACGTGAAGAGTTCCTCAGCACACTGCCCAGCTCGGTGGAGCAGGTGCAGGGGCGAGGCGTCGAGTGGGACCGAACGGCTGTTTTGCTTCATGGATTGCCCTCCAAAGAGATGCTGAATTGTCCGGGAACGGTACACAACTGTCCGATCCGTCTGCCGCCGTTTGTACTTAGTCGGATAGAACGCGCTTGGCCAGAGCCGTAATCGGACTGGGTTGCGACAATCTATCTGTTCGGATCATCATTCGATATAACCTTTCCAGAAATCATCCGACCCCGAATCAATCAAATTCTTGTGACAGAAGATCCGTTATCATTCAGAGCTTCGGCCGCGAAGCAGGCAAGCCCATGCCACGGTCTGGTCGATATGCTCAAGTTTGATCCAACAGCCTGAGCCGATCGAGCGCGCCTTGCAGGATCAACGTGGCGGCGACCTTGTCGATCACTGTGGCGCGGCGACGGCGGGAGGCGTCCGCCTCCAGCAAAACACGCTCGGCGGCCGCGGTGGACAGTCGCTCGTCCCAGAGCAGGATTGGGCGGGTCGTGAGCTTGCCGAGATTGCGCGCAAAAGCCCGCGTGGCCTGCGCGCGAGGGCCCTCGGTCCCGTTCAGATTGACAGGCAGACCAAGGACGAAGCCGCCGACCCCATGCTCATCTGCAAGCGCCAGCAGGTGATCCGCGTCTACGGAAAATTTACGCCGCGACAATGTGGTCAACCCGGAGGCGATGGTGCGGGTCACGTCGGATAATGCCAGGCCCAGCGTCTTTGTTCCAAGGTCGATCCCGATGAGGCGTGCACCGGCGGGAAGGGCGCGGGCGAAATCGCCTGCCTCGCGCACCCCGCCTTGGTCTTTCCTGTCCGTGTCCGGCATCGCGGCAACATGACACTTCTTGGGGAAGACCGCAGCCCTTTACGCCGGCCGGCCGCCGTGACCAAAACCTAGGCTGCCTTGCAGGTCGCTCGCTATGCTCTCCCAGGCGCGGTTGCTTCCGTCCGCTTCCAGTGCGCGCTTGTCCATGCGCTGCCCGAACAAGTCCTCACGGAGTGTTTATCGTGATGTCCATCGTGGCGGTCGCAATGGGCGCCGACAAATCGGTCTTCGGGATGAAGGGCCGCAACGCCGGCGTCCAGACCGTCAGCCCGGCGCTGACCGTATGAACGCGCGACGTAAGACCACCCGCGACGCAGCGGCCTCTGCGTAAGGAGCGTGGGATGACCGATACCAAGCTCGAGGTGCCGCCGGACGGCGAGCCGGGTGTCGCGGCCGCAGGTGCAATCGCCGCGCCGATGGTGCGGCAGCCGGCGCCGGTCCCCCGCCTGCGGTTCACGTTCACGCTGTGGGCCTTCACGCTGGCAACGTTCATCTCGGCCCTGCTGCTGTTCTCCGTTCAGCCCATGTTCGCCAAGATGGTGCTGCCCGTTCTCGGCGGATCGCCGTCGGTGTGGGCGGTGGCCATCTTCTTCTTCCAGGCGGCACTGCTCGTCGGCTACTGCTACGCCCACCTTCTGATCGCCCGGCTGCCCCTTCTCGCGACGGGTCTCCTGCATTTCTCGCTCTGCCTGGTGGCGCTGCTGGCCTTGCCGATCGGATTGCCGAAGGGCTGGACCGAGCCGCCGCCGGGAGAGCCATATCTGTGGCAGCTCGGCCTCTTCACGGTGGCCATCGGGCTGCCCTTCGTTGCCGTCGCCGCCAACGCACCGCTGCTGCAGGCCTGGTTCGCCCGCACCGGGCATCCGGCGGGGCGCGATCCATATTTCTTGTATGCCGCAAGCAACCTGGGCAGCCTGATCGCGCTGCTGGGCTACCCGTTCGTGCTCGAGCCGGCCTTCGGTCTCAAGGCGCTGGCCGGGATGTGGACGGCGGGCTTCGTCGTGCTGGCGGCGGCCCTGGCGCTGACCTTCCTGCTGGTGCTGAACCGCCAGGGCGATGCGCTGCCCCTCGCCCCCTCGACTGCTGCCGGCGCGGACGTGCCGGGCCCGCCGCCGAGCTGGGGCGACCGCCTCGGCTGGGTCGGCCTGGCGCTGGTACCCGCCGCCCTGCTCACCGCCTTCACGACGCACGTCACGACCGATGTCGCCTCCGCGCCGCTGCTCTGGGTGCTGCCTCTCTCGCTCTATCTCGCCACCTTCGTGCTGGTGTTCCGCGAGCGGTCGCTGATCCCGCGCGGCCTCATGCTCATTGTGCATCTCGTCGCGGTTGCCATCGCTCTCCTGGTGCTGTCGCAGACCAAGTACGAGAGCTGGTTCGTGACCGCCCCCACCGGGGTCGTCGTGTTCTTCACGTCGGCCATGGTGGCGCACCGCACGCTTTACGAGGCGCGCCCCGCCGCCCGCTACCTCACCCAGTTCTATCTCTGGATGTCGCTGGGCGGCGCGCTTGGCGGGCTCTCCGCCGCGCTGATCGCCCCCAAGATCTTCAACGAGGTGTTCGAGTATCCGCTGCTGCTGGCCCTGTCGATGGCCTGCCGGCCGGGTGTCTTCAGCAGCGCCGCAGCACGACGCCTTTGGGGGAGTCTCAGGCCCTACCTCGGCCAGGGTGCGCCGGCCGCGAGCGACAGCGGCGCGGCACTCTTGGAGGACGACAAGCGGGAGATGCTGGCGCTCTGGCTCATCGCCGCCGGCGGCATCCTCGCGATCTACTGGGTGCCCTGGGCCGCCACCAGGCTCAACCTCGACCTGGGCGAGTGGGGCACGACGCTGGTCGTCGTCGGCCTCCTCGTGCTGGTGCTGCTCTGGGAGGTGCGGCGCCCCATGCGCCAGCTTGCCGCCGCCCTGCTCATCGTCGGCGCGCTGGTGTGGCTGCCCTCCGCCGTCAAGCGCGGCGAGGCGCAACGGAGCTACTTCGGCGTCTATCGCGTGCAGACGTCGCCCGAGAGCGACTATCACACGCTCATCCACGGCACCACGCTGCACGGCGCGCAGCGTATCCGGGACGACCAGGGCAAGCGCATCGACGAGCCGGTGCCGGCCACCTACTACTACGCCCAGAGCCCCATGGCGCTCACGATTGCCCGGGTGCGCGAGCGGCTCGGCGAGAAGAAGGGGCGCTACGGCATCATCGGGCTCGGCGCCGGCTCGCTCGCCTGCTACGCCAAGGAAGGCGAAGCCTGGCGCTTCTTCGAGATCGACCCCGTCGTCATCGGCATCGCCTCCAACCCGCGCTACTTCACCTTCCTGAAGCACTGCCAGCCCAAGCCCGACATCGCCTTGGGGGACGCCCGCCTGACCATGGCCAGGGAGGCCGATGCGAGCTTCGACCTGATCATCGTCGATGCCTTCTCCTCCGACGCGGTGCCGGTGCACCTGATGACGGCGGAGGCGCTCAGGCTCTATCTCGCCAAGGTCAAGGACGACGGCATCGTGCTCCTGCACATCTCCAACCGCTACCTCGATCTCAACTCGGTGCTGGGCGCGACCGTGCGGCTGCTGCCGGGCGTGCAGGGCTTCATCGTGTCGGACGACACCGCCGACGGCAGCTACGCGCAGTCGACCTCGACGGTGGCGCTGTTTGCCAAGAGCGCCGAGGCGCTGGAACCGTTCACCTCCATGGAGGAGCGCAGCCAACTCGACGCCGGCGGCCTGAAGCCCTGGACCGACGACTACTCCGACATCCTGGGCCCGTTCCTCAGCAAGATGCGGAGCCGGTAGGCGGGCGCTCATCGACGACTTGGCGGCTCTCTTGTTGCCAACGGTCTTGCGACGGTCGATCTACCCCACAAGAGCGGACGAGGTGACGGCCGGCGCTGCACGGGGCGAATGTGCCAGGACCTGCCGTTTCACCATTTTGCCGCCGCACCTCTGCCAGCTATCGTGGGTGGGAAGGTCGGGGCCGCGGAACAGCCGCGTCAGGGCGACACGGCCATCAGCGGACCCCAAGGGCCTGGCGGTCGGTAGGTTTGCGAGTGGCGAGCCAAGCGCTCATTTCGGGACAGGGCACACCGCAACCGTGGTACCTTCGCGCGTGAGCTTGAAGAGACAGTTCTTCAGGTAGTCGGCAAATGACCTGTTGATGGTCCATCATCGAGCCGCCGGTAACGGTATCCAGTTCGTCATCAGAGATTGTTCGGACGCCGGGCATATCGACGCTTGTCTTCTGCGCGTAGGTCATGGTGGTTCTCCAAGCTTCGGGTTTCTTTTATCCGCCAACCCTCGGCGCTGTTCCGGCCGGAACAATCGAGGTGGAAATAGTCGGATTCGCTAAAAAGCCCTGGTATCAGTTGAGGACGAAGGCTAGGTCAACAGCGTGCGTCGAAGCGATGCCGAAATTGACCGCTTCGCGGTCATAAGCGGCTTTGGCGGGCACGGCTCCTGAACGTCCACTCGTCCTCGGAATGTGTTGGAGAACTCGCCCAATCCTCGATGCCGCAGCGGGAAAGCTCGTTGTCACGCCCGGAGGAGACGCAAACCTGACCGCTGGGGTTGTGTCCGCGGACTCGGCAAGGACCTAGCGATCCAGGAAAGAATAGGAGAAGGCGTGCCTCGTGCGCGCACGCCTTCAGTCAGCCAGAACCCGCGTCAGTGGATCGGCGGGCCCATGGCGATCGGACCGTTGATGCCGCCGATGTAGATCGTGCCGTTGTGAATGACGACCGAGCCGCAGGTCACCCAGGTCCCGTCTTTGGTGTAGCCGCCGTAGCCGCCGCTGACGCACTCGATCTCGTCCAGGGTGAGCTGGCGGATCTGCTTGTTCGTCTTGTTCATGGCGATTCTCCTTTGTGGTCGGGCAGGTCACGCAGACCTGCCTGCTAGCTGTGCCTGGTGCGCGGACGGCATCACCGCCATCCATGCGAAGCAGTATCTCCGGTTGGCACTCTGGCCGCTGTTACGCTGGTTACAGACGTTGCAAATGAGCGCCTTGGGGAAACACGGCCATCACGCCGCCCCTTCGCGGGAGCCGGCGGCTGTCCGGAGACGTTGCCTTGCGACTGTTTGAGGTAGTTACGTGGGGAACAGCGACGCCGCAGCTGTCGAGGCAATATGCGCAGCGTCGGACCGAAGCGGTTCGACGACGTGTACAACCGCCGGCGGAACACCCGGCACAAGCGATCAAAGGAGAGCTATCATGATCAAGGAAGCGAGCAACTCGGATTTCGTCGGCATCCGTGCGCTGTCGGATGAGGAGATCGTGGCCACGACCGGTGCCGGCATCCTGTCGGACATCTGGCACGGCATCGTCAGTGCTGTCACCGCGGTGGTCGACTTCGTCGTCGGCACCTTTGGTGGCCCGCCCGCGCCGTGGAGGGGACCCTTCGGAAATCCCCAGCAGCCCGGTAATCCGCCGCACCCCGTCTGATCGGGTCCAGCAGCCGACAACGCCAATCCCCATTGATCGGCCTGTCGGCCTGCCTGAACTGGATGCCTGCAACGTGCGCGAACAGAGCAAACCCGCGCGCGTTGCAGGCAATTCGTCATGAGCTGTCACGCCGTGGCGTGGTTTCGATCGATCTGCCCAGAGCATTGGACGTCACGCCCCGCGAAGGCATCGGCCTCGTTGCCCGTGATGGTTTACGTTAAGCACGCGTTCCGTGAGCGCCAGCTTGCCGCAACGTCGCCCTTGACTGGGTTCGCCAGGCCCAGCACGCTCGACCTGGCCGAGGGGCCGCGTCATGCACATCTACCTCCGAGGAGACGATCTGCAAAAGCTCCAACTCTTGTCGGGGATGGTGCTCCTCGCCTTTGCCGGCACACATTTCCTCAACCACGCCTTGGGGCTTTTCGGGCTCGAGGTTATGCATCAGGCGCAAGCCTGGCGAACGGCAGTTACCCGTTCTGTGCCCGGAAGTCTCGTGCTGCTCGTTGCCCTCCTCACCCATATGGGGTTGGGTCTTTACAAGACGGCGATGCGCCAAACTTGGCGCATGCCGCCGTGGGAATTCGCCCAAATCGCCAGCGGGCTTTTAATTCCCTTCCTACTGCTCCCACACATCGTCAACACGAGGATCGCACACACGGTTTTTGGTGTGCAGGACATCTATCTCTATGAGCTCAAGCGCCTCTGGCCGTCGAGCGCCTGGCAGCAATCGGTGCTGCTGCTCTTGGTATGGGGTCATGGGTGCATCGGCCTCCACCATTGGCTGCGGCTGGATGAAGGCTATCGACGTCTGCGGCCGCTCTTGGGCGCTGTGGCAATAGCCGTACCTTTGCTGGCGCTGGCCGGCTTCGTGGTAGCCGGCCGGACAACAGCCGACATCATGAGCGATCCGGACTCCATGGCGGTGCTCAAGGCGCGCTCGCACTGGCCGAGCGAGGCCTCAAATGCGGCCCTCGCGCAGTGGCGCATACTGGCGCGGGTTTCATTCGCGGGGGTGGCTGTCGCCGTGCTTCTCACACCGCTCTGGCGTTGGCGGCGATATTTCCGCCCTTCGGGCGACGTGCGCATAACATATTCCGGTGGACCAACAGTCACGATCGCGCCCGGCCAGACCCTGCTCGAGGTGAGCCGCGCCGCGGGTGTGCGCCATGCCTCAGTATGCGGCGGGCGTGCTCGTTGCTCAACCTGTCGTGTCCGCATCGAGCAAGGGCGCGAAAGCCTGCCTCCGCCGGAGGGCGCGGAGGCCGTGACGCTCCAGGCCATCGGGGCGCCCGAGGATGTCCGGCTGGCGTGCCAGCTGCGGCCGACGCGTGACTTGACGGTGGCCCTCATCAGCGCTCCGCGGACCCCTGGTCCTGTTCAGTTCGAGTTCGACGAGGTGAAGGAGGCCGTCGTCGCTCATGCGCGCGCGCGAGCCTTGGGCCATCTCGTCGAGAAGGTTTGCGCGAAGCCAGGCGATCTCAACGCCTGGCTTTACAAGCGGTTGGGCGGCGGGCAGCAGCCGGCGTTGCTGTCGGCCGACCTCACGCACGAGAGCCTGCGCGGCGGTCGTGTCGACTATCTGGGAGAACAGGCGGTCGCAGTGGCCGTTTTTGCATTGGGCTCCGAGGACGTCAGCGTGTTCGTGATCCCTGGAGGGGGTTTCAGTTCCTACATGGTTCGCGCAACTCATCACGGCTATCGCGTGCTCGGCTGGGCGGACGAGCACTCCCGCTACGTGGCGGTCGCGTCGTCGCCGCACGTCGAGCTCGAGGGTCTGTCATCGAGCCTGGGGCGCCCGCCGAAGGCCACTGCAGCCGTTGGCGAAACCTGAGAGGTTGTAACGTGGGATACAGGACGGATTTCGTACCAGCGCTGGAAACGACAAGGGCCGCACCCTTGCCTCTCCGGTGTTCCTCTGAGGTGAGGCGTGCCACCGGCGCAAGGCTCATGGCGGGCGATAATCGAGGGAGCGATGACTGACCTTTTTCGACGTGAGGCAGTGCAGCACGCAACGCGGCGGCTGGAAGGCACCGTTGTCTTGGCGACACCTCTGTCGTTGAAGACACTTGGGTTCTTTCTTGCTGCCGTCGTATTCGCCGTGACGGCCTTTGCCGCATGGGCGACGTATGCGCGCAAGGCGACAGTCATCGGCTACCTCGTCCCCGACCAGGGCATGATTCGCGCATCGGCACCGTCCGCCGGCACGCTGCAGAGCGTGCTGGTGCGGGAAGGATCGATCGTCAAGCCGGGAGACCACATCGCTGTGCTCGGCTTGTCGGCGGAGACAGTCGCGGGAAATGTCGGCACCGTCGTCTCTCAGGGTCTCGAGACGGAATCGCGAGCAGCGCGTGTCAAGGCCGAGTCGCGACTAGCCCAGCTTGAGGTCGAGCGCGACCAGACCAACAATCGCCTGACCAAGGCTGAGGTCGAGCTCAAGCAGATCGATACCCAGGTCTCCCTCCAGACTCAACGCGTGGCGATTGCGCGCGCGGATTTGGAGCGGGGTAGGGAGGTCGCCAGCAAGGGATACCTCTCCCGGCGCGACCTCAATTCAAGGCAGGTGGCTGTTCTCAGCGCCGAGCAGGAACTGGCCGCGCTCAATCGCCAAAAAGCGACCACCGAGCGCGACATCGCGGACATTCGAGCGCGACTAGCGTCCATACCGCTCGAGATCGACGCGGCGCGCTCGGAGGCGCAGACGGCGGAGGCCTCGATTTCCCAGCGGCGTGCCGAGTCGGAGGCACGGCGCCTGCAGTTCATCACAGCGCCCGTCGGCGGTCGCGTCGCCGCACTACCGGTCACGACCGGACAATCGATCAGCGCAGGCGCAACTGTTGCCGTGGTCATACCAACCGGCGGGCGCATCGAAGCGGAGCTTCTGGCTCCCTCGCGTGCCATCGGCTTCGTGCGGCCTGGCCAGGAAGTCGCCTTGAGCCTCCAGGCCTTCCCCTATCAGCGCTTCGGCACGGTCGCCGGCAAAATCCGTACAGTATCGAGTACCGTCATCAGTCCGAATGAGATCCAGCTGCCGGGACTGAGCATACAGGAGCCGGTGTTCAGAATTCGCGTCGCGCTCACGCAAGAGTCCATCGTGGCCTACAGTCAAACAATTCCGTTCCAGCCCGGCATGCTCGTGTCGGCGGAGATCGTGTTCGACCGCCGCAGCCTGTTGGAGTGGCTATTCGATCCAATCTATGCAGTGGGGCGTCGCGCATGACCGTCGCTGACGAGATTGGCCTCGGCGGTCGCAAGCTGCCCGTGATCACGGCGTCGGAAGCCGCTGAATGCGGCCTCGCCTGCATCGCCATGATCGCGCGCTACCACGGCCACGATATCGATCTCAATGGCTTGCGTCAGCGCTATGCGGTGTCGCTTGCCGGCACCTCGCTGAGAAGTCTGATGGATATTGCCGACCAGCTCGGCTTCTCGACGCGCGCGCTCAAGGTCGAAATGTCGGCGCTTGGCAGGATCCAGCTACCGGCCATCGCTCACTGGGACCTCAACCATTTTGTCGTCCTGAAGTCCGTCGGGCCGCGCAGCATCACGATCCATGATCCCGGCGCCGGCGCTCGTACGTTCAGCATCGAGGACTTCTCCAAGCACTTCACGGGCGTCGTCCTTGAGCTCGCGCGATCGGAGGGTTTCGAGCCCATCACCGATCATCTCACGCGGATGAAGCTCTCGATGCTGTGGTCGAGGATCACGGGCTGGTGGACCGCCGTCTTAGGGGTGCTTGTCCTCTCTACTGCGTTGCAGATCGCGGCTTTCGTCGCGCCCCTGCAGATGCAGCTCGTCGTCGATCAGGCCCTCGCCGAGGCTGACAGGGATCTGTTGCTCGTGATCGCATTGGGCTTTGGCGCGCTCGTCGTCATTCAAGCAGCCATCGAGGCGCTGCGCAGTTGGGCCCTACGCATCTTTGGACACCTGCTGAGCTTCCAGATTACCGGCAAGTTGGTGCGTCACCTCCTCCGCCTGCCGAGCGACTATTTTGAGAAGCGGCACGTGGGCGACATCATCTCGCGGCTGGGATCTGTGAGGCCAATCCAGCAAGCGATGACGCAAGGCGTTATAAGCACGGTGATCGACGGCTTGATGGCCTGCGTGGCCGCAATCATTCTCTTCTTCTACTCGACGACGCTGGCGCTCATCGTATTCGCCGCCGTCCTCATCAATCTTGCACTGGCGTTGGTGCTTGTGCCTCGCATGAAGCAGCGGATGGAGGAGGAGATCCTGGCCGAGGCCAAGGAGCAGACGCACCTGATGGAGACCGTGCGAGCAGCCACGACGCTGAAGCTGCTGGGGCGCGAGCCGGTGCGCGAGGGTGCCTGGCGCAATCTACACGCGGAAACGACGAACGCGAGCATTGGGGTCGGCAAGTATCAGCTCTCGATGATGTTCGTTCAAAGCGTCGTGACCGGTCTGCAAACCGTCCTCGTCATCTACGTCGCGGGCAAACACATTCTTGCAGGGCAGGGCTTCTCGGTAGGCATGCTGTTCGCGTTCCTCTCCTACCGGCAGACGTTCACCGACCGTGCGATGGCGCTCGTCAACCAGATGATGCAATTCCGGTTTCTGCGGCTGCACCTCGACCGCCTTTCCGACATCGTTCTCACCCCCGCCGAGTCGACAAGTCAGGGCATGGCGCTCACGAGGACCGAGGGTCACATGCGGCTCAAGAACGTGTCATTCCGCTATGGTGCGACCGATCCATTGGTGCTGGAGGATGTCAATCTCGAGATCGAGCCTGGCGACTACATTGCCATTCAGGGTCCATCCGGTGGTGGCAAGACGACACTCTTGAAACTGCTGCTGGGTCTCAACCAGCCAACCGAAGGCTCGATCGAGCTCGACGGTCACCGCGCCACTGCCGAACGCTGGCGGAGTTGGCGCAATGACATCGGTGTCGTCGCGCAGGACGATCGCCTACTCTCCGGAACGCTTGCCGACAATATTGCCGGCTTCGATCCTGACCTTGAAATGGAGCGGGTCATTGCCGCGGCCGTTGCCGCCCAGGTCCATGCCGATATCATGCGCACGCCGATGCAGTACCTCACGCTTGTCGG
>CAWCOF010000006.1:0-179342 GCA_963797005.1 uncultured Alphaproteobacteria bacterium
GGGGAAAGCGTTGCGACCGGGGAGAGCATCGATAGCGCAGAGGGCAGGGCCATCCATTACGGTTGGCGGCAGCCAGCTCTTCTCGAGCGTCGAGCACCAGCTACGATGCTTCGACCGTCGCGGAGATCGCCAGCCCCAATGCGACCATGAGGAACGCTGTGTCGGAAGCAACTCGAGTGCCAGGACGCGCTTCGCGCCGCCGTCGTTCCGCGCATATCAGCCATTCGTGCTTTGCTGGCTTTCAGCATCGGTCACGATCCGGCTCACAACTTCCTGTTGAAACGCACGTGTTGCCGTTTTGCTCAAGCCATTGGAGTCACAAGTGACCCCAGAATTACTTTCCCCTATTTACTCAAAAACCATACCAGCACGCTCGGGTTGTGTGCGCTGCTTGCTGGTTCCAGACCGGCGACGGCGTCACTCGCTTGAAGGCTCGATCAACCTACTCGCGCGACGTTCCGTCCCTCACCATCAACGTCGGCGTCCCGATCAAACCCTGGTCCAGCCCGCCGCACCGTAGTCGCGCCACCTCTCGCGATTTCGTCCATTGGTGCTTTTCGTACGCCTGCCGTCAGCGCGTGCGGAAGAGGTCGTCATGCCGGCGTCCGAAAACCTTCACAAAAGCGGACGGAACGCCGAACGACATAGGCCGTCCAATGAAATGCTCTGGTGCTATGTCAAACCACCACTGCTACTAAGCTAGGGATCGTCAACGCCGGTCGTCGTTTCCCGGACGGATCACCGCACGCGCGACGGAGGCAGCCTTGGCTGCTAGAAACCGGTGTTGCTGCTCTCCCATCCGTCGCCAAACTGATGAGGGGGGTTGACGGTATCGTGCAAAAATCAAGAATTCTGCCCCATGCGGTTGGCCTGGAATGGCAGGGCTTTTCAGAGGGCCGGACTGTGTGGGGCGGGTTCGCCCCGCCGTGTTTTATCGTTCGAAATTCGAGGTTTCTGCAGCTCTACTGCAGTTGTGTTTGTGCACAGCGTGCCAGGTTGGCCCTGACCACGAGGTGATGAAAAGGCCTGATTGCGTTGAGATAGGTGAAGCCCAAGGCATTGTGGGTATGCACAACGGTTGTCGCGATGAGCAACGTGCCTATTGGAGAATGGCGTCGGAGCAGAGATAGCCGGAAGTCCAGGTGTCGGTCATCCGTACCGAGCACAATTTCGTCCTTGCCCTCCCAGTGCACCGGGAAGAAGTCCACCCGTTCATGGCTGTCCCGGGACGTCCTGACCGTATCGGAGGTTTTGATGCCAAAGGGCGTAACCATGGCGTCGCGCAGCGCGATCAACGCCTTTTGCCACGCGGGTGGATTGACGAGTGTCCGCGTCGCCAGCTCGCGCATGCTCGACTGTTCCGATGCACTCAAGTCAATGCCGTAGCTATCGAGTAAACTGGCGTTCTCGTACCAGCTCGCAACGACACTTTCCGACGGCGGCGTCGTCCGGCGTACCTGCGGTTTGCGGTCTAAACCCATGCTCATGATGATCTCACCTATTCAAGGGGCCATCAACTACGGGCATGAAGACAAGCAAATCGCCTCAGCACTTGGCCTGACGTAACGGCCCTATAGCTGCATTGAGAAGGAAGTCCGGTCAGGGTCGTGTGTCACGAGCATCGCGGGTCCACACGGTGATGCGCAACTCAACGAGAGATGAAGGAGGGCCCTTCGGGGTCGGCGATCAGGAGCCGAGCTCAAACCACTGCAAGCTGCTGCGGTCAAAAGCCGTGGTGGTGAGCGTTGCAGCCAAGGTTCGGACAGACAGTCCGGCCGGCGAGGTCGAGGGAGGCGAGCGCAAGCGAACCGCTGCGGAAGCGTCGAAAGCGGATAAGGCGATGTCGAAATCGCGGGGTGACCCTTCCTGCGAGACGAGCCCGGGCGATGTCCTGAGACGGACCGGGCGGCATCCGGCGTGTAGGCGGCGCGAACCTCGATCAGGCTCTTGTTGGGAACGTGAGAACCTGTGCGCCGTCGTGCTGTCCGGCGTTGATGGAGCAGTGCGAAGGGAGAAGCCGCAAGCGGCTGGAACCGCGAGGGCGAGAGTACCGACGCGGCGCGCAGGGACGGAGCAGCCCGTAGTAGTGACGAAGGCCCTGTAATGGGGCTGGAGCGAAGGGGCTGCGTTGTTCAGCCTTGGCCTACGGGCCAACCTGCATAATGGGAGGAGCCCGTGGATCAAGGCAAAGCCGTTCTCGATCGCAAAGCGCGAGGTCTGGGAAGCCTTCAAGCGTGTGAAGGCCAACCAGGGAGCGGCTGGAGTGGATGGACAGTCGATCGCGGAGTTCGAGGCCAACCTTTCGGCGAACCTCTACAAGCTCTGGAATCGCCTGTCCTCAGGGAGCTATTTTCCTCCGCCGGTGCGTCGCGTCGAGATTCCGAAAGCGAGTGGCGGGACGCGGCCGTTGGGCATTCCGACGGTTGCCGACCGCATCGCCCAGGAGGTCGTCCGGCGCGCGCTGGAGCCGATCCTGGAGCCGGTATTCCATCGCCAATTCCTACGGCTACCGACCCGGCAAGTCTGCCATCGATGCCGTGGCGAAAGCCCGCGAGCGCTGCTGGCGCTCGGACTGGGTGCTCGATCTCGACATCAAGGCCTTCTTTGACAGCATCGATTGGGAGCTGATGCTCAAGGCGGTCCGCCATCATACGGATTGCCCGTGGGTGCTGCTCTACATCGAGCGCTGGCTGAAGGCGCCGGTGCAGATGGAGGATGGCTCGATCGTCGCGCGCACGACGGGGACGCCGCAGGGAGGGGTGATCTCGCCGCTGTTGGCCAACCTGTTCCTGCATCATGCCTTCGACATGTGGATGGCGCGGGAGTTCCCGGCGATCCCGTTCGAGAGGTATGCCGACGATGCGATCTGTCACTGCAGAAGCGAGGCGGAGGCGCGTGTCCTGCAGGACGCGCTCACCGTCCGGCTGGCCGAGTGCAAGCTGACGCTGCATCCGGAGAAGACGACGATCGTCTACTGCAAGGATGTGAACCGGAGGGGCGACCACCCGAACATCCGCTTCGACTTCCTGGGCTTCGAGTTCCGGGCCCGGAAGATCATGTGGATGGCGCGGAAGGGGCGCATCTTCGCGCACAGCTTCCAGCCTGCCGCCAGTCCCAAGGCGCTTGCGCGCATCGGCCGGGAGATCCGGCGATGGGCGCTGCATCACCGCAGTGACAAATCCCTGGAAGAGCTGGCCCGGATGTACAATCCGACCATCCGCGGCTGGATCGCCTACTACAGCCACTTCTACAAGACGCAGCTCAGGCCGACGCTGAAGCGGATCGATGCCTATGTCATTCGATGGGCCCGCCGCAAGTACAAGCGGATGGTTCATCAGACCAAGGGCGGAAGAGATTGGTTCGACCGGCTCCGCCGGAAGACGCCGAAGCTCTTTGCCCACTGGTCTCTATGTCATGGCAACGGCCGGACATCGGGAGCCGTGTGACTCGAGAGGGTCATGCACGGTTCTGGGAGCGCCCGGGGGTGAAAGTCCCTCGGGCAACTCGACAAAACCGATAGAGGCCTGACTGGGCGCAATACATCCGTTGTGCCCTTGGCGACGGACGTAGCTATCCTAGCCGACCGCGATGACCTTGGCGGCGGTCGCCTCGGCGAGGCGCTGGGGCGCGACGGGGAACACGGCGTCGGAGGTGCCGGCCGCGGCCCAGACCTCCTCGAAGGCGAGCAGCGCCTCGTCGATGAAGGTGTCGAGCTGGCTGTCGTGGCCGAGCGGCGGGATGCCGCCGATGGCAAAGCCGGTCACGGAGCGCACGTAGTCGGCATCGGGCCGTTTCAGGGCTTCGCCGATCCGCGCCGCCACCCCCTTCTCGTTGACGCGGTTGGCGCCCGAGACGAGCAGCAGGTAGGGCTTGCCCGACGTCGCGCCCCGGAACACCAGCGACTTGACGATCTGGCCCACGGCGCAGCCGCAGGCGGCGGCCGCTTCCTCGGCCGTGCGCGTGCTCTGGGTCATATGTCGGACCTTGCCGCCGAGGCCCTTGGCGTCGATTGCCGCCTGCACGCGCCTGGCCGCGGGTTTCAGCTCGTCCATGCCGGTCGTCCTCCCCGATATGCGCCGCCCTCGTGTTGCACCGTGCCGGGCGCGCCGCTATGAGTGCAGCGCAAACATTGGCATGCCGGCGGCACAGGGCGAAAGATGCAGGTCGACGAGGCGACGGTACGCAAAATCGCGCACCTGGCGCGCATCAAGATCACGGACGCGGAGGCCAAGGCGCTCGAAAAGGAGCTCTCCGGCATCCTCGACTGGGTCAAGCAGCTCGACGAGGTCGACACCAAGGGTGTCGAGCCGATGACCAGCGTGACGCCCATGCAGCTCAAGCAGCGCGAGGATAAGGTCACCGACGGCGGCATTGCCGACGACATCGTGGCGAACGCACCCGCGCGCGAGGACCACTTCTTCGTCGTGCCGAAGGTGGTGGAGTGAGCAGCAAGGTGTTGTCATCCCGGAATTTCGCGTCAGCGAAATATCCGGGACCCAGGGTTCGGAACGGCGCCGTGGCCCCTGGGTCCCGGCTCTCCGCGCATGCGCGCTACGGCCGGGATGACAAGTTGGCGGAACGTCTGACGTGACGGAACTCACAAAGCTGACCCTGACCGAGGCGCGCGACGGGCTGCGGGGCAAGGCGTATTCCTCCGTCGAGCTGACGCAGGCGTTCCTCGAGGCCATCGAGGCGGGCAACAAGGCGCTCAACGCCTATGTGCTGCCGACGCCGGGGCACGCGCTGGCGCAGGCGAGGGCGAGCGACGCGCGACTGGCAAAGGACGACGTGCGGCCCCTCGAGGGCCTGCCGCTGGGCATCAAGGACCTCTACTGCACCGAGGGCGTGCGCACCACGGCCTGCTCCACTGTGCTCGACGAGTTCACGCCGACCTACGAGTTGACCGTTACGCAGAACCTGTGGGATGCGGGCGCAGTGATGCTGGGCAAGCTCAACTGCGACGAGTTCGCCATGGGCTCGTCGAACGAGACCAGCCGCTTCGGGCCGGTGGTCAATCCCTGGCGGCGGAAGGGTTCCAATGTCGGGCTGGTGCCAGGCGGCTCCTCGGGCGGCTCCTCGACGGCGGTCGCGGCCGACCTGTGCCTTGCGGCCACTGCCACCGACACGGGCGGCTCCATCCGCCAGCCTGCCGCCATCACCGGCACGGTCGGCATCAAGCCCACCTACGGGCGCTGCTCGCGCTGGGGGATCGTGGCCTTCGCCTCCTCGCTCGACCAGGCCGGGCCGATCGCCAAGACCGTGCGCGATGCGGCGGTCCTGCTGCGCTACATGGCGAGCATCGATCCGAAGGACTCTACCTCGGCGCAAGTGCCCGTGCCGGACTACGAGGCGGCCGTCGGCCAGAGCATCAAGGGGCTCAAGGTCGGCGTGCCCAAGGAATACCGCATGGACGGCATGCCGCGCGAGATCGAGGATCTCTGGCAGCAGGGCATCGCGTGGCTCAAGGCAGCGGGTGCGAGCATGCACGACGTGTCGCTGCCCCACACCAAGTACGCGCTGCCGGCGTATTACATCGTGGCGCCGGCGGAGGCCTCCTCCAACCTCGCGCGTTACGACGGCATGCGCTACGGCTTGCGAAAATCGGGCAGCGACCTGATCGACACCTACGAGTCAACGCGCGGGGCGGGCTTCGGCGCGGAGGTGCGCCGGCGCGTGCTGATCGGCACGTTCGTGCTCTCGGCCGGCTACCAGGACGCCTACTACATCAAGGCGCAGAAGGTGCGCTCGCTCATCAAGCGCGACTTCGAGGAGGTGTTCCAGAAGATGGACGTGCTGCTCACCCCCGCCACGCCGGGCCCGGCCTTCGGCATCGGCGAGGTTTCGGGCGACCCGATCCAGATGTACCTGAACGACATCTTCACGGTGACGGCCAACATGGCCGGCGTCCCTGGCATCTCCGTGCCGGCAGGGTTGTCGTCGGAGGGCACGCCGCTCGGGCTGCAGCTGATCGGCAGGCCCTTCGACGAGGCGACGCTGTTCCAGGTCGGTCAGGTGATCGAGGATGCGGCGGGCCGCTTCGCGGCGCCGGAGCGGTGGTGGGCGTGAGGCCATGATCTACGTGGTAGAGATGGACTTCCGTAATCCGGCGCGCGAGGCGGACTGGCACGCCTGGTATCTCGAGCACGTCACGCGGCTGATCCGCGACGTGCCGGGCTTCCGCGCCACGCAGCGTTTTCGCGCCATCACGGCGACGCCGTCGCCCTGGCTGGCGCTGCACGATGTCGCCTCGCCCGAGGTGTTCGAAAGCGCCGCGTACAAGGCGAGCGGCGGCCCCGCTTCGACGGGCGAATGGCAGCACGAGCATACCAACTGGCACCGCAACCTCTATGCCGGCCTCGACGCGACGCCGGAGGTGGCGCTCGACGGGCATCTCATTCTTGCCGAGGGCGATGCGAAGGTTCCGCCGGCCCTTGCCGGCACGACGACCTGGCTCGAGGGCGTCGGGCTCGATCGCTCCAAGCCGCGCCGCGGCATTGCCGTGCTCGCGGCCGGCACGGTCGGGGCGCGGCACTTCGGGCATGCGGGCGTGACCATCTACCGGCCGATCATGCCGCGCCTCGCCGCGTAGGGTGCAATAGCGGCAGCGTATTGCACCGCCTGCACGCTGATCGGTGCAATACGGCTATCGCCTATTGCACCCTACTCTGCGCGCTGATTATTCATTGGCCCCGCTCGGGCACGCGTATAGCATGCAGCTTCGGCGTCGTTTTGTGACGGATGGCGTGTCATGGGATGGGGGAGCGGTCGCCTCTTGCTTGCTGCCGTGGCGGGCACGGCGCTCGCGGCCGGTTGCACGCAGACGAGCCGCGTCGACGACGCGCTGACCACATCGTCCCTGGCTCAAAACAAGAAGGCCGTCGCCATCATGCGCGTCGGGGCGGCGAGCCCCGCCTGCGTCAACGTGGCGGTGCTGCTCGGCGTGCGCGAGGGCGAAGGCTTCCGCCGCATCAAAGGGCTGACCGTCATGAATGTGCGCTCGATCACCGAGCCGGCGGTGGCGGAGGTCGCGCTCGATCCGGGCGAGTACCACGTGCTGGCCTACCGCTGCCAGACGCAGCGCACCGTCAGCACCGTTGGCGACAGCGCCGACGGCCAGCTCTACCGCTCGAGCTACGCGAGCTTCACGCTGGCACCCGGCGAGGTGGTCAATGTCGGCTATCTGCACGTCGGCGTCTGGCGCCACGGCCGCAACGCCATCAGCCGTCCGGTAAACGTGGATATCGAGGTGACGGACTGGCCGCTGGCTGAACTGGAGCGCTTCAAGGCCAAGCGGCCGCAGATCTATGCGCAGATGAAGACCCGCCTCATGACCGTGACCTCGCGCAAGCCGCCTGCGACGACGAGCGGGGAGTGCGCCAGGCTCGAGGCCCTGCGGGCCGAAGGCAAGGTGCAGCGCCTGCCACCTGAGTGCGCCGCGCCGGCCGGCAAGCGGGCGCCTGCCGCAGTTGCCAAGCGCAGCGCCACTTAGTAAGCCGCGGGAGACGGCAAGACCCCACGAGCCAAAGAGCACGACCCCTATGGCCATCCGCCCCCCTGCAAAGTGCACCGACCTCGGCGAGGTCCGCGTCGAGATCGACCGCGTCGACACGGCGCTGGTCGACCTGATCGCCGAGCGCTTCGGCTACGTCGAGCGCGCCTGGCAGCTCAAGCTCGAGGCGCGCGAGGAAGCCAACGTGCCCTGGCGCAACCAGCAGGTCTTCGACAAGGTGCGCGCCCGCGCCGAGGAGAAGGGGCTGCCGCCGGACCTCGCCGAGGCGCTGTGGCGGCAGATGGTGGGCTGGTTCATCCAGCACGAGGAGGAGAAGCTGCGCGACAAGCTCGAGAGAAAGCCGCGTTAGCGGGTGCCCCCATGGAGGCCCCGACCGCCATCGATCTCGTGCCCGTGGTGCTGACCGCCCTCTTCAACCCGGTGGTGATCGTGGTGGCGTTCTGGATGGGGCGGTATGCCGATCAGCGGGCGAAGGTCGTGGTCGCAGCCTTTGCGGCGGCGCTGGCCGGCTCCGTGGTGGTCTTCATGGCGGTCAATCTCGGCATCAGGGGCGTGGCAGGCCTGGGCCACGCGGCAGCGGGGGTTTTCATCAGCGAGTTCGTTTTCGGGCTGGTCTGGGCCTGGCTCGGCTTCCGCTTCGCCCCCCAGCGCCCGACATGATGCCATGATGCGTTCGCGGCCATGACCGTGCTGCGCCTGTGGCTCATCGCGACCGCCATCATTGTCGTGGCCCTGGCCTTGTGGGCCTTTGCGCCGGTTATGATCTTCGTGCTGCTGCTGACGGCTGCCCTGGGCGGGGTGTCGGCCATCATGATCGGCCTCGCGCGCCTGTTGCGCGCCCGCCTCGAGCGTGACGGCCAGCCCCCGGAAGGCGATGGGCCGGGCGAGTAGGGTCATCCCCGCGATGCGACAGCGCTGAGCCGTAGGGTGCGATAGGCGATAGCCGTATCGCACCGCCTCATGCGCCGCGCGGTGCAATACGCTGCCGCTATTGCACCCTACCTCGCGCACGGCTCCAGCTTGCCCGCCGCAGGCGATCGGCATAGACAAAAGGCGAGATGCTCCAGCGCGGGCCCCGTCCCGCCAATTCCGAGTGGAGGCGTTCATGGACAAACCGACAATCACCCTGGCCAGGAACAAGTGCTATGTCGACGGCCAATGGGTCGGCGAGCCGAAGGTGCCCGTCACCAACAAGGCCACCGGCGACGTGATGGCCCGCGTGCCCGACTTCGGCGAGGCCGAGACGCGCGCGGCAATCGAGGCCGCCAGCCGTGCGTTTCCCGGCTGGTCGAAGCTGCTCGCCAAGGACCGGGCGCGGCTGGTTCGGCGCTGGTACGACCTGATCGTCGAGCATGCCGACGAGCTGGCGCTGCTCTTGACCAACGAGCAGGGCAAGCCGCTCGCCGAGGCCAAGGGCGAGATCCTCTACGCGGCGGGCTTCATCGAGTTCGCCGCCGAGGAGGCCAAGCGCATCTACGGCGAGACCATCCCGACCTTCAAGGCGGACGCGCGCATCGTCGTCGTCAAGCAGCCGGTGGGCGTGGTGGCGGCGATTACGCCCTGGAACTTCCCCGCGGCCATGATCACGCGCAAGGCCGGCCCGGCGCTGGCGGTCGGCTGCACCATGGTGGTCAAGCCCGCTTCCGAGACGCCGCTCACCGCGCTGGCGCTGGCAGCGCTTGCCGAGATGGCGGGCATCCCCAAGGGCGTCTTCAACGTCGTCACCGGCAAGGCGAGCGCCATCGGCAAGGAGCTGACCGGCAACGCGACCGTGCGCGCGCTCAGCTTCACCGGCTCGACCGAGATCGGGCGCATCCTGATGGCGCAGTGCGCGCCCACCATCAAGAAGCTGGGGCTCGAGCTCGGCGGCAACGCGCCGTTCATCGTCTTCGACGACGCCGACCTCGACAAGGCCGTGGCCGGCGCCATGGCCTCCAAGTACCGCAATGCCGGCCAGACCTGCGTGTGCGCCAACCGCATCTACGTGCAGGAGGGCGTCTACGACGCGTTCGCCGAGAAGCTCTCCCAGCAGGTGAAGGGGATGAAGGTGGGCGCGGGCACCGACGAGGGCGTCACCACGGGGCCGCTCATCAACAAGGCCGCGATCGAGAAGGTCGAGGAGCACGTGGCGGACGCCGTCAAGCACGGCGCCAAGGTGATCCTGGGCGGCCGGAAGCATCCGCTCGGCGGCAACTTCTACGAGCCGACCATCCTCGTCGACGTCACCTCCGACATGATGGTGGCGCGCGAGGAGACCTTCGGGCCGGTGGCGCCGCTGTTCAAGTTCAAGACGGAAGCCGACGTGATCGCCATGGCCAACGACACGCCGTTCGGCCTCGCCGCCTACTTCTACTCGCGCGACATCGGCCGCGTGTGGCGCGTCGGCGAGGCGCTCGAATGCGGCATCATCGGCATCAACGAGGGCATCATCTCGAGCGAGGTGGCACCCTTCGGCGGCTACAAGCAGTCGGGCCTCGGCCGCGAGGGCTCCCACCACGCGGTCGAGGAGTACCTCGAGATCAAGTACATGCTGATGGGCGGCCTGTGAGGGAGGAACTCCCTCTCCCCGCGCGTCGCCAACCTTGCCCTGCACTCCTCCTGCGCGGGGAGAGGGCCGGGGTGAGGGGCTGCGACACGCGCCGACGTCGGAACAAGATCCTGCCCCTCACCCTAACCCTCTCCCCATGCCATAGGGGGCATGGGGAGAGGGGACCGCGCGGGCGCGCGAGGCACCCATGAGCGCGGATACCTGGAAGCGGCAGGCGGCGGAGCGGGCGCTGGCGTTCCTCGAGGACGGCATGAAGCTCGGGCTCGGCACCGGCTCGACGGCGGCCAAGTTCGTCGACCTGGTCGGCGCGCGCGTGAAAGAGGGGCTCGAGCTCACCTGCGTGCCGACGTCGGAGGCGACCCGCGCGCAGGCCGAGCGGCTGGGCATCCGCGCTCACCACGCTGGAGGAGACGCCCGATCTCGATCTCACCGTCGACGGCGCCGACGAGCTCGACGGCGAGCTGCGCCTGATCAAGGGCGGCGGCGGGGCGCTGCTGCGCGAGAAGATCGTGGCCATGGCGTCGCGGCGCATGGTGGTCATCGCCGACGCCTCCAAGCGCGTCGCCACGCTCGGCAAGTTCCCGCTGCCGGTGGAGGTCGTGCCGTTCGGCGTCGCTGCGACCCGCCGGCTGCTCGAACGGCTGGCCGCGGAAGCGGGCTGCACCGGCGAGATCAGGCTGCGCGGCGAGCCGAAGGCGGGCGGCCGTTCGTCACCGACGGCGGCAATCACCTCCTCGACTGTGCGTTCGGCCGCATCGAGCAAGCCCGAGGCGCTGGACCAGGCTCTGAAGCGCATCCCGGGCGTGGTGGAGAACGGCCTGTTCCTCGGGCATTGCGAGCACCGCCATCGTTGCCGGACCCGACGGCGTGGAGGTGCTGGAGCGCGCCCATGCTCAAGGTCAGGCATGAAGGCGCGGGTCTGAGCCGTGCGTCCCAAACAATTGAACAGTCAACTCTTATCACTGGTCTGTGAATACGTCTTTGCGGACGCGTGCGAACGCCCACCTTCCTCGCCAACGAGCCGAGCCGATTGGCGCGGCGCAAACCCGATAACTCGATGGACAGGGAGCGGAGTGCGTGGCGGAGGTCCACGGCCCTGCTCCCTGCAGGTAGGCGTATCATGTGGAGTTGGCGTGAAGAGCTGCGCGAGATCTTCTGGCTTGTCCTGATTGTGGGCGGAATCTCGACGCTGGCCGTTTCGTTTGCGGTCGCCGTGGCGGTCGTCTGAGCCGGGGCGGTCCGAGGCGCGACGCGGGACTGGAAAGCGGCTAAGGTGCGCCCCCGTCGGGTGGCAAACGGCCGAGGAACAATTTCCATGCCCTATCGCGCGTTACTGCTGGCGGCGGCCGTGCTGGCGCTGTCGCTCAATACCCCTTCCGCGCGCGCGCAGACGGCGCCGGACGCCGCCCGCCTGGCCGCGGCCAGGGAGATGATGCAGGTCGCCGGCGTCGCCCGGCAGTTCTCGCAAGTGATGCCGGTGCTGATGCGGCAGCTCGCGCAGGGCTTCGTTGCCGTCGCGCCGGACAAGGCCGAGGTGATAACCGACGTCTTCGCCAAGCTCGGCGGCAAGTTCGACGAGCGCAAGGGCGAGCTGATCGACCAGATCGCCGCGCTCTATGCCGAGCAGCTGAACCTCGAGGAGCTCAACGCCGTCATCGGCTTCTACCGGTCGCCCGCCGGTGCGAAGATGATGTCCATCCAGCCGCAGGTGATGCGCCAGTCCATGCTGCTGGGGCAGCGCTGGGGCGCGCAGCTCGGGCGCGAGATCGAGGCGGAGGCGCGCCGCGAGCTCAAGAAGCGCGGGATCGAGCTGTGAGGCAGACCGGGCGTCTGCCCTCGAGGTTGACGCGCGATTTGCGATTGGAGAGGGTGGCGGCGCCTATAAAGGATTGACGCGCGATGCTGCGTATTCTCCGCCTTTGCGGTGTAGCCGCGCTGCTTGAGAGGCGTGATGCTGTTCTTCTCTCGGCATGGCTGACGCTGGTCGAAGGAGCAGCCCAAGGGGGTGAATGGCGGCAGATGAGCGACTACGACTTTGACCTGTTTGTCGTCGGCGGCGGATCGGGCGGGGTGCGTGCGGCGCGCATTGCCGCCGGCCACGGCGCCAAGGTGGCGATCGCGGAGGAATATCGCTTCGGCGGCACCTGCGTGATCCGGGGCTGCGTGCCCAAGAAGCTCTTCGTCTACGCCAGCCGGTTCAAGGACGAGTTCGAGGACGCGGCGGGCTTCGGCTGGACGGTCGCGCCGCCGACCTTCGACTGGCCGACCCTGGTCGCCAACAAGGACGCGGAGATCGCGCGCCTGGAGGGCCTCTACCGCGGCGGCCTCGAGCGGGCGGGCGCCACGCTTCTGCACGGTCGCGCCGAGCTCATCGATGCGCATACGCTGATCACGCAGCCGGGCGGGCACAAGATCACGGCTGCCACCATCCTGATTGCCACCGGCGGGCGCCCCTCGGTGCCGGACCTGCCCGGCGTCGGCCACGCCATCACCTCCAACGAGGCGTTCCATCTCGAGACGCTGCCCAAGTCGATCGCGATCGTCGGCGGCGGCTACATCGCGGTGGAGTTCGCCGGCATCTTCGCCGGCCTCGGCGTCGACACGACGCTCCTCTACCGCGGCCCGAAGATCCTGCGCGGGTTCGACGAGGAGCTGCGCGACCATCTGACCCAGGAGCTTTTCAAGCGCGGCATCGATGTCGTGTGCAACGCGAAACCTGCGGCCATCGACAAGCGCCGGTCGCGATTTCTCGTCTCGCTGGAGGGCGGCAAGACGATCGACACCCATCTTGTCATGTTCGCCACCGGCCGCGCCCCCAACACGGGCGGCCTCGGCCTGGAAGCGGCAGGCGTCGAGATGGGGGTCGACGGCGAGATCATCGTCGATGAATACTCCCGCACGTCGGCGGACAACATCTATGCCGTGGGCGACGTGACCGACCGCTTCAACCTGACGCCGGTCGCCATCCGCGAGGGCCACGCCTTCGCCGACACCGTGTTCGGCAAGAGGCCTACCGTGCTCGACCATGGGCTGGTGCCGACGGCGGTCTTCTCCACGCCCGAGGTCGCGACCGTCGGGCTGACGGAGGAAGACGCGTGCGCCGAGTATGCGAGGGTCGACGTCTACAAGGCGAACTTCCGCCCCCTGAAGCACACGCTCTCGGGTCGCGACGAGCGCATGTTCATGAAGCTGCTGGTCGACGGCGACAGCGATCGCGTCGTCGGCTGTCACGTGATGGGCACGGATGCCGCCGAGATCGTGCAGATGGCCGCAATCGCCATGAAGCTCAAGGCCACCAAGGCCGACTTCGACGCGACGGTTGCGCTGCATCCGACCGCGTCGGAGGAGCTCGTCACGCTGCGCGAGAAGTGGGTGGCGCCGGTCAAGCCCGCTGCGAAGAAGCCGCGCGGGCGCAAGCGGGGCTACGATGAGCAGGCTTGAGGGGCGCATCGCCCTGGTGACGGGGGCGGGCTCCGGCATCGGCCGCGCGATGGCCCGACTGTTCGCCGCGGAGGGCGCGCACGTCTACGTCACCGATGTCGACGGGGCGGCGGCGGAGACGGTGGCGGGCGAGATCGTCAAGTCGGGCGCCGGCGCGGTGGCCATCACCGCCGACGTGTCGCGCGGGCAGGACGTCACCGCCATGTTGCGCGCCGTCGAGAAGGCGCACGGCCGGCTCGACGTGCTGGTCAACAATGCGGGCCTCAACGTGCGCGGCGACTTCCGCCACCTGAGCGATGCCGACTGGGTCAAGATCCGCGAGGTCAACCTGGACGGCGTGGTGCGCGTCGCCCGCGACGGCTTTGCCCTGCTGCAGGCCTCCGGGCGCGGCTCGCTCGTCAACGTCGCCTCGATCATGGCACACCGGGGCCTGCGCCAGCTCGCCGCCTACTCCGCCACCAAGGGCGCGATCACGGCGCTGACGCGCGGTCTCGCCGTCGAGTATGCGCCCTACAAGATACGGGTGAATGCGATCTGTCCGGGCTTCGTGGAGACGGCGCTGACCGAGCGCGCGTTGAAAAATCCCGGCATCGCCAAGGCACTCATCAACTCCACCCCGCTGCGCCGCTTCGGTGCGCCCGAGGAGATCGCCAAGGCGGCCCTGTTCCTTGCCGGCGACGACGCATCCTATGTGACGGGCGCGGAGCTTGCCGTCGACGGCGGCATGTCGGCCGGGCTTTAGACGGAGACTGCCATGGACGAGACGACGATCGATCGCGACGCGATGGGCAAGCTGGCCAAGGCGCTCGCGTTCATCTGCGGGGCCGATCACCCCACCACCGTCGCCCTCAAGACAGCCGCCGAGAGCGGCACGGAGCGGGACATCAAGAATGCCCGCACCCTGTTCCTGAGATTAAAGCAGAGCGACCGCCGGGCGGCGCTGACGATGCTGCAGGATTGATCTCAACGCAGCGAACGGCGCCCCGGCTCAGTGCCGCCACTTCTTGCGGGGCGAGCGGCTGCCGGTCCGGGCGCGCTTGTCGAGCTCGGTTGCCAGCGCGATGAGGCGTTGGATCAGAGGCCGGATTTCCGGGACGATGGCCTGCAGCCGCCTCACCTCGGCGCGCTCGGCGGCGGTGATCTCCTCCTTCTGCCAGCGGGAGAGCTGCCGTGCGTG
The DNA here is from genome assembly GCA_963797005.1 of uncultured Alphaproteobacteria bacterium. Lineage (GTDB taxonomy): Bacteria > Pseudomonadota > Alphaproteobacteria > Rhizobiales > Hyphomicrobiaceae > AWTP1-13. Next base: position 14,677 of record CAWCOF010000006.1, read on the forward strand.
AAAGGAGAGAAGCTCGAGCGCATCTTTTGCCTCCTGCAGCGTGAATTCGACGAGCGGAGGGGGAAGCTTGGCGGCCGGGTCGGCGAGCAGGTTCTTGATGCGGCTGATGTCGGCCTTGAGAATGTGCTCCGCGCCATCGATGAGATCACGGATCTCCGGCAGCGCCGAGATGGGCTGGAAGGCTGGGGAGGGCATCAGTATTTTCCTGTGTGGGCTGCCAAGCCGGAGCCTCAATCTAGCAGGTGAGGTGCACCAGGCTGGTGCGCAATCGCACAATTCCGGAGCAGGGCAGGTCGGGCCAGGATGGAGAATTGCCCCGGTGTCGCGGCGAGAGAGTGTGCTGGTGCTCGAAGCGGGCGAGGGCGCCGGGATGACGTTGCGGGGCGCGCGGACGTCTCTGCCTGCGTTCCCGGAAGCCTAGCCCGGCTTCTCGAAGCCGGGGCGAGGCTGTCCGGGATCTTGCCCGGCAGTTTTCAACCCCGCGTTTTCGCGGCACGGCTCCGTGCACCCCAGAGGCGGGCAAGACCCCGGCTGAAGCGCCGGATGCGATCTCGATCGATCCAGGCACTTCGCCGGGGACGCAAGGGGCGCCGTGGCCGTTGACGCCGATAGCCGGATGCGCGTGTCCGGCCGGTCCGTCATGGCTGGCATATCATCGGAAGGGGTTGACCCGCGGCCGCGCGCACCGCGAATATTTGTGGCGGCAGTTGCCCGGTGAGCAAAAGAAGCGCTGCCACGGGCAAGGGAGGCTCCATGGCAAAGGCGAAGGCGGCAAAAAAGTCGCCGGCGGCGACGGCGAAGGGTCCTCGGCAGGCGCCGGCCCGCAAGGTGGCGGCGCGCACGCAGAGCGCGTTCGATGCGCTGATCATCGGCGCGGGGTTCTCGGGCCTCTACCAGCTCCACTGCTTGCGCGACCGGCTCGACCTGTCCGTGGTTGTCCTGGAGCAGGGCGACGGCGTCGGCGGCACCTGGTACTGGAACCGCTATCCCGGCGCGCGCTGCGATTCGGAGAGCCACGCCTACTGCTTCACCTTCGACGAGAAGCTGTACAAGGAGTGGCAGTGGAGCGAGCGCTATCCTGCCCAGGCGGAGGTGCGGCGCTATCTCGATCACGTCGCCGACCGCTTCGACTTGAAGCGCAGCATCCGCTTCGGCACGCGCGTTGTGGCCGCGCACTACGACGAGGCGGCCAACCGCTGGCAGGTGACGACGCAAGCGGGCGAGCAGCTCACCGCGAAGTTCCTGATTGCGGCGGTGGGCTGCCTTTCCACCGCCAACGTGCCGAGCATCCCCGGCCTCGACAGCTTTAAGGGCCGCTGGGTGCACACCGGGCAGTGGCCGCACGAGGGCGTCGATTTCGCGGGCAAGCGCGTCGGGCTGATCGGCACGGGCTCGACCGGCATCCAGGCGGCGCCGGCGATCGCCGAGACGGCCGGACACCTCACGGTCTTCCAGCGCACGGCCAACTACAGCGTGCCGGCCCGCAACGCGCCTCTCACGCCCGAGTTCCAGCGCTATGTGCGCCAGAACTACCCCGAGATCGCGCGCACCATGCGCCAGACCCCGAACGGCCACACCTTCGTCATCGAGGACCGGTCGGTGTTCGACGTCGCGCCGGAGGAACGCCAGGCGATCTACGAGGCGGCCTGGGAAGTGGGCGGCCTGCAGTTCCGCGCCGCCTTCCGCGACCTGCTGGCCGACAAGGCGGCCAACGACACCGCCGCCGACTTCATCAAGAGCAAGATCCGCCAGATCGTGAAGGACAAGGCGACGGCGGAGAAGCTCGCCGATATCGACCACCCCTACGCCGCCAAGCGGCCGCCGATCGACACCGACTATTTCGAGACCTTCAATCGGGACAACGTGGCGCTGGTCGACGTGCGCGCCGACCCGATCGAGGCGATCACGCCGGCCGGCATCCGCACGCGCAGCGGCGCCGAATATCCGCTCGACATCATCGTCTTCGCCACCGGCTTCGACGCCATGACCGGCCCGCTGCTGCGCATGGACATCCGCGGCCGCGACGGGCTGCCGCTGGCCGAGGCCTGGAAGGCGGGCCCGCGCAACTATTTGGGCCTGCAAGTGGCGGGCTTTCCCAACCTCTTCACGATCACGGGCCCGGGCAGCCCATCCGTGCTCTGCAACATGCCGGTGGCGATCGAGCAGCACGTGGACTGGATCACCGGCTGCATCGCCCACATGCGCGCCAGGGGGCTCGAGCGGATCGAGGCGCAGCCGGAGGCCGTGGAGCGCTGGGTGAAGGAGGTCAACGTCGCCGCCGACGCCACCTTGCTGCCGCAGGTGCCGCACTCCTGGTATGTGGGCGCCAACATTCCCGGCAAGCCGCGCGTGTTCATGCCCTACGCGGGGGGCATGGCGCACTATCGCCACATCTGCGACGGCGTCGCCGCCAGGGGCTACGAGGGGTTCGCGCTGAGCTGATCTGGCTCAGGCGCCTTGCCCTCTCACGGCGTTGGTGGCTTGCCGGCACCTCGAGCGACTTCCCGCGAAGATCATTTGTTGGCCGACTGCATGGCCTTCATCGCCGCGCGCATCTCCTTTTCGGTGACGTCGCGCTGGTGGGTGGCGACCGACCAGCGGTGCCCGAACGGGTCCTCGATGACGCCGTAGCGGTCGCCCCAGAACATGTCGGCGACGGGCATCTTGACGGTCGCACCGGCCTTGACCGCGCGCTTGACGAACTGGTCGACGTCATCGACATAGAGATGGATCGTCACCGGCGTGCCCTTGAGCGCCTTGGGCGAGAGCGCGCCCCATTCGCGCATCTCGTCCACCAGCATCACCGAGGAGCCGCAAACATCGATCGAGGCGTGCATGAGCTTGCCGTCCTTGCCCGCCAGTCGGCTCTTCTCGACCGCGCCGAACGCCTTCTTGTAGAAGGCGATTGCGTCCGCCGCGCCGGCGCACACGAGATGCGGGGAAAGCACCATCATGCCGGCGGGAATTGGCTTGGCCTTCGCTTTCCGCTTCGCGGCGGCGGCTTTACTTTTTGCTTTCGCTTTCAGCTTCATCTTCATCTCGCGTTCTCCTTGGTGCGGGGACGATCGAAGAGCATTTCGACGGTGCGGCGCAGATGATGGATTAACTCTGCGGCGGCCTCGGGGCTGCCGGGTCGGAAAAGGGGTGCAGACGCCTGGGTAGCCGGTTGGTGCTTCATCGCAGACGGAACGGCGAGGGGGCTGACCTCCTCATCCCATCTTCTTCTGTGATGCCCTCGAGTGGAAAAGCCGCTGCGGGGCTCGAGGTGTTGCGGCACCGCGCGGAGCCTATACTCTCCGCGGCGAACGCAGCGATACGGGAGTTACGAGATGGCGCGGATGAAGGGTGCCGAGCTGATCACCGAATACCTGATTGCCAACAAGATCCCCTACGTCTTCGGCATCTGCGGGCATGGCAACGTCGGCATGCTCGACCCGCTCTATCACGCCCGCGACCGCATCAAGCTCGTCTCGCCGCGGCACGAGCAGGTGGCAGCCCACATGGCGGACGCCTACTTCCGCGTGCGCCACGAGCCGGTGGCGACCCTGACCTCGTGCGGGCCGGGCTCGTGCAACATCGTCATGCCGCTGCAGGTGGCGCTGTCGGATTCCTCGGCGGTGCTGGCGATCACGGCCAACGTGCCCACCCAGCAGTTCAACCGCAGCCCGTTCCAGGAGATCAACAAGCACTTCCAGGCGGACTTTCCCAACATCATCCGCCCGGTGGTGAAGCGCTCGTTCCAGCCGACCCGGGTCGACATGCTCCCCCTTGCCCTGCGCCAGGCCATGACGACGATGCTGTCGGGGCGGCCGGGGCCGGTGAACGTCGACGTGCCGTTCAACGTCTTCCAGGAGGAGGACGACGTGGAGATGCCGCCGGCGGCACCCCGCCACGGCACCCAGCGCAGCGGCGCGTCGCCCGACGAGGTGGCGGCGGCGCTGGACATGATCCTGGCCGCCAAGCGCCCCGTGCTGTTCATCGGCCACGGCGTGACCTTGTCGGAGGCGGCCAAGGAGCTGACGGCCTTCGTGCGCAAGCTCGGCATCCCCGTGATCTCCTCGCCCAACGGCATGGGCGCCTTCGACATGGCCGATCCCTTGTCGCTGGGCTTCATCGGCCGCAACGGCGCCTATCCCGGCCAACGAGGCCGGACGCCGCGCCGACGTGGTGATCGCGCTCGGCGCGCGCTTCGACGATCGCTCGGCATCGTCGTGGCTTCCCGGCTATTCCTGGAATTTCCCGACCTCGAAGCTGATCCACGTCGACGTGGATACCGACGAGCTTGGCCGCAACTATCCGCCCGATCTGGCCATCCTCGCCGATGCGCGCACCTTCCTGCGCCAGATGCTGGGCGAGCTGGAGCGCCGGTCGCCGTCGCGCGAAGGTGCGCTCAAGGCCTGGCACGCCGACATCAAGAAATGGCAGGCGGAGTGGGAGGCTTTCACGAAGCCCAACTTCGACATCCACGCCTCGCCGATCCGGCCCGAGCGGGTGGTGGCCGACTGCCAGGCGGTACTGCCCGAGGATGCGATCCTCGCCTGCGATGTCGGCGTCAACCACAACTGGTACATGCAGTTCTGGAAGGCGCGCCGGCCCCAGACCATGCTCAACTCGTGGGGCTTCTCCGGCATGGGCTTCGGCGCGGCCGGCGTGCTCGGCGCCAAGCTCGCCGCGCCCGACAAGCCCTGCGTGGCGATCGTCGGCGACGGCTCCTTCACCATGGTGCCGCACGTGCTGTGCACGGCGGTGGAGTACGACATTCCCGTGGTGTGGGTGATCTGGAACAACTTCGGCTGGGTGTCGATCCGCGACATCCAGCTCGGCATGTTCGGCGGGCGCGAGCTCGGCACCATGTTCCATCAGGGCGCCAACAAGACGCCCTACAACCCCGACTTCGCCGGCTGGGCCAAGGCCTCCGGCGTCGATGCGATGACCGTCACCAAGTCGGAGGATTTCAAGGGCGCGCTGGAGCATGCGGTGGCCGCCAACAAGCCGTTCCTGCTCGACGTGCACGTCGATGCCGAGGTGCGCCCGCCGGCAACGGGCAGCTGGCACCTGCCGCCCACGCCCTACAAGGAGCCCGTGTTCGGCAAGCGCTGGCTGCCGGGGACGTGACTGTCATCCCGGAATTTCGCGAAGCGAAATATCCGGGACCCAGGGCCGGGACCCTCGTGGTGAGCTTGTCGAACCATGAGGCCCCGACGGTGCCTATCAACGCCCTTCGACAGGCTCAGGGCGGGGTCGAGTTTAAGGCCGCTGGGTCCCGGCTCTCCGCACTTCGTGCTCCGGCCGGGATGACAGTTTCCTTCTCAGCCGCCCTTGGCTGCTCTCGCGCGGGCAAGGACGCGCTCGGCGCGTTTGAGGTGGACCTTGTCGATCATGGCGCCGTCAAGCGACAGCGCGCCGGCGTCGGGGTTGGCGGCGAAGGCGGCGATGGTTTTCTCCGCCAGGGCGACCTCGTCGGGCGCTCGGCGTGAAGGCGGCGTTGATGGCGGCCACCTGGGATGGATGGATCGCCATCTTGGCGGTGAAGCCGTCCTCGGCCGCCTCGCGGGCTTCGAGCGCCAGGCCTTCCGCGTCGGTGAAGTTGACGAACACCGTGTCGATCGGCTGCACGCCGGCGGCCGCGGCCGTGACGAGGCAAAGGTCGCGCGCCATGCGGTAGACCGAGCGCCAGGTGCGGCCGTCGGCCTCGCGGTTGCTGCGCGCGCCGAGTGCCACCGACAGATCCTCCGCGCCCCAGGTCAGGCCCTCGAGCCGCGTGCTGGCGCCGACAAAGGACGGCAGCGCCAGCAGCGAGGCGGGAACCTCGCTCGTCAGCGCGATGATGCGGGTGTCGCCCTTGGTCGCACCGGCATGCTCCTCGGCGTGATCGAGCGCGACCGACAGCGTGTGCACGTCCTCGCCCGAGCGCGCCTTGGGCAGCAGTGATGCCGTCCGGCCGGCTGCCCATGACGCCGGCGAGGTCGTCCTGCCAATGGGCGGTGTCGAGCGCGTTGATGCGCACGTAGACGATGGGCCGGATCTCGCGTGGGCGCAGGCTGGTCATGAACTCGGCCGCGAGCCCCCGGGCGGCACCCTTGCGCGCCTCGCTCACCGCGTCCTCGAGGTCGAGGATCAGCGCGTCGGCGCCCGTGTCGGGGCCCTTGGCCAGCTTGCGCTCATCGTCGGCGGGAATGAACAGCAGCGAGCGCACGGCTCAGGCCTTCGCTTTCGGCCGGCGGCGCGCCAGGAACTGCCGCCGGCATTCCGCCACCAACTCGCCCTTCTGGTTGTAGCCCTTGTGCAGGAGTTCGACGACGCCGGCATCGGGGCGCGAGCGGCTCTCGCGTGTGCTCATCACCTCGCTGGTGAAATGCAGCGTGTCGCCATGGAACACGGGGGCGGGGAACTTCACGTCGGTCATGCCGAGGTTGGCAACGATGGTGCCAATGGTCGTGTCGTTGACCGAGATGCCGATCATCAGGCCGAGCGTGAAGATGCTGTTCATCAAGGGTTTGCCGAACTCGGTGCCCTTGGCGAACTCGTGGTCGATGTGCAGCGGCTGCGGATTGTGGGTGAGACAGGAAAAAAGCGTGTTGTCCATCTCGGTGACGGTGCGGCGCAGCGCGTGGTCGATCACGCGGCCGACCTCGAAGTCTTCCAGATACAGCCCGTTCACCGCGGTTTCCTCGCCTTTTGTTTTGTCAGTAGAGAAACTGTTCGGACAGGATGCGCTCGTCCAGGCTGTGGCCGGGATCGAACATCATGAAGAGGTCGATGTGGGCGGCCTGGGCCACGTCCACCTGCGCCACGAAGCGCGTCTCGTCGTGGTCGGCGACCGCGCTCACGGGGCGCTTGTCGGGCTCCAGCACGTCGAAGCGGATGCGGGCTTCGTTGGGCAGCAGCGCCCCGCGCCAGCGCCGAGGCCGGAACGGGCTGATCGGGGTGAGCGCCAGCAGCGGCGCGTTGATGGGCAGGATCGGCCCGTGTGCGGAGAGGTTGTAGGCCGTGGAGCCGGCGGGGGTGGCCACCAGCACGCCGTCCGCGTTCAGCTCCTCGAGCCTGACCCTGCCGTCGATGGAGATGCGGATCTTGGCGGCCTGGTAGGTCTGGCGGAAGAGCGACACCTCGTTGATGGCGAGGCTCTCGTGCACGGCGCCGCTGGCGTCCAGCGCGCGCATGCTCAAGGGGTGGATGCGGTTGATCTGGGCGTTGGCGAGGCGGCCTTGCAGGTCGTCCTCCTGGTACTCGTTCATCAGGAAGCCGACCGAGCCGCGGTTCATGCCGTAGATCGGGATGCGGTCGTTGAGGTGGGCGTGCAGCGTTTGCAGCATCAGCCCGTCGCCGCCGAGCGCGACGATGGCGTCGGCGTTGCTGGGCGCGGCGTTGCCGTAGGCCTTGGCCAGCCGCGCCAGCGCCTCGCGCGCCTCGGGCACATCGCTGGCGACGAAGGCGATCTTGTCGAATTTCCGCGCTGTGCTCATATGGAGTCTGCTCGCATGGGGTCTGACCCCTCGGTTCCCGGAGGCTGTATCAGTTGGGTGAAAACGACAAGCCCGTTCTGATCTATTCTACGTTTCCATCGGCCGAGGAAGCCGAGCGGATTGGCGGTGCGCTGGTGGACCGCGGGCTGGCCGCCTGTGTCAACATCTTCCCCGGCATGACCGCCATTTACATGTGGGAGGGTAAACGAGAGCGCGGCAGCGAGGCGGCGATGATCATCAAGACGCGCGCGGCGCTCGCATCCCGAGTGATCGCCGAGGCGCGGAAGCTGCACCCGTACACCAACCCGGCCCTTCTTGTGCTGCCCGTGGGCGGGGGCTCGGAGGACTTCCTGCGCTGGATCGCCGAGCAGACGGCAAAGCCCGTGTGAGGTTGCCGACGGCTAGGCCGCAGCGCCGGCCCTTGCTTCCCGCGAGGAGCGGATCATCAACAGCTCGGCCAGGTTCTCCGAGGTGATGTAGCCGACGAGATGCTTGTTGGCATCGACCACGCCGACGACGCGCTGCCCCTTGCGCCGCAGCTGCTCGAAGACGTTGTCGAGGTGGGCGTTCTCCGGCACCGTCGGCACGTCGCGGTCCATGACGGTGAGCACCGGCGCCTCGCCGCCCTTCTCGCGCAGGGCCGAGATCAGCACCTCCCGGGTGAGCACGCCGCGCAGATATCCGCCGCCGTCGACGACGGGAAACTCCTGCTGCGTCGTGCGCAGGAGAAGCTGGGCGGCATCGTCGACCGTGGAGGCCGTATGCAGGCTCTCATAGGTGGTGATCATGGCGTGCGAGGCCAGATAGCCGCGCGTGTAGTCGCGGGCCTGCACGTAGCCGGCTTCCCCGCTGGCGGCGAGGAAGATGAACACCGCGATCAGCACCAGCAGCGGATTGCCCAGGAGGCCGAGGAAGCCGAACACCACGGCCAGCCCCTGGCCGATGTTGGCCGCAACCCGCGTTGCCTGCGTATAGCCCAGGCGCGTGGCGAGCAGCGCCCGCAGGACGCGGCCGCCATCCATGGGAAAGGCGGGGATCAGGTTGAACACCAGCAGCGCGACATTGGCGGCGGCCACCCGCGCCATCAGGGTCGTTTGCGCCTGCTCGAGCTGGGCCATCTGCGACAGGTCGAAGCGTGCGCCCAGGAGCAGGATCAGGACAAGGGCGATGACGAGATTGACCGCCGGCCCCGCCAGCGCCACCACGATCTCCTGGCTCGGTTTTTCCGGCATGCGCTCAAGGGAGGCGACGCCGCCGATCGGCAGCAGGGTCACGTCGGAGGTGGAGATGCCGTAGCGGCGCGCGGCGATGATGTGGCCGAACTCGTGCAGCACGACGCACACGAACAGCAACGTGATGAAGACGACGCCGTCGACCGCGGCTGCCGGTCCGCCGCGCGACCAGTGGATGGCGCCGATCCAGGCCAGCAGCAGGAAAAACGTCAAATGGATGCGGACGGCCGTGCCGCCGACATCGAACAGCTTGATCGACCAACCCATGTCACCACCCTCGCTGCCGCCCTGCCGATGGCGCCATTATGCGCGCCATTTGTGAAATGGCCACGGCCCCCTACATCGGCAATGGGCGGTGTTGACGCTGCAAAGTGATGACGCCTGCCGAGGGACTCAGGATGCCATCCTCTGCGGCGGCTTCAAGGCCCGGCAGACCGCGTCCGGATCCCGGCCGATGACGGTGAGATAGGCGCGCGCCGCGCGGTCTGGTTCGGCCGTACCCTGCTCCCAATCCCGCAGCGTGCCGAGCGGGATCTGGAACCGCGCAGCAAACTCCTGTTGCGTGAGGCCGAGCGCACGCCGGATCAGCTTGGCGCGCGGGGTGTGCTTCATACGGGCAAGTTGAGCCTTCGTGAACGGTTGCGCGTCCGGGTCGGCGCGCGCTGCCGCCTCGATCTCCTTCGCCGTCATCGGCCGCAAGGGTCGAAGATCGGGTTTACCCCTTCCGGCTCTGCGTGAAGTAGTGATCTTGCTCATCTTTGTTCGCTCGACGGGCCGAGATCAAACGGAAGCGTTGGTTGCGCTCGGTGTAGATGACGCTCAGCAGCTGGCCGTCGGCCATGCCAATGAGGAGGTAGCGTTCCTCGCTGTAGTCTTCGCGATCGTCGAGAATCTCCACCATGGAAGGATCGCGGAAAGCCTTCCTGGCGATCTCAAAGGTGACACCATGCCTGTTATAGTTGCGGCGGGCCTTGGCGTCGTCCCATTCGAAATCTGCATCAATCATACAAGTACTGGTTAGCAGTACCGCGCGTCAAGTCCCTGGTCAAACTCATTCTAACATGGCGGCCTCCCCAACCGCCCCGCGTCAGGCAGGCCGCAGGATCGCTGCGCCCGGCCAGCTGGCGCGGTCGACGCGGGCGTAGGGCGGCGGATAAGAGATGGTGGCGCCGAGCCGGTCGGCGGCGTGCCACACCCAGCGCGGATCATCGAGAAACCCCCGCGCCAGGGCGACGAAATCGGCCTGGCCCGAGGCAACGATGCTCTCGGCCTGCTGAGGCTCGACGATCAGGCCGACGGCCCGTGTCGCGAGCCCGGTTCCAGCCTTCACCTTGGCGGCCATCGGCACCTGGTAGCCGGGCCCCAGCGGAATCTTCATGCGCGGGACGGCGCCGCCGCCCGAGACGCAGATGTAGTCGAGCCCCGCTGCCTTCAGCTCGGCCGCCAGGGCCACCGCGTCGTCGGGCGTGAACCCGCCGTCGGCCCAGTCCGTGCCGGAGATGCGCGCGCCGAGCGCGATGGTCTTGGGCACCCGGGCGCGGACCGCCCGTGTCACCTCGAGCGGGAAGCGCATGCGGTTCTGCAACGGGCCGCCGTAGCCGTCCTTGCGGAAGTTGGAGAGCGGGGAGACGAACGAGTGCAGGAGGTAGCCGTGGGCCATGTGCAGCTCGATGGCGTCGAAGCCCAGCCGCACGGCCCGGTCGGCGGCCTGACAGAACGCGGCGTTGACGCGGGCGAGGCCCTTCTCGTCGAGCTCCACGGGCGGCGGCCCGCCTTCGGAGAACGGCACGGCAGAGGGAGCCGAGGTGGTCCAGGGGTCTTCGCCGGCGCCAAGTGGCTTCCCGCCCTCCCATGGCCGCTGGCACGACGCCTTTCGGCCCGCATGACCGATCTGGATGGCAAAGCAGGTGCCGGGCGCCGCCACGCGCCGCGCCGCATCGAGCACGCGGGCGAGCGCTGCCTCGTTGGCATCCGAATAGAGGCCGAGGCAGCCATGGGTGATGCGGCCGCTGCGCTCCACGCCGGTCGCCTCGACCACCACCATGCCGGCGCGCGAGAGCGCCAGCTGCATCAGGTGCTGCAGGTGCCAGTCGGTGGCCGTGCCGTCGCTGGCCGAGTACTGGCACATGGGCGCAACGACGACGCGGTTGGGCAGAGTGACCGGACCCATTTGAAGGGGCGAGAAGAGTTGTGACACGGGGCTGTTCCTGAACGAGGCTGGGTGGAGGGGTATCGTGATCGGACGGGCATGCCATCCGGCCGGCGCAATCGCAATGGGGCAATTGGGCATCGCCGGGCTGCAACCCTCGCGGGCTCTATCCCCGAACGGTGGTGGCGTGTTACGAAAACCTCATGTCGATCGAGCTCAGTGCCGCCCCCTCGTTCCGCCTCGACGGCAAGACCGCCCTGGTGACGGGCGCGGGCCGCGGCATCGGCCTTGCTGCAGCGTCGGCCTTGGCGGCGGCGGGTGCCCGCGTGACGCTTGCCGCGCGCACACGCGATGAAATCGAGGCGGCAGCGTCCGCCATCCGTGCACGTGGACAGGCGGCACAGACGCTGCCTCTCGACGTCACCGATCTCGCCGAGGTGCAGGCGCAGATCGGCCGGGCGGAGCCCTTCAACATCCTGGTCAACAACGCCGGCACCAATCGGCCCAAGCCCCTGCTCGAGGTCACGATCGAGGACTTCGACGCGATCATGGACCTCAATGTGCGCGCGGCCTACTTCGTGGCGCAGGCGGTGGCGCGCCGCCTGATCGAGGCGAAGGCGCCGGGCTCGATCATCAATGTGTCCTCGCAGATGGGCCACGTCGGCGCCGCGCGGCGCACGGTCTACTGCGCGTCCAAGCACGCCATGGAAGGTTTCACCAAGGCGATGGCGATCGAGCTGGCGCCCCACAATATCCGCGTCAACTCGCTGGGGCCGACCTTCCTGGAGACGCCGCTGACCCGACCCTTCTTCCAGAATGCCGCCTTCAAGGCCGAGGTGCTGTCGAGGATCAAGCTCGGGCGGCTCGGCCAGCTCGACGAGATCACGGGCGCGGTGGTGTTTCTTGCTTCCGACGCATCGTCGCTCATGACGGGTTCGGCGCTGGTCGTCGACGGCGGCTGGACGGCGGAATGAGCAGGCAGTCGGCAAGGGGCTGCCGACGCCGGGGACCGCTTGAGGCTAGGGATATGGTCGAGACGGTTGAGGGCTTACTTGCCTACTGTCGTGAGAACCGTCGGGTCTGCCCGATGCCGACGAAGTGGCACGAGCTTCATCAGTCACTGCCCAATCGCCAGCACCTCGGTATTGGGGCGTGGGAACCAGCCAATCCCTTGATCCTGGCTGGCTGGAGCGCGCCTGATGACGCGAAGCGAGAGCGCCTGAAAGAGCACATCGAGTGGGCTCACCGCTTTGGCGCGCTTGAGGCGACTGGCACGTTCTTGCGTGCGTTGCGCGAAGAAGACTGGCACCACATCGGCGACTAAGCAATTGCGCTTGCCTCGCGTCTGCCGCTTACTGCAGACATCAAGAAAGAGAGACGGCAACCATGGATCTCCAGCTCAAGGGAAAGACCGCGCTGGTCACGGGCGCCAGCATCGGCATCGGCCGCGGCGTTGCACTGGCGCTGGCGAAAGAGGGCGTGAAGGTTGCGATTGCCGCGCGCCGCGCCGAGCTGCTGGAGGAGGTGGCCGGCGAGATCGCCAAGGCCGGCGGGGCCAAGCCCGTCCTCGTCGTGCAGGACTTCCTCGCCGAGGGCGCGCCGCAACGCATCGCCAAGGCGGCGCTCGACGGGCTGGGCTCGGTCGACATCCTCGTCAACAACGCCGGCGGCAGCCGGCCCTTCAAGCGCGACGCCAGCGAGGAGCTGTGGAACGAGGCCCTGACGCTCAACTTCACGCGCCAGCGCCAGCTCACGCACGCGCTGCTCGATCAGATGATCGCGAAGAAATGGGGGCGCATCATCAATGTCACCGGCAAGTCGGAGCCCGAGGGCATCAACGGCGCCTTCTGCGCCAAGGCGGCCGTGCACGCCTGGGCCAAGGGCCTCTCGCGCGAGGTCGGCAAGGACGGCATCACGGTCAACTCGCTCGGACCGGGCCGCATCATGTCCGAGCAGATCCGCCGCAACTACACGCCCGAGTACCGGCAATGGCAGTCCGAGAACGAGATCCCCGTCGGCCGCTACGGCGAGCCCGAGGACCTCGCCAACCTCGCGTGCTTTCTGGCCTCGCCACTCGCGGGCTACATCACCGGCACCGTCATCCCGGTCGATGGCGGCCTGCGCCGCTATCAGTATTGACCTGTCATCCCGGCCAAGCGCGCAGCGCGCGAGCCGGGACCCAGGGTCACGTCTGCCGCCTCTGGGTCCCGGATATTTCGCTGACGCGAAATTCCGGGATGACAGTCGGGCCCTGTCAATCGTCCGTCGGGGGCGAGGTGATCACCAGGAAGACGAGGTCGGTGAGGCCCGAGTTCTGGATCGAATGCTCGATGCCGGGCGGCAGGAAGATCACGTCGTGCTTCTTCACGACGCGCCGCTCGCCGCCGATGTCCATCAGGCCTTCGCCGTCGAGCACGTGATAGATCTGCTCCTGCACCTTGTGCTTGTGCAGCTTCACGTAGGCCATCGGCTGATACATGGAGATGCGGTAGTCGAGGTGGCGCGCGCCGCCGTTCTCCGGCGTGACCAGCGGCTTCGACAGCGCGCCCCCGAAGTGGTCGGGGTATTCCTTCCACGGCACTTCGGCGATGTTGCGGACGAGGGCCTTGGCGTTGTCCTGTTTCATGGCGCGCATCTCCCGGCTGCCCGACCTACTGCTGTGCGAGGCCTACTCCGCCGCGCGGAGCTTGAGCTTGGCCATCGCCTCCTCGGGCGTGGGGCGGTTGATGGAGAAAACCGTCTCCGGCGTCACCACCGCGTAGTCCATGTAGCCGAGCCGCGCGATGGGGCGCATGGCGCCGGTGTCGACGATGCCGTCCTTGATGAAGCTGTCGTCGATGTAGATGCCGACCACCTGGCCGAAGATGACCGAGTAGGTCGACTTCTCGCCGGGGTTGACCGGCGGCAGGTCGATCGTCTTCCAGTGTCGGCACTCGAACGCGGCCGGGCTCTCCTTGACGCGCGGCGGCTTCACCATGCGGCTCGGCGCCGCGGTGAGGTCGCCGATCGGGAACTCGTCGACGCCGCGCGGCACGGCCGCCGAGGTCATGTTCATGTTGAAGCGCAGGTCCCAGGTGGCGAGCGAGCACACGAACTCGCCCGTCTCGTGGATGTTGACGAGCGAGTCCTTGGGGCCGGCCGAGCTGAAGAGGACGTAGTGCGGCCGCTCGCCCACGGCGTTGAAGAAGCTGTAGGGGGCGATATTGCAGATGCCGTCCTTGCTGACCGTGGAGATCCAGCCGATCGGGCGCGGCACCGCCAGTGCCTTGAAGGGATCGTGCTTCAGGCCGTGCTTGTTGGCTGCTGTCTCGTAGAACACCCGTCTCTCCTTGCTCTCCGGTGCGGGACTGCCGGACTATCCCGTCCAGCGCGTGACGATCTCGTTGAGGGAAGGCCGATCGCGATCTTGCTGCTGCTCCTTCGCCGTGCCGATGTAGATGAAGCCCGCACAGCGCTCGCCGGCGGCGAGCTTGAGGGCGGTGCGCACCGCGGCGCTATAGGAATACCACTCCGTGATCCACGCCGTGCCGAAGCCCATCGCGTTGGCGGCAAGACAGAGATTGAAGCAGGCGGCGCCGCAGGAGAGGATCTGCTCCCATTCGGGCGCCGCCGGGTTGGGCGTCACGCGCGAGATCACGGCGACCACCGTCGGCGCCCGCAAGAGGCGCGTGCGCTCGAACTCGAGGCGGGCGGCGGAAGGCGTCTCCTTCTCCTCGCCCATGCACGCTTTCAGGAGCACCCGGCCGAACGCCGCGCGCGCCTCGCCCTCGAAGACGATGAAGCGCCAGGGCACCAGCTTCTTGTGATCGGGAACGCGGGCGGCGGCGGTCAAAATCTGATCGAGCTGCTCAGATGTAGGCCCCGGCTCGCCCAGCGTTGCCGGCTTCGCAGACCGGCGCCTCAGGAGGAGCTCGATGGTCTCTTCGCCCATACAACTGCACTCGCAAGTTATCCAAACCTAACCACTCGCTAAACTAACTCATCCGCGAGTACAATGGTCATGCCTTGCTTGCAGATGAGGAATGAGGCCTTGCAAAGCATGTGGCGCCGGATCGGCAGCGGCGGGCTTGCCGCGGGGCTTGCGCTATCTTCGGCGTTGCTCTGCCCGGCCGCCGTCGGCGCGGCCGACGAGCCGCCCACCGTCATTGTGATCTTCGACGGGTCGGGGTCCATGTGGGGCCGCATGGAGGGGGCGAGCGCGAGCAAGCTCGTCGTCGCCCGCGACGCGTTGCGCCGGGCCCTCGCCAAGGTGGGGCCGCAGACCCGGGTCGGGCTCGCATCCTTCGGCCATCGGCGCTCGGGCTGCAGCGACATCGAGATGATCGTGCCGCCCGAGCCGCTCGACGTCGAGCGGATCATGGCACCACTGGAGAAGCTGAACCCCCGCGGGAAAGGGCCGCTGAGCCAGGCGCTGCAGGAAGCCGCCAAGTCGCTGCCGCCCGCGCCCCGCAGATCGAGCCTGGTGCTCATCCACGACGATGCGGACAACTGCCAGCCGAACCTGTGCGACGTCGCAACCGGGCTGCGCTCCGCCGGGATCACGGTGAACGTGGTGGGCCTGGGGCTGGATGCGGAGGCCGCCAACAAGATGCTCTGCCTGCCGGAGACCACGGGCGGGCGCTTCTTCAACCCGCAGGCGAGCGAGCAGGTCGAGGCGGCGGTCGAGGCCGCGCTGCAGGCGGCAAGCACCGGTGCCGAGCCGCCTGCCTCGCCGGCACAGCCGCCAACGCAGCCTGCACCCTCCGCCGCCGTGCCGGCCGTGCCCCAGGATGCGCCGGCCGGTCTCTACTTGCGGGCCCTGCTGGCGGCGAAGACCGCGCCGGTCGCATGGCCGCTGCATTGGGTCGTCTTCCCCGACGGCAAGCCGGCATCGGTGGTGTTCGATGCGCTGGCCGCAAGCCCGTACGTGCCCGCGTCCGCCGGGCGCTATGTGGTCGAGGTGCACGACGGTGCGGTGTCGGCGCAGGGGACTGTCGAGGTTGCCGCGCAAGGGCCCACGGTCGTCAATCTCGCCCTCAACAGCGGTACCCTCCAGGTGCGAGGCCAGGCGGTGAAAACCGGCGCCCTGCTCGCCGATACCATCATAACGATCAGCGCCGCCAGCCAGGACGCCGACGCCAAGAGGGTTGCGGCCGGTCGCCCGCTTGCGGTGTTCGAGGGCGGCGAGGGCAGCACAATGCTGCCCGCCGGACGCTACGTGGTGCGCGTCGAGCAGGGGCTGGTGCATGCCGAGCGCTCCGTCGTGGTGCCAGCCGGAAGCCGCGGGCGCGTCGATGTCGCCCTCAATGCGGGGGCCATCGAGCTGACGGCCACGGGGCCGGGCGGCGCCCCGCTCGCCGCGCCCATCTTCAGCGTGCTCGAGGACGATCCCTACGCGCCGCGCGGCCGGCGCGAGATCGCCCGCTCGGCAGCCCGCCAGGCGCAATTCCTGCTGCCGCCCGGGACCTACTACGTGAATGTGCGGCAGGGCGGTGCGGAGACGCAGGACCGGGTAGCCGTGGGCCCGGGGGAGCTGGTGCGGCGTACGCTCCTGCTTGCGGCCGGCCGGCTCGCCCTTTCGACCCGGCCCATTGGCGGCGCGCAGACGCTCTCGGGCCCGGTCTCCTACCGCGTCGACCGCCTCGACGGGGCCTCGCCCGATGGGCTCGCGACAAGCCGCCCTTCGGCTGATCTCTATCTCGCCGCGGGCCGCTATCGGGTGGAGGCCCGCTATGGCGTCGCCAACGCCCGCGTCGCGCGCGAGGTGGACATCAAGGCCGGGCAGACGCAGCAAATCGACTTCGAGCACCAAGCCAGCACGCTGAAGCTGAGCCTCACGGGCGCGCGCGGCAATCCGCTCGGAGAGGTCTTCTGGGAAGTCCTCGACCAGCGCGGGCACACGGTGTGGACAACAGGCCAGGCGGAGCCCTCCGTGACGCTGCAGGCCGGGCGCTATCGGATCAGGGCGGAGACGCGCGACAAGCGCTACGAGCGCACGGTCGATGTGCCCGCCGGCGAGACGAAGCCGTTCGTGATGACGGCCGATTGAGGTGCGCTGCCGGGGCGCGCTCGAGCAGGATCGCTTCAGATTGAATCGCCTCGCCTCAGAATTGTTAGACTTGTCGCGGAGCATGGTGCGAATCGCAACCGGGGAGGCGCAGCACGTGGCGCGTCTGGTGATCCTGTTCTGCGGCCTGGCGACGGCGCTGCTGGCCTGCCTCGGCCCGGCGCCGGCGGTCGCGCAGCAGGCAAGCCCGTCCTGGCAGGTCGACGCCAATCCAGCCCAGCCCGGCGGGGCGATCGAGATCGGGCCTGCGCCGCGAGGCGATGCGCCAGGCGGCAGCGTGCTGCCTCCCAATACGACGGTCGTGCCGCGTACCGATGCGAAGCCCGGCGCTGCCGGGAATGGTCCCGCGCCGGTGCAGCTGGTGGCCCTGCTGACGGAGGACGGCCAAAGCATCGAGCAGGGCCTCGTATGGTACATCTACCAGGGCCGGCCAGGCCCCGACGGCAAGCCGAAGCTCGTCTCCAAGCATAGCGAGGCAAGCCCCGCGCTGCGGCTGGAGCCCGGCGATTATCTGGTGAGCGTGGGGTTCGGCCGCGCGCATCTGACGCGCAAGATCTCGGTCCCGGCCGCGGGCGGCACGCTGGAGCGGTTTGTGCTCAACGCCGGAGGCTTGCGCATCCACGCGCTGCTCGACAACGGCCAGCCCGTCCCCGAGCGGGCCATCACATACGAGATCTTCTCCGACGAGCGCCAGAGAACGCCGGTGATGAGCGGCGTGCGGCCTAGCGTGATCATCAGGCTGAACGCCGGCATCTACAGTATCGTGGGGACCTACGGCGACGCCAACGCCACGGTGCACGCCGACGTGACCGTCGAGGCCGGCAAGCTGACCGAGGCGACGCTCACGCATTCTGCGGCCAAGGTCACGCTGAAGCTGGTGAGCCGTGCCGGCGGCGATGCCCTGGCCGACACGCAATGGACGCTTGCCAACGCGCAAGGCGTCACCGTCAAGGAGAGCGTCGGCGCGCTGCCCACGCATATCCTGGCACCGGGCACCTATACGGTGAGCGCCCGCAATGGCGGCGAGGTGTATCGGCGCGTGTTCACCGTGCAGGCCGGGCAGGCCGTTCAGGTCGAGGTGATCAAGCGCTGAGAGGGCGCGGGGCCTTGCGTCAGCGGAACGAGGGGGCGTAGTGAAGCCCGCCGTTGCCGGCGAGCTTGTTGAGCCGCCGCTCGAGCCTCATGGGAGACTTGGCGCCGAGGTTGCGCTCGAACAGCTCGCCGTAGTTGCCGATCTGCTTGACGATGCGCTGGGTCCAATCGGCGCTGAGCCCCAGGCGTTTGCCGAGATCCAGATCGACGCCGAGAAAGCCGCGGATTTCCTCGCTGGCCGATGTCTTCATCGCATCGACGTTGGCGCTGGTGATGTCGAGCTCCTCGGCCGCGATCAAGGCGTACAGCGTCCAGCGCACCACGCTGAACCAGTCCTCGTCGCCCTGCTTCACGGCCGGCCCGACGAAGTGCTTGGTGGCGAGCTCCGGCAGGATGATGTGCTCGTCGGGGTCGGAAAACTGCCGACGGGTGAGGGCAAGCCGCGAAATGTCGGCCGAAAGCACCTGGCACGCCTTGTTGGTGTAGGCGGCAACGACGTCGGGCCACTTGTCGAACTTGATCAGCTCGACGGGCATCTTCAGCCTGCCGAAATAGTTGGCGATGCCCTGCTCGTCCGCGGTCTCCGTGACCACGCATACGCGCGCGCCCGACAGCTCCAGCGCGCTGGCAAGGCCCTGCGATTTGCGCACCAGGAAGCCCTGGCCATCGTAGACGAGCACGCCCGCAAAGCGGATGCCGAGGCCGGTGTCGTGGCTCGAGGTCATGGTGGCATTGCGCGAGAGGACGTCGACCTCGCCCGCCTTCAGCGCCGAGAAGCGATCGATGGGGGGGAGCGGCACGAACTTCACCGCGTCCTTGCTGCCGAGCACGGCCGCCGCCAGGGCCCGGCAGAAGTCGACGCTGATGCCGGCCCACGCGCCGTTTTCGGCGACCGTCGAATAGCCCGTCAGCCCGGTGCCCACGCCGCAGACGAGGTGCCCACGCGCGCGGATGGACTCCAGCACGCCGGCTCGAGCAGAGCTCGATAGGGAGACGAGAAGGGCCAGTGCGACCGCGGCGCCCGCAACCCAGGCGCACGCATCCCGAAGGAGGATCCAGGAAGGTCTCAACCGGGCCTCTTGTGCGTCTGAGCGAAGAGCATGCCACATCGAGCCAAGCCGCGCGGGGCGCGCCACTCGCCCGTCCATAACCTTCGAGATCGGCTGTCCGCGCAGGATTGGACCCCGCAACGGACACGGTCAAGTCTTGACCTTCTCCGGCCGTTGGGCCAGCCGCCGGCGGGGCCGGCTTGCGTGCCGGCGATCGACTGCGGCCGGGAAGCGCTGCGCATCGCGCGGCGTGCGTCGAGCGCCGTGGCCTCGATGTCCATCATTGTTGCCAGCCGCGGATCGGTGGCGATCGGCGTGCGCGTCTGGCTTGGAGGTGATCCGCGGGAGACGGGCGTGCCTGCAGCGTTTGGCTCATGCTTGGCGAAGACGACACGACCTTCCAACTTCGGGGTCATCGGGGACGACGCGCGGACTTGGGTGCCCAGGGTGCCCAGGACGGTTCGCAGGCGCCGACGCACATGCTGAAACCACGACGCGGCCCCTGGAGGTGGCATCGGCACTTGACAGGCAATTCATGGCATTCTTTACACTTTGACGGCGCGGCCTGGCCAGCGCAGGATTGTTTTGCAGAGCAGCGGAACGATCGCCCATGCAGGACTTTCTCGCCGCCGTCGCCGAAGCCTTCCACCTCATCGCCAGGTTCGACGCGAACCTGACGGAAATCGTGATCCTGTCGTGGAAGGTCAGTCTGTCGGCCACGGTGCTCGCCGCTGTGATCGGCCTGCCGCTCGGTGCGTTGATCGCGATCAGCACGTTCCATGGCCGGTCGCTGCTGATCCTGCTGGTCAACGCGCTGATGGGGCTGCCTCCCGTCGTCGTCGGCCTCGTCGTCTACCTCGTGCTCTCCAACGCCGGGCCGATGGGCGGCTTCGGCCTGCTCTATTCGCCAATGGCCATGATCGTGGCGCAGACGGTGCTGGTGACGCCCATCGTTGCCGCGCTGGCACGACAGACCATCGAGGACCTCAAGCAGGAGTACGACGAGCAACTGCGTGCGCTGGGCGTGGGCACGCTCCGCGCCGTGCCGACGCTGCTGTGGGACGGACGGTTCAGCCTGCTCACCGCGTGCCTTGCCGGTTTCGGACGCGCGACGGCGGAGGTCGGCGCCGTGATCATCGTCGGCGGCAACATCGATCACGTCACGCGGGTCATGACGACGGCGATCGCGCTCGAGACGTCGAAGGGCGATCTGGCGCTGGCGCTGGGCCTCGGACTGATCCTGCTGACCATGGCGATCGGCGTCAACGCGCTGGTGATGGGCCTGCGCGCAACGGCCACGCGCTCCGCCTACGCGTGAGGGCAAGGTGCAGCGCGCCGTCAACGAGAGCGACGCCGGCCCCAGCGCGATCCTTCCGATCCGCGGGCACGACCTCGTGTTCGAGCGGGGCGACCGGCGGCTGCTCGACGGCATCGACATCGAGATCGCGGGCACGGGGACGCTCGTCATCGTGGGCCCCAACGGTGCCGGCAAGAGCCTGCTCGTGCGGGTGCTGGCAGGCCTCATCGAGCCCACCGCCGGGACGGTGACGTGGGCGGGGCGCCCTCCCGAGCGACGGCGGGCGCCCAAGATCGGCTTCGTCTTTCAGCGCCCCGTGCTGCTGCGCCGCTCGGTGCAGGCCAACATCGAATACGCCCTGGGCGTGGCCGGCGTGCTGCGGGCAGAACGCGCCGCGCGTGCCCAGGCCGCCCTGGCGCGGGCGCGCCTCACGCATCTTGCCGCCTCGCCGGCGCGCGTGCTGTCGGGCGGCGAGCAGCAGCTGCTGTCGATCGCCCGGGCGCTGGCCACGGTTCCCGAGATCCTGATCCTCGACGAGCCGACCTCCAACCTGGACCCGGCCGCCACCAAGGCGATCGAGGCGCTGCTGGGGGTCGTGCGCGCGGAGGGGACGCGCATCGTGCTCATTACCCACGATTTGGGCCAGGCCCGCCGCCTCGCCGACGAGGTGGCATTTCTCCACCGCGGCCGCCTGGTCGAACGCACTGGCCGAGAGGGTTTTTTTGCAAATCCCCAGAGCGAAGTCGCCCAGTCGTTCCTGCGCGGCGAGATCGTCCTTTAGGACACAACGGCGTGTCGGATCGGGGCCACAGAGCCGCCGGTGGCCGGAGCAACTCGAACGGCCCGGCATCGGTGGAAAGAATCGGCGCCGGTGGATGAACAGTGGACAGAGCGGCAGTGCCTTTTACTTGGCCTGTGCTCGACCGATCGTGTGTTTGACGCTTGCGTGGCAGCATACGCAACTGAATTCTTTACGAATTATTTAGACTTAGCAGTCGAGGGGGCTGCATAAGCGTGCTGCATTTCTGTTCGGCCGGTCCGTTTCAGCGTGTGCACAGGTTGGCTGCGTGAACGAGGGGCCATGTGCATAACCTGTGACCGACGCCTTGGCTTCCGTCCGTGGATGGACGAGCGCTGAGTGGTGCCCGGCGGCTACAAGCCGGCGACCCGCTCGAGGGAAAGGCGCTCGAACCTATCCTCCGCGGCCGGGGCTTCCCTCTCGCATGTCCGATTGCGGCAGCCGTCCCGCGGTGCGCCGGAGAAACAAAGGGGGCTCCAATGGCAAGACATGCCTTGGGCATATTGGGCGTCATTGCGGCCAGCATCCTGCTGGCCGTGTCCGCAGCCATGAACTACCGCTTCGGCTTCAGCCTCGGCAAAACCGCCTTGGATGGCGAAATCTATGGCGCGGCTTCGGTTGCCGCGGACTGCTTCAAGGCGCTGGTGCCGTTCTTCTTCTTTGCCGCGATCCGCAACCGCATGTGGGCGCAGGCACTCGCAGCCGTGCTGGTGTGGGTGGTGGTCACGGGCTACGCCATGACCTCGGCGCTTGGGCACGCCGCGCTGAACCGGCTCGACACGTCGGGACAGCGCGCTGCCGCGGCGGCGAACTACACCGACCTGCGCGCCAACTCCAAGCGCGCCCAGGAGCAGCTTTCCTGGATCCCGGCGCACCGGCCATACGAGACCGTTGCCGCCGAGCTCAATGTGCACAAGGCGCAGCGCTACTGGGCCGTCACGAACGAATGCACCGACGTGAGAGGCAGAGGTGCGCGCAACTACTGCCAGCAGTACTTCAAGCTCAATGCCGAGCTGGCCTCGGCGCAGAACTCCCAGAAGCTCGAGTCGCGCATCGCCGAGATCGGCGCCAAGCTCGCCAACGTGACCGGCAGCGCCGTGATGGCCCAGGCCGATCCGCAGGCCAGCGTGCTGGCGAAGATCACGGGGCTCGATGTGCCGACGGTGCAGACGGGGCTGACCATGTTCGTGGCCCTTCTGATCGAGATCGGCTCGGGCTTCGGCATGTTCGTGGCGTTCGCCTACTGGCGCATCCACGATCCGGTCACGCCACGGGTCAGGTCGCCCCTGCGAACCCAGGTGTCCGTGGCCGAGGCCATGGTTGCGGAGGAGGCTACCGCGCAGGCGGTGGCGGCGACCCCGCCGCCGGTGCGCAGCCTCAATGCCAACGACAACCGGATGCCGCACGGCGTGCCCGACAGCGACGTCCAGCGCTTCTACCGCGAGCGCGTGCTGGCGGCGCCCGACAGCTCGAGCGTCACGTCGACAGAGCTCTACGAGGAGTACTGCGCCTGGTGCGAGGAGACCGACAAGGTGCCGTTCGCCCATCCCCGCGTCACGCGCGAGATCGGCGAGCTCGGCGTCAAGAAGGAGCGCATCGGCAAGCGCACCAGGTATTTCGGCATCGCACTCCGCTCGGCAAGCGAGCAGGGAGCGGTCAAGAAGCTGCCGGCACCCGTGCCGCAAGCAGCCTAAAGACTGCACACAGGGGCTGCAGAGGGCCGCTTCGGCGGCCCTTTTTCTTATGTGCCGTCTCCTGCTACTGAAGCGATCTGCCCGGGAACCCGACACGGGCACAGGAAGGCAGGTCGCCCATGCCCATACCTCCGCCCGCCGCGATCGGCGCGCCGCTTGCCGCGGTCGACACGCCGGCGCTTGTCATCGATCTGGATGCCTTCGAGCGCAACCTGAAGCGCATGGCGGACTTCGCCAGGGGCGCCGGCGTGCGCCTGCGGCCTCACGCCAAGACGCACAAGTCGCCCGATATCGCCGCCCGCCAGATCGCGCTCGGCGCCGTCGGCGTGTGCTGCCAGAAAGTATCGGAGGCCGAGGTGCTGGTGGCGGGCGGCGTCGGCGACGTGCTCGTCTCCAACGAGGTTGCGGGTGCCGGGAAGCTCGAACGGCTGGCGGCGCTTGCGGGCAAGGCCAGGATCGGCGTCTGCACCGATGACATCGCCAACGTCGCCGAGATCGAGGCGGCGGCGGCCAAGGTGGGCACGACCATCGATGTGCTGGTCGAGATCGACGTCGGCGGGCGGCGCTGCGGGGTTGTGCCGGGCGCACCCGCCGTCCGCATCGCCGAGGCAATCGCCAAGTCACCGCACCTGCGCTTCGGCGGGCTGCAGGCCTATCATGGCTCTGCCCAGCATGTGCGCGAGGCCGGCGAGCGCAAGCAGCAGATCGCGCGCGCCATCGAGCTCGTCCGCGAGACGCTTTCCGGCCTCGAGGCGGCCGGACTGACGGCTGCGACCGTCGGCGGCGGCGGCACCGGCACCTACGAGAACGAGGCGGCAAGCCGGCTCTACAACGAGCTGCAGGCCGGCTCCTACATCTTCATGGACGCCGACTACGCCCGCAACAAGAAGGGCGACGGCGGCCCGTTCGACACTTACGAGCATGCGCTCTTCGTCTACGCCACGGTGATGAGCGCGCCGGCGCCGGAGCGCGCAATCCTCGATGCCGGGCACAAGTCGCTGGCCGTCGACAGCGGCATGCCGAGCCCATGGAAGCTTCCCGGCGCGATCTATCAGCGGCCCTCCGACGAGCACGGCGTGCTCGACCTGTCGTCGTGCGAGGTGAGCCCCAAGCGCGGCGACAAGGTGCTGCTCGTGCCCGGCCACTGCGACCCGACCGTCAACCTGCACGACTGGTACGTCGGTGTCCGCGGCCTGGGGCGTGCCGACGCTCGCGTGGAGTGCATCTGGCCCGTGGCCGCGCGCGGCGCCTTGTTCTGACCGCCGCTCCGGCGGCCTGCCGCGTCCCGGGGATAGCACGAGTTCGAGTAGAACCGGCGCGGCGCCTGCCCAGAGGTAGCAGGGCACCTCCGCCCATTGTCAGACGGCGAGCGGCACCCGATATGACGTCATCATCCTGCGTGGGAGCACCCCTCAACATGACCCCAGACGAGCGTCGCCTGATCGCCGGGCTGTTCGATCGCATGCGCGATTTCGGCCGTCCCGACAAGGACAGGGAGGCGGAAGCCCTGATCAATCAGTCGGTGCGCAGCAATGCGGACGCACCCTACATGCTCGTGCAATCGGTGCTGGTGCAGGAGCAGGCGCTGGAGTCGGCGAACGGCCGCATCCAGGACCTGGAGGACCGTTTGCGCGAGCTCGAGAGCCAGCGCGAGCCCCGTTCGCGCGGCGGCTTCCTGGGCGGCGGCCTGTTCGGCGGCCGCTCCGACGAGGAGAGGCGGCCCTCCAGCGTGCCCCAGGTGGGCGCGGGCGCGACCCCGTCGTCCGCTTCCTCGAGCCGCGACGAGCCGCCGCCATCGCAGCCAGCCTCGCCACCGCCGGCTTCCGGCGGCGGGTTCATGCGCTCGGCGCTGGCGACCGCAGCCGGTGTTGCCGGCGGCATGCTGGTCGCCGACAGTCTCCGCAGCATGCTGGGGGGTGCGCATGCCGGCCATGGATCACCCACGGCAGCCGATGCGAAGAGCCCGCTTGCGGGTCCGGACAGCGGCTCCGACCGCGCCCAGCCCGTTGACGATAACGACAACGACAACGACGACCGCGATGACGATGACGACGACGCGGGCGACGACGACTCCGGCGACATCGAAGTGTAGATGCTGAACCGCCGGGTGCTCGGCTCAGCCCGGCGCCCGCTTCGTCATTCGGTCTTTTCCGCGACCTTGAGCGCGAAGGCGTAGTCAAGCGCGATCTCCTTCAGCGCCTCGAAGCGCCCGGACGCGCCGCCGTGACCGGCCTCCATGTTGGTCTTGAGCAGGACCAGGCGGTCGCTGGTGTTGCGCGCCCTCAGCCGCGCAATCCACTTGGCGGGCTCCCAGTAGGTGACGCGCGGGTCCGTCAGGCCGCCGTAGGCGAAGATGTGCGGATAGGCCTTGGCGCCAACGTTGTCGTAGGGCGAGTAGGAGCGGATGATGTCGAAATCCTCCTTGGAGGCGATCGGGTTGCCCCACTCGGGCCACTCCGGCGGGGTGAGCGGCAAGGTGCCGTCGAGCATGGTGTTGAGCACGTCGACGAACGGCACGTCGGCGATGATGCCGAGGAAGAGATCGGGCGCCATGTTGGCGACCACGCCCATCAGCATGCCGCCGGCCGAGCCGCCGTTGGCCACGATGCGACCGCGCCGCGTGTAGCCCGCCTTCGCCAGGAACTCGCCGGCGACGATGAAGTCGGTGAAGGTGTTGCGCTTCTTGAGGTGCTTGCCTTCCGTGTACCAGCGGTAGCCCTTCTCCTTGCCGCCGCGGATGTGGGCGATGGCGAAGATGAAGCCGCGGTCGACGAGCGACAGGCGGTTGGTGGAGAAGCCCGCGGGAATCGTGATGCCGTACGAGCCGTAGCCGTAGAGGAAGAGCGGTGCCGAGCCGTCGAGCGGCGTGCCCGCCTTGTAGAGGAGAGAGATGGGGACCGTCTCGCCGTCCGGGGCTGGCGCAAAGAGGCGGCGGGTGACGTAGTCGGCGGGGTCGTGGCCGCTCGGCACCTGCTGCGTCTTGCGCAAGGTCCGCGCGCGCGCCTCCATGTCGTAGTCGAAGACCTGCG
This sequence comes from uncultured Alphaproteobacteria bacterium, assembly GCA_963797005.1. Lineage (GTDB taxonomy): Bacteria > Pseudomonadota > Alphaproteobacteria > Rhizobiales > Hyphomicrobiaceae > AWTP1-13. The sequence continues at coordinate 40,530 of CAWCOF010000006.1, forward strand.
CCGGCGTCGTCATCGACGAGTAGGTGAACCGCACGGTGGTGGTGTCGAACTCGTAGCCGCCCGACATGCCGAGCGAATAGGCCTCCTCGTCGAAGGCGATTGCATGCTCCGCCGCGTCCGAGAAGCGGCGGACGACGATGCGCGGCAGGCCGTCCTCGCGCTCGAGCCGCACTAGGTGAGCCTTGAAGGCGATCGCCTCCAGGATCAGCCGTCCGGGCTTGTGGGCGAGGATCTCGCGCCAGTTGGACATCTCAGGCGCGGCCAGCGGCGTCTCGCAGATGCGGAAGTCCTCCGCGCCGCCGGAGTTGGTGGTGATGATGAGCCGGTCGCCGTGGTGCTCGACCGAATACTCGTGGCCATGCGTGCGGGCAGCCACCAGGCGCGGGGCGGTCTCCGGCCGGTCGGCGTCGATGAGATAGACCTCGCTGGTCTGGTGGTCGTGCGCGTCGATGGCGACGAACCGGCCCGACTGCGTCTGCGTCACGCCGACGTAGAAGCCGATGTCCTTCTCCTCGTAGACGAGCACATCCTCCTCGACGGGGGTGCCGACGCGGTGGCGATAGACGAATAGCGGGCGATGGTTGGCGTCGAGCCTGACGTAGAACAGCGTGCGGCTGTCGCGTGCCCACACGATGGCGCTGCGGGTATCGGGGATCCGATCGGGCAGGTCCTCGCCGGTGGCGAGGTCGCGGATGCGGATGGTGGCAAGCTCCGACCCCTTGTCGTCGGCCGCGTAGGCCAGGAGCTTGTGGTCCGGGCTGTGGGCCGCAGCGCTGAGCTGCCAATAGGCGAGGCCCGCGGCCTCCTTGTTGCCGTCGAGCAGCACCTCTTCGACGCCGCCGTTGCGGGGCTGCCGGCACAGCCGGGGATGCTGCCCGCCCATGACGTAGCTCATGTAGTAGGCCATCGCGCCGTCGGGCGCCGGGACCGTGCTGTCGTCCTCCTTGATGCGGCCCTTCATCTCGGCATAGAGGGTCGCCTGCAGGTCGGCCGTGTCGGCCAATGAGGCCTCCATGTAGGCGTTCTCCGCCTCCAGGTAGGCCCGGATGTCGGCATCGAGCACGGATGGGTCGCGCATCACCTCCTGCCAGTTGTCCGCACGCAGCCAGGCATACTCATCCGCCAGCTCGACGCCGTGATGGACGGAGAAGGTGGGCCGGCGCTTGGCGACCGGCGGCACAGGCGGACGGGAGAGAGGGCGGTCGAGGCCGTGCATGGGGCAACCTTCCTTCGCGCGGGGCGTCTGCTGGGGACGCCTCCGCATGCCTTGATCGGGACTGCGCTTCGGCGTTTGCGAGACCGCCTGTCAGGTGTCGCCCGGCTTGAAGCTCAGCGCCGCGCCGTTGATGCAGTAGCGCAAGCCGGTCGAATCGCGGGGACCGTCGGGGAAGACATGGCCCAGGTGGCCTTCGCAGCGCGCGCAGCGCACCTCCGTGCGGCGCATGAACAAGGAGCGGTCCGCGTGCTCGCTGACGGCGCCGGTGTCGGCGGGCTGGTCGAAGCTCGGCCAGCCGGTGCCCGAGTTGAACTTGGCATCGGAAGAGAACAAGGGCTCCCCGCAGCACACGCACGCGTACATGCCGGCCCGCTTCTCCTTGTTGAGCGGCGAGGTGCCGGCCCGCTCCGTGCCGTGCTGTCGGGTTACGTAGTACTGCTCCGGCGTCAGCTGCTCGCGCCATTCCGCATCGCTCTTGACGACCTTGTCGGGGTGGTCGGCGGTCTGCGTCTTGGTCATGGGGGCGGCCTTCGGCTGGAAGGGAGCTGGTACCGGGGGTCCGGGGCCCCATTATGACCTCGGCGGCGCCGGCCTTCGACAGGCATTGCTTTCAAGACTTCGTGTTGGCCGGAGGGGGCCCGGCTAGTGTAAGTCTCACTGAGGCGCCGGAACTGTGACAAAGCCTGGCCGAGGCCCCAGACAAGGCCAAATACTGGCGGTATCGGTGCCACAACTGCGGGCTTTTTTCTTGGATTGGTAACTAGTCATGCTGTATTATATTGTTGTGTTCGACGCATAAGTAGCAAGAATAGTGAACGGCCCATACAAGGGGGCGCTGCCGTTGCACGAAATTCAGGTCCGGGTGGAGGGACATCATGGATGAATCGAATAGGCCCGACCTGGTCGAGCTGACGGCAAAGGTCATTTCGGCCTATGTCAGCAACAATACGGTCGTTTCGGCCGATCTTCCCGGGATCATCGGTGATGTGCACGAGGCTTTGAGCAAAGCTTCGCAGCGCATCGGTCAAACCGAGCGCGAAGAACTTCGCCCTGCCATCGCCGTCAAGAAATCAGTGACCCCCGATTTCATCGTCTGCTTGGAGGACGGCAAGAAGTTCAAGTCTCTCAAGCGGCATTTACGTACGCATTACAACCTTTCCCCCGAGGAATACCGGGAGAAGTGGGGCCTCCCCCACGACTATCCCATGGTCGCCCCCAACTATGCAGCGGCCCGCTCGCAGCTGGCCAAGCAAATGGGGCTCGGCACCCGCCGGGAGAAGTAGGACTGGCCGTCGGGAAACGCGCGCCGCTCGCGGCGCCGACCGTCGCACCGCGCGCGCAAGCGCCTGCTCCGCAGCCGCTGCGCCCAGGTCTTCACGCTTGCCCACATTGAATTCGCAGCCGATCCCATCGGCGGGGGCTCCGGCTGGGCTGCGACGTCGGCAGGGAGGGCTGCACTCACAACCTCGGGCGAGGGCGACTTCGCTGACGCGAGCGGGCTGCCGCCCGCACCCGTTTGGGCGGGACACCCGCCCAAACGTTTGTGGTGGATCAGTGGCTGCTTTGATAGCCTGCGCGGCCTCCTCAAGTGCCTGCAGGAAGCGGGAGCGGTCGTTCCCGGTGAAGCCGGCGTTGTAACCCTTGCTCTCGTCGGTTTGCCGATCCTATAATCTTATTTGAGACAGTGTTACAATGTTGTGCGCAGTTGGGCAGGAATGGCGGCGCCTATCCGCACCAGCATTTTCAGTTTCGAGGAAAAAATGACTGCATTCATTCTATCTGCCGGCTTAGCATTCGCGATCTACCAGCTTCTAGCGTTTGCGCGAGTCCCTAATGCTGGCGGAGACTTCAGCACCCTTGGTATTGAAATCAGATTTACTCAAGCATCAGCTCGCTTGGCTCGCATCTTTTTGCGGGTCGCGATCGTTATTGCGGTCCTTGCGGCAATCTTGCTCATTCATGAATACATAACACCGATCGAAGCCATCTCAAGTCGAAGCGTGAACATCTATCTTGGGTTCCTGTTCGGCCCACTGTTAGCGATCTGGATCAATAGCATTGTTGTCCACAATCCGACGGAAGAGATGACGCGAGGCCAGGCGGTGTCCGGCATCGGCCTAGTGTTGCTCTTCTTGCTCGGTTCCGTCGGCGATCAAGCAGTCAGGGTGGTCCGGCATTACGCCGCTGGTCTCAAGGGATTGAAAATTCCAGGTGCGGAGCTGACATTCGCGGGACGATCGCGCAAGAATCTTGGCTCGACGCCGCCGGCTGGATACTCCCAATCTGCGACGGGAGGATCGAATGGATTGTACTATGTGTCCGAGCTCGGCGGTACTATCGGACGGGACCTACAATATCTGAAACTGTTCAAACCCGACCTAAACGAGGTGCAGGTCGAGCATCTCCAAGGCGCTGCGAACGTTGCAAATCGCATCATAAAGCCGCCGCTCGGCTGCTTATTCGCATGGTCTAAGGAGACAGGGGACGCCGAATTGGTCGATAGGCATCTTGGAGCGTTCGTTGCCGGCTTCAGGCAGCTTGCGACGTTGAGTTGGATGCCAAATGCGCAAGAAGCGAGTACTACTGGGAGAGCACAACAACTAACGGAGGTCAGCGCGGCTCTCAGCAATATGTTTGTGCGCAATTCGCTCAATATGGCGTCAGATATCGTCGCCGCTACAGCTAGCAAAAGTGTGATTAACCTATGCGGCCCATGGCTCTCAAGCTATTGCCCTGAGGGCTTCAAGCACAGCGAGAAGCGCAAACCGGACGATAAGCCCAATGAATTTTACAAGAACCTCAATCACTCGGTATTGCTGGAGTGCCTGAACAGGCTGCGAAGTAGCATGCATCAAAAAGCAGACAACGCAGCCTGGAAGCGCGTTGGGACACTAAGCGACGAATTGAAACTGTTTGCGAATGAGGGCAAAATGCTCGAACGCCCATATTTCGCTATGGGCTATGCTGGGATAATGGCACAACTCGGTTATTACGCGGCTGCGGCATCAATCCTGGACGATTGGCTCATACAGCAGCGCCAGCGGAGATTGAGAAATATGCCGGATGAAGAACTCGTCCAGAGTTGGTATGTCTTGCGTATACGCATAACTGAGGCGGCTTACGTCGAAGAGTGGCTCGCGAAGGAAGGTAGCAAAGCCGGGACGCGCGTACGCGATGAGCACTTGGCGAACCTGAATTTGATCAAAGAGGGGTTGCGTGAGCGCTTGAAGGACCTGGATTTTTTTAAACCATACGACAAACCGTGCGATGAAACGTGCGCTATCGTGTTGAAGCGACCCGGCGCTTGCAAATCGACGCTCCCCGACGGTGACCTCAAGCTGTGGAGGAACCTCTACACATCGTATGTGTCAATCGAAGCCACCCATATTGAGCCTCCTCGCTGTTCGGAGTGGGTAGGGTGACCGGCTCGGCTTGATGCCAACCCTAGTCCCATCCCTTTGTTCGATCGAAGACCATCCCTCCGCCCCGACCTGCCGTTAACCGGAGCCGTCGTGTCGAGCGGCGGTCAAGGATGGCCGTCGCGCTGAGCGCGACACGTGCTCGACGTTTCCAGGCCACTCCTTGACGGGCGCGAGCACGGCGGCACGATCGAGGCTCAACGGGACGGCGGGAGACACGTCGATGCGCGACACCGATCTGATGCAGCTGGCGCTTGGGCTGATCCCGCCGTGGATGGTCAAGGCCTGCGCATTCAACGCCGAGGCACGCCGTCTCGATATCGAGATCGACTTCGCCAGGGGCAGCCGGTTCCCATGTCCACAATGCGGCACGGCTGACTGCCCGGTGCACGACACCTCAATGCAGACGTGGCGGCACCTCGACTTCTTCCAGCATCAGGCGTTCCTGCACGCGCGCGTGGCCCGCATCGAGTGCCCCGATTGCGGCGTCAAACAGATCGCCGTGCCGTGGGCGAGGCAGGGCTCCGGCTTCACCCTGCTGTTCGAGGCTCTCGCCATGACGCTGATGACGGCCATGCCGGTCGCTGCCGCCGCACGCCTCCTCGGCGAGCACGACACCCGGATGTGGCGCGTGCTGCACCACTGGGTCGAGCAGGCCCGCGAGCATGCCGATTACGCGGATGTGAAGCGCGTCGCCATCGACGAGACGGCGGCCAGGCGCGGCCACGACTACGTCTCGCTGTTCGTCGATATGGATCAGCGCCGCGTGCTGTTCGTCACCGAGGGGCGGGGCGCCGATACCGTGGAAGCGTTCGCCGACGATCTGGAGGCCCACAACGGCGATGCCAGCCGCGTCAAGCAGGTCTGCATCGACATGAGCGGCGCCTTCATCAAGGGCGTCACCGACAATCTCACCGAGGCCGAGATCACCTTCGACAAGTTCCACGCGGTCAAGCTCGTCAACGACGCCGTCGACAAGGTCCGCCGCGCCGAGAGCAGGGGACGGCCCGAGCTCAAACGCAGCCGCTATCTCTGGCTCAGGAACGAGCCGTCACTGTCGGCAGAAAGCCGTGAGCAGCTCACGAGCCTCACGCGCCTGCACTTGAAGACGGCGCGGGCCTATCGGATCCGACTCGCCTTCCAGGAGATCTACCAGCAGCCCAACAGCGACTGGGGCGCTCTCTTCCTCGACCGCTGGTACAGCTGGGCCATCCGATCACGCCTCGATCCCATGAAGGAGGCTGCACGCACCGTGATGCGCCACCGCGACGGCATCCTCGCCTGGTTCGACAGCCGCATCGCCAACGGCCTCATCGAGGGCATCAACAGCCTCGTGCAAGCCGCCAAGGCCAAGGCGCGCGGCTATCGCTCCACCCGCACGCTCAAGGCCATCACCTACCTCATCGCCGGAAAACTCGACCTCAAACTACCCACGTGAAATAGCGGAGAGCCCATATTGAGCAGGCCACTCGGCATCCTCACTACAAGGAGGGGTTTGCCGAGATCGCGAAGGCGGACGCGCGGCGGTTGGCGAATTTCGACCTTTCCTGCGGTGCCGACGCTCCGAGCCGTAACGCCTGGTACGCACAAGCACTTGCCGCGTTTGTACAGAGCCAAGCGAGCTATACGAGGAGCCGTACCGAGGCTGATGGCGCGGATACAGGCAACAAGCGCCTCACCGAAGCGGACCGAGTAGCCCGCTTTGGGTTAGAAATCATAAAAAACGAGGCCAAGGAAGACGATGCGCGCGGCAAGAAACGCTTTCTCGATCGGATCGAGCCAAGCCTTACCTTGCAGGCTCAAGAAGAGCTCGAGTTGCTTCGCCGTGAAATCGAGCAGATCAAGCAAGAACTCTTCTAACCCGCAAATAGGGCTGGATGTAACTCCGTGCGCTTAGCGGCGCATGGTTCAAGGAGGTGTAATTGTCGCCAGGGCAACAGATATGCCAATGCCGCTCATCACAACGGCAAGGGTCAGGGCATAGACGTAACGTAACATTGGACTGCTCCGAAGCTCCTATAGCTTATGATGTAAGCTCGCATTCTTGAATGTCAAATGAACGTCGCACAACACCCCCACACAAAGAAGGAAAGCCCAATCTTTCCTGCGACTTAGGGACACTCCATTCTGGGCGCCGATCACACCCTTGGGAGCGGGGATTGCCGCTTCAGTTGTCGAGGAACGAGCGCAGCTTCCGCGAGCGGCTCGGGTGCTTCAGCTTGCGCAGCGCCTTGGCCTCGATCTGGCGGATGCGCTCGCGGGTCACCGAGAACTGCTGGCCGACCTCTTCCAGCGTGTGGTCGGTGTTCATGCCGATGCCGAAGCGCATGCGCAGCACGCGCTCCTCGCGCGGCGTGAGCGAGGCCAGCACGCGCGTCGTCGTCTCGCGCAGGTTCGACTGGATGGCCGCATCGATCGGCAGCACCGCGTTGCGGTCCTCGATGAAGTCGCCGAGATGGCAATCCTCCTCGTCGCCGATCGGCGTCTCGAGGCTGATCGGCTCCTTGGCGATCTTCAGGACCTTGCGCACCTTCTCCAGCGGCATGGCGAGCTTCTCGGCGAGCTCCTCCGGCGTCGGCTCGCGGCCGATCTCGTGCAGCATCTGGCGGGACGTGCGCACGATCTTGTTGATCGTCTCGATCATGTGCACGGGGATGCGGATGGTGCGCGCCTGATCGGCGATCGAGCGCGTGATCGCCTGCCGGATCCACCAGGTGGCGTAGGTCGAGAACTTGTAGCCGCGGCGGTACTCGAACTTGTCGACCGCCTTCATCAGGCCGATGTTGCCTTCCTGGATCAGGTCGAGGAACTGCAGGCCGCGGTTGGTGTACTTCTTGGCGATCGAGATGACGAGGCGCAGGTTGGCCTCCACCATCTCCTTCTTGGCCTGCCGCGCCTCGCGCTCGCCCTTCTGCACCGCCTTGACGATGCGGCGGAACTCGGTGATCTCGAGGCCGGTCTCGGAGGCGAGCGTGCGGATGTCCTCGCGGATGTGGCTCGATCTGACTTCCGCTCGTGCTTGACGAACTGGCCCCACTTGCGGCTGCTCTGCGCCGATGCGCTCGAGCCAGGTCTGGTCGAGCTCGTTGCCGAAGTACTCGTCGATGAAGGTCTGGCGCGGCACGCCGTAGCTGTCGGCCAGCCGCATGAGCCGGCCCTCCAGGCCGACCAGGCGCTTGTTGATGCGCGTAGAGCTGCTCGACCAGGCTCTCGATGCGGGCGTTGTTGAGCGACAGGCTCTTGACGTCCTTGATGATCTCGTCGCGGAGCTTGTCGTAGGCCTTCTGCTGCTGGCGATTGAACTGCTCGCTCGCCACCTGCATCTCGACCTTCTTGTCCTGCAGCTTGCGCAGCTTCTTGTAGGTGCCGGCGATGTTGTCGAAGGTCTCGAGCACCTTCGGCTTGAGCTCGGCCTCCATGGCGGCAAGCGAGAGCGCGTTGTCGAAGTCGTCCTCGTCCTCCATCTCGCCTTCGGGGCGCGCCTCGCCGTTCTCGGCGCCGTCGGCGGCAGGGGCGGGAGCTGGAGGTGCGGCTTCCGCGGACGGGGGTGCGACGGGGGGCGGCACGGCCTTGGCCTCGGGACCCTCGTAGGTCGCCTCCAGGTCGATGATGTCGCGCAGCAGGATCTTGGTGTCCTTGAGCTCGTCGCGCCAGATGATGATGGCCTGGAAGGTGAGGGGGCTTTCGCACAGCCCCGCGATCATCGCCTCGCGGCCGGCCTCGATGCGCTTGGCGATGGCGATCTCGCCCTCGCGCGAGAGCAGCTCCACCGAGCCCATGTCGCGCAGGTACATGCGCACCGGATCGTCGGTGCGCTCGGTGGGCTCGGCGCGCGTCGTGCGTTACGGCCGGCAGGCTGGGTGCGGTGACGGCGCGGGAGGGCGACTCCTCCTCCTCGTGGGGCTCCTCGCCCTCTTGCGCGGCCTCCTCGCGTATCCTCGCTCTCGACCACGGTGATGCCCATGTCGGACAGCATCGACATGGTGTCCTCGATCTGCTCGGAGGAGACCTCCTCGGAGGGCAGCACGGCATTGAGCTCGTCGTAGGTGACGTAGCCCCGCGTCTTCGCCGTCTTGATGAAGCTGCTTGACGGCGGCATCGGAGAGGTCGAGAAGGGGGCTGTCCTTCTCAGGTGCCTCCGATCCCTGCGTGGTCTGTTCTTCAGCTCTTGCTGCGTTCGCCATCACTTCGCTCCAGGTCGCACGACTGGCATTCAGCGCGCGGCAGTAGGTTCAACGACACCGCGACGATCCCGTTCAAGGTGCAGCGCAAAAGCCACACAAAAACGGCCCGTCGAGGCGGAAAGTCCGCCGGGCTAGCTGCCTGTTGAAGCCCCATCTGGGCGCGTGCGCCTGGCTCGAGCTCTGGGCTCGGGGATGCCGACTGGGGGCTTGGCTAGGCATACACAACTCCGCAGGCCTTTCCTACCCTTAGTTTGCTTTCCACACATTTCTTGGTGGAAGGCGCCGCTTGCGCACCCCCAACCATGTCAAACCGCATTCGAACGGCGTTCAGATATGATCGGAGGCGCCGCCGATCTCCGTGCCGCGGCACTGGCCCAGCTGGTTCTGGATCTCCAAGATTCGGGCCAACGCGTCCTCGCTCGGCTCGGCCCGGTAGGCCAGCTCGGCCGTCTCCAGCTCCCGCCTGAGCCCGACCTGGGCTCTCGTGCAGGGCAACGGCGTGCCGCCAGCCCGCTTCAACGTCGCGCGCGTCCGCATCAGGTTCGGCAAACTTATCGCTTTTGTGGGTGATCGCCCGCTCGGCCATGGCGACCACCTTGTCAAGGCCCAGGTTGGTGAGGTGGGTGCGCAATTCCACCCTTTCAAGGTCGGTGTGCGTTGCAAGGACCTCGAGCAGCACGTCGCGCAAGCGGGCGAGCGGCTTGGACGTCAGCGTGAGCTCGGCAATCTCCTCGCAGTGCGCCTCCAGCAGCCAGGGATGGTTGAGGAGCGTAGAGAGCAGCAGCGCCTCCCGAGGGGGCAGGCCGAGGCTGCGCTGCGCCAGCTCGTCGCTGCGTACGGCAAGGCTCGCCGGATTGGTTCCCTGCGGCAGCTTGCGCAGCCGGTTGTCGGCGCGCGCGCGCTCGGTCATGCGCCAATCGAGCTGCGTGTTGTTGCGGCGCTTGCCGGCAAGGCGGGGGTCGCGCCGGCCACTGGCGCCGGTGACGTCCCTGTTCGCCTTGCGGTTCTTCTCCCATAGCGTCTGCCGCAGCTCGCTCTCGTACTGAGCCCGCACGCCGCGGTCGGCGATGCGGGCGACCAGGGCCTTGAGCCGGGCCTCCAGGGAGGCGCGCTGCTCGGGCGTGACGGCGGGCTCGCCGTGCTGCTCCTCCCTCTGCATCAGCACGTCGAAGAGGGGCGAGGTCCGCGCGAGGATCGCTTGCAACGCCTCCGGGCCCTGCTGGCGAATGAGGTCATCGGGGTCCTGCCCCTCGGGCAGGAAGGCGAACTGGAGGCTTCTGCCAGGCCCCAGGTGCGGCAGCACCGTCTCCACGGCGCGGAAGGCGGCGCGGCGGCCGGCGGCATCGCCGTCGAAGCACAGGATCGGCTCGGAGGCGATGCGCCACAGGCTCTTCACCTGGTCCTCGGTGAGCGCCGTGCCGAGCGGTGCAACCGTCTCGGGAAAGCCTGCCTCGGACAGGGCAATGACATCCATGTAGCCCTCGACCACGATCACGCGGGACTTGTCATGGGCCGGGCGCCGGGCGTTGTGCGCGTTGAAAAGAACGGCGCCCTTGTGAAACAGCAGCGTCTCCGGCGAGTTGAGGTATTTCGCCGGCGCGCCTGCGTCGAGCGCGCGGCCGCCGAAGGCGATCACGCGGCCCTTGAGGTCGCAGATCGGGAACATGACGCGATGGCGGAAGCGGTCGTAGGAGACCGGAATATCGTCGCCCGTCACCACCACGCCGGAGGCCGCGATCTCGGCCGAGGTGAAGCCCGCCTTGGCCAGATGCTCCTTGAGCGCGGACTTGGCGTCGGGGGCGTAGCCGAGCCTGAAGCGGGAGATGGTCTCGGCCGCCAGCCCGCGCTTGGCCAGATAGCGCCGCGCATCGGAGCCGATGGGGCGGGCGAGCTGCTCCTCGAAGAAGCCGGTTGCCGCCAGCAGGAGCGCGAGCTGGCGCGCACGCTGGTCTTCCTGCTCGGCTTCGCGCGGGCTTGCCGCCGGGATGGCCAAGCCCGCCTCCTCGGCCAGCCGCTCGACCGCCTCGGGGAAGCTCAGGCCCTCGGTCAGCATGACGAACTTGAAGATGTCGCCGTTCTGCCCGGACGAGAAGTCGAACCAGGACCCCTTGTGGTCGTTGACGAAGAAGGAGGGCGTCCTCTCCTGCTTGAAGGGAGAGAGGCCCTTGAACTCGCGGCCGGCGCGCTTGAGGGAGACCTTGCGCGCCACGACCTGGCTCACGGGGAGCCGGGTGCGGATCTCATCGAGCAGGGACGGCGAAAAGCGCATGCGGGTGGCCGAATCAGGGGAGCGTTGATCTGCTTCTTATGTGATTCGCTTTCCCCGGGCCTTATCCCCGTGCGGCGGCTTGCCCCGGGCCCCCGGTATCAACAGGCGCGAATGCAGCCCGCCGGCTCGAGGCCGTTGACGGAAATCAAGGCCGGCTCGGCCGCGAGGGGGCAATCTCACCCGATCAGTCTCGACCGGGCCAGAGGGGAGCCAGAGGGGTAGGGATCATGCGCAAGCTACTCGTGCCAATCGACAATTCCGACAATGCCAACCGCGCTCTGCAGCATGCCGTCCGGCTTGCCAAGGAGATCGGGGCGGTGGAGCTCGACATCGTCAACGCGCACGAGCCGCCCTTCGTCTATGGCGAGGTCGCCGTGCATATGACCGAAGAGAAGGCCAAAGCGCTGCAGAAACGCCGCAGCGAGGACCTCCTGCACGCGGCGGGCGAGATGGCCAAGGCTGCAGGCGTGCCGTTCACGACCGCGGTGCTGAGCGGCGACGTGCCGCGGGTGCTGGCGAAATTCGCCGAGGACAAGGGCTGCGAGGGGATCGTGATGGGGACCAGAGGCATGGGCGCCATCGGCAACCTCGTCATGGGCTCGGTTGCGACCAAGATCATCCACCTCACGAAGCTCCCCGTGACATTGGTCAAGTAGCGCGCCCATGGCGCACCCGTAGCGCGGGCTGCAGCGGATGCGCGTGCAGCGATCTTCGTGTATGAGCGGACGATCCCGAAGCCGGCCGTAAGGGAGGCTCGATGGTCATCGCCTGGCTCGAATTTCTCGCGTGCTCCGCCTTGATCGCCTTTGCGGGGTACTGGCTTGCCCGCTACGGCGACGTCATCGCCCACAAGACCAAGCTCGGCGGCGCCTGGATCGGGCTCATCCTGGTGGCCACGGTGACGTCGCTGCCGGAGCTGGCAACCGGCGTCTCCTCGGTCACCCTTGCCGGCACGCCCGACATCGCCGTCGGCGACGTGCTCGGAAGCTGCGTGTTCAATCTCGCCATGATCGCGGTATTGGATTTTCTCTACCGCGAGATGCCGATCTACCGGAAGGCGAGCAACGGGCATATCCTGTCCGCGGGCTTCTCCAGCACTCTGATCGGCCTCGTCGTCTTCAGCCTGCTTGCCGGTGACGCGGCAGTCTTCCGGCTCGGGCACATCGGCATCTACACGCCGGCAATCTTCCTGCTCTATCTCGTCGCCGTCCGCGCCATCTATGTGCAGGAACGGGCGCTGGCGGCGGACCTGCTGGCCCCCGAGAAATACGAGGAGGTCACCCTCCAGTTCGCCTTCCTGCGTTACGCGCTCAACGGCGCGATCGTCGTTGCGGCGGGCATCGCCATGCCGTTCGTGGCGCTTCAGCTTGCCGAGGCGATGGGCTGGGGCCAGTCGTTCGTCGGAACCTTGCTGGTGGCGGCTGCAACGTCGCTGCCCGAGGCGGCCTCGACGATCGGGGCGATCAGGATCGGGGCCATCGACCTGGCGGTCGGCAACCTCTTCGGCAGCAATCTGTTCAATATCCTGATCCTGGGGATCGACGACCTCGCCTACGTGCACGGGCCGCTTCTGTCCAACGTCTCGCAGTCGCACGCCCTGTCCGGCGTTTCCGCCCTCATCATGACCGGCGCCGCCGTCGTCGGCCTGCATTTCCGGCCCGTCACGCGCGTCTTCCGGATTGCGGGCTGGGTGAGCCTGGGCCTGGTGCTCACCTACATCCTCAACTCGCTGGTCCTGTTCCTGCGAGGCGCCAACGGACCGGGATAGGCGACTGGCCGCTACTTCAGCAGGTCCTTCACCAGGCCGCTCGCCTTGCCGAAGTCCATGCGGCCGGCGTAGCGCGCTTTCAGCGCACCCATCACCTTGCCCATGTCCTTGGGCGCCGCCGCGCCAGTCTCCTTGATCGCGGCGGCGATCGCCTCCTGCGCCTCGGCCTCGCTCATCTGCTTGGGCAGGAACTCCTCGATGACCGCGATCTCGACCGCCTCCTGGGCCGCCTGCTCCTTGCGCCCGGCCTTCTCGTAGATGTCGAGCGATTCGCGCCGCTGCTTGATCATCTTCTGGAGCAGGGCCGGGATCTCCTGGTCGGGGATCGCCGCCTTGGCGGCGATATCGGCCTGCTGCAGGCCGGCGCTGATCAGGCGCAGCGCGGACAGGCGCGGCTTGTTCTGCGCCTTGAGGGCGGCATTGGTCTCGGCTCTCAGCCGGTCGCGCATGAAACGATCCTCCTTGCGAGGCTCCATCTATGCGCCCGGCTGGGTCGCGGCAAGCCCGCGTTGACCTCGCTTGCGCTTTTGCCTAGTAGGACGGCGGCAGTTTGGCAGGCAGTCCAGCATGGCAACCGAGGCAGACAAGCCCTGGGCGGAGACGCCCCTCACGGGTCGGCTGGTGCTGGCCGACGGCACCGTCATTGCCGGCCGCGGGCTGGGTGCGACGGGATCTGCCCCCGGCGAAGTGTGCTTCAACACGGCCATGACCGGCTACCAGGAGATACTGACCGATCCCTCCTACGCCGGCCAGATCATCACCTTCACGTTCCCGCATATCGGCAACGTCGGCACCAACCAGGAAGACACCGAGACGTCCAACCTCGCCATGCGCTCCGGCGTGCGCGGCTGCGTGCTGCGCGCGGACGTGACGGCCCCCTCCAACTACCGGTCCCTGGAGAAGCTCGACCAATGGCTGAAGGCGCGGGGGATCATCGCCATCTGCGGCATCGACACGCGCGCGCTGACCGCGCGCATCCGCGAGGAAGGCATGCCGAACGGCGTGATCGCGCACGAGCCGTCGGCCAAGTTCGATCTCGACAAGCTCAAGGCGGAGGCCGCGGCATGGCCGGGCCTCGTCGGCATGGACCTGGTGCCCGAGGTGACGGCGGGCCAGAGCTACACCTGGGACGAGATGCGGTGGGCCTGGGGCGAGGGCTATGGGCGGCAGGAGAAGCCGGAGCTACACGTGGTCGCCGTCGACTACGGGCTCAAGCGCAACATCCTGCGCTGCCTTGCCACCTTGGGATGCAAGGTGACGGTGGTGCCGGCCAAGGCGACCGCCGAGGAGATCCTGGAGCGCAAGCCCGACGGCGTGTTCCTGTCGAACGGCCCCGGCGATCCGGCTGCGACGGGGGCCTATGCGGTGCCGGAGATCAAGAAGCTGGTGGCCTCAGGGTTGCCGGTGTTCGGGATCTGCCTCGGCCACCAGATGCTGGGTCTGGCGCTGGGCGCCAAGACGGGCAAGATGCATCAGGGGCATCACGGCGCCAACCATCCGGTCAAGGACTTCACCACCGGCAAGGTGGAAATCACCTCGATGAACCACGGCTTTGCCGTCGACCGCGAGACCCTGCCCGCGGACGCCGAGGAGACGCATGTGTCGCTCTTCGACGGGTCCAACTGCGGGTTGCGGCTGAAAGGCAAGCCGGTGTTCTCCGTTCAGTACCACCCCGAGGCCTCGCCCGGCCCGGAGGACAGCCATTACCTCTTCGCGCGGTTCGTCGACCTGATGCGCGAGGCGAAACCTGCCCCGGCAGGCAAGAAACGCTGATATTTGCAGTTTCCGTCGGCATTCGTCGGGGGATGGCGGAAATATTTTGCCCACCATGAAATTGTCAAAGACCTTCGCAAACAGTAGGTTGGATCAACGCCGGGTGCCCAACCTCGTGGGGGACAGCAAATGCGCTCTTGGATGAGCCCCTTTCTTTTTGTCGCGGCTCTCTTTGCACTGACAGCCGGCGCACAGGCGGAAAAGCGGGTGGCGCTGGTGATCGGCAATTCGGCCTACCAGAACACCGCGCCTTTGAAGAACCCGCGCAGCGACGCCGAGGACATGGCGGCCGCCCTGAAGCGCCTCGATTTCGAGGTGGTCGCGGGCTACGACCTCGATGACCGCGGCATGAAGACGAAGGTGCGGGATTTCGCGCGCGCGGTCGACGGCGCCGATACCGCTCTGTTCTTCTATGCCGGCCACGGCGTGCAGTCGAAGGGCGAGAACTATCTGCTGCCCGTCAACGCTTCGCTGAGGACCGAGAGCGACCTCGACTTCGAGACCGTGTCCCTCGATCTCGTCATGAAGCAGATGCAGCGCTCGGCGCGGGTGAGCCTCGTGTTCCTCGATGCCTGCCGCGACAACCCCCTGACCCGCAGCTTGCGGACGGCCAGCCGGTCGGCGGCGGTGGGCAACGGCCTCGCCCGCATCGAGGAGGCGGCAGGCATGATGATCTCCTTCTCCACGCAGCCGGGCAACGTCGCGCTCGACGGGACGGGGCGCAACAGCCCCTACACCAAGGCGCTACTCAACCACATCGACACCCCAGGCGCGACGATCGGCGACATCATGATCGACGTGCGCAAGCAGGTGATCGCCGAGACGAAAGAGCGGCAGATTCCTTGGGAAAACTCCTCGCTCACCGGCAAGTTCTATTTCCGGCCGGCCGCGCAGCAGGTTGCCGGCGCGAACGCGTATGCCAATCAGGCTGCGCCGCGTAAGGAAGTGCCGAGCGTGCCCGAGGCGACGCTCGACCATACCTTCTGGACGTCGATCGTCGACTCGGACGACCCGGCTCTCTATCGCGATTACCTGCGGCGGTTCCCGAGCGGCATGTACGTGTCGATCGCCGAGGCGAAGCTGCAGGCGCTGTCGTCGCCACCGGCGGCGCAAGGTGGCGGAAACACCAAGACGGCCATGGTCACCGGTTCGGCAGAGGCCCAGCGCAGCATCGCAAACCCGCGCAAGGTGGCCGAGGACATGCAGCGCGAGCTCTTGCGCGTCGGGTGCTATTCGGGCCGAATCGACGGGAACTGGGGTCCCCAGTCGCGCCAGGCTCTCGGGCGCTTCAACGAGGCGGCGAAGCTCGAGCTGCAGCTCGATGCCCCGAGCCCCCCGGACGTGACCCGAATCAAGAGTTTCGCCGGCCGTGTGTGCGAGCAGGTCGCGTCGCCGGCACCCGCAACGCGTCATCGCGAGCCGTCCGGCGAGAAGCGGAGGGACAGCGGACCGACGTTCGCGCCCAACATCAACATCCAGCTTCCGATCAAGAAGCTGTTCTGATCCACCCGGCTGTCGGCAATTGCCGGCGGGGCGCCGCGCAGGCTGCCACTTCCGCTATAGCCAACGCGCGTGCGCTCGCCTATGAAGCGGCCCCATGCCGAAGCGCACTGATATCAAATCCATCCTCATCATCGGCGCCGGGCCCATCGTCATCGGGCAGGCCTGCGAGTTCGACTATTCCGGCACTCAGGCCTGCAAGGCGCTGAAGGCCGAGGGCTATCGCATCGTCCTGGTCAACTCCAATCCGGCGACGATCATGACCGATCCCGATCTCGCCGATGCGACCTACATGGAGCCGATCACGCCGGAGGTGGTCGCCAAGATCATCGAGCGCGAGCGCCCCGACGCGCTGCTGCCCACCATGGGCGGGCAGACCGCGCTCAACACGGCGCTGGCGCTCGACAAGGACGGCGTGCTCGCCAAGTTCGGCGTGGAGATGATCGGCGCCAAGGCCGAGGCGATCCACATGGCCGAGGACCGCCAGCTCTTCCGCGAGGCCATGACCCGCATCGGCCTCGCCACGCCGAAGTCTCGGCTCGTCCATGACCTCAAGGAGGCTTTGGCGGCGCTGGAGCACGTCGGCCTGCCGGCGATCGTGCGGCCCTCCTTCACGCTCGGCGGCACCGGCGGCGGCATCGGCTACAACAGGGAGGAGTTCGCCGAGATCGTCGAGCGCGGGCTCGATGCCTCCCCGGCGCATCAGGTGCTGGTCGAGGAGAGCGTGCTCGGCTGGAAGGAGTTCGAGATGGAGGTGGTCCGCGATCACGCGGACAACTGCATCATCGTGTGCTCGATCGAGAACGTCGACCCGATGGGCGTGCACACGGGCGACTCGATCACGGTGGCGCCGGCGCTCACCTTGACCGACAAGGAATACCAGATCATGCGCAACGCCTCGATCGCGGTGCTGCGCGAGATCGGGGTGGAGACGGGCGGCTCCAACGTGCAGTTCGCGGTCAACCCGGACGACGGGCGCCTCGTCATCATCGAGATGAACCCGCGCGTGTCGCGCTCCTCGGCGCTGGCCTCCAAGGCCACCGGCTTCCCGATCGCCAAGGTCGCGGCCAAGCTCGCGGTCGGCTACACGCTGGACGAGCTCGAGAACGACATCACGCACGGCGCAACGCCCGCCTCCTTCGAGCCTACCATCGACTACATCGTCACCAAGATCCCCAGGTTCGCCTTCGAGAAGTTCCCGGGCGCGGAGCGCACGCTCACCACCTCGATGAAGTCGGTGGGCGAGGTGATGGCGATCGGGCGCACGTTCGCCGAGAGCCTGCAGAAGGCGCTGCGCGGGCTGGAATCGGGCCTCACCGGGCTCGACGACATCGCGCTCGAAGGTCTCGGCCAGGGCGACGACAAGAACGCGATCCGCGCCGCCCTGGGCCAGCCGACGCCCGAGCGCCTG
Source organism: uncultured Alphaproteobacteria bacterium (assembly GCA_963797005.1). Classification (GTDB taxonomy): domain Bacteria; phylum Pseudomonadota; class Alphaproteobacteria; order Rhizobiales; family Hyphomicrobiaceae; genus AWTP1-13. The sequence goes on from CAWCOF010000006.1 coordinate 58,070, forward strand.
CTGGTCGTGGCGCAGGCCATGCGGCTCGGCGTCGACCACGAGCAGATCTACGGCTCCTGCCACATCGATCCCTGGTTCCTGGCGCGCATCCAGGAGATCGTCGACATGGAGGAGCGCGTGAAGGCGCATGGCCTGCCGCGCACGGCCGAGCCTTTCCGGATGCTCAAGGCGATGGGCTTTTCCGACGCGCGCCTTGCCAAGCTTGCCGGGTCGAGCGAGGCCGAGGTGAGCAAGGCGCGCGCAGGGCTCGGCGTGCGCCCCGTGTTCAAGCGCATCGACACGTGCGCGGCCGAGTTCGCCTCGCCGACCGCCTACATGTACTCGACCTACGAGCGCGGGCTCGTCCTGTCGGAGACGGGCGAACGGGACGGCGCGCCGGTGGACGAGGCCGAGCCCAGCGCGCGCGACAAGGTCATCATCCTCGGCGGCGGGCCCAACCGCATCGGCCAGGGCATCGAGTTCGACTACTGCTGCTGCCACGCCGCCTTCGCGCTCAGCAAGGCCGGCACCGAGACCATCATGGTCAACTGCAACCCGGAGACGGTCTCGACCGACTACGACACGTCCGACCGGCTCTACTTCGAGCCGCTCACCGCCGAGGACGTGCTGGAGATCATCCGGGTCGAGCAATCGAAGGGAAAGCTCAAGGGCGTCATCGTGCAGTTCGGCGGCCAGACGCCGCTCAAGCTTGCCGGTGCGCTGGAGGCGGCCGGCGTGCCGATCCTCGGCACCTCGCCCGATGCCATCGATCTCGCCGAGGACCGCGACCGCTTCAAGGCGCTGATCGAGAGGCTCGGCCTCATGCAGCCCGACAGCGCGATTGCGCGCACGCCGGCCGAGGCCCGCGCCGCCGCCGACGCGCTCGGCTATCCGGTCATGATCCGGCCGTCCTACGTGCTCGGCGGGCGGGCGATGGAGATCATTGCCGACGGCAGCGAGATCGACCGCTACGTGGTGCGCCTGTCACGCACGCTCGATCAGCCCTCCGAGCTTGCCGTGTCGGACAAGCGCCCGCTGCTGGTCGACCGCTACCTGAGCGATGCGATCGAGGTCGACGTCGACTGCCTGTCGGACGGCAAGGACACGTTCGTCGCCGGCATCATGGAGCACATCGAGGAAGCCGGCATCCACTCGGGCGACAGCGCCTGCTCACTGCCGCCGCACTCGCTGCCCGCCTCGATCCTGACGCAGATCGAGAAGCAGACCCGGGACCTGGCGCTGGCGCTCAAGGTGGTGGGATTGATGAACGTGCAGTTCGCCGTCAAGGGACGCGAGATCTACATCCTGGAGGTCAATCCGCGCGCCTCGCGCACGGTGCCGTTCGTGGCCAAGGTGATCGGCAAGCCGATCGCGGGGATCGCCGCGCGCATCATGAACGGCGAGCCGCTCGCCTCCTTCGGGCTGAAGGCGGAGAAGCTCGGGCACGTGGCCGTCAAGGAAGCCGTGTTTCCCTTCGCGCGCTTTCCCGGCGTCGACACGGTGCTGGGTCCCGAGATGCGCTCGACCGGGGAGGTGATGGGCATCGATCGCGATCATGCGATGGCGTTTGCCAAGAGCCAGCTCGGCTCAGGCACCGCGCTGCCGCTCAAGGGAAGCGTGTTCGTGTCCGTGCGCGACGCCGACAAGGAGCATATCCTGGGCGCCATGCGGGAACTCGTCGACATGGGCTTTCATATCCTGGCGACGCGCGGAACGCGGCGGGCGCTCGCCATGCACGGCATTCCTTGCGAACAGGTCAACAAGGTGCTGGAAGGCCGCCCTCATATCGTCGACATGATGAAGAACGGCGCCGTGCACCTCGTTTTCAACACCACCGAAGGCGCCAAGGCGCTGGCGGATTCAAAGGACATCCGCCGCACCGCCTTGCTCTACCATATTCCCTACTATACAACCTTGGCCGGCGCGCTGGCGGCGACGCAGGCCATCAAAGCGCTGGCAGCGGGCACCCTTACGGTGGCACCGCTGCAATCCTATATGGGCCGTGCATCCTGAGGATGACGTGGCTTGCCGGCCTCGAGAGGGCTGGCCAAACCCGAAAGACTGAGTGAGACTGGAGTTTTGGCGCGGGCAGCAATCCGGGCCGCGCGGAAAATGTGAGCGATGTCCATGGACAAGGTCCCGATGACCGTTGAGGGCTACAAGAAGCTCGAATCCGACCTGCACCACCTCAAGGCCGAAGTACGCCCGCGCATTATTCAGCAGATCTCCGACGCCCGCGAACACGGCGATCTTTCGGAGAATGCCGAGTATCACGCGGCCAAGGAAGCGCAGGGCATGAACGAGGCGAGAGTCGCCGACCTCGAGGACAAGCTCTCGCGCGCGGAGGTGATCGATCCCTCCAAGCTTTCGGGGAACACGATCAAGTTCGGCGCCACGGTGTCGCTCACCGACGAGGAGTCGGGCGACAAGGTGAAATACAAGATCGTCGGCGAGCACGAGGCGAACGTGCGCGAGGGAAAGATCTCGATCTCCTCGCCGATCGCCAGGGCGCTGATCGGCAAGTCGAAGGGCGAGGCCGCCGAGGTGACGACGCCGAAGGGTGCGCGCAGCTACGAGATCCTCAAGATCGAGTACAAGTAGGCGCGCGCAGGCGCGATCCGAGCGCGGGCAGCGTCAGCGCGCGCGCCGGCGCTGGGCGAGCGTCACCGGCACGCCGGGCTCGAACTTGACGCGGCGGATGACGAGGGTGGTCTTGACGCTGGCGACGTTGGGTGCGGCGGTGAGCTCGTCAATGACGAAGTCCTGGAAGCTGGTGAGGTCGGGCGCGGCGCACTTCAGCAGGAAGTCGGTTTCGCCCGACAGCATGTAGCACTCCCTGACCAGCGTCCAGGCGATGACCCGGTTCTCGAACGCGCGCAAGTCGGCTTCCGACTGGCTATGCAGGCCCACCATGGCAAAGGCGATCACCTCGAAGCCGAGGATCTTTTCGTCGAGGAGGGCAAAGTAGCCGGCGATCATGCCGCTCTGCTCCAGCGCCCGGACGCGGCGCAGGCAGGGCGGCGGCGATATGCCGACTTTGCGTGCCAGCTCGACGTTGGTGATGCGGCCGTTGGCCTGCAACTCTTTTAAGATGCGCCAATCGGTAGCATCGAGGCGGGCGCGCATGCGACTATGACTTCCGGCGGATAGGCTGCCCGCAAGTCTGGCGCAGGCCGCGGCCTTGAGCAACTTTGTTTCGCGTTGGCGACAGAAAATAAGAGCGGGCTCGACGCCACCATGACCGATGCCCTGAGGACGCTGGCCGGGCGCCGCGGCTGGATCATCAGCGACGGCAAGGCCGGCAACGACGTGCAGACCCGCGGCGTCTTCGACGCGATGCGGCTCGACTATCAGGTCAAGCGCGTCGGCCCGAAAGGCCTTTGGCGGGCGCTTTCGCCGTGGGGGCCCGTCAGTCCGGCCGAGCGGTTCGGAACGCCGGCCAGCACCTTCGCGCCGCCGTGGCCCGACTTCGCCATCTCCTGCGGGCGGCTGACGACGCCCTACATCCGCAAGCTCAAGCAGCGCGCGGGGCTTGCAACCTACACCATCATCCTGCTCGACCCGAAGGTGAGCGCGCGGACCGCCGACCTGTTCTGGGTGCCGGACCACGACACGCGCCGCGGGCTCAATGTCATCACCACCTTGACCGCGCCGCACAGCTTTCCCCCGCAGCGGTTGCAGGAGTTGCGGGCGGCGGTGCCGCCGGAGATAGCAGCGCTCCCCACCCCGCGCGTTGCCGTTGTGCTGGGCGGGCCCAATGGCGACTACCAGTATACGCCGGGCGTGCTGGCGCATCTCGGCTCGGCGCTGCGCTCGCTCGCCGACCTCGGCGCGGGCCTGATGATCACGCCGTCGCGGCGCACGCCGCGCCCCGGTGGTGGAGTTCGTGGCCGAGGCGACCGCCGGTGCGCGGCGCCTCCTCTGGGACGGCCACGGCGAGAACCCCTATCCGGCGTTCCTTGCCCATGCCGACGCGTTCGTCGTGCCGGGGGACTCCGTCAACATGACGGGGGAAGCGTGCGCGACGGGACGGCCCGTCTACGTGTTCGAGCCCGAGGGCGGCTCGGCGAAGTTCGCGCGTTTCCATGAAGCCTTGCGCCGCTATGGGGCGACACGGCCGCTGCCGGAGCGCTTCGCCGGGCTCGAGACGTGGAGCTACCGCCCGCTCCACTCGGCGGAGACGATCGCCATGGAGGTCGCGCGGCGCTGGAACAAGCGGCGCCAGATGCTGGGGGCCGCAAACTGATGTCCGGGGCGATCGTTCCGCTGGTCGTGGCCACCGCGCTCTTCATGGAGAATACCAATTCCACCATCCTGGCGACCGCGCTGCCGACGATCGCGCGCGATTTGGGTATCGACCCGATCTCGCTCAAGCTCGCCGTGACGTCGTACCTGGTGAGCCTCGCCGTGTTCATTCCGGTGAGCGGCTGGGTGGCGGACCGGTTCGGCGCGCGCACCACGTTCCGCGCGGCGCTGGCGATCTTCATGGCCGCCTCGATCGGGTGCGCCTTCTCGGGCTCGCTCAGCCAGTTCGTGTTCTGGCGGTCGGTGCAGGGCATGGGTGGGGCCATGATGGTGCCGGTGGGGCGGATGGTGGTGATCCGCACGGTGTCCAAGGGCGATCTCGTTCGCGCGCTGTCGTTCATCGCCATGCCGGCCCTGATCGGGCCGATGCTCGGGCCGCCGCTCGGCGGGCTGATCGTCACCTATACCGACTGGCGCTGGATCTTCTTCGTCAACATCCCGATCGGCCTGCTGGGGATCGTGCTGGGCACGCTGTTCATCCCCGACATCAAGGGCGAGACGCCGCCGCTCGACGTGAAGGGGTTCGTGCTGTCGGCCGTGGGCCTCGGCGGCATCATCCTGGGAGCCGCCATGTCGGGACGGCGGATTGCGCCGCCGGAGCTGGCGGTGGGGTGCGTGGTGATCGGGGCTGCGTCGTTTGCCGCCTACGTGCGCCATGCGCTGAAGGTCGAGCGGCCGCTGCTCGATTTGCGCCTGCTGAAATTCAAGACCTTCGAAGCGGGCATCGTCGGCGGCACGCTGTTTCGCTTCGGCGTCGGCGCCAGCGCCTTCCTGCTGCCGCTGATGCTGCAACTCGCCTTCGGTCTCGATGCGCTGAGCTCCGGCCTCATCACCTTTGCCGGTGCCGTGGGGGCGCTGCTCGTCAAGCCGCTGGCGCGCGCCATTCTCTTCAGGTTCGGCTTTCGGCAGCTGCTCGTCGTCAATGGCATTATCGCGTCCCTGGTGCTGATGGGCTACGGCCTGTTCACGGCCGCGACCCCGCATCTTCTGATCATCGGCGTGCTGCTGCTCGGCGGCTTCTCGCGCTCGCTGCAGTTCACCAGCCTGTCGGCGATCACGTACGCCGAGCTGGAACAGCGCCAGATCGGGGCCGCCACCGGGATCGCGAGCGTGGCGCAGCAGGTGTCGATCAGCCTCGGCGTGGCGGCCGGCGCCATGGTGCTCGAGTTCTCCGAGCACCTGAGCCTGCGGGACCATCCCGCGACGGCCGACTTCGCTGCCGCGTTCGTGGTCGTAGGCCTGGTGTCGATCCTGTGCTCGGTGATGATGCTGCGCCTGCCGAGCGCGGCGGGCGACGAGATCTCCGGGCGCGCGATCCCGCCGGCCGCCCCGGAGCAGGCGCCGGGGGCGTAGGCGAGCCCCACCCTTCTTGCGACATTTGCGCGTCGGGTACCGTGGGAACCTGCAGGGACAGGCGCCGTTGGTCTTGGGGCACTGCCGCTTGTCGACAGGCAGGATTGCCATGAGCACAACCCTAGAATTGGAGCGCGCCGCCGCTCCCGCACCCGGCGCGGGTCATCTGTCCGAGGAGCCCGCACCCGAGATCGACCTCGAAGAGCGCCGCAAGGTCTATCGGTGGTTCGTGAGGGGCACGTTTCTGTTCGCCGCCCACGTTCTCGCCGTGCTGCTGGTGCTCGGCTACATATTCTCGGGCAGCTTCGGCTGAGGTGCCTCGCCATGTTGCGCGCCTCTTTCGCCGAGGCAATCAAGGCCGATCCGGCTTGACCCCCACGGCGTGCCGGGACCACCATGCGTGCCCAATAGAAGAGTCGATGACAGGGGAGTCACGCCATGGGGGATCGTCTCAAGGGGAAGCTCGCGGTCTGTACCGCCGCGGGTGCCGGCATCGGCCGGGCGACGGCCGTGGCCTTTGCCCGCGAGGGCGCGCGCGTGATCGCAACCGACGTCAACGAGGCCCTGCTCGGCGACCTGAAGGGAGCGGGCATCGCCGAGTGCGCAAAGCTCGACGTGCTCGACGCGCAGGCGGTGGAGGCGCTGGCCAAGCGGCTGGGCTCGGTCGACGTGCTCTTCAATGCGGCGGGCTTCGTCCATCACGGCACCGTGCTGGAGTGCCCGGACAAGGACTGGGACTTCTCCTTCGACCTCAACGTCAAGTCGATGCACCGCACCATCAAGGCGTTCCTGCCGGGCATGCTGGCCAAGGGCGGTGGCTCGATCATCAACATCGCCTCGGCCGTGGGCGCCGGCAAGGCCGCGCCCAATCGCTATGCCTACGGCGCCACCAAGGCGGCCGTCGTGGGCCTGACCAAGGCCGTCGCCATGGACTTCATCGGCAAGGGCATCCGCTGCAACTGCATCTGCCCGGGCACCATCCAGACGCCGTCGCTCGATCAGCGCGTCAACGCGCTGGGCTCGCTGGTGGGCAGCGTCGACAAGGCGCGGCGCATGTTCATCGAGCGCCAGCCCATGGGCCGGCTCGGCACGGCCGAGGAAATGGCGCATGTCGCCGTCTATCTCGCCTCCGACAAGTCGGCTTATACGACGGGCTCGGCAATCGTCTCCGATGGCGGCTTCACGCTATGACGCAAGCGGGCGGCCTTGCAGGCGGCGCCTACGTGCTGCGTCGCGCGGAAGCCGGCGATCTGCCGGCGATCGTCGCCCTGCAGCGGACGGCATACGCAAGGAACCGCGCGCTGCTCGGCGTCGAGCCGCTGCCGCTGCAGGCCGACTACGACGAGATCGCGCGGGACATGGACATCTGGGTGGCCCGCGACGAGGGTCGCATCGCCGGTGTGCTGATCCTCGAGCGGAGGGCGAGGCACCTCTTGATCTGGAGCATTGCCACCGATCCTGCCACGCAAGGCCGCGGCCTGGGGAAGGCCATGCTCGAGGCAGCCGAGGCGCGGGCACGCCAGCTCGGACAGACCACCATTCGGCTCTATACCGGCACGCTGCTGAAGCAGCTGGTCGCCTGGTATGGACGCCACGGATACGAGATTGAGCGGGAGGAGACCTTGAGCGACCGCTCGATCACGCACATGATCAAACACCTGGAGCCAATTGGGGAGCCCGTGCGCCGATGCCCCGCTTCGCCGCCAACCTGAATTTCCTGTTCACCGAGCTGCCGTTCCTGGAGCGCTTCGAGGCGGCCGCCAAGGCCGGCTTCAAGGCCGTCGAGATGGGCAACCCCTACGAGGCCTCGGCGGGCGAGATCGCCGCGCGCCTGAAGGCCAACGGGCTCGCCGTGGCGCTGATCAACATCTCGGCGGGCAATGCGGCGGCGGGGGAGCGCGGGCTTACCGCCTTGCCGGGTCGCGAGAAGGATTTCGGCGCCGACATGGCGCAGGCCCTGCACTATGCCGAGGCGGTCAATTGCAAGCTCGTGCATCTGCTGGCGGGCCTCGTGCACCACGGCGCGCGGCGGGCCACCTATGTGGCGAACCTCAAGAAGGCGGCGCGCATGGCCGCCGCGTCCGGCTTCGGCATCGTCATCGAGCCGATCAACCGCCGCGACATCCCGGGCTATTTCCTCAACAAGACGGCCGACGCGCGCAGCGTGATCCACGAGGTGGGCGAGCCCAACCTCGGCCTGCAGCTCGACCTCTATCACCGGCAGGTGGAGGACGGCGACGTGGCCGTGGCGATCAAGGAGTACGCGCCCCTGGTGCGCCACGTGCAGGTCGCCAATCCGCCCGATCGCGGCGAGCCGGACGACGGCGAGCTGAACCATGCCTGGCTGTTCAAGGAGATCGATGCCAGCGGCTTTGCCGGCTATGTGGGCTGCGAGTACCGCCCGCGTCGGGGCACGGTGGAGGGCCTGAAGTGGGCGGCGGCGTGCGGGGTGAAGCTGGGGTGAGTGTCATCCCGGCGCTTGTCGCTCGGCCGTCGGTTCAGAGAGGAGTTCGAGTTGGGTGGGCCGGTTCGGTTGGGCGGGGGTGGGCGAGCTGGTGGGTGGTGTGGTTGGGGTGTGGGGGGTGTTGGGGCGCACTGAAGCGTATGGGCCATGCGCAGAGCAGAGAGGCACGAGGGCTTGCGGGGATCGGGGTGAGGTGGGTCAGCGTTGTGGAGTAATCGCCGGAGCAAGCGTCTGCTTTATGGAACTGATGTGATCGTTCTTGTAGAGATCGGCGAGCTCCTGGGCCGGGGCCTCGAGGTCGTTGGAGACGATGCGCAAGATCTTGCCGGTATCGATCCTGACGCGCACCTCGCGCAGCGGCCGGTCGAGCGGATTGCGCCGGCTGCGGGCGAGCCGTTCCGCGAGGCGGACCACGCGGTCGGCAACGATGCCGCCGCCGTCTGACCGCGCGCTCCTGGATCAGCTCGGTCTGGTATGGCTCTTGAGCCGCGTGACGAAGCGGCAGTCCTGCGCGTCGAGGGCCGCCACCAGGAAGTCGTAGTAGCCGAGGTCGAAGACGTAGGTGGCGCCGCCTCGATCGGCATGGCCTTGGCCGGCGTAATGTCGTTGACCCGTCGCGATGTGACGACGAAGTTGACGGGCAGTGCCGCGTCGGGGTCGAGCACGACGTGCAGCTTGGCGCCACAGCCATGCTCACTGCTGCCGGCCCAGCCCTGCGCGTGCGCGGTGAGGGGCAAGTGGTGGCGTCGATCAGGCGCACCGCCTCGCGCGAGGCCGCGCACCCCGCGTGGGCTTGCGCGAGCAGCGTCTCGAACAGGCCACAGAACGCATCGGCCGGCCGGTTCGCGTTGGCCTCAGCCAGGGTCGAGCGCTTGGGTGCCGACGCGCCAGGTGATAGAGGCGAGCACTCTGACTGGCCAGGGTCGCCTCCACCTCGCGCAGGCTGGAGGCGCCCGACAGCTGCGCATGCAGCAGGGCGATGAGCTGGCTTTTGCTGCTCAGCTTGCGCACGCCCCGATCCGAGCCGTGCTCCTCCACAGCGCTTCCAAGCGCGACCAGGGAATGAACTGCAAGAGCGCGTGCAGAAGCGTATTGTGATGTCGCATGGTGTTGGTCCCCTTCCGTGTCCGAGCTGCCCGCAAGCTTCTCGAATTACAGAAGAATCAACACCATGCTCCTTGTCCACCCCACCCCAACCGGACAGCCGTGCGCTTGTCGCCGGGATCCATCGTCCCTCAAGCTCCGGCGCTGGCTGAAGGTGGATACGGGGAAAGCCCCGGAATGACAACAAGGAGCATCCATGAAAGTCCTGATCATCGGCGGCGCGGGCATGATCGGCCGCAAGCTCAGCGAGCGGCTGGCGCGTGACGGGGAGCTCGGCGGTCGCGCGATTGCGAGCCTCGCGCTCTACGACGTGGTGGAGGGCGCGGTGCCGGCCGGCGCGAAAATGCCGGTCAAGGCGATCACCGGCGACCTGCCGGCCGCAGGCGAGGCGGAGAAGCTGGTCGCCGACAAGCCGGACGTGATCTTCCACCTGGCGGCCGTGGTATCGGGCGAGGCCGAGCAGGATTTCGACAAGGGCTACCGCATCAACATGGACGGCGGGCGCTCGCTGCTCGAGGCGATCCGCGCCACCGGCCACAAGCCGCGGCTGGTGTTTGCAAGCTCCGTTGCGGTGTTCGGCGCGCCGTTCCCCGAGGCGATCGGCGACGAGTTCTTCACCACGCCGCTCACCTCCTACGGCACGCAGAAGGCGATCTGCGAGCTGCTGGTCTCCGACTTCAGCCGCAAGGGCTTCCTGGACGGCATCAGCATCAGGCTGCCCACCATCTGCGTGCGCCCGGGCAAGCCCAACAAGGCGGCGTCGGGCTTCTTCTCCAACATCATGCGCGAGCCGCTGGCGGGCCAGGAGGCGGTGCTGCCGGTGTCGGACAGCGTGCGGCACTGGCATGCCTCGCCGCGCGCGGCGGTGGGGTTCATGCGCCATGCCGCCACGCTCGACCTCGCCAAGGTCGGGCCGCGCCGGGCGCTGTCCATGCCGGGCCTGTCCGTGACGGTGGCCGAGCAGATCGCGGCCCTGAGGAAGGTCGGCGGCGACAAGGTGGTGGCGCGCATCCGCCGCGAGCCCGACCCCTTCATCGAGAAGATCGTGGCCGGCTGGCCCAGCAACTTCGCGGCGAACCGCGCGCGGGAGCTGGGCTTCACGGCCGACGCGAGCTTCGAGGAGATCATCCGCATCCACGTCGAGGACGAGCTGGGCGGCCGCATCGTGTGACGCTTCCGCATCAGGCCCTGGTAACTTTGCCCTGCTATGGCAGCTGCGGCCGCGATCTTGCCTTGTTGGGATGCTCCCGCTTGGCGCTATGTTACGCAAAGCCGCGCCGGGGCGGCGCCGGAAGGCTCAAGGCGGAAGGCTCACAAGGGCCGGAAGGCTTACAAGGAGTGACCGAGAATGCGCAGCTTGCTCTCTGCAACGATGGTTGCCGCCGTCGCCGCGACGGTGGTGCAGTTCGCCGCGCCGGGTGCGGACGCCAAGGAGCGACGCCGGGGTTTCGATCGTGGGTACCGCTATGTGACGGCAGAGAGCCGCTACAGCGGGGCCACCATCACCGCGCCCGTGCGCTACGGCCCCCACGGCCGGCTCGAGGTAGGGCTGCCCGGCGGCACCTGGATCGAGTGCCGGCGCAGCTGCAGCAACACGCTGCGGCAGGAGACCATCGATTTCTGGTACAGCCGTGACGCGCACGGCGTGCCCGACGATGGGCCGGGCTATCTGCATTTCCGGTTCTGATCGGGGCCGCGCCGCTCGAGATCCAAATCGAGAAAGTTTGCGCGGCGGATTTAACCCGAAAGTGGCGATTGCGGGGTCAAGATTGGCCACATCGAGCCCTGACGGGGAGGGCGCGCGCTCGGTCCGATAGAGGACTGTGGACCTGTCTATGAACGCACCCATCGGCGCGCACGCCAAGATTCTGACCCGGAGAGCGGGTCCCGTCGGGGAGATCATTCTCAACAATCCCGCGCGGCACAACGCGATTTCGCTCGAGATGTGGGAGCGCCTGACGGATGCGCTGGCCGATGCCGCCGCCGACAACGCCGTACGCGTCCTCGTCATCAGCGGCGCCGGCGGCAAGGCGTTTGCAAGTGGCGCCGACCTTTCGACGTACGGTGCGGAGGGCGGGGACCTGGACGTGGTACGCCGTTACGGCAAGCTCGCCGGCTTGACGGCGGACGCGCTCTACAACTTTCCCAAGCCGACGATGGCCAAGATCCACGGCGCCTGCGTCGGCGGCGGTGTCAATCTCGCCGTCTGCTGCGACATGCGCATCGCTGCCACCGATGCGTCCTTCTCCATTCCGGCCGCCAAGCTCGGCGTCGGCTACGCCCTCGACGGCGTGAAGCGGCTGGCCGAGGTGGTGGGCCTGCCGGTCGCGATGGACCTCTTCTTCACGGCGCGCAGCGTCTCGGCGGAGGAAGCCTTGCGCATCGGCCTCGTCAACCGGGTGGTGTCCTCATCCGATGTCGACGACGTGGTGGCGGAGACGGCCCGCATCGTCAGCGAGAACGCGCCGCTGACGATTGCCGGCATCAAGGCGATCGCGCGCGAGCTCGGCAAGCCGGCCGGCGCCCGCGACCTCGACAAGCTCGAGCGCTTCGCCGAGGCGTGCTACGCCTCGCGCGATTTTGCCGAGGGGCGCAACGCCTTCCTGGAGAAGCGCAAGCCGGACTTCAACGGGACCTGAGACAACCCAACGCAAGGCGCGCTCGATGCGGGCAGGTGGAAATCCGCTGCCCGTGGCGTGGGTGCGCGCCTCCGCGGGCATGACGTTGCTGCCGGTAAGCCCGGCCGTGGTTCAGTGGTCGGCGTCGAGGCTGATCGTGCCCGACTTTGAGAAGCGCAGCTCGACGGGGCTGTCGAGGTCGCGGCCCGAGCGCTCGAACCCCACCCTCCAGTCGCGCAGGTGGCGGTCGACCCAGAGGCGGCCCTTGGCCCGGTCGCGGTCGCGCAGCGCCTGGTAGATGTTGGCGTGGGCCTCGATCAGGCGGGGGATGCCGCCCGGGTTGTTGGAGATGATGAGCGCGGTGGTGGGACGCACCAGCATGCTCGACGGCTCCTTGGCCAGCAGCAGCGCGCGGTTGTGCGCCGCCTTGCTGATCAGGCGGTGGAATTCGGCGTCGAGGTCGGCGACGAGCGCGGCATCGCTCTGGGCCTTGCGCGTGTCGGCAATGTTGGCGGCGAGGCGGGCCAGGTCTTCCTCGGTGCGGTTGTCCATGGCCTGATCGACGGCGGCCGGCTCCAATGCGCGCGAGGTGTGCCACAGCTCGCGGAAGGTGACCTGCTGCAGGATGAGCGCGCGGCTCATGCGCGTGGCCAGGCGGTGATAGTGCGGGACGGCCACCAGCAGGCGGCGGCTCGAACTCGCGGGCGACGAGGCCGGACTGCTCGAGCAGCCGGATGCCCTCGCGCACAGTCGAGCGGTTCACCCCGAACTGCTTGACGAGCTCGGATTCGGTGCCGACCGGATCGCCGGGCTTCAGGCGTCCGCCCAGGATCTTGCGCTCGATCGCTTCGGCCACCAGCTCGTAGGCCGGCCGGGCCCTGATGCGATCGAACGTGGTCGTGGTCGTCTGTACCATCTGGCTTTCATGGGTGCTTCGGCCGCCGGAGGGTCCGGCGGCCGAATGGTGCCTGTGGGTCAGCGCCCGGCTCAGTTGGTCGAGCTTTCGCCGGAGATCACATCGCCGAACAGCTCGAACGTCGAGCCTTTGAAGCGCTGCAGCTTGACCGACTGGATCGGATAGAAGTCGGTTGCGCTCGTATTGATCTTGATGCCAGGCAGCAGGAGCGGGACCTCGAGATTCTTGAGGCTCGCTGCCTGCTTCATGATGTTCGCACGCGTGAGGTCGTCGCCGCACTTCTTCAGGACTTCAACCAGCGTGGCCGTGACGGCATAGCCGTACGCGTAGAACGAGGTCTTCTTGTCGCCCTGCGGCACATACTTGTCCATGAACGCGTTCCACGCGATCATGTCTGGCGACTTCACCCACTGCGGATCGGTCGGATCCTTGATGTAGGCCGCCGTGATGATGCCTTGCGCGTTGTCGAAGCCCGCCGGTTTCATCACCGCGCCGACAGAGGCCGACACGTTGTTGAGGTAGTGCGCGGGCTTCCAGCCGATCTCGGCCGCCTTCTTGATCGCCTGGGCGGCGAACTTGGGCGTCGTGATGTTGAAGAACACGTTGGCGCCGGAGTTCTTCAACTGGATCATCTGGCTGTCGACGGTCGGGTCGGTGACCTCGTAGGTGGCAAGCTGGACGATCTTGTTGGCGTCCTTGCCCAGCCCGGCCTTGAAGCCGTTCAGGTAGTCCTTACCGTAGTCGTCGTTCTGCATCAGGATGCCGATCTTGGGATCCTTGACGTTGGCCAGGATGTGCTTGGCGTAGATGGCGCCTTCCGTCGCGTAGTCGGGCTGCCATCCCATGGTCCACGGGAACTCCTTGGGATGTCCCCACTTGGAGGCGCCGGTGGCCACGAACAGCTGCGGCACCTTCTTGGCGTTCATGTACTTGTGGATGGCCGAGTTGGGCGGCGTGCCGAGCGTCTGGAAGAGCAACAGCACCTTGTCCTGCTCGACCAGCTTGCGCGCCATCTCGACGGTCTTGGGCGGCGAGTAGCCGTCGTCGTAGGAGATGAAGTTGATCTTGCGGCCGTTGATGCCGCCGTGCTCGTTGACCATGTTGAAGTAGGCCGCCAGCGTCTTGCCGATCACGCCGTAGGCCGAGGCGTTGCCCGAGTAGGGGTTGGTGTTGCCGATCTTGATCTCGGTATCGGTTGCGCCCTCGTCGTACTTCTTCTGCGCCGCGACGGGCGAGGCGGCCAGAGCGAGCGCAAGCGCGCCCGAGCCGGCTAGCCACAATCTCCGTGTGGTATGCGTCATTTCAATTTCCTCCTTTGCTTCGTCACAAGAGCTCCATTTATCGCGGCGGCTTACCCAGCGCGCCGTCACGATCCCTTCAGCTTGCCCCACAGCCGGGCCAATCCTCCGGCGATCCCCGTGGGCATGGTGTACATGAGAATGATCAGGGCGATGCCGTAGATGGTCCACGGCTCGAGATCGATCGGCAGGTGCACGGCGCTCGAGATGTCCTTGGTGAGCGCGTCGGCGTATTTCTCGATGACCTGCACGAAGATGCCGCCGATGACGGCGCCCGGCAGAGAGGCGATGCCGCCGACGACGGCGCCGACCAGGATGGCGATCGACAGCTCGAAGCGGAAGCTGTCCGGGGACACGAACTCGAAAATGAGGGCATGCAGCGCGCCGGCGATGCCGGTGTAGAGGGCGCTGATGCCGAACGTGACGGCCTTGTAGTGCGCGACGTTGACGCCCATGGTGCTGGCCGCCATGGAGTGGTCGCGGATCGCCCGGAGCGCCCGCCCCGTACGGCTGGCGAGCAGATTGCGCGCGATCCAGAACATGATGACGGCGACGGCCAGCACCACCAGGAACATCCACTGGTCGCTGCTCAGTGGGAGGCCGAAGGGCGGGTCCGCCTTGAAGATGTTGATGCCCTGCACCCCGTTCGTGAAGGTCTCGAGGTGGCGGTACTTGAGGATCTGCGGCACGGCGACGGCGAGCGCAAACGTGGCGAGCGCCAGATAGTGTCCCTCCAGGCGCAGGGCGGGCAGGCCGAAGAGATAGCCGGCTACGAAGCAGGTGAGCGCCGCCATCGGCAAGGTGGCCCAGAACGGCCAGCTCCAGTGATCGATGAGGATCGCGGCAGTGTAGGCCCCGACCGCGAAGAACGCGCCGTGGCCGAGCGAAATCTGGCCGTTGAAGCCGGTCAGCAGGATGAGGCCGAGGACGGCGATGGCATAGACGATCATCAAGGAAAGCTGCAGGAACGAGTAGTTGCTGATGAGCCCGGTCTTGCCGCCGATGACCGGTAGAAGCGCCAGGACGACCAGCACGATCCAGAGCCATCGTGCCTGCATGGTCGCAAGGAGGCCGGCGCGCTTCTCGGCCACTCCGTTCGCCGTGGTCGTCGTGGCCATGGCTACACCCTCTTCACGACGACGTGGCCGAAGAGGCCGCTAGGCTTGAGCGTCAGCACGATGATGACGATGATCAGGGCCACGGTCAGCTTCTCGCCGTTGCCGATGAGGTAGACCCCGGAGGCTTTCTCCAGGAGGTTGCCGAAGTAGGCGACCAGGTTCTCCAGCACGCCGACGATGAAGCCGCCGGCAACCGCCCCGCCGGGGCTCGAGATGCCGCCGACCAGGGCGCCGGCAAAGCCGTAAAGCAGGATCGACGCCATCATGTTGGGCTCCAGGTAGACGACGGGCGCAACCAGGGACCCGGCGACGGCGCCGATGGCCGCAGCGAGCCCCCAGCCGAGCGCCAGCATCCAATCGACGCGCACGCCTGCGAGCCTGGCGGAGACGGGGTTCTGCGCGGCGGCGCGCATGGCAAGGCCCAGCGGCGTGAGGCGGAAGAACGCAAAAAGGGCCAGCAGCAGGCCGATCGTCACGACCACCATGCCGATCTGGTGCGGCCCGATGTATCCCGAGCCGGGGAACGTGATCTTCGGGAAGGGCGAGGGAAAATCCTTGATGGTGTGACCCCAGATGGCGCCGGCCAGCGAGTGGAAGATGGTGAGCAGGCCGATGAAGACCACGACGACGGAGAGCACCGGGGCGCTGTGCAGCGGTCGCAGGATGGTGCGCTCGATGCCCACCCCGACCAGGAACGAGCCGAATGCCACCAGCGGCAGCGCGAGCCAGAAATTCATGCCCGACTGCAGCAGCTGCCAGCACACGTAGGCTGAGAACATCGCCATCTCGCCCTGGGCGAAATTGAGGTGGTCGGTCGAGACGAAGATCATCACCAGCGCCAGGGCGAGGCACGCGTAGATGGCGCCGTTGGCGAGCCCAGATGCGACCTGCTCGATCAGCTGCTCCATGTGGCTCCTCAGTATCCCAGATAGGACTTGCGGATCGCCTCGTCGCTCTTCACGACCGAGGACTTGCCGGACATGACGACGTGGCCCGTCTCCAGGACGTAGGCGTGGTCGGCGAGCTCGAGTGCCAGTGCCGCGTTCTGCTCGACCAGGAGCATGCTGACCTTGGCCTCGTTGTTGATGCGGCGCATGATGCGGAAGATCTCCTGCACGATGAGCGGGGCAAGCCCGAACGAGGGCTCGTCGAGCAGCATCAGCCGGGGCTTCAGCATCAAGGCGCGGCTGATGGCCAGCATCTGCTGCTCGCCGCCCGACAACGTGCCCGCCTGCTGGGAGAGGCGCTCCTTCAGGATCGGGAAATACTCGAACACCATGTCGAGGTCGCGCCGCACGGAGCCCTTGTCGCCGCGGGTGTGGGCGGCCACGCGCAGGTTCTCCTCCACGCTGAGCGCCGTGAACGTGCCGCGGCCCTCCGGCACATGGCCGACGCCGAGCCGCACGATGTCCTCGGTCGCCCTGCCGGCGATGTCGGTGCCGTCGAACCTGATCGAGCCCTCGGTGCGCACCATGCTGCAGATCGAGCGCAGCGTCGTGGTCTTGCCGGCGCCGTTGGCGCCGAGAAGGGTGGTGATGCCGCCCGGCTCGAGCGCGAAGCTGACGTCGTGCAGTGCCTGCGTCTGGCCGTAGAAGGCTTTCAGCCCCTGTACCTCGAGCACCGATCCCACGTCAGGCCTCCGTCCCAAGATAGGCCCGGATCACGTCGGGGTTCTTCTGCACCTCGGCGGGCGTGCCCTCGGCAAGCTTCTTGCCGAAGTCGATGGCGACGACCTTGTCGGAGACCGACATGACGAGGCTCATGTGGTGCTCGACCAGCAGCACGGTGACATCCTGGGCGGCGCGGATGCGGCGGATCTGGTCACGCAGCACGTCGACCTCGTCATGATTGAGGCCGGCGGCGGGCTCGTCGAGCAGCAAAAGCTTCGGATTGCCGGCGAGCGCACGGGCAAGCTCGACCCGCTTGCGCACCGGGAACGGCAGGCCGAGAGCCGGCAGATGGGTGAAAGGCTCGAGATCCATGAAGGCGACAAGCTCGCGGGCGCGCTCGTCGATGCGATCCTCCTCGTGCTGCCACTGCGGCAGCCGCAAGGCGTTGGTGACGAAGCCCGTCGTCATCCGGCTGTGGCAGCCGACCTTGATGTTGTCGAGCACGCTCATGCGGTCGAAGAGCGCGACGTTCTGGAACGTGCGGCAGATGCCGAGCTTGGGGATGGCGTGCGGGGGCTGCGACAGGATCGAACGGCCCTCGAACAGGATGTCGCCGGCATTCGGGACGTAGAGCCGGCTCAGACAGTTGAAGAGCGTGGTCTTGCCCGCGCCGTTGGGACCGATGAGGCCCGCGATCTCTCCCGGCGCCACGTCGAAGGACACGCCGTCGAGGGCGATGATGCCGCCGAAGCGCACCAACACATCGCGCACGCTCAGGAGGGGATCGCTATTGAGCCGGGACTCGGCGCGCACAACCGCTTGCGCTACCATGTGACGGACATTCGCTCCCTAATCGCAGTCTTTTGTGCGGACCATTGCCGCATGTCGGATTGTCGGACCGACAGGATTGGCGCCGATATTGGATGGTCTCGAGGCAACGGTCCAGCAGAAATCTTGATTGCGGTTGGATGGAAAGAGAATGCACGGCGCGCGCGGGCCTTGCCGCTCCCGGTTAGCGGACTTCTCGATCATCACACCAGGCGGGAACCTGTCATCCCGGCCGGTGCCCGGGATTGGGGTTCCTCTGAAACAGGTGCACTCCAGGAACGAGGACATCTGCTCGCTGGCGCGGCCCTCCGCTCAGTGCGGCATGCGCGGCACCACGCAAAACGGGCCCGGCGCTGTCGCGCCGAGCCCGCTCGCTACAATGCGATGGCGCCTGGATCAGCTGGCGCGGTGATACTTGCGCAGCTTTCCCCACGTGTCCTCGTCCACCTCGCCCGTCTCGCGCAGATCGTTCTCCCTCTGGAACCGGCGCACCGCTCGCCTGGTCTGGGAGCCGTACTGGCCGTCCACGTCGTCGCGCTCGAGGAAGCCGGCGCGCACCAGCCTGCGCTGGATGGCGAGCACCCTGCGTTCTGGGTTGTCGCTGCCCCAGTCCTTATCGGCACTCCTCGTCATCGGACGCGGCGGCAGTGCTGCAGGGATAACCGGAGACGTTGCAGCGCTTCATGCGGCTGCCGATCGTGCCGATCCCGGCCGAGCCGCAGTCGACACCTACTCGCCGCGCCTTGGTGAAGTCCATGAACTGTTCGCCGTACTTCTGGCGCACCTCGCGCTGCCAGTTGTCGATGGCAAGGCGGGTGGCCCGCTTGTTGCCCCAAAACGTAGCTTTACCCGAGGATTTGATCATCTCGTCCTTGCACCGATCGTCTGCATAGACGTCGCCGGCAAATACGATCGTCAGCAGGACAGCTGCCAACGAAGCAATCAAAAGCCGATATCTCGCCATTCCCACTCTCCTACGCTCCCAAGGATGTTTCCACGGCCCCGGACATGTCCGCGGCGCGCTCCATAGTGGTCCATTGGACCGATTTCGTGGCGTCCCTGCGTTTTCGCCCCAGGGTAGTCGTCCCCTCGCGACATCCATCTCAGGGTAGGCCGTTTCAAGGTGCCTTGACAACGCGTCCCAGTGCCTTGAGCTGATTTATCAGGCATTTGTGGCATGTACGACCGCCGTTCTCGTGTTCGGCGTGCGCACTGCAACTTAAAGAGGAGAGGCGGGGCAAGGCCGGATGGGCCTGGAGCCTGCCCGCGTAGGATGGGTGGAAACCGATGACCATCGAGCGCGCGGACTGCGAGCGGGGCGGGCTCGAGAGCCTTCTGGCGCGACCTGCGGCCGACGCACGCCGCCAACGCGCTGGTGGGGTTTCTGTTCGCCGCCAGCGGTCCCCTCGCCGTCATCCTGGCGACCGGCAGCAAGGGAGGATTGAGCGAGGCCGAGCTTGCCTCGTGGGTGTTCGGCTCGCTGGCCATCAACGGCCTGGTCAGCATCGTTTTCAGCCTGAGGTTCCGGCAACCTCTGGTGTTCTTCTGGACCATACCGGGGACCGTGCTGGTCGGCCCGGCGCTCGGCCATCTGACGTTTCCGCAGGTGATCGGGGCCTATCTCGCCACCGGCGCGCTGATGATCGCGCTGGGCGCGCTGGGCTGGGTCAAGCGCGCCATGCAGGCGATCCCGATGCCGATCGTGATGGGCATGGTGGCCGGCGTGTTCCTTCAGTTCGGGCTCGACTGGGTGCACGCGTTTGCGGGCGACCTTGTGATCGCGGCCTCGATGACGGCAGCCTTCCTGCTGGTCAGCGCCGTGCCGAGGGTGGCGCGGTGGCTGCCGCCGCTGATCGTGGCGCTGGCGACGGGCGTCGCGGTGATGCACCAGATGGGACTGCTGACGCAGGATTTCTCCCAGGCGCAACTGCTGGCGGCGCCGCAGTTGCAAATTCCGGCGTTCTCCTGGGCGGCGATGGCGGAGCTGGTCGTGCCGCTGGCGATCACGGTGCTGGTGGTGCAGAACGGCCAGGGCTTCGCCGTGCTCACCGCCGCCGGTCACGCGCCGCCGGTCGACAGAATCGCGGTCGGCTGCGGTGCCGCCACCATCGCCGGCGCGTTCGTCGGCGCGGTGCCGACCTGCCTGACGGGGCCGGTCAACGCCATCATCTCCGCGAGCGGCGACCGGGAGAGGCAGTACACGGCCGGCGTGCTGGTCGGCGTGCTGGCGATCGGGTTCGGCCTATTCGCGCCGCTGGTGACGCGGGCGATGCTGTCGACGCCGCCGGCCTTCATCGCCACGCTCGCCGGGCTTGCCATGCTGCGCGTGCTGCAGTCGGCGTTCGTGATCGGCTTTCAGGGGCGGTTCACGATGGGCGCGCTGGTGACGTTTCTCGTCACGGTGGCGGGCATCCCCGTGTTCAACATCGGTGCGCCCTTCTGGGCGCTGATCGCGGGGGTGGCGGTGTCGCTGTTCCTGGAGCGCGGCGACTGGCGCGCGGGAGATGCGGCGCCCGAGACTGGGGCGGCGGCCAAGTAGCCGCTACGCCCTCTCGGGTTGCGTCCCCGGCCGGAGTGCCCGGATATTCCGGGCGCGTGAAAGCCGGGGTCTTGCCCGCGGCTGTGGCGCAAGGGCGATGCATCAGGCTCCCATCGTCCGAGATGGCCAGTCGTCCGAAGCGGTGAGGGCGCGATCCACGGCTGCGGGGCAAGATCCCGGATAGCCTCGCCACGGCTCGAGGAGCCGAGGCTCGGCTTCCGGGAACGCGGAGGTTTGTAGATGGCTCCAAGGGGCGCAAGTTACTTCGCCAGAGCGCGCGGCTGCTATTTCGCCAGCGCCTTGGCGGCGGCGAGGACGTCCTCGGCGTGGCCGGGGACCTTGACCTTGCGCCACGACTTGGCGATGCGGCCCGCCTTGTCGATCAGGAAGGTGGAGCGCTCCACGCCCATGTACTTGCGTCCGTACATGGATTTCTCCACCCACACGCCGTAGGCGTTGGCGGCGGTCTTGTCGGGGTCGGCGGCGAGGCCGACGGCGAGGTCGTATTTCTTGCGGAACTTGGCGTGGCTCTCGACGCTGTCGGGCGAGACGCCGATCACGGCGACGCCGGCCTTCTTGAAGTCGGGCGCCAGGCGGGTGAAGTCTTTCGCCTCCAGCGTGCAGCCCGAGGTGTCGTCCTTGGGATAGAAGTAGAGCACCACCGGCTTGCCCTTGAGCTTGGACAGCTCGAGCTTGGCGTCGGCCTCGGTGGGGAGCGCGACGTCGGGGGCCTTGTCTCCGTCCTGCAGCATGGGCGCCTCTCGCGGGTGACGGTGCTGACCGAGCGACATGGCATGGGACCGGGGCGAGGGGAAGGGGGTTCGTCGCAGCCGCGCGGGGCAGGCCATACGGCGGAGGAACCGGGGCCGGCCTGACGCGTTCTCCCGAACGTCAGCTTGGCTTGAGGGCCGAGCCATCGAGCCACGAAGCGATCGGGAGCCTTGCCATGAGAACCGATATGAAATCCATTCTGATCGGCGGACTTCTCGTCGCGGTGGTGGTGCTGGGCTATCTGCTGTGGGAGCGGCAGCACAACACCGTGGAGATCAAGCTGCCGTCGATCGCCATCGAGAAGAAGTAGGGCGCGCAAGCTTGCTCGCTGCGCGGGGTTGACTGCGCTCCGGCGCGGCTCGAGGACGCAGGAGCCCATGCAACGCCAAGCAAGGTCCCGAACCAAGATTGACCTGCCCGTGTCGGAGATCCGGCGCTTCCTCGAGCCCGGACCGATCGTGCTGGTGAGCACTTGGTGGAAGGGACAGGCGAACATCATGACCATGGGCTGGCACATGGTGATGGAGTTCACGCCGTCGCTGATCGGCTGCTACATCTGGAGCGAGAACCATTCCTTCGAGATGGTGCGGCGGAGCCGGGAGTGCGTGTTCAACGTGCCGACGGTGGAGCTGGCGCCCAAGGTGGTGGGCATCGGCAACTGCTCGGGCGCCGACGTCGACAAGTTCGCCAGGTTCGGGCTGACGGCGGTGGCGGGCGAAAGGTCGGCGCGCCGCTGGTCGGGGAATGCTTCGCCAACTTCGAATGCCGGCTGGTGGATGCCAGCCTGATCGACAAGTACTCGCTGTTCGTGCTGGAGGTGGTGAAGGCGCACGTGGCGAAGGCGCCGAAGTATCCCAAGACGATCCACTACCGCGGCGACGGCGTGTTCATGGTGTCGGGGGAGAACACGGGCGCGGTGGCGCAAGCTGTTCCGGCCGGGGATGCTGTGAGCGCGGCCGAAGCGACCGCCTTTGTGCCTTCACCCCACCCCTAACCCCTCCCCGTCAAGGGGAGGGGAATCCCCGATGTGCTTGGCGGCGAGGTCGGCGCAGTGGAAGGTGGAGCGGAAGGTCTCGGTCGGGTAGAACTCGGCAGATGCATCCGAAGGAAGCGAGATGGCAGCTGCAGTGGAATTCAAGGGTCGGCGAGCGCTGGTGACCGGGGGCGGGCGCGGGATCGGCAGGGCGATTGCGCTGGCGCTCGCTGAGAGCGGGGCCGACGTGGCGGTCAACTATCGCGAGCGCGTCGGTGATGCCGAAGCTGGTGCCGCGGCGATCGTCAAGCTCGGGCGCAAGGCGGTGGCCGTGCAGGCCGACGTCTCGATGAGCGCGGCGGTGGCCGCGATGGTCGCGCGCGTCGAGGCCGAGCTGGGCGCCATCGATATCCTGGTCAACAACGCGGGCGTGGCGCTGCGGCGCGGGCTCGACGATCTCAACGAGGCCGACTTCGACCGCACCATCGCTGTGAACCTCAAGTCGGCGTTCCTGTGCACGCAGGCCGTGCTGCCGGGCATGCGCGCGCGGCGCTGGGGGCGCATCGTCAACATCTCGTCGGGCGCGGCGCGCGGCGCCGGTATCGTCGGCGTGCACTACAACGCCTCCAAGGCGGGCATGGAGGGCCTGACGCGCGGCTACGCGGCACGGCTCGTCAAGGAGGGCATCACCGTGAACGCGGTGGCGCCGTCGCTCGTGCTGACCGACATGACGCAGTCGGCGGCCGAGGCGGCGGCCAAGGTGCCGCTCGGGCGGCTCGGGCTGCCGGAGGAGGTGGCGCAAGCGGCGCTGATGGTGCTCGCCAATCCCTACATGACCGGGCAGACCGTGCAGGTTAACGGCGGCCTGCACTTCAATTGATATGTGGCGCGGGCGCATCTGGCGCGCGCGCCGAAGTATCCCAGGACGATCCACTACCGCTGCGGCGTGGTCATGATCTCGGGGGAGAGCACGGGCGGCTGGAGGCACCTCTTCAAACCGCAGAATTTGTGACATCGCCGCTCAGCACGTCGTCGCGATCCTTGCGCACGCCCAAATTGGGCCAAGGGCTCCTGTTCATTCTGGCAGATCGATCGCTACCGCTCGGGGGAAGCCATGGGCTTATTGCGTCGCAGATCCGCGGCCCGGCAGGCCGAGGACATCGCCGTCCATAACGCTGTCGCCGTCGCCGAGGGTAGCGGACGACTGGCCGCCATCATCTCCGCCATCGCTCTTGCCTTGTCCCTCTACAGCTTGTGGGAGACCTCGCTCAAGCGAGCGGACCTGCGCGTCTTCGTGCCGCCAGTGATCCAGTATTCGGCGCCCTACCAGAACTCGAACTTCGAGATGATCGCCATCCCCGTGACGATCGCCAACGAAGGCGCACAGACCGGCACCGTGCTGTCCATGGAGCTGGCGGTCACGGATCCGAAGACCAACGAGAGCAAGCGCTTCTACAGCGCGGATTTCGGCCGCTGGAGCATGGAGCGCACACGCAGCGGCGCCTATCAGCCGTTCGCGCCGATCTCCCTTGCAGGCCGCACCAGCCGCACGGAGAGCGTTCTCTTCTACACGCGCGGCGAGCAGGAGAAGCCCGACCAGCTCATCCGACAGCCGGGACCGTACCGGTTCGTCATGCGGCTCGAGGAGGCGAGTAGCGATGGCGCTGGATTGCTCGATTGGCTGTGGCGCCGCAAGTCGAACGCGCTCGCCTTCGAGCGCGAGCTTCGCTTCTACGATGCGCGCGCCTTCACCAACGGGACCTTGGCGATGTATGCCAAGGACTGGCGCTCAACGATGAGCGAGGCGAAATGAGCCTGATCGGCCCCCAACTCCACGGCTTAGGGCGAGCGCGGGGTTGACATGAGGCTCAGATGTACTAGGTCGCAAGCGTAGGCTGTTTCTATCGACCACCGTGAGGGTGGAAGGCCCCGCCGGAGCGTGTGCTCCGCGCGGGGCCGTTGCGTTCCGGGGCCCACAACGCGAAGGAGAGTGCGATGAAGCTGACCCCCGACCTGGTCGAACGGACCCTTGGCCAATTGCAAGCGCAGGCGCTGCCGGAGGACCATCCCGTGGTGCCGAAGCTGAGCGAGCTGTTCGGCGACCACACCTTCTTCCTCGATGCGGCCGGCCTCAACATCATCGAGCCGAACGGGGCGACCGAGGCCGGCGCGCCCACGGGCCAGGTGATCAAGCTTGCCAGCTGGCAGGATGCGAACCGCACCGGCCTCGCGCCGCACAAGCCGGAGCCGACCGGCCTGGTCGTCGCGCTCGACGAGGCGGCCTGATCCGCGCGGCGGCGGGCGTGGCTGCGCCTGCGGTTACTTTGAGCGACGGCTGTCCTGGGGTGTGAGGCTCACGCTCCGGGGCGGCCTGTCTTGCGTGGGCGGCCGTGGCGGTGACGCCGCGCTAGTGTGGTTGCGAGCCTTGTCGGTATGCGCTCGGCGATCTCAGCAGTCCTAGCGCTCGTCCGTGCTGAGGCAGCATTTCTTGTACTTCTTGCCGCTGCCGCAGGGGCAGGGCTCGTTGCGGCCGATCTTTGGTGAAACTCGCGCGTGGGGCCGCTCGGCGAAGTCGAGGTCCCGGTCGAGCGCGAGGGAGAACTCGCTCAGGCCACGCACGATGTCCGGCAATATACCGGCGGTGGTGCGTCGCATCTCCTCGCGGCGCTCGGGCGAGATGTCGCCGAAGGGGAACTCCGCCCGTTCCTCCTCCGGCAGGTTCTCCTCCCGCTCGAGGCAGAACACGGCGGCCATCAGCGTGCGCGAAGTATCGTCGTCGATCAGGGGCTGCCACGGCTCGGGGTTCAGCCGGATGCCGAAGCGAAAACCTGCCGCCCATTCCGCCGCAGCCTCCGCTTCGTCACGCGCGCCGTGGAGATGCGGGGAATAAATGTGCGGGCTCTCGAACAGCACGTCGATGACGTGGCAGTAGTGGCCCTCGACCAGGGCCTCGATGTCCTTCGCCTGTGCCGGCGTCAGCCTTCCGAGCGCACCGTCGGCCCAGATATGGTCGAGCCAATCGTCCGTGTCCTCGGGAGCCACGACCAGTGCCGCGATCAGGCCATCGAGCCACGGCAGCGGGCGCAGGTTGGCGGCCAGCTGTGCGGCTTCATCCGTGCCGAGGCTGAGGAGGCTGCGCATGTTCGCGTCGCGGCGCATATGGAGCAACGGTCGGGCCAAAGCGGCTCTTGCGGGCGCGGTCATTTCCCAATCCCACCGGGTTGTTTCCGCCCCACGGTAGGACCGATGCGAGCGGCGGACCAGCTGCCTGACAGGACGATCAACAGCCAAGACGGCTACGCGCCGGGGCGGCCAGTTTTGCGGGGGCGGCCGTGGCGGTGCTTTTTCTTGGTGCCGTCCCGGGTTCCCCCCACCCCCGGCCCCTCCCCGCCAGGGGGAGGGGAGTCGGGCGGCGTCCGCGGCACGGGCTTCGGTTTGCCGGCGACGGGGAGGCCGCGTTCGGCGTGGGGGCCCATCTCGTCGAGGGTGGGCTTGTGGGGTCCGCTGATTTCCTCGCCGTAGGCGCCGGCTTTGGTGCGGGGGTCGACCTGGGGAGTGCGTGGCGTTTGCGGCTGCCCCTCACCCTCGGCCTTCGCCGAGGGCAGGCCCCAACCCTCTCCCCGTGAAGAACGGGGAGAGGGAGAAGGATCGCGGGCGGGGATGGGGCGGTTGGAGTGCGAGCCCATTTCGTCGAGGGTGGGCTTGCGGATGCGGGAGACGGCGTCCTCGTCGCGGGCGGGGACGGCGCGGTCGGTGCCGGGGCCCATGTCGTCGAGCGAGGGTTTCCTGGCGCGCGGGCTCGGCACGGTGGTGGTCTGGGCGAAGGTCGGCTGCACGGGCTGGTAGTCGCGCTGAATGCGGGAGCCTGACTCATCATCCGACGGGCCCCCCACCCCTAACCCCTCCCCGCCAGGGGGAGGGGAATCCGCGCGGCGCTTGCCGGCACGCGGGGCGCCGCCGTACTTGCGGTCGCCGGCGAAGGCGCCGGCGCGCTCCTCGACGTCGGCCTGGCGGGCGAGGGGATCGTCGGCGATGGCCAGCTCGGTCTCGCGCAGGCGCTTGATCTCGTCGCGCAGCCGCGCCGCGGTCTCGAACTCGAGGTCGGCGGCGGCCTCGTGCATCTTCTTCTCGAGGTTGGCGATCACGGCCTCGAGGTTGTGGCCGATCAGCGCCTTGCCGTCCTCGGCGAGGCCCGGTATCGACGGTGACGTGGTCCTGCTCGTAGACCGAGGCCATCACGTCGTGGATGTTGGTTCTTGATGCTCTCCGGCGTGATGCCGTTGGCCACGTTCCAGGCGGTCTGCTTCTCGCGGCGGCGGTTGGTCTCGGCGATGGCGCGCTCCATGGAGCCGGTCATGTGGTCGGCGTAGAGGATCACCTTGCCGTCGACGTTGCGCGCGGCGCGGCCGATGGTCTGGATCAGGCTGGTCTCCGTGCGCAGGAAGCCTTCCTTGTCGGCGTCGAGGATGGCGACCAGCGCGCACTCGGGGATGTCGAGGCCCTCGCGCAGCAGATTGATGCCGATCAGCACGTCGAAGGCGCCGAGCCGCAGGTCGCGGATGATCTCGATGCGCTCCAGCGTCTCGATGTCGGAGTGCATGTAGCGCACGCGGATGCCCTGCTCGTGCATGTACTCGGTCAGGTCCTCGGCCATGCGCTTGGTGAGCGTGGTGACGAGCGTGCGGTAGCCGCTTGCGCGCGACCTGGCGCACCTCGTCGAGCAGGTCGTCGACCTGGGTCTTGGCGGGGCGGATCTCGCACCGGCGGGATCGATCAGGCCGGTGGGGCGGATCACCTGCTCGACGAAGACGCCGCCCGTCTGCTCCAGCTCCCAGCTGCCGGGCGTGGCCGACACGTACGCGGTCTGCGGGCGCATGGCGTCCCACTCCTCGAAGCGCAGCGGGCGGTTGTCCATGCACGAGGGCAGGCGGAAGCCGTACTCGGCCAGCGTCGCCTTGCGCCGGTAGTCGCCGCGGAACATGCCGCCGATCTGCGGCACGGTGACGTGGCTCTCGTCGACGAACACCAGCGCGTTGTCGGGCAGGTACTCGAACAGCGTCGGCGGCGGCTCGCCGGGCTGGCGGCCGGTCAGGTAGCGCGAGTAGTTCTCGATGCCGGCGCAGGAGCCCGTCGCCTCCATCATCTCCATGTCGAAGACGGTGCGCTGCTCGAGGCGCTGCGCCTCGAGCAGGCGGCCGGCGTTGTAGAGCTCGTCGAGGCGCTGCTTGAGCTCGGCCTTGATCGACTTGATGGCCTGCTGCAGCGTCGGCTTGGGCGTGACGTAGTGCGAGTTGGAGTAGACCTTGATCAGCGTCAGCTCGTCGGTCTTCTGGCCCGGTGAGCGGATCGAACTCGGTGATGCTCTCGACCTCGTCGCCGAACAGCGAGATGCGCCAGGCGCGGTCCTCCAAATGGGCCGGGAACAGCTCGACGGTGTCGCCGCGCACGCGGAAGGTGCCGCGGATGGAAGGCGGCGTCGTTGCGCCGGTAGTGCAGCGCGACGAGGTCGGCCAGCAGCTGGCGCTGCGACAGCGTCTCGCCCGCCTGCACCGTGAAGGTCATGGCCGTGTAGGTCTCGACCGAGCCGATGCCGTAGATGCACGACACGCGAGGCGACGATGATGACGTCGTCGCGCTCGAGCAGCGAGCGCGTGGCGGCGTGGCGCATGCGGTCGATCTGCTCGTTCACCGACAATTCCTTCTCGATGTAGGTGTCGGTGCGCGGCACGTAGGCCTCGGGCTGGTAGTAGTCGTAGTAGGAGACGAAGTACTCGACCGCGTTGTCGGGGAAGAAGCTCTTGAACTCGCCGTAGAGCTGGGCGGCCAGCGTCTTGTTGGGCGCGAGGATCAGGGCCGGGCGCTGGGTGGCGCGCGATCACCTGCGCCATGGTGTAGGTCTTGCCCGAGCCGGTGACGCCGAGCAGCACCTGGTTGCGCTCGTGCTGGCTCGACGCCCGCCACCAGCTCGGCGATGGCGGTGGGCTGGTCGCCCTTGGGCTCGTACTCGGAGACCAGCGCGAACGGCGATGCCGCCCTCGCGACTTGTCGGGGCGCGGCGGGCGGTGCGGCGATGAACGGCCGGCTGGTCGCCGGAGACGAGCGGGATGCGTGGCGAGCATGCGGCTGCTCGGCCAGCACCTGGCGCGCGCGCGCTCGGAGCGCTCGTGCGGCTTGGCGAGCAGCGCGTTGAGGGAGGCCGTCATGTCGGCGATGGAGCGCGACGGCGGGCCGAGGCGCGCAGTGCCGGCAGGGTTGAGGGTGCGGATCCCCTCTCCCCACTGGCCCTCGGGCCCTCGTCCTGATCACCGGTCGCTATCGACTCCCGAGGGCCAGTGGGGAGAGGGTTAGGGTGAGGGGCAGGATCTTGCGCCGGCGTTTGCAGCTGCCCCTCTCCCCGCGCTGCTGGCGTACGAGGGGAGGATGGCGTAGCGCGGGGAGAGGGAGTGGCCGGCAGGAACGGCGCCTGCAATTCGGCAAAGCCGCGCGACGAGCGCCGGGTCTCCGGCGTGCCGGCCGCACCTTCGACCGGCGGCGCAGGCGGCTTGCCCGACCTGCCGCGCGAGGGGCGCGGGCGGGGGGTGCTGTCCTTGGGGGCGCGAGGCATGGGGGATATATGGCGCGGGGCTTATGATGGGCAACTGACAGTGTAGTCTGCTCAACGGTGGGCAGTTTGTGCAGACCAGCAATTCTCTGTGAAGAAATGGCAGATTCCAAGTTTCAACGCGAGCCGGAGTAGGCTAACTGGCCGCCATGACACCCAATGAATTCATAGCCAAGTGGAGCGCGTCGGAGCGGCGAGAGCGCGCCCACGCGCAGGAGCATTTCATCGATCTGTGCCACCTGCTCGGCGAGAAGACGCCAGGCGAAGGCAGCGACGACACTTATACGTTCGAAAAGGGTGCCTCGAATTCTCGGCGGCGGCAACGGCTGGGCGGACGTATGGAAGCGCGGCTGCTTCGCCTGGGAATACAAGAGCGGCGGCAAAGACCTCGATCAGGCGCTTGTTCAGCTCAAGCGGTATTCCGGCACGCTCGACAACCCGCCGCTCCTCATCGTCTCCGACATGGAGCGGTTTCGCATCCACACCAATTGGACCAACACGGTCCAGCAGGTTTACGAGCTGCACCTTGAGGAGCTGAAGGACGCGCACCGCCGGCAACTATTGAAATGCGCGTTCTCTGAGACCGACGTCGAGCAACTCAAGCCGGGCAAGACGCGCGAGGCGCTGACCAAGGAGGTGGCGGAAGAGTTTGTCAAGCTTGCGCAGAACCTGCGCGAGCGCGGCCACGACGCCGAGAAAGTCGCGCACTTCGTCAACCGCATGGTCTTCTGCATGTTCGCGGAGGACGTGGACCTGCTGCCCGGCAAGCTGTTCAAGCAGATGCTGAAAGCGAGCCTGGAGGACCCCGACAGCTTTGCTGGCAACGCGCAGCAGCTGTTCGCCGCCATGGCGCGGAAGGGCGGCAAGGTCGGCTTCACGCAGATCGACTGGTTCAACGGCGGCGTGTTCGAGGACGACAGCGCACTGCCGCTGACCAAGGCCGACATCAAAGTTGCGCTGGCCGCCGCCAACCGCAACTGGTCGAACATCGACCCTTCCATCATGGGCACGCTGTTCGAGCGCGGGCTCGATCCCGGCAAGCGCAGCCAGCTTGGCGCCCACTACACCGATCCCCACAAGATCATGCTGATCGTCAATCCGGTGATCGTGGAGCCACTGACGCGCGAGTGGGAGGAGAAGCGGTCGGAGATCGAAGCGCAGATGCACAAGATGCGCACGCACAAGAGCAAGGGCGAGCGCACCAAGGCGGAGAACGAGGCCAAGCGTCTGAGAGCAGAGTTCATCGAGCGGCTGAAGAACTTCCGCGTTCTTGATCCGGCCTGCGGCTCCGGCAACTTTCTCTATCTGGCGCTGAAGGAGCTCAAGAACATCGAGCACCGCGTCAACATCGAGTGCGAGCAGCTCGGGCTGGAGCGCGGCTTTCCCGTGGTTGGGCCCGAGTGCGTCAAGGGCATCGAGATCAATCCGTTCGCGGCGGAGCTGGCGCGTGTGTCGGTGTGGATCGGCGAGATCCAGTGGATGCGCGAGCACGGCTTCGACGCATCGCGTAACCCCATCCTGAAGCCGCTGGAGACCATCGAGTGCCGCGACGCGCTGCTGAATGAAGACGGCAGCGAGGCGGATTGGCCCGAGGCCGACGCGATCATTGGCAACCCACCGTTCTTGGGCGGTAAAGGCATGAAGAGTACGCTGGGGGAAGCCGAAACCAAAGCTATTCGCAAGGTTTATGGGAACCGGCTGGCAGCGTTCTCCGATCTCGTTTGCTACTGGTTCGAGAAATCGCGAGACATGCTTGCGAGCGGAAAAGCGGTTCGCTGTGGTCTCGTTGCGACCAAGGCGATTGCTAAGAACGCAAATCTTCCAGTTTTGAAGCGTCTCAGTGCGGACGCGACCATATTTGATGCTTGGCAGAACGAGCCTTGGGTGGTCGACGGCGCTGCGGTGCGGGTTGCGTTGATTTGCTTCGCATCCAACGCTGAGCATCCGACAATCCGGCTCAACGGTAGCCACGTTGATCGCATAAATCCAAATCTGACGTCCGGACTGGACACCAGCCTGGTGGCAAAGCTGCAGGAGAACAACAACACTGTCTACATTGGTGTCCAGAAGAGCGGACCCTTGAGCGTTCCGCGAGACACGGCGGCCAAGTGGTTGCTGGCGCCGGCGAATCCTAACGGAAGAAAAAACGGAGAGGTCCTGTCGGCCTACGTGTCTACGGACGACATCGTAGGGCGCCCGACGGAAGAATTTCTGATCGACTTCTCGGCTGGCTTCAATGAGGCCGGGGCAAGTGTTTTCGAAAAGCCATTCGAGTATTTGCGTACGGCGGCCTATGACCCTTTCCGCGATGGTCGACCGGTGCCCTTCCCTGAGTATCGGGTATCAACGCCCAGTCAAAATCCAACCTGGTGGGAGCCCCATCGCGCACGCCCGGATCTTCGAACCGCCCTTAAGGGCCTGACTTCATACGTTGCAACGGCCGAGACGACCGAGCATCGCGTCTTCCGTTTCTTGCCTTCCAACGCCGTACCGGACAAAAGCATCTATGCTTTCCCATATGCCGGCCTAGTCGGCTTTGGGATTTTGCAGAGCTATATCCATGAGGCTTGGTCTACCTATTTCGGCAATCGCATAGGGGCGGGGAACCAACGTCGCTATAACGCCTCGTTCGTGTACCTGACCTTTCCTTTCCCTGAAGGTCTCACGCCAAACATCCCGGCCGCCGACTACGCCAGCGAGCCGCGCGCCAAGGCCATTGCCAAAGCGGCAGCTCGTCTCAACGAGTTGCGCGAGAACTGGCTGAACCCGCCCGACCTGGTCAAGCGCGTGCCGGAGGTGGTGCCGGGCTATCCCGACCGCATCCTGCCCGTCGACGACAAGGCCGCCGCCATCCTCAAGAAGCGCACGCTCACCAACCTCTACAACGAGCGCCCGGCTTGGCTGGATAAAGCCCACAAGGAACTCGACGCCGCTGTTGCCGCGGCCTACGGCTGGCCTGCCGATCTCAGCGACGAGCAGATCCTGGAGCGCTTGTTCGCCCTCAACCAGCAACGCGCCGCTGCACAATCCTAGTTGCGCGCGTGTCGCCGACACGCGCGGGGGACAAACGAGCGGGCAGCGCGGGTCGACGGCGCAACCGGATAGTGGTGCCGGCGGCACGGTGCGCAGAATATAGACTGTGCACCTTCGTGGCGCGGTGGCGTGGGTCCCCGCCTGCGCGGGGATGACGTTTGCGGCGCGGGAAGCGTGTTTGTGAAACCCTGGGTCCCGGATATTTCGCTTCGCGAAATTCCGGGATGACAGCTGCGGAGCTACCTCAACCCTGCTTGGCCGCGTGCTTGGGTGGGACGTCGTCGGGGAACGCGACCCACTCGTGGCGCGCCTCTTCCCACACGGCGATGGTGGGCGGCGGGAAGTGAGGGTCGGCGAAGGTGCCGATGGCCACCGCCACGTAGCCGGGGAAGCCTTCGCCCTCCCAGTAGACGGTGGAGCCGCACACCGGGCAGAAGTGGAAGGTGAGCGCGTTGCCGCTTTCGGCCGTGCGCGTCCACTGGGTGTCGCGCCCCGCGAACGTGATCTGCTCGCGGGCAAAGCGCGCCTGGTTGGAGATCACCGCGCCGGTGCGGCGCTGGCATTCCAGGCAGTGGCACAGGGAGACGCGCGAGGGCTCGCCTTCGATGGCGAGGGAGAGCTGGCCGCAGCTGCAGGCGGCGCGTCGGGTGGTCATGGGTCGGCTCCGCGGGTGAGGTGTCGGGCGATACTGTAGCGGCAAGAGGCGCGGGAGGGCCACTGCTTCGCGGTCGGCCCGAGGCGCTGGCGGGGGAGGTGGGCGTCTGGGCGCGCCGCGCGTGTCGCTGACACGCGCCTGACATCAGGGCGCCGGGCCTGCGATGGGATGCGCCGCGGTCCGATGCGGCCCTGCGCATGTCGCTGACATGCGCCCGGAGTTTCGTGCCGCCTGCGCTTCACGCCGAGGTCCGATACGAGCGCCGCGCGTGTCGCTGACACGCGCCTGACATTGCGGGCGCCGAGCCTGCGATGGGATGCGCCGCAGTCCGTTGCGGCCTGCGCATGTCGCGGACATGCGCCCGGAGTTTCACACCGAGGTCCCATACGAGCGCCGCGCGGGTCGCTGTAGGGGTGATGCAACTTTGTAGCGTGGTGGACTGGGTACCGGCCTTCGCCGGGATGGCGATGGCGTGTGCGGCTGGCCTCGTGCAGGATCGGGCTGGGAGGGGCGAATGGCCCGACGGAGGCGCCGCGCGGGGCCGCATGCCGGTGATTCGCGGTTAACGCAACTGCGGCACGGGGCGGGCGGTCTTGTATACGAATTGCACGGAAGATTTTTTTCGCCACCCGGTGGTCCGGGCCCGATTAGTCACGTATGCTGAAGGTGGGGCCAAGGGGAGCCTTGCGGGGGCTGCCCGGACAAGCTTTGGAAGGCAAAAGCTTGGGGGAGCGAAATGTCTGCGTTGGATGTGCTGCGGGCGGCGTATCGCGCTTGGTCGATTGAGGATGTGCCTGCCCTGTTGGATCTGCTCGCCGAGGACTTCGTCTTCGCCGTCAATGTGCCGCTGGGTTTCAAGTCCTACGTCGGCGATGGTCTCGGCAAGTACCGCTTCGAGATCGGACTGTGCGAGCTGCTCGACGAGTGGACGGTGACCGACTACAGGCCGCTGTGGTTCAAGCCGTGCGGGCTGTGGCACCGGGTGCACGTGGCCTATTGCTACCGGCAACGGCACACGGGCCTGGAGATCGAGAGCACCATGCGCCACCACTGGCGCGTGGTCGGCGATGAGATCAAGCAGCTGGAGGTGCACTTCGATCACCCGCGCATGGACGCCTTTCGGCGCCTGGCGCAGGCCGAGCTGCGCGTCTGATCCGGGTGCCGCGGGCGGGCGGTGCGCGCGGCGGCGCGTCCTGTTAAGGTGGCGGGGTCGTCCACCGCAGCGACGGAGCCGCGCCCATGCCCCTCTCGGCCGAGCCCTATGCGAAGAAGTCGTTCGCCGAGATCAAGGGCCGGCGCATGGCCTATATCGATGCCGGCGCGGGCGAGGCGATCGTCTTCCAGCACGGCAACCCGACCTCGTCCTACCTGTGGCGCAACGTGATGCGCCGCTGCGAGGGGCTGGGGCGGCTGGTCGCCTGCGACCTGATCGGCATGGGCGACAGCGACAAGCTCATCCCCTCGGGCCCCGACCGCTACACGTATGCCGAGCAGCGCGACTACCTGTGGGCGCTGTGGGACCAGCTGGCGCTGGGGTCCAGGATCGTGCTGGTGGTGCACGACTGGGGCTCGGCGCTGGGCTTCGAATGGGCGCGCCGCCATCCCGACCGCGTCGCCGGCATCGCCTACATGGAGGCGATCGTGACGCCGGTGACCTGGGCCGACTGGCCGGAGAACGCGCGGCGCGTGTTCCAGGGCTTCCGCTCGGCCGCGCGGCGAGGAGATGGTGCTGGAGAAGAACACCTTCGTGGAGCGCGTGCTGCCGGGCTCGATCCTGCGCAAGCTCGAGGATGCCGAGATGGCCGAGTACCGCCGGCCGTTCGCGCAAGCCGGCGAGGGGCGGCGGCCGACGCTCAGCTGGCCGCGGCAGATCCCGATCGAGGGCGAGCCGGCCGACGTGGTGGCGGTGGTGGAGGACTATGCGCGCTGGCTGTCGGCGAGCGACGTGCCGAAGCTGTTCGTCAATGCGGAGCCCGGCTCGATCCTGGTCGGGCGCCAGCGCGAGGCCTGCCGGCGCTGGCCCAACCAGGCCGAGGTGACGGTGAAGGGCCTGCACTTCATCCAGGAGGACAGCCCCGACGAGATCGGCGATGCGGTGGCGGACTTCGTGCGGCGCGTGCGGGGGTAGTCGCCCACTGCTTACGTATCTGGCGGGTTCACGCTCTACGAGTTTTTATGATACTATCTTGGCATGACCGAACTCGATGACATAGAGCGGGCTATTGCCCAACTTTCCGAGGATGATCTCGCGAAGTTGCGCGCTTGGTTTGACGCGTTCGACGCTCGGACCTTTGACGAGAAGATTGAGCGTGACGCGAAAGCTGGCAAACTTGATGCGCTCGCGGCGGAAGCTATTGCCGATCATCAGGCCGGTCGCACAGAGGATCTCTAACCGTTAACGGAACGGCTGTGCCCAATATACCCCACGATTGAAACACAAATCTTCCCATGGCAACGCATCGAAGCATCTCCGATGCGTTGCCATGGGAAACAAAGATTCGTCAATTGGTAGCGCTTTGAAAATGTGGCGTTGCGTTGACTTGCCAACAGCGTAGTCGGATCTCACGCGTCAACTTGAGGTCGAATGCAACGACGATCTATCGTCGTGATCATGAGAGACGATTCTCCCGACCCGCTTCTGATGTTGGAGTCGCTCCTTGGGCAGCAAGAGGCGGTTGCCCTACAACGTGAGCAGCTAAGGAGCCGGATCGCAAGATTGTAGGAAGCGGACAGCATCCTCCGTTCACGGTATATCGCTTTGGAGAATGCGATCCACGAAGCCAGGGTCCGAGGCGGTGGGACGATCCTTCCAACCTCGGCACGGCCGTCGGCAAAGAACCTCGGCTTCTTACGTAGCTGGATGGCGCTCAAGAGCGCGATTGCCGCAGCCGACGATCCTTCAGGGTTGTCTCATCGAAAGGCGGCGCAAGTGATTGCGCAGTCGGTGCCAGGCATTCGCGAGGCGACCGTTCGCTGTCACCTTCATCGACTGCGAAAGCGAGGATTTGTCGAGAAGGTGGGCCACCACTGGCGACTAACCGCTAGGGGCGCACAAGACTTCGGCGCTGACGCTGACTTGGATGAATGTCATGAAACATCGCAAGAATAGGCGATTTCAAAGAGCCTACGATGCGCTGCCGGCCTCCGTTCGTTCCCAAGCCGACAAGAGCTTCGCGCTCCTGAAGCAGAACCCATCGCACCCCTCGCTGCGCTTCAAGAAGGTCGGCCGCTTCTGGTCGGCACGCGCGAGTCTC
Organism: uncultured Alphaproteobacteria bacterium; assembly: GCA_963797005.1. Classification (GTDB taxonomy): domain Bacteria; phylum Pseudomonadota; class Alphaproteobacteria; order Rhizobiales; family Hyphomicrobiaceae; genus AWTP1-13. The sequence continues at coordinate 93,489 of CAWCOF010000006.1, forward strand.
GGCTACCGCGCTCTCGCAGTGGAGACGGGTGGGGATCTGGTCTGGTTCTGGATCGGATCGCATGCCGAGTACGATCGGCACTTCCGCTGACAGAGCGTTCCTGTTTTGTTCTTTACAGCGTCGATCGTCCATGCAACTCTCGCCAAAGGCGGTTTCACGAGAGGGTGCCATGGCGCACGGGTATGGGCGGGAGTATCGGGGTAGGGAGGAGCCCGGCCCCGCGTATGAGCCGATGGTGTGGGAGCGGGTGGAGTGGCGGCAGGGTGATGGCCGCTACGTGTTCGAGGTCGCCCAGGGCGGGCTGTTCGCGACCATCACGGCGCCGCAGGGGCGCGCGCTGACCTTGCCGATCGTGGCCTGGGAGGGCCTCATCGACGCGATTGCCGCCGCGCGCAAGTCGAAACAGCGCACCGAGCGCAACTTGCCCGCGCGCACGGGTGCGCGCTGGTCGGAGACGGAGGTGGCCGAGCTCGCCAAGACCTTCAAGTCCGGCGGCTCGATCGCCCAGCTCGCCAAGATCCACAACCGCACGCAGTACGCCATCGAGGCGCAGCTCGAGCGGCTCGGCCTGTGGGACCGTGCCGCGCGGCAGCCGACCGGGCGGGCGGGCGAGCGCGATGCTCGGCACTGGCGCGACACGATCCAGGAGAGGCCCGCGGGCTCGATCGAGGGCGCGCCGGGCGGGGGGGCGCCAATTCCCTTGCGCGCGGAACGGGACTAGGCTCGCGCGCTGGGGACGGGGTGCGCCGGAAACGTCGGAGGAACACCCATGGCAAACTATATTCTGCTGGCGACCTATACCGAGCAGGGCCTCAAGGGCATCAAGGACACGGTCAAGCGCACCGAGAGCGTGCGCGACATGGCCAAGAAGGCGGGGCTCACCATGAAGGAGAGCTACTGGACGCTCGGCCAGTACGACGTGGTGGCCGTGTTCGAGGCCCCGAACGACGAGGCGATGACGGCGTTCGCGCTGTCGGTGGCCAGGCTCGGCAACGTCAAGACGCAGACGCTGCGCGCCTTCTCCGACAAGGAGATGACGGGGATCGTCGGCAAGACGGCGTGAGTCAGGCTGCGAAATATCCCCGACCTGGGCCGCGCGCTCAGTTCCTGGACTCTGGGTCCCGGCTCTCCGCTTCGCTTCGGCCGGGACGACAGTTTGCAGCTCACCGCTGGTCACACACCTTTGCCCCACGCCTGGTCCGCCATCACGTGATCTGGTCGGCGATGGCCACGAGCTGGTCGAGGGCCTTGCCCCAGCCGGTCTCGAAGCCCATGTCGGCGTGGCGCTGGCGATCGGCCTCGTCCTTGTGCAGCACGCGCGCGGTGTAGCGCGTGCCGCCGCGCACCTCCTCGAAGGTGAGGATCGCGGTGAGGGCCAGGAACGGATTGGCGACGGGCCGGAAGCCGGGCCCCAGCACGGTGGTCCAGACGAGTTTCTCCGGCGGCACGACCTCGAGGAAGCAGCCGGCGGGCTCGTTGGTGTCCTTGCCGTCGGGCGAGCGCATCACGGTGCGGAAGATGCCGCCGGGCCTGAGGTCGATCTCGCTGGAGACCGTCTGCCAGGGCGCCGGCGTGAACCACTTCACGACGTGCTCGGGCTCCGTCCAGGCCTTCCAGATCACCGTGCGGGGCACCTTGACGACGCGCGTCAGCACCAGGTCGAGCCGGCCTTCAGCTTTTCCGTTTGCGCTTGCCACTCTTCTTCTCCTTGCGATGCAGGTTGAGCACGTAGGTTTCCATGCGATCGAGGCGGCCCTCCCAGGCCGCGCGCTGCCGGGCAAGCCACGCTTCGGTGGCGCCGAGCGCGCGGGGTTTGAGCGCGCACACGCGAACCCGGCCGACCTTCTCCGTGCCGACGAGGCCGCTCCCCTCCAGCACGCGGATGTGCTGGAGCAGCGTCGGCAGGGCCATCGAGGAAGGCTGGTGGAGATCGGTCACCGACGCGGGCCCACGGCTGAGCCTGGCGACGATCCCGCGCCGGGTCGGATCGGCGAGCGCGTGAAAGATCCCGTCGAGGGTTTCCGCATGGTTAGCCATATGACTAACTATATGGGAAGGGGCGCGCTTGTCAATGTCACTTAGGTAGCCGGCTAACTGATGGGGAGGCTCGCGCTCGGCCTCAGCCGCGGCGGAAGGGAAACAGCATCTGCCCGACGAGGCCGGCTGGGACTGGCGTCAGCGTTGGCGTGCGCGAGCGCCGTCAGGCGGCCTGCCTGCGCGGTGCCGGAACCTGCGACGAGCAGATCGCCCCCAAGATTTGATCGATGCTCGCATTGGCGAACGCGTGCAGCTCCGCGGTCGTCTTGTTCTGCATGGGGTGGGGCACGAAGATCGATGCTGCGTCGATGCCTATGGCTTCGATCTGCCGGGCAAAGGCCGGCCGGAACTCTTCCGTCAGCACGTTGACGCCGGCGAGCCCGCGCTTGTCCAGCTCGTTGAGATCGTGCGTCGAGCACGACGTGCAGGAGCCGCAATCCGACAGCGCGATGATCACGGCCTGGCAGCTCTCTGCGATCTCTGAGATCAGCTCGCGCGGGGCGACGCGCGTATTGGTCGGCTTTTTGAATTGCCTGGTGGCGACGCCCCGGTCGCGGCAGAGCTGCTCGAGGCGGTCGATGAACTCATCGCCGCGCATCTTGCCGATGTCCATGAGCGCAATGGTCTTGCCGGCGAACGTGTCGAGCGGATTGGTGCGCTGGCGCAGAGCGGAGGCCGTCTCCGCCGTCGGATCGCGCATCGTGAGGCCTGCGTTCGCGTTCATGTCAGGATCTCCTTGGTGACGGGCGTGGATTCGTGCCGGAAGCGGCCGCCGGTCCATCCCGCGCAGATGGCCGAGAACAGTCCCGCCTGGCCGCCGGCGTGCACGATCAAAAGCCCCTCGGGCCAGAATTTGTTGACGAGCTCGTCGCGGCGCCTGGGATCGATGCCCTCGCCGATGCCGCCCGCGCCCTGGATCACGTCCTTGCCGGGCCTGACCATGGCGGCGTGCAGCTCGCGGGTGATGCGGTCCCGGTCCCAGCCCGCGTCGCGGAAGATGGCATAGTGCTCCGGCACGAGCACCAGCATGGCGTTGGTGAACTCGCACAGCTTCGGATGGCCGACCGCCAGCAGCGACATGGCGAGCGAGCGCGTCAGTTCCTCCGGCGTGCGCGAGCGCTGGTCGATGAAGCCCTGAATGCCGTCGCCCTGAAAGAGCGTGACGGCGTTGCGGCCGGGTGCAATGCCGCGCGCGACCGACAAGGGCGTCCAGGTCGGGTCGCTCTCGTTCTCGGCAAAGCAGAAGGTGTATTTGCCGGGCCCTCCGAGCACGGCGCGATCCAGCTCGCCCGGCCGGCCGCCGCCGACGTTGCGCACGATGAGCTGTAAGGCGCGGCCGATGGTGGCGTTGGCGCGGTTGCCCTGGCCCAGGCAGTTGATGCCGCAGTTCATGCCGATCTCGCGCGCGATCGGGCCGTTGACGACGATGATCGGGCTCGAGAAGCAGGTGGTGCACAGCACGCCGTGCAACGTGAACTCCGGGACCAGGGCGGCTTCCAGGGCGGCAATCACCACCGGCATGTACTCGGGCCGGCAGCCGGCCATGACGGCGTTGATCGCAACCTTCTCGACCGTGATCGGGGAGAGGTTGGGCGGCACCTCGCCGATCACCTCGTCCGGCTTGCGCCGCGTGCCCTGCAGCATGCGCATGATGCGCGCGTCGGTCGGCGGCACGACCGGCAGACCATCGCTCCAGCCGCGGTCGAAGCACGCCTCGATCTCGTCGTCCCATTCGCCGATTGCGATCTTGCGCGAGGTGAGCCCAGGATCGCCGAAGCGGGCGACGAGTGCCTCGTGCACGCCCGGCTCGCGGCTTTTGGAGCCGCAGCCTGGGCGCGCGGCCGGCAGATCCGAGCCGAGGTCTGTGACGCCGGCGATGCGCTCCCACGCGGCGCGGTCCCAGCCGAACGTGCGCGCCACCTCGCGTCCGCGATCGAGGCGGATGATGGTCGGCACGGCCTCGATGTCGAAGCGGAACGACTGCTCCAGCGAGGTGTCGTCGATGGCGGACACCGAGGACGGGAAAGCTGGATCGTCCTGGGTCAGCACAGCGACGTGCGGCTGCGCGCCGACGAGCGCCGCCAGCACGGGCTCGACCATCGCGCAGGTCTCGCACCCCCGCTTTACGAAGATCGCCAGTCCGGTGTCGGGAATGGTCGGGCCCAAGGCAGCCTCCAGATGGAGCCCAATCTGATATACTAGATGAGCTGGGCTCGTCCATTGAAACCTGATCGGAGGCCGGGGAAGGCTCAAGAAGGTCATAGATCGCAGCCAAGATAAGCCCATAACTGGGTCCTTGGGGACTGGCTGGGGTTGGCGAACTGCGATACTAGGAGCCCGTCCAGTTAGGGTCTGGTGGTGCTGGTTTGTGGACGATAGCTGGCTCAGGCTGCCCTGGCGAGCTTGAGGAGGTTGTGGGCGGTGCAGATGATCGCCCACTCGGCGCGCACCTTGGCAGCGCCGCGCAACAGGAACTGGCGGAAGCCCCTTGCCTGTTTGATTTGCCCGAACACCGGTTCCACGATCTGTTTCCTGAAGCGGTAGCGGCTGCGCCAGCCGGCCCGCTTCAGTTTTCGCCGCATGGCCTGGGTGAGCTCGCCGCCGAGCCTGCGCTTGGCGTCGGCGGGGCGCTTGGCCCGTCCGGTTGCGATATAAGCCCTGATGCCGCGCGCCTCGAGCGCGGCGAGGTTGGCCTCGCTGCAGTAGCCGGCATCGGCCGAGGCCTCCGCAGGCTTATGGCCGAGGTTCGTCTCGATGCCGTCGACGAGCGCGACCAGCTGATCCTGATCGCTCGTGCTCGGCGTCAGCCCGTGCGCCACGATGACCTGCGCCTCGCCGTCCACCGCAGCCTGCGCGTTGTACCCTTGGATGTAGCCGTCCTTGGTCTTCAGGATGCGGCTCTCGGGATCGGTGAAGTTGCGCTGGGCTTTCGCATCGGGCTTGCCGCTCGGCGGTCTCGGCGTCTTGCCGTTCTTTTTCCGGCCCTCCGCCTTGCGCTTTGCCTCCGCCTCGGCACGCCGCCGCGCCTCGGCCTCGGCAGCCGCCTTGGCTTCTGCCTCCAGCGCCGCCTTGGCCTCGCGGATCTTGGCCAGACGCTTCTCCTTGTCGGCCACCCAATCGGGCAGTTCGTCGCCACGCTTGTCCTTCCCGAACGCGCGATCCTCCTCGGCATCGGCAGCCTCCGCCGCCGCCAGCCAGCGATCGACTTCGGCCTTCAGCTCAGCTTCCCGCTTCTTCATGCGATGGTAGCTCATCGCCTTGTGTTTCGACGCATTCGCCTTGATCTTGGTGCCGTCGAGCGCCACGTGCCCGAGCTTCACCAGCCCCGCCGTCTCGGCCAGCCGCAGCACCTGCACGAACAGCCCCGCCAGCGCCTCCAGGTGCCGCTTGCGGAACTCCGAGATGGTGCGGAAGTCAGGCGGATCGAGCGCCACGATCATCATGAAGTCGGCCCGCTCCCGACAAGCTTTGGCGATCCGGCGCGAGGAGTAGAGACCGACCGCGTAGGCGTACAGCAGCAGCGCCACCATCATCCGCGCATCGAACGGCGGTTGGCCCAGAGCGCTGACGTAGCGCGACGTGATCCCGCCCAGATTCAGGCTCTCGCGCACCAGCGCAACCACGAAGCGGGCCAGGTGATCCTCGGCCACGAAGTCGCCGATCGACGCCGGCAAGAGCTGCGTCTGATCGATCTTCCAGGGACGAAAGTGCTTGCTCATGCCCTGGACAGAATCCGAACTCGCGCCCGAATATCCAGCCACTACTCGGACAGGCTCCTAGTGTATCAGTTCCTCTGCTTGAGGCCGCCGGGCAATGCCTGCCGACATCGTCAGTCTCGCCACCCGCAGCGCGCCGCCGTCGAAGTCGGGGATCGCGGAGGTGATACGGGCTCGCATCCGCTCGGGGCGACTGGCACTGGGCACGCGCATCTCCGACAAGCAGATCGCGGCCGAACTGGGCGTCAGCCGGACCCCGGTGCGCGAGGCGCTGGTGCAGCTGCAGAGCGAGGGGCTGGTGGTGATGCGGCCGCAGAGCGGCACCTTCGTCATCGACCTCGGCGCGGACGATGTTCGCCAGATCTGTGCGACGCGGACGGTGCTGGAGCTCGGCGCCTTGCGGCTCGGTGGCGAGGCGGTTCCGCGGGAGAGGCTGGCGGAGCTGGGGTTGCTGATCGGCGAGGCCTCGATCGCTCTTGGCGATGGCGACCTGGTTCGATGCGACGAGCTCGATTGCGCGTTCCACGAGGCGCTCGTCGCGATCACGGCCAACGCCTACCTGGTCAAGGCCTATGCCGGGATCTCCGATCAGCTGCGCGCGCTGCGCCAGCGCATGCCGCGCGGGCAGGAGCGAATGGCGGGGGCCATCGCCCAGCATCGGCGCATCGTCGATCTGTGGGCCGCGGGCCGGATCGAGGCCGCGGCGGCCGAGCTTGCCGCCCACGTCGGCAACGTCGAGCGGTTGCTCACGGCTGGCGGCTTCCCGGACGCCGCCGCCGGGGGCGGCGAGCAACGCTGAAGGCGTCTCTGGCTGTTGGATTCGTCAAAGCGCGGCGACGGCGCCGAGGACGGTGGTGGCCTCCTCGGGCGTCAGGCCGCCGTGGTGGCCGTGGAAGGTGTTCTCCATGCGGCCTTTCTCGCGCCACCACACGAAATGGCCGAGATAGGGGAGGATCAGGATATCGCCGAGCCGGCGGCGCAGCTCGGGCACCACCTTGGTTGGACCGAACAGCCCCTGGCTCAGGGCCTCCTCGACGTCCATGACCAGCGCGATGCTGTCGAGGTGTTTGCCCAGCAGCCGGCGAACCTCCGCGCGGCGCTCGGGGCGCACATGCAGGAAGACGTCGCGCGGCGATCCGTTGGGATAGATGGGATTGCCGGTGGGGCTGACGGGCAGGCAGTCGGCAAGCGCCGGTATGCGCTCGTTGAGGTAGAAGGTCTCGCGCGCGTCGGTGAAGACGTGGCCGTGGTCGGCGGTGAAGAGATAGAGCGTGTCGGGGCTCGCCACATCGCGGAAGACGGCATCGAAGGTCGCCCAGAAGCTCGCGACCTCGGCGGCATGGTAGCTGGTGCCCGGCCCATAGGTGTGGCCCATGGTGTCGAGCGCGGCCCAGTAGAAACCAAGCCAGGCCTTGCCGTCGGTGGCGGCGAGCGCCTCCTTGAGCTGCACCAGGGCTTCGGCGAGCGTGCCGTGGCGGACGATCCTGGCGCCGACGCTGGCGACGGTGTTGTAGGCGGAGCCCGCGTAGTTTCGGTGGGCGAACTGGATCGATTGCGCGCCGGCGCGCGCGAGGCGCTGGTGCACGGTCTCGTGCACCTCGAGCAGGCAGCGCGGGTCGTAGCCCTTGGCGACGCAGGCATCCTGCGGGTGGCGGCCGAGCGGCGTGAAGGCGAGCGACTGGATCACCTCGCCGTAGGCGGGGATGTAGATGTTCCATTCGTAGAGCGCGTGCGCGGCGGGCAGCACGCCGAGGTTCATGGTCGACACCGAGGCGGCCGTCGTCGACGGGAAGAGGGTCGAGATCGGCGTCAGCGTGCCCTCGCTCACCACGCGCGAGGTCGCCGCATAGCGGGCGTGATACTGCTGCCAGAACTGCCAGCCGAAGGAGTTGATGAAGAAGGTGACGACCTTTTTCGGCTGCGGGTAGGCGCCGCCGAAGCAGTCGGGCGGCAGCAGCGGGCCCGTGCCGGTTGCCGGTGAGCAGATACTCGATGGTGTTGGGGATGTTGCCGAACGAGTAGTCGGCATAGATCGGCTTGACGAGCCCGCCGCCCAGAGCCTCGAAGCGCGACAGAGTGTGGTCGTTGATCATCCGTCATTCCCGCGGCGGCGGGAATCCACGCCACCGAGAAGGACTATTGCACCATCGCCGAAGCGGACGCTATCGGGTCGGCGCGTTTGCATGCAGCGAACTGCGATAGCACACGCGGACACTTGCGTGGATCCCCGACCTTCGACGGCCGCGCTTTTCGCGCGGCGTCTGCCGGGGATGACGGACGTGGGGCGCGTCAGCCCTGGCCCTGGCTCTTCAACCTCGGCTCTTCAACCCTGGCTCTGGCGCTTGGAGAGGAACGCCAGCCGCTCGAACAGGTGCACGTCCTGCTCGTTCTTGAGCAGCGCGCCGTGCAGCGGCGGGATGAGCTTGCGCGGATCGCTCTCTCTCAAGGTCTCCGGGCTGATGTCCTCGTTGAGCAGCAGCTTGATCCAGTCGAGCAGCTCGGAGGTCGACGGCTTCTTCTTGATGCCGGGCACGTCGCGCACATCGTAGAAGACCTTGAGCGCCTCCGACACCAGCCGGCCCTTGATGTCGGGGAAGTGCACGTCGACGATGGCGCGCATGGTCTCGGCGTCGGGGAACTTGATGTAGTGGAAGAAGCAGCGGCGCAGGAAGGCGTCGGGCAGCTCCTTCTCGTTGTTGGAGGTGATGATGACGACGGGGCGATGCCGGGCCTTGATGGTCTCGGCCGTCTCGTAGACGTAGAACTCCATCCGGTCGAGCTCCTGCAACAGGTCGTTGGGGAACTCGATGTCGGCCTTGTCGATCTCGTCGATCAGCAGCACGGGCCGCTCGTCGTGGGTGAAGGCCTCCCACAGCTTGCCCTTGCGGATGTAGTTCTTGATGTCGTGCACGCGTTCATCGCCGAGCTGGCTGTCGCGCAGGCGGCTGACGGCATCGTATTCGTAGAGGCCCTGCAGCGCCTTGGTCGTCGACTTGATGTGCCACTCGATCAGCGGCGCCTTGACCGCCTTGGCGACCTCCAGCGCCAGCACGGTCTTGCCGGTGCCGGGCTCGCCCTTCACCAGGAGCGGGCGCTGCAACGTGATGGCGGCATTGACGGCGACCTTGAGATCATCGGTCGCCACATAGTTTTTGGTTCCCTTGAACTGCATGTTGTCGCGGTTTGCTCCCCGGCCGGTAAAAGGACGCGCGAGCTTAGGGGGCGGGGTCGCGGGCTTCAAGGAGTGCCGGTGCGGCAAAAGACGCTGCATTCCCCAAGTAAATCCCGCCTATCGCAAGCAAAGCCAGCGCCGCGTGGCCCGGGCCTGATGGGAACAAGGACGGGCTCCCTTGCTGCTCACAAGCACCAGGATCGAAACTGCGAAGACGCCAAGCGGTGCGCTGGATGTCTCCAAGACCGTTGCTATCATCAGACCAGGCGCATAGCCTAAGCTCATCCAAGCGGCACTTGGGGGCAAGCGGCACTTGGGGACTGTCCTGAGAGTGCAGCCGGGTTCGTCCAGTCGAACGACCACCCCCGACCAAGAGACTAAGAAGTGCGTCATCGGTTACGCTCTAAGCTTGGGCGCTTTCCAAGACTTCTCAGTATCGCGCGCAGGCTCGTCAACATTTTGCGCGTATTGAAGGGACAGGATTTCGTCTTGGTGCCGCCAGGCCACCAGCCGATTTTTCTGGAATACGGGGTCGACTGCAAACCGCGCTGGGGACACGGCCGGAGCTCCCATTCGCAGCTGGCAACAATCATCAACAAGAACAGGCGGCAGTACGCGGAAACGTTGCAACGCTTCCTAGGCTATTCGGCCGACTTCGAGAGCATCGAACGAGACCACAATCCGGACCTTCCCAGCAAGCCCTATTGGGTCAACGGGTATCTTCCGAATCTCGACGGCATCTCCATTTACTCGTACATCGCGATGCAGACGGGACGGTTGTACCTCGAGGTCGGATCGGGGAACTCTACCAAGTTTGCTCGGCTATCGATCGTCAACAACAAAAAGAACACCAGAATCATATCTGTTGACCCCGCCCCGAGAGCGGATGTCGAAGAGCTTTGTGACGAGAGCATCAGGAAATCGTTGGAGGATATTGACCTTGCAGTCTTTGATCAACTTGGCGATGGCGACATTCTTTTTATGGATAACTCGCATCGAAGTTTCATGAATTCCGACGTCACCGTGTTTTTTACGGAGATATTGCCGCGGCTCCGGCCCGGCGTGCTCGTCGGCATCCACGACATATTTTTGCCAGATGATTATCCGCCGGAGTGGGGTCAAAGATACTACTCGGAGCAATATTTATTGGCCTCCTATCTTCTTGCCGATACCAACAAATTTCAGATTGAGTTGCCCCTCTGGATGGTTAGTCGTGACAAAGAGCTGTGCTCGGTGGTCGCTCCCATTTTTTCAAGAGGCGCGCTAGCCAAAAAACGGCCCCATGGGGTTGCCTGCTGGATAAGAATTAGCCGTCCGTGAGAAGCAGGACTCGCGAGCGATGCGCGGCTTTGGCCGTAGGCGGAAATCAAAGTCTGCTTTGGGAGTGCGGCAAAAGAAAAAGCGCCACTTCCAGGCGGCGATTGGAAGTGGCGCTGGGGCGACGCTTGGGGGGAGAACGCAGGGAAGAGCGTCGCTTCCGGGATCACAGCAATTTGGGCGGTCGGGATGTTGCGCACGGAACTGCGGGGGAGGGGCGGTCCCGTGCGCTAGCCCTTATGTGAACCGCCGGTTTCGCCGCACTGCCATGACCCCGAATTTCTTCTGCTTTCGAAAGCAACACTGCCGCAAATGCATGAACATCTCGTAAATGAACGAGAGCAACTGGTCAGATATACATTGGAATACATGATACATCTTCTATCCGACATAGAAATACTAGCCGTTGATGGATCTACCGAGCCGCCCGCGAGTGCCTGCGGAAACCATCCTTGCTGCTGAGCACGTCAACAGCTTGACTTGAAAAAACAGCGGCTTAAATACGGGCGCGCAAATCGCGCGGCCTGGCTCGCCGCGCGTGTCACAATCAAAACAGGGGAAGCCGCGGGAAGCGCAGATGGGCAAGTCTGATCGCAAACAAACAGTCAAGAAGGCCGTCAAAACGGCCCGCAAGACAGTCGACAAGCCCCGCGCGAAGGCAGCCCTGAACGGCAGCGGGCGCGGCGGCACCAAAGCCAAGAAGATGGCGCCGAAGGGCGCCCGACGCGCGCGGGCCCGGCAGAGTTCCATCGTATTGCCAGAGGGTTACCGGCCGACGGAGAGCGAGCCGTTCATGAACGAGCGTCAGCGGGTGTACTTCCGCACCAAGCTGGTGAGCTGGAAGGAAGAGATCGTTCGCCAGAACCGCGAGACGCTGCACGTGCTGCATGAGGATTCGGCGCAGCACGCCGACCTCGCCGACCGCGCCACCTCCGAGACCGATCGCGCGCTGGAGCTGAGGGCGCGCGACCGTCAGCGCAAGCTGATCGCCAAGATCGATGCGGCGCTGGCGCGCATCGAGGAAGGCACCTACGGCTATTGCGAGGAGACCGGCGAGCCGATCGGGCTGAAGCGCCTCGATGCCCGTCCGATCGCCACCCTCTCGCTCGAGGCGCAGGAGCGTCACGAGCGCCGCGAGAAGGTGTTCCGCGAGCCATAGTCGGGCTTGGTCGTTTCACGGCCGCTGACGAGAATGGCGCCGCGCTTCTGGCGGCGTCCGGATTTAAGTTGAAACCGAGGACACGCGTGTCGTCCTGGCGCTTGCCTGCACCGGCGAAGGCCGGTGTCGCCGGGATCCAGCCACCATCGGACTCCCGAGCAAGCTGAGGGTTGGATCGCGGGCACAAGGCCCGCGATGACAGCCGTCACTCGTTGACGGCCTGGCCGAGGGGGCGCGGCTGACGGCTGAACAGGGGCGGCGGCTTGCTGCCCACCGGCTCGGTGTGCTCGACCGGCGGGGCGGCGATGTTGGTCTCGATCAGCACATCGACCGGCCCGCCCGTCATGATGAGATGCTCGACATTGTCGCGACGCACCAGCACGAGCCGGCGCCGGCTGTCCACGGAGGCAACCTCCGAGACGCCCAGGCGCGGATCGGACCGCGACCCGAACCAGCTTATGAAGCCGGCATTCGTGTCGCCCAGCACATAGACGCGGTACGCCCACCAGCCGCCGACCGCCGCGGTGGCCAGGAGGATCGCGACGAAAACCCAGAACAGGAAACCCATGGCGCAGACTTCCCTCGATTCGAGCCCTCAATTCGACGCCCGAGAGTGGGCCGCTTTACGGCACGCCACGTGCGCGCGGTCGGGTTGCCAAAATGTCCGCCCAACGATCGCCGACGCAAGCCGTGCTACGCCCCGCAGAAAAGGGACGCCGATGTACCAGACCTGTACGGCTGCAGCGGGCGCCCTTCATGGCATCTTAACCTGAATGATTGCTTTCTAGAAGGGCGCCCGGCACCGGCGCGCGCGAGCCCACGGCCGGCTCGAATGACTGAACAAGAGCCCTGGTTGGTTGATGCGTCCGGACATCCTGTTCATCGAGGCCTTGCGTATGCCGCACGCCCACATTCTGCAGGCGCTGCGAGCATTGCGGCCACAGAATCAGCTTAAAGTCGGCCACATGGGGCAAATCCCGCTAAATCGCGACGCGGTCTCGGCCGCCGTGCTTCCCTTCGCGCGCGCGCAGGGACTGAAGAGCGCGTTGGCCATGCTGGGCCTTGCCGGCGTCGCCGCCGTTGCCGCGGTCGCGCTGCAGTTGAGCGGCGCCGTCGAGCAGATCGCGCTCGGCCTGCTGGCGGTGCTCGCGGTCGGCGGCGTGTTCCTCATTTTCGGGCTTCTGTCCGGGCTGCTGGGCCTGAACGAGCGCGCGGCCGAAAGCGAGAGCACGAAAACGATTGCCGAGGGCGTGGACAGCGGGGTGCAGCTTGTCGATCGGGACGGCACCGTGCTCTACAGCAACGCCGCCGTGCAGCGTCTCGCCGGCCGCCGTGCCGCCAGGACCGCCACGCTGGAAGAGCTGCTGGCCGGCGAGCCCGGCGCGGCGCAGGCGTTCTTTCGGCTGAACAGGGCGGCCGAGCGCGGGGAGCTCTGGGACGAGGAGCTCTACGTTCACCCCCGCATGGGCGCTGCTCCCGGCGGCCAATGGCTGCGCATCGGCGTGCGGCCGGGTGCCGGGCCGGGACAGCGCGAGGCCGCAGAGCGGCCCACCTTGTGGCAGATCACCGACGTGACGCGCGACAGGCAGCGCGAGATCGAGACAGTGAGCGGTCTGGAAGCCACGCTTGCCTTCTACGACGACCTTCCGCAGGGGCTGCTGGTGGTGGCGCCGGACGGGCGCATCGCCCATATCAATGCGACGCTGGTGCAATGGCTCGGCCTGAGGCCCGAGTTCGGGCCGCGCCCTGACCTTGCGCGATTTCGTCTCCGCCGACGGTGCTGCGCTGATCCGCGGCGCGGCACGGGGCGGCGACGCCCGCACGACCCGGCTCGAGCTCGACCTGCTGCGCGAGGACGGACGCGCCTTTGGGGCCCAGCTCGTCTGCCGCAGTCACGGCGCGCGCGGCATGATCTCGGTGCTCGTTCTGGAGCGCAGCTCGGACCTGCCGCACCAGGGCACGCGCGCGGAGATCGAGGCGCGCCTGTCGCGTCTGTTTCACGCCGCGCCCGTCGGCATGGCCACGACCGACCGCGACGGACGCATCGTCACGACCAACGCGGCCTTCACGCGCATGTTCTCGATCGAGCACCGCGCGGCCCCGGGGAATGTGCGCGGCCTGGTGCCGGAGGGCCAGGAGGAGGCGGGCCGGGCGCTCGCCAAGGCGCTCGAGCGCGCCGTCTCGGGGCGTGCCGGCGCGGCGCCGGTGGAAGTGTCGCTGGGGACCAAGAACGAGCTCGCGCGGCGCATCTACGTGAGCCCGCTGGGCGTCGGCAAGCGCGGACGCGAAGGCGCGATCCTCTATGCCATCGATGCCAGCGAGCAGAAGGCGCTCGAACTGAAATTCGCGCAGAGCCACAAGATGGAGGCCGTCGGCCAGCTCGCCGGCGGCGTCGCCCACGACTTCAACAACGTGCTCACCGCCATCATCGGCTTCTCCGACCTGCTGCTGCAGACGCATAGGCCCACCGATGCCGCCTATCGCGACATCATGAACATCAAGAACAGCGCCAACCGGGCCGCCGGCCTGGTGCGGCAGCTGCTCGCCTTCTCGCGCCGGCAGACCCTGCAGGCCGAAGTGCTGGAGCTGGGCGAGGTGCTGACCGATCTCTCCGCGCTGCTCAACCGGGCGCTGGGCGAGAGGATCGAGCTCAAGATACTGCCCGGCCGCGACCTGTGGCACGTCAAGGCCGACAAGACGCAGTTCGAGCAGGTGATCATCAATCTCGCCGTCAACGCGCGCGATGCCATGCCCGACGGCGGCCGCCTCACCATCCGCACGCGCAACATCTCCGAGCGCGAGAGCCTCAAGCTCGCCGACCTCAACGTGACGGCGGGCGAGTACGTGCTGATCGAGGCGGAGGACACCGGCGTCGGCATGTCCGACGAGGTGACGGGCAAGATCTTCGAGCCCTTCTTCACCACCAAGGACGTGGGCAAGGGCACCGGGCTCGGCCTCTCCACCGTCTACGGCATCGTCAAGCAGACGGGCGGCTACGTCTTCGCCGAGAGCGAGGAGGGCAAGGGCACGACCTTCCAGGTCTACCTGCCGCGCCATATCGTGGAGAACGAGGACGAGCTGCCGCAGCGCGCCGACCGCAAGAAGGAGAGCACCCGCGACCTGACCGGCACGGGCCGCGTGCTGCTGGTGGAGGACGAGGACGTGGTGCGCAACTTCGCCGCCCGCGCGCTCTCGCGGCAGGGCTACGAGGTGCTGGAGGCCGGCACAGGGGTGGAGGCGCTCGACGTGATGGCGCGCGAGGAGGGCCGCATCGACATCATCGTCTCCGACGTGATCATGCCGGAGATGGACGGGCCCAGCATGCTCAAAGAGATGCGCAAGACCAAGCCCGACATCAAGATCATCTTCGTCTCGGGCTATCCCGACGACGCCTTCAAGAAGAGCCTCGACGACAACGAGACCTACGCCTTCCTGCCCAAGCCCTTCACCCTGCCCCAGCTCGCCGCCAAGGTGAAGGAGGCGCTGGGGGGGTAGGCGTCCGCCCGCCTACGCGCCCTCTCTCTTCGGGCCGTCGGTCGGGCGCGCTCCCCTCCACTTGCGTCCCCGGCCTGGGCGCCCGATCCGACCGGCGTCGGATCGGGGCGCGCAGAGCCGGGGCTTTGCCCGGCGCCGTGTTGTGATCGGTGGCTCCGAATGCTGTGTGAACGCCTAAGTGTCGGTTTGGAAACTTCTTGAATCTTGTGAAATTTGTTGTGATTTAAGAGTGGTGGCATCGATTCGGGGGAGGCCGCCATGTGGACGGATGCGACCCGCGCGCAGCATTGCCGCACGGGCGAAAGGTACGCCAGCGATCTGACCGATGCGGAGTGGGCTGTGCTGGCTCCGCTGATGCCGGCGGCGCGGCGTGGCGGACGTCCGCGCACGACCGACCTGCGCGAGGTGATGAACGCGCTGCTGTATCTGCTCAGAACCGGCTGCCAATGGCGCATGCTGCCCAAGGATTTCCCGCCGCATCCGACGGTCTATGGCTATTTCCAGGAGTTCGTGCAGCTTCGGATCTGGGACGACATTCACGCGGTGTTCCTGAGAATGGTGCGGGAGAGACTGCAGCGCAACGCCGAGCCCTCCGCCGCCATCATCGACAGCCAGAGCGTCAAGAGCGCCGAAAAAGGGGGCAACGGACTGATTCGGTCGGCTTCGATGCGGCCAAGAAAATCAAAGGCGTCAAGCGCCACATCGCAACCGACACGCAGGGCCTCCTGCTGAACGCGATCGTGCATCCCGCCAATGTGCAGGATCGCGACGGCGCCGTCGATCTGCTCAAGCAGCTCAAGAAGCTCTTTCCCGGGCTGAAGCTCGTCTGGGCCGACAACGGCTACAATGCCCACAAGCTCACCGACGCCTTCGCAGCCATGGGCGACTGGAAGCTCGAGATCGTAAAGCGCTCCGACGCGGCGAAAGGCTTCCAGGTGCTGCCGCGTCGCTGGGTGGTGGAGCGCACCTTCGCCTGGATGGGCCGAAACCGCCGCCTGGCCAAACACTTCGAGTGTCTGGCCGCCACCGCCCTCGCCTACCTCAAGCTCGCCATGATCCAACTCATGCTGCGCCGGCTGGCCAGGCCCTGAAAAATCATGGAAACTTTGGAATCAAACTTTAAGGCGCGGGGCAAGATCCCGGATAGCCTCGCCACGGCTCGAGGAGCCGAGGCTCGGCTTCCGGGAAGGCAGGCGGAGAGGTTGGGCGCCGGAGCTTAGTGCCTGCCGACCTTCGCGGTTACGGCCTTGCTTGCTTGGCCGCCGCGCGCTTCTGCCGACCGGATTTGGCGGGCTGGCTGCTGCTTGCCGGCCCGGCTTGCGCGATCTTGTCGAGCGCCGCGCTGGTGAAGAATGCCGATCGCGTGAGGCCGCGGCGTTCGGCCTCCTCATCGATTGCTTCCAACAGGCCGGCATCGAGCGAGATGTTGGCCTTTACCGAACGCCCGCGATCGAGCAGCAGCGGCACCATGACGAAGCTTTCGCCAGAGCCCGGATCGAACGCGGCGGCGGGGTCCTTCATGATGTCCTGGACCGACCGGGGCGCTGGAACCTCGTCGCCGAGGACGACAAGGTGTGCGGCGAATTCCTGCAGAGCGCTGATCGCGTCGGCGAGGGCGGCTTCCGGCGTGGCCCCGCCGCCGTGGCAGCCGGGGAAGTCTGGGATGCGGATGCCCCATACGCCCTCGCTGCCGTCCAAAATGCCTACGTACTGAGCCAAGCCTTCATCCTCATATCCAGCCGGCAAGTTTCGCGATCGACCGCGCCACGCCGGGAGACTGTTCCCTGTGCCGAGGGACGACGATCAGGCCGCGCTTCCTCGGGTGGGTATATTTGTCGTGCTTTCCACCGGCCTCGCGTGTCCACCCCTCTCGCTCCAATCGAGAGATGATCTTGCGCGTGTTGGTTTCGACCGACGCCATTTCTAGCCGCGCATGGTGCGCAAATATATGCGCATAAGACAAAGGTCAAGGTGGCCCGAGCCCTGTGGGCCGGCCGCATCAGCTGGATGGTGCCGACCCGGCTTTAGCACATCCATTGCGTCGCCGGAACAAAACGTGTACATTGTGGGTAGGGCCGAGTCGCGTTTTGCCACCATCTGCAACTCATGGAATAAGGGGATTCCCGATGGAAAAGCCGTCTTTGCGGGTCGTGGAGGGGGGTGGCATGGACAAGCAGAAGGCGCTCGAGGCCGCGCTCGCCCAGATCGACAAGAATTTCGGCAAGGGCTCCATCATGCGGCTGGGGGCCAACGACAGCCGCATCGAGGTGGAGGCCATTTCGACCGGGTCCCTGGGGCTCGACATCGCGCTCGGCATCGGCGGCCTGCCGAAGGGCCGGGTGGTCGAGATCTATGGCCCGGAGTCCTCGGGCAAGACCACGCTTTCCCTGCAGGTGCTGGCCGAAGCCCAGAAGAAGGGCGGCATTTGCGCCTTCATCGATGCCGAGCACGCGCTCGATCCCGTCTATGCCAGGAAGCTCGGCGTCAAGGTCGAGGACCTGCTGATCTCCCAGCCCGACGACGGCGAGCAGGCGCTGGAGATCGCCGACACGCTGGTGCGCTCGGGCGCCGTCGACGTGCTGGTGGTCAACTCGGTGGCCGCGCTGACGCCAAGGGCCGAGCTGGAAGGCGAGATGGGCGACATGCAGCCCGGCATGCAGGCGCGCCTGATGAGCAAGGCGCTGCGCAAGCTGACGGCCTCGATCTCCAAGTCGAAGTGCATGGTGGTGTTCATCAACCAGATCCGCATGAAGATCGGCATCATGTTCGGCAACCCGGAGACGACGACCGGCGGCAACGCGCTGAAATTCTATGCGTCCGTGCGCCTCGACATCCGCCGCATCGGCCAGATCAAGGAGCGCGACGAGGTGGTCGGCAACCAGACCCGCGTCAAGGTGGTCAAGAACAAGGTGGCGCCGCCCTTCAAGCAGGTCGAGTTCGACATCATGTACGGCGAGGGCATCTCCAAGACCGGCGAGCTGGTCGACCTCGGCGTCAAGGCGGGCATCGTCGAGAAGTCGGGCGCCTGGTTCTCCTTCAACGGCGAGCGCATCGGCCAGGGCCGCGAGAACACCAAGGCGTTCCTCAAGGAGCATCCCAAGGTGGCGGCCGAGATCGAGAAGGCCGTGCGCCAGAACGCCGGGCTGATCGTCGACAAGATGCTGGAGGCGGCGCCCGAGGCCGACGAGGCCGCCGACGCCGAGGAGGGCCCTGACGGCTTTGCCGAGGATGGCGACGCCGAGCCGGCAGGCAGCCGCAAGAGCGCCAAGGCCAAGCGCTGAGGCCGGATTCGCCCGTTGGCTCGTTTCAGGTGTCGAGCGTCTGGCCGAGGCGGCCGGCGAGGTCCTGGATGAATTGCCAGGCGACGCGGCCTGAGCGCGCGCCGCGCGTCATCGACCATTCGAGCGCGTCGCGGGTCATGTCGGCGTCTTTGATCTTGAGCTTGTGGTGGGAGGCGTAGCTGCGCACCATGTCGAGGTACTCGTCCTGGCTGGCGTTGTGGAAGCCGAGCCAGAGGCCGAAGCGGTCGGACAGCGAAACCTTCTCCTCCACCGCTTCGGACGGGTTGATGGCGGTGGAGCGCTCGTTCTCCATCATGTCGCGTGGCATCAGGTGGCGCCGGTTGGAGGTGGCGTAGAAGACGACGTTGGTCGGACGCCCCTCGATGCCGCCCTCCAGCACCGCCTTGAGCGACTTGTAGGAGGTGTCGTCCTTGTCGAAGGAGAGATCGTCGCAGAAGACGATGAAGGCGCCCGCCGCCTGCCGCAGATAGGCAAGGCAGGCAGGCAGCGAGGCGATGTCCTCGCGGTGGATCTCGACGAGCTTGAGGTCCGGCTTGCCCTTCGTGCCGAGCCCCAGCTCCCGGCGCACTTCGGCGTGCGCCGCCTTGACCAGCGACGACTTGCCCATGCCGCGTGCGCCCCATAGCAGCGCGTTGTTGGCGGGAAGGCCTCGCGCGAAGCGGCGCGTGTTGTCGAGCAGCTGCTCGGCGGCGCGGTCGATGCCCTTGAGCAGGGCAAGGGGCTGGCGGTTGACATGGGCGACGGGCAGGAACGCCTCCGGTGCGGCCTGCCACACGAAGGCTTCCGCGCCCTTGAAATCGGGCGCCGCCGGTGCCGGAGGGGCCAGCCGGTCGAGCGCCTCGGCGAGGCGGTCCAAGCGGGCGAGCAGGGCCTTCTCGTCGCTCATCGTCGTTTCGTCAAATCCCGTGGCTGGCGCAGGAAGGAGAGGGGTTGTTCACGTTCTATAGACGAGCGCGCGGCCCCCGTCACCGAGCGCCATGGGAAGTGCCATGGGAAGTGCCATGGGAAGTGGTTGCAAACGGGGGACGGAACACTATAGTCCCGGCCGAAATGCACAATAGTCCGTCTCGATCGGGGGCGGAACGCGACTGGATTTCGCTCTCGGGACACGCGCGATGCTGATCTCACCAGCCTACGCCCAAGGACTTGGAGGAGGCAGCGACTTCTTCATCCAGCTCGTCCCCATCCTGCTGATGTTCGTGATCTTCTACATGCTGCTGCTGCGGCCGCAACAGCAACGCGCCAAGCAGCATCGCGAGATGGTCGCCAACCTGCGCCGCGGCGACACGGTGGTCACGGCCGGCGGCATCGTCGGCAAGGTGACGAAGGTGCGCGACGACAGCGAGATCGAGGTCGAGATCGCGGAGAGCACCCGGGTGCGGGTGGTCAAGGCGACCGTGGCGGAGGTTCGCGTCAAGGGCGAGCCGGTCAAAGAGACGACCTAGCCAATCCGCGCCGCCTATCCGCCTAAAGAATAGCGAGGCGTAGCCCGCATGCACTTCTCTCCTGTCCGCCAGGTCTTCATCATCGTGGTGTGCATCGCCGGCGTGCTGCTGAGCCTGCCGAACTTCTTCTCCAAGGAGACGGTGGAGAAGTGGCCGAGCTGGGTGCCGAAGGCGCAGTTCAGCCTGGGCCTGGACTTGCGCGGCGGCGCGCACCTGCTGCTCGCCATGGACGATTCCGAGGTGCTCAAGGACTGGCTGGATACCGTGCGCGACGATGCCCGCAAGCGCTTGCGGGAAGCCAAGATCCGCGTGGCGGGTCTCGGCATCGCCAACGGGGCCGTGCAGGTGCGGGTCACCAGGCTCGAGGACAGCGATGCGGCGATGAAAGAGCTGCGCCGCCTCGTGCAGCCGTCGGGCAACCTCATCCTCGGCAATGCCTCCGACGACCTGGAGGTGACCAAGGGCGAGGGCGGCGTGATCACGATCAGGCCGACCGAACCGGGGTTGCAGCACCGCATCACCAACGCCATCGGCGCCGCCATCGAGACGGTGCGCCGGCGCGTCGACGCCATGGGCACGATCGAGCCCACGATCATCCGCCAGGGCAGCTCGAGGATCCTCGTGCAGGTGCCCGGCCTGCAGGACACCGCGCAGCTCAAGGAGCTGATCGGCAAGACGGCGCGCCTGTCCTTCCATGCGCTGCACGAGTCGATGACGGCCGAGGACGCGCGCCAGACGCGTGTGCCGCCCGGCTACAAGATCTACGACTCCGAGGAGCGGGTCGAGGGCGCGCTGCTCCTGCGCGAGACGCCGGTCGTTCGCGGCGACGAGCTGACGGCCGCGCAGCCGGCCTTCGACCAGCACACCAACGAGCCGATCATCACCTTCACGTTCAACAATGCCGGCGCCCGCAAGTTTGCCAGCTTCACCAGCGACCATGTCGGCCGCCCGTTCGCCATCGTGCTGGATGACAAGGTGATCTCGGCACCGGTGATCCGCGAGCCGATCCGCGGCGGGTCTGGGCAGATCAGCGGCAACTTCTCCGTGGAATCGGCCAATCGGCTGGCGATCCAGCTGCGCTCCGGCGCCCTGCCCGCGAAGCTCACCATCGTCGAGGAGCGCACGGTCGGGCCTTCGCTCGGTGCGGATTCGATCGAGGCCGGCAAGGTCGCCGCCATGGTCGGGACGGTCGCGGTGGTCGCCTTCATGGTGTTCGCCTACGGCCTTTTCGGCGCGTTCGCGGTGGTCGCCGTCGCCATCAACATGAGCCTCATCGTCTCCTTGATGTCGCTGCTGGGCTCGACCTTGACGCTGCCTGGCATTGCCGGCCTGGTGCTGACGGTGGGCATGGCCGTCGACGCCAACGTGCTCATCTACGAGCGCATCCGCGAGGAGATGCGCAACGGCAGGCCGCCGATTTCGGCCATCGATGCGGGGTTCAACCGCGCCTTCGGCACGATCATGGACTCCAACCTCACCACCCTGATCGCGGGCGTCGTCATGTTCTGGCTGGGATCGGGCCCGGTGCGCGGGTTCGCGGTGACGCTCTCGCTCGGCATCATGACCAGCGTATTCACCGCTTTCACGGTGACGCGTCTGCTCGTGCTATGGTGGGTGGGTTCGTTCCGCGGCCGCAAGGTTCCCGCGCCTCTCTAACGGCGAGCAACGAGATCGGCGAATGCTGTTCAAGGGCGTTGATTTCTTTCCGCACAACACCAAGCTCCCCATCATGGAGATGCGGCGCGTGTGCATCGCCATCTCCTGGGGCGCGGCAGCGATCGCCCTGCTGCTGTTGAGCACCTGGGGGCTCAACTTCGGCATCGATTTCAAGGGCGGATCGCTGATCGAGATCCAGAGCAAGGCCGGCAACATCGACGTCGCCGAGTTGCGCGACAGGCTCGGCCGGCTCGGCCTCGGCACGCCGCAGATCCAGGGGCTCGACAAGCCGAACGAGGCCCTGATCCGCATCGAGCAGCAACCGGGCGGGGAGAAGGCGCAGCAGGAGGCGGCAAAGAAGGTCCAGGAGGCCCTCGGCACGTCGGTCGACATCCGCCGCACGGAGGTCGTCGGGCCGTCGGTCTCGGCAGAGCTGAAGCAGGCCGGCGTGATCGCCGTCTCGTTCGCGATCCTGGGCATCCTGGTCTACATCTGGTTCCGCTTCGAATGGCAGTTCGGGGTCGCCGCCATCCTCGCCCTGGTGCACGACACCTTCATAACGCTGGGCGTGTTCAGCCTGCTGCGGTTCGAGTTCGGCCTGTCTGAGGTTGCCGCGCTGCTGACGCTTGCTGGCTATTCGATCAACGACACGGTGGTGGTGTTCGACCGGATCCGGGAGAACCTGCGCAAATACAAGAAGATGCCGCTGATCGAGCTGATGAACCTGTCGATCAACGAGACGCTGTCGCGCACCGTGCTGACGGCCAGCACCACGTTTCTTGCGGTGCTGGCGCTCTACGTGTTCGGCACGGAGGTGATCCGCGGGTTCTCCTTCGCCATGCTGTTCGGCATCGTTATCGGGACCTGGTCGTCCATCTTCGTGGCATCGCCCTTCCTGCTTTGGGTCGGCATCAAGCGCGAGTGGGTGGGGACGGCGCCGACGGCTCCGAAGGCGGGCGCCGCCGGCAAGGCGCGGCGGGAGAACGTGGCCCATAAATGACGGCGGCGACCGCGCGCTATCCCGGGCGGGCGCCGATCGATGCCTACGGCAACGGCGGCTTTCGCTTTGCAGGGATGAGCCACCGCGGCTCGCTGTTGTGCCTGCCGAGCGGCATCTATGCCTGGCCGCTCGCGCAGGCGGGCGCCATCGATGCGGGCTCGCTGGCGCCCGTGCTTGCCGAGAGGGACGCGCTCGATTTGCTGTTGCTGGGAACGGGGCCGCGCCAGGAGCTGCCGTCCGGGGCGTTGCGCGGTGTCTTCATGGAGGCGGGCATCGGGCTGGAGGCGATGGATACCGGCGCGGCCTGCCGCACCTACAACGTGCTGCTGGGCGAGCGCAGGCCCGTCGCGGCGGCCCTGATCGCGGTGGACTGAGGAGAGAGACGTGCAGCGCATCACCGCAACGCCGCAGGCGAGCCTGGTCGCCGGACTTGCCGTCGCCGCTATCCTGGTGGGCGTCGCCCTGGCGATCTCCGATAGCACCGACGGGCTCGGCTTCTTCTCGTTCCTGGTCCGCTTCTTCCATGTGCTGGCCGCCATGGTCTGGATCGGCCTCGTCTTCTTCGTCAATTTCGTCCAGCTGGTTGCCTTGCGGGAGGCCGACGAGCCGGCGCGCGGCTTCGTGCACACCGCCATCGTTCCCAGGGTCGCCTGGTGGTTCCGGCATGCCTCCACGCTGACCGTCGTCACCGGCGCCATCCTCGTTTTCACGGCCGGGTACGCCTTGCCGAGGCTCGTCTACGGCACCGCCGTCTACGTGTCGCCCTCCCGCGCGCTGCTGTTCTGGTCGGCCGTGGTCGGCGCCCTCGTCATGTGGATGTTCGTGCACATGTACATCTGGCCCAGCATGCAGGTCGTGCTGGGGATCAGGCCCGGCGACGCGGAGGCCAAGGCGAAGGCACGCGCCCGGGTCGCCCTGTTCGCCCGGCTCAACCTGGTGATCGCGCTGCCCGTGACGCTCGGCATGGTGGCGGCCGCGCATCTTTAGTGACGTGACAACCGACGCAGGCAAACAGACGGCGGGCCTCGTCGAGGTGCTCGCGGGCTCGGCCCGGACCGGCGAACCCGACCGCTACCTTGCCGCGCTCCTCGCCCCGGCGCCTCAGCGCATCGGCCTGCTGGCGCTTGCCGCCTACGCCGCGGAGCTGGCCAACGTGCCGCGGCTGGTGCGGCGCGAGCCGGTGATGGGGGAGATCCGGCTGCAGTGGTGGCGCGACGCGCTGGTGCTGCCGCGGCCCGAGCGCACCGGCAATCCGGTGGCGGATGCGCTGCGCGAGACGATGTTTGCGCGCGCGCTGCCGCAGACCCTGCTGCTCGAGGTGATCGAGGCGCACGCCAGCGATCTCGCCGCGGAGGCGATTGCCGACGACGAGGCGCTGCGCGGCTATCTGTGGAAAAGCGAGGGCGCCTTGTTCGCGCTGGCGGGGCGTGTGCTTGCCCAAGACGCCCCGAGCCTGGCCCTGCCCCGAGCCTGGGCGCTGCCCCGAGCCTGGACGCGGCGGCAGCCGCATCCGGTCATGCCTACGGTGTGGCGCGGTTGCTGCTGCGACTGCCCGGCGTGCTTGCGCGCGGCCGCGTGGTACTGCCGCAGACGCGGCTGGCCGCGGCCGGGATCGACCCGGCCGAGTTGCTAAGGGGAGAGGGCGCAGACAGCATTCGGCCCGTGCTGGCGGACCTGCGCGCGCAAGCGCGCGCCAGTCTCGTTGCCGCCCGGCAACACGTGGCGCAATTGTCCCCCGGTTTGCAGGTCGGCTTCCTTCCTTTGGCCTTGGTCGAACCCTACCTGCGCGTGCTGGACCGTCAGCGCGGCGACCCGCTGCGGCAGGAGGCGGGGATTGCGCCGATCACGCGCATGGCCAAGATAGCGCTGGGACATTGGTTGGGGCGGATCTGAGGCGGAATGCACCTGAGCGGGAGCTTCTCGACAGCGGCCAAGGGGGGATGGCGCCTCTGCCTCGCGCTACTCCTGACGGCGATGCTTTCCGCCTCGGCCGGGGCCGGACCGCGCATCGTGTGGCACGTGGACAACCCTTTCCGGTTCTTCCTGGATCCGTCCGACACCGAGGTGCACCGGGCGACCTGGGAGAGCCTGTCGGAGACCGAGCGCGGCAGCGCCGTCCTCTCCGCCGAACGCGTGTTGGCCGAGCGCCACCCCGATGGGTGGAGCGCCAGCATGTTCTCCAAGATCTGCTGGGACCCGGTCAGCAACCGCCACGCCTGCCGCAAGCGTCCCGACTACACCGCCCCCAAGAGCCACAAGATCCTCGTTCAGCTGATGGATCTGGAGGACGCGCAAACGGTCGACTGCACCTGGCTCACCGCGCCGCGAGGGCGCGGGTTGCGCGGCGAGGCGGTGACCTTGCCGTGCGACACGCCGGTGCAGCTCGACGTGCCCTATCCCGCGGGCGCCTGGATCAGCGTGGAGATCGGCGGCCTCAAGGTTGCCGAGGCGGCGGCGCGCGTGACCGATCTGTTCGTCGTCGGCATGGGCGACAGCTTCGCCTCGGGAGACGGCAACCCGGATCTGCCCGTGCGGTTCTCGGCGGAGCGCTCGACCGACTACGACGTCAGTCTCGTCGGCTATCCCGCCCGGATCGGCGACTGGGGCCAGGTCGGGGACCGCAAGTTCATCGAGGAGAACGCGCGCTGGGAGGATCAGGCCTGCCATCGCTCGCTCTATTCCCACCAGCTCAGAGTGGCGCTGCAGCTGGCCGTCGAGGACCCGCATCGCGCGGTGACCTACGTCGGCGTCGCCTGCTCCGGCGCGGAGACGGTGTACGGCCTGTTCCTGCGCTACAAGGGCCACGAGTGGGTGCCGAACCCGCCGGCGCTGTCGCAGATCTCGGCCGTCGCCGAGGCCCAGTGCGGACGCCGCGAGGCACGCGGCTACGACGTCCCCGAGGCCTATCACATGCGCGAGAAGATCCCCGAGCTGAAGGGCGGCCTCGTGCTCAGGAAGTGCGATGCGGACAAGGCCCGCAAGATCGACCTGCTGCTCGTTTCGATCGGGGGCAACGACATCGGCTTTTCCAGGCTTCTCGCCAATGCGGTGCTCGCCGACTCCTCGATGCTGCGTAGTCTCGGCGGCTGGTTCGGCCAGGTGCACGGGTTTGCCGAGGCGGCGGCCCAGCTCGACCTGCTCGACGACCACCTCAAGGCCGTCAACCGGGCCGCGCACAACATCCTGCATGTGCCCTGGTCGGAGCCCGATCGCATTATCCTGACCGCCTATCCGCCGATGGCGGTCCAGGGAGACGGCAGGCTCGGCTGTCCGGGCGGCCGCGCGGGCATGGACATTCTGCCGGACTTCGCATTGAGCCAGGCCAAGGCGCGCGAGGGCGGCGTGGTGGCCGAGCGCCTCAACGACATCATGCGCGCGAGCGCGCATCAGCATCACTGGACCTTCGTGGAGGCCCACCGCGCGGCGTTTCGCGGGCGCGGCATCTGCGCGACGGCGGGCGGCGACATCTCCTGGACGATGGCGGACGAGCTGCGCCTGCCGCGCAAGCACAATGGTGCCTGGGAGCCCTACAATCCCTCCGAGTGGCGCGCCTACGCGCCGCGACAGCGCTGGTTCCGCACGCCCAACGATGCCTTCATGACCGGCAACTTCCACGTCTCGCAGTCGCTGCTGCAGAGCGCGCTGAAAACCCACGCTCTGTCCTGGGTGCAGCTGTTGCTTGCCAGCATCTACTCCGGTGCCTTCCATCCGACGGCCGAGGGGCAGGCGGCGATGGCCGATGCCGTGCTCGCGCAGGCCCGCGGCGTGATCGCCAAGTACGAGGCGCGCCGGCGGGAGGAAAGCCGCATCGATCTCGATTCAGCCGAGCTGGGCGAGCGCTAGGAGGGCGGCAGGCCAGGGCAGGCCAGGGCGGCCGGGGCGGTGCGCCTCGCCGCGCCACATGAGCCGGTGACACTTCGGCGGGCTGCTCTGTCCCGGGGCGAATCCGTGCTAATGGCGTAGCCTGTGCAAGTCAGGTCGTAGCTATCGGGTCCTCACCGGCCATGTACAACTGCAAGAAGTGTCCGGGCTATTGCTGCACCTATCCGCTGATCGCGCTCGACAAGCGCGATGTGGAGCGGCTCGCCAAGCATTTCGACCTCACCTTCGAGGAGGCCAAGAAGAAGTTCACGGTCGCGCGCTGGGGCCACAAGTATTCCATGCGGCGCAAGGCCGATAAGATTTTCGGCATGGCGTGCCGGTTCTTCGATACCGAGAAGCGCTGCTGCACGGTCTACGAGGCGCGCCCGTCGCTGTGCCGCAGCTTCCCCGGCGGCCGCTGCGGCTACTACGATTTCCTGTCCTTCGAGCGCAAGGCGCAGGAGGACCCGGAGTTCATCGCCACCACCAACAACAAGTGATGGGGGCGGGCTGCGGGCCCTTGGGGCGTACTCGATCGCCTGGAGATGCCCACGCCGGACTGGAGGAACCTATGCGCATCTCCGGCCCAGCTAGAACCCTTCCGGAATAGCGCGGGGCGGAACGTTCGGACAGCGCAGCAACTATTCGGGTACAAGAGGACGTCAGTCCAACCTTGGCGGTCCGGTGAGATCTGACCCGAGGAGCTCTCGATATTGCAGTGCGGCGGAACGACTGAAGCTGGATGCCCCCGGGGAACTGGCAGGTGGGTAAGGCTCATCGATAAGCTCATACGAAGAATCGGGAACGAACCAGGCCTCAGATTCGAGGTGGCATCCGCCTTCAGGATCACGTCCAGCGGCCGGCAAGACATAGGCCGCCGTCGCGCGCTCTCACGAGGGCGCCTCGCAGCTCCGCGTCGATCGTATCGCGAAACTCGGGGGTACGCCACGGCCGGTCCAGGGCTAACAGGCCGTCGACTTCCTGCAGGGCGACGGGTACCTCGCTTGGGCGTAATACAAAGTAGACGCCCGAGCTGTCCGGCGTTTGCGTTGTGCCCATGCGTCGCCCGGTGTCGAACGCGGTAGCCAGCGACACGGGAAAGCCCTCCTTGCTTCCTATACCCAGAAAGCCTCCGGATGGCCGTGCTCGCGACAGCAGCTCTGCGACCACCACGCCATGCAGTCCATTCCGATGCTCGATCTTGTATTGCAGCAAAGCCTGGAGGCCCTCTTTGCAGAAGAAGCCCACGATCATTGAATCAAGCTCCGCTGCCTCGCGCCTATCGAGGCCGTCGTAAGATATTCCCAATGTGCAGATGCGTGTTGCCATGCGGACGACGCTCGCGGGAGCCTGCCGGTAGACGGCATCCAAATAGGCTTCGAGGTTTTCCGAGGCATCAGGAAACTCGCTCCCTTCGTCGTCCCACGCCGGCAAGCCATCCCATGTTGCCGAGGCGACAACGTGCCGCTCCGCTCCCGGCAGTCCACCGCCGAAGATGGTGTCCCATCGCTCCTGCCGAAAGGAGAAGTACTGCCAGAACATCGACACCGACATTCTCCAAATAGCGCTTGGACGGTCCGAGACTACACGGCCGGCCGAGAGTTAGGAAATTTCCGTCAGAGGGATCGAAGCATGTCTGCTGAGGCAGACAGCAGGCAGGTGGCGGGCGATAGCTCCACAATCTCGCGTCTGTACGGCCCCTGTCTTGCTGGCGCTTGTTGCGCCGCATGGGTCCGGACCTGGCAGAGCTCTCCATTCGCTGCGCTGCGGCTAGTCAGCCGTGGGAGGCAGCTCTGCCGTTCGGCTGGCAATCGAGTGCACACCGCAGGCTGCGACAAGAATGGCCTCGGGCGGCGCAGCCGTCGTCAGCACGGTGGGCGCAAGCGAAGGCCCCGCTGCGGCTTTGCGCGAGCGGGGCCCGTCATCGCTTCCGAATTTGCCCAGCGGCGTGCGCCGGGCTGGTATGCAGGGTCAAGCCCCGCTCGGTAGGTCAGATTGTGGGTTACGTTCAGCCGGCCAACCGGATCGATCTCAAGCTCGATTGACCTAGCCGTGCCCTCGCGCTGAGGCGAGGGCCAGGTGACTGTCGGGTGGCGTCATCCTCCCTCCGCTCTTGCTGTTGCGACTGCGACGGCCGTCCTCACAACCTTGCGGTACTGCCGGGGGCTCTCGTCTCGGCCTCGGCCAAGGGCCCGCGGCCGGCAGCAACGGCCATCGCGGTCAGTCTTGTCCTCGTGCGCTATGCTGTCAAGCGCTCGACGTTGGCGCTCTTGAAGATTTGACCTGTCGCCCCAGCACGGCGACCGCGTGTTCCCTTGTGACGTTGGGGAAGTCTTCCAGAAATTCGTCGATGGGGTCGCCGCCCTCGATGTAGTCGAACAGCGCCTGAACCGGCACACGCGTGCCCGTGAATACCGGCGCGCCGCTGAGATACTCGGCCGAGATCGTGATCAGGGGTTCTGGCAGGCTCATCATGCACCGCTCCTCGCCGGTCACGATATCACGGCGTCTGGACTCATCCTCCAGTGGCTCAGCGCGAAATTCCACGTCAGGATATGTCAGGAAAGCGGGGCCAACACTATGTATTGTCTGGCCTTTGCAGAGCCCGAGGGCTCATGCATTGCCGCACCATCGGCTTTCGGATAGACCGCCGCCATGAGCAAGGCCACCAAGCCCGCTCCCCCCGAAGCTGGCAAAACCATCCACGTCCGCGGGGCGCGGGAGCACAACCTCAAGAACGTCGATCTCGAGATCCCGCGCGACGCGCTGATCGTGTTCACGGGGCTGTCGGGCTCGGGCAAGTCCTCGCTCGCCTTCGACACGATCTACGCCGAGGGTCAGCGCCGCTACGTGGAGAGCCTGTCGGCCTACGCGCGCCAGTTCCTGGAGATGATGCAGAAGCCCGACGTCGACCACATCGACGGGCTGTCGCCGGCCATCTCCATCGAGCAGAAGACGACCTCGAAGAACCCGCGCTCCACCGTCGGCACGGTGACGGAGATCTACGACTACCTGCGCCTGCTGTTCGCCCGCGTCGGGGTGCCCTATTCGCCGGCCACCGGCCTGCCGATCGAGAGCCAGACCGTGACGCAGATGGTCGACCGCGTGCTGGCGCTGCCCGAGGGCACCAGGCTCTACCTGCTCGCCCCGATCGTGCGCGGGCGCAAGGGCGAGTACCGCAAGGAGCTGGCCGACCTGCAGAAGAAGGGCTTCCAGCGCGTCAAGGTCAACGGCGCCTTCTACGAGATCGGCGCCGCGCCCAAGCTCGACAAGAAATACAAGCACGACATCGACGTGGTGGTGGATCGCCTGGTCCTGCCGAAGGCGGGCGACGAGAGGGCGCGCAAGGACATCGCCACCCGGCTCGCCGACAGCTTCGAGACGGCGCTGGGCCTGGCCGACGGCATTGCCATCGCGGAATTCGCGGACCGGCCGCTGAGCGCGGCTTCTCCCTCTCCCCGTACTTCACGGGGAGAGGGTCGGGGTGAGGGGCAGAAACAGGCGCCGGCGCAAGCGGCTGCCCCTCACCCTAACCCTCTCCCCGCAAGCCCTCGGGCGGGACGTGGGCAGGGCGAGATTGTGGATGGCCCGAGGGCAAGCGGGGAGAGGGGACCGGTCGCGAGCGGGGAAAGGGACGTCCTCAAGAACAAGAACGAGACGCACGAGCGGATCGTGTTCTCGGCGCGGTTTGCGTGTCCCGTGTCGGGTTTCACGATCGATGAGATCGAGCCGCGGCTGTTCTCGTTCAACGCGCCGGCAGGCGCCTGTCCCAAGTGCGACGGGCTCGGCACGGAGCTGCGCTTCGAGGCCGACCTGATCGTGCCGGACCCGGCGATCAGCCTCAAGCAGGGCGCGGTCTATCCCTGGGCCAAGACGGGCTCGACCTCGCCCTACTACGAGCAGACGCTGGAGGCGCTGGCCAAGCACTTCAAGGTGTCGATGTCGACGCCCTGGGAGAAGCTGGCAAAGAAGGTGCAGGAGGCGATCCTGTTCGGCACCGGCGAGGAGGAGGTGGAGTTCGTCTACGAGGACGGGGTGCGGCGCTACAAGAACACCAAGCCGTTCGAGGGCGTGGTGCACAACATCGAGCGCCGCTTCCGCGAGACCGAGAGCGACTGGGTCAAGGAGGAGCTGTCGCGCTACCAGATGGCGCACCCGTGCGATGCCTGCGGCGGCTATCGCCTCAAGCCGCAGGCGCTGGCCGTGAAGATCGACGCGCTGCACATCGGCCAGGTGACGGAGATGTCGATCCGCGCCGCCAATGACTGGTTCGCCGAGCTGCCGAAGAAGCTGTCGAAAAAGCAGAACGAGATCGCCACCCGCATCCTGAAGGAGATCCGCGAGCGGCTGCAGTTCCTGGTCGACGTGGGCCTCGACTATCTCACCCTGTCGCGCGCGTCGGGCACCTTGTCGGGCGGCGAGAGCCAGCGCATCCGCCTCGCCTCGCAGATCGGCTCGGGCCTGACCGGCGTGCTCTACGTGCTGGACGAGCCGTCGATCGGCCTGCACCAGCGCGACAATGCCCGGCTGCTGGAGACGCTGAAGCACCTGCGCGACATCGGCAACACCGTGATCGTGGTGGAGCACGACGAGGACGCGATCCTGTCGGCGGATTATGTGGTCGACATCGGGCCGGGCGCGGGCATCCACGGCGGCCACGTCGTGGCGCAGGGCCCGCCCGACGCCATCATGGCGAGCGCCGACAGCGTCACCGGGCAGTACCTGACCGGCGTGCGCCAGATCCCGATGCCGAAGGCGCGCCGCAAGCCCAACGGCAAGTCGCTCAAGGTGATCGGCGCGCGCGAAAACAACTTGAAGGACGTGACCGCAGAGATCCCGCTGGGCCTGCTGACCTGCATCACCGGCGTGTCGGGCGGCGGCAAGTCCACCTTGCTGATCGACACGCTCTACAAGGCCGTGGCGCGGCGGCTCAACAACGCGCGCGAGCATCCCGGCGAGCACGACCGGATCGAGGGCCTGGAGCACCTCGACAAGGTGATCGACATCGACCAGTCGCCGATCGGGCGCACGCCGCGGTCGAACCCGGCCACCTATACGGGCGCCTTCACGCCGATCCGCGAATGGTTCGCGGGCCTGCCCGAGGCGAAGACGCGCGGCTATCCAGCCGGGCCGCTTCTCGTTCAACGTCAAGGGCGGGCGCTGCGAGGCCTGCCAGGGCGACGGCGTCATCAAGATCGAGATGCACTTTCTGCCCGACGTCTACGTCACCTGCGACCAGTGCAAGGGCAAGCGCTACAACCGCGAGACGCTGGAGGTGACGTTCAAGGACAAGTCGATCGCCGACGTGCTCGACATGACGGTGGAGGAGGGCTGCTCAGTTCTTCAAGGCGGTGCCGTCGATCCGCGACAAGCTGGAGACCTTGGCGCGGGTGGGGCTCGGCTACATCCACATCGGCCAGCAGGCGACCACCTTGTCGGGCGGCGAGGCGCAGCGGATAAAATTGGCCAAGGAGCTGTCGCGGCGGGCGACGGGGCGGACGCTGTACATCCTCGACGAGCCGACCACGGGCCTGCACTTCCACGACGTGGCCAAGCTGCTCGAGGTGCTGCACGAGCTGGCCGACGCCGGCAACACGGTGGTGGTGATCGAGCACAACCTGGAGGTCATCAAGACGGCGGACTGGATCCTGGACATGGGGCCCGAGGGGGGCGACGGCGGCGGCCGCATCGTGGCCGAGGGCACGCCGGAGGAGGTGGCGCGGGTGAAGGAGAGCTACACGGGGGCGTATTTGAAGGGGCTGCTGGGCAGGCGCGGCGGCGGCGTGGGCGCGCACAAGGCTGGCGGGTCGGGCCGCGGCAAGCGGGAGGCGGCGGAGTAGGGGGTGTGAGCGCGACTCTCGACAAATCCGCCTGCTGGTAAGCGCCGGGCGCGTCCGCGGCCTCGCCATGTCTTTCGGCGTATGGGCCAGAGGGCATTATTTCGGACGACCGTCTTCCGAGCATCGATAGCGCGCTCGCTGTCGAGGACTATCCCGACAATTTCGTAGGACCGTCGGTGCTCATGCTACACTTCGATCGCGAGCAGCGGCCGATCCATGCCGTTTGGGGTGTCGAAGGGCACCCGAGGGCCGGCTGTGCTCGTAACTGCCTCCCGACCGGACCCTCGCTCTGGTCCGACGATTTCAGGAGCCGAAGATCGTGAGGACGACACCTGACCAAGGAATATGTCCACGAGGCGCAGCTGTGGCCGAGGTGGACGTCAGGCTGATCGAGGAGAGCCCGCGTGGGCGCTGTACTTTTCCTCGGGACGTCGAAAGATCCAGGCCGTCCGCCGCGCGCTGCAGGCAGACGATCGCGCTTCGGCAGCCGGCTCGCCAAGGTCTACGAATTGAAACAGATCTCCGCGGCGTGAGCCGCGGCACCAGAGGACGTTGCGCGTCATGCGTGAAGTCCTGCGCGAGCAGAAGAGCTGAGCGGATCAACCCGCGGGCGAGGTGGCGCGGTGGCGGTGGCGGCCGAAGGGGGTGGTGCAGAGGCGGTAGATGTCGGCAAGGGGGCGCGGGGCGTCGTCGGGGGTGCAGGGCGGCGGCTTGTGCCAGACGATCTTGATCCAATAGCGCTCGTTGAGCTCGTTGACGGCGTCTGTGAAGGCGCGCTCGTCCATGCGCAGGCCGCCGAGCAGCGGGCCTAAGCGCTGCGAGCCGCCGCGGCGGCGGAGGTAGGCGAAGACGTAGCAGGCCGCGCCCGAGGGCTCAGGCGAGAGCGGGGTGTCGTGGGTCAT
Organism: uncultured Alphaproteobacteria bacterium; assembly: GCA_963797005.1. Lineage (GTDB taxonomy): Bacteria > Pseudomonadota > Alphaproteobacteria > Rhizobiales > Hyphomicrobiaceae > AWTP1-13. Next base: position 126,391 of record CAWCOF010000006.1, read on the forward strand.
GCCGCCATTCTTGCCCTGGGCCAGAGGGGCGAGGATAAGCCCGGCTACGGGTTGGCAGCCCATGGCAGCACCACCCCCACCCGGCGCGCCACGATCACTTGGCCCCGCTGTTGGGTGCGTGGGGCCGGTTGCGATGACGGGGCTAAGTGATGGCGCGCCGCCCTCCCCCTCGTTCGCGGCGGCGGCATTTCCGCCGCCGCAGGGGGAGGTGACGCGGAGGTGCGGGGACAAGGCTATTCGCGACCGGAACACACGGCTCCTTGCGCCAGCCGATCGTGACGTCATGGCCGGGCCCCGACCCGGCCATCCAATCCAACGTGCCGCCCTGCGCCAACCGGACGGGCAATGGATGGCCGGCACCCTCGGGACCGGACCCGAGGGCAAGCTGAAGGCCGGCCATGACGAAGTGTGTGGCTGCCCCTCACCCCGGCCCTCTCCCCGCAAGCGGGGAGAGGGAGAAGTGCGACGCACAGATTTGAGACGCGGGGATAGGTTTTGCGGTTCATGACGTATCGGCGCTGCGCGTGACAGGCGGTGGCCGGCGTGTTGTCCTGCGCATCCCGGAGACGAGGTGCGCGGTGGTCCTGGAGCCGCCGCCTCGGCACAGGAGCCGGGGGCGGCAGTCCGCAAGCAACGCCTGGTCGGCGGCCAGACCAGCCGAGCGCCATGGCGGGGCCCGGATGCAGCCAAGTCGCGGTTCGAGAGCGGCCCGGGTCGGTGAAGCGACCCAAGCAAGCGCCCGGGCAGGCACGGACACGATCGGGCAGGGCGCCCTTTGCGCCATAACCGGAGTTCAGGTCACGGGTCATCGGGCGCAAGCCCGGGCGCCCTGCCTCTCCTCCTTCAAATCCTCGGGCGGACGGTCCGCTGCGGGGCTAAGGTGCATGGCGGCGCTGCACAGATCCGAGAGTACATCCCCGGCATGCCCCTTTCCCCACATTCGCGGGTCTTGATGGTCGCGGCTCTCGCCTTGGGTCTCGTTGCGGCCGGTGGCGGCGGTGTTGGTGTTCGGCTTCGCGACGCCCGCCGCGGCCCAATCCGCCAAATCGGGCCAGGCGAAAAAGCTCACCGCGGCGCAGGCGGCGGCGGTGGCCGCCTACGACAAGGCGCTGCGCGCGTTCAAGGCGATCCTCACCAAGCGGCGCGCGCAGATCAAAGCCAGGCAGAAGCTGCCCGCGAGGCCGGGGCAGGATATCTATCTCGCGCGCATCAAGGTGATCAGCACCTACAAGGACCTCACCGATGCGCTGCCGTCGCGCATCGGCCGGCCCAACAAGTACGGCGTGCCGCCGGCCTACTTCGATGCGGCCATCGAGCCGCTGATCGAGGAATACAGCGCGCTGTTCAAGATCCTGCAGACGCCGCCGGCGGGCGCGCAGCCGTCCAAGACCCCCTTCAAGGACGTCGCCGATCTCGCCAGGGCGATCGCGCGCGCCAAGGGCCTCGATGCCCCGACGGCGCAGGCGGCCGCCCGCATCAGCCTGGGCCTCTACTATGCCGAGACGGGCGGCCACCAGAACATCGGCAATGCGCGCTCGAAGCTCTACAAGGGCAGCCTGCAGACGGGCGTCAGGGAGGATCGCAAGGGACGCCGCGCGTGGGGCGCGATCAAGGCCAAGGTCGCCGCGCTCGATCCGGCGGTGGCCGCCCGCGACGACACGGAGACGGCGCGTGTCGGCAAGGGCGACCAGCGGTTCAACCATTGGACGGCGGTGCGCAACGGGCTGATGAACGCGCACGCCGACCTGTTCGCGCAGATCCCGGCAATCGCCAAGCTGCTGCCCGACGAGATCGACCAGATGAAGCTGTTCGAGCTGATCCAGATCATCCCCACGCCGACGCGGGCCGCGCTCGCCTCGGGCCATCTCGAGACCTATCGCATCTCGAGCCGAAGGATCATGGGATACCTGCGCAACAACTCCATGTTCGCGTTCGGCAAGGCGGACCGGGCGAAGAGGTCGGCAACGTTTCGCGAGATACTCGATGCGATGTGGCTGTTTGCGCCGAAGTTTGAGCGCGCCCGGGCGAAGTTCGCGGAGATCAAGGCGCAGGCGCGGGGCGGGGGACGGTAAGTGCGACGGTGGGCAGGAAGAAGGAGGCGCGGAGGGCGTAGGCGGCAGTTCTTGCCGGGATAAGCAGAGGTCACAAAAGCGGTTCGGCATGCTATGATAGTCATATGGCCAAGCAAATCGACAGGATCACGATCGACCCCGATGTCTGCAACGGCAAGCCGGTGGTCAGGGGGCTGCGCATCACCGTCGAGAGCATTCTCGACTATCTGAGCGCGGGCGAAAAGCCGGAAGAGATCCTGCGCCAGCATCCGATGCTGGAGCCGGAGGATATCTCGGCGTGTCTGGCCTTCGCGAGCCGCCTGATGAGCCACAAGTACAGCGTCAAAGAGACGGCCTGATGTGGCGCGCTATCTGATCGACGCGAACTTGCCGCGCTGGTTCTCGCTTTGGTCCGGCGGCGACTGCGCGTTCGTGCACGATCTCGGTGCGGATTGGAGCGATACCGAGATTTGGGATCACGCCACCGCGAACAAGCTGACGATCGTATCGAATGATGCCGACTTTTCCGATCGCGTGCTGCTGATGGCGGAAGGGCCCAGCGTCATTCACATCCGCGTCGGCAATCTGACAACCGGAGAGCTTCATCGCGCTGCTTGGCCCGATGTCTGTCGCGCCAGTGAGGCCTGCCGCCTTGTGCAAGTGTTCAGGGACCGAATTGAGAGCATCGGTTAGGTCCGAAGGGATATGAGGCGGAAGCATCGTTATGACGTCGATCGATCTCTCGGCGATACGCCCCGGCCTTATCGGCACGGCAGACATGGTGGTGGCGGTCGAGCATACGGCGCCGCGCGTGGGCTCGGGGCGGATCGCGGTGCTGGCGACGCCGGTGATGATCAATCTGATCGAGGCGGCGGCCCTTGCCTCGGTCGAGCATCTGCTCCCCGCGGGGCATCAGAGCCTCGGCATCCGGCTCGACGTGCGCCACTTCGCGGCGACGCCCGTTGGCTTGCGGGTGACGGCCACGGCCGAGGTGACGGGCCTCGAGGGCCGCAGCATCACCTTCAAGGTCGAGGCGCGCGACGAGGTGGAGCCGATCGGCGAGGGCGTGCACGAGCGCGTCGTCGTCAACGTCGCCCGCTTCGACCAGCGCGTGCAGCGCAAGCTGCAGGGTGCGCCCTAGCGCGCTTCGCGGTGCATACACCGGCGACATCTGGGGGTAGGCCGGGCAGCGAAAGCGAGGTGCAGGGCGTGCGTTGCTAAGGATTGTGCCCGTTGTACAAAACCAAAGAATATGCGTTAATGTAGCGGCAATAGCTCAATTGCACATATTTCTGGAGGAATCGTTATGTCCAAGACGCGTAACTTTGTCCTTGCGATCATGCTCTCGCTTGCACTCTCGGGTGGAGCATTTGCCCTCACGGGCAGATCTTCTCCCGCCCCATTTTCCAGTGATCTATCAGGTCTGTATGAGTGCCAGACCGGAAGAGTCATTTGGGAAAAAACGCCGACTTCGCCTACCCCGCCCACCCGACTAGCAGCTTCTGGATTTTGCGAGCGGCATGGTGGAGACGGGAACTTCAGATGCGAAAAAGGCACATGCACGGGTAGCTGTACGTTTCACAATATCGGCTCGTACTGCACCTGCGGCTGAAGACTACGGCAATTTATGGATTTCCGCCGGGTGCAGTTGCCCCGGCGGCACTAAGGATCGCTTGCATCGGACTGGCTTGCTAGGCTCGGGATGCCGCCCTCGCCGCTACTCCGCGGCGACGGCCATCTCGGCGCACTCCACCTTGGCGGCGCAGTATTTGAACTCGGGGATCTTGCCCATGGGGTCGAGCTGCGGGTTGGTCAGCAGGTTGGCGGCGGCTTCCGCGAAGCAGAACGGGATGAACACCATGCCCTCCGCCACGTCCCGGTCGGCGCGTGCCTTCAAGGTCACCTCGCCGCGCCGGGTCGTCACGCGGACGAAGCCGCCGGCGGGAACGCCGAGCCGGTCCATCTCGCGCGGGTTGAGGCCGGCGATCGCCTCGGGCTCCAGCGTGTCGAGGTTCGTCGCCCGCCGGGTCATGGAGCCGGTGTGCCAGTGCTCCAGCAGGCGGCCGGTGGTCAGCACCATCGGATACGTCTCGTCCGGCATCTCGTCGGGCGGAATGAGGTCGGCCGGCACGATCTTGGCGCGCCCAGACTTGGTCGGGAAGGAGCTGGCAAAGATGATCTCGTTGCCCGGCTTGTCGGGCGCATCGCAGGGGTAGGTGACGGCGTCCTCGCGCAGAAGGCGCGCCCAGGTGATGTTGGCCAGCGACGGCATCACCTCACCCATCTCCGCGAACACCTCCGACACGTCCTTGTAGTTCCACTTCAGGCCGATGCGCTGGGCGATCTCCTGGATCAGGGTCCAGTCCTGGCGCGCCTCGCCGGGCGGGCTCAGCACGGGACGCGCGATCTGCACCTGCCGGTTGGTATTGGTGAAGCTGCCCCACTTCTCGGCGTGCGCGGACGCCGGCAGGACCACGTCGGCGTGGCGGGCGGTCTCGGTCAGGAACAGGTCCTGCACCACGAGATGCTCGAGCTTGGCCAGCGCCTCGCGCGCGTGCTGCACGTCGGGATCGGACATGGCGGGATTCTCGCCCATGATGTACATGCCCTTGATCTCGCCATCCTTGATGGCGTGCATGATCTCGACGACGGTCAGGCCCTTCTTGGGATTGAGCTGGGTGCCCCAGAACGCCTCGTAGCACGCTGCGGATGGAGGGGTCCTCCACCGACTTGTAGTCGGGGAAGACCATGGGGATCAGGCCGGCGTCGGAGGCGCCCTGCACGTTGTTCTGCCCGCGCAGCGGGTGCAGGCCCGTGCCGGGGCGGCCGACCTGGCCGGTGACGAGGGCGAGCGCGATCAGGCAGCGCGCGTTGTCGGTGCCGTGCGTGTGCTGGGAAATGCCCATGCCCCAGAAGATCAGCGACCGTTCCGAGCGGGCATAGAGCCGCGCCACCTCGCGGATGGTCGCCGCCGGGATGCCGGTGATCGGCTCCATCTTCTCCGGCGCGAAATTCTTGACCTTGTCCTTCAGCGCCTCGAAGCCTTCCGTGTGCGCCTGCACGTACTGGATGTCGACCATCCCCTCGGCGACGATGACGTGAAGCATGGCGTTGAGCAGCGCCACGTCGCGGCCCGGCTTGAACTGCAGGATGTGGGCAGCGTGGCGGGCAAGCCCCTGGTTATGCCCGCGCGGGTCCATGACGATAAGCTTGGCACCGCGGGCGGCCGCGTTCTTCAGGAAGGTGGCGGCGACGGGATGGTTCTCGGTGGGACGCGCGCCGATGACGATGATGCAGTCGCTGTCCTTGGCGGCGGTGAACGGTGCGGTCACGGCGCCGGAGTTGACGCCCTCCATCAGCGCGGCAACGGAGGAGGCGTGGCAAAGCCTGGTGCAGTGATCGACGTTGTTGGTGCCGAAGCCCTGGCGGATCAGCTTCTGGAAGAGATAGGCCTCCTCGTTGGAGCCCTTGGCCGAGCCGAAGCCGGCGATCGCCTTGCCGCCGTCCTTGTCATGGATGCGCTTCAAGCCGGCAGCGGCCTTGGCCAGCGCCTCCTCCCAGGTCGCTTCGCGGAAGTATTTGCCGATCTCGTCGGGCCGGATCTGCATGTTGGCGTCCTTGGCGACGCCGTCGCGGCGGACCAGCGGCCTGGTCAGCCGGTCCGGGTGATGGATGTAGTCGAAGCCGAAGCGGCCCTTGACGCACAGGCGGTTCTCGTTGGCGGGCCCGTCGCGGCCGTCGACATAGAGGATCTTCTCGTCCTTGACGTGGACCGTGGTCTGGCAGCCGACCCCGCAGTAGGGGCAAAGCGTGTCGACCGACCGCGTCTCGAAATTGACGCGCTTTCCCGCCTTGTCGAGCAGGTTGGCCTCCATCAGCGCGCCGGTCGGGCACACCTGCACGCATTCCCCGCACGCCACGCAGGTGGAATGGCCCATGCCAGAGTCGAAGTCGAACACGACCTTGGCGCCGTGTCCGCGATAGGCCATGCCGATGACGTCGTTCATCTGCACCTCGCGGCAGGCGCGCACGCACAGGCCGCAGTTGATGCAGGCGTCGAGGTTGACGGCGATGGCCGAATGCGTGGCGTCGGGCGCGGGCCGCTCGCCCTTGGGCAGGCGCCGGTGCGTGGAGACGCCCATGGCGTCGATCCACGTCCAGAAGCTCGCCTTGGGATCGTGGCTCGTCTCGCGCTCGGGCTGGTCGGCCAGCAGCAGCTCGAACACCATCTGGCGGCGACTTCTTCGCCCGCTCGCTCGCGGTCTTGACCTTCATGCCGGCGGCGGCCTTGCGCTGGCAGGAGGCGGCCAGCACGCGCTCGCCCTCGACCTCCACCATGCAGGCGCGGCAGTTGCCGTCGGCGCGGTAGCCGGGGGCGGGGTGCCAGCACAGGTGCGGGATCTCGGTGCCGTGGCGCTGCGCGACCTGCCAGACGGTCTCGCCGGGCTCCGCTTCGACCTCACGGCCGTCGAGGGTGAAGGTGATCTTGTCGGTCATCGTGTCGCTCGCCGCGCTTGCGCACCCGCGACCGTCATCCCCGCGAAGGCGGGGTCCCGGTGCACGGTGCCGCAGAGGTGCCCATTGGGCCTCATGCCCACCTCTCGACCTCGGGTCCTTCTCATTCTCTTAACGCACCCTTTCGGCATGGTGGCGTGGATTCCCGCCTTCGCGGGAATGACGTCAGCTTTTCAGCTCGATCTCGACGAAGGCGTACGCGAAGTCGTTGGCGTTGATGACGTTGTGATGCACGCCGGCCTTGCGAAAGTAGGATACGCCCTGTTTCAACTCGGCGAAGCTCTCCTCGCCCTCGGGCGACACCAGTTTCAACTTGCCGTTCGCGCTGGGCACCACGACATAGTCCATCTGGTGGATATGTTCGCCCGTCTCCGCACCGGGGGCGAAGCGCCATTCGGTCACGCGCACACGCTCGTTGTCGACCTGCACCGTGGGGGTGGCCTTGGGTAGTGCACTCATCGCGCAAACTCCACCGTGTCATCCCGGAATTTGCGCCAGCAAATATCCGGGACCCAGGGGCAACCTACTCGACTGTTCTGGGTCCCGGATATTTCGCTTTGCGAAATTCCGGGATGACATCGTGTGTTCACCGCAGGTCCTCCGGGAAGAATTTGAAGACGCACTTGACCGGGTTGGGCGCCGCCTGGCCGAGGCCGCAGATGGAGGCGTCCGCCATCACCTGGGAGAGATCGGCGAGCAGCTCCGCGTTCCAATTGCCGGCGCTCATCAGCTGGACGGCCTTCTCCGTGCCGTTGCGGCAGGGCGTGCACTGGCCGCAGCTCTCGTCCTCGAAGAAGCGCATCAGGTTGAGCGCCACGGCCTTCATGTCGTCCTGGTCGGAGAGGATCACCACCGCGTGACTGCCGACGAAACAACCGTGCTTCTCGAGCTGGCCGAAGTCGAGCGGCAGGTCGGCCATGTAGGCCGGCAGGATGCCGCCCGAGGCGCCGCCCGGCAGATAGCCCTTGAAGTGGTGCCCCTCGGCCATGCCGCCGCAAAGATCGATCAGGTCCTGGCAGGTCGAGCCGGCCGGCGCCAGCACCACGCCCGGCTTCTGCACGCGACCCGACACCGAATAGGAGCGCAGGCCCTTGGCGCCGTTCTTGCCCTGGCTTGCAAACCACGCAGGCCCCTTCTCCAGGATCGTCGGCACCCAGTAGAGCGTCTCGATGTTGTTGACCAGCGTCGGCCGACCGAAGATGCCGACCTGCGCCACGTAGGGCGGGCGGTGCCGGGGAAGCCCGCGCTTGCCCTCGATCAATTCGATCATGGCGCTCTCTTCGCCGCAGATGTAGGCGCCGGCGCCGCGGCGCAGGTGCAGCCTCGTGTGCCTGGCAAGGCCCGCCGCCTCGATCCTGGCGATCTCGCGCTTGAGGATCTCGATGACGGCCGGGTACTCGTCGCGCATGTAGATGAAGACCTGTTCGGCCTCCACCGCCCAGGCGGCTACAGCCATGCCTTCCAGGAACTTGTGCGGCTCGCGCTCGAGGTAATAGCGGTCCTTGAAGGTGCCGGGCTCGCCCTCGTCGCCGTTGACGGCCATCAGGCGGGGGCCCTTCTCGGCGCGGACGAGGCCCCACTTGCGCCCCGTCGGGAAGCCGGCGCCGCCCAGGCCCCGCAGGCCGCCGTCCGAGAGCGCGGCGATCACGTCCTCGACCTTGCGCGCGCCGGACAGGCAGGACCTGAGCACCGCGTAGCCGCCGGCGGCGATGTAGGCGTCGAAGTCCTGGTAGGCCGGCAGGTGGGGATGCACCTTGCCGCCGAGCGCAAGCTCTTTGAGCTTGGCCGGCGTGGCGTGATCGACATGGTGATGGCCGACCTCGGCGGCGGGCGCGGTGTCGCAGGAGCCGATGCAGGGCGCGCGTACCACGCGCACGCCGTCGAGGCTCTCGCTCTGGAGTGCCGCGAGCAGCGTCTCGGCGCCGGCAAGGGCGCAGCTCAAGCTGTCGCAGACGCGCACCGTGACCTTGGGCGGCCGCGGCTCGCCGTCGCCGACCACGTCGAAATGCGCGTAGAAGGTGGCAACCTCGTAGACCTCCGCCATCGGGATCTTCAGCTCTTCGGCAAGCGCGTGCAGGTGTCCCGCGGGCAGGCAGCCTTCCTTGTCCTGGACCAGGTGCAGGTACTCGATCAGGAGTGGGCGCTCGCGGGGACGGTCGCCGAGGATGGCCTTGATGGCGGCGACCTCCGCCGCCTGCAGCACCCGGCCCTTGGGAAAGCTGGCGCCCTTGCGGCGGCCGGCGCCGGGATGGATCGCCCGGCCTCCGCCTCCGCCTCCGCCCGTGCCGGTGCCGCGTGTGCTCGTGTCATTCATGCGCGCGAAGTCCTGGCCTCGACGTCTGGCTTGTGCAGTCGTGGCAGCATTGGCATACCATATACCGAAGAACTAGGCTGTCGAGCCGCGCGCCGTTCATGCATGATGCGTCGCCGACCGGGGGGAAAAGCCCAGCTCCAATGGGTGATGGACGCCGGCGTGCCGCGGGCACGAACCATAGCGCGCGCTCGCAGCGGCTCAATAACAGCATTGGAGCAGTCCAGTAACAGCATTGGCATTGTCCGGCGGGTCTCGCATAACTTCGCGCCGGCGGCTCTGGGGCGTGAACGATGAGGAGTGGGACGTAGTCGATGGCCGTATTTGCAAGCTTCGGTGACCAGTGGCTGGCGTTTATCGAGGCAACCTTCGGAGACCATGCAGGTACGGCGCTCGCGATCCTCAGGATCATCGGCATCAACATCGTGCTTTCGGGCGACAACGCGGTCGTCATAGCCCTTGCGTGCCGCACGCTGCCAAGGCGGCAGAGGATGGCCGGCATTATTCTTGGCGCCGGTGCTGCCGTATTGATGCGCATCGTCTTCACGGTCGGCGTCAAGTATCTCCTCGACGTGCCGTGGCTGCAGCTCGCCGGCGGGCTGCTGCTCTTCTGGATCGCCATCAAGCTGCTGGTCGCAGAGGAGGCCAGTGAGGACAGCGTGGCTGCGGGCAGCTCGCTCTTCGAAGCCATCAAGATCGTTGCCATCGCCGATATCGTCATGAGCCTGGACAACGTGCTGGCGATCGCAGCCGCTGCCAAGAGCGCGCCGATCGGGCAGCAGACTTTCCTTGTGACCATCGGATTGGTGATCAGCATTCCATTGGTCGTGTTCGGCGCGACCTTGATCGTGGCGCTGTTGTCGCGCTTCCCGGTCCTGATCTGGGCCGGCGCCGCGCTGCTGGGCTGGATTGCGGGCGAGTTGCTGGTCAGCGACAGGATCACGCTTCTGCAGATACAGGAGTGGGACCCGAGGCTCATCGTGCCCGCGCCGCACGTCCCGGTCGGGATCGAGCCCAGCAAGCTGCTGGTCTATTCAGCCGCGAGTGCCGGTATCGCGATCGTGCTGGCGCTTGGCTGGCTTCTGCAAAAGGTGCGTCGCCGCTGGCACGCGCGCGGCGCCGCCGAATAGAACCGAACCTGTTGAACTGAAAATGAAAACGACGGGTCGGCTTGGGCGCAGTCCGCGTTGGCGAAGGCGTCGTCGCGGCCCCTGTCGGCAAGCCCCCTCTGGATGACTTTGCTGCCGCGCGCGCATGCGGACAGGGCGATTTCGCGCAGCGATCATCCGGGCCTCGGGGCCGCTGCGGTGGCGCTGCCGTGATGGGGACGTAGCTTTCCCGGAAACCGTGGTATACGATAGACCACAACCACGCCGGTAACGGCGGGCGTGCCCTGGGTGGGACGAATGCAAGCAATCACCCGTCCGGGCATGAAGAACGCAGCGAGCGTTTCGGGGCGCAATTTGCGCTCGATTACAAGGAGGAAATGAGATGGTTTCTTGCAGGAAATCCGTCGTGCCACGCCTGGGGGTTGCCCTTGGGGTCGGCCTCGGCCTTGCTGCAGCGGCGGCAATACCCAATTCGGCGTCGGCCGACTGGAAGCCGACACGGACGGTGGAGTTCATCGTTCCGGCCGGCATTGGCGGCGGCGCCGGCCAGATGGCGCAGCTGATCCAGGGCATCATCCAGAAGCACAAGCTGATGCCGACCTCGATAGTCGTCATCAGCAAGAAGGGCGGCTCCGGCGCCGAAGGCTTCCTCTATGTGAAGAACGCCAAAGGCGACCCACACAAGATCATCATCACCCTGTCCAATCTGTTCACCACGCCGCTTGCCACCGGCTCGCCGTTCTCCTGGACCGACTACACGCCGATCGCCATGATGGCGCTCGACGAGTTCGTGTTCTGGGTCAACTCCAAGGAGCCCTACAAGACGCCGGGCGAATACATGGCCGCGGTCAAGAAAGATCCCGGCAAAATGAAAATGGGCGGTACTGGCTCCAAGCAGGAAGACCAGATCATCACCGCCGCGCTCGAGCAGAAGACCGGCGCCAAGTTCACCTACGTTCCCTACAGCGGCGGCGGCACGGTCTGCACGCAGCTCGTCGGCGCGCACATCAATTCGAGCGTCAACAACCCGGTCGAATGCGTGGCGCATTGGCGCGCGGGGAGCGTGCGTCCGCTCTGCGTGTTCGATGCCAAGCCGATGCCCTATCCCGCCAAGATCACCTCGGACATGGCCTGGCAGGATATCCCGACCTGCAAGTCGCAGGGTCTGGACATCGAGTACACGATGCTGCGCGGCATCATGACGGTGCCGGGCGCTCCGCAAGAGGCGGTCGACTACTACGTCGACCTGCTCAAGAAGGTGCGCGAGACGCCCGAGTGGAAGGCCTACATGGAAAAGGGCGCCTTCAATCAGAGCTTCATGACCGGCGCGGACTTCAAGAAGTGGCTGACGGATGCCGCCGCCGAGCACAAGAAGCTGATGGAAAAGGCGGGCTTCCTGCACAAGTCCTAAGGTCTGCGAGCTTGCGGGAGTGCCGACCAATCAGCGCTCCCGCAACTCACCGATCGATTGATCTGACTGCGACCGCGAAGGCCTTCGCCGGCCTTGCGGTCGTTCAGATGATGCGAGTGATGTGCCGAGTGACGCGCAATGGCTGATGGCTCCAAGGAAGATCCGATAGACAGCACCGTTTCCAACCGCACCATGGATATCGTCGTCGCGCTGGCCCTGATGGCCGTCGCGGCGGTGGTGATGATCGCCAGCTACCGCCTGGGCGCCGGCTGGGCCAAGGACGTTGGGCCGGATTCGGGCTATTTCCCATTTTATGTCGCGCTTTTCATGTTCGTTTCCAGCGGCATCACGCTGCTGCGGCAGCTCGTCCTCCGTCGCGCCGATTCCGGCGGCAGCTTCATTGCCCGCGGCGAGCTGATGATGGTGCTGCAGGTCCTGATTCCGATGACGATCTTCGTCGTCCTGTCGATCTATATCGGGATCTACGTCTCGATGGCGCTGTTCATCGGCTTCTTCATGATGTGGCATGGCCGCTATCCGATCTACAAGGCGGCGCCGATGGCGATCGCCGTTCCGGCCCTGCTGTTCGTCGTCTTCGAAATCTGGTTTCTGGTACCGCTCCCGAAGGGACCGCTCGAGGCGTGGCTTGGCTATTGAACCAGCCGCTCGGGGACGCCGGCGATCAGATGAACACACGTGCAAACGATGACGGGACAGCGGCGCACGACGCCGGGTGATGGGAGGACTGGGTGGACGCCTTCTTTTCGTTGATGCACGGCTTCGAGGTGCTGCTGACGCCCACGAATTTGGGCTACATGGTGGTCGGCATCCTGTTCGGCGTGCTGCTCGGCTTCCTGCCCGGCGTCGGCGGCGCCAACGGCATCGCCATCCTGCTGCCGCTCACCTTCTCCATGCCCAACACCACCGCCATCATCATGCTGGCGGCCATCTACTGGGGCGCGCTGTTCGGCGGCTGCATCAGCGCCATCCTGTTCAACATTCCCGGGGAACCCTGGTCGGTGGCGACCACATTCGACGGCCATCCGCTGGCCAAGCAGGGCCGTGCCGGCGAGGCCCTCACCGCCTCGCTCACCTCCTCGTTCGTCGGCGCGTTGTTCGCGACCATCATGCTGACGTTCATGGCGCCGGTCGTCGCCAACTTTGCGCTCGACTTCGGTCCGCCCGAATATTTCGCGGTCTACCTGCTGACCTTCTGCTCCTTCGTCGGCATGGGACGGCAATCGCCGTTCAAGGTCATCTCGGCCATGATGCTCGGCTTTGCCTTTGCCAGCGTCGGCACCGACGAGATCACCGGCGGCCTGCGCCTCACCTTCGGTACGGAGACGCTGCTCACGGGCTTCCACTTCCTGATTGCGGTCATCGGCCTGTTCGGCATCGGCGAGATTCTGGTGACGGTCGAGAAGGGACTGCACTTCGAGGGCCGCGCGGCCGGCATCAACCCGTTCGTGGTGTGGCAGACCTGGAAGAAGCTGCCGCAATACTGGGTCACCATCATCCGCGGCACCGCGGTCGGCATCTGGCTCGGCGTCACGCCCGGCGGTGCCACGCCCGCTTCGTTCATGAGCTATGGGCTCGCCAAGCGCTTCTCCAAGAACGGCGACAAGTTCGGCACGGGCGAGCTGGAAGGCGTGGTGGCGCCGGAGACCGCGGCGCACTCCGCCGGCACGTCGGCGCTGCTGCCGATGCTGACGCTGGGCATTCCCGGCTCGCCGACGGCGGCGGTGCTGCTCGGCGGCCTGCTGATCTGGGGCCTGCAGCCCGGGCCGCTGCTGTTTGTCGAGCAGAAGGACTTCGTCTGGGGCCTGATCGCCTCGATCTATCTCGGCAACCTGGTCGGCCTGGTCATCGTGCTGTCGACGGTGCCGTTCTGGGCGTCGATCATGCGCATTCCGTTCTCGATCATCGCGCCCATCATCATCGGCGTGTGCGCCATCGGCTCCTACACGCTGTCGAACGCCCCCGCCGACCTGATCTTCATGGTGATGTTCGGCATCATCGGCTACCTGTTCAAGAAGCTCGACTATCCGCTGGCGCCCATGGTGCTGGCGATCGTGCTGGGCGGCCGCGCCGAAAGCTCGTTCCGCCAGGCCATGATCGGCTCGCAAGGCGATATCGGTGTCTTCTGGTCGAACGGGCTGGTGGGCAGCATCACGGGGCTTGCCATGATCATGCTGTTCTGGCCGCTGATCGCGCCGCTGCTCAAGAAGCTGTTTCAGCGGCAAGGACCCACTGGCGGGCAGATTTCCTCGGCGGGCTAGTGGCGGATGGCGCACCAGCCCGAACCGGCCCGAACCGGTGCGAACCGGTGCGACCGGGCCAATGAAACAGTGCTTTGGCGTTGCGTCGGCGCGCCTTGCTGGTGTATGGCATACCAGAAACCAGCGGCACCGTGCGCAACTATGGTGATGCGTGGCTGATACCCAGCTGAAGATCGCGCCCATCGGCGAAGGCCTGAGCCTCAAGGCCAGGGCATACGAAGCGCTGAAGGCCGCCATCATGAACATGAACATCTACGCCGACGAGGCCGAACTGCGCCTCGACGAGCGCGATCTGTCGCAACGCTTCGGCGTGTCGCGCACGCCGCTCAGGGAGGCGCTGGCCCAGCTCGACCAGGAGGGGCTGGTGCGCATCGTGGCGCGGCGCGGCATCTTCATCGTGCGCAAGACCAAGGCCGAGATCCTCGACATGATCACGGTGTGGGCGGCGCTCGAGAGCATGGCGGCGCGGCTCGCCACCGAGCAGGCGAGCGACGAGGACTTGGCCCATCTGCACACGCTCGTCGACCGGTTCTCGCAAGACGAGCTCGCCCGCAAGATGGGCGAGTACTCCGAAGCCAACATCAAGTTCCACCAGGCCATCGTCTCGCTCGGCAAGTGCCCGCTGATCGTCGAGCTGACCAATGGCCTCTTCTTCCATATGCGGGCGATCCGCCAGCGCACCATCTTCGAGCAGGACCGCGCCAGGCGCTCGGTGGTCGATCACAAGGAGATCGTGGGTGCGCTGGAGGCGCGCGACACGGAGCGGGCCGAGCGGCTCGTGCGCGAGCACACGCTGCGGCTCCGGGACCACGTCGATCGTTTCGTCGAGCTCGATTGACGTCTCGCCGAGCACGCAAAGAGAAGAGACTTGGGAGGGAGTAGATGGCGGCGACAGGACAGAGCATGGATGCGAACTCTGCCGGCGGCGAGCAGGACCTGACCGACGGCTTCCATCTGATCATCGACGCGCTCAAGCTCAACGGCGTCAAGACCGTCTATGCCGTGCCGGGCATCCCGATCACCGACTTCCTGCGCATGTCGCAGGCCGCCGGTATCCGGGTGCTCTCCTTCCGGCACGAGCAGAACGCGGGGTACGCGGCCTCTATCGCGGGCTATCTCACCAAGCAGCCCGGCATCTGCCTCACCGTGTCGGCGCCCGGCTTCCTCAACGGGCTCACCGCGCTCGCGCACGCCACCACCAACTGCTTCCCGATGATCCTGATGTCGGGCTCCTCCGAGCGCGAGATCGTCGATCTGCAGCAGGGCGACTACGAGGAGATGGACCAGCTCGCCGTCGCCAAGCCGCTCTGCAAGGCGGCCTACCGCATCCTGCACGCGGCCGACATCGGCATCGGCGTGGCGCGCGCCATCCGCGCGGCGGTCTCGGGGCGTCCGGGCGGCGTCTATCTCGACCTGCCGGCCAAGCTGTTCGGGCAGGTCATGGAGGCGCAGGCCGGTAGAAGATCGCTCGTCAAGGTCATCGACGCGGCCCCGGCGCAGATCCCCGCGCCCGATGCGGTGAAGCGCGCGCTCGAGGTGCTCAAGGGCGCCAAGCGGCCGCTGATCATTCTGGGCAAGGGTGCGGCCTACGCGCAGGCTGACGATGCGATCCGCGCGCTGGTGGAGAAGAGCGGCGCGCCGTTCCTGCCGATGAGCATGGCCAAGGGCCTGCTGCCCGATACGCATCCCCAGTGCGCGGGTGCGGCGCGCTCGACCGTGCTGAAGGATGCCGACGTCGTGATGATGATCGGCGCGCGCCTCAACTGGCTGCTGTCGCACGGCAAGGGCAAGACCTGGGGCGATGCGCCGAAGCGGTTCATCCAGGTCGATATCGAGCCGAGGGAAATGGACAGCAACGTCGAGATCGCGGCCCCCGTGGTCGGCGACATCGGCTCGTGCGTCTCGGCGCTCCTCAGCGGCATGGGCGGCAGCTGGCCGGCGCCGCCGACGGAGTGGACCAATGCGGTCAAGGCCAAGCGCGAGGAGAACGTCGCCAAGATGGCGCCGCGGCTGATGAACAACAACGTGCCGATGGACTACCACGGCGCGCTCGGCGTGCTGCGCACGATCATCAAGGAGCGGCCCGACGCGATCCTGGTCAACGAGGGCGCCAACACGCTCGACCTGGCGCGCGGCATTATCGACATGTACCGGCCGCGCAAGCGCATCGACGTCGGCACCTGGGGCATCATGGGCATCGGCATGGGCTATGCCATTGCCGCGGCGGTCGAGACCGGCAAGCCCGTGCTGGCGGTGGAGGGCGACTCGGCGTTCGGCTTCTCCGGCATGGAGATCGAGACCATCTGCCGCTACCAGCTGCCCGTGTGCGTCGTGGTGTTCAACAACGACGGCATTTACCGCGGCACCGACGTCAACGCCGCCAGCGCCGACCCCGCCACCACGGTGTTCGTGAAGGGTGCCCGCTACGACAAGATGATCGAGGCTTTCGGCGGCGCCGGCGTCAATGCGACCTCGCCGGACGAGCTGAGGCGCGCCGTGAACGCGGCGATGGATTCGGGCAAACCGACGCTGATCAATGCGGTGATCGATCCCAAGGCCGGCAGCGAAAGCGGCAGGATCGGCAATCTCAATCCGCAAAGCGTCCTGAAGAAGAAGTAGTGGAGCGCGCAATGGGAAAAGCACTCGAAGGCGTCCGCATCCTGGACTTCACGCACGTGCAGTCGGGGCCGACCTGCACCCAGCTGCTGGCGTGGTTCGGCGCGGACGTAATCAAGGTCGAGCGTCCCGGCGTCGGCGACATCACGCGCGGGCAGCTGCAGGACATCCCCAAGGTGGACAGCCTCTATTTCACGATGCTGAACCACAACAAGCGCTCGATCACCATCGACAGCAAGAACAAGAAGGGCATGGAGATCCTCGAGCGGCTGGTGAAGAAGTGCGACGTGCTGGTCGAGAACTTCGCCCCCGGCGCGCTGGACCGCATGGGGCTCACCTGGGAGCGCATCCAGGAGCTCAACCCGCGCATGGTCTATGCGAGCGTGAAGGGCTTCGGCCCCGGGCCTTACGAGGACTGCAAGGTCTACGAGAACGTCGCCCAGTGCACGGGCGGCTCGGCCTCCACCACGGGCTTTCGCGACGGGCCGCCGCTGGTGACGGGCGCGCAGATCGGCGATTCCGGCACCGGCCTGCACCTGGCGCTCGGCATCGTCACGGCGCTCTACCATCGCACCATGAGCGGCAAGGGCCAGCGCGTCACCTGCGCCATGCAGGACGGCGTGCTCAACCTGGCGCGCGTGAAGATGCGCGACCAGCAGCGCCTCAAGCACGGTCCGCTCACCGAGTACAGCCAGCACGGCGAAGGCATCCCCTTCGGGGAGGCGGTGCCGCGCGCGGGCAACGACTCCGGCGGCGGCCAACCGGGGCGCATCCTCAAGTGCAAGGGCTGGGAGAAGGACCCCGACGCCTACATCTATTTCATCACGCAGGCGCCGGTATGGGAGGCGATCTGCGACGTGATCGGCGAGCCCGGCTGGAAGACGCATCCCGACTATGCCAAGCCGCCGGCGCGGCTTCCGCGTCTCAACGAGATCTTCGCCCGCATCGAGAAGTGGACGCAGACCCAGACCAAGTTCGAGGCCATGGAGATCCTCAACAAGTATGACGTCCCCTGCGGGCCGATCCTTTCCATGAAAGAGCTGTCGGAGGACAAGTCGCTGTTGGCGACCGGCACCATGGTCGAGGTCGACCATCCCACGCGCGGCAAGTATCTGTCGGTTGGCAATCCGATCAAGCTCTCCGCCAGCCCGGCGGACGTGAAGCGCTCCCCGCTTCTGGGCGAGCACACGGGCGAGGTGCTGGGCGAGCTCGGCTACACGGGCGACGAGATCAGGGCGCTCGCCGAGGCCGGGGCGACTGCTCCACTGAAGAAGACCGCAGCGGAATAATTCTTCCTCTCCCCGTTGAAGAATGGGGAGAGGGAAGCGATCGGCGGAGGTAGCAGATGCGTATCGTCGTGCATGGACAGGAGGCCTTCGGCAAGGCCGTGCTCGAGAAGCTGCTCGAGCGCAAGGAGAATGTCGTCGCCGTGTTCTGCGCGCCCGACAAGGCGGGCCGTGCCGAGGATGCCCTCAAGGTGTTCGCGCGCGAGAAGGGCCTCACCGTGCATCAGCCGAAGAGCTGGAAGACGCCCGAGGCGCTCGAGCTGATGAAGTCCTGCAATGCGGATCTGTGCGTCATGGCCTATGTGACGCTGTTCGTGCCGCAGCCCGTGCTCGATGCGCCCAAGCTCGGTACGATCCAGTACCACCCCTCGCTCCTGCCGCTGCATCGCGGTCCCTCGTCCATAAACTGGCCGATCGCCATGGGGCGCACGGAGACCGGGCTTTCCGTCTTCTGGCCCGACGAGGGGCTCGATGAGGGGCCGATCCTGCTGCAAAAGAGGATCGAGATCGGACCCGACGACACGCTGGGCGATGTCTATTTCAAGAAGCTGTTCCCGATCGGCGTCGACGCCATGATGGAGGCGGTCGATCTCGTGCGCGCGGGCAAGGCGCCGAAGGTGCCGCAGGACCATGCGAAGAAGACCTACGAGAGCTGGTTCAAGAAGGACATCGCCGAGATCGATTGGGCAAAGCCGGTGGGCGAGGTCTACAACCTCATCCGGGCGGCCAATCCCGCGCCCGGCGCGTGGAGCACGATCAAGGGCCAGAAGGTCGATATCTTCGACGCGGCCAAGGTTTCCGGAAGCGGCAAGCCGGGCGAGGTCTTGAGCCTCGACGCGCAGGGCATGACGATTGCGGCCGCGGGGGGCGCCATACTTGCCAAGCGGGTGCGCGGCGCGGACGGCAAGAAGGTTGCGACCGCCGAATGGGCGAAGGCCGCCGGCATCAAGGCCGGCGATGTCTTCGACAAGCCTGCACCCAAAGCGAAGGCATAACGTCCTGCCCACGCATGAGCGAATGTACCTATTCCCCTATTCGTCATGGCCGCACTTGTTGCGGCCATCCAATGCCGTCGCAGCCTTGTGTGCGTGGGCCGTCGGATTGGATGGCCGGGACAAGCCCGGCCATGACGGGAAAGTATGGATGCTGAATAAACCGCAGTTCCACCGGAGCACCAAGCCATGGCCGTGAAATCCGACATCGAGATTGCGCGCGAGGCGAAGATGAAGCCGATCGCTGAGGTCGGCAAAAAGATCGGGCTGCCCGACAGCGCGCTCAACAACTACGGCCCATACAAGGCGAAGGTGTCCTTCGACTTCATCGAAGGCGTGCAGAAAAACAAGGACGGCAAGCTGATCCTGGTCACCGCGATCACCCCGACGCCGGCCGGCGAGGGCAAGACCACGACCACGGTGGGGCTGGGCGACGGCCTCAATCGCATCGGCAAGAAGGCCATGAGCTGTCTGCGCGAGCCTTCGCTGGGGCCCTGCTTCGGTGTGAAGGGCGGTGCGGCCGGCGGCGGATATGCGCAGGTGGTGCCGATGGAGGACATCAACCTGCACTTCACCGGTGATTTCCACGCCATCACCTCGGCCCACAATCTGCTCTCGGCGATGCTCGACAACCACATCTACTGGGGCAACGCGCTGGGGCTCGACGCGCGCCGCATCGCCTGGCGCCGCGTCCTCGACATGAACGACCGGGCGCTGAGGTCGATCGTCAACTCGCTGGGCGGCACCGCCAACGGCTTCCCGCGCGAGGACGGCTTCGACATCACGGTGGCTAGCGAGGTGATGGCCATCCTGTGCCTCGCCATGGACCTCAAGGACCTCGAGCGGCGGCTCGGCAACATCGTCGTCGGCTACACGCGCGAGAGGAAGCCGGTGAAGGCGAGCGACCTCAAGGGCGACGGCGCCATGACCGTGCTGCTCAAGGACGCCCTCATGCCGAACCTGGTGCAGACCCTGGAGAACAACCCCGTCTTCATCCACGGCGGGCCGTTCGCCAACATCGCCCACGGCTGCAACTCGGTGCTGGCCACCAAGACCGCGCTCAAGCTTTGCGACTACGTCGTGACGGAGGCCGGCTTCGGCGCCGACCTGGGCGCGGAGAAGTTCTTCGACATCAAGTGCCGCAAGGCTGGGCTCAACCCGGCGGCGGCCGTCATCGTCGCCACGGTGCGGGCGCTCAAGATGCACGGCGGCGTCGGCAAGGACGACCTCAAGAACGAAAACGCCGCAGCCGTCGCCAAGGGCTGCGAGAACCTGACGCGGCACCTGGAGAACATGAAGAAGTTCGGCGTGCCGGCGGTCGTGGCCATCAACCGCTTCATCACCGATACGGACAAGGAAATCGCCGAGGTGATGAAGGCTGCCGACAGCTCCGGCACCAAGGCCTTCGTGTGCACGCACTGGGGCGAGGGCGGCAAGGGCATCGAGGCGCTCGCCCGGCAGGTCGTCGACGTGGCCGACAGCGGGCAGTCGAAGTTCAAGCCGCTCTATCCCGACGAGATGCCGCTGCGCGACAAGGTCAAGACCATCGCCACCGAGATCTACCGCGCGGCCGATATCGCCTGCGATGCCTCGGTCGAGGCGCGCTTCAAGGAATTGCAGGCGGCAGGCTACGGGCATCTGCCCGTGTGCATGGCCAAGACGCAGTATTCGTTCTCCACCGACGCCAACAAGAAAGGCGCGCCGACGGGCCACGTCGTCCCGATCCGGGAAGTGCGGCTCGCCGCCGGCGCCGAGTTCATCGTCGCCGTCACGGGCGAGGTCATGACCATGCCGGGCCTGCCCAGGGTGCCGGCGGCCAACAGCATCCGGCTCAATGAACGGGGCCAGATCGAGGGGCTGTTCTAAGGCGATGATCGGGGGCTGCGCCCTTGGCGGTCGCCGTCCCTACTTTCGCTGCTTCAGGCTCAGCATGTAGGCGATCAGGTCGTCCATGTCGTTCGGTGCAATGACCAGGTCCGGCATCATCGGATGCGTGGAACGCGACCACACCGTCAGCGCCGTGATGGTCATGCCGGGCGTGTCGGCGATCTCCTTGAACCGCGGGGCCAGCAGGTTCGGCGAGGGCGCATCGGTGGCCAGCACGTTGTGGCAGGCCGCGCAGACGCTGCGGGCATAGGCAAGCCCCTTGCCCGCGTCCCCGACGTCGGCCGCATTCGCCCCCGCGGCCGCCGCCATGACCATGCACGTCAATCCCAGCTTTCGGAGCATGCCCGCCTCGCGCTCTGACGTTTCCCTTCGCACCCGAGCGCCTGAACGCCGGCGCCACATTGACCCAGGTCAAGGGTGGGCCGGCGGGCCGGCATAGTCTAGCATCGGGTGGTGCCCGAGGACGCTCGCATGGAGCAGACCAGATTCCTGATCGCGGTGTTCGACGAGTGGGATGCCTTGGGAAGCGTGCTTGCCGATCTGGGGATGGAGAGAATTGGACGCACCGGTGCCTTGCTCCATATCCGCAAGGATGAGCCGCCAAGCCTGACCGCGTCCTGGCTCGTGCAAAACATGGCCGAGTTGCACTTTGCGGCCTTGCGAGAGCGTGTTCGCTGCACGGCTGGGAGGATTGCGGAGGCGCTCGCCAAGAGATCGGAGGGCGGCGTGCAGGATTTGGCGGGTGCCCTGCGCGGCTGGATGAGTTTCGAGCAGGCACGCGAAGTGCAGTGGCATGTGGAGAGGGGCCGCATTTTGCTGTGGCTGGAGCCTGCGACGTCGGAGGACGCGGACGCCGCATGTGCCCGACTGGTGCGGGCCAGCCCGCATCTCGTCGAGCTCGGCGAGATGAACCTCAAGTCGTAGAGGCGCGCATTGCTCCACCTGGAGCAAGCGCCGAAGCGTCGCGATCGAGGCAAGGCGATTCCATCGGAAGCGATCCTGCTTGTGCGGGCCGCGCACGAGCGTGGCCTGTCCGACCGATGGATGGCCGAATTCTTCAAGGCACCGGCCTTGACTCAGCTCGTCCGGACCAATGATGGTGAAGGCCACGATGCGGCGCTGGCTTGTCTCAAGCGCCTGGAAGGCGATGGGTAAGCCGGCATCGCGGCCTTGCGAGGATTGTCATGGGAGAGCCATCGGACGAGAAGCCCGGCGTCTCCAAGTGGGCCGTGCTCAAGGATCGGCTGGGCATCGCCACCGTGATCGTCGTTCTCTTGTTGCTGGTCTATACCATGTTCGAAGGCTCGGTGATGAATTTTCAGTGCAGCTTCATGGAGTTCCTGAGCTTCAAGTGCAACCGCTATGATGCGCACTTCAGGCCGTGGGGCGAGATCAAGCATAGAGATTGAGTCGCCGCGAAAATCACGACGACCGTGTATGGTCCGCCTTCACGACGGCCTCGCCACCCGCGACCACCTCCAGGAGCTCGGAGGTCATGGCGTCCTGCTGCAACTGCCGCGTTCGGCGCGTGAGGCTTTGCAGCTTGTCGGCGATGTTGTGATCGGCCGCCTGCATGATCTGCAGCCTCGCCGAATTCTCGCTGGCAAACGACTCCGTCATCGCCAGGATCAGCTCGGCCAGCAGCAGTTCCCCCAGCAGGCGCTGCAGCAGCACGCGAGGCTCGAGCTGGTGCAACGGTGCGGCCTGATGACGCCGCGGCGCCAGAAGGCTCGGATCGGGGGGCAGGATCTGGCGGACGTCGGCCTCGAAGCGGCTGCCGCCACCGTATCTGCCGAATACGACGCGGACGCTTTCGATATCGCGTAGCCTCACAGCGACCCGGCGCGCCGTGGCAAGGATGCCATCGATGTGCGTCGCCATGGGCATCGTCCAGGCCGGGGAGAGCGCATGCTCCGCGGCAATCGAAGCTCCGCGACGGCCGACGATCGCCACGGCATCGCCGGGACGGAACTCCGACCTGGCGCGCGCGAGCAGGAGGCGATTGAAGGCACCGGCAAAGCCGTGCTCGGAACAGATGACGACGAGCGCGGAGGTGGGCGGCTTGTCGATGCCCGTGGGCAGGCGACCATCGACCCGTTGCAGCGACACCGCATCCGAAATCGCCTGCTCGATGACGTCGGCGTACTTGCGGATACCGCCCAATGCGGTGTGCGCTGCGCGGACGCGGGCGGCAGCCATGGCCTGCATGGCGGAGAAGAGGCCGCGCAGCTCCTCCAGGCTGTCGATCCGCGCCTCGAGCCGTGCCAGGTCCTCCATGCCTAACCCTTGCCGCTTCCGGCACGCTTCGTCATCTCGACGAACTGGTCGAGCGTATCGAGCAGCGCCTGCTGGTCCTCGGCGGCCAGCGTACCCTCCCGATTGATGCGAGCGACCAGCTGCGGGCAGGACCCGGCGAGCCACTGTCCCAGTCGCGCCTTGAATTGCTCCACCTTGCCAACATCGAGCTCATCGAGCTTGCCCTCCTTGACGGCGAGCAGGAGAGCGGCCTGCACGGCGAGCGGTCGCGGCGCGAATTGAGGCTGGGCAAGCACGGCGCGGATGCGGCGCCCGCGCTCGATCCGTTTTCTGGTGCGCTCGTCGACCATGGCCCCGAAACGGGTGAAAACCTCGAGCTCTACGAACTGGGCGTAGTCGAGCTTCAGGCGGTTCGCGGTCTCCTTGATGACGGGGGCCTGCGTCTTGGAGCCCACGCGCGAGACGCTGAGGCCCACGTTCACCGCGGGCTTCTGGCCCTCGTAGAACAGCTTGGGCTCGAAATAGATCTGCCCGTCGGTGATCGAGATCAGGTTGGTCGGAATGTAGGCGCTGAGGTTGCCGGCTTGCGTCTCGATGATGGGCAGCGCCGTGAGCGAGCCGCCGCCGCGCTCGGGCGAGAGCTTGGCCGCGCGCTCGAGCAAGCGCGAATGGATGTAGAAGATGTCGCCCGGATAGGCCTCGCGGCCCGGTGGCCGACGCAGCAACAAGGAGAGCTGGCGATAGACGATGGCGTGCTTCGTCAGGTCGTCGAGAACGAGGAGTGCGTGTCGGCCCATGTCGCGGAAGTATTCGGCCATCGTGCAGGCCGCGTAGGGGACGAGCCATTGGGCACCCGGCGAGGCGCTGGCCTCGCCCACCACGAAGATGCAGCGCTCGATGGCGCCGTGCTTGCGGACGGCTTCGACGACCTGCTCGACCGTCGAGGTCTTCTGTCCGATCAGGGCGTAGACGCAAATCACATCCGTGTCGCGCTGGTTGATCACCGTATCGACGGCCATGGCCGTCTTGCCCGTCTTGCGGTCGCCCATCAGCAGCGCGCGCTGCCCCCTGCCGAGCGGGATCATGGCATCGACGACCGTGACACCCGTCATCATGGGCTCGGTGATGACGTTGCGATCGAGGATGCCCGGCGCCGGCCGCTCCGCCGGATCGCGGCGCTCGGCCTCGATAGCCGATCCGCCGTCGAGGGGTGTGCCGAGCGCGTCGACGACGCGCCCCAGCAGACTGGGGCCGACGGGAACGCGCGCAACCTCGCCCGTGCCATGCACCCTCGTTCCCGCCGAGATCTTGTCGCCGGAGCCCAGCAGGATGCATTCCACGCCCGTTCGGTCGATCGATGCCGCGAGGCCGAGCGTGCCGTCCTCGAAGCGCAGCAGCTCGCCGAGCCGGGTTTGCGGCAGGCCGGCGACCGACGCGACGGCATCGCCCACACGCGTGACCCTGCCGATGTGCTCAACGCGCGCCTCGAGATCGAGGCGCTCGATGACGCGCGGCGCCTCGCCGAGCCAGCTCTTCAAATTGTCACGAAATGTCGCCACCGCCGCCTCTCTGGAGCGCCTCGCGTGCCCGATCGAGCTGGTCTGCCCAGGTGGCGCGGACGGCGGTATGCGGAAGACGAAGCACCGCGCCCGCCATCAGCGCGGCATCCTCCTCGAAGGTCACGTGCAACGGGTGCTTGAGCACGCGCTCGAGCCTGGACTGCCAGTCCCGCTTCTCCTTGGCGCCCAAGGCGCGGGCCGTTACCACGCTGAGGCTCGCACCGTTGGCGGCGATCTCTCCATCGAGGCGTTGGCGCTCCGAAGGGGCCATGCGGCCAAGCTCCGCCTCGAGGCGCGCAATCAGCGCCTCGTTGGGAATGGACTGTGCCAGGTCGGCGAGCATGGTCCCTGCCAGCTCGACGGCGAGGTTTGCGACCTCCTCCCGCATGGCGTTGATTGCTGCCGATTTCTCCTTGTCGATGTCGGCTTTGGCCCTGCCGATCTGCTCCGAGGCCTCGGCTCGGGCCTGCTCGAGCATCTTCGTGCGTTCCGCCTCGATTGCCGAACGAGCCCGATCGAGAGCGGCCTGCCGCTCAGTCTCGATCGCGGCGAGGCCTGCCTCGTAGCGACGCTTGAGCGCATCGGCTTCGCTTCTGGCGCGTTCCGCCTCGGCGGCCGCCTGCTGGCGCAGCCGTGTGCGCTTCTCGATGACGTCCTGCACCGGCCTGTAGAGGAAGCGCTGCAAGAGCCAGACGAGAACCAGGAAGTTCACGCCCTGGATTGCCAGCGTCCACCAGCTGATCTGCATGGCTACTTCGCGAACGGGTTGGCGTAGAGCAGCAGGAGGGCGATGACGAGGCAGTAGATGGCCGTGGTCTCGATCATCGCCAGCCCCACGAACAGGGTGCGCGAAATGACGCCGGCGGACTCGGGCTGGCGGGCAATGGATTCCAGCGCCGCCATGATGGCGCGGCCCTCGGCCAACGCGGGTCCAATGGCGCCGAAGCAGACCGCGATGGCGGCGCCGATGATGCTGACTGCATGGATGTCCATGTCTTGCCTCTCATTCGACCGAGATGGAGCCCGCGGCCGCGCCGATGTAGACGGAGGCCAGGACGGTGAAGATGTAGGCCTGGATCAGCCCGATCAGAACCCCCAGCGCGAGAAATGGCACCGGCACGATCAGGCCCGCGAGCACGGCGATGATCGAGAGCACCAGCTCGTGGCTCATCATGTTGCCGAACAGGCGGATCATCAGGGAGAAGATGCGCGTCAGCTCGGCCAGAATGTTGAGCGGGGTCAGGAGCAGGCTCGGCTGTGTGTAGTGGCGCAGGTACGGCCACCAGCCACGCGCGCGAATGCCGAAGTAGTGCGTGGAAAGAAAGACGATGAGCGCCAATGCCGCCGGCGTCTCGAGATGTGCCGTCGGAGCCTTGATGCCGGGAACGGCAGCCGAGAGGTTGGCGATGACCAGAAACAGGAACAGCGTCGCCAGCATCGGCACGAAGGGGGCGTTCGGCTTGCCGACGATTTCGTGAACCTGGCCGGCGATCGCCTCGACCACGATTTCGAGGGAGGTCTGCGCGGCGCCCCCGTCGATGCGTGCGCGGCGAAGCCCGAGCCAGGAGACGAGCACCATCAAGGCCATGATGCCCCACGTCGTCACGACCGCTTCCGTGATCGGGATCGGGCCGATGTGAAAGAGGGCCTGGGCCTGCAGCGGATTTGCTTCCATGCTCAGCCGAGCCCTTTCCCCGCTACAACCCAATGCCGGGCAACGGTGAAGCCGACGAGGCCGGCGATCGCCGCGGCAGCGCTCCATCTGGCCAAAAGGAAGAAGGTGACGCCCGCGCAGCAGATGCGCGCAAGCGTTCCCGCGGCGGCACGCCAGGGCGGCGCGCCGCCAACGTAGCGCTCGGCCATGCTGCGGATGTGCATGAAATAGACCACGCCGAGAAGAAGGCCCGCCGTCGCGCCCGTCGCGGCGCCAATCGGCCACCAAAGCGTCGCAAGCTCATTCATTCCTTGCTGATCCTCTGCCAGGCCAGATAGCCGCCGAACGCAGCGCCCAGCATGATCAGGGCGCCGCTCCAGAAAATTCCGCTGCCGAACCGAACGTCGAGCCAGCGGCCGATCAGCACGCCGAGCAGGGTCGGCGTCACGATCAGCCAGCCGAGCGCACCGATCATCGACAGGTTACGCCACAGCGGGCGCTCGCCGGAGCGCTGCCACTCATTTTGCCGTTCCTGGCGCAGGCGCACCGCCGCGCGCATCTCATCCTCCTCGTTGTCATCGGGCCCGGGCGTCATCCAAGGCTGCCTTGTGAGAACTCGTCGCCCCGGCTGGACAAGGACGCCGGTGGGGCGCTCGTCTGGCGGAGGCGATCGCCCCCTGTCGCCAGGTAGCGCTGGATCTGGCGCATCGCGGCAAGCTCCATGCGCGTTCCCGCAAGGCGCGACGCCTCCTCGCTCTCCTCCTCCTCGCGCATGCGGGTCAGGACCGCGTCGCCCAAGGCGGCGAGCGTCTCCTCTCCGACAGCCTCGCGCGTGACGATCGCGACATGCTCGCCCTCGCGCACGGTCAGCACGCCGCCGCGGACCGCGACGTGATGCGTCTTGCCGGCATCGCGCCAGGTCACGACCGACACGGCCAATGTCGTCAGGAAGTCTGCGTGGCCCGGCAGGATCCCGAATGCGCCCGTCTCGTCCTCGGCCCGCACGTAAGCCACGTCGCTTGCGTCGACGACGATGGCCAGTGGTGTTGCGATCGAGAGCTTCACGGCGACTCCGCTGGGGCGGGCTCGGCGCCGCTGCGGGGCTGAGGAAGCGCGCCGATCATGTACAGAGCTTCCTCCGGCATGTCGTCGGCCGCCCCGTCCAGAATGGCCCGGCATCCCGCGAGCGTATCGCCGAGCGGAACGGACACGCCTTCGTGGCCCGTGAACTGCGCCGTAACCTGAAATGGCTGCGTCAGGAAGCGGATCAGCCGGCGGGCGCGCCCCACGGCCTGCCGATCGGCGGCGCTGAGCTCATCCATGCCCAGCAACGAGATGATCTCCTGCAACTCGCGATAGCGTTCGATCAGCCGCCGCACCTCGTCGGCGATCAGATAGTGCGTGTCGCCGACCACCAGCGGATCGAGCAGGATCGAGCTCGATGCAAGCGGATCGATAGCGGGATAGAGGCCCTGGCTCGCCATCTCGCGGCTGAGCACGATCGAGGAATCCAGGTGGGTGAAGGTTTGGGCGACGGCTGGATCGGTAAAATCGTCGGCCGGCACATAGACTGCCTGGATCGAGGTGATGGCTGCCGACTTGACCGAGGTGATCCGCTCCTCCAGCTCGGCGATCTCGCTGCCGAGCGTGGGCTGGTAGCCGAGCCGCGACGGCATCCGCCCGAGCAAACCGGACACCTCGCTGCCGGCCTGCGCGAAGCGAAAGACGTTGTCGATCAAAAGCAGCACGTCGCGCCGCATCTCGTCCCTGAAGTGCTCGGCGATCGTCAGCGCCGTCATGCCGACCCGCCAGCGCGCGCCGGGTGGCTCGTTCATCTGCCCGAACACCAGGGCGGTCTCTGCGAGTACGCCCGACTCCTTGAGCTCGAGCCAAAGCTCATGGCCCTCGCGCGTGCGTTCCCCGATGCCGGCGAATACCGAGATGCCGGCATAAGCCTCCACCGTCGTGCGGATAAGCTCCATGATCAGAACGGTCTTGCCGACGCCGGCGCCGCCCAGCATTGCAGCCTTGCCACCACGCGGCAGCGGCGCGAGGAGGTCGATCACCTTGATGCCGGTATGGAACAGGCTCTTGTCGCCGCCCTGCATGGCGATCTGGGGCGGCCTGCGATGGATCGGCGCGCGCGGCACATCGCCGGCAAAGGCCGGACCTGCATCGATCGGATCGCCGAGCACATCGACCATCCGGCCGAGGGCCGCTTGCCCGACCGGCACGCGGATGGGCGCCCCGGCATCCACGGCGCGGGTGCCGCACTTGAGCCCCGCCGTCTCCTGCAGCGCCACGCCTCTCACCCGGTGCGCATCGACATGCTGCTGGGTCTCGACCACGAGCCGATGCGGTCCGTCCCACTCGATCTCGAGCGCGTTGAAGATCGCGGGCAGCTTGCCAGCAGGAAATTCAACGTCGACCACGGATCCGTGAATCGCGACTACCTCGCCGATACGCTCCGCGATCGACTGTTCACCCTGCGTGGCTCGGTCTGGCATCATGCTCAGCGCTCAGAAACGTCGGATCGCCTGCTTGCGAGGCGCAATCCGGGTGAGGGCGGAAGGCAGCCGATCAAGCGCTCCCGCCGGCGTCTACGTCGACCCACCGCCACGCGGCCTCGAGCTGATCGGCGGGAAACGCCCGCATCTCGCCGACCATGAGAAAGGCGCTCGCTGCCATGCACCAGCGAACCCAGGCGGGGCCACCGACGACGGCGATGCGGCCGAAGTTCGCCCGATGCTTCAGAGCATATGCGGCATCGTCCCATGCTGCATCAAGAGTCCAGCCGCTGAAGGTCTCATCCATCACAAACAAAACATTGATGGCTTGATATTGGACTAACAGATCGTTCAGTTTCGGGATCAGGATCTGCTCGTAGTCGGTCGCCGTCAGCTTGCCGCCGATCTTGATGCCGACGACCTGGTGGTGGCTCCGCGGGAGGAATTCGATCATGAAGGCGGCTCCTCAGCTGGAGGATCAAGGTACTGCGCGATCCCCGCCTTGGATGTGCTTGCCCTGCTGCTCGCAGAGCAGGTTACGGCGCAAGGATTGCGGCTACAAAGAGAGCCTTAGCTTGTGGCAGCGCTGGCGCGTTGATTGATATCAATCGGCGGACTGGTCAGAGCCGCCTCGGGTTCGGGTCGCACCGCACGAGGACGTTTGTACGCTTGCGGCAAGGCGGACCGCGCCCGGCGATCGCCGCAGTCCGCTATACGACCACGAACTGCCCCATCATGCCGGGGATCTTGAGCGGGTTGGCGAATCGCCCTGCCTCGGAAGCCAACAGCTGCGGCCCCGCGCATAAGCTCGCAGCGCCGGCAGCCGTACCTTGCAAAAAGGCGCGACGGGAAATCGTCATGTCTCGCTCCCACTTCGGCAACATGTTCCTGGCCTTGGCTCGTTCCCCTACGCGTCCACCTTGCCGGCAAAGGCGCGGCCCTCGCGCAGCCCGAGCTTGCGGAAGATCATCGCGGCGGGGCAGAAGCCGGTGAACGCCGCCTGCAGCATGTTGAGGCCGACGAACGCGGTGAAGAGTAGCCAGTAGGGGCTGACGAGCCATGCGAGCGCCACGCTCGCCAGGACCATCATCCCCGCAAAGGCAAGAACGGCACGATCGATGTTCATGTCAGGCTCCTTCCTGATGTGAGCGCCATGCAGACCGGTCGATTTGCCGGCATCGACGCAAGCGATGCGACTGTCCTCGACCATTTGCATGACCTTTGCTTGTGCGGCGATTGACAAATATGCGCATGTACGTATATATGCAAGTATGCAAATAAAGGCAAATCCCATGCTGGCTGCGGCGGATCGCGCCGGCGAGTTGCTGAGGGCGCTTGCCAACCGTCATCGCCTGCTGATCCTTTGCCAGCTCATCGATGGTGAGCGCTCGGTCGGCGAGCTCGCCGGATTGCTCGGCATCCGCGATTCCGGGGTGTCTCAGCACCTCGCTCTCCTGCGCAAGGACGGCCTCGTTGCAGCGCGCCGGGACGGTCAGACCATCTGGTATTCCATTGCCAGCGAGGAGGCGCGCGCGCTCCTCGACGCCCTCTATCGCGTCTATTGCGAGCCTGCAGCGGCGCGTACAAGCAAGCCCGCACGCAAGGTGGCAAGGCGGGCAAGTCGCCGCCTTGAGCCAGGTCAATGAAGCGAGCCGCGGGAGCGTGTGGATGCGGCTGGGCGATCCATTCGAGAGGCTAGAGATCATGCTGCAAAGAGTGCTGCTGGTACCTGCCATCCTGCTCGGCCTGACGTGCCCAGTCATGGCCGATGCAGATGTCTTCGCGGTGGAGCTTGCCACCATCGTCGACGAGAAGGCCGTATTCGCGACGGTGGAGGCGCCCAAACCGGTGCCCGCCCGGGTTCGCACCGGCGGGACCGTCGCCAAGCTGACGGTCAAGGAAGGCGACCGGGTCGAGGCGGGCCAGGTGATCGCCGCGGTGGCGGACGAGAAGCTCGCCCGGCAGATAAACTCGCTCGACGCCCAGATTGCCGGGCTCGAGGCGCAAGAGGCCAAAGCCCGAGCGGATCTCGCCCGCGCCGAGGGCCTGTTTGCGCGCGGAACCACGCCGCGTGTCAGGCTCGATGAGGCCCGCACCGCGGCCGATGTCGCAAGCAATGCCCTGCGCGCGCGCATCGCCGAGCGCTCGGTGGTGGAGCAGCAGCTGACCGAGGGGAAGGTGCTCGCGCCCACGGCGGGCAGGGTCCTGAGCGTGCCATACACGATCGGTGCCGTCGTTCTCCCCGGCGAGACGATCGCGACGATCGCGGAGAGGAATTTCATCCTTCGCCTGCGGGTTCCGGAGCGGCATGCCCGCTTCCTCAAAGCCGGCGACAGCGTGCGCATCGACGGTGCCGAGATCGGCCTGTCGGGGACGACGTTCGGCACGGTCAAGCTCGTCTATCCCCAGATCGAAGACGGCCGGGTGATCGCCGACGCCGTGGTCGAGGGACTTGGCGACTACTTCGTCAGCGAGCGCATACGCGTGTGGATATCGGGCGGCGAGCGCAAGGCGTTCGTCGTGCCGGCCAGCTACATAGAGACCCGGTTCGGCATCGACTACGTGCACGTGCGATCGGGCGAGCAGGGTGCAATCGCCGTGCCGGTGCAGCGCGGGCGCAACATCCCCAGGCCGCAAATGCCGGACGGGGTCGAAATCCTCTCCGGCGTCTCCGTCGGCGACCAGCTGGTGCGCCCATGAACCTCGGACTTTCAGGACGGCTTACGCGCGCGACGATCCGTTCGCCGCTCACGCCGCTTTTTCTCTTGGCGGCCATTGCTTTGGGGCTGATCGCGCTCCTCGTCATTCCGCGCGAGGAGGAGCCGCAGATCAGCGTGCCCATGGTCGATATCCGCGTCAATGCCGACGGGCTCAAGGCACCGGATGCCGTCGAGCTGGTGACCAAGCCGCTCGAGGCGATCGTCAAGGGCATCGATGGCGTCGAGCATGTCTACAGCCAAACCGAGGACGACCGCGTGATGGTGACAGCGCGGTTCCTGGTCGGCACCAAGTCGGAAGACGCGATCCTGCGCGTGCACGAGAAGATCCGCGCCAACCTGGACCGAATACCCGTCGGCATCCCCGAGCCCCTGATCGTCGGGCGCGGCATCAACGACGTGGCGATTGTCGTCCTTACGCTCTCCCCCAAGCCGGAAGCTGCGGAGCGCTGGACCGACAAGGACCTGTACGAGCTCGCCGACAAGCTGCGCACCGAGCTGATGAAGGTCGATAATGTCGGCCTCACCTACATCTCCGGCGGCAGCCCCCAGCAGATCCGCGTCGAGCCCTCGCCGGAGAAGCTCGCCCTATACGGCGTCACCTTGCAGCAGCTCGTTGCCAAGGTGCGCGACGCCAACCGTTCCTTCCTGGCCGGGCAAGTGCGGGATGCCGGCATCACGCGCGGCGTCGCGGCCGGGCAGACATTGTCCGGCGTGCCCGACATCGGCCTGCTCCTGATCACCGCGCGTGACGGCCGACCCGTCTATATCAACGATGTTGCCTCCACGATCATCGGGCCGAGCCCGCACGAGCACCGCGTGTGGAATGACGCTCGCGACGACAAGGGCGCATGGCACCGCACGCCTGCCGTCAGCGTCGCCATCGCCAAGCGCGCCGGGGCCAACGCCGTTGTGGTTGCCGACGACCTGCTCCACAGGCTCGCGGCCCTGAAGGGGCGGCTCATACCCGCCGACGTTGCCGTTACCGTGACCCGCGACTATGGCGAGACCGCCAACGAGAAGGCCAACGAGCTTCTCTTCCATCTTGGTCTCGCCACCATCTCCATCGTCGTTCTGATTGCCATCGCCATCGGCTGGCGCGAGGCCGCGGTCACCCTGGTCGTCATCCCGACGACCATTCTGCTCACGTTGTTTGCCGCCAACCTGATGGGCTACACCATCAACCGTGTCAGCCTGTTCGCCCTCATCTTCTCGATCGGCATTCTGGTCGACGACGCCATCGTCGTGGTCGAGAACATCGCCCGGCACTGGGCCATGCGCGACGGGCGAACACGGCTGCAGGCGGTGGTCGAGGCGGTGGCCGAGGTCGGCAATCCGACCATTGTGGCCACGCTCACGGTGGTGGCGGCACTTCTGCCGATGCTGTTCGTGTCGGGGCTGATGGGCCCCTACATGGCGCCGATCCCCGCCAACGCCTCGGCGGCGATGCTGTTCTCCTTCTTCGTTGCCGTCGTGATCGCGCCCTGGCTGATGCTGCGCCTGCATCCGGAAGGGCAGGCCTTGCATGAGCACGAGGCCGCGCATGGCGAAGGCGCACTTGGAAGGCTTTATCGCCGCCTCGCGATACCCATCGTACGCACGCGCAAGCGCGCCTGGATCTTCCTCGGCGGCGTCGGCGTGGCGACGCTTTTGGCCCTGGTCCTGTTTGCGACCAAGTCGGTGACAGTGAAGCTGCTGCCCTTCGACAACAAGTCGGAGCTGGCCGTCGTGCTCGACCTGCCCGAGGGCGCGAGCCTGGAGGATACCGAACGCGCGCTGTTCGTGATGGCGGATCGAGCGCGCGGTTTGCCGGAGGTGCGCTCGATCCAGGCCTATGCGGGTACGCCGGCACCGTTCAATTTCAATGGGCTCGTGCGGCACTACTATGTGCGGGAATCCCCCGAGCTCGGCGAGCTGCAGATCAACCTGGCGCCCCGGTCCGAGCGTTCCCGCGCCAGCCACCGGGTGGCGCTCGACCTGCGGCAGCGCCTCGGCAAGATCGCCCTGCCCAACGGAGCGAGCGTCAAGGTGGTGGAGGTGCCGCCTGGTCCGCCGGTGCTGGCGACGCTGCTCGCAGAGATCTATGGTCCCGATTCGGAGACGCGACGGGCCGTCGCGCGCGAGGTGAAGAAAATCTTCGCCGCCGTTCCCTTCATCGTCGACGTCGACAACTCCATCGGCGAGCGCCGCCCGCGTTTGCGCGTCTCCATCGACCAGGACCGGCTCGAGTTCTTCGGTGTCGAACAGCGCGATGTCTACGACACCCTCGGGACGCTGCTCGGCGGCGTATCGGTCGGCTACTCGCACCGCGGCGAGGAGCGCAATCCGATCGAGATCGCCGTGCGCCTGCCCAAGCGTGCGCTGTCCTGGTCGGACGCGATGGCATCGACGCCCGTGCCGGCCAACGCACTGCCCGGCAACCGCACCGTGGTGGAGCTCGGTGAAGTCGTGCGGGTCAGCAAGGAAGCGGGCTCGCCGACGATCTTTCGTCGGGACGGCAGGTTCACGGACATGGTGCTGGCGGAGCTCGCGGGCAGCTTCGAGGCGCCGATCTACGGCATGCTCGAGGTCGCCCGCCGCATCGACGCAGCACGATTGGGGGACCCTGCCGAAGCCTGCCCTGAAACTGCATGGCCAGCCCGCCGACGAGTCCAAGCCCACGCTGCTCTGGGACGGAGAGTGGGAGATCACCTATGTCACCTTCCGCGACATGGGGGCGGCCTTCGCCGCGGCCATTCTCGGCATCTATGTGCTGGTCGTCGCGCAGTTCGGCAGCTTCCGTCTGCCGCTCGTCATCCTGACGCCGATCCCGCTCACCCTGATCGGCATCATGCTCGGCCACTGGCTGTTCGGCGCGCCGTTTACCGCCACGTCGATGATCGGATTTATTGCTTTGGCCGGCATCATCGTGCGCAATTCGGTCCTGCTGGTCGACTTCATCCGGCATGGCGCGCGACCGGATAGGTCGCTGCGGGAGGTGCTTCTCGAGGCCGGCGCCGTGCGCTTCAAGCCGATCCTGCTCACCGCGCTGGCGGCCATGATCGGCGCGGCCACGATCCTGCTCGACCCGATCTTCCAGGGTCTCGCCATCTCGCTGCTGTTCGGTCTCGCCTCCTCGACGCTGCTCACGGTCCTGGTGATCCCGGCGATCTACGTCGTTCTGCGCGACGACGGCAGAGCGTTGCCGGACGAAGGTGGCTCCGGCCCGCCGCAAGCGGTGGCGAGCGATTGATGCACATCAACGCGTTCCTACCTCGAGAGGTCAGAGTGCGTGATGGCTCGAGGCGGGGCGGCAGGCGTTGACGCGAGAGGAGGTCGCAATGGCCAATATCGTCGTTCTAGGAGCCGGCATTGGCGGCATTTCGATGGCGTATGAGTTGAGGCAGGCCCTGCCACGCGCGCACACGGTCACGCTGGTCAACAACAACCCCTACTTTCAGTTCACGCCGTCGAACCCGTGGGTTGGCGTCGGCTGGCGAACAAAGGCGGATATCACCGTCGCGCTCGCGCCGCTGGCAGCCAAGTTCGGCATCGAATTCATTCACCAGTCGGCGCAGCGGCTGCATCCGGCCGAGAACCGCCTCGAGCTCGCCGACGGCAGCACTGTCGCCTACGACTACATCGTGCTGGCGACGGGTCCGGAGCTTGCCTTCGACGAGGTGTCCGGTCTCGGTCCCGACGCGCATACGCAATCTGTGTGCACTGTCGACCACGCGGCTAAGGCCCATCTGGCCTGGGAGGCGTTCTGCAAGAATCCAGGGCCGATCGTCGTTGGTGCGGTGCAGGGCGCGTCCTGTTACGGCCCGGCCTACGAGTACGCCATGATGATGGACAAGGAGCTGCGCAGCCGGAAGCTGCGCGACCGCGTGCCGATGACCTTCGTGACGGCCGAGCCTTACATCGGGCATCTCGGTCTCGGCGGCGTCGGCGACACGAAGGGCCTGCTGGAGCACGAGATGCGCCAGCGCAGCATCCGCTGGATCACCAATGCGAAGGTCGATGCCGTCGAGGCCGGCAAGATGCGGGTGACGGAGCTCGACGAGGACGGCAAGGAGCGCAAGAAGCACGAGCTGGCCTTCAACTACGCGATGATGCTGCCGGCCTTCCGCGGCATCCCGGCGCTGCGCGGCATCGAGGGGCTCGTCAACCCCCGCGGCTTCGTCATCGTCGACAAGCACCAGCGCAACCTGAAATTTACCAACGTGTTCGGGGTCGGCGTCGCCATCGCCATCGCGCCGCTGGAGCAGACGCCGGTGGCCACCGGCGTGCCGAAGACGGGCTACATGATCGAGAGCATGGTCGCGGCGACACGCGAGAACATCGCGAGCCTGCTGGCCGGCAAGGAACCCGCGAGCGTGCCGACCTGGAATGCCTTCTGCCTCGCCGACTTCGGTGACCGCGGCGTTGCTTTTCTCGCCAAGCCGCAAAACCCGCCACGCAACGTCAACTGGGCGAGCGAGGGCATGTGGGTGCACATGGCCAAGGTCGCGTTCGAGAAGTATTTCCTCCACAAGGTGCGCAGAGGTGTGAGCGAGCCCTACTACGAGAAGGCGATCATGCGGATGCTCGACATCCAGAAGCTGAAATCGCCGGTGTGAGGAGCGCTCAGGTCCGGCCGGCGCGGAGTTGGGGCAAGCCGCCGAACCACGTCACCGTCCGCGGTAGGCCGGCGGGCGCTTTTCGGCGAACGCGGTGCGACCTTCGCTCCAGTCCTCGCTCTCGAAGATGGCGTCCACCTGGGCGCGCGCGATGCCGCCCAATTCTGTCGGGCCCCTCGGTAACGTCTCGGCGACGAAGCGTTTCAGTGCACGCGATGGCAGCGGCGCGGTGGCAGCGATGCGCTGGGCGTAGTCGAGGGCGGTCGGCATGAGCTCCGCCGTCGGCACCACCTTGTTCACGTACCCGACCTCGTAGGCACGCCGCGCGTCGATGGCCTCGCCGACCAGCAGCAGTTCCATGGCGATCTTGTGCGGAATGCGCGTGGCAAGCGCGCTGATGATCCCGCCAGTGAAGCCGACCTTCACCTCGGGATAGGAGAAGCGCGCGTTCTCGGCGGCAATCAGGATGTCGCACATGGTGGTCAGCACCATGCCGCCGCCCACGACCCATC
This sequence comes from uncultured Alphaproteobacteria bacterium, assembly GCA_963797005.1. Taxonomy (GTDB): domain Bacteria; phylum Pseudomonadota; class Alphaproteobacteria; order Rhizobiales; family Hyphomicrobiaceae; genus AWTP1-13. The sequence continues at coordinate 162,651 of CAWCOF010000006.1, forward strand.
CGGCCACCGCTCCGACAACCGGCTTGTCGACGGGCACGCCAACGCCGGGAATGCCCCGGTAGAGCGTGGTCGGCAGCGCCTTGAGGTCGGCGCCGGCGGTAAACGCCTTGTCGCCGGCGCCGGTCAGCACGGCGACGCGGTCGTCGTCGTTCGCCATGAACCGCCGCCAGGCCTGATGCAGGCCTTCGACGATCGCGTCATCGAGCCGGTTCATGCGGTCGGCCCGGTTGATGGTGATGGTGGCGATCCGATCCTGAGACCGGTAGGTGACGGCATCGTCGGTCATGGCGTCCTCGCGTGCTGGGTGCGTGTCGAGCCGAAGGATAGGGCGCCTTGCGCCGTGGGGCTATCGGCAGGTCAGGCGGCGGCCGCGTCCGCCCGGATCATGGCCGCTCCTTTCTCCGCGATCATGATGGTCGGCGCATTGGTGTTGGCCGTGGTCACCGTCGGCATGACGGAGGCGTCGATGACGCGCAAGCCGGCGAGCCCCCGCACCCTGAGGCGCGAGTCGACCACGGCCATCGGGTCCTCACCCATCTTGCAGGTGCCGACGATGTGATAGATGGTCGTGCCCTGCCGGCGGATGTAGTCGGCGAGCGCCTCTTGCGTTGTTGCGCCGGGGCCCGGCGTCGTCTCCGCAATGCTGTGGCGGGCCAGGGCAGGAGCCGCAAAGATGCGGCGTGCGAGAGCGATCCCCGCGAGCGACACCCGCAGGTCGTTGGGTGCCGACAAGTAGTTGGGCTTGATCGACGGCCGCACGAACGGATCGGGCGACTTGGCCATGATCGTGCCGCGGCTCTCGGGCCTGGCGATGCTGACGGCGATGGTCATGCCGGGCTCGCGCTCCAGCGCGCCGAACTTGTTTTGGTCGTAGCTTGCTGGCGAGAACAGAAGCTGCATGTCGGGGCTGGCCAGGCCCTCCCGGCTGCGGGCGAACGCCTGCGCGCTGGAAACGCCGAAGGTCAGGGCGCCGCGGCCCGTCGTCAGCCATCGCGCGATCTCGCGGCCCAATCGCAGGCCGCGCGAAAGCTCGTTGATCGACACGGCGTCCCTGACGCGATGCGAGATGCGGATCGCGTAGTGGTCCGACAGGTTTGCGCCTACGCCGGGCAGATCGTGCACGACGGGGACGCCGATGGACTTGAGGTGCTCGCCCGGGCCGATGCCGGAGACCTGCAACAGCTGGGGCGAGTTGACGGTGCCGCCGGACAGGATCACCTCGCGCGCTGCCACAACTCGCCGATCCCGGCCCTTCTGGCGGAAGACGACGCCGACGCAGCGCTTGCCTTCGAACAGGAGCCTGGTGGCGAACGCATTGGTCTCGACGCGAAGGTTCGGCCGGCCCTTCGCCTGCGCCAGGAACGTGCGGGCCGTCGAGCCGCGCAAGCGGCCGTTGCGCGACATCTGCGAGTAGCCGACGCCCTCGTGCACATGGCCGCTCAGGTCCTTGGTGAGCGGAATGCCGGCTTGCTGCGCCGCGTCGACGAAGCGGTGCGTCAGGTCCAGGATCGTCCGGTAGTCCTCAACCAGTATCGGGCCGCTCTTGCCGCGCACATCCGCATCGCCCGGCGCATAGCGCTCGATCGACTTGAAATGGGGCATCACCTCGTCGAACGACCAACCCTGGCAGCCCATCTGCGACCAGCCGTCGTAGTCGGCCGGATTGCCGCGGATCCACAGCATGCCGTTGATGGAGCTGGAGCCGCCGAGCACGCGCCCGCGCGGCCAGTGGATCTGCCGGCCGGCGGCGCCGGGCTCGGGATCGGTGGCGTAGTTCCAGTTGACGCGGGGGTTATAGAGGAGCTTCAGGACGCCTGCGGGCACGTGGATCATCGGGTGCCAGTCTTTCGGCCCCGCTTCGAGCAGGACCACGCGAGAGCCGTCCTCGCTCAGGCGGCTCGCCAGGACGCAGCCCGCCGAGCCGGCCCCCACCACGACATAGTCGGTCTCAAAGTCGCTCTCGGTTCCGCCCATGCTCTTGCTCTTCCGCCGCTCGCTGACCCAGCGGCGAGGATAGTGTTCGAGCCTCGCGCAAACGACAAGCGGCGACATCGAGGGGCTAACTGTCTTGCGTCCCCGGCCTGGGCACCCGATCCGACCCGCGTCGGATCGGGGCGCGCAGAGCCGGGGCCCTGCCCGCGGCTTGGGTGCGCAGCGCCGCGTGGCGCTTCAAGGCTTGGGGCAAGATCCCGGACAGCCTCGCCTCGGCTTTGAGAAGCCGGGCTCGGCTTCCGGGAAGGCACAGATCAAGGTCAATGCACCCCTTGGATTGCCGGCGGCAAGATTGCAGTATTCGGTCCTGGCGTTGCGGCGCGTACAATCGTGCCGTTACCAAGAGTTGGCCATAGCTCCTAGGAAGGGCGCGTGAGCGGGGCGCAGACAACGGTGCTGGGCGATATCGGCGGGACCAACGCGAGGTTCGCGTTGCTCGCGGGAGACGCCTTGTCGCCCGTTGCATCGCTTGCAGTCGAGGACTTTGCCAGTGTCGGCGATGCCTTGCAGCACTTCTTGAGCGCGCATCGCGCTCAAAGTCGGGTGTCGGCCGCGATCCTTGCCGGGGCAGGTCCTGTCGAAGCGAACAGGTGCGAGCTCACGAACAGCTCATGGACGCTCGATGGCGCAGAGCTTCGGCAAGCGTTCGGGTTCGATGCGGTCGTGGTGCTCAACGATTTCGAGGCGGTCGCCTGGGCCATGACGGGACTTGCGCAAAGCGACATCCGCCCGATCGGCGGCGGAGTCGCGGTGGCGGGCGCCGTCAGAGCCGTGCTGGGGCCAGGCACCGGGCTCGGTGTTGCCAGCCTCGTGAGGGCCCCTGGCGGGTCCGTTGTCCTGGGGTCTGAAGGCGGCCACGTGACGCTGCCGGGCACGTCGGCGCGCGAAGATGCCGTCATCGGCCATCTTCGCCGGCGTTTCGGGCACGTGTCGGCGGAGAAGGTGCTGTCGGGAAGCGGCCTGGAAAACCTGTATGCGGCCATCAGGGAGGCCGATGGCATCAGCGCTGTCGACCGGAGCGCGGCCGAGGTCACGGAAGCTGCCGTCTCCGGCGCCTGCAAGGTGAGCGTGGCTGCGCTCGACATGTTCTGCGCCATGCTGGGAACGGTCGCGGGCAACGTTGCGCTCACGCTGGGGGCGCGGGGAGGGGTCTACATTGCCGGCGGGATCATGCCGCGCATCGTCGACTATTTGATCCGCTCGGAATTCCGCGCGCGGTTCGAGGCGAAAGGCCGGTTTCAGCCATATCTCGCCCGTATCCCGACCGCCGTGATCATGCATCCCGATCCGGCGTTCATCGGTTTGAAGGCCGTGGCACACGAGCAGTTGCCTGCCGGCTGACCGGCGCGCGCCGGAACCGGCACCGGCGCGCTCATCGAGATGGAGGGACGAACATGCCGAGCACACCGTTTCCCGTTCCCGGAAGATTGAGCCCCACCCTTCTCCGGGCGCATTCGTATTGGGAAAGCCTCAAGAGAGCGGGAAACACCATGCCGTTCTGGGACGACGTCAATCTGTCGTCGCTGCCGGACCTGGAGGAGCGCCTGCTGCTGATCGACGTGTTCGTCAATCCCGAGCGCTTTCGTTTCAACGTCATCGGCAAGGCGTTCGGCCTGCAATACACCGACGCCTTCCTCGACAAGTCGGAGCTCGGCGGGCCGCTCGCCTTCCTGCGGTCCCAGTGCAGCGCCACAGTCGAAGCGCGGTCTCCCACCTGCTATCACCAGGACGCGGCCGGAGAAGCGCCCGGCTTCTCGCGCCTTCTGATGCCGATGTGGGGCGACGGCCATATCGGCATGCTGCTCGGGGCATTGGAAGCGCAATAGACGCTCCGGTATTATCTTCATTCGGGCATTGCCATGGCTGACATCGTCACCCTTACGATGAACCCGGCGATCGACCTGTCGACAGCCGTGGAACGGGTCACGCCAGAGCAGAAATTGCGTTGCGAAGGTCTGCGCCGCGATCCGGGTGGCGGCGGAATCAACGTGGCGCGGGTCATTGCCCGCCTGGGCGGAAGCGTGTCGGCCGTCTACACGACGGGAGGGATCGTCGGCCGGCTGCTGGCGGAGCTCGTCGAGCGCGAAGGCGTGGCCGGCGTCCCGCTCGAGATCGCCGGCGATACCCGGGAGGACTTCACGGTCCTCGAGCGGGCAACGGGAGACCAGTTCCGCTTCGTGCTGGAGGGGCCGCGCATGACCGCTTCTGAGTGGCAGGCCTGTCTCGCCAGGCTCGCGTCGCTTGACCCCTTCCCCCGCTATGTCGTGGCGAGTGGCAGCCTGCCACCGGGCGTCCCCGATGATTTCTATGGACACGTGGCGCGGTTGGCGCGGGAGCGGGGAGCGAGCCTCGTCCTCGATACGTCAGGTCCGCCGCTCGAGCATGCGCTCGCCTGCGGCGTCTTCATGATCAAGCCGAACTTGAACGAGCTGGCGCGCTTGCTGGGCATGCAGGGTCTTGCCGAGGAGGATGCGGCGCGCGCCTGTCGCCGACTGGTTGCCGAGAAGAAGGCCGATGTCGTGGCACTGACCTTGGGCAACCGTGGCGCCCTGCTGACCACGGTGGATGCAACCTGGCGGGCGCCGGTTCTCCCCCTCGAGCCCGTGAGCGCCGTCGGTGCCGGAGACAGCTTCGTTGGCGCCATGGTCTGGGCCCTGGCAGCCGGCCACGCGCTGGAGACCGCTTTCCGCTACGGCGCGGCGGGGGGAAGCGCTGCGTTGCTGACGCCGGGAACCGAGCTGTGCCGCGCCGACGACGTGCGGCGTCTCGTCGATCGGGTCGTCCTGCAGCAGGTTGATGGGTAGGCCTCTCCGGAGGCTTCGCCCTGAGGATCGCTATTCTCGGGTGGCATCATGCGTCCGCGCCGCCCGCAGGATGGCGGCGTCCGGCTCGGGCGAGGAGGGATTGATCGCCATTGCGCTGCCGAGCTCGAAGCCGCCGCTCATTGCCAGCTTGGGTGCGATCCTGAGCCGCCGGTGTACGTGAGGCGAACCCAGATGCTGCCGGTCGGCCGAGTCGATGACGAAATTGTAAGGGGGATCGTTGAGCGCCGACCGCAGTCTTGCCAGGGTACGACGCAGCAAGGCGCCGAACTCGTGGGCGAAGTATTCAGTCTTGGTCGCGTATCCCCGCGTCAACTCGGCGATCGTGTGCTTGGCATCATCATCCTTGAGGCCGTCATAATGTACGAGTGCCATCGGGTGGATCCGGATGGCGTTGCTGACGACGAATTCCATGCGCGCGAGGCCAACGCCGTCCGCCGGAATGCGCCACCATCTGAGCGCGGCGGCGGGATTTGCCAGGTTGAGCATGACCTTGGTGCGCGTCGCAGGAATATCTTGGAGCTGGGTGTCCTCTGCGGCGTAGTCCGCGCGCCCTTCGTAGACGAAGCCCTCGTCGCCCTCGGCGCAGGAAACGGTGACTTCCTGCTCGTCGTGCAGGATCTCGGTGGCGTTGCCGGTCCCGACGATGGCGGGCAAGCCGAACTCGCGGCTGACGATGGCCGCATGCGAGGTGCGTCCACCGTGGTCGGTGACGATCGCCGCTGCGCGCTTCATGATCGGCACCCAGTCCGGGTCGGTGGTACCGGTGACGAGCACGGCGCCGTCGACAAATCGATCGATGTCGCGCGGGCTTGCGATCAGGGAGACGCGGCCGGTCACGATCTGTGCGCCGATGCTGAGGCCTGTGACGAGCTTGCGACCTTTGGACTGGAGCTTGGCCTTTGCGGGAGTCGACGCTGCTAGCGAAAATCGCGGCTGTGCGGCGTCCAGGAGCCCTGGCGATGCTCTTTCTCGAGGTCGGGCAGCTCCGTTTCGCCCGCGCGGAGGGCGCTCAGGCGCGGGGTGAGGTCGACCAGACGGTCGGCGATCACGTGGACGACAAGCCCTTCGCGCTCGATGCGGCCGCCCACTTCGAGGAACTGGGCCGTCATGACGGTGCGGCGGTTGCGGGCGAAGACCTTCGGCCAGACCACGATGTTGACGATCCCGGTCTCGTCCTCCAGCGTGATGAAGATCACGCCCTTGGCCGTGCCGGGCTGCTGTCGGACCAGCACCAGGCCCGCCACGCGCACATATTTTCCCTTGCGGCGCTCGTCCCAATGCTCAGCGCTCGAGATCACCCCGCGCGCGGACAGCTCCTCGCGGAAAAAGGATACCGGATGCGCCCGCAGCGACAGCGCGATGCTGGCATAGTCCAGCACGACGTGCTCGCCGGGCGTCGTGGCGGGAAGGGTAACCGGCTGCTCATCGAACAGGTCGCCGACTTCGGGGCGCGTCAGCAGAGGCCTGCCGGAGGAGGCGTGCCGCCTGCTCTTGGCGATCGTGCCGCCACCCAGCCCCTTCACCGCCCACAGGGCTGCGCGCCTGTCGAGGCCGATCGAGCGGAAGGCATCGGCATCGGCCAGCCGCTCCATCGCGCTCGCCGGTGCGCCGCTTCGGCTCCAGACCGACGATACGTCCGGGTAGCCCGGCCCGCGCGCCGCGACGATTGCTTTGGTGGTTTCCTCCGATGCGCCCCTGACGAGACGCAGGCCGAGGCGGACGGCGCATTGCGGTGTTCCCTCTCCCCATGCCTGAAGAGGCATGGGGAGAGGGTTAGGGTGAGGGGCAGAGGCTTGCGCTGGCGCTGGAGTTTGCCGCTGCCCCTCACCCCGACCCTCTCCCCGCGCTGAAAGCGTGTGCGGCAATGTCGGCGATGCGCTGGGAGAGGGGGAAGGCTCCAGCGTGCAGTGGCAGTCGCTGTGGTTGATGTCGGGGTGGCGCACCTCCACGCCGTGCTCGCGCGCATCGCGCACGAGCTGCGCCGGCGCGTAGAAGCCCATCGGCTGGCTGTTGAGAATGGCGGCGCAGAACGCTTCCGGATAGTGCTTCTTGATCCAGGAGGAGACGTAGACCAGCAGGGCGAAGCTGGCGGCGTGGCTCTCGGGGAAGCCGTATTCGCCGAAGCCTTCGATCTGGCCGAAGCAGCGCTCGGCGAACGCCCGCTCGTAGCCGTTGCCGACCATGCCGGCGATGAATTTCTCGCGGAAGGTATGGATGGTGCCGACGTGGCGGAAGGTGGCCATGGCGCGGCGCAGCTTGTCGGCCTCGTCGGGCGTGAAGCCGGCCGCGACGATGGCGATCTTCATCGCCTGCTCCTGGAACAGCGGCACGCCCAGCGTCTTGTGCAGCACGGCCCGCAGCGCCTCGGACGGATAGGTCACCGGCTCGGTGCCGTGGCGCCGGCGCAGGTAGGGGTGCACCATGTCGCCCTGGATGGGGCCGGGACGCACGATGGCGACCTCGATGACGAGATCGTAGAAGCTGCGCGGCTGCAGGCGCGGGAGCATCGACATCTGGGCGCGGCTTTCGACCTGGAACACGCCGACGGAATCGGCGCGGCACAGCATGTCGTAGACGGCGGGGTCCTCGCGCGGCACGCTCGCCAGCGTGAGCGCGCGGCCATAGTGGCGCTCGATCAGCTCGAAGGCCTTGCGGATGCAGGTCAGCATGCCGAGCGCGAGCACGTCGACTTTCAGCATGCCGAGCGCGTCGATGTCGTCCTTGTCCCATTCTATGTTGGTGCGCTCCTCCATCGCAGCATTGAGCACCGGCACGGTCTCGTCCAGGCGCTCGCGGGTGAGAACGAACCCGCCCACATGCTGGGAAAGGTGACGCGGGAAGCCGAGCAGCTGGCGCGCCAGCCCGATCGCCTGGCGCAGCTCCGGGTTGGCCGGATCGAGCCCGGCTTCGCGGATGTGCGCCTGGGGAATGTCGCCGTCGCCCGTGCCCCAGATCAGGCCCGACAGCCCCGCCGTCACGTCCTCCTTGAGCCCCAGGGCCTTGCCGACCTCGCGGATCGCCATGCGCGGGCGGTAGTGGATGACGGTGGCGCAGATGGCGGCGCGCTCCCGGCCGTAGCGGGCATAGAGGTACTGGATCACCTCCTCGCGCCGCTCGTGCTCGAAATCGACGTCGATGTCGGGCGGCTCGCCGCGGTCGGCGGAGATGAAGCGCTCGAACAGCAGGTCGACCTCGGTGGGGTTGACCGAGGTGATGCCGAGCACGAAGCACACCGCGCTGTTGGCCGCCGAGCCGCGCCCCTGGCACAGGATGTCCCGGCTCCTGGCGAAGCGCACGACGTCGTAGACGGTGAGGAAGTAGCGCGCGTAGTCGAGACGGGCGATCAGCCCCAGCTCCTTGACGAGCAGCGCCCGCACTTTGTCCGGGATGCCCTCGGGGTAGTGCCGGGCGGCATGCTCCCAGGCGAGCTCTTCCAGATAGGCCTGCGGTGTCTTGCCGGGCGGCACGGGCTCGTCGGGGTATTCGTAGCGCAGCTCCTCGAGATTGAAGGCGATCCGCTTAGCGATCTCCTGCGTGCGCGCAATTGCTTGGGGGTGATTCCGGAACAGGCGCGCCATCTCCGCGCCGCTCTTCAGGTGCCGCTCGGCATTGGCTTCCAGCCGATAGCCGGCCTCGGGAATCGTGCATTTCTCGCGGATGCAGGCGAGTACGTCGGCCAGCGGCTTGCGCGTGGGATGGTGATAGAGGGCATCGCTGGCGGCGACCAGCGGAGCTCGCGTCTGCGTGGCGAGCTCTGCCAGCTCGCCGAGGCGCCGGCGCTCGTTGCCGCGATAGGCAAAAGTTGCAGCAAGGTACACACGTCCCTTCGCCGCTGCGGCGAGCGCAGTCAATCGCTCCATGAGCAGGGGCGTGATGGTGTGGGGGGCGATGGCAATCAAGATTTGGCCTTCGCTCGCCGCCACCAGCTCCTCGAACGAGAAATGACATTTGCCCTTCTCCGCCCGGCGATTGCCGGCGGTCAGCAGCCGGCACAGACGGCCATAGGCCGCCCGGTCGGTCGGATAGCAGACTGCCTCGAAGCCGTCGGTGGTAACGAGGCGGCTGCCTACCAGCAGGCGGATGCCGGCTCTCTTGGCGGCGGTGTGCGCCCGTACGACGCCTGCCAGAGTATTGCGGTCCGCGACGCCGATCGCAGCGAGCCCCAGCTCGACCGCCTGCTCGACCATCTCATGGGGGTGGGAGGCGCCGCGCAGGAACGAGAAATTGGTCGCGGCGACCAGCTCGGCGAATTGGCTCATGCGAACACCCCGTGCACGAACCAACGCGGCACGGCTTCGCCGCCGTACAGCCCATCGCGAAACAGCCAGACGCGCAGGCCGTCCGTGTCCTCGACCATGTAGTAGTCGCGCTCCGCCGCGCCCGTGCGCTGCCACCATTCCGGCGTGATCCGCTCCGGCCCTTCCGCATCGGCCACCCGATGCGTCACGCCGCGCCAGCGGAACTGCCAGGGCGGGCCGTCCGGAAGCAGCGCCACCACCTGTGCGGCTTCCGGCTCCGGCAACAGCAGGAGCGGGCGAGGTGCCAGCGGACCATTGAGAGCCGCCGCATCCGGCAAGGGACCAGCGGTGGCGCGCAGCGCATCAGCCACAACCCTCCGCTCGGCCCTTTCCGGGATGTGGCTCTGATGGGGGCGCAGCTGGCGCACCGCTCCAGGTCCCAGCCTCTGCCGCAGCCGATCGATCAAGCGCGCCAGCCCGTTCGGGTCGTTCTCAGCGGCAAGAGTCGCCAGCCCGGCTTGCCGTGCTGCCAGAGGCTCGGCGGCGAGGACGTGCAGGGCCGCCGCCTCGAACCCGAATTCTGCTTCGAAGGCGCCGGCCAAGCGCTCGAGACGCAGCCCGAGCAGATGCACGATATGCCCGACATCCCGGCTGGGCGCCGCCAGCCCGAGATCCAGCAAGACCACGTCGCCATCGACGCGGAAGAGAAGGAGCCGCAGCACGCGTGCGCCGGCATCGTGGTCCGACAGCGCCGGCATCAGATCGTGCAGGAGCCGCCGTGCCGCTTCCAGCACATGCTCCTGGCTCAGGATCGGCTCGAGGAACATGGCTTGCGTGCGATAGACGGGCGGCGGCACGACGGGAACGAGCGGCTCCGGCGCCCGGCCCAATGCCTGATCCAGCCGCAGCAGCACATGGCCGCCCAAGCGCGCCGCGAAGGGGGCGCGGGGCTGGTCCATCACCTCTCCGATCCGCCGCAAGCCGAGGCGGGCCAGCAGCGAGAGGGCTTCCTCCGTGAAGCGCAGCGCGGAGAGCGGCAGAGGCGCGAGGGCTGCTGCCTGCGCACCGCCGGCGATGATGGTGCGCTCCGCTTTGCCATGCCGCGCCACAGCCCATGCGGCGCCGGCCGTGTCTGCAACGCCAATGCGGACAGCAAGTCCGAAACGGCGCAAGCGCCCGGCGATATCCGCTGTCAGGCCCTCTTCGCCGCTGAAAAGATGCGCGCAACCGGCGATATCGAGGAAGAGGCCGTCCGCGCCGCTTTCTCTGTCGCAGGGGGCCACGCTCGGCGCATAGCGGGTGGCCCAGAGCGCGAGCTTGTTAAGCGCTGCCGCATCGGCAGCCGGATCGGCATTGCGCGATTGCAGATCGAGCACCTTTGAGCGCGCGTTCGACAGCAGGTCGCCGACCACCAAGCCCTGGCGCCGGGCCGCCCTGTTGCAGGCCACGACGCGGGCACCACCCTTGCCGGGGGCCACAAGAACGAGCGGGCGATAGGGATCGAGGCCGTCAGCCGACGCGGCGAAGCCCTTCGCGCGGAACAAACGCGCGATCGGCCACGCCCTCAGCCAGATGGAAACGATGCGCGACATGACACCACTCGATCAGCCATTCACCCGTGCGTCCGTTGCGGCAGCGCTCGAGACTTGCCCGCCATCGGTAGCGGGCGAAGGCACCAAACCGGTCTCGCGCGGCCGGTGCGGAGGCGATGCGCCAGCGCGTTGCGGATGCATTGCTCGCGCCGATGCCGCCGGCCGGGCGCGACAGGAACAGCGGCGTGCCGCCGACGGTGGCGGCAATATTGAGCCGGCGGCTCATGGTGAGATCGAGAGCCATCTCGACCGCGCCGGCGACCACGGCCGGAGCTGCCCCCGCGCGCAGCGCTTCCTCGAGGGCCCAAAGCACGTCGCGATCGTTCCGCGTCTCGACGACAAGGAGCCTGCCGGGATCGACGCCGAGCTCGGCCAAGCCTCTTGCGTAGAGTGCCCCGAAGGGGAGAGACCGGCGGCTCGCAACGAACACGGCCTGGCCGGGCCGCAAGCGCAGCGCCATCGCCATCAGTGCGCACACGAACCCCAGCGTCGCCGGGCGGTCGCGGTGCTTGCTGGCCGACACCTCATGCAGCAGGCCGCAGGCGAGACCTCCGCCGGCCAAGCGCCCATCGACCTCGGCGATGCCGAAGGGCAACCGGGGCTGTGCGAGAGAGGATTGCCGGTGCTCTACGGCTACGACCTGCCGCAGCGCCTCCAACCGCAGCGTTTTTGGGATGTTGCGGCCCACCACGCGCAAAACGGGCCGCCGGCTTGTCGGCGTGCTGTTGTGCTGTCGAAGGGAAGACGCAGCCATTCCCGAAGCCCCTGGCAACTCTTTCGAAGGTGGGCCGGAAGAATAGAACAAATAAAGAACAAGTCAATTCATTTCGCGCACCTTCAAGCCAGGATTCGTCGTGTCAGAGGGAGCCCGCATCGGGTCCAGGCTGCAGAAGCCCGATCGTCTTCCAGATGACGCCCATACGCAGCGGAGAAGCCCCCGCCCAAGGCCCAGAGAGCGCCAATTCAAAACGGTGCCTCCAGAACCTATCGCTCATACGCCGCCCACTGCAGGTCAGCCGGAACTCGGAAAAAGTTGCCGAAGTCGTTGCAGTGTCGAGAATCTCCGGGACGTGCCACGCCATGCATGGTCGTGCATAGTAATATCCGCGCGCGGCCATGGCCCTCTCGTCGGGTCGCATCCGACCACACCAGATGGCGGGAGAATGATTTTGCCGACTTTGAAGATAGGGAGGACGATAGCTGCGCTCGGGCTGGTGCTGGGGCTCGGCGCCGCGCAGCCAGCGGCCGGGCAGGAAGCGACCACGTGCGACACCGATCGCACCATCGACATTGCGGAGATGACCTGGGCGTCGGCGTCCGCGCTGGCCCATATCCACGCCCGCATCCTCAAGGATGGGTACGGTTGTCGCGTACAGATCGTGGCCGGCGACACGGTGCCGACTTCGGCGTCCATGCTCAGCAAGGGCAAGCCGGCCGTCGCGCCCGAGATGTGGACCAGCTCGATCCAGGACCAGTGGCGGAAGGGCATCAAGGACGGTGTGGTGGCCGAGCTTGCCGACACTTTCAAGGGAGGCGGCCGCGAAGCCTGGTTCATCCCCGAATATTTCCACAAGCAGCATCCCGAGCTGGTTAGGGCCGAGGACGTCGTCAACCATCCCGAGCTCTTCCCCGATCCGGAGGACCCTTCCAAGGGACGGCTCTACTCGTGCCCGCCAGGCTGGGCATGCGAGCTGGCGAATGCGGCGCTGTTCGAGGCCTACGACATGAAGGCGAAGGGCTGGAACCTGTTCTCGCCCGGCTCCGGCGGCACGCTAGCGGCCTCGATCAGCCGCGCCTTCCAGCGCAAAGAGCCGATTTTCTTCTACTACTGGGGTCCCACCGCCATTCTCGGCAAGTATTCCTCCTTCGCACTCAAGATGCCGCCCACCGACCTGAAGGCCTATCGATGCAACACCAATAAGGAATGCAGGGATCCGCCCGCGAAGACCGCGTGGCCGGCCAGCCCCATCAAGATCGGCGTCGCCACCTGGATCAAGGACGCTGCGCCCGTCGTGGCGAAGTATCTCGCCGGCACGACCATGACGCGCGACCAGGTCAGCAAGCTCGTGGCCTGGGGTGACAACAACAAAGCCGATGCCGAAGCTACGGCACGGCACTTCCTGAAGGACAATCAGGACGTCTGGGCCGAGTGGGTCCCGCACAAAGTCGCCGCAAAGGTCAAGGCCTCGTTGTGAAGACAGCGCGCTGACGAATAGTCAAGCGGGCGCCGGCCCGGCGGCTTGCGTCACGTACCTCGGCACATATGCTGGCGCAACGGCGTGACACCGCAGCCGCGCTCAGTCGCGCGGTTGTGGTGGCCGTCCGGTGTGGAATTGCGATGCGAACTCGAGGCGCGCTGTATGGACCTCATTCGCCTACTGATCTGGCTGGCGATCGCCGTCGGATTCGCAGGGTTGGTCCATGCGACGGGCCTGAAGATGTGGTCGGCAGCCCGGACGCTGCTGGCCTGGGCGGCGCTGATCGTGATCACGATCGTGGCGGCACAGAGCATGCCGGTGGCGGCGGGCTTCTTTCCTGATTTCTTGGACACCAAGCCGCTGCGCTTCTGGGTCGACGATGGGCTTGGCTGGGTGGTGCGGAACTGGGGCCGTGGATTGGAGGCTGCCGCCTATCCGCTGCTGTTCCTGTTGCTGCGCATCGAGCAGACGCTGCTGGCAATTCCGTGGTGGTTCATGGTCATCATCTTTTCCGGTCTTGCCTATCTCGCAACGCGTCGACCGAGCCTGCCGCTCCTCGTCGTGGCGGGGCTGGTGGCCATCGGGCTGATCGATCTTTGGGAGGACGCCGTGCGCACCATGGCGCTGATGGTTGCGGCGACGGTGACCTCGATCATTGTTTCCATTCCCCTAGGTACTTTCATGGCCCGCTCGACGGGCTTCCGCCGCGTCATGACGCCGATCCTCGATCTGATGCAGACCTTGCCGAGCTTCGTCTACCTGATCCCCGTGGTGATGATCTTCGGGCCGGGCAAGGTGCCGGCGCTGATCGCGACCATCGTCTATGCGGCGCCGCCGCTGGTCAGGCTGACCGATCTGGGCATCCGTCAGGTCGACCCCGAAGTGATGGAGGCGACGCACGCCTTCGGAGCCAGTCCGAGCCAACGGCTGTTCGGCGTGCAGATCCCGCTGGCGCTGCCGACCATACTCGCCGGCGTCAACCAGACGACAATGATGGCGCTCGCCATGGTGGTGATCGCCTCGATGATCGGAGCGGGCGGTCTTGGCTATCAGGTGCTGCAGGGCATCGGCCGGCTCGAGATCTCCCGCGGGCTGTTCGCGGGTCTCGGCATCGTGGTGCTGGCCATCATCTTCGACCGCATCACTCAAGCCTTCGGGCGCCAGCTGCAGGCGCGCATCGGCCTGGCGGAGACCCGCTGATGAGCGAGGCCGCCATCGAGATCAAGCACGTCGTCAAGATCTTCGGCGACGATCCCGCGTCCGCCCAGGCGCTGCTCGGCAAGGGCAAATCGAAGGCAGAGATCCAGGCCGAAACCGGGCAGGTGATCGGCGTCAACGATGTCTCGCTCAAGGTCGAGGCGGGGCAGACCTATGTGGTCATGGGCCTGTCGGGCTCCGGCAAGTCGACGCTCATCCGCCACGTCAATCGGCTGATCGAACCCACATCGGGTGAGGTGAAGGTTGGCGGCACTGATGTGCTGGCGATGGATCCCGACGAGCTTAGGGAGTTTCGCCGGACCAAAGTCGCCATGGTGTTCCAGAAGTTCGGACTGCTGCCGCACCGCTCGGTCATCGACAATGTCGCCTACGGTCTCGAGGTCCGGGGCGTCGCTCGCGCGGAGCGGCAGGAGGCTTCGGCTCGCTGGATAGAGACGGTCGGGCTCAAAGGCTACGAGCAATCGCAGCCGCATCAGCTCTCGGGCGGCCAGCAGCAGCGGGTCGGCCTGGCCCGGGCGCTGGCGATGGACACCGACATCCTGCTGATGGATGAGCCGTTCTCGGCGCTCGATCCGCTGATCCGGTCGGGAATGCAGGACGAGCTGATGGCGCTGCAGAGGCAACTAAAGAAAACCATCCTCTTCATCACGCACGATTTCGACGAGGCGCTGAAGATCGGCGACCGGATCGCGGTGCTCTGGGACGGGGCGCTGATGCAGGAGGGGCGCCCCGAGGAGATCGTGCTCAACCCGGCCGACGAGCGCATCGAGGCGTTCGTGGCCGACGTGAACAAGGCGCGGGCCATCCATGTGGGTTTGATCATGAGCCGCGACGGCAACATGACAGGAGCCGGTATCGCCGTGCCCGAGACCACACGCTGCGAGGACGTGTTGCCGCTGTTTGCGGAGCATGAATGGGTGGCTGTCACGGATGCGCAAGGCACGCGGATAGGTTGTGTCACGGTCAAGCGGTCATTGCCGCCCTGGCCCGTCATCGGCCATCGGTCGGAACGGCGCCCGCCTAGAGACGGTGGAATTGGGACATGGATTTGCGCAGCGCTGACCGTCCACACATCTTCTCATTCAAACTCACTGACCACGCCGGAGAAGCTGGACGTTCCGGGCCCCGACCGACTACACCTCGGCGCGAAACCCTCCGGTGCAGACAGCAATCTCGTGGTAAGCGGCGGCATCCATGACGAATAGCTTACGCCCGATCTCGTCGCTTCTTCTTGGCGTGGGCCTTCTGCTCTCCGGCAATGGTCTGCAGTTCACGCTGCTGCCGTTGCGCGGCGGTGTGGAGGGCTTCGGCACCATCGCCCTCGGGCTCATCGGGTCGGCCTATTTCGTGGGCTTCGTCAGCGGTTGCCTGCTGGGCCCCTACATCGTGCTTCGCGCGGGCCACATCCGCGCCTTCGCGGCCATGGTAGCCGTCGCGGCCTGCGTGGCGCTCGCCTATGGGCTCGTGCCGCTGGCCCCGGCCTGGGGGATCTTCCGTGCGGTCACCGGGCTGTGCTTCGCCGTGCTGTATCTGGTGATCGAGAGCTGGCTCAACGATCAAGCCTCCAACCAAACGCGGGGGTTCGTGATGGCCACCTACACTCTTGTCAGCTTGGGTGCCCTGGCGCTCGGCCAGATGCTCGTGACCCTTTACCCGATTGAGCAGGCCAGCAGCTTCATGGTCGCCGCGATGCTGCTGTCTTTGGCGAGCGTGCCCGTTGCCCTCACCCGCTCGGCGCAACCCGCGCCGATCACGATCTTCAGCTTCCAGCCGCTGGAGCTCTTCCAGGCGGCGCCGGTGGCGCTGGTGGCAAGCCTCATGATCGGGGTCGCCAATGGTGCGTTCTGGAGCCTGGCCGCGGTGTTTGCGACAGGCGGCGGCCTGGGCGTAGAACGGGCCGCGCAGTTCATGACGGTGGCGATCCTGGCTGGAGCGGTGATGCAGTGGCCGGCCGGGCGCCTGTCCGACCGGGTTGATCGCCGCATGTTGCTGCTTGTGTTGCTCGCCGGGGCCACGGTGACGAGCTTCGTTCTGTGGATGATGCCCGCATCCGGTTTGCCGCTGCTCGGGCTCGGCGCGCTGTTTGGAGCCCTGGCGTTGCCAGGCTATTCGCTGGCCGCCGCCCACGGCTACGACAAGACACCGGCCGGGAATGCGGTGGCGACCGCGGCCACAATTCTGCTCGCCAATGGGCTCGGCTCGATCGCTGGCCCGCCGGTCGCGGCCATGCTCATGGCCAGCCAGGGGCCACGCGCCCTGTTCCTGTTCACCGCAATCGTCGAGGGGTTGCTTGCGGCCTACGTCCTCTATCACGTCCGTGTCCAGGCCGCACTGGCGCAACCGGAGAAGACTGGCTTCGACCTGGGGGCGACATCAGCCATCGGCGCGGTGCGCAGTCACGGCCGAAGTCCCCAACCCGGAGGATCCCCTGGTCGCCGTGCCGGAAGGGCGTTGAGCGGCCGAATGGGCTCGGGCTCGCCTGTGTCCCGAGCACTGCTGGACCTCCACTTCTATTCGTACCAAGGATCAAGGCGTGATCGAAGACGACGGCGCCCTCGTGGTGACGGACGCTGCAGATGGAAGGGAGCCAATGCCCGGTCTCGATCTCGAGGATCGCAGGGCTCCATTC
>CAWCOF010000007.1:0-31991 GCA_963797005.1 uncultured Alphaproteobacteria bacterium
AGCGAAAATCGCGGCTGTGCGGCGTCCAGGAGCCCTGGCGATGCTCCTTCTCGAGGTCGGGCAGCTCCGTTTCGCCCGCGCGGAGGGCGCTCAGGCGCGGGGTGAGGTCGACCAGACGGTCGGCGATCACGTGGACGACAAGCCCTTCGCGCTCGATGCGGCCGCCCACTTCGAGGAACTCGGCCATCATGACGGTGCGGCGGTTGCGGCGAAGACCTTCGGCCAGACCACGATGTTGACGATCCCGGTCTCGTCCTCCAGCGTGATGAAGATCACGCCCTTGGCCGTGCCGGGCTGCTGTCGGACCAGCACCAGGCCCGCCACGCGCACATATTTTTCCTTGCGGCGCTCGTCCCAATGCTCAGCGCTCGAGATCACCCCGCGCGCGGACAGCTCCTCGCGGAAAAAGGATACCGGATGTGCCCGCAGCGACAGCGCGATGCTGGCATAGTCCAGCACGACGTGCTCGCCGGGCGTCGTGGCGGGAAGGGTAACCGGCTGCTCATCGAACAGGTCGCCGACTTCGGGGCGCGTCAGCAGAGGCCTGCCGGAGGAGGCGTGCCGCCTGCTCTTGGCGATCGTGCCGCCACCCAGCCCCTTCACCGCCCACAGGGCTGCGCGCCTGTCGAGGCCGATCGAGCGGAAGGCATCGGCATCGGCCAGCCGCTCCATCGCGCTCGCCGGTGCGCCGCTTCGGCTCCAGACCGACGATACGTCCGGGTAGCCCGGCCCGCGCGCCGCGACGATCGCTTTGGTGGTTTCCTCCGATGCGCCCCTGACGAGACGCAGGCCGAGGCGGACGGCGCATTGCGGTGTTCCCTCTCCCCATGCCTCTTCAGGCATGGGGAGAGGGTAGGGTGAGGGGCAGAGGCTTGCGCTGGCGCTGGAGTTTGCCGCTGCCCCTCACCCCGACCCTCTCCCCGCGCTGAAAGCGTGTGCGGCAATGTCGGCGATGCGCGGGGAGAGGGGGAAGGCTCCAGCGTGGAGTGCCAGTCGCTGTGGTTGATGTCGGGGTGGCGCACCTCCACGCCGTGCTCGCGCGCATCGCGCACGAGCTGCGCGGGCGCGTAGAAGCCCATCGGCTGGCTGTTGAGAATGGCGGCGCAGAACGCTTCCGGGTAGTGCTGCTTGATCCAGGAGGAGACATAGACCAGCAGCGCGAAGCTGGCAGCGTGGCTCTCGGGGAAGCCGTATTCGCCGAAGCCTTCGATCTGGCCGAAGCAGCGCTCGGCGAACGCCCGCTCGTAGCCGTTGCCGACCATGCCGGCGATGAATTTCTCGCGGAAGGTATGGATGGTGCCGACGTGGCGGAAGGTGGCCATGGCGCGGCGCAGCTTGTCGGCCTCGTCGGGCGTGAAGCCGGCCGCGACGATGGCGATCTTCATCGCCTGCTCCTGGAACAGCGGCACGCCCAGCGTCTTGTGCAGCACGGCCCGCAGCGCCTCGGACGGATAGGTCACCGGCTCGGTGCCGTGGCGCCGGCGCAGGTAGGGGTGCACCATGTCGCCCTGGATGGGGCCGGGACGCACGATGGCGACCTCGATGACGAGATCGTAGAAGCTGCGCGGCTGCAGGCGCGGGAGCATCGACATCTGGGCGCGGCTTTCGACCTGGAACACGCCGACGGAATCGGCGCGGCACAGCATGTCGTAGACGGCGGGGTCCTCGCGCGGCACGCTCGCCAGCGTGAGCGCGCGGCCATAGTGGCGCTCGATCAGCTCGAAGGCCTTGCGGATGCAGGTCAGCATGCCGAGCGCGAGCACGTCGACTTTCAGCATGCCGAGCGCGTCGATGTCGTCCTTGTCCCATTCTATGTTGGTGCGCTCCTCCATCGCTGCGTTGAGCACCGGCACGGTCTCGTCCAGGCGCTCGCGGGTGAGGACGAACCCGCCCACATGCTGGGAAAGGTGGCGCGGGAAGCCGAGCAGCTGGCGCGCCAGCCCGATCGCCTGGCGAAGCTCCGGGTTGGCCGGATCGAGCCCGGCTTCGCGGATGTGCGCCTCGGGAATGTCGCCATCGCCCGTGCCCCAGATCAAACCCGACAGCCCCGCCGTCACGTCCTCCTTGAGCCCCAGGGCCTTGCCAACCTCGCGGATCGCCATGCGCGGGCGGTAGTGGATGACGGTTGCGCAGATGGCGGCGCGCTCCCGGCCGTAGCGGGCATAGAGGTACTGGATCACCTCCTCGCGCCGCTCGTGCTCGAAATCGACGTCGATGTCGGGCGGCTCGCCGCGGTCGGCGGAGATGAAGCGCTCGAACAGCAGGTCGACCTCGGTGGGGTTGACCGAGGTGATGCCGAGCACGAAGCACACCGCGCTGTTGGCCGCCGAGCCGCGCCCCTGGCACAGGATGTCCCGGCTCCTGGCGAAGCGCACGACGTCGTAGACGGTGAGGAAGTAGCGCGCGTAGTCGAGACGGGCGATCAGCGCCAGCTCCTTGACGAGCAGCGCCCGCACTTTGTCCGGGATGCCCTCGGGGTAGTGCGGGGCGGCATGCGCCCAGGCGAGCTCCTCCAGGTAGGCCTGCGGCGTCTTGCCGGGCGGCACGGGCTCGTCGGGGTATTCGTAGCGCAGCTCCTCGAGGTTGAAGGTGATCCGCCCGGCGATCTCCCGCGTGCGCGCGATTGCTTGGGGATGATCGCGGAACAGGCGCGCCATCTCCGCGCCGCTCTTCAGGTGCCGCTCGGCATTGGCTTCCAGCCGATAGCCGGCCTCGGGAATCGTGCATTTCTCGCGGATGCAGGCGAGCACGTCGGCCAGCGGCTTGCGCGTGGGATGGTGATAGAGGGCATCGCTGGCGGCGACCAGCGGGGTGCGTGCCTCTACGGCCAGCTCCGCCAGCTCGCCGAGGCGTCGGCGCTCGTTGCCGCGATAGGCAAAAGTTGCAGCAAGGTACACACGTCCCTTCGCCGCTGCGGCGAGCGCAGTCAATCGCTCCATGAGCAGGGGCGTGATGGTGTGGGGGGCGATGGTAATCAAGATTTGGCCTTCGCTCGCCGCCACCAGCTCCTCGAACGAGAAATGACATTTCCCCTTCTCCGCCCGGCGATTGCCGGCGGTCAGCAGCCGGCACAGACGGCTATAGGCCGCCCGGTCGGTCGGATAGCAGACTGCCTCGAAGCCGTCGGTGGTAACGAGGCGGCTGCCTACCAGCAGGCGGATGCCGGCTCTCTTGGCGGCGGTGTGCGCCCGTACGACGCCTGCCAGAGTATTGCGGTCCGCGACGCCGATCGCAGCGAGCCCCAGCTCGGCCGCCTGCTCGACCATCTCATGGGGGTGGGAGGCGCCGCGCAGGAACGAGAAATTGGTCGCAGCGACCAGCTCGGCGAATTGGCTCATGCGAACACCCCGTGCACGAACCAACGCGGCACGGCTTCGCCGCCGTACAGCCCATCGCGAAACAGCCAGACGCGCAGGCCGTCCGTGTCCTCGACCATGTAGTAGTCGCGCTCCGCCGCGCCCGTGCGCTGCCACCATTCCGGCGTGATCCGCTCCGGCCCTTCCGCATCGGCCACCCGATGCGTCACGCCGCGCCAGCGGAACTGCCAGGGGGGCCCATCCGGAAGCAGCGCCACCACCTGAGCAGCTTCCGGCTCCGGCAACAGCAGGAGCGGGCGAGGTGCCAGCGGACCATTGAGAGCCGCCGTATCCGGCAATGGACCAGCGGTGGCGCGCAGCGCATCGGCCACAACCCTCCGCTCGGCCCTTTCCGGGATGTGGCTCTGATGGGGGCGCAGCTGGCGCACCGCTCCAGGTCCCAGCCGCTGCCGCAGCCGATCGATCAGGCGCGCCAGCCCGTCCGGCTCGGTCTCGCCTGCTTCGGCTCCCAGTCTGGCTTGTCGTGCTGCCAGAGGCTCGGCTGCGAGGACGTGCAGGGCAGCCGCCTCGAACCCGAATTCTGCTTCGAAAGCGCCGGCCAAGCGCTCGAGACGCAGCCCAAGCAGGTGCACGATATGCCCGACATCCCGGCTGGGCGCCGCCAGCCCGAGATCCAGCAAGACCACGTCGCCATCGACGCGGAAGAGAAGGAGCCGCAGCACGCGTGCGCCGGCATCGTGGTCCGACAGCGCCGGCATCAGATCGTGCAGGAGCCGCCGTGCCGCTTCCAGCACGTGCTCCTGGCTCAGGATCGGCTCGAGGAACATGGCTTGCGTGCGATAGACGGGCGGCGGCACGACGGGAACGAGCGGCTCCGGCGCCCGGCCCAATGCCTGATCCAGCCGCAGCAGCACATGGCCGCCCAAGCGCGTCGCGAAGGGCGCGCGGGGCTGGTCCATCACCTCGCCGATCCGCCGCAAGCCAAGGCGGGCCAGCAGCGAGAGGGCCTCCTCGGTGAAGCGCAGCGCGGAGAGCGGCAGAGACGCGAGGGCTGCTGCCTGCGCACCGCTGGCGATGATGGTGCGCTCCGCTTTGCCGTGCCGCGCCACGGCCCATGCGGCGCCGGCCGTGTCTGCAACGCCAATGCGGACAGCAAGTCCGAAACGGCGCAAGCGCCCGGCGATATCCGCTGTCAGGCCCTCTTCGCCTCCGAAAAGATGCGCGCAACCGGTGATATCAAGGAAGAGGCCTTCCGCGCCGCTTTCTCTGTCGCAGGGGGCCACGTTCGGCGCATAGCGGGTGGCCCAGAGCGCGAGCTTGTTAAGCGCTGCCGCATCGGCAGCCGGATCGGCATTGCGCGATTGCAGATCGAGCACCTTTGAGCGCGCGTTCGACAGCAGGTCGCCGACCACAAGGCCCTGGCGCCGGGCCGCCCTGTTGCAGGTCACGACGCGGGCACCGCCCTTGCCGGGGGCCACAAGAACGAGCGGGCGATAGGGATCGAGGCCGTCAGCCGACGCGGCGAAGCCCTTCGCGCGGAACAGACGCGCGATCGGCCACGCCCTCAGCCAGATGGAAACGATGCGCGACATGACACCACTCGATCAGCCATTCACCCGTGCGTCCGTTGCGGCAGCGCTCGAGACTTGCCCGCCATCGGTAGCGGGCGAAGGCGCCAAACCGGTCTCGCGCGGCCGGTTCGGAGGCGACGCGCCAGCGCGTTGCGGATGCGTTGTTCGCGCCGATGCCGCCGGCCGGGCGCGACAGGAACAGCGGCGTACCGCCGACGGTGGCGGCAATATTGAGCCGGCGGCTCATGGTGAGATCGAGAGCCGTCTCGACCGCACCGGCGACCACGGCCGGGGCTGCCCCCGCGCGCAGCGCTTCCTCGAGGGCCCAAAGCGCGTCGCGATCGTTGCGCGTCTCGACGACAAGGAGCCTGCCGGGGTCGACGCCGAGCTCGGCCAGGCCTCTTGCGTAGAGCGCCCCGAAAGGGAGAGACCGGCGGCTCGCAACGAACACGGCTTGGCCGGGCCGCAAGCGCAGTGACATCGCCATCAGCGCGCACACGAATCCCAGCGTCGCCGGGCGGTCGCGGTGCGTGCTGGCCGACATCTCGTGCAGCAGGCCGCAGGCGAGACCTCCGCCGGCCAAGCGCCCATCGATCTCGGCGATGCCGAAGGGCAACCGGGGCTGTGCGAGAGATGATTGCCGGTGCTCTACGGCTACGACCTGCCGCAGCGCCTCCAACCGCTGCGTTTTTGGGATATTGCGGCCCACCACGCGCAAAACGGGCCGCCGGCTTGTCGGCGTGCTGTTGTGCTGTCGAAGGGAAGACGCAGCCATTCCCGAAGCCCCTGGCAACTCTTTCGAAGGTGGGCCGGAAGAATAGAACAAAGAGAGAACATGTCAATTCATTTCGCGCATCTGCAAGCCAGGATTCGTCGTGCCAAAGGGAGCCCGCATCGGGTCATCCCAAGGCTGCAGAAGCCCGATCGTCTTCCAGATGATGCCCATACGCAGCGGAGAAGCCCCCGCCCAAGGCCCAGAGAGCGCCAATTCAAAACCGTGCCTCCAGAACCATTCGCTCATACGCCGCTCACTGCAGATCAGCCGGAACTCGGAAAAAGTTGCCGAAGTCGTTGCAGTGTCGAGAATCTCCGGGACGTGCCAGGCCATGCATGGTCGTGCATAATAATATTCGCGCGCGGCCATGGCCCTCTCGTCGGGTCGCATCCGACCACACCAGATGACGGGAGAATGATTTTGCCGACTTTGAAGATAGGGAGGACGATAGCTGCGCTCGGGCTGGTGCTGGGGCTCGGCGCCGCGCGGCCAGCGGCCGGGCAGGAAGCGACCACGTGCGACACCGATCGCACCATCGACATTGCGGAGATGACCTGGGCGTCGGCGTCCGCGCTGGCCCATATCCACGCGCGCATCCTCAAGGATGGGTACGGTTGTCGGGTACAGATCGTGGCCGGCGACACGGTGCCGACTTCGGCGTCCATGCTCAGCAAGGGCAAGCCGGCCGTCGCGCCCGAGATGTGGACCAGCTCGATCCAGGACCAGTGGCGGAAGGGCATCAAGGACGGCGTGGTGGCCGAGCTCGCCGACACTTTCAAGGGCGGCGGGCGCGAAGCCTGGTTCATCCCCGAGGATTTCCACAAGCAGCATCCCGAGCTGGTTAGGGCCGAGGACGTCGTCGACCATCCCGAGCTCTTCCCCGATCCGGAGGATCCTTCCAAGGGACGGCTCTACTCGTGCCCGCCAGGCTGGGCATGCGAGCTGGCGAATGCGGCGCTGTTCGAGGCCTACGACATGAAGGCGAAGGGCTGGAACCTGTTCTCGCCCGGCTCCGGCGGCACGCTCGCGGCCTCGATCAGCCGCGCCTTCCAGCGCAAAGAGCCGATTTTCTTCTACTACTGGGGTCCCACCGCCATTCTCGGCAAGTATTCCTCCTTCGCGCTCAAGATGCCGCCCGTCGACCTGAAGGGCTATCGGTGCAACACAAATAAGGAATGCAGGGATCCGCCCGCGAAGACCGCGTGGCCGGCCAGCCCGATCAAGATCGGCGTTGCCACCTGGATCAAGGACGATGCGCCCGTCGTGGCGAAGTATCTCGCCGGCACGACCATGACGCGCGACCAGGTCAGCAAGCTCGTGGCCTGGGGTGACAACAACAAGGCCGATGCCGAAGCTACGGCACGGCACTTCCTGAAGGACAATCAGGACGTCTGGACCGAGTGGGTCCCGGACAAAGTCGCCGAAAAGGTCAAGGCTTCGCTGTGAAGACAGCGCGCTGACGAATAGTCAAGCGGGCGCCGGCCCGGCGGCTTGCGTCACGTACCTCGGCACATATGCTGGCGCAACGGCGTGACACCACAGCCGCGCACAGTCGCGCGGTTGTGGTGGCCGTCCGGTGTGGGATTGCGATGCGAACTCGAGGCGCGCTGGTATGGACCTCATTCGCCTACTGATCTGGCTGGCGATCGCCGTCGGATTCGCAGGGTTGGTCCATGCGACGGGCCTGAAGATGTGGTCGGCAGCCCGGACGCTGCTGGCCTGGGCGGCGCTGATCGTGATCACGATCGTGGCGGCACAGAGCATGCCGGTTGCGGCGGGCTTCTTTCCTGATTTCTTGGACACCAAGCCGCTGCGCTTCTGGGTCGACGATGGGCTTGGCTGGGTGGTGCGGAACTGGGGCCGTGGATTGGAGGCTGCCGCCTATCCGCTGCTGTTCCTGTTGCTGCGCATCGAGCAGACGCTGCTGGCGATTCCGTGGTGGTTCATGGTCATCATCTTTTCCGGTCTTGCCTATCTCGCAACGCGTCGACCGAGCCTGCCGCTCCTCGTCGTGGCGGGGCTGGTGGCCATCGGGCTGATCGATCTTTGGGAGGACGCCGTGCGCACCATGGCGCTGATGGTTGCGGCGACGGTGACCTCGATCATTGTTTCCATTCCCCTAGGTACTTTCATGGCCCGCTCGACGGGCTTCCGCCGCGTCATGACGCCGATCCTCGATCTGATGCAGACCTTGCCGAGCTTCGTCTACCTGATCCCCGTGGTGATGATCTTCGGGCCGGGCAAGGTGCCGGCGCTGATCGCGACCATCGTCTATGCGGCGCCGCCGCTGGTCAGGCTGACCGATCTGGGCATCCGTCAGGTCGACCCCGAAGTGATGGAGGCGACGCACGCCTTCGGAGCCAGTCCGAGCCAACGGCTGTTCGGCGTGCAGATCCCGCTGGCGCTGCCGACCATACTCGCCGGCGTCAACCAGACGACAATGATGGCGCTCGCCATGGTGGTGATCGCCTCGATGATCGGAGCGGGCGGTCTTGGCTATCA
The DNA here is from genome assembly GCA_963797005.1 of uncultured Alphaproteobacteria bacterium. Lineage (GTDB taxonomy): Bacteria > Pseudomonadota > Alphaproteobacteria > Rhizobiales > Hyphomicrobiaceae > AWTP1-13. The sequence continues at coordinate 8,166 of CAWCOF010000007.1, forward strand.
GGTGCTGCAGGGCATCGGCCGGCTCGAGATCTCCCGCGGGCTGTTCGCGGGTCTCGGCATCGTGGTGCTGGCCATCATCTTCGACCGCATCACTCAAGCCTTCGGGCGCCAGCTGCAGGCGCGCATCGGCCTGGCGGAGACCCGCTGATGAGCGAGGCCGCCATCGAGATCAAGCACGTCGTCAAGATCTTCGGCGACGATCCCGCGTCCGCCCAGGCGCTGCTCGGCAAGGGCAAATCGAAGGCAGAGATCCAGGCCGAAACCGGGCAGGTGATCGGCGTCAACGATGTCTCGCTCAAGGTCGAGGCGGGGCAGACCTATGTGGTCATGGGCCTGTCGGGCTCCGGCAAGTCGACGCTGATCCGCCACGTCAATCGGCTGATCGAACCCACATCGGGTGAGGTGAAGGTTGGCGGCACGGATGTGCTGGCGATGGATCCCGACGAGCTTACGGAGTTCCGCCGGACCAAAGTCGCCATGGTGTTCCAGAAGTTCGGACTGCTGCCGCACCGCTCGGTCATCGACAATGTCGCCTACGGTCTCGAGGTCCGGGGCGTCGCTCGCGCGGAGCGGCAGGAGGCTTCGGCTCGCTGGATAGAGACGGTCGGGCTCAAAGGCTACGAGCAATCGCAGCCGCATCAGCTCTCGGGCGGCCAGCAGCAGCGGGTCGGCCTGGCCCGGGCGCTGGCGATGGACACCGACATCCTGCTGATGGATGAGCCGTTCTCGGCGCTCGATCCGCTGATCCGGTCGGGAATGCAGGACGAGCTGATGGCGCTGCAGAGGCAACTCAAGAAAACCATCCTCTTCATCACGCACGATTTCGACGAGGCGCTGAAGATCGGCGACCGGATCGCGGTGCTCTGGGACGGGGCGCTGATGCAGGAGGGGCGCCCCGAGGAGATCGTGCTCAACCCGGCCGACGAGCGCATCGAGGCGTTCGTGGCCGACGTGAACAAGGCGCGGGCCATCCATGTGGGTTCGATCATGAGCCGCGACGGCAACATGACAGGAGCCGGTATCGCCGTGCCCGAGACCACACGCTGCGAGGACGTGTTGCCGCTGTTTGCGGAGCATGAATGGGTGGCTGTCACGGATGCGCAAGGCACGCGGATAGGTTGTGTCACGGTCAAGCAGGTCATTGCCGCCCTGGCCCGTCATCGGCCATCGGTCGGAACGGCGCCCGCCTAGAGACGGTGGAATTGGGACATGGATTTGCGCAGCGCTGACCGTCCACACATCTTCTCATTCAAACTCACAGACCACGCCGGAGAAGCTGGACGTTCCGGGCCCCGACCGACTACACCTCGGCGCGAAACCCTCCGGTGCAGACAGCAATCTCGTGGTAAGCGGCGGCATCCATGACGAATAGCTTACGCCCGATCTCGTCGCTTCTTCTTGGCGTGGGTCTTCTGCTCTCCGGCAATGGTCTGCAGTTCACGCTGCTGCCGTTGCGCGGCGGTGTGGAGGGCTTCGGCACCATCGCCCTCGGGCTCATCGGGTCGGCCTATTTCGTGGGCTTCGTCAGCGGTTGCCTGCTGGGCCCCTACATCGTGCTTCGCGCGGGCCACATCCGCGCCTTCGCGGCCATGGTAGCCGTCGCGGCCTGCGTGGCGCTCGCCTATGGGCTCGTGCCGCTGGCCCCGGCCTGGGGGATCTTCCGTGCGGTCACCGGGCTGTGCTTCGCCGTGCTGTATCTGGTGATCGAGAGCTGGCTCAACGATCAAGCCTCCAACCAAACGCGGGGGTTCGTGATGGCCACCTACACTCTTGTCAGCTTGGGTGCCCTGGCGCTCGGCCAGATGCTCGTGACCCTTTACCCGATCGAGCAGGCCAGCAGCTTCATGGTCGCCGCGATGCTGCTGTCTTTGGCGAGCGTGCCCGTTGCCCTCACCCGCTCGGCGCAACCCGCGCCGATCACGATCTTCAGCTTCCAGCCGCTGGAGCTCTTCCAGGCGGCGCCGGTGGCGCTGGTGGCAAGCCTCATGATCGGGGTCGCCAATGGTGCGTTCTGGAGCCTGGCCGCGGTGTTTGCGACAGGCGGCGGCCTGGGCGTAGAACGGGCCGCGCAGTTCATGACGGTGGCGATCCTGGCCGGAGCGGTGATGCAGTGGCCGGCCGGGCGCCTGTCCGACCGGGTTGATCGCCGCATGTTGCTGCTGGTGTTGCTCGCCGGGGCCACGGTGACGAGCTTCGTTCTGTGGATGATGCCCGCATCCGGTTTGCTGCTGCTCGGGCTCGGCGCGCTGTTTGGAGCCCTGGCGTTGCCAGGCTATTCGCTGGCCGCCGCCCACGGCTACGACAAGACACCGGCCGGGAATGCGGTGGCGACCGCGGCCACAATTCTGCTCGCCAACGGGCTCGGCTCGATCGCTGGCCCGCCGGTCGCGGCCATGCTCATGGCCAGCCAGGGGCCACGCGCCCTGTTCCTGTTCACCGCAATCGTCGAGGGGTTGCTTGCGGCCTACGTGCTCTATCGCGTCCGTGTCCAGGCCGCACTGGCGCAACCGGAGAAGACTGGCTTCGACCTGGGGGCGACATCACCCATCGGCGCGGTCGTCACGCCCGAAGTCCCCGACCCGGAGGATCCCCTGGTCGCCGTGCCGGAAGGGCGTTGAGCGGCCGAATGCGGCTCGTCTGTGTCCCGAGCACTGCTGGACCTCCACTTCTATTCGTACCAGGGATCGAGCGTGATCGAGACAACGGCGCCCTCGTGGTGACGGACGCTGCAGATGGAAGGGAGCCAATGCCCGGTCTCGATCTCGAGGATCGCAGGGCTCCATTCCGATTCTGGCACGTCGTGGGTGTGAAAACCTGCCCGCCGGGCCCCTTGCCGGATTTCGGAGGGCTTCTCTTGGTGAGATAGGGAGCGGCAGTAGGCGCCAACCTTGCGATCCGACCGAGTCGTTCTTGCGATCTCGATCGTCGTGCCAACGAAGACAATACCGGCAGCAAGCACAACCCCAAGGCCAACCGTCTGCCATCTGTTCCACGACACGGTCAGCACCTCGTGGATCGAACGCCGCCATGCAATAGCGGCAACCCTACGCGGGCTGGGTCGCCGGGGTGGATCCAACCGTGCCGTCTCCGTAGAGCGCGGCGATCTCCTCTGCTGAAAGCCGGAGCTCGCGCAGGATCTCGTCGTTGTGCTCCCCCAGTCGAGGGGCCCCGTGGCGAACCACCATCGGTGACTCGAAGCGCGCAGCCGTTCGCGTCTGCCGCAGGCGGCCGGCAACAGGATGGTCGCTCTCGATCAGGACGTTGCCCGCCAGCACTTGCGGATGGGCGATGACCTGGTCGCGTGTGAGCACGGGCGCGCAGGGTACGCCCTCGGCTTCCATCCGCTCGAGCCACTCCTGGGTCGTCTTGGTCTTCAGGACATCCTGCGTGATCTGCAGGCGGTCATCGATATTGTGATTGCGCAACGCGGGCGTCTTGAAGCGGGGGTCCTCGAGCCACTCCGGATGGCCGAGCGCTCTTGCCAGGGCCGTCCATTCCTTGTTGCTCATGACCGCCGCGGTCATGAAGCCATCCTGTGTCTCGTAGATCAGATCGATGAAGCTTGCAGCGGTGCGCGCCGAGACTTTCTCCCCCACATAGGTTTGCGCGCCCATGTCGGATGCCCATAGGAACGCCAGCACCGCGTCGAGCATGGAAAGGCGCACGTGCTGGCCGCGGCCGGTCTTCATCTTTCCGACCAGCGCCGCAGCGATCGCCTGCGCGGCGGTCACGGCGGTCAGCTTGTCGGGCAAAACGGTGCGTATGAGGCGCGGGCGGCGGTCGTCCGCGCCGGCTTGGACCGTCGTCAGCCCGGAGAAGGCCTGCACGATCGGATCGTAGACCGGCTTCTTGGCATAGGGCCCCTTCTCACCGAAGCCGCTGATCGACACGTAGACGATGCTCTCGGCCACGGCGCGAATGGCTGTCTCATCTATGCCAAGCCGCTCGACGACGCCGGGGCGGAAATTCTGCACCAGCACATCGGCGCTTGCGCACAAGCGCTTGAGGAGATCAACGCCCTTCGTACTCTTCAGGTCGATGGCTATGGAGCGCTTGTTGCGGTTGAGGTTCAGGAACTGGGCGGAAAGGCCGCCGCGCCGGTTGCCTTGCGCGCGGGTGTGGTCGCCCTGTCCCGGCTGCTCGACCTTGATCACATCGGCGCCCTGGTCGGCGAGGATCATGGTGGCCCATGGCCCCGAGAGCATCGAGGTCAGGTCGATGATGCGAATGCCTTCAAGCGGTCCCATCTGCTCTTTCCCTGAACGCGGGTGTGCCTCGCCCCGGTAGACGTTCTCGAGTACCTACGGGGCTCGACGAACGGGAGTCCAGCAATTCTTTCCCACGCGCGCAAGCGCGGGTGACGCGAGCGTTGCAGTGGGGGCTCAAGGGCGAACGCCGTACTTCGCCTTCGGTCCCAGGGTCGTGCGCAGGCGCCCCTGGGCTGCATCGATGAAGCGGCACAGGTAGGGGCGGGTCTCGCGCGGATCGATGATCTCCTCGACGCCGAACGCCTCGGCGGTGCGGAACGGCGAGGCGATCGCCCGCAGCCCGGCCTCGATCTCCTGTTCGCGCGCCTTGGCGTCGGGCGCGCTTTCGATCTCGCGCCGGAAGGCGGCAGCGACACCGCCCTCGATGGGCAGCGAACCCCACTCCGCGGACGGCCAGGCAATCTTGAAGTCGAGCCCGTTCTTGTCGGTCGTGCCCATCCCCGCCATGCCATAGCATTTGCGCACGACGACGGTGTACATGGGCACGGTTGCCTGCAGGCCGACGTAGACCGCGCGCATGCCCTCCCGCAGCGTGGCCGCGGCCTCGGCTTCCTTGCCGACCATGAAGCCCGGAACGTCGACGAAGAAGACGAGCGGGATGTGGAAGCAGTCGCACAGCTCGACGAAATGGCTCTGCTTGCGCGCAGCCCTCACGTCCATTGCGCCGCCGTAGATCATCGGGTTGTTGGCGATGATGCCGACGACCTTGCCGTTCATGCGCGCAAGGCCCGTGATCAGCGCCTTGCCGAAGGTCGGCTGGATCTCGAAGAAGGAGCCGAGGTCGACCACGTGTCCGATCAGCTTCTTCATGCTGTAGGGACGACGCCGATCCTTTGGCACGAGGCTCAAAAGGGCATCGTCGCAACGCTCCGGGGGATCGCCCGCGGAAACCTCGGGCGGCAGCTCCCAGACATTGGCCGGCATGTAGGACAGGAAGCGCTTGATCTCGGCGAAGCACGCATCCTCGGTCGCAACGCGGTTGTCGATGGTGCCGGCGAGGTCGACGGCGATCGGCGGCCCGCCGAGGTCCTCCTTGGTGATCTTCTGGCCAAGCGATCGCTCGACCACCGGCGGGCCGGCCGCGAACACCTGGCTGGTGGCATCGACCATGACCGACCAGTGCGAGAGTATGGCGCGGCCCGCAGGCCCCCCCGCGGCCGTTCCCAGCACGGCACACACCACCGGCACCTTGCCGAGAAGCTCGACGGCGCGCTCGAAGCCGTGCACGCCCGGGAACACGGCATGGCCGCGCCTGTTGATCGAGGTGACGCTGCCGCCCGAGCCGTCGATCAGATTGACGAGGGGGATGAGATAGCTGGCGGCGAGGTCCTCGACGAAGCCGCCCTGCCCGCCCTTCTTGCGGTCGCCGGACCAGCTCGACCCGCCGCGAATGGTGAAGTCCTCGCCGCCCACGGCAACGGGCCGGCCGTCGATGCGGGCGAGGCCCATGACATAGGGTGCCGGCGTGACGCCGGTCAGCTTGGCACCGTCGTACTTTCCCTGTCCGGCGAGCGTGCCGACCTCCTGGAAGGAGTGCGGGTCGGCGAGGCGCGCGATGCGTTCGCGGATGGTGAGGCGGCCGCGGTCGTGATGCCTGGCGACCGCTTCCGCGCCGCCCAGTGCCTGGGCCTGCTGCCGGCGGAAGCGCAGCTCCTCCACCTCCGCGGCCCAATCCTCGCTATCGGCGGCCTGTGGTGGCTGGGATTTCGATCGATCGTTCACGGCGGTGGCGCTCCTGCCGTCAGGCTTTGAGAATGGCCACGACCTGGCCCTCGCTCACGGGGGTTTTCTCCTCGACGAGAAACCTCGTGATCGTTCCGCCCTCCTCGACGACGACCGGGATCTCCATCTTCATGGACTCCACGAGCATGATCGTGTCGCCGGCCTCGACCTTCTGTCCAACCTCGGTGACGATCTTCCAGATCGCACCTGTCACTTCCGTTCTCGCTTCGATGTCCGCCACCGAGGTTCCCTTCCAATCTTGCAGCTGCGGCCCGTGAGCCGAGCGTCCTCTCCTAAAAGCTCGTGGGCCAGGCGTGCATGAGATGCTGGCCGACGCCGTTCGTCAGGCGCTGGCGGTGCACGTCGAGCATGCGGATCAGGTAGCCGCGCGTGTCCTCGGGACGGATCACGCTCTGGACCGCATAGATGGCGGCCATGTCCCACGGCTCGCTGTCCTTGTTCATGCGCGCGAAGGCCTCGTCGAACCCGGGCTGGCCAGGCTCGAGCCCGTGCACGATCTTCACGGCGAAAGCCGGGTCCATGAAGCTCACCTCGGCCGTGGGCCAGGCCACGACCTCGTCCGAGTTCCGCCCGCCGCCCATGTTGAGATAGGCCTGCCCGTAGCTCTTGCGCAGGATCACAGAGATCTTCGGCACCGTGCACAGCTGCAGGGCCTGCATGAAGTTCATGATCTTGCCCGGCGCGCGCTTGCGCTCGGCCTCGGTGCCGATGGAAAAGCCCGGCGTGTCGACCAGCAGCACGAGCGGGATGTTGAAGCTGTCGCACAGGACGAGGAAGCTCGTGATCTTCTCGCATGCGTCGGTGTCCAGCGCGCCACCCTTGAAGAGCGGGTTGTTGGCGACGAAGCCCACGGTGCGGCCGTCGAGGCGCGCGAGCCCGGTCACCGCGACCTTGCCGAAGCGCGCCTTGAGCTCGAAGAAGCTGCCCTGGTCGGCGATCGTCCGGATGATGTTGCGTACGTCGTAGACCTGGGTGCGCTTTTCGGGGAGCAGCCTGGCGATGCCGGCCATGGCATCGCCGGAGCCTGGCGCGACGTCGCGAACCGGCGGCGCCTCGTTGTGGTGCGAGGGCAGGTAGGACAGGAACGTCCTGATGGCGCCGAGCGCCTCCGCGTCGGTCTCGGCCACCTGATCGGCAAAGCCCGTCACGTCCGCATGCACCTTCCATCCGCCCATGACTTCCGGATCGACGGTCTCCTTGATGGCGAGCGAGGCGAGCTGCGCGCTGGAGACGGCGAGAACGGCACCCTTGCGGATCACGCAGAAGTCGGAGAGCACCGCGTACCAGGACGAGGAGCCGTAGGAGAGGCCAAGCGTCGCCGACACCCAGGGCGTCTCCCGCATGCGCATGTATTGCGTGCCGTCATTGCCGAGCAGCGAGCCCATGCCGCGCGAGCCCATGTGATCGGGCATGCGGGCGCCCGAGGATTCGCCCAGGAACACCAAGGGCAGGCCGCGGCTGGTCGCCACGCGCTTCATGTGGCCGATCTTGCGGCCGTTGGTGGCGCTCGAGGACGCGCCCATCACCGTGAAGTCGTTGGCGACGACCGCGCATTCACGGCCATCGATCTTGCCGAAGCCCTGCAACCTTGCCGTCGGCCGGCGACTTCTCCTTGTCCTCGGGCCGCGTGGCCGAGGTGCCGAACAGGCCCAATTCGATGAATGTGCCGGCATCGACCAGGGTATCGATGCGCTCGCGCACGTTGAGGACGCCTGCCGCGTGGCGTCGCGCAAGCTTCTCGGGCCCGCCCATGGCGAGCGCCTTGGAGCGCCTGCCCTCGTAGGACTCCGCGTCGCCGTTCGCGGCGCCCGGCGTCTTCGGCTCGGCCACTGTCCGGGTCTTGCTCATGATGTCGACGCCTTTCGGCTGGGCGGTTCGGCGGCGCTCTTCTCGGCGGCAATGCCGTCGCGGATCAGGGTATCGATGTCGCCGTCGCTGAGCCCGAGAAGATCGCGAAGCACGCTGCGCGTATCCTCGCCGATGTCGCGTCCGGCATGCCGGACGGCGCCGGGTGTCGTCGACATGCGCGGTACCACGGTGGCCATTGCCACGCTTCCCATGTTCTCATCGGGAGCCGACACGATGGACTTGCGCGCGCGGTAGTGGGGATCCTCGAAGATGTCGGCAATCGTGAAAATGCGCGTTGCCGGCACGGCGGCCCGCTGAAGGATCGTTTCGATCTCGGCCAACGGGAGCGACGTCGTCCACGCCTCGATGATCGCGTCGAGCGCCTCGTGGTTCTGGTTGCGGCCGGCGTGGTCCGCGAAGCGCGGATCTTGCGCAAGTTCCGGCTGCCCCATCGCGCCGGCGAGCCGACGGAAGAGGTTGTCGGCCTGGGCCGTGATGTGGATGTCGTTGCCGTCGCCCGTCCGGTAGAGGTTGTTGGGGGTGCTGCCGATCAGGCGGGAGCCTGTCCGGTTGGGAACGAAACCGAGCTTCTCGTAGGCCGGGATCCAGGCCTCCATGAAATTGAAGGCGCACTCATAGAGTGCGGCATCGATCACCTGGCCGCGCCCGGTCTTGCCGCGCGCCATCAGCGCCATGACGGCACCGTAGGCTGCGTGCAGGCCCGCGATGTAGTCGGTCATCGAGACGCCGACGCGCGAGGGTGGCCGGTCGGGATCGCCGGTCAGATGGCGCAGGCCGCTCACCGCCTCGCAGACCACGCCGTAGCCCGGCCGATGCGAGTAGGGTCCGTCCTGGCCGAAGCCCGATATGCGCACCATCACCAGGCCGGGATTGAGGTGCGACAGCTCCTCCCAGCCCAGCTCCCACTTCTCCAGCGTGCCGGGCTTGAAGTTCTCCACCAGCACGTCGCATTTCGCCACCAGGCCGCGCAGGATCTCGCGGCCCTTGGCCTCACGCAGGTCGAGCGCGATCAGCTTCTTGTTGCGGAATATGCTTGCCGCGTAGAGCGAGTGGCCCTCGTAGTGTTTGCCCATGGTGCGGACGGGATCGCCCTCGGCGGGCTCGATCTTGATGACCTCGGCGCCGAAGTCGGCGAGCATGCGACCGCAGAACGGTCCCGCCACCGTGGAGCCGATCTCCACCACCCGATAGCCGGCAAGGGGACCACGGCCGTTGGTTTCTGTGCCCGATGTCACGTTGGTCTCACTTTCACAGCACGTACTTCTGAAAGCGGAGGAGATACTCCTTGGCGCCTTCGAGATTGGCCCGCTTCAGGCGTTCCGCCTTCGCGGCATCGCCGGCCCGCATGGCTGCAACCGTGGCGCGATGGTCGGCAAGCCCCTTCTGTGCGCGGCCCGGAAGTATGACGATGCGCCGGATCACCACGTGCGTCTTCTCGTAGATGCTGTCGAGCATCTGCGCGGCGACCGGATTGCGGGCGCACTCGATGAAGCGGAGGCGGAAGCGCTCGTAGCACGCCAGGAACGCGTCGAAGTCGCCGGCCTCGACGAACTTGTCCATCGGTGCGCCGAACAGGTCGACGAACTCCTGCCAGGTCTCCGGAGGCATGTTCTGGGTCGCCTGCCGGACGCACAGACCCTCGAGGACGGCGCGCACATCGTAGAGATTGAAGGCCTGGCCGAGGTCCAGGCGGGAGACGATCGCGCCCCGGTTCGGGATGCGCTCGATCAGCCCGCGGCTTTCCAGCGCACCGAGCACCTCGCGGATGCGCGTGCGCGGCACGCCGAACTCCTCGGCAAGCTCGTGCTCACGCAGCTTCGCGCCCGGGGCAATGTCCTGGCGCGCGATGCGCTCGCGCAGAACCTGCAGCACGTCGGGTGTCGGCGCCTTCAGGCGTCGGCGGCGGGCCCTGGGCGTGGTGCGTGATTTGAGGGCGACGACCTTGTCGGACATTCGGGCGAGCGGCGTTGGGTTGCCCGAGACAATGACAAAGCGGGCAAGATTGTCAACAATTTTGGCACCAAACGCTTCTGCGCGACTTGTGTGGCCCTGCTGTCGTTCCGGGGGCGCTTCGGCAGGTGTCCGAGCCCCGCGGCGAGCCCACCCAGGTCAATCGCGCGCGATGACGATGGTCGTGCAGGCGCTTTCGAGCTTGGGCATCTCGCGGGCCACGGCCTGCCTGATCGCGAGCCGGCGCTGCTCGCCGCGCACGATCGGGCAATAGGGATCGGGCTCGCCGAGCGCGTCCATCAGGCGCCGGCGGCCAGCGCAGCCGCCGCCGCACGCAGGCAGATGGGCACAATCGGCACACGCGCGGGGAACGGAGCGGGCGTCGGCGAACGGCTTTGTCGCCACCACGTCGGCGCCGGCGTCCAGCAGAACGTCGAGTGGCGCGCCGCCGCCGGGCCAATACACGCACGGCTGTACGGTTGCGCGCGGCGTGACCCTCACCGTGGCCACGCCGCAGCCGCCGCGGCGCGCAGGCAGGCCGGCCATGGCACGCACGAGCGGCTCGCCGATGGCAATGACGTCGGTGCGTTGGAACAGCCGCTCGAACCCGGTCCAGTACTGCGCGTAGGTCAGCGCGAATTTGTCGGTGCGCACGGACTGATAGACATTGATCCTCAGCGGCGCTTCATAGGTCTTCGCGATTTCGGCAATATCGGCGAGCCGGTCGAAGTTCGACTGCATCATGACGGCGATGAAGGTGACGGGAACGCCGAGGCGCCGGCAGCGGGCGGCCTGCTCATGCAGCAATTGCCAATTTCCAGGACCACGCTGGTTGTCCTGCTCGGCCTCGGTCGGATAATCGAGCGAGAACTCGATGTCCTTGAAGGCGGCGAGGTCGGCATCGGGTATGGCGGCCACCGAATAGCCGTTCGTCGTCATGGTTAGCTTGACAGGCTGGGCGCGCAGGTAGGCGAGCATCGGCCCGAACTCGGGATGCAGGCCGTTCTCGCCGGTGCCGAGATTTACCGAGCGCACGGGAATGCTCGCCATCACCGCGCGCACCTGGTCGAGGGTCAGGCGGTCGACGCGCGAGGGGTCGCGATAGCAGAAGGCGCACGCGAGATTGCACTCGTTGGTCAGGCCGAGACCGAGCGCAAATTGGGGTGCGTTGGATCGGGTCGAACGGTCGTCCACGTTGGCGGCAACTGACATCGAGGGCCTGCCTGGGATACGACGGCGGATGAGATTGGCACAATTGCACGGGCCGCCGGTGCATGGCCAGCCGGGCCTCATGATTCCGGAGGGACGCTACAGGCGGACCTTCGCCTGCCGGTTCCGTGCGCGACGTGGGGCCGGCGTTTGTCGGCTCCATGCGGGTCCTGTAACCTTTTCGTCGTCATGGGCGAATGCGCCGAAAGGGCACAATCTTTGCGCCTACGATACGGCGCCGCGCCAGTACGCGCATAAGGAGACAACACGGGGCCAGATGCAGACGGCGCAGACACCGGTCCTGAAGGATATCGTGCTGGTCGGCGCGGGCCACTCCCATGTCGGCGTGTTGCGCGCCTTCGGCATGAAGCCGATGCCGGGCGTGCGCCTCACGCTCGTGACGCGCCAGGTCCACACGCCCTACTCCGGCATGCTGCCGGGGATGATCGCTGGCCTTTACGAGAATGACCAGGCCCATATCGATACGGGGCCGCTCAGCCGGTTCGCGCAAGCCCGGCTCTACCACAGCGAGGTGATCGGCCTCGATCTGGCGGGCAAGCGCGTCATCTGCCGCGACCGGCCGCCGGTGCCCTACGATATCCTGTCGATCAACATCGGCTCGACGCCGAGCGCGCGAGAGGTCCCGGGCGTGGCGGCGCACGCCATCCCAGTCAAGCCGATCGATGGCTTCATCGAGCGCTTCGAGGCAGCCCGCGCGCGGGTGCTGGGCGCCAGGGGCGGGGCGCGCATTGGCGTCGTGGGCGGGGGCGCGGGCGGCGTCGAACTGCTCTTGTCGCTGCACCGGCGCCTGACGCGCGACGTGGCCGATGCCGGCTTCGATCCCGCCGGGCTCACGTTCACCTTGATCACCGCGAGCGACGCGTTGCTGCCGACCTTTCCCGCGCGCATGCAGCAGCGCTTCGCCGAGCTTCTGCGCGAGCGGGGCATAGGCGTGATGGCGGGCAGCAAGGCTGTGGAGGTGCGGGCGGACGCCGTGCTCGTCGAGGGCCATGATCCGGTGGCGCTGGACGAGGTGTTCTGGACCACGCGCGCTGCGCCCGCCGCGTGGCTCGCCGAGACCGGCCTGGCGCTCGATCCCGAGGGGTTCATCCGGGTGAACGAGACGCTGCAGTCGGTCTCCCACGGGCAGGTGTTCGCCGCCGGCGACATCGCGGCGATCGAGGGGCACGCGTTGCCGAAGTCCGGGGTCTATGCCGTGCGCTCCGGCCCGCCGCTGGTCCGCAATCTGCGGCGCATCCTCGAGGGCAAGCGTCTCGCCGCCTACAAGCCCCAGCGCGATGCGCTCTACCTGATCTCGACCGGGGAGCGATATGCGTTCGGCACGCGCAACGGCTTGACCTTCGAGGGGGCGTGGGTCTGGAAGCTCAAGGACTTCATCGACCGCCGCTTCATGGCGAAGTTCAACGAGCTGCCGGAGATGGACGCCGGCGACGCGGCCCCGGTGCCGGCGATCGCTGACCAGGCGGCCATCAAGGAGATCTCGGCGATCGCCATGCGCTGCGGCGGATGCGGCGCCAAAGTCGGTGCCACCGTCCTCATGCGTGCCCTGGGCACGGTAGAGCCCGCCGAGCGCGACGACGTCCTTGTCGGCCTGGATGCGCCCGACGACGCCGCCGTGGTCGACACCGGCGGCGAGCGGCTGTCGGTCCACACCGTCGATTACTTCCGCGCCATCGTCGATGACCCATATCTGTTCGGCAAGATCGCGGCCAACCACGCCCTGGGCGATATCTATGCGATGGGCGCGGAGCCGCAGACGGCGCTGGCCATCGCCACCGTGCCCTACGGCATCGAGGCCAAGGTCGAGGCGGACCTGGCGCAGATGATGGTCGGCGCCAACGAGGTCTTGCGGGACGCACACTGTGCCCTGGTCGGCGGCCACACGAGCGAAGGTGCGGAGCTGTCGCTCGGGTTTGCCGTCAACGGGCTGGTCGAGCGCGACGCGGTGTTGCGCAAGAGCGGCTTGCGACCGGGCGACGCCTTGATCCTGACCAAGCCGATCGGCACCGGCGCGCTGCTGGCGGCGCACATGCGCGGGCAAGCCAAGGCGCGCTGGGTGATGGCCGCGATCGCGCACATGACGCAATCGAACGCGACGGCGGCGCGCATTCTGCGTGCGCATGGCGCAACCGCTGCGACCGACGTCACCGGATTCGGTCTGCTCGGCCATCTCGTCGAGATGGTCAAGGCGGGCGAGGTGGATGCCACGGTGTCGCTGTCGCGCGTGCCGCTGCTCGAGGGCCTGCGCGAGACCGTGGCGGCGGGCATCTTCTCATCGCTGCAGCCGCAAAACGTGCGGCTGCGTCGTGCAATTCGCAATCTGGATGAAGCGGCAGCGCAGCCGCTCTACCCCGTTCTGTTCGATCCGCAGACCGCCGGCGGCCTGCTGGCTTCCGTTCCTTCAGAGCGAGCGCAGGCTTGCGTCGCGGCCCTGAGAGCGGCCGGCTACGAGTTCAGCTGGGGTCGTGGGGTTCGTCGAGCCGCGATCGGCCGCGCTCGGAGGCATCACCGTCGACGTGGAGCCGACCGCGGACCAGGCTGCATCCGGGCTTGGTGCCCGAAACGAGCGCGGCGAACAAGTGTCGGAGGAGACGCCCCATGCGCACCAATCCGTTCTATGACACCTGGCTGTTTCTGATCGGCCGGACCGACGATCATGTCGACAGCGGCGTCGGCCCGCTGCTCGTTGTCGTGTTCCTGGTCCTGCTGCTGGCCAGCGCCTGGATTGCGTGGCGCAACTGGCAGGACGATGCCGGCCAACGCACGACAGGGCATCTCGCGACCTGGTTCATGCGCGTCATGATCGGCTGCATGTGGTACCAGGGATCGCTCTGGAAGCTGCCGCTGCCGGTATCGGGTGGTCTGAAGTATTGGACCGAGGAGATGGCGAAGTATGCCGCCTTCGACATCCACAAATCGATCGTGACGAATATCTTCCTGCCGCTCATGCCACTCTTGAACCCGCTGGTGTATCTGACCGAGCTCTCGCTGGCGGTCGCCTTCATGCTCGGGTTCATGGTGCGTCCGCTGGCCGTGATCGGCATGCTGTTCGTCGCGCACCTCTGGCTCGGGCTATACCAGCATCCGCAAGAGTGGCCCTGGACCTACATATTCCTGATTTTCGTGCAGGGGTTCTTCCTGCTCGACAACGCGGGGAGAAGCCTTGGCCTCGACGGCTTGCTCGCGCGCGCGCCATTCGGTCCATTCGCGGGAGACGGGGTCATCGCGCGCCTTTATCGCAGGGTGGCATGACGAAAGCCGCCGCGCCGCCGATCCTTGCGAACAAGCACTACGGCGAAGCTTCGGCCTTCGTGCCCGAGAACCTGTTGCGCGAGGCGCGTCGGCAGAAGGGGCTGAAGGATGGCGTGGTCCCGCGCGTCTGCGTGCTCGATCCGGACGGGGACGTCGTGCGCCAGACCAGGGCTGACGGGCGCGCCCGCCGCGATCCCGGCTGGGCCTGCTACCACACCGAGCTCTACCGGCTGAACCACGGCGGCCTCGAGATCGGCATCGTGCCGTGCGCGGTTGGTGCGTCGTTTGCCGTGCTGATCGCGGAGCAGTTGTTCGCTTCAGGCTGTCAGCTGCTGATCAGCATCACGTCATCAGGGCAACTGGTCGCGTTGGGGCCAACGCCATACTTTATTCTGATCGAGACGGCGTTGCGCGACGAAGGGACGAGCTACCATTATTTGCCGCCTTCAGAGTTCAGCTTCGCCCCCGGCGGGCTCGTGGAAGCAATTGAAGGGGCATTCGTCGGCTTGCGGGTTCGGGTCGAGCGCGGCGCTACCTGGACAACGGATGCACCATTCCGCGAGACGCCAACGGCCATCGCGGCAATGAAAGCGCGGGGGCTTCTGGCGGTGGAAATGGAGGCTGCGGCGCTCTACGCCTTTGCCGAGGCCCGGGACAAGCCCGTGATCTGCTTCGCCCACGTGACCAACCAGATGGCCCGCAGCGAAGGCGACTTCGAGAAGGGCGAGGCCCAGGGATCGGTGGATGCCTTGGATGTGATCGTGGCCGCGGCCAATGCATGGTCGAGGCAACTGCCGACCAAGTCTGGTTCCAATGACCCCGCATAGGGGAGGCTTCGGGTCGACGCTGAACGGCTCACGGCACCAATTACCGCGTGAGGTAGCGCTTCTCCAGCATGACGTGCACGCCCTTGGCGCCGTTGACCACCTGGGTGATGCGCAGGTCGGCGGCGAGGCTGCACAGGGCGTAGGCCTGCTGCCGATCGATGCCGGCCTCGCGCGCCACCAGGTCCACCATCTGGCGCAAAGCCATCACCACGCAGTCATCGAGGTCGGGGTCGAACGCCATGGTCATGACGTGCGTGGGCGTCTCGGCGCGCGGCCATTCGAGACTGAGATCGTCGCGCACGATGAGCTCGAAGGAGCCGATGAGCCCGGTCTCGATAGCCGTCACGCACACCTCGCCGTCACCCTGGGTGCCGTGCCCGTCGCCGACCGAGAACAACGCCTCCTCGACGTGGATCGGCAGATAGAGCGTGGTGCCCGCCACCAGCTCCTTATTGTCGAGGTTGCCGCCATTGCGGCGCGGCGGCAACGTCGAGACGCTGCCCCAGGCGGCGGGCGGCGCCACCGCCATGACGCCGAAGAACGGCCGCAGGGGGATCTCGAGGCCCCAGGGCAGGCGCCCGGTCATACGTTGACGGTCGAGCGTGATGTGCATGATGCGGCGCTCGGGGAAATCGTCGGGGAGTGCGCCGGTGAGGGGACCGCAGTGATTGTAGCCCCAGTCGTAGGCGAGCTCGATCGACTTGATGCGCACCTCCAGAACCTGGCCGGGCTTTGCGACCCTGACCGCGACGGGGCCTGTGCAGATGTGTCCCGGCAGCTTGGGCGACACGCGCGCCTGCACCTCGGCCAGCGCGTCCGGCACCACCAGTGGCGGCGGCGGCATCATCTCGCGCCCACCCGAGACGGTGGAGATCGTCACCGTGTCGCCGCTGTCGACGGTTCGCACCGGCGGCAGCTTCGCGTCGAAATAGCCCCAGTGCACCGTATCCGCGCCGGCGTCGACGCGATGGGTCCTGGCCATGGGTTTGAGCCTCCCTACAACTGCTCCGCGGTCCTAGCACACCTCTGGCAGGCCAAAGCAATTGGCTCGTCAATTCTTCGCCTTCGCCGGCCCTCCCACAGCGGGAGCGCACGATGGCTAATGACCTGGCGGGCTGCTATCACCGACCAGCAGTTCGATGCGGTGAGCCGCCTGCTTTCTGCAATACCGACCAATCGCAATTCGGGGATGCGCATGAGCGACACGGGTCCCAAGGACGCAACTTCTGCAACCTGCGCCCACAACGCTTGTGTGCGCGCAGCGCTTCCGTTCGGCGATACGCAGGATTTCGCAGATGCCGCGCGCGGGTTCGTCGCCACTCTGCCGGAGGTGGAAATCCGCAACGATCAGGGGCGGGTGGTCTGGAGCCTGCGGGAGTACGCCTTCCTTGCCCACGAGGAGGCCCCTCCGACGGTGAACCCGAGCCTGTGGCGTCAGGCGCGGCTCAACATGCACAACGGCCTGTTCCAGGTGAGGGAGGGCATCTATCAGGTTCGCGGTTTCGACATCTCGAACATGACGATCATCGAGGGGCGCCGCGGGATCATCGTCATCGATCCCTTGATCTCCACGGAGACCGCGAAAGCCGCTCTCGAGCTCTACTGTGCGCATCGCGGTCGAAGACCGGTCACGGCGGTGATCTACTCGCATAGTCATGTCGACCACTTCGGCGGGGTGCGCGGGGTAGTCGACGATGTCGATGTCGCTGCCGGCAATGTCGTCATCGTCGCGCCCGATCGCTTCCTCGAGGAGGTTTCCACCGAGTTCGTCGTCGCCGGCCTGCCCATGAGCCGTCGTGCCCAGTTCCAGTTCGGCGCGACGCTGTCGCGAGGTGTGCGGGGCCAGGTCGATGCCGGTCTCGGCAAGGTGACCTCGCGGGGCACGGTGACGCTGATCCCCCCGACGCTGATCATCAGGGCGCCCGTCGAGATGCATCGGATCGACGGCGTGGAGATCGTCTTCCAGCTGACGCCCGACACGGAAGCCAAGGCCGAGATGCATATGTTCTTTCCCGGCCTCAGGGCGCTCAATCTCGCCGAGAACGCCACGCACAATCTGCACAACGTGTATCCGATCCGGGGCGCACAGGTGCGCGATGCGCTCGCCTGGGCGAAATATCTGAACCAGGCCCGCGAGGAGTATGCTCCGAAGGCCGATGTCGTGTTCGCTCAGCATCACTGGCCCGTGTGGGGGACGAGCCGGGTGCTCGAGTTCCTCGGCAAGCAACGAGACACCTACAAGTACCTCCACGATCAGACCGTGCGCATGATGAACCACGGTCTCAAGGCCGCCGAGATCGCCGAGCAAATCCGCCTGCCCAAGAGCCTCGAGAACGAGTGGAGCGTGCGCGGCTACTACGGCACGCCTAGCCACAACGCCAAGGCGATCTATCAGCGCTATATCGGCTGGTATGACGCGAACGCCGCCAACCTCAATCCCCATCCGCCGGTAGAGCACGCCAGGCGAACCATCGCGTACATGGGCGGAGCCGCATCGGCCATCGCCAAGGCGCGGGACGATTTCGCGAAAGGAGACTACCGCTGGGTCGCCGATGTGATGAGCCAGGTCGTCTTCGCGGAGCCCACCAATAGCGCGGCGCGGCAGCTTGCAGCCGACGCCTACGAGCAGCTCGGCTATCAAGCGGAGTCGGCGACGTGGCGCAACGCCTATCTACTGGGGGCGCACGAGCTGCGGGGCGGCACGCCGAGACTCAGCGCTCGCGCCCCGGTCAGCCCGGACGTCGTCAAGGCCCTGACGGTTCCGCTTCTCTTCGACTACCTCGGCATGCGGCTCAATGGACCCAAGGCGGACGGCAAGCGCATCGTGATCAACTGGACGTTCCCCGACATCAGTGAGCGCCATGCGCTCACCCTCGAGAACTCGGCTCTCACCTATGTCGCCGACAAGCACGCAGACCTCGCCGACGCCACGGTCACCCTCGATCGCTCCGTCTTCAGTCAAATTGTCATGGGCCGGATCTCATTGACCGAGGCGCTGGCGCAACGGCTGCTGGCGGTCGACGGCATGGAGGCAAGGCTCATGGAGCTGTTCGACTTGCTCGACAGCTTCCAGCTCATGTTGTGAACTGGGGACTAGTCCTCGAAGAGGGTGAAGGGAGATTGGTCTGGCGAGCTGGGATCGACGTGATTTAGGCGCAGAGCGGATGGCCGAGCGGAAGAGCCTGAACCGAGTGGCGCGTATCGCAGGAGCGGTGGTGCCGGGGTCGTGGCCGCGGGCGGCCGCGCGGCGAGCGCGGTCGGGTCACGGGGCGTGAGCTCTGGGCGTTGAGGTCGGGCGACGTGGGACGAGGGCGGCTGCGCCGAGCGTCACGGGGCATGGCAAGCGCAGCGCTCGTCAACGGCGAAGGTCGGGCGCGCTGGGAAGCAGCTGATCGCGGGCCGCGCGATGTCGATGTGAACTACGTGGTGTGCTCCTGCGCAGGTAAGTAGCGAGCTGACTGTTAAGAGCTGGTGTGAGAGCATGACCGATTTGCCCTGGGGCGCCGAGGTGACGGCAATGGCGCACCCAAGAAGCTCTCGCATCTGTGTCGATGCGAGGCGCCATGCAAGCGCACGAGCTGAGGGGCGGCACGCCGAGACTCAGCGCTCGCGCCCCGGTCAGCCCGGACGTCGTCAAGGCCCTGACGGTTCCGCTTCTCTTCGACTACCTCGGCATGCGGCTCAATGGACCGAAGGCGGAAGGCAAGCGCATCGTGATCAACTGGACGTTCCCCGACAGCAGTGAGCGCCATGCGCTCACCCTAGAGAACTCGGCTCTCACCTATGTCGCCGACAAGCACGCAGACCTCGCCGACGCCACGGTCACGCTGGATCGCTCCGTCTTCAGTCAAATTGTCATGGGCCGGATCTCATTGACCGAGGCGCTGGCGCAGCGGCTGCTGGCGGTCGACGGCATGGAAGCAAGCCTCATCGAGCTGTTCGACTTGCTCGACAGCTTCCAGTTCATGTTCCCGGTCGTCGAGCCCATAGCTGGGGACTAGAGCCAGATCGTTCCATGATCGAAGCATTTTGCTTCGATCATGGAACGCCGATCGTGGCGTTGACCTCCAAGTCGCCGAGAGCATCGGGTTCAGTGCTGGGGAAAAGAACGCAGAAGGTCGCGCCGCTTCCCTCGGAAGAGCGCACCCAAATGCGTCCGCCGTGGTGCTCAACGATGTGCCGTGAGATGGTGAGGCCCAGGCCGCTGCCCGAGGGGCGGCCGGTATTGCGCTCCTGCGCCTTGGCGAATTTCTCGAAGATAATTTGCTGGTCCCGCGGCTTCACGCCCTCGCCGTTGTCGGTGATCTCGACCAGATACCCGCTCTCGGTATGTCGTCCGCGCACCTGGACCTCGCCGCGCGCGGGGTCGGCGAACTTTGCCGCGTTGGATAGCAGATTGATGAACACCTGCATCACGCGATCCCGATCCGCTCGCACCGGCCGGATGTGGGGCTCGACCTTGACCTGCAGTGAGCACGATGCCTGCTTGAAGACACCGCCGGTTGCCGCGACGGCGTCGTCCAGGACGGTGGCGAGGTCGGCGTCGACCATGTTCCAGACGGCTTGGCCCTGCTCCAGGCGCGTCAGGTCGAGGATCGTGTCGAGCAGGCGGGTGAGCCGTTGCGCCTCGCTCTGGATGATCGAAACGTAGCGACCGGCCTGCTCCGGACCCACGCCGTCACGGTCGCCGAGGATCTCGGAGAATGTACGGATCGAGGTCAGCGGCGTGCGCAGCTCGTGGCTGACGGTGGAGAGAAAGTCGTCCTTGAGCCGGTCGAGCTCCTTCAGCCGTTCATTGGCGCGCGAGAGCTCCCGCGCAGTGTCCTGCAACGCGCTCGACTTCTGCTCGAGCTCGCGACTGTAGGCAATGACCTGCCGGGTCTCCTCGAGTATGGCAGCGACCTCCTCGAAGCTGAGCGGCTCGCCCTTCGTTATGGCGGCCACCAGGGCGCGCGCGGAGGCGGCGCCGATGCTGCCCGCAAGCAGGCGCTCCACGAACGACACAAGCCCGGCATCGGCCTGCGAGCGGTCGCCGAGGTTCTCGCCGCGCGTGTTGGCATACTCGCGGAAGGACCGCGCCGCGCGTTCCGGGCCGATGAAGCGCTGCAGCAACGCATAGAGGTCGCCGACGGCAGCCGAGCGTCGCCAAATCTCGGCCTCCCCGGGTGGCCTGTGGAACACGTCCACGAAGGCGCTCGCCTGGACGCGCTCGATCATGTCCTGGCGCGTGAACAGGGAAACCAGCACGTAGCCGCCGACATTGGCGATCATGCTCCAGAACACCGCGTGGGTCAGCCCGTCCCATCCCGTCAGACCGAAGAGTGCCTCCGGCCGAAGCAGCTCGATGCCTCCCGGCCCATCGAGAATGCCCTTGCCGATGATGTCGGCACGCACCAGCAGCGGCACCAGCATGGTGTAGGCCCACGTCAGGAACCCGAGGAGCAGACCCGTCAACGCCCCGATGCGCGTCGCGTTCTTCCAGAACAAGCCACCGATCATCGCGGGCAGGAACTGCGCGACGACCGCAAACGATACCAAGCCTATCTGGGCCAGGGGGCCGGACTCGCCGATGAGGCGGTAATAAGCGTAGCCGAGCAGCAAGACCGTGAAGATCCCAACCCTCCGGACCAGGAGCAGGAGCCGGGTGAGGTCGCCGCGCGCCTCCAGCTTCAACCAGCGGATGCGCAGCAACACCGGCATGACGAGGTCGTTGCAGAGCATGGTCGAGAGCGCGATGGCCGCCACCACGACCATGGCGGTCGCGGAAGACAGCCCGCCGATGAATGCAAGAAGCGCCAGGTTGCGTTGGCCTTGCGACAACGGCACCGTCAGCACGTAGAAATCGGGATTGAAGCTCGCCGGCAGCGTGGCAAGTCCGGCCGCGGCGATCGGCAGCGCGAAAAGACTTATCAGCAGCAGATAGGTCGGGAACAGCCACGAGGCCGTCGCCAGGTGGCGCTCGTTGACGTTCTCCACGACGGTGATGTGAAACTGCCGGGGAAGGCAGATGATGGCCGACATGGACAGCAAGGTCATCGTCAGGAAGCGCGGCGCGTCAACCCGTGGTGCCGTCGAGAGGCTGCCCCAGGCCGGAGCGATCGCGGCCTGGTCGGGACCGATGCCTGGACCGATGGCAACCACGACATAGATGCCGACGGCGAGGAAGGCGAGCAGCTTGACGCACGACTCGAAGGCGATTGCGGCGACCATCCCTTCATGGTGCTCGTTGGGGTCTATGTGACGGGTGCCGAACAGGATCGCGAAGATGGCCATGCCGATCGCGGTAAGAAACGCGGCATCCACGATGAAGCTCGGCGGACCGGCATGCGCCGCGTTGATGTCGGAGTAGGTCGTGTAGTTCGCCAGGACCGCGAACGAAGTGGACACCGCCTTAAGCTGCAGGGCTATGTAGGGCATGGTGCCAATCATGGCGATGAGGGTCACGAGCATGCCCAGGAGGGCGCTCTTGCCGTAGCGCGAGGCGATGAAGTCCGCGATCGAGGTGATGCGCTGCGATTTGGCGATGCGCACGATCTTGCGCATCAGGAACCACCATCCAGAAAGACGACGGTCGGGCCCGTATAGATGGTGATGAACTCGATCCCGCGCCCCGCTGCCGTGCCGACCGCGCCGTAGAAGGTCCACGACGTGCAGTAGACGGCAAGCGAGAACGTATAGACGACGGGCGATGTGATCAGGCTGCGCCCTGTCTTGGCGCGGAGGTCGCCGTACCAGGCGATGGCAAAGAGGATACCGAGGTAGGCAAGGGCGACGCTGACCACGATGATGGTGTTGAGCACCGTCAGCCTCGTTCGGTCGACCCCGCGTCGCGAGCCGCGTTGTCCTTGGGGGGACTGAGGCGCGCGGCGAGCCACGCACCGCAGAGGATCGCGATCAGCCAGACGCCGTAGCAGTAGACGTGCAGCAGCGGGATACCCTGCAGGAGCACCGGCTGGTCGAAAATCCCAAGCAGCGGCGGCGTCAACAGGAGCAGGGTGACCACCATCAGCGCAAGCGATCGGTCGACGAGACGCCCTTCGGCATGAGCGGTGGCCAATCCCGCTTCACGACTTCAGCTTCTCCGGCGAAAGCAGCGCACGAACCCGGCCGACCAGGTCGCGATTGGAGAATGGCTTGGTGACATAGTCGTCGACGCCGAGCGCCAGGGCCTTGCGGCGGTCCCGCTCGTGGCCCTTGGCGGTCAGCATCATGATCCGCGGCATCTTGGCGAGCATTTCGCGCTTGATGGCGGCCACCACTTCGAAGCCGTCAAAGCCCGGAAGCATGATGTCGAGCAGCACCAAGTCAGGGCGCATGTCGCGGGTCATCGCCACCGCCGTCGGCCCGTCGCGGGCGACGCCGACCTCATAGCCGGATCGCTGCATCAAGAAGGACAGCGCTTCGACCAGGTTGCGCTCGTCTTCGACAACGAGAACCGACTGGGGCACCGACTGGGGCAAAGCGTCCTCTTCGGTCTGACGCGGCCACCGTGCGTAGCCGTCGCATTGCGGGCGCGAGGATACCCCGCCGCTCCGCTCATGTCACCGCCGGCGGCAGCCTCGGGGAGGCCATTTCGGGCAGCACGACCCGATCGAACACGCGTTGGCCGCAGTCCTCCCGCGCGCACTGCCGGCAGGTGATGCCGATCGGAACCGAACTCTTCGGTGCAGTGAGATTGAGCCCGTCGGCATAGACAAAATGATGGGCGTGCTCGATGGCGCAGCCGATCATCACGGCATGGTTGCGCTCGTTCGCGCCCATGCTGCCCTGCGAGGCATTGGCGCGTGCCACGAAAAAGAAGGTCTCGCCCCCGGGCAGGCGGGCGACTTGCGTGAAGATGCGGCCCGGCGAGGTGAATGCGTGATGGATGATCCAGCGAGAGCAAGCGCCGCCATACCGCGGCAGGCGCAAACCAGAAGCGGAGAAGCGCTCGGTGATGTTGCCCGCGATGTCGGTTCGAAGGAAGTGCAATGGTAGGCCTTCCGCTCCCGGCCGTCGCATGGAAGTGAGACGCTGGCAAACCTGCTCGAAGCTCGCGTCGAACCGGTGCCCGATAAGCGCAATGTCGAGGCGGAGACTGTCGATCGCCGCCCGGAACGGCTGGTAGGGCATCAGCAGCGCGCCGGCGAAGTAGCTGGCCAATGCCTGTCGCAAGCGGCGCGATGCCTCCGGCGAAGAGAGCGCCGCCTCGGCGACCAGGGTGTCGAGGCGCTCTCCGAAAGCCAGCGTTCCGACGAGGCGCGCGATCCGAAAGCGGGCGCTGGCGCGTGCAAGGCTCTCGGACATGAGGAACGTGGCGCCGTCCAGGAGCTCTCCATCGGCGGGCAGGCTTTCCGCCGATGTGGTTCGCACGCCAATGCCATGCCTGCGCTGGAGCAGATCTGACAATGCTTCGAGTGTCGGCGAGCGCGCCAGTTGCGCGAGCGTCCGCTCAGCGGCCTCTTCCAGGCGCGGAAAGTAGTTGGCGCGATCGGAGATGAAGTCCTCGACCTCCTCGCGCGGGGCCGCACGAGGCCGGCGCATGCCATGGCCGCTCATGAACTCGAACATGTTGACGGCTTGCGTCGTCAGCGCCTCCGACTCGCCCACGAGCGTGGCGGCGAACTTGGAGCGTTCCGATCGGCGAAAGGTCGCCGTAGTCCTTTAGAATCTCGGCGTACGAGCGGATCGTCGTAATGAGGGAAACG
>CAWCOF010000008.1:0-21048 GCA_963797005.1 uncultured Alphaproteobacteria bacterium
GAAGGTCGCGCCGCTTCCCTCGGAAGAGCGCACCCAAATGCGTCCGCCGTGGTGCTCAACGATGTGCCGTGAGATGGTGAGGCCCAGGCCGCTGCCCGAGGGGCGGCCGGTATTGCGCTCCTGCGCCTTGGCGAATTTCTCGAAGATAATTTGCTGGTCCCGCGGCTTCACGCCCTCGCCGTTGTCGGTGATCTCGACCAGATACCCGCTCTCGGTATGTCGTCCCCGCACCTGGACCTCGCCGCGCGCGGGGTCGGCGAACTTTGCCGCGTTGGATAGCAGATTGATGAACACCTGCATCACGCGATCCCGATCCGCTCGCACCGGCCGGATGTGGGGCTCGACCTTGACCTGCAGTGAGCACGATGCCTGCTTGAAGACACCGCCGGTTGCCGCGACGGCGTCGTCCAGGACGGTGGCGAGGTCGGCGTCGACCATGTTCCAGACGGCTTGGCCCTGCTCCAGGCGCGTCAGGTCGAGGATCGTGTCGAGCAGGCGGGTGAGCCGTTGCGCCTCGCTCTGGATGATCGAAACGTAGCGACCGGCCTGCTCCGGACCCACGCCGTCACGGTCGCCGAGGATCTCGGAGAATGTACGGATCGAGGTCAGCGGCGTGCGCAGCTCGTGGCTGACGGTGGAGAGAAAGTCGTCCTTGAGCCGGTCGAGCTCCTTCAGCCGTTCATTGGCGCGCGAGAGCTCCCGCGCAGTGTCCTGCAACGCGCTCGACTTCTGCTCGAGCTCGCGACTGTAGGCAATGACCTGCCGGGTCTCCTCGAGTATGGCAGCGACCTCCTCGAAGCTGAGCGGCTCGCCCTTCGTTATGGCGGCCACCAGGGCGCGCGCGGAGGCGGCGCCGATGCTGCCCGCAAGCAGGCGCTCCACGAACGACACAAGCCCGGCATCGGCCTGCGAGCGGTCGCCGAGGTTCTCGCCGCGCGTGTTGGCATACTCGCGGAAGGACCGCGCCGCGCGTTCCGGGCCGATGAAGCGCTGCAGCAACGCATAGAGGTCGCCGACGGCAGCCGAGCGTCGCCAAATCTCGGCCTCCCCGGGTGGCCTGTGGAACACGTCCACGAAGGCGCTCGCCTGGACGCGCTCGATCATGTCCTGGCGCGTGAACAGGGAAACCAGCACGTAGCCGCCGACATTGGCGATCATGCTCCAGAACACCGCGTGGGTCAGCCCGTCCCATCCCGTCAGACCGAAGAGTGCCTCCGGCCGAAGCAGCTCGATGCCTCCCGGCCCATCGAGAATGCCCTTGCCGATGATGTCGGCACGCACCAGCAGCGGCACCAGCATGGTGTAGGCCCACGTCAGGAACCCGAGGAGCAGACCCGTCAACGCCCCGATGCGCGTCGCGTTCTTCCAGAACAAGCCACCGATCATCGCGGGCAGGAACTGCGCGACGACCGCAAACGATACCAAGCCTATCTGGGCCAGGGGGCCGGACTCGCCGATGAGGCGGTAATAAGCGTAGCCGAGCAGCAAGACCGTGAAGATCCCAACCCTCCGGACCAGGAGCAGGAGCCGGGTGAGGTCGCCGCGCGCCTCCAGCTTCAACCAGCGGATGCGCAGCAACACCGGCATGACGAGGTCGTTGCAGAGCATGGTCGAGAGCGCGATGGCCGCCACCACGACCATGGCGGTCGCGGAAGACAGCCCGCCGATGAATGCAAGAAGCGCCAGGTTGCGTTGGCCTTGCGACAACGGCACCGTCAGCACGTAGAAATCGGGATTGAAGCTCGCCGGCAGCGTGGCAAGTCCGGCCGCGGCGATCGGCAGCGCGAAAAGACTTATCAGCAGCAGATAGGTCGGGAACAGCCACGAGGCCGTCGCCAGGTGGCGCTCGTTGACGTTCTCCACGACGGTGATGTGAAACTGCCGGGGAAGGCAGATGATGGCCGACATGGACAGCAAGGTCATCGTCAGGAAGCGCGGCGCGTCAACCCGTGGTGCCGTCGAGAGGCTGCCCCAGGCCGGAGCGATCGCGGCCTGGTCGGGACCGATGCCTGGACCGATGGCAACCACGACATAGATGCCGACGGCGAGGAAGGCGAGCAGCTTGACGCACGACTCGAAGGCGATTGCGGCGACCATCCCTTCATGGTGCTCGTTGGGGTCTATGTGACGGGTGCCGAACAGGATCGCGAAGATGGCCATGCCGATCGCGGTAAGAAACGCGGCATCCACGATGAAGCTCGGCGGACCGGCATGCGCCGCGTTGATGTCGGAGTAGGTCGTGTAGTTCGCCAGGACCGCGAACGAAGTGGACACCGCCTTAAGCTGCAGGGCTATGTAGGGCATGGTGCCAATCATGGCGATGAGGGTCACGAGCATGCCCAGGAGGGCGCTCTTGCCGTAGCGCGAGGCGATGAAGTCCGCGATCGAGGTGATGCGCTGCGATTTGGCGATGCGCACGATCTTGCGCATCAGGAACCACCATCCCAGAAAGACGACGGTCGGGCCCGTATAGATGGTGATGAACTCGATCCCGCGCCCCGCTGCCGTGCCGACCGCGCCGTAGAAGGTCCACGACGTGCAGTAGACGGCAAGCGAGAACGTATAGACGACGGGCGATGTGATCAGGCTGCGCCCTGTCTTGGCGCGGAGGTCGCCGTACCAGGCGATGGCAAAGAGAACACCGAGGTAGGCAAGGGCGACGCTGACCACGATGATGGTGTTGAGCACCGTCAGCCTCGTTCGGTCGACCCCGCGTCGCGAGCCGCGTTGTCCTTGGGGGGACTGAGGCGCGCGGCGAGCCACGCACCGCAGAGGATCGCGATCAGCCAGACGCCGTAGCAGTAGACGTGCAGCAGCGGGATACCCTGCAGGAGCACCGGCTGGTCGAAAATCCCAAGCAGCGGCGGCGTCAACAGGAGCAGGGTGACCACCATCAGCGCAAGCGATCGGTCGACGAGACGCCCTTCGGCATGAGCGGTGGCCAGATCCCGCTTCACGACTTAAGCTTCTCCGGCGAAAGCAGCGCACGAACCCGGCCGACCAGGTCGCGATTGGAGAATGGCTTGGTGACATAGTCGTCGACGCCGAGCGCCAGGGCCTTGCGGCGGTCCCGCTCGTGGCCCTTGGCGGTCAGCATCATGATCCGCGGCATCTTGGCGAGCATTTCGCGCTTGATGGCGGCCACCACTTCGAAGCCGTCAAAGCCCGGAAGCATGATGTCGAGCAGCACCAAGTCAGGGCGCATGTCGCGGGTCATCGCCACCGCCGTCGGCCCGTCGCGGGCGACGCCGACCTCATAGCCGGATCGCTGCATCAAGAAGGACAGCGCTTCGACCAGGTTGCGCTCGTCTTCGACAACGAGAACCGACTGGGGCACCGACTGGGGCAAAGCGTCCTCTTCGGTCTGACGCGGCCACCGTGCGTAGCCGTCGCATTGCGGGCGCGAGGATACCCCGCCGCTCCGCTCATGTCACCGCCGGCGGCAGCCTCGGGGAGGCCATTTCGGGCAGCACGACCCGATCGAACACGCGTTGGCCGCAGTCCTCCCGCGCGCACTGCCGGCAGGTGATGCCGATCGGAACCAGACTCTTCGGTGCAGTGAGATTGAGCCCGTCGGCATAGACAAAATGATGGGCGTGCTCGATGGCGCAGCCGATCATCACGGCATGGTTGCGCTCGTTCGCACCCATGCTGCCCTGCGAGGCATTGGCGCGTGCCACGAAAAAGAAGGTCTCGCCCCCGGGCAGGCGGGCGACTTGCGTGAAGATGCGGCCCGGCGAGGTGAATGCGTGATGGATGATCCAGCGAGAGCAAGCGCCGCCATACCGCGGCAGGCGCAAACCAGAAGCGGAGAAGCGCTTGGTGATGTTGCCCGCGATGTCGATTCGAAGGAAGTGCAATGGTAGGCCTTCCGCTCCCGGTCGTCGCATGGAAGTGAGACGTTGGCAAACCTGCTCGAAGCTGGCGTCGAACCGGTGCCCGATAAGCGCAATGTCGAGGCGGAGACTGTCGATCGCCGCCCGGAACGGCTGGTAGGGCATCAGCAGCGCGCCGGCGAAGTAGCTGGCCAATGCCTGTCGCAAGCGGCGCGATGCCTCCGGCGAAGAGAGCGCCGCCTCGGCGACCAGGGTGTCGAGGCGCTCTCCGAAAGCCAGCGTTCCGATGAGGCGCGCGATCCGAAAGCGGGCGCTGGCGCGTGCAAGGCTCTCGGACATGAGGAACGTGGCGCCGTCCAGGAGCTCTCCATCGGCGGGCAGGCTTTCCGCCGATGTGGTTCGCAGGCTAACGCCATGCCTGAGCTGGAGCAGATCAGACAATGCTTCGAGTGTCGGCAAGCGTGCCAGTTGCGCGAGTGTCCGCTCAGCGGCCTCTTCCAGGCGCGGAAAGTAGTTGGCGCGATCGGAGATGAAGTCCTCGACCTCCTCGCGCGGGGCCGCACGAGGCCGGCGCATGCCATGGCCGCTCATGAACTCGAACATGTTGACGGCTTGCGTCGTCAGCGCCTCCGACTCGCCCACGAGCGTGGCGGCGAACTTTGAGCGTTCGATCGGCGAAAGGTCGCCGTAGTCCTTTAGAATCTCGGCGTACGAGCGGATCGTCGTAATGAGGGAAACGATCTGCTGGCTTGTCTCCGCCAGGAACGGGTCCTCGCCAAGCCGTTCGCCGAGAAGATCAGAGCGCAGCCGCGCTTCGCGATAAGCGCGGTAGAGCGCCACGATGGCGCGCGCCGCATTCGGGCTGTTCGCGACCACCTCGCTCGCATCGCGCGGGGTGATCTCGATGCCGATCTGCGCGACGTCGGCCGCCGCCTCGGCCAACTCGGCGATGATCCGCTCCTCCTCGGTGCCAGCAAGATCCCTGCTGTCTAGTCCGACGGCGCCGGCGAGCTTGTGAAGGAGAGCGCCCCCGATAGGCCGCTTGTTGTGCTCGATCAGGTTCAGGTAGCTGGGCGAGATGCCCACGTTCGCAGCGAGTGCCGCTTGCGAATGCCCAAGCTCCCGTCGACGCTTTCTAATCCGCTGTCCGACCAGAGGGGCCCTTGTCATCCGCAGCTCTCCTTGTCATGAATTTACAATATTACTCGCCTCAATGCAAATGATTTACAGAAAAGAATCATAAAACCAATGGCTTATTGTGATTTTGACAACGACCGCTAGACTGAGTCAGGCAAAAGAAAAATTGCCGGAAAACAAGTCCGGACGGGGAGCGAAGCGTGGAGGTGAGCGATGGCTGACCGCAAGTCGCGGCTCAGAGCGCGCCTTGCTCGATGGGTCGTTCGGCGTCCTTCGCCCACGACCGCTGCACACAGGGATTGACGGGCTTTGGCCCTTGCATTTCGCCCCCGATGCCGGCGTGGGCGGGATGTCGTCGATCCTCCACCTGAGAAGATACCGGCCCAATGGAGGAAATCATGTCACGACAGTCGAGAAAGCAAGGCGGCGCCGGCTTCAGCAGGCGCTCGGTACTCCAAGTCGGCGCCGGTCTTGCCGGCGCTTCGTTCCTGCCAGTCGGCGCGGCGCGCATCGCGTGGGCAGAGGACAAGCCGGCCCTTGGCACCTGGCCCGCAGGCTCGCAGGGCAGCGCGGTCACCATCGGCGCAAGCGTTCCGCGGACCGGCGCTTATGCGGTGCAAGGTGAGGACGAGCTCAAGGGCATGCAGCTCGCCGTCGAGCACATCAACGAGGGTAACGAGCTGATCAAGAAGATCGCGCCGAAGGTCACCAAAGGCGTGCTCGGCAAAGAGGTGAAGCTGGTGGTCGCCGACTCCGGCGCCAAGCCGAACAACGCGGTCCAGGCGCAGCAGCGCTTCATCAACGACGACAAGATCGTCGCCATGACGGGCTCCACCTCGTCGGCGGTGGCCGTCGCGCTCAACAAGTTCGCCGAGCGCGAGAAGATCCTCTATCTGGTGGCGATCTCCGGCTCCAACGACACTACCGGCAAGGACTGCGCGCGCTACTCGTTCCGGCAGTGCTTCTACGGCCAGACGGCTGCCAACGCGATCGGCCCGGTGCTGCTGAAGAACCTCGGCAAGAACAAAAAAGCCGCGTTCATGACGCCGGACTACACCTATGGCCACACGGTGACCAAGTCGGTGAACGACTACCTGGCCAAGAACGGCGGCTGGACCCAGGTGACCAATCAGGTCTCCCCGCTCGGCACGTCCGACTTCAGCCAGTATCTGACCAACATTGCCAACTCGGGTGCCGAAGTCATCGTCAACGTGAACTGGGGACGCGACGCGGTGCTGTCGATCCAGCAGGCCAAGCAGTTCGGCCTCACACCGAAGATGAAGATGGTCATCCCCTACCAGATCCCCTTCCTCGCGAAGGAAGTCGGAGCGGAGCTGACCGAAGGCGTCTTCGCCGCCACGGACTTCTGGTGGACGCTGGAGGACAAGTACCCGCTGGCCAAGATGTTCGTCGAGGCCTTCAACAAGAAGTACGGCTACCGGCCCGAATGGGGTGCCCAGAACGCCTACATGCAGTTCGCAACCTGGGCGCGCATGGTCTCGGAGGCGGGCAGCTTCTATCCTCCGGATGTGATCAAGCAGTACGAGAAGGGAGAGACGTTCCCCTCGATGGTCGGCGACGTGCACTTCCGGCCGCAAGACCACCAGCTGGTCCGCCCGGTCGTCATCGTCCGCGGCAAGGCGCCGAAGGACATGAAGAACAAGGAGGACTACTGGGATGTTCTCGAGGTCGTGCCGGGTG
Organism: uncultured Alphaproteobacteria bacterium; assembly: GCA_963797005.1. Lineage (GTDB taxonomy): Bacteria > Pseudomonadota > Alphaproteobacteria > Rhizobiales > Hyphomicrobiaceae > AWTP1-13. The sequence goes on from CAWCOF010000008.1 coordinate 6,675, forward strand.
CTCCTTTGATGCAGAAGCCGGACGAGTTCGGCTGCAAGCTCGGCGACTACACCTGATCTCGCTTGCGAGATAACCGTGCGCGAGGGTGCAGGTGCTCAACTGGCCTAATTTCGTATCGCAGCTGTTCAACGGACTGGTGCTCGGCGCCCTGCTTGCGCTGATCTCGTCCGGGCTGACGATCATCTACGGCACGCTGGGCGTCCTCAACCTCGCGCACGGGGCCATGTTCATGCTGGGCGGCTACGCCGGCTGGCTCGCCTACACCTATTCCGGATCCTTCATCGTCGCTGTCATCGCCGGCTCGCTGTTCGTCATGCTGGTCGGCGTGGTGCTGGAAAGGGTGATCATCCGCTACTTCTACGCACGGCCGCACGAAGACCAGCTGCTCGTGACCTTCGGTCTGGGCATTGTCTTCGTCGAGGCCGTGCGTTTCTTCTTCGGCAGCCTGTCCAAGATGGTGCCGCCGCCGGGGCCGCTGGTCGGCATCACGCCGATCGGCTTCATGTTCTACCCGACCTACCGGCTGGCGCTGCTCGGGATCGTCGTTGTCGCGCTGCTGGTGCTTTACATCGTGCTCTATCGCACGCGCATCGGCATGATCGTGCGCGCCGGCATAGAAGACTCCGTGATGGTCGATGCTCTCGGCATCGACGTCTACAAGGTGTTCATGCTGGTGTTCGGCATCGGCGCCATGGCGGCGGGCTTCGCCGGGATCGTCAACGCGCCCGTGGTTTCGATTGCACCCGACGTCGGCGAAGCGATCCTGGTGCAGACCTTCGTGGTCGTCGTGATCGGCGGCGTCGGATCGTTTCCGGGCGCCATCCTCGGCGGCCTGATCGCCGGCGAGATCATCAGCATCACCTCGATGTTCAACCCCGGCTACTCCTACGTGATGCTCTTCGCCGCGATGACCCTGGTTCTGGTGGTCCGTCCTTACGGCTTGCTTGGAACGGCCGGCCGCGAGTGAGCACGTCCAACTGATGTTCAGGCAACGCTTCTTCATCATCGAGGTGCTGACCGCAATCGGGCTGATCGCGGTGCCGTTCGTGCTGCCCGAGCTCGGATTTTCGCCGACCACGATCAACCGCATCCTGATCTGGGGGCTGTTCGGGATCGGTTTTGACATCATGTTCGGGTTCACGGGCCTGCTCTCGTTCGGCCAGTCTGCCTTCTACGGCACGGGCGGCATGCTCGCGGCCTACCTGCTCACGGAGGCGGGGTTTCCCTACGTGATCGCGGCGATCTTCATCGGCATGATCTTCGCTGCCGTCGTCGGCTACATCGTCGGGCTGATCGCGCTGCGGCGAACCGGCATCTATTTCGCCATGATCACGGTGGCGATCTCGGAGGTCTTCTTCTTCGTCGAGTTCAATCCGCTCTCGGCCTATACCGGGGGCGAGAACGGCCTGCCGGGCGTGCCGACGCCGACGCTCTACCTCGGCTTCACGACGATCGAGTTCAATACCGATTGGTCGATGTATGTGTTCCTGGCGTTCTGGTATTTCGTCGGCATCGTGCTGGCATTGCGCATCGTGCGTTCCCCGGTCGGCGCCGTGCTCCGTGCGATCCGCGACAATCCGCTCCGCGCGGCTGCCGTCGGCCACAATATCCAGCGCTACAAGCTGACCGCATTCGTCGTCGCAGCCGCCTATGCCGGCTTTGCCGGCGGTCTGCTCGGCGTGATGCAGGGCTTCATGCCCCCGGATGCCTTCATGTTCGATACGTCCGGGCAGCTGGTGATGCAGACCGCAATCGGGGGGGCGGGCACGCTGTTCGGGCCGCTGATCGGCGCCACCGTCTGGCTCTATCTCAGCGATTTCTTCCAGACGACGCTTCATCTCGGCGCCGCCTGGAAACTGGTGCTCGGGCTCGTGTTCGTGTTTCTGGTCTGCTTTCTGAGGCGCGGCATCGTTGGCGGCCTGATCGATCTGGGGCAGCTCGTGACCGGGTGGGGTCGACGCCGTAAAGCGGCCGAATACGACCCCGCCGATGTGGCGCCGTCTCCCGCGGCGGAACATGCACCCATCGTGCCCTTCATTGCCCGCGAAGGGGCCGGCGCGGTCGAGACGATCCTCAAAGCAGAGGGGCTGACCAAGCGTTACGGCGGCATCGTCGCCAACGACGACATCAGCTTCAGCGTGCAGCGCGGCGAGCGGCGCGGCATCATCGGCCCCAATGGAGCTGGCAAGAGCACCTTCTTCAAGATGCTGACGTGCGAGGTGCAGCCGTCTGTCGGGCGGATTAGCTTCAACGGTCGCGATATCACGGGGTGCACTGTGACCGAGGTCTGCCAGCTCGGTCTGACCAAGAGCTATCAGGTCAACCAGCTCTTCACGCGGTTGACGGCGCGCGAGAACGTCACCATTGCGGCTCTTGCCGAAAAGCGCGGACCGTTTCGGCTCGACTTGCTGCGTGGCATGCGCAGCGTTGCCGGGCTCAGCGAGCGGGTCGAGCAGACGCTGGGCCTCGTGCATTTGATCGAACGTGCCGACGTGCCGGTTTCAGAGCTTGCCTATGGCGAGAAGCGCCGCCTCGAAATCGGGCTCGCGCTGGCAACGGAGCCGAGCCTGCTGCTGCTCGACGAGCCGCTCGCCGGCATGAGCCCGCGCGAGCGCGCGGAGACGGTGCAGCTCCTCAAATCGATCAGCCGCGGCCGCACCATGATCGTCATCGACCACGATATGGACGCCATCTTCGAGCTGGCCGAGCGCATCACGGTCCTGCACGAGGGCCGCGTGCTCACCGAGGGCACGCCCGACGAGATCAAGCGCAACGACACCGTGCAGGAGGCCTATCTCGGCGGAGTGCACGCGGCATGAGCCTGCTCGAGGTCAAATCGCTCAATTCCTACTACGGCGACTCGCACATCCTGTTCGACGTCGCCCTGCGCGTGGAGGCGCACGAGGTGGTGGCGCTGCTCGGCCGGAATGGTGCGGGCAAGAGCACGACCTTGAAAAGCCTGATCGGGTTGGTGAAGCCGCGCTCGGGCTCGGTCACCTTCAACGGCAAGAATGTGGCGGGCAAGCCCGCGCACGTCATTGCGCAGGCCGGCATGCAACTCGTACCGGAGGAGCGGCGCATCTTCGGCAGCCTCGACGTGGAAGAGAACCTGGTCCTCGCCAGCTTGACCGCGCCGAACGCCTGGCCGCTCGGGCGCATCTATGAGATCTTCCCGCGCCTGGCGGCCCGCCGGCGCAGTCGCGGAACCGACCTGTCCGGCGGCGAGCAGCAGATGCTGGCGATCGCACGCGCGCTGATCCGCGATCCCAAGCTGATCCTGCTGGACGAGCCGTTCGAGGGTCTGGCGCCGGTGATCGTGCGCGACTTGATGAGTGTGTGCCGCAAGCTGGTGGAGGCGGGCCAGACCATCGTTCTCGTCGAGCAGAACCTGGCTGCGACGCTGGCGCTCGCGCACCGCGCCTACATCATCAACAACGGCCACGTCGTGCACGAGAGCTCGCCCGAGGAGATGAAGTCGCAGCCGGACATGCTTCGGCGCCACCTCGGCGTCTAGCAAGGCGTTACCGGCAAGGTCCGTGCATTGCGTCACTCGGCCTCTTCATTCCAGACCACAATCCGGAATTCCTTCGCAGGGACAGGTGCCTACGCAGTCGCAAATGGGCGCGGCGGGCCTGCGACCCGGGGTGCGACTGCGGCCGGGCGTGACACCCAAGTCATGTGTCATTAGAGCTGCAGCAATGCGGAGGCGTCCCTTCCCGGAGCGCTCCCGTTCAAGGCTCAATGCACGCTTGCAATCAGGGAGGTTGGTTGTGTTGAGGACTATCTTCGCCGCGAGCCTTGCGCTCGCCGCCGCCTGCGCCGGCGCATCGGCACAAGACATCAAGATCGCCCACGTCTACGGCAAGACCGGCCCGCTCGAGGCCTACGCCAAGCAGTCGCACATCGGCTTCATGATGGGGCTGGAATATGCCACCGGCGGCAAGATGGAGGTCAACGGCCGCAAGATCGCAGTGATAGAGAAGGACACGCAGAACAAGCCGGACATCGGCCGCGCCATGCTGGCGGAGGCCTATGGCGACGATGGCGCGGCGCTGGCGGTCGGCCCCGTCAACTCCGGCGTCGCACTCGCCATGCTGCCGGTGGCGCAGGAATACAAGAAGGTGCTGCTGGTGGAGCCGGCGGTGGCCGAACTCGATCACGGGCGCCAGCTGGAACCGCTACATCTTCCGCACGGGGCGCAACTCCTCGCAGGACGCCATCGCCAACGCCGTCGCGCTCGGCAAGCCCGGTGTCGCCATCGCCACGCTGGCACAGGACTATGCCTTCGGCCGCGACGGCGTCGCCGCGTTCAAGGCCGCGCTCGCGCCCACGGGCGCCAAGCTGGTGTTCGAGGAGTATGCCAAGACCGACACCACCGACTTCACGGCCAACGCGCAGCGCATCTTCGATGCCCTCAAGGGCGAGAAGGGTCGCAAGTTCATCTTCGTGATCTGGGCCGGGGCCGGCAACCCGCTGGGCAAGCTCAAGGCGCTGCAGCCGGAGCGCTTGGGGATCGAGATCGCCACCGGCGGCAACATCCTGGCAGCGCTCAAGGTCTACAAGCAGCTGCCCGGCATGGAGGGCGCCACCTACTACTACTACGACATCCCCAAGAACCCGGTGAACGACTGGCTGGTGGCCGAGCACCAGAAGCGCCACAACGCGCCGCCCGACTTCTTCACCGCCGGCGGCATGGCGGCCGGCATCGCCGTCGTGGAGGCGCTCAAGAAGGCCGGCGCCACCGACACCGAGAAGCTGATTGCGGCCATGGAGGGCCTGAAGTTCATGACGCCGAAGGGCATCATGATCTTCCGCCCGGAGGATCACCAGGCGCTGCAGTCCATGTACCACTTCAAGATCAAGGTCGATCCCAAGGTGGAGTGGGGCATCCCCGAGCTGGTGCGCGAGCTGAAGATCGAAGACATGAAGGTGCCGATCCTGAACAAGAAGTCGTAGCCGCGGGGTCGTGCGGGAAGGAATGCGGTGCCGAGGCTCCGCATTCTTCGCCGTAGCTCTTGCCTCAGCGACGGGGCTTGGCTTTATGAGGGTCAGGGGCGAGCCGCAGCGCTCCCCTCCCCCTTGCCCTCGGGCCATCTTTGGGCAGGACGAATAGTGTGGAGAGAGCCCGAGGGCTTGCGGGGAGGGGTCGGGGGCGGGGGTACGCGACGAAGGCGACGCTGATGGCCAAAATCCCCCAGGACGCGCACTGAGCACGCTTTCCCTTGCGTAGTCACCCCACCCCTAACCCCTCCCCGTCAAGGGGAGGGGGACCAGTTGAGTACGCCTCACGGTTGATGCATCCATGGCTATGGCGGCGCCCACACTCGAGACGCGCGATCTCACCATTCGCTTCGGCGGCCACGTCGCCGTGGACGGGGTGAGCTGCGCCTTTGAGCGCGGCACGCTGACCGCCATCGTCGGCCCCAACGGCGCCGGCAAGACCACCTACTTCAACCTGATCTCGGGCCAGCTCAAGGCGACTGCCGGCACCGTGCGCCTCGACGGGCACGATATCTCGCACCTCTCCGTGGCGCAGCGCACGCATCGCGGCATCGGCCGCGCCTTCCAGCTCACCAACCTGTTTCCGAACCTGACGGTGCGCGAGAACGTGCGCCTCGTCGCCCAGTCGAAGGCGGGCACCGGCTTCGACATCCTCTCCATGGCGGACACGCACCTCGATCTGATCCGGCGGGCTGACGAGGTCTTGCGCGAGGTGCGCCTCATCGAGGCGGCCGACCGCAAGGTTGCGGCCCTGCCGCACGGCGACCAGCGCAAGCTCGAGGTGGCCATGCTCATCGCGCTGGAGCCGGCAGTGCTGATGTTCGACGAGCCGACCGCGGGCATGAGCGTGGACGAGGTGCCCGTGATCCTCGATCTGATCACCAGGCTCAAGGCCGACAGCTCCAAGACCATCCTGCTGGTGGAGCACAAGATGGACGTGATCCGCTCTCTGGCGGACCGCATCGTCGTGCTGCATAACGGCCGGCTCGTCGCCGACGGCGATCCGGCCGAGGTGATCGCCTCGGCCGTCGTGCAGGAGGTTTATCTCGGCGTGGAGGGGCCAAGTGCCTGAGGCCTTGCTCACGCTGGACGGCGTGCACACCCATATCGGCCAGTATCACATCCTGCAGGGCGTGAGCTTCACGGTGCCCGCAGGCGGCATCACCGTGCTTCTGGGCCGCAACGGCGCCGGCAAGACCACCTGCCTGCGCACGATCATGGGGCTGTGGCGCGCCTCGCGGGGCCGCATCCTCTTTGCCGGCGAGGGCATCGCGGGCCTCGACACGCCCTCGATCGCGCGGCGCGGCATCGCCTATGTCCCTGAGAACATGGGGCTCTTCACCGACCTCACGGTGCAGGAGAACCTGGTGCTGGCGGCGCGCGCGGGTCCCCTCGATGCGGCGCGCCTCGAGTGGCTGCTTGCGCTGTTCCCGCCCCTGAAGACGTTCTGGATGCTGCCAGCGGGCAACCTCTCCGGAGGGCAGAAGCAGATGCTCTCGGTTGCGCGCGCGCTGATCGAGCCCCGCCGCCTCATCCTGATCGACGAGCCGACCAAGGGCCTGGCCCCCGCCATCGTCAAGGCGATGACGGCGGCCATCGCCGAGCTCAAGCGCACCGACACGACCATCCTTCTTGTCGAGCAGAACTTCGCCATGGCAAGGGAGGTGGGCGACACGGTCGCCATCATGGACGACGGACGCATCGTGCATACAGGCGAGATGTCGGCGCTCGCCGCCGACGCGTCACTGCAGGAGCGGCTGATGGGCCTGAGCCTGGAGGCGCACCAATGAGCGATGCCTCCGCCATCGCCCCCCAGATCGCGCGCACAACGCCGTCGGAGCGGCTGGGTGCGCTTCTGCCGGTGCTGCTGGTGCCGCTGGTCGCGGTCGCGGGCCTCGTGCTGATCGGCGTGCCCGCCACCTGGCTGACGCTGACAGCCGCCGGGCTTGCCATGGGCATGATGATCTTCCTGATGGCGTCGGGGCTCACCGTCGTGTTCGGGCTGATGGACGTCATCAACTTCGGCCACGGCGCCTTCATCGCGGCCGGCGCTTTCGTGGGCTTCACGGTGCTGGGGCACCTCGCCGGCTGGACCGCGGCCGCCTCCATGGCGCTCAATCTGGCGGCCGTCGCCATGGCACTGCTCGCGGCCATGGCGGCGACGGGGCTGCTCGGCTACGCCTTCGAGCGGATTATCGTGCGCCCGGTGTACGGCTTCCACCTCAAGCAGATCCTGGTCACCATGGGCGGGCTCATCATCGCCCAGCAGCTAATCCTGGTGATCTGGGGGCCGGACGCCATCACGCTGCCGCGCCCGCAGATGCTCAAAGGCTCCGTGCTGGTCTGGGGCGCGACGGTGGAGACCTACCGCATCCTGGCCGCGGCCCTGGGCCTTGCCGTGTTCATCGCCATGCGGCTGGTGCTGACGCGCACCAGGATCGGTCTGCTGGTGCGGGCGGGTGTCGAGAACGGCGAGATGGTGGAGGCGCTGGGCTACCGCATCCGCCGGCTGTTCATCGCCGTGTTCATGGCCGGCTCGGCGCTGGCGGGTGCCGGCGGCGTCATGTGGGGGCTCTATCAGGAGACGATCACGGCCCACATGGGCTCGGAGATCATGATCCTGGTGTTCATCGTGGTCATCATCGGCGGGCTCGGCTCGATCGAGGGCTGTTTCATCGGCGCGCTGCTGGTCGGGCTGATCGCCAACTACACCGCGTTCCTGGCGCCCAAGGTCGCGCTCGTCTCCAACATCGCGCTGATGGTGGCGATACTGATGTGGCGGCCGCAGGGTCTCTACGCGGTCGTCAAGGCGAAGTGAGGGGCGATGCTGGTGAGGCTGATTTCCGGCGACCGCCCACGCAGCATCGCGCTGCTGCTGGTGCTGGTGGCGATCGCTGCCGGCCTGGTTCTGGCGCCGTTCGTCTTTCCGGGCACGCGCTCCCTCGATACGGCGGCGCGCATTTCGATCTTCATCGTGCTGGTTGCCAGCTACGACCTGCTGCTCGGCTACACCGGCATCGTCTCCTTCGCCCACACCATGTTCTTCGGCATGGGCGCCTATGGGGTGGCCATCGCGCTGAAGCACATGGGCGCGAGCTTCGCCGCGATCCTCCTCGGCAGCGCCCTCGGCATGCTGGCGGCCGCGCTGCTGGCCCTGCTGATCGGGCTCTTCTCGCTCAGGGTGCGCGCCATCTTCTTCGCCATGGTGACGCTGGCTGTTGCCAGCGCCTTCGAGCTGATGGTTTCGCAGCTCTCGTTCATCACCGGCGGGGAGGACGGGCTCAACTATTCCATTCCCCACGTGCTTACCCCTGGTTTCAGGCTGCTGGAGGAGCGGGTGCTGGGCGCGCGCATCGACGGCCGGCTCATCGCCTACTACCTGATCCTGCTCTCCGCAGCCGCCCTCTTCCTGCTGATGCTGCGCATGGTCAACTCGCCCTTCGGCCGCGTGCTGCAGGCCGTGCGCGAGAACGCCTTCCGGGCCGATGCCATCGGCTATCGGGTCGTCTACTACCGCACGGCGGCGACCGTGCTCTCGGCCGCTATGGCGGCGCTGGCCGGCGCCCTGCTCGCCGTGTGGCTGCGCTACACGGGCCCTGCCACCACGCTGTCGCTCGAGATCATGGTCGACATCTTGCTGATGATCGTGATCGGCGGCATGGGCACCATGTACGGCGCCGTGATCGGCGCCACCGTCTTCATCATCGCCCAGAACTACCTGCAAAACCTGATGAAGATCGCCGGGGAAGCCACCGCCGGCGTGCCGCTGCTCTCCGGCCTGTTGCACCCGAACCGCTGGCTCCTCTGGCTCGGGCTGCTCTTTATCGTCAGCGTGTACTTCTTCCCGACCGGCATCGTCGGGCGCCTGCGTGGGCACAGCACGTGAGCAGCGAACGCTTCCCCGAATTCGGGCGGTTCCGCCTCGTCTGCCGTCTGCCCGTCTGTTCGGTCACATGACGCCAAATCCGCGAACCAGGATTGCCGAACCTAGGAGCAAGAACAAAATCGCTGCCAGCGCGAGGATCGGCGAAGCTCCGTCTGTTGTCCTGGGGAGCCACCAGCTCAACAGAATGCCCAAGCCCACGGAGACCGCACCGGCAAACACAGCACCCCAACCGGCCATCGAATCCACAGCCCCGTTCCGACAATTTTCGAAGCCTACGCGCTCGCCGCCACCGCCGGAGACCTCAGCGGTGGACGTGGTGCAAAGGGCGATGCACCGGCGGCAGCCTGGCGTAGCCGTCGCCTCATTCCCATTGCTAGGGTCAAGAGGAATGCGAGAGCAACAAACGCTGCGGCCACGCCGATCATCACCCAGGCCAAATGGCCGTTCGGCAAGGTCGATGCGATCAGGCTGGCCGCCTCCGCATAGGCGCACACCACGAGGACCGTAAGCAGCACGCCGACCATCATGGCGAGGAACTCGCTGCCGAGCCGTGCCGGCCATCGGGGATGCCTGAAGGCCAGAATGACGAGATTGCACAGAGCGACCGTGGCGGCCATCAGAGCCAGACCGTCGACATACATTCGCATGCCCGTGTTCATGGCGCGTGCCTCCCGACCAAGGGGCCCGAGCGAGCATGTGCTTCGTGGGCCCAGTCGTTGCGGAGAAGTCTTAGTGATCGGGGGTGCGGGCAGGGAGTAGCTTTTGCAGGCAAATCCATAAATTGCGCATATCCGCGTCAGCCCGGCCGGGACGACCGCGGGAGGCCGGCGGCCATGCGTCGCGTAAACGTATATTTACTTGATCCCGTTTGCCGGCGCCGAAGAGAATCACCGGCTCGTTCAAGCCAATTTGCTGGGGCAGCGGGCTCGGCGCGCACGTGACGCGACCGATCGGATTGCGCTGGTCTCTTGCAGAGAGGTCACCGGGGTTGGCCGCGCGAGCGGAAATGGCCCTGGCTTCCTCGGGCGTGGCACGGGTGACAAGAGTGGTGGGCAAAGCCCTAATGGGGAGGATCGATTGAAGTCCTTGCTGCGGTTCAGCCGCACGGTCGATGCCATCAGCACGCGGATTGGCAGGTTTGTCGCCTGGGGCCTGTTGGCCGCAATCCTGGTCAGCGCCGTCAACGCGACCGTGCGAAAGGTCTTCAGCACATCTTCCAACTCTTGGCTCGAGATCCAGTGGGTCCTGTTCGGCGCCGTGTTCCTGCTCTGCTCAGGCTGGACGCTGCTTTCCAACGAGCACATCCGCATCGATATCGTGAACAACATGCTGCCGAAGCGGTTGCGTGACTGGATCGACGTGGTCGGGCACCTGTTCTTCCTGCTGCCCGTCGCGTTCGTGCTGGCCTATCTGGGCTGGCCGTTCTTCTGGCGCTCCCTGCTGGAGAACGAGCAGTCCACCAATGCCGGCGGCCTGCCGGTCTACCCTTCCAAATTCCTGATCCCGCTGGCCTTCACGCTGCTCTTCATTCAGGGCCTCTCGGAGCTGATCAAGCGCATTGCCATCCTGAGGGGCGATCTCGAAGACACGATCTCCGGCGGCGGCCATCACGCGGCAGCCGAGGCGGAGGCACAGCGCGTCCTGCAAGCTGCGAAGGACGAAGCCGACAAGCGCGCCCACACGTAGCTGCAAGATACCCACGCAAGGACGCGTCTCTGATCCCCCGGAGCTACCCAAATGGCTGAATTTGTCGCGCACAACATGGCGCCGATCATGTTTGCGTCGCTGGTACTGTTCCTGATCCTGGGGTATCCCGCCGCGTTCTCTCTCGCCGCCGTCGGGCTCGTGTTCTTCATCGTCGGGGTGGAGGTGGCGCCCCTGTCGCACGGCGAGATTTCGCTGTACTGGCCGCTCCTTCAATCGCTGCCGGAGCGTCTCTACGGCATCATGAACAACGAGGTGCTGCTCGCCATTCCATTCTTTACATTCATGGGATTGGTGCTGGAGCGCTCGGGCATGGCAGAGGACCTGCTCGACACCATCGGGCAGCTCTTTGGGACAGTGCGCGGCGGACTTGCCTATGCGGTCGTCTTCGTCGGTGCGCTTCTGGCGGCAACGACGGGCGTCGTTGCCGCGTCCGTGATCTCCATGGGGCTCATTTCGCTGCCGATCATGCTGCGTTACGGCTACGACCGGCGGGTGGCGACAGGCATCATTGCCGCCTCCGGGACGCTCGCCCAGATCATTCCGCCCTCGCTGGTGTTGATCGTAATGGCCGACCAACTCGGCCGCTCGGTCGGGGATATGTATGAGGGCGCATTCATCCCAGGCATGGTGCTGGCTTGCCTTTACGCCGGCTACGTCTTCATCGTCACCAAGGCTTCCGCCAAGGCCGCGCCGGGCCTTCCACCCGACGCAGTAGGGTTTCGCGAGCCCGACGGCGGGCGCGGGCTCACCTCGCTTTCCATTCTCACGATCGTGTCGGCGTTCGTCGGCTACTTCGTCGTCAGCACGCAATCCTATCGCGGGGCCGACTTCGTCATTCTCGTCATGGCGGCCGCGATCCTGTTCGCCTTCGCCGTTGCTGTGCTCAACTGGGTTCTCGCCAAGCTCACGGGCCTGCGCTTCCTGTCGGCGATAGGCCAGCAGGTCACCTTTGTCATGGTGCCCCCGCTGTTTCTCATATTCCTTGTGCTCGGCACGATCTTCATCGGCGTGGCAACGCCGACCGAAGGGGGCGCCATGGGCGCCACGGGCTCGATCGTGCTGGCCATCGTGAAGCGCTACCTGGACCGCAATCCAGGCCGCTTCAACCTGGTCTTGCTTCGGTCGGCGATCGAGTCCACGGCCAAGCTTTCATCGTTCGTGGTCTTCATCCTGATCGGCGCGCGGATTTTCTCGCTGACCTTCTACGGCGTGAACGGGCACCTGTGGGTGGAACATCTGCTGACCTCGCTGCCCGGCGGGCAGGTCGGTTTCCTCGTGTTCGTAAATGCGCTGGTGTTCTTCCTGGCCTTCTTCCTCGACTTTTTCGAGATCGCCTTCATCATCATTCCATTGCTGGTGCCGGCCTCCGAGAAGGTCGGCGTCGATCTCATCTGGCTCGGTGTCATGCTCGGCGTGAACATGCAGACGAGCTTCATGCACCCGCCCTTCGGCTTCGCCCTTTTCTACCTGCGGTCGGTGGCCCCGCGGGAGCCCTACAAGGACCGCGTGACCGGGGCCATGACCGAGCCGATAACGACGGGCCAGATCTACTGGGGCGCCATTCCTTTCGTGGTCATACAGTGCATCATGGTGGCGCTCGTGATCGCCTTCCCGGGGATGGTGATGCACTACAAGTCGGCGCCGGCGGCCACTCCGGGCAAGATCGAGATACAGGCGCCGTCTTTCGGCGTGCCTGGCGCTCCCTTCAATCCCGGAGCGCCACAATTCAGTCTGCCGCCGCCGCCGAACATCTCCAAGACGAAATGAGGCACGCGACCTCAGGTCGCTGCAGCGGGCGCCGGGCGTAAATAAACATTTACTCGTCCGTTGTCGGGGGCGCCTCTAGCGTGCCGGGCTGACAGCGTTTTTGCAGGCGCGTCGCCGACCATCGGCCGGGAGTTGCTCAGGAGAAAAGAGAATGACGAAAGTGACGAGACGTGGGTTCATCAAGGCCGGCGCGGCGACGGGCGCTGCCCTCACATCGGCGGCTGTCGCTGCGCCTGCCATCGCGCAATCGATGCCCGAGATTCGGTGGCGGCAGACGACGAGCTGGCCAAAAGCACTGGACACCCTCTTTGGCGGCGCCGAGAACATCGCCAAGCGCGTCGCCGCAATGACGGACAACAAGTTTCAGATTCAGACCTTCGCCGGTGGCGAGATCGTGCCAGGGCTTCAAGTGCTCGACGCGGTCCAGAACGGCACGGTCGAATGCGGCCACACCGCCCTCTACTACTACTTCGGCAAGAACGACGCGTTCGTGTTCGGCTCGGCCCTGCCCTTCGGCATGAACAGCCGCATGCAGAACGCATGGCTCCTGCAGGGCGGAGGCCAAGACCTCCTGAACGACTTCCTCAAGGCCTACAACTGCCACTTTATTCCGGCCGGCAACACCAACTGCCAGATGGGCGGCTGGTTCCGCAAGCAGATCAACACCATGGAGGATCTGAAGGGCTTGAAGTTCAGGCTCGGAGGTTTTGCCGGCAAGATCATGCAGCGGGTCGGCGTCGTGCCCCAGCAGATCGCGGGCGGCGACATCTATCCCGCGCTGGAGAAGGGCACCATCGACGGCGCCGAGTGGGTCGGTCCCTACGACGACGAGAAGCTCGGCTTCTACAAGGTCGCGAAGTTTTATCACTACCCCGGCTGGTGGGAGCCGAACTCGACCACCGCCTTCATCGCCAACACCGAGAAGTTCAACAGCCTGCCGAAGCTCTACAAGGAGGCGCTGACATCTGCGGTCCTGGAGAGCAACAACTGGGTCGCAACCAAATACGACGCCAACAACGCTGCCGCCCTGAAGCGCCTGGGCAGTCAGGGCGCCGTTCTGCACGCCTTCACGCCGGAGGTGATGGACGGCTGCTACAAGGCGGCGCTTGGCCTGTATGCCGAGCTCAGCCAGAAGAACCCGGCCTTCAAGAAGCTCTACGACAGCCACAAGGCCTTCCAGGATGACGGATACTTCTGGCACCAGGTCGCCGACTATACGATGGATGCCTACATGATCCGCTATCGCAACATGAAGACCTAGCAGCGGGCACACACATCCTCACGATCGCGTGGCCCTTGGTCGTTTGCGCCAAGGGCCGCCGGGCATTTGGTTGAGCAATCGGCCCGCCCCGCAGCCGCGGATAACCCTCTGGTAGGATCACTGCCGGGCTGGGGCTGGCGATTTTATGGCCTCTTTACTTGAAACCGAAAGGCGCGCGCCCTCTATTGCGGCGCCGCTTCTCCTTCCGATTTGCGGCTTCCTTGGACGCTAGGCGGAACCTCCCTTCCTGGCGTCCATTTTTTATGTGTTGGATGCTCGGGTGCCGTGAGAGCGGTAAGTCTGCCTCGCTTAGCCGGGGCACCGTCGGGGGCGACCACGATCGAACCCTCACGGGCATTTGCGCAACGGGTTGCGTACCAGAGCAAGATCGTTTCTGATCGAAGCACTTTGCTTCGATCATGGAACGTGAATCTTGCTCTCAACGTATTGAATAGAGCAGGATTCACGCTTCGGCCGAAACGTCGCGATCAAGGCAAGGCAATTCCATCCGAAGCGATCCTGCTCTAGCCACGGCTTTCGCCGCCCTGGCCTGGCAGGGTGCGCCCTGCATCGGTCGAAGTTTGTGGTCTGGACTATCCCTTCACCTTGGCGCGTGGTGCGCTTCAGGTGCTGCCCGTCTAGTCTCTGCACCTGCCTGCCGATCTCGGGACCGACGAGCTTGGCTCGGGATTGCCAGGGAAGGTTTCCCAGAATTTTGGGCAGTTCTACATCTCCATCGGTGTGCGCGAGGC